>NZ_JBICZD010000006.1:0-671141 GCF_043201555.1 Streptomyces sp. NPDC048288
GAACCCGAGGTATGGATCACATACGCCGCATTCGCCACCCCCAACGACACAATCCGCTCCGCATCCACCACCCGACCCGGCACACAGCCCGCCACGACAGCGGACACCTCCGGATCGTCCAAGGCAATCGCCCCGGCCTGGTTCGCCTCGGGCAACACCGCACGGCCCGCCTGCGTGCACAGCACCACGACCGGATCCGCGTCCTCCAACACCAGGGCCAGGCGCTCGGCGGGATGCCCCGGGTCCAGCGGGACGAAGGCCCCGCCCGCCATCGAGACCGCCAGCAACGCCACCACCGTGCCCACCGACCGCTCAGCCACCACAGCAACCCGCCGCTCCGGACCCACCCCCGCAGCAATCAGATACCGCGCCAGCCGACCCGCCTCAGCCTCCAACTCCGCATACGTCAGCCCGCGTTCACCCGACTCAAGCGCCGGCGCGTCCGGCGTCCGCCGCACCTGCTCCGCAAGCAGCTCAGGCAACGTCCCGCAAGGCACCTCAGAGGACACGTCCTGCCAGTCCCGCGTCACACGCTCCAACCGCGCCCCGCCCAACAACCCAAGTCGGCCGAGAGGCATCTCCGGGTCCTCGGCGAACTGCTCCAACACCCGCACCAACGCCGCCAACACCTCATCAGCCTGCGCCCGGTCGAACAGGTCCGGCCGATGATCCAGCTGCAACTCCATCCGCTCACCCGGCGCGACAATCAACCCCAACGGATAGTGACTGGCATCCCGCGTCCGGCCACCCGGCCGAATGACAAGAGCGTCGGGGTCATCCGGCATCGCCTCGGCGGACTGCGGATAGTTCTCGTAGACGACGAGCGTGTCGAACTCCGCCCCCGGCCCGGCAACCTGCTTGATCTCCGCCAGCCCGAGATGCTGGTGGCCCATCACGCCGAGTTGGCGGCGCTGCAGTCGGTCCAGCAGTTCGAGTACGGATTCCCTGCCATCCGTCTGGACCCGTACCGGAAGGGTGTTGATGAACAGCCCGATCAACGACTCCGCACCCGGCAGATCCGCCGGCCGCCCGGCAACCGTCGTCCCGAACACCACATCCCGGCGCCCCGACAGACGAGCCAGCACCAGAGCCCACGCACCCTGCACCACCGTCGCCATGGTGAACCCGCGCTCCCGCGTCAGCTCCTCCAGCGCCCGTGTCAGCCCGGCGCCGCACTCGACACGCACCGCTTCCGGCCGCATCGGCAGCCGAGCCGGATCCACCGGAGCAACCAGCGTCGGCTCCTCCGCCCCCGCCAACTCCTCCCGCCACGCAACCCGCGCAGCCTCCCGATCCTGACGACCGAGCCACGACAGGTAATCCCGGTACGACCGGACCGCAGGCAACGCCTGGGCGCCGCCGCCCGCCCGGTACACCGTCTGCAGCTCGTTCAGGAGGATCGGCAACGACCAGCCGTCGAGCACGATGTGATGGGTCGTCAACACCAGCCGATGACGCCGCTCGCCCAGGCGGAACAGCAGCAACCGCAGCAGCGGAGCCCGCCCGAGTTCAAACCCGGCCGACAACTCCTCCCCGGACAACCGGGCCGCCTCAGCCTCCGCATCAGCCTCCGACAGACCACTCAAGTCGACCTCATGCCACGGCAGTTCCACCTCCCGCGCGACGACCTGCACCGCCTCACCCGACACCAGCCGATGGAACCCCGCACGCAAAATCGCATGCCGCCCCACCACCACATCCCACGACGCCCGCAACCGACCAGCGTCCAAAGGCCCGTCCAGAGCAAGCGCACGCTGACCTGCATACACATCCGCCCCAGCGCCGTCATCGAGAGACGCGTGGAACAGCAGACCCTCCTGGAGCGGGGACAGCGACCACACATCCTCCAGACCGGACACCGCCGACTCCAGCTCCTCCACACCCTCCTGAGAGAGGGAAACCAGCGAGAAGTCAGAGGGGGAATGGCCGCCGGCCCCGTCGCGGACCTGCGCCATCAGTGCTGACAGTGCCTCCGCCCACGCCTCCAGCAGCGCGCGTGCCCGGTCGGCCTCCATCAACCGTTCCGGCCAGGCCAGCACCAGTTCCAACACTGGGCCGTCTGCCAGCTCGCGTACCGATCCGAGCAGTTCCACCGCGTGCATCACCGGAGCATCGGGCGCACCTCCCGCCCGGAAGCCCTCGCCCGTCCCTACGCGCCCGAGGTAGTTGAAGCCGACCTGCGCCGAGGGCAACCCCGCCAACTCGTCGGTGGTCTCCGGATTGACGTACCGCAGGAGGCCGTAGCCGAGGCCGTCCCCGGGCACCGCCCGCACCTGCTCCTTCACCCCGAGCACCGACACACCACCATCGGCACCGGCGCTCAGCCGTACGGGATGCGAGGACGTGAACCAGCCCACCGTCCGCGACAGATCCGGGATACCCGGCAACGGCTCTCGCCCGTGCCCCTCGACGTCCACCAGGAACCCGTCAGACCCGGCCCACTCGCCGACCGCCCCGGCCAGGCCGGCCAACAGCACCTCATCCACCCCGGCATGGAACGCCGCCGGCACCGCCGCCAACAGGGCAGACGTCACTTCCGTCGGGACGGTCACCGCCACCTCGCGAACCGTCGCACCCACATCCACCAGCGGATCCAACGGAACATCCGTCAACAGCGCATCCGGACCTTCACCCTCCACCACCGCCCGCCATGCAGCCAGCTCAGCCACCCGCTCCGGCCGAACCGCCTCCACCGCCAACTCCCGCGCCCACGCCCGGAACGACACCGGAACCAGATCCAACTCCACAGACCGTCCCTCGACGAGCATCGTGAGGGCCCGCTCAAGATCAGGCAGCAGGATCTGCCACGAGACCGTGTCGACGACCAGGTGGTTGGCCACCACGACCAGTCGGCCCACCACATCCGGACCCGCGTCCAGCCACACCACCTGCACCATCACCCCGACCGCAGGATCCAACCGCCCCACAGCCGCCTCAACCTGCTCCCCCACCACAACCGCCGGATCAACCCCGACCACATCCACCCGAGCCACCAGCCCGGACACATTCACCGCATCCGCTCCGGGCACCACCAACACCCCGGACTCCACCAACAACCGTGCCCGCAACATTTCATGACGCGTCATCACCGCGTCCAGGGCGGCGACAAGCACCTCAAGGTCAAGTCCCGCCGGCGCCGCCATGACCGCCGGCTGGACGATCTGCCGTACAGCCTCCGGGCCGACCCGGTCCAGCAGCTCGTGCATCACCGGGGTCAGCGGCACCTCACCGACACCCGTGTCCATGACCTTCGTGGTCGCTTCCTCGGTCTCAGCCGCCACCAGTGCCAGCCGCTCCGGGGTCTTCTCCTCGAAGATCTGCCGGGGGGTCACCACCCAACCGGAACGACGAGCCCGCGAGGCGAGCTGCATCGACATGATCGAATCGCCGCCCAGCGCGAAGAACCCGTCTCCGACCCCGACCTCGTCCAGCCCCAATACCTCGGCGAACAGGGCGCAAAACGCCTCCTCGGCGGGCGTCGCCGCAGCCCGACCTGCGCTCAGCGCAGCCTCCGGGACCAGCAGCGCGGCTCGGTCGATCTTCCCGTTGACGGTCAACGGGAACACGTCCAGCACGACGACCACCGACGGAACCATGTACTCCGGCAGCCGGGCGGCCGCGAAGACCCGTACGTCCTCGCCGTCCACGTCACCGACGGTGTAGCCGATCAAGCGGCCGTCACGAACCACCACCACGGCCCGCTCGACCCGCGCGTGCGCGGCAAGGACAGCCTCGACCTCACCGAGCTCCACCCGGAACCCGCGGATCTTCACCTGCCCATCCGCACGCCCCACGAACTCCAACTGCCCATCCGAAGTCCACCGGGCCAGATCCCCACTGCGATACATCCGCCCGCCACCATCACCGAACGGACACGCGACAAACCGTTCCGCCGTCAGATCCGCACGACCGACATAACCACGGGCCAGACCCAAACCCGCGATATACAACTCACCCGCCACACCCACCGGAACAGGCCGCAAGAACCCATCCAGCACATAGGTACGCACATTCGGCAACGGGCAGCCGATCGCCGGCGGCGCGTCATCACCCGTGATGCCCTCCTCCAACAGGACGGCAGTGGTAATGACGGTGGCCTCCGTCGGGCCGTAGGTGTTCCACACGCGGGCGCCTTCACGCCACCTGGCCGCGAGACCGGCCTCCAACCGCTCCGCGCCCAAGACCCAGTTCCCCACCCCTGGAACCGAACCCGGCTCCAGCACCCCCAGCAACGACGGCACCACACTCGCCGCGACCACACCGGCCGCATCGACCATGGCCGCCAGAGCACCGGCATCCTGCCGCTCCTCCGTCGTAGCGATCGCCAGCGTGCCCCCAGCAGCCAGCGTCACCGCCACATCCAGCACCGCCGCATCGAAACTGAACGACGCGAACTGCAACGCCGTAAGCCCCGGTCCCACACCAAGGACGGGACCCATCGCCGAGGCGAGGTTGGCCACGGAGGCATGCTCCACCGCCACGCCCTTCGGACGACCCGACGACCCCGACGTATAGATCACGTAGGCCAGTTGGCCCGGATCCACGGCGCTGTCCGGCCCCTCGCCGAACTCGGTCTCCAGCTCCGCGGGCAGAACAGTCTCCACCTCGGCCGACAGCCGGTCCGCGGTCTCCTCCGCGACCAGCACCAACTCCGCACCACTGTCGGCCACCATGAACGCCAGCCGGTCGGACGGATACTCCGGATCCAACGGAACGTACGCCCCGCCGGCCTTCCACACCGCCAGGACCGCGGTCACCATCTCGGTTCCGCGCGGCAGACACAGCCCCACCCGCGACTCACGCCCCACACCCCGCGCCACCAAACCGCGAGCGACAGCGTCCGAGCGCACGTTCAACTCGGCGTACGACAGCGACTGGTCGCCGGACCGGACGGCCGTCGCGTCCGGAGTTTCCACGGCCCACCGTCGGAACCGGTCGAGGACCGTGCCGGGCTCCGTCGGACGGGCGGTGGCGTTCCACTCCTCCACCACCGCTGCCCGCTCGGACTCGTCCAACAGCTCAAGCTCGGCGAGCCGGACCTCCGGATCCGCCGCGAGCCGCTCCAACGCGCGCACCACGCGATCGATCAGGGTCCGGGCGGCGCCGCCGTCGAAGGCGTCCGGGCGATAGTCAAGCCGTAGCGTCAGCCCCTCCTCAGGCCGGACGCCCAGTGCCAGCGCGAAGCTCGTCGACTCGCGCGACGCGACGCCTGAAATCGTCAGGCCCGCCACTGACGGCTGTGCCGCCGGATCGCCCGGGTAGTTCTCGAAGGCCAGGAGCGTGTCGAAGGTGGCGCCGGGGCCGGCGGTCCGCTGTACTTCGCTCAGCCCGACATGCTGGTGGTCCAGCAACGCCGACTGCCGCGCCTGAAGCGCCCCCAGCACCTCACTCACCGACCGGGCCGCGTCCAGATCGACGCGTACCGGCAGCGTGTTGATGAACAGACCGAGCATCGCCTCCATCCCCGGAAGCTCCGCCGGACGCCCGGCCACCGTCGCCCCGAACACCACCTCACGACGACCCGTCAACTGCCCCAGTACCAACCCCCAGGCCAGCTGCACCACGGTGTTGAGCGTCACACCGGCACCACGCGCAACCCGCTCCAGGCCGTCGGCCAGCCCCTCCCGCACCTCGAACGTGACCGACCGAGCCAACACGGCGTCCGTCCCGGCGACAGTGGGCGCGACGAGTGTCGGCTCCTCGACCGGCGCCAACTCAGCCCGCCACGCCTCCAGCGCCACCGACACATCCCGACCGGCCAACCACGCCCAGTACGGCCGGGCCGACACCGGCACACCCAGTCCGACCGCCCGACCACCGGCCGCATAGATCGCCCACAACTCCCGCATCACCAACGGGAGCGACCAACCGTCGAGGAGCAGGTGATGCAGCGTCACCACCATCTGGTTCCGACGGTCGCCAACGCGCACCAGCGCCACCCGCAGCAACGGCGGCGCCGCTAGATCGAACCGCGCCGACCGCTCCTCGACACCCACCCGATCCGCCGCATCGTCACCCAGACCCGTCACATCCACCTCACGCCACGGCAGTACGGCCCCCTCAACCACCACCTGCACCGCACCCGCAACACCCCCAACCTGCACAAACCCAGCCCGCAACGCCGCATGCCGATCCACCAACACCTGCCACGACGCCCGCAGCAGGCCACCGTCCACCTCACCATCAAGCCCCACAACCAACTGCTCGACATAAACATCCACACCGTCTTCGTCAAACAGCGAGTGGAACAGCAGACCCTCCTGAAGCGGAGCGATCGGCAGCACCTCCACCAGCCCCGGAACCACCGCCTCGATCTCCTCCACCCCGGCCTGGTCCAACGCCACCAGCGGGAAATCGGACGGCGAATGACCACCCGCCCCCGCACACACATCCGCGACCAGACCCGTCAGCGCATCAACCCACGCCTCCACCAATCCCCGCGCCCGACCCACACCCAACAACCGCTCCGGGTACGCCAACCGCAGTTCCAGCACCGGACCTTCCGCCGACTCCCGCACCAACCCCAACAGTTCCACCGCGTGCATCACCGGAGCATCGGACGCGCCACCGGCCCCGAAACCCTCAGCAGAACCCACGCGACCGAGGTAGTTGAAGCCGACCTGCGCCGGCGGCAGAACCGCCAACTCGTCCACGGTGTCCGGGTTCAGCCAGCGGAGCAGCCCGTAGCCGAGGCCGTCCCCGGGCACGGCCCGCACCTGCTCCTTCACCCCGAGCACCGACACACCACCATCGACAGCCGCGCTCAGCCTTACGGGATGCGAGGACGTGAACCAGCCCACCGTCCGCGACAGATCCGGGATACCCGGCAACGGCTCTCGCCCGTGCCCCTCGACGTCCACCAGGAACCCGTCAGACCCGGCCCACTCACCGACCGCCGCGGCCAGGCCGGCCAACAGCACCTCGTCCACCCCTGCATGGAACGCCGCCGGCACCGCCGCCAACAGCGCCTCCGTCACCTCCACCGAAACGGCCACCGCCACCTCGCGAACCGTCGCACCCACATCCACCAGCGGATCCAACGGAACATCCGTCAACAGCGCATCCGGACCTTCACCCTCCACCACCGCCCGCCATGCAGCCAGCTCAGCCACCCGCTCCGGCCGAACCGCCTCCACCGCCAACTCCCGCGCCCACGCCCGGAACGACACCGGAACCGGATCCAACTCCACAGACCGTCCCTCGACGAGCATCGTGAGGGCCCGCTCAAGATCAGGCAGCAGGATCTGCCACGAGACCGTGTCTATGACCAGGTGGTTGGCCACCACGACCAGTCGGCCCACCACATCCGGACCCGCGTCCAGCCACACCACCTGCACCATCACCCCGGCCGCAGGATCCAACCGCCCCACAGCCGCCTCAACCTGCTCCCCCACCACAACCGCCGGATCAACCCCGACCACATCCACCCGAGCCACCAGCCCGTCAACCGACACCGCGGGGCTCTCCGGCACCACCAACACCCCGGACTCCACCAACAACCGTGCCCGCAGAACCTCATGACGGTTCACCACGGCCTGCACGGCATCAACGAGCGCCTCGCGATCCAGCCCCGGGGGCACCGTCAGCACACCCGGCTGGACGATCCGGCCTACCCGCTCCGGGCCGACCCGGTCCAGCAGCTCGCGCATCACCGGGGTCAGCGGCACCTCACCGACGCCGGTGTCCGAGCGCCGTGCGCTCCCCGTGCCGGAAGAGGCCACGGCCACCTGTGCCAGCCGCTCGGGCGTCTTCTCCTCGAAGATCTGGCGCGGCGACACGGTCCAGCCCGCGGAACGGGCCCGGGACGCGAGTTGCATCGACATGATCGAGTCGCCGCCCAGCGCGAAGAAGCTGTCCCCGACCCCGGCCTCCTCCAGCCCCAACACCTCGGCGAACAGGGCGCAGAACACCTCCTCTGCCTCGGTCGACGGGGCACGCGTATCGGCGGACGCGAGGTCGGGGGCAGGCAAGGCGTACCGGTCGATCTTCCCGTTGACGGTCAACGGGAACGCGTCCAGGACGACGACCACCGACGGGACCATGTACTCCGGCAGACGAGAGGCGGCCAACTCCCGCAGCGCCTCGGCTTCCACGTCGCCGAGGGCGTATCCGACCAACCGACCGTCACGGGCCACCACGGCGGCCCGCTCGACCAGCGGATGACCCGCGAGGACGGTCTCGACCTCACCGAGCTCCACGCGGAACCCGCGGATCTTCACCTGCGCGTCCGCACGCCCCACGAACTCCAACTGCCCGTCGGCGGTCCAGCGAGCCAGGTCCCCCGTCCGATACATCCGTCCGCCGTCATCGAAGGGGCAGGCCACGAACCGCTCGGCCGTCAGGTCGGGCCGGTTGATGTAACCGCGAGCCAGGCCGGATCCGGCAACGTAGAGCTCACCCGTTACGCCGTCGGGGACGGGCCGTAGGAACGCGTCCAGGACGTAGGTGCGGACGTTGGGCAGCGGGCAGCCAATGGCCGGCGGGGCATCCTCGCCGGTGATGCCTTCCTCCAACAGGACGGCGGTGGTGATGACGGTGGCCTCGGTGGGCCCGTACGTGTTCCACACCCGGGCACCCGCACGCCACTTCGCCGCGAGACCGGCCTCCAACCGCTCCGCACCCAGCACCCAGTTCCCCACCCCCGAAACCGAACCCGGCTCCAGCACCCCCAGCAACGACGGCACCACACTCGCCGCGACCACACCGGCCGCCTCGACCATCACGGCGAGAGCAGACGGATCCTGCCGCTCCTCCGCCGAGGCAATCGCCAACGTGCCCCCGGCAGCCAGCGTCACCGCCACGTCCAGCACCGCCGCATCGAAACTGAACGACGCGAACTGCAACGCCGCCACCCCGGCATCCACACCGAGCACCGGACGCATGGCCGACGCCAGATTCGCCACGGAGGCATGCGCCACCGCCACACCCTTCGGACGACCCGACGACCCCGACGTATAGATGACATACGCCAGTTGGCCCGGATCCACGGCGCTGTCCGGCCCCTCGCCGAACTCGATCTCCAACTCGTCGAGCCGCACCGTGTCGACGCCCTCCGACAGCCGATCCGCCGTCTCGGGTGTCACCAACACCCATTCGGCGCCGCTGTCAGCCACCATGAACGCCAGCCGGTCGGACGGATACTCCGGATCCAGCGGAACGTACGCCCCGCCCGCCTTCCACACCGCCAGCATGGCCACGACCATCTCGGCCCCACGCGGCAGACACAGCCCCACCCGCGACTCACGCCCCACACCACGCGCCACCAGACCCCGCGCCAACGCATCCGACCGCGCATCCAACTCCCCATAGGACACAGCCTGCTGCCGGAACCACAACGCCGTCGCACCCGGCGTCCGCACCGCCCACCCACGGAACCGCTCCAGCACCGTGCCGGGCTCCGTCGGACGGGCGGTGGCGTTCCACTCCTCCACCACCGCGGCCCGCTCGGACTCGTCCAACAACTCAATGTCGCTGAGACGTAGTTGCCGATCGGCCGCGATCTGCTCCAACACCCGGACCAGGCGGCGGGCCATCCGCAGGGCGCTCCGGCGCCTGAACACGTCAGCCCGGTAGTCGAGACGGATTGCGAGGCCGTCTTCTGGCGTAACCCCTAGCGCCAGCGCGAAGTTGGTCGACTCGCGGAGCTCGGTGGCCGTGACGGTGAGACCGTCGCCGAGGGGTTGGGCGTCCAGGTCGCCCGGGTAGTTCTCGAAGGCCAGCAGGGTGTCGAAGGTGGCGCCGGGGCCGGCGGTCCGCTGTACTTCGCTCAGCCCGACATGCTGGTGGTCCAGTAACGCCGACTGCCGCGCCTGAAGCGCCCCCAGCACCTCACTCACCGACCGGGCCGCATCCAGATCGACGCGTACCGGCAGCGTGTTGATGAACAGACCGAGCATCGCCTCCATCCCCGGAAGCTCCGCCGGACGCCCGGCCACCGTCGCCCCGAACACCACCTCACGACGACCCGTCAACTGCCCCAGCACCAACCCCCAAGCCAGCTGCACCACGGTGTTGAGCGTCACACCGGCACCACGCGCAACCCGCTCCAGGCCGTTCACGAGTTCGACACTCGCGTGGTCGGTCACTCGGTCCAGGACGACGGACGCCGTCGCCCTCGGCTCGGTAGGCGCGACAAGTGTCGGCTCCTCGACCGGCGCCAACTCAGCCCGCCACGCCTCCAGCGCCACCGACACATCCCGACCGGCCAACCACGCCCAGTACGGCCGGGCCGACACCGGCACACCCAGTCCGACCGCCCGACCACCAGCCGCGTAAATCGCCCACAACTCCCGCATCACCAACGGAAGCGACCAACCATCCAACAACAGGTGATGCAGCGTCACCACCATCTGGAAACGACGCTCACCGACCCGCACCAGCGCCACCCGCAGCAACGGCGGCGCCGCTAGATCGAACCGCGCCGACCGCTCCTCGACACCCACCCGATCCGCCGCATCGTCACCCAGACCCGTCACATCCACCTCACGCCACGGCAGTACAACCCCCTCAACCACCACCTGCACCGCACCCGCAACACCCCCAACCTGCACAAACCCAGCCCGCAACGCCGCATGCCGATCCACCAACACCTGCCACGACGCCCGCAGCAGGCCACCGTCCACCTCACCATCAAGCCCCACAACCAACTGCTCGACATAGACATCCACACCGTCTTCGTCAAACAGCGAGTGGAACAGCAGACCCTCCTGAAGCGGAGCGATCGGCAGCACCTCCACCAGCCCCGGAACCACCGCCTCGATCTCCTCCACCCCGGCCTGGTCCAACGCCACCAGCGGAAAATCGGACGGCGAATGACCACCCGCCCCCGCACACACATCCGCAACCAGACCCGTCAACCCATCAACCCACGCCTCCACCAATCCCCGCGCCCGACCCACACCCAACAACCGCAGTGGGAACGCCAACCGCAGCTCCAGCACCGGACCCTCCGCCGACTCCCGCACCAACCCCAGCAACTCCAGGGCATGCATCACCGGAGCCTGCGGCGCACTCCCCGCCCCAAAGCCGTCGCCAGTGCCCACACGACCGAGATAGTTGAAGCCGACCTGTGCCGACGGCAGTCCCGCCAACTCCCCAGCGGTGTCCGGATTGACGTATCGCAGGAGGCCGTAGCCGAGGCCGTCCCCGGGTACCGCCCGCACCTGCTCCTTCACCCCGAGCACCGACACACCACCATCGGCAGCCACGCTCAGCCTTACGGGATGCGAGGACGTGAACCACCCCACCGTCCGCGACAGATCCATCCCCTCGGACAACGACAACCGGCCGTGACCCTCGACATCCACCAGGAACCCGTCAGACCCAGCCCACTCACCAACCGCCCCGGCCAGCCCGGCCAACAGCACCTCATCCACCCCGGCATGGAACGCCGCCGGCACCCCCGCCAACAGCGCCTCCGTCACCTCCACCGAAACGGTCACCGCCACCTCACGAACCGTCCCACCCACATCCACCAGCGGATCCAACGGAACATCCGTCAACAGCGCATCCGGACCTTCACCCTCCACCACCGCCCGCCATGCAGCCAGCTCAGCCACCCGCTCAGGCCGAACCGCCTCCACCGCCAACTCCCGCGCCCACGCCCGGAACGACACCGGAACCAGATCCAACTCCACAGACCGTCCCTCGGTGAGGGCCGCATACGCGGACCACAGATCCGGCAGGAGCACCTGCCAGGACACCGTGTCTACGACCAGGTGGTTGGCCACCACGACCAGTCGGCCCGCCACATCCGGCCCGGCATCCAGCCACACCACCTGCACCATCACCCCGGCCGCAGGATCCAACCGCCCCACAGCCGCCTCAACCTGCTCCCCCACCACAACCGCCGGATCAACCCCGACCACATCCACCCGAGCCACCAGCCCGGACACATCCACCGCATCCGCTCCGGGCACCACCAACACCCCGGCGTCCGCCGACAACCGTGCCCGCAACATTTCATGACGCTTCATCAGGGCTGCCATCGCGTCGCGCAGCGCCGTCTCGTCCAGTCCAGCCGGCGCCTCGACCGCCATCGACTGCACGACGGCGCGAACGCGCTCGGCACCGACCCGGTCCAGCACCTCGTGCATCACCGGCGTCAGCGGTATCTCGCCGACGGCGGAATCCGCCGGGCGCGTGCCGTCCGCCATGTCGTCGAGCGACGTCGCCACAGCGGCCAACTGCGCCGGTGTCCGCAGCTCGTGCACCTGGCGGGCGCCCACGACCAGACCCTCACGGCGGGACCGCGACACCAGCAGCATCGCTGTGATGGAGTCGCCGCCCAGCGCGAAGAAGCTATCTCCGACCCCGACCTCGTCCAGCCCCAACACCTCGGCGAACAGGGCGCAGAACGCCTCCTCGGCGGGCGTCGCCGCAGCCCGACCTGCGCTCAGCGCAGCCTCCGGGACCGGCAGCGCGGCTCGGTCGATCTTCCCGTTGACGGTCAACGGGAACACGTCCAGCACGACGACCACCGACGGAACCATGTACTCCGGCAGCCGGGCAGCCGCGAACTCCCGTACGTCCTCGCCGCCCGCGCCCCCAACGATGTATCCGACCAACCGGCCGTCACGAACCACCACCACGGCCCGCTCAACCAGCGGATGACCCGCGAGGACGGCCTCGACCTCACCGAGCTCCACCCGGAACCCGCGGATCTTCACCTGCGCATCCGCACGCCCCACGAACTCCAACTGCCCATCCGAAGTCCACCGGGCCAGATCCCCACTGCGATACATCCGCCCGCCATCACCGAACGGGCACGCGACAAACCGTTCCGCAGTCAGATCCGCACGACCGACATATCCACGGGCCAGACCCAAACCCGCGATATACAACTCCCCTGCCACACCCACCGGAACAGGCCGCAAGAACGCATCCAGGACGTAGGTGCGGACGTTGGGCAGCGGGCAGCCAATGGCCGGCGGGACATCCTCGCCGGTGATGCCTTCCTCCAACAGGACGGCGGTGGTGATGACGGTGGCCTCGGTGGGCCCGTACGTGTTCCACACCCGGGCACCCGCACGCCACTTCGCCGCGAGACCGGCCTCCAACCGCTCCGCACCCAGCACCCAGTTCCCCACCCCCGAAACCGAACCCGGCTCCAGCACCCCCAGCAACGACGGCACCACACTCGCCGTGACCACACCGGCCGCATCGACCATCGCGGCGAGAGCGGACGGATCCTGCCGCTCCTCGGAAGAGGCAATCGCCAGCGTGCCCCCAGCAGCCAGCGTCACCGCCACATCCAGCACCGCCGCATCAAAACTGAACGACGCGAACTGCAACCCCGTAAGTCCCGGCCCCACACCAAGGACGGGACCCATCGCCGAGGCAAGGTTGGCCACGGAGGCATGCTCCACCGCCACACCCTTCGGACGCCCCGACGACCCCGACGTATAGATGACGTACGCCAGTTGATCGGAGGCGACCTCCGGCAGCACCCCCGAGTCGGTCCCCACCTCGCCCAGCAGCACCGACTCCACATCAGCCGACAACCGGTCCACGGTCTCCGCCGCGACCAGCACCAACTCCGCACCACTGTCGGCCACCATGAACGCCAGCCGATCCGACGGATACTCCGGATCCAACGGAACGTACGCCCCGCCCGCCTTCCACACCGCCAGAATCGCGGCCACCATCTCGGCCCCACGCGGCAAACACAGCCCCACCCGCGACTCACGCCCCACACCACGCGCCACCAGACCCCGCGCCAACGCATCCGACCACGCATCCAACTCCCCATAGGACACGGCCTGCTGCCGGAACCACAACGCCGTCGCACCCGGCGTCCGCACCGCCCACCCACGGAACCGCTCCACCACCGCCGACGCGTCCACATCCCGCGCCGTACCGCTCCACCCGCTCATCATCAGGGCACGTTCGTCGTCCCCCGCCACTCCGATCCGCCGCACCGGCGCCGTCGGGTTCTCGACCGTCCGCGTGACGAATCCGACCAGCGAGCGCAGAACCCCCCGCACCCATGCCCGGTCGTAGAGCGCCGCGTTCGCCTCGACGGTGATCTCGGTCCCGGAGCCCGTCCGGTCGATCAGCACCCCGAAGTCCTCGACCAGTCGGGTCGACACGTCCCGTGCGACGCCTCGGCAGTCGCCGAAGGCCAACTCCCCTGTCGGCGGCAGGATGTTCAGGTAGGGCCCGAAGTGCCGGCGGTCGCCCTCCGGCCAGCCCAGGTCCCGGCGCAGGTGCTCGCCCCGGTACCGCTGGTGGTGGAGCAGTTCACCGAGGGCCCCGTCGGCCGCCCAGGCTAGGTCGAGGAGGCTCGCCCCGGCCGGGACCGGGAACCGTAGGGGCAGCATGTTCGCCCGGGTGAGGCGGGCCCGCAGGTCCGTCTCACCCACGCGCCCGGTCATGGGCAGGCTGAGCAGTGCTTCGGCCGAACCCGTCATGCCGCTCACGAAGGCGCCGGAGGCGGCGGCGAGCAGCCGGGACGTCCGCAGGCCGACGCTGTCCGCCGCGGAGCGCAGCGCGTCCGTCGCGGCGGGTGCGAAGCTGCCTGTCTCGCGCAGCACCGCTCCGGCCTCGGCCCCGGGCTCCTGGAGGAATCCGGAGACACCGGAAAGGCGCGGAACCTCGGCCAATTCCGGCCGGTCGGAGAATCGGTCGCGCAGATATCGTCGGTCGTCGGTGAATTCGGGCGAGTTCCGGTACCTCGTCTCCTCGTCAAGTGCCTCGGTCAGGGAAACGAACTCGGCCTCCGGATATACCGCGCCCACGACGAGGGCCGAATAGATCTCGGCGACCCGGCGAGCCATCAGTGTGCATGCATATCCGTCGAGCAGCAGGTGGTTATAGCCCTGGAACCAGCAGTACCGATGGGAATCGAGACGGAAGAGTACGAACGAGAACAGCTGCTCTCCGCACGGATCTTCCACGCCGGCGAGTTCCTCGCGCATCCGGGTTTCCATCCACGCCCGCGGGTCGCCGCCGCCCCCGTCCGGCTCCTCGATGCGCAGCGACCATCGCCGAGCGGGGTGCGGTACGGCGCGTGCGCTGCCGACCGCGTCCTCGGCGAATCGCACGCCCAGGATCTCGGTCTCCTCGACCGTCCGGCGCAGCGCGGCCTCGAAGGCGGGCACGTCCAGCGCGCCTGTGATCTCGACGGCCTGCCCGACGCTGTAGAGCGCGCCAGGGCCTCCCAGGCGCTGCGCGTGCCAGATTCCCTCCTGGCTGTCGGACAGGGAAAAGCTGCCACCGATTCGCTCGCTCATGTCTAGGCCTAACCCCTATTCCCTCTCCATGGGCATGCAGCTGCCCAATGCACCATTTCGCAGGAAACGCAAGGCAAAGAGCTTCCGCTCGGGAAGCTCCTGGGAATCTCCACCCGTGGACCGAAAAGCCCGGTGAAACGTCGTCAGAGCCCGTTCACGACCGGGGCCGGTCCATCAGAACAATACCTATCGGACGGTGTCGTCCAACCCGCCGTTCTGGTCACTTGGACGCGGTGGCCGTGCGCGGCTGTGACCAACCCTCGTATCGCTCCCCGGCCTTGACAAGGAGGGGAAAGGAGACCTCGACGACGAGCCCGCCGCCCGGCCTGGCGCGGGCGGTGAGGGTGGCGTCGTGGGCGGCGGCGATGGCGCGGACGATCGACAGGCCGAGGCCGTGGTGGCCGTCGCCGGCGGTGCGG
Source organism: Streptomyces sp. NPDC048288 (assembly GCF_043201555.1). NCBI lineage: Bacteria > Bacillati > Actinomycetota > Actinomycetes > Kitasatosporales > Streptomycetaceae > Streptomyces > Streptomyces sp. NPDC048288. The sequence goes on from NZ_JBICZD010000006.1 coordinate 15,653, forward strand.
TACATGCGCTGGAACGGTTCGAAGAGCTGGTCGACCCGGTCCTTGGGAACCTCGGGGCCGGTGTTGGAGACCGTGAGGACGGCGCGCCGGTCGTGGCGCCGCACGGTGATGTCCACGGTCCCGTCGGGAACGTTGTAGTAGGCCGCGTTGTGGACGAGGTTCGCGACCAGCCGCTCCAGGAGCGCGGTGTCTCCGGCGACCGGCGTCGGCTCGGTGTGGTCCTCGATCCGTACGCCGTTCCGCAGGGTCTCCGGGACTTGGGTGAGCAGCACGGACTCGTTGATCTCGGCCAGGTCGACGGGCTCGGTCCGTTCCACGCCCCGTTCGCTGACGGCCAGGGTGAGGAGGGATTCCAGCAAGGCTCCCTGGTGGGTGCTGATCCGCAGCAGGCGCTCGAAGTTCTCGCGGAACGACTCGGCGGTGGCGTCGCGGTCGAGGAGGGACTCCTCCAGGAGGGCGCGTTCCACCGTGAGTGGGGTGCGCAGCTCGTGGGCGGCGTTGGCGACGAAGCGCTTGTGGGACTCCAGGGCTGCTTCGAGCCTGGCGAGGAGCCCGTCGATGCTGTCGGCGAGTTCGCTGATCTCGTCGCGGGGGCCCGCGACGGCGAGGCGCTCGTGCACGTTGCTGGCGGAGATCCGGGCGATGCCGGCGTTGAGGGTGCGCATGGGCCGGAGCACGCGCCGGGCCAGGAGCCAGCTGAGCACGATGGAGATCGCCGCCATGATGGCGAGGGCGGTGCCGGACTGCACGAGGAGGTCGTGCATCTGGGCATCGTGCAGATGCTCGGTCTGCCTGCGCAGTTGGTCGTTGAGCCACGCGGTGAGGTCCTGCGGGGACCCGGAGCCCGGGCCGGGCTGGATGACGGTCCCCGGTGGCGAACCGTCTCCCGGCATCCCTTCGTCGTGTACGGCGGTGACGACGTTGTGGGTGGGGCGGTTGACGAGCAGGTAGGTGATGCCGAGCAGGACCGCGCCGGAGGCGATGAACAGCAGCCCGAAGAGCATGGCGAAGCGGACCCGGACCCGGCGGGGCGTGAGGTGGCGGACCAGGGCTCGCACCCGGGCGGCGCCGGGGCCGCTCAGCCAGGCATGGGCGCGAACTCGGACACGGGTCGGCAGGGTTGTCGCCATGTCAGATCCGGTAGCCCTCTCCGGGCACGGTCTGGATCACGGAGCGGTCGACGAGTTTGGTCCGGAGCCGGTTGACCGTGGCCTTGACGGTGGTGGTGCTGGGGTCGGTGACTTCGTCCCACACCTTGGCGAGCAGCTCGTCGGCCGGGACGGTCCGGCCCTCGGCACCGAGCAGGTAGGCGAGCACGCCGAACTCCTTCGCGGTGAGGGGAAGTTGGGTGCCGGCGTGACTGGCGGTACGGCGGGCGGGGTCGAGCAGGAGGGAGCCGCGGGCGAGGACGGGTTCCCGCACGGGGTGGGCGCGGCGGCCGAGGGTGCGGGTGCGGGCGAGGAGTTCGGCCCAGGCGAACGGCTTGGCGAGGTAGTCGTCGGCGCCGAGACCGAGGCCCTCGACGCGGTCGGCGATGGAGGCGGAGGCGGTGAGCATGAGCACCTTGGTGCGGACGCCCTCGGTGGCGAGTTCGGCGCAGACCTCGTCGCCGTGCACGTCGGGGAGGTCGCGGTCGAGGATGACCACGTCGTAGTCGACCTCCAGGATGAGGTCGAGCGCGGTCCGGCCGCCGTAGGCGGTGTCGACGGCGAGGCCCTCGCGGCGCAGCACTCTCGTGATCGAATCCGCGAGCTCCGTGTGGTCCTCCACCACCAGTACTCTCATTGCTCCCCCTACGAAACACGGGTCACCGACGGCAGGGTCCCCCACCCCGGGTCACATCCGGGTTACTCCGTTCACAGGCTCGCGTACCGTCCCCCGCCCCGCAACAACGCGCGGCGCCTTACGGCCCACACCGTGCGGCCCGTACCCTGCGGCGGCCTTCAGATCCGGTAGCCGACGTGCGGCAGTGTCTCGATGACGGGCGGATCCCCGAGCTTGCGGCGCAGCCTGCTGACGGTGACCTTGACGGTGTTGCTGAACGGGTCGGCGTCCCGGTCCCAGGCGCGTTCCAGGAGTTCCTCGGCGGAGACGACGGCACCGGCGGCGGCGAGCAGGACCTCCAGGACGGCCATCTCCTTGGGTGACAGGTCCAGGCTGCGTCCGGCGCGGAGCGCGGTGCGGCGGGCGGGGTCGAGTTCGATGTCGCCGCGGGTGAGGACCGGGGGTACGGCGGGCTGGTCGCGTCTGTCGAGGGCCTGGACTCGGGCGATCAACTCGGCGAAGGAGAAGGGCTTCGCCAGGTAGTCGTCGGCGCCGAGACCGAGGCCCTCGACCCGGTCGGCGAGGGTGCCGGAGGCGGTGAGCATCAGGACCCGGGACGGGCAGCCCTGCTGGACGAGGGCACGGCAGATGTCGTCGCCGTGCACGAGCGGCAGGTCGCGGTCCAGGACGACGACGTCGTACGCGCCGCTGGCGGCCCGGGTGAGCCCCTGCTCGCCGTCGTGGGCGAGTTCGACGTCCATGGCGTGCCGGCGCAGCCCCCGCGCAAGGCTCTCCGCGAGATCCCTGTGGTCCTCCACGATCAGTACGCGCATGTCCCCACCTTGGCAGCCGGCGGATCACACGGCGGTAACAGCGCCCGCGGGTGGCCGGTAACAGTCTTCCAGCCGCCCGGAGTTGGCCATTCCGCCGCACGTAAACACTTGGTCTAGTCCTCTTGACGGAGACTCCGGCCGGTTGTTTGGTATATACCAAAGCCCTCGCGACCTTCTTCACCTGCCCCTTCTTCGCACCCCGGGCCCCCGAAAGGGGTTATGTCATGCACCTGGCAAGATTCCCGGCAAGACTGCCGAGGCCGGCAAGACTCGCCGCCTCCGCGTGCGCTCTCGCCCTCGCGGCCACCGGCGTCACCGTCGCGCTGGCCCCCGCCGGCAACGCGGCGGCCGGCAGCGTCTACTCCGTTGCCCCCTACGTCGACATGTCGAACAGTCAGGAAGGACTGCTGGACACCGCCATCACCGGGCACGGGCTGAAGGCCTACACGGCGGCCTTCGTCCTCGGTGTCGGCTGCAACCAGATCTGGGGCGACACGCTCCCCGTCGGCAACGACTCCTACACCGACCCCGAGATCGCCCGGGCGAAGTCCGAGGGCGCCTCCGTCATCATCTCCTCGGGCGGGGCGAGCGGTGAGCCGCTCGCCTGGACGTGCGCCACGCAGAGCAGCATCGACGCCGGGTACCAGGCCATCATCGACGACTACGGCGTCACCCAGCTGGACTTCGACGTCGAGGGCGCCGCGATCGCCGACACCGCCGCCGCGGCCCGCCAGATGCAGGCGATGAAGGACCTCAAGGCGTCCAACCCGAACCTCCGGTTCTCCATGACCCTGCCGGTGCTGACCAGCGGGCTGACCAACGACGGCGTCAACATCCTGAAGGCCGCCAAGACCGCGGGCATCAAGATCGACGTGGTCAACATCATGGCCATGGACTACTACGCGGGCACCGGCACCGAGATGGGCCAGGGCGCGGTCTCCGCGGCCAAGGCAACGCTGGCGCAGATGCAGTCCGTCGACTCGGGTTACACCTACGCCAACCTCGGCATCACCCCGATGATCGGCAAGAACGACGACGGGTCCACCTTCACCCTCGCGGACGCCCAGACGGTCGAGTCCTTCGCCGCGCAGAACGGTGTCGGGCGGCTGTCGTTCTGGTCGGCCAACCGGGACCAGCCGTGCAGCGGCAGCGCCAACTCGCTGTCCACCTGCAGTGAGATCAGCCAGAACAGCCTCGCGTTCACCGACGCGTTCGTGCCCTACGAGGGCAGCTCGGGCGGCGGGGGCGGCACCACCACCGACTTCTCCCTGTCCCTGTCGCCGGGTTCCGCCTCGGTCGCCCAGGGCGGTTCGGCGACCGCGACCGTCGCCACGGCCGTCGCCTCCGGCAGCGCCGAGTCCGTCGGCCTCTCCGCCTCCGGCGCGCCCTCGGGCGTCAGCGTCTCCTTCAGCCCCGCGTCCGTGACCTCCGGGAGCAGTGCGACGCTGACGGCGACGGTCGGCTCGTCCGTGGCCGCGGGCTCCTACCCGATCACCGTCACCGGCACCGCCGCGAGCGGCAGCCACAGCGCGACGTACACGCTCACCGTCACCACCAGTGGCGGTGGGGGCGGCGGGGGCTCGCTGACCAACGCGGGCTTCGAGACCGGCACTCTGAGCCCCTGGACCTGCGCGAGCGGCAGCGCGGTGGTCTCGACCCCGGTCCACGGCGGCAGCCACAGCCTGCAGGTCGCGCCGACTTCGAGCAGCACCGGCGAGTGCGACCAGACGGTCACCCTCTCCCCCAACCACACGTACACGCTCTCCGGTTGGGTACAGGGACCGTACGCGTACATCGGGGTCTCCGGCGGCGCCAGCGCGAGCACCTGGTCGAACAGCGGCAGCTGGAACCAGCTGTCGGTCAGTTTCACCACCGGCAGCAGCGGAGCGGTCACCGTCTTCGTCCACGGCTGGTACGGCCAGTCCGCCGTCTACGCCGACGACTTCAGTCTGAGCTGACGCACCGCGTGGGCATGGAACAGGGCCGGTTCCGGGGCGTGCGCCCGGGAACCGGCCCTGTCTGTGGGGCTGTTACTGCCCGAAGCCGTAGGCGAAGAGGTGGTCGGTGCCCGTGGAGCCGGTCACCGGCAGCGTCACCGACGCCACCTGCTTGGACGGATCCAGCGGGACCTTCGTCGCGAAGACGTAGGTCTTCACGCCGTCCCGGCCTCCGCTCCCGGTGTTCCGGTAGGCGGTGGTGACGGCCGTGGTGTCGGCCGGCAGCGGCTTGCTCGGTCCGCCGTTGAGCGTCCAGTCCGAAAAGCCGACCGTCGCCTGCGTGGTGGTGCCGTCGGTGTAGGTGACGGTGAGCGTGCCCGACACCCCGCTGCCGTCGGTGGGCGCGTTGACCGCGGCGCCCAGCAGCCCCAGCGACGCCCCCGAGGTGCCGGCCGGCATCGGGAGGGTCTGGCCGGTCATCTCCACGTTGTCGAGCCGGCCGGACGTCGCCGTCGGCCAGGTGTAGGAGACGCCGTCGACGGTGAGGGTGGAGCCGCCGGTGACGCCGGCCGCCGCCAGGGCGTTCTGGGAGAAGGCCCAGCCGCCGCCGTCGAAGCCGCCCGAGTAGGTGGCGCCGTCGGGGTAGATGCCCTCGTTGGTGGCGTACGGCCACAGCGCGCCGGGGTTGGCGACGGCCACGCGCAGCACCGCCGGGGACAGTGCCGCACCGGTGCCGTGGTCGGTGAGGGCGAAGGTGACCTGGTAGGTGCCCTCGTCCGGGCCGGCCGTGACGTGGACCTTGGTCTCGGCGCTGCCCGAGGCGGGCACCGTCAGCGAGCCGGACGCCGTGTCCAGGGTGACGCCGGAGGGCGCCGTCGCCGTCCAGTCGACCGTGACGGCCTTGCTGCCGAGGTTGGTCAGGTCGAGGGTGCCGTCACCGCTCGCACCGGGCTGGAGGACCAGGCCGTCGCTGGACGGACCGGTCGCGGCCAGTATCCGGCCGCCGCCCGTGGTGTCCGAGGGCGGTGCGGCCGAAGGGCCGGACGCCCAGGAGGTGTTCGGGCGGGTGCCGAGCGTGTAGTCGAGCGTGCCCGCGCCCTTGAACTGCCGGTACGTCAGCCAGGAGGCGTTCCACGCCTTGCCCTTGACGTTCAGCGACTGCACGTACGGCGCGTCGGGCGCGGCCTGCGGTGCGCCGATCCGTACCGTCTTTCCGCCGTCGAGGGTCACCTGGGCCGCCGGGAACGCCGGGCTGCCGAGCACCAGGGTGTCCGTGCCCGGGGTCTCCGGGTACATGCCGAGTGCGGACCAGACGTACCAGGAGCTCATGGCGCCCAGGTCGTCGTTGCCGAAGGAGCCGACCGGGGCGTTGAAGTACAGGTCCTGCTGGGCCTCGCGGACGGCCGCCTGGGTCTTCCACGGCTGGCCCGTGTAGTCGTACTCCCAGGGGATCTCCACGCTGGGCTCGTTGCTCAGGTCTGCGTCGGTGTTGCCGGGGTGGGTGATGTCGTCGAGGAGGCTGTCCAGGTAGGACGAGTACGCCTGGGCGCCGCCGCGGGCCTGGATGAGCTGCCGCAGGTTGAAGGGGACCATGGGGGTGTACTGGGCGGAGGTGCCCTCCACGAAGCCGTTGGAGGTGCCGGGGGTGAAGCCGCCCGCGAACTGGCCGTCCTTGTTCTTGGCCTGGAGGTAGCCGGTCTGCGGGTTGAAGACGTTCATCCAGTCCTGGGCGCGGGTGGCGAACTTCGTGTAGACGTCCGTCTTTCCGAGCGACTTGGCGAAGGCGGCGAGGGCGTAGTCGGCGCTGTCGTACTCCAGTTGGGTGGAGACCGGGCCGTAGAAGTTGCAGCAGTTGTAGTCGTTCTCGTCGAGCGGGAGGTAGCCCTTGGCGTCCCGCACGGACTCGCCGGGGCGGTCGTTGTTGGGGACGGTGGCCTCGTGCTGGAGGGCGGCGAGGGCCTTGGCGGTGTCGAAGTCCGTCGCGCCGAAGGCGTAGGCGTCGGTGATGATGCCGGCGGCCGGGTCGCCGACCATCACATAGCTCTCGCCGTTGTTCGAGGCCCACTTGGGCAGCAGGCCGGTCTGGTCGTAGCCGTTGAGCATCGAGGTGACGACGTCGCTGGTGACCTTCGGCTCGACCATCGCCATCAGCTGGGTCTGGGAGCGGTAGGTGTCCCAGCCCGAGTAGTTGGCGTACTGGGCCCGCTGTCCCTTGGCCAGCTGGTGGATCTGGTTGTCCATGCCCATGTACTGGCCGTTGGCGTCGGAGAAGACGTTCGGGTGCAGCAGGGCGTGGTAGAGCGCGGTGTAGAACTGCGTCTGCTGGTCGGTGGTTCCGCCGCCGACCTGGATCTTCTTCAGCACCGCGTTCCAGGCGTCGTGGTTGGCCTTCTCGACGGCGCCGATGTTCCAGTTCCTGATCTCGGCGCCGAGGTTGGCCGCCGCGCCCGCGTCACTCGTGTACGAGATGCCGACCTTCGCCGTGACCGTGGGGTTCGTGGCGGTGTCGAAGGTGAGGTACATGCCGTTCGCGCCGGTGGTGGGCGGCTGGGCGGCCTTGGACAGGTTGGACAGCCGGGACGCGGCACCGCTCGTGTGGACGGTCGGGGCGGGCTTCGCCGGGACGGTGAAGTGCTTCTCCTTCAGCGGCTTCGCCGTGGACTTGCGCGGGGCCGGGCTGACCTTGCCCGCCTTCAGCGACTTCGCGTCGGGGGTGATGGTGCCGCCGACCCAGGTGCCGCTCGCGGTGAACGGCCGGTCGAACTTGACGTCGAAGTGCAGGGTGTAGCGGTTGCTCGCGCCGCAGAAGTGGCCGCTGTCGATCGCGCCGCTGATCTCCTTGCTGTTGACCACCTGGACCCGGGTGCCGTCCACCTGGGTGGCGCCGCCGCTGAGCTTGAACAGCAGGTTCGCCTGCTGCCCGGCCGGGAAGGTGAAGGTGCCCAGTCCGGCGCGGGTGGTGTCGGTCAGCTCGGTGCTGACCCCGTTGGCGTCGGTGACCTTGTAGGACCCGAGGGCGGCCTGCTCGTCGGCGTGGGCGAAGCCGACGGACGTGCTGCCGAGGTTGCCCGAGAGCGCGCCGGTCACCGGCAGGACGGGCAGGTCGCCCGCGACCGGGCAGCCGGGGCCGGAGACATGGGTGAGGCTGAAGCCGGAGAGCTTGCTGTCGGCGTACTCGTAGCCGCCGCCGTCGGGGCGGTGCGGTGTGGTGTCGGGGCCCCACTGCACCATGCCGGCCGGCATGTCGGGGCCGGGGAAGGTGTCCACGGCACCGGAGGTGCCGATGAGGGGGTTGACGAGGGACGCGGGATCCGTCACCAGGGCCGGCCTCGCGGTGCTCGCGGCCTGGGCGCTGCCGGCCGCCGAGAGCGGCAGGGCTGCCAGGCCCAGGACGCAGGCCACGGCCAGGAGCCCGCGGATTCCTGTTCCAGTGGGGGGTCGTGCGGCTGAACGTCGGGGTCTCACCATCGGTTGCCTCCGCAGCAGTTCGTGCTTCGCACATCAGGTGTCGGCGCGCCGGGACACACCGGAACGCCGGCGACGGGCGGCAGCGCATCGGGCCGCTCCCACGGCCTGACAACGTTGCCATGCACGAGTGTTGAGTGAAACGCCTGTGCTTGTGGCGTGTCAACGAGGCCAACAGGACTTTCTGAGCGCGAAGTTCACGGACGGCTGCGCGCCGGGCACAACGGCCGTAGTCCTTGCGGTAGTTACGACCGCTCGGAGAACGGCACTACAGCCCCCGGGTGACCCGGCCGAGCGCGTCGGCGAGCTGTTCGCGGTGTGCGCGCAGCACCTCGGGGGTGACACCCTCCCGGGCCACGGCCCGCGCCAGGTCGTCGGTGGCCACTTTGAGCACGGCGCTGACGGTGGCGGCCCGCATCCGGATCTCCGGCAGGTCGGCGGCGGTGCCCGCGCGTTCGGCGAGCACCTCGGTGAACGTCTCCTCCGCGCGCTCCCGCAGCACCAGGTAGGCGGCCCGCAGCGCGGGTTCGTCGTGAGTCATCCGGATCACGGTGAGCACCGCCTCGGTGTCCCCGCCGGACAGCGCGTCGGGTGTCGGCCGGTAGGCGGCGCGCAGGTGCTCGGTCAGGCCGAGGCCGGCCGGCCAGGCGCGCAGCACCGCCTGGAAGGCCGCGATCGACTGGGTGAGCAGCGGCTCCGCACAGTTCTCCTTGCCGGCGAAATAGCGCCACAGGGTGCGTTCGGAGACGCCGGCCGCCCGCGCGATCTGCTCGCCGGAGGTGGCCGCCACGCCCTGCGCGGCGAACAGCCGGACCGCCTGGCGGGAGATGTCCAGGCGCTGCCGCTGCCGTTCCCGGTCGCTCACCGGGGGCCGGCCCCGGCGGGGCGCTATCGGGCCACTGTCCACCGTCGCGTCCTTCATCGGGCGATCCAAGCACGCCGACGCCACGCGGCGACTGGCCGGAAACATTATTGGCAGCCACTGACAATAAAGTGTTACGGTCGAAATGCCGGAAGATCGCGTTCCGAGGTCCAGGAGGAGGACCATGAACGGTGCCGCCGAGCGTTCCCGACTACCCTTCGCACGGCCGAACGTGCTCGATCTCGCACCCCTGTACGAGGTGCTGCGCCGCCAGGCGCCGATCACGCCGGTCACCACTCCGGCCGGGGATCCGGCCTGGCTGGTCACCCGCTTCGAGGAGGTCCGCGACCTCCTCGGCGACAAGCGGCTCGGCCGCTCCCATCCCGAGCCGGAGCGGGCCTCCCGGATCACCAGCGCCGCGGTGCAGGAGGGCCCCTCGGGCGACTACGCCACCGAGGAGGCCGACCACACCCGGATGCGCCGGCTGCTGACCCCGGCCTTCTCCGCCCGCCGCATGGTGATGCTCTCCGATCATGTACGACAACTGGTGGACGGCTGTATCGACCACCTGCTCGCCGAGCGGGCCGCCGCCCCCGACGGGGTGGTCGACCTGCACGCCGGACTGGCCTTCCCGGTGCCGGTCGCCGTCATCTGCCGGCTGCTCGGCGTGCCCGAGTCCGACCGCGACCACTTCGCCTCGCTGTCGGCGCGCATGGCCGACTACGCCATCGGCGACGAGGCCGAACGGGCCCGGGAGGAGTTCAACGACTACATGGTCACCCTCGCCGAGGCCAAACGGGCGAGGATGGGCGAGGACGTCATCTCCGACCTGGTACGCGCCCAGAGCGCCGACGCGGACTTCGACTACTCCGAGATGATCAGGCTCTGCGTCGGGCTGCTGTTCGCCGGCCACGAGACCACCGTCAACCGCATCGGGCTGGGCACGCTCTTCCTGCTCACCCGCCCCGACCAGTGGCGGGCGCTGACCGCCGACCCGGCCGGCCGGGTCAACGCCACCGTCGAGGAGATCATGCGGCTCGGCGCACCCGGCGACCTCGGTCTGCTGCGCTACGCCCACACCGACGTCGACGTCGCCGGGGTCACCATCCGCAGCGGCGACGCCGTGATCCTCTCGATCAACTCGGCCAACCGCGACACGTCCGTCTACACCGACGCCGAGACCTTCGACCCCGACCGTCCGGAACGCAACCACCTCGGATTCGGCCACGGCCCGCACTTCTGCATCGGGGCGAGCCTGGCCCGTACGGAGCTGCGCATCGTGTTCGCCGCCCTGGCCGAGCGCCTGCCCGGGCTGCGGCTGGCCAAGGACGTCGACGACCTGCAGGTGCGCACCACCCTCACCGGCGGGGTCAGCGAGCTGCCCGTGACCTGGTGAGGGCACCGCCCGGGCCGCGCCACGCCCGCCGGGTCACGCCTCGTCGCGCAGGCGGGCCGCCAGGGTGGTCAGCGGCTCGGTCTCCTCGGGGTGGCCCAGGGCGGTGAGCCGGGCGACCGCTCCGTCCAGGCGGGCGAGGGCGGGCTCGGGGCGTTCCAGGTAGAGGCCCTCCACGACGGCCGCGAGCCGGACGCACTCGGCCCATTCGCCGACGTGGTCCCGGTCGTGGGAGTCGGATTCGGGTGCGGGTTCGGGTTCGGGTTCGGGTTCGGGTTCGGGTTCGGGTTCGGGTTCGCCGAGGAGGGTGAGCGCCTTGTCCAGGGCGGTCAGGGAGGTCTCGTACTCCTTGGCGTAGGCGTTGACCCGCCCGTGCTCGTAGGCGAGGGCGCTGTCCAGGTCGCGGCCACGGGCCCGGTATCCCGCGGCGCGGGCCTCGTCGGCGATCCGGCCCGCGTCGGCGAGCAGGGCGAGCGCGTCGGCCAGGCCCTCGGCGCCCTGCTGCTGGGTCCGGAGGCGGGCGAGTTCGCGCAGGCAGCTGCTGAGCTGCTCGTAGCGCGGCTCCCGGGCGTGCGCGGCGAGGGCCTGGTCGGCGGCCTCGCGGGCCGGGCCGAACTCGCCGGACTCGGCGAGGAGCATGGCGGTCTCCGCGGCGATCATGGCGTGGCTGCCGGGGTCGTCGTCCCAGCCGGCCGACTCGGCCGCGAGGGCGGCGTACTCCGCCGTGGCTGCCTTGAGGTCCTCCCCCGCGTGCAGTGCGCGGGCGCGGGCCAGGCGCAGCTGGGCGACGAGCCGGTCGTCCAGTTCCCCGGTGGTGACGTCCGGTTCGGCCAGCACCGAGTCGAGCAGGGCGATGCAGTCCTCGACGCGGCCCAGGTCGAGGGTGAGCTGGGCCGCGTTGCTGTAGGTGCAGAACGCGTCGAAGCGGCTGCCGTGGCGCAGCTCCAGCTCCGCGGAGCGGGTCAGGTGCCGCAGCGCCTCGTCGGGGCGGCCCAGCCGCATGCAGGTCTGGGCCAGATCGGTGTGCAGGCGGGCGGTGGCCACCGTGTTGGCGGGCCATTCGGCGGCCAGGCGGAGGGCCTCGGCCAGATCGTCGTGGGCCGCCTGCGCGTCCCTGAGGCCCAGCCGGATCCGCCCCCGCAGTCCGAGCGCGTGCGGCAGGTGCCAGGCGGGGCCGTGGGTCCTGAGCCGGTCGAGGAGGGCGTCGCTCGCGGTGACCGCGGCGGGCAGGTCGCCGGAGAGGGCGAGGGTGCCGGCCCGCAGCAGCAGGGCTCCGGAGATCTGCCCGGTGACGTCGTGCCGGACGGCGAACGCGTGCAGCAGGTCCGCCTCGGCGAGGACGGGCGCGGCGTGCTCCCCGTCGTGCGACGTCTGGAACCGCAGGCCGAGCGTGGTCGCCCGCAGGCGCAGCAGCCGGGCCTCCTGGTGCGGAGCGAGGCCGGTGGCCGTCTCGTGGAGGCGGACCATCGACGCGTGGGCGTCGGTCAGCGCGGTCGTCCTCGCCTCGGCTTCGTCGGCGCCCTCCCGCGCGTCCTCCGGGGCGGCCTGCGCCGCGGCGAACAGGGCACAGGCGCGGACGAACACCGCGTGCCCCGGCTGCGCGGCCTCGTCGTACAGGCCCGCCGCCGTCTCGTAGAGGGCGGCCGCCTCGTCGAACTTCTCCTTCTCGCCCGCCCGGCCGGCCTCGTCCTCCAGCAGGTCCGCGCGCAGTCGTACGAGCGGTCCCACGGCCGGGTCGTCGGGGTGGGTGTAGCCGGGGGCGGCGACGAGCGTGCGCAGCCGTGCCCAGCAGGCCTCCGCGTCCGGATGTCCCTGTTCCTCCAACTCTCGTGCCTGGACGATGAGTTCGGGCAGCGACTCGGGGACGGCGGTGGTGGTGCGGGCGGCGGTGGGGACGGCGGGCGCCGGGGCCACGTCGTCGAGGGCGCGGGCGCGCAGGGTCAGTTCGAGGGTGTCCAGGAGGGGGGCGCGGTCGAGGCGGGCCCGGCGGCGGTCGGTGTGGGTCGTGGTCGCGTTGCGGGCGTCGAAGCGGGCGGCGAGGTCGTCGGCCCGGCCGCGCACCTCGGCGCACAGGCCGGCCACCGTCCAGGTGCGGCCCGGGTATCCGGCGGCGGGCAGGTCGCCGTGGCCGAGGGCTTCGACGCGCCGCAGGAGGACCTCCACGCCGGTGAGGAAGGCGAGTTCGTCCAGCGGCGAGTCGACGTCGTCGAACAAATTCCGGTTCTCCGCGAGGAGTTCCAGGCCGCGTGCCTCGTTGCCGGTGAGCGCGCAGAACTCCAGGTGCCGGCCGACCTCGCCGGACATCGCGGGGTTGCGGCGGCAGGCGCGGTACCCGGTGAGGTGCAGCTCGCGGGCCCGGTCGGTGCGGCCGGCGCGCAGCAGCGGCAGCAGCGCGTACGAGACGGAGCGGGCGGGCTCCTCCTGGCAGGACTCCTTCCCGGCCAGGACGGGCTCCCAGGTGCGCAGTGCCCGTTCGTCGTCGCCCGCCGCGAGGTGGTGGACGGCGCGCACGCAGATCTCGCAGGCCTCGCAGTCGCTGAGCCGGGTACGGGTGCGTCCCGCCCACAGCTCGAAGGCCAGGTCGGTGTCCTCGCCGACGTGGGCGGCGAGGCGGTACGCCTCCCCGTAGTAGGGCTGGAGTCCGAGGCCGGCCTTCTCGTACCGGTCACGCATCTCGGTCAGCCACTGGCGCAGGCTGGCCAGGGGCATCTCGGGCAGGGCGACCAGGGCGGCCGCGACCCACTTGAACCGCCAGAACAGCGTGTGCCGCAGCCGCTCGTCGAAGACGTCGGGCTGCTCGTCGAAGAGGGTGAGCACGCGGGCGAAGACGACGGGGGACTTCCGCGGTTCGGAGCCGTAGTTGTACGCCTTCTGGAGTGCGAGGAGCGCGTGCACGAGCGGGCGGGGCTCCGCGAACTGCTCGGCGGCGTCGACCAGTTCCTCGGCGGTGACGGTGCGGGTACGGCCGTAGGGGCGCCGGTCGTTCTCCCGGAGCGCCTCGTACAGCTCGTCCGTGTCCTGGGGGTGGGGTGCGGTCGGCATCGTCAGCTGTCCTTGCGGAGGGCGTGGGCGAGGAGGTCGAGGAAGGAGCGGTTGATGAGGCTCGACTCGGCGGGCCGGAGCGGGCGCCGGGAGAGCAGCGCGGCCTGCCCGTAGAGGGCTTCGGCGCTGGTGCGGGCCAGTTCGGGTTCGTCGATGGTGACGGCGGTGCGGACCAGCGGGTTGAGCTGGTTGAGGATCAGCTGGGCCCGCGGGGCCTCCTGGCGCAGATGGCCGAGGATGTCGCCCCACACGCCGCCCTGCTGCTCACGGGCGAGTTGGGAGCGGGTGCGCTCGTGCCGGGCCTCGCGGCTGTCGAGGAGGAGGGCGGGCGCGGAGGCGGGCTGGAAGGTGCGCAGCGCCACGTCGCAGTCGAAGACGGCGAGGGCGTCGCGGGCCAGGGCGAGGTAGGCCGCGGCGGCCAGTTCCGTCTCCCGGTCGACGGGGTCGAGGTGGGCGGTGAGCGTGGCCGGGTCGAGGTCGGCGACGCTGACCTCCGGCCTGATCTCCGGCAGCCGGTGGACCAGTTCACGGTCGTAGGTGTAGCCGCCGTTGACGACGCCCAGCCCGGCGGCCGCGGCGATGGCGGCCACCTGCCGGAACTCCTCCACGCTGGCGGTCACGAGCACGGTGCGGTGGGCGCGCGCGAACTCGTCGAGGGTGGCGTGTCCGTCGGTGGTCTCGAACGGCAGCCACGGCAGCAGCATCCGCAGGATCTCGTCGTCGTGCACGGCCAGCGACTTCACGGCCAGGTGGTGGGTCTGCAGGAAGCGGCCGAGGAGGTCGGGGTCGCTGGCGGCGGTCCGGGCGATCCAGGCGCGCAGCCGTTCGGCGAGGGCGTCGCGGACGGCGGCGAGGGTGTCGTCCTCGTACAGGGACTCCCGGGACGCCGTCGGGCGCAGGCTCTCGGCGTCCAGGACGCAGCGGACGAAGAACGCCCACTCGGGCAGGATCTCCTCGGCCCGCTCGGACAGCAGCATGCCCTTGACGTGCACGCGGTGGCCGTGCCGGCGTCCGGCGGGCACCGCCTCGGGGAGCACGCAGGCGATGCCCTTCAGGCCCACGGCCGGCAGGTCCAGGTCGATGGTGTCCAACGGCGTGAAGCCGAAGATCTCCTCGCCGTACGCGGCCAGCGCCCGGGACCGGGCGCCCGGTGTGGGATACGTCCGCGCCCAGGGCGCGGGCTCGGGGTTGACGGCCGCGCCGGGGCCGCCCGCGCCGTCGTCGAAGGTCACCGGGTGGCGCAGCAGGGAGCCGAAGTGCCGGGCGAGCGCCTGTACTTGGACCGGCCGGGTCCACTCGCCCGCGTCGGCGCGGGGCGTCAGCGTGACGGTGGTGCCGGGCCGGGGGCGGGCGGCGGCGGGCAGGGTGCGGACGGTGTAGCTGCCGTCGCCGCGTCCCCGCCACTCCACGGCGGGGGCGTCGGGCGTACGGGCGGAGCGGCTGACGACGTGGATCTCGTCGGCGACCAGGAAGCAGGAGAGCAGGCCGATGCCGAACTGGCCGATGAAGTCGGCGCGTTGCTCGGCGATGTTCTCGGTGCGCTTGCTGCTGCGGCCGATCGTGGCGAGGAAGGTGTGGACGTCGGCCTCGGTGAGTCCGACGCCGTCGTCCTCCACCCGGACGACGGAGCCGTCGGCGTACAGGCGGATACCGAACGCGTCGGCGGCGGCGCCCGGTTCGAGGGTGTGCCGGGCGGTCAACGCGTCCACGGCGTTCTGCAGGAGTTCGCGCAGGTAGACGCGGGGGCTGGAGTACAGGTGGTGGGAGAGGAGGTCGACGAGGCCGCGCAGGTCCACCTGGAAGGTGCGGTCGGCGCCGGCGGCCGGGTTCTGAGGGGTGTCGGGCAGAGTCATCGGGCAGTCCGGGGTGGGGTGTTCGAGGTGACGGGCGGGGTGCCAGGCAGGGTGGCGGGGTGAGGCGGTGCGCCGGTGGCGGGGGTCAGGCGGTGCGCCGGTGGCGGGCGTACGCCTTCTCCGGATTCGCCATGTACTGCCAGGGCCATGGTGTGTAGGCGCCGGCCAGCTCGTGGAAGACCCGCCGGGCGACGATGCCCTCGGCGGACAGCCCGAGGGCCATGGCGAAGATGTTGAAGTCCTGCTGCCAGCCGGGGCTCCGCTCGTAGGCGGGGTGCAGGATGCTGCGCCTGGCCGCTTCCCTCAGCTCCTCCTGGGTGCCGGGCGTGTCGAGGCTGGTGCCGCCGTCCGACTCCACCCACTCCTCGATATGGGCCATGGCGACGACACAGCCGAGGCGATGGCCGTCGGGCGCTCCGGCGAACGCCTCCCGGGCGAACGCCAGGGCCTCACCGGGCTCGCCGCCCCACCGGGGCTGCAACTGCGACAGCCACTCGATGTGGGTCGCCAGGTCCAGCGGGTCGCGGCGCAGGGCGGCGGCGAGCCGCGTCTCGTTGACGGCGGGGCCCAGCGACATGCCGCGCCCGGAGGTGAGCAGGCGGCGCCACGGCGTGACCCACTCCGGCCGCGACTCGGCCGCCCGCAGCAGCTGTTCCTCGGCGATGCCGAGCCGTTCGCGGAAGACCCGCCACTGCTCCCGGGAGACGTCCACGGCGCGTGCGCGGGTGCGTGCCTCCCAGCCCCAGCTGATGTGGCGCGCCCCGGATATCAGCAGGGCGGTCGCCCGGTGCTCCGCGTCCTCCTCGACGGCCGCGCCGATCCACTCCTGCACCCCGTCCAGGTCGGCCAGCTCACCGAGGACCCGGTCGTCCCGGCCGAGGTCGAAGGGGGCGAGCGCCGCCTTCACCAGCTCCCAGTCGCCCGCGGTGGCGGCCTCCAGCAGCGCGGACACCCGGGTGTCCCCGAGCGCGTGCAGCGTGTACAGCCCGTTTCTGAGCTTGCGCGGAGCGGGTAGCGCATGCGGATCGGCCGCCGGTCTGCCCCCGCCCCTGCCGAACAGCTTGTCGAACATGCCGCGCCCTCCCCAGGTTCCGCGTGATCATTCCGGTGCAGCATAAGCGGCGCCACCGACACCGCTTCCACGGGATTTTCACCGGCGGTGCACGGCGGCCGTCCCGGTCCCGCGCGAGGGGATGATCAAGCGGTCGGGCCGCGGTGGACGCTGACGGCGTAGCCGCCGCCTTCGTAGGGGTCGGCGTCCCAGGTGGCGAAGCGGTCGACGAGGGTGAGGCCGGCCGCCGCGCAGCAGTCGTCGTACTCCGGCAGGGTGATGCTCGGCGGGACCGGAAGATGGGCCTCGTCCAGGCCGAACCCGGCGACCAGCAGACCGCCCGGCCGCAGCACGGCGGCCAGGCGCCGGACCACCGTGGCCTCGGTGCCGGCCGCGAGCAGCGGGAGGATGTTGCCCGCGGCCACCACGAGATCGAAGTCCGCCGCGATCCCGAGCCGGCCGGGCTCGAACGCGGCCAGATCGGCCTGGAACCAGGGCAGTTCCGGCGCCTGCTCCCGCGCCACCGCCAGCATCGACGCGTCGAGATCCACCCCGACGCAGTCGTATCCGAGCTCCGCGAGCCGGATCATGACCCGTCCGGTACCGCATCCGGCGTCCAGCACCCGGGCCCCGGCGGGCACCAGCGCCGCGCAGAACCGCGCCTCTCCGTGCACGTCCTTGCCACCACGGGCCACGGCCGCGAACCGTGCCGCGTACTCCCGCCCGGACGTCCCCCCGGTCAGCTCATGCCAGCGACTCATGCGACGAACTATAGGTGGGGCCGGGGGCCGCTCCAGGACGCGGCAGGCGTCAGTGCTCAGGCACCGAACACCTGGAACTCCGAGACCTGGCCGGCCGGCCAGCCGTTGTTCGCCGTGATGTTCACCCGGAGGTACCGCTGGGTGGTCGCGGTGAACGTGAGGGTGACCGTGTTGTTGGTGGTGGGGTCGAAGGTGTACGCGGCCGACGGCTTGACGGTGCTGAAGGAGGAGCCGTCGGTGCTGCCGGACAGGGACAGCGTCTGGCTGCGGGCGCCCCAGGTCGCGGGGAGCTGGAGGACGACACGGCTCACGCTCTGCGCGGAGCCGAGGTCGACCTGGACCCACTGCGGGAAGGCGTTGCCGGCGCTCTCCCAGTAGGTGCCCTGGTTGCCGTCCGTCACGTTGGACGACGGGTACACGTCGGTGTGGCTGGACTCGGTGGTGGCCGCGCCCGCCGCCAGGTTCCTGCTCACCGTGCCGGCGCCGGTGCCGCTCAGCGCGACCGTGGTCGTGCCGTTCGACGCGTTGCCGGCGATGCTCAGATCGCCGGTGCGGGTGCCGGAAGCGGTGGGGGTGAAGGTGACGGCGACCGTGCAGGAGGCCCCCGCCGCGATCGACGTCCCGCAGGTGTTGGTCTGCGCGAAGTCGCCGGTGACGGTGACACCGGAGACGGTCGCGGCCGCGGTCCCGGTGTTGGTCACCGTGACCGTCTGCGCACCGCTGGCGGTGTTGAGCGCCTGGGTGGGATACGACAGTGACGTCGGGTTCGCCGACAGGGTCGCCGGCGAGGAGCCCCCGCCGCTGGGGAACACCTCGAAGTCCGACAACTGGGCTGCGTTCCAGCCCGTGTTGGCGGTGATGTCGACCCGGACATAGCGCGCCGTGGTGGCGCTGAAGGTGATGGTCACGGTGTTGCCGTTGGCGTTCGGGTCGAAGGTGTAGCCGGCCGACGCCTTGATCGTGGAGAAGCTGGAGCCGTCCGTGGATCCCTGCACCGACAGTGTCTGGGTGCGGGCCGACCACGCCGTCGCCGGCGGGAGCTTGAGCACCACCTTGCCGACGCCGTAGTTCTGGCCGAGGTCGACCTGGGCCCACTGCGGGAACGAACCGTTCGTGCCCTCCCAGTAGGTGGCGGCGTCCGGGTCGGTGAGGTTCGAGGCGACGTACGGGCCGGTGCTGGAACTCGCCGTGGCCGGCCGTCCGGCGGCGATGTTCGTGGTGCTGTCGATGCCGCTGCCGGCCAGGGTGACGACGGTCGGGCTGTTGTTGGCGTTGCTGGTGACGGTCAGGTTGCCGGTGCGCGAGCCGCCCGTGGTGGGCCTGAACCCGACGGTCACCGTGCAGGAGGCGCCGACCGCGAGGGTGGCGCAGTTGTTGGTCTGGCTGAAGTCACCGGTCGCCGAGACGCCCGAGACGGTCGCCGCCGTGGTGCCGGAGTTCGTCACCTTGACCGTCTGCGCGGTGGCCGAGGAGCCGACCACCGTGGCGGCGAAGGACAGGCTCGCCGGGTCGGTGTTCAGCACCGGTCCGGGCGCGGTGCCGGTGCCGGAGAGGGCGACGGTGTCGGTGATCCCGCCCGCGGTGACGGTCAGGGTGCCGCTCCGGCTGCCGGTCGCCGTCGGCGCGAACTTCACGCTGACGGTGCACGAGCCGTTCGCCGGTATCGACGAGCCGCAGGTGTTGGTCTGGGAGTAGTCGCCGCTGGTGGAGACCGAGGAGACGGACGCGGCGCTGCCGGTCGGGTTGGAGACGGTCACGGTCTGCGCGTCGCTGGTCGAACCGGTCGGTACCGAACCGAAGTTGAGGGCGCCGGGAGTGGCCGTCACCCCTTCGGAGGGGTAGGGCGGGTAGACCGGGGCCGGCCACCCTCCGCAGTACGGGGTGCCGCCGATACCGGAGTTGCCGCCGCCGTCGGTCACCGTGAAGCTCCCGGCCGAGCAGCTGTACACCGGCGAGGAGTAACCGACGCCGGTGGCCGTGACGTTGGTGAACTTCGCGGCGCCGCCGGTCTGTTCCTGCAGGGCGAAGGTGCCGGTGCCGGCGATGGTCACGTCGGTGAGGCTGACGCCGCTGATGGTGCCCTCGACCCACTGGACGGCCTCGTACGGACTCTGCTGGATCAGCGTGTTGCTCACGTTGACCGGGCCGGTGATCGCGCCCTGGCTGCCGTCGAACCACAACGCGCCCACGCCGAACTGCCAGTTCGGGTCGAGGCTGCCGTCGCGGACCAGGGTGTTGCCGGAGATGGTGGTGGTGCCGACCGGCGTCGACGAGAAGCGCTGCCCCACGTGGATGCCGCCGCCCTGGGTGATGCCGGAGTCCACCACGCGGTTGCCGCTGACGGTGTTGTCGTGGCCGCCGTAGATCGCGATGCCGTTGGCGAGGATCTGCAGGGAGACCGTGTTGTCGGAGATCGTGTCGTTGGCGTCGGCGCCGATACCGGAGTCCGCCCAGGTGGCGATTCCGTCGTCGCCGGTGTTGCGGATGTCGCTGTCGGTCACCTTGGAGTTGGTGACGGCGCCGTGGAAGTTGATGCCGTCCGCGGTGGTGTCCCGGATGCGCACACCGCTGAACGTCAGCCCGTCCATCGGCCCGTCCATCCAGGCGCCGACCTTCATGTGGTCGATCCAGACACTGGAGACGGTCGAGTTGCTCATCGCGCCGCCGATGCCGTTGACCTGGGCGCTGTCGTCGCGCTCCCGCACATCGCCGAAGATCGCGAAGTTCCGCAGGTGCACGCCCGTGCTCGCGGAGGGCGCGGAGTTGCCGTAGAAGCCGGGGGCCGTGCCGGTGACGGTCGAGTACCACATGCCGGCGCCGGCGATCGTGACGTTGTTGACGCTGATGTGGCCGGGGATGTTGTAGGTGCCCGGCGGGATCCACACGGTGCCGCCGGGGCCCGCCGCGCTGATCGCGGCGTTGAACGCGCCGGTCGCGTCGGTGGCGCCGGTCGCGTCGGCGCCCTTGCCGGTCACCGACACCGCGCCCGCCGGGGCCGTCAGGGCGGCGCCGACCTGCTCGAAGTCGGCGAAGTCGATCGTGTAGGAGGAGGCGTTGTCGCCGGAGTCGACCTGCAGCTTGAAGGTGGTGCCCGCCGGATAGGTGGTGGCGAACAGGCGGTGGGCCTCGTCGTAGAAGTGGTGCGGGTTGCTGCCAGGGGTGTTGGTGAACGGGTAGCTGCCGTAGTACCAGCTGTAGGCGTTGGTCAGGGTGAAGTCGGGCTGCTTGACGCCGTTGATGTAGAGGGACAGCGCGGCGGTGTAGGCCGAGCCGCCCGAGGTGTCGGGGATGCTGTACCGGAAGTTGATCGAGTTGGTCGCCACCGGCGTGGTGAACGTGACGTACTGGCCGGTGCCCTGCAGCGTCGTCGCCTTGCGGTACGAGGCCTCGTCGGCCAGCTGGCCCTGGGTGTAACTCGGGCCGATGGTGGTGCCGTTGGTGGCGGAGTTCTCCGCCTGCACCTCGACGTACGGCAGGCTCGCGCCGCTGCCGCCGGTGGCGGCCGCCGCCACCGCGGGTGCGACGGCCAGCGTGAAGACGCCGACCACGGCCAGCATCGCGCTGCTGACCGCCCAGACCAGGGTTCGTCTCAGATCTCGGATGGAGGGGAGCACTTACCACTCCTTTCGCGAAAAATGCCGGAAACATCCCACTGACGCCACCAGGGAGGGGCGGGAGGCGGGAGTGAAGACGCGAAGGGACCGTAATATCCTCGATCAGAGCACGCAAGACCTGAACGACACATTGCAATTTATTGATTGCTCGGCCCCGTGAGGGTGTTCCTCTGTACGACGGGAACAGCCCGTCCGCCCGGCGCTGTTGCACCGGCCGGGGGAGCCCGTCCCGGACTCGGCCCCCGGCCCTGGGACCCAGGCCGTTGTACACAGGAGGACTCTTTGATGAATGACCGCCCCTTGACGCTCATGGCGGTACACGCCCACCCCGACGACGAGGCCACCGGGACGGGCGGTGTCCTCGCACGGTATGCGGCGGAGGGCATCCGCACGGTCCTCGTGACCTGTACCGACGGCGGTTGCGGTGACGGACCCGGGGGCGTGAAGCCGGGCGACCCCGGGCACGATCCGGCGGCCGTCGCCTCCATGCGGCGCCAGGAACTGGAGGCCAGCTGCGAAGTCCTCAAGATCAGCCATCTGGAGACGCTGGACTACGCGGATTCCGGAATGATGGGCTGGCCGGCCAACGACGCTCCCGGATCCTTCTGGCGGACCCCCGTGGCGGAGGGCGCCGCCCGGCTCGCGGAACTCCTGCGGCGCTACCGCCCCGATGTGGTCGTCACCTATGACGAGAACGGCTTCTACGGCCACCCCGACCACATCCAGGCCAACCGCATCACGATGGCGGCGCTGGAGATGACCGAGCCGACACCCAAGGTCTACTGGACGACGGCACCCCGCTCGATGATGCAGCGGTTCGGGGAGACCATGCGCGAGTTCGGTGCGGACGTACCGGAGCCGGACCCCGAGGAGGCCGCCGCGCTGGCGGAGATCGGGCTTCCCGACGAGGAGATCAGCACCTGGGTGGACACCACCGCGTTCGGCGGCCAGAAGTTCGACGCGCTGGCCGCGCACGCCAGCCAGGGCGAGAACATCTTCTTCCTCAAGATGGGCCGGGAGAGGTTCACCGAGCTGATGGGTGTCGAGACCTTCGTCCGGGTCCGGGACACCACCGGCGCGGCCGTGCCCGAGAACGACCTCTTCGCCGGACTGCGCTGATCCGCCCGCCGGACCCCGCGCGGGGCTAGTGTCTGTCGGGTGACCGCAGACGATGCGAACCGGCGGTGGACACGGTCCATGCCCGAGGCCTACGACCGTCACCTGGTGCCGGTCTTCTTCCGTCCCTTCGCCGCCGATCTGGCGGCCAGGGCGGCAGCGCTGCGGCCCCGGACGGTCCTCGAACTCGCCGCCGGGACCGGGGCGCTGACCTCGGCCCTGCTCGACGCGGTGCCCACGGCCTCGGTGACGGCGACCGATCTCAACGAAGCGATGGTCATCGCCGGATCGGCACGGGAGCCACGCGCGGCCTGGCGGCAGGCCGACGCCCAGGAGCTGCCGTTCGAGGACGGCGGCTTCGACCTCGTCCTGTGCCAGTTCGGGGTGATGTTCTTCCCCGACAGACCCGCCGCCTACGCCGAGGTGCGCAGGGTCCTGGCCCCGCGGGGGCGGTTCCTGTTCAACAGCTGGGGCCCGCTGGCCACGCACGGTTTCGGGGCCGCCTTCCAGGCCGCCCTGGAGGGGTCCATGCCCGACGGAGCGCCCACGTTCCTGCCGGACGTGCCCCACGGCTACGCCGATCCGGCCGTGGTCGCCGCAGACCTGGCGGCCGCCGGGCTGGCCCTCGCCACCGCCGAGGAGGTCACCCTCGAAGGCGTCGCGGAGTCGGCCGCCTCCGTCGCCACCGGATTCCTCACCGGCACACCGGTCAGCGCCGCCGTCCAGGCCAGCGAAGACGCCCAGGCCCTCTCGCTCTCCGTCACCCGGAAAATGACGGACCACCTCGGCACCGGCCCCGTCACCGCACCGATGACCGCGACTGTCTACACGGCCCACCACCAGGGCTGACCCCGGCCGCACAACACCTCATGCGGGCCGAGGCTCAGCTCGACCCGCATGAGGAGTGTGATGATCTGTGTCCGAGGGGGGACTTGAACCCCCACGCCCGATAAAGGGCACTAGCACCTCAAGCTAGCGCGTCTGCCATTCCGCCACCCGGACCAGGTGTCTGCCGCCTGACCGGGGGTGTTCCCCGCGGCGACATGGACAACAATACCAAGCTTTCGGAGCGCCCTTCACCTGCGTTTCCGTCGGTGTATCCGCAGGTCGGCGAGGTGTCACCACCCGTGACCCGGCCGTTACCGGACGGGCGGCAGCGCGCGCAGGGCACGGACGGCAGGGCGCAGACGAGGGTCGCGGCCGTCTCCTCGGCCCGCGCCATCCGCTCACGCCCGGTCTCCGTCAGCTCGACGATGTTGCGCCGCCAGCCCTGCGAGCTGCGCCGGCGGACGACCAGTCCGCGCCGTTCCAGACCGTCGAGCAGGGCGACGCTCATGCTGATCGGCGGCTGTGGTCCCCGGCTGCTGCGGCTGGCCGCCGAGCACGCCGACGTCTGGAACGTGCCCGGGCCGCCGCACAACAGTGTGGGGTTCGTCGCCGGGCGGGCCAGGGTGCTGGACGCGCACTGCGCCGGACTGGGCCGGGAGCTGGCGGAGATCGTCCGCTCGGTCCAGGTCCTGGTGTCGTACGACGGCCCGGCGGCGACCCGGGCCACGGTCCTCGGCCTGGTTCGCGCGGGCATGAACCACGTCGTGCTGAGCCTGCCGCGCCCCTATCCGCAGGGCGTGGTGCGCAGGCTCGCCGAGGAGGTCGTCGCGCCTGTGCTCACCGCCGTCATGGCATGAGCTGGTACTCCGGGAAGTTCCCCGGCAGCCGTTCCCCCGCCGGCCCGTTGGTCACCGCCCGTACGAGTAGTTCCCCGCCGACGAAGGCGCCCCGCCAGGACGCGCCGAAGCCGCCGAAGAGCTCGTCGCGGTCGCCGCGGGAGCGTGGTTTGCCGTGGCCGACCTTGAAGGCGCGGATCTGCGGGGCGAGGCGCGCGAAGGTGGCCTCGTCGTCGGTGGAGAGGGTGGCGACCAGCGCGCCGTTGGAGGCGTTCATGGCGGCCAGCAGTTCGGCCTCGGTGTCGACCAGGACGATCGTGTCGACCGGGCCGAAGGGTTCCGCGTGGTGGAGCGGGGAGGAGGGGGGCGGGTTGAGGAGGGTGACCGGGTGGACGTACGACGATGTGTCCTGGCCGGGCAGGAAGCGCGCGTCGGCCACGCTGCCGCGGTGCAGCGGGACGGCACCGCGGTCGACGGCCTCGGCCACCTGGTCGGTCAGGTCCTTGGCCTTGGCCGCGTTGATGACGGGCCCGAAGTCCAGTTCGGGCAGCGGGTCGGCGGGGTCGGCGACCGCCAGGGGGTGGCCGACCCGCAGTCCGCGCACCGCCGGGAGGTAGGCCGTGAGGAACTCGTCGAACAGCTCGCGCTGGACGACGAAGCGCGGGTAGGCGGTGCAGCGCTGTTTGCCGTAGTCGAAGAGCTTGGGGACGACGGCGGTGAACGCCTCCCAGTCGGTGAAGTTCCAGATGCCCCAGGTGTTGAGTCCCTCCTGTTCGAGGACGTGCCGTTTGCCGAGGTCGGCGACGGCGGTGGCCACCGCGGCCCCCGTGTCCCGGCCGCCGACGAAGGAGACGCAGCCGATCTCGGGCGCCCGCACCAGCGCCTCCGACAGCTCGCCCCCGCTGCCGCTGAGCAGCGTCACGGGCAGGCCCTCCCGGGCGGCCAGCGCGCAGGCCAGGGTGAGGCAGGCGACCCCGCCGTCGGTCGGGGTCTTCGCCACCACCGCGTTGCCCGCGAGAGCCTGGACCAGTACCGCGTGAACGAGCACGCTCATCGGGTAGTTCCAGCTGGCGATGTTGGACACGGGCCCGTCCAGCGGGGCCCGCCCGGCGAGCATCGGCCCGATGCCGTCGACGTACCAGCGGACCCCGTCGATCGCCCGGTCCACGTCCGCCTGGGCGAGCCGCCAGGGCTTGCCGATCTCCCAGACGAGGAGGAGGGCGAGGAGTTCGCGGTGTTCGGTCAGGGCGTCGAGGGTGGCGGCCACTCGGGCCCGGCGCTCTTCCAGCGAGACGTACCGCCAGGCGCGGTGCTGGTCGAGGCAGGCGCGGACGGCCCGGCGCGCGGTGTCCCGGTCCAGGCGTGGGGCGCCGGCGATCGGGCTGCCGTCGACGGGGCTGCTCGCGGGCAGCGGACGGCCGTCGGGCCGCCAGGTGCCCGCCCAGAGGTTGAGGACCCGGTCGTCCCGGAAGGCCTCGGGGGCGCGGTCGAGACAGCGCGCCCAGGCGTCGTCCCAGCCGGTGCCGGGCTTGCGGACGAGGTCCATGGTCAGCCCCCCGTCTCGAGGAGTTCGAGGACCAGCCGGGCGGTCTCGGTCGGTGTGCTCCCCACCCGCACCCCGACCGCCTCCAGCGCCTCCTGCTTGGCCCGGGCGGTGCCGGCCGAGCCGGAGACGATGGCGCCCGCGTGGCCCATGGTGCGGCCCTCGGGCGCGGTGAACCCGGCGATGTAGCCGACGACCGGCTTGGTGACGTGGTCCCGGATGTAGGCGGCGGCCCGTTCCTCCGCGTCGCCGCCGATCTCCCCGATGAGGACGACGAGTTCGGTGTCGGGGTCTTCCTGGAAGGCGGCCAGGCAGTCGATGTGGCTCGTCCCGACGACCGGGTCGCCGCCGATGCCCACGCAGGTGGAGAAGCCGATGTCCCGCAGCTCGTACATGAGTTGGTAGGTCAGCGTGCCGGACTTGGAGACGAGTCCGATGCGGCCGGGTTTGGTGATGTCGGCCGGGATGATGCCCGCGTTGGCCTGGCCGGGGGTGATCAGGCCGGGGCAGTTGGGTCCGATGATCCGGGTGCCGTTGCGCCGGGCGTACGCGGTGAAGGCCACCGAGTCGTGGACCGGGATGCCCTCGGTGATCACGACCGCGAGGCCGATCCCGGCGTCGGCGGCCTCCAGCACCGCCGCCTTGGCGAAGGCGGGCGGCACGAAGACGACGGTGACGTCGGCGCCGGTCGCGGCCATGCCCTCGGCGACGGTGCCGTAGACCGGGACGGCACGGTCGTCGAAGTCGACGCTCTGCCCGGCCTTGCGCGGGTTGACCCCGCCGACGACGTCGGTCCCGGCGGCCAGCATCCGCCGGGTGTGCTTCATGCCCTCGCCGCCGGTCATGCCCTGGACGAGGACCTTGCTCTCCTGGGTGAGATAGATCGCCATGTCCCGGCTCCTCAGGCGGTGTGGGCGAGTTCGGCGGCGCGGCGGGCGGCGCCGTCCATGGTGGTGGCCTGTTCGACCAGGGGATGCGCGCGGTCGTCGAGGATCGCCCGGCCGCGGGCCGCGTTGTTGCCGTCGAGGCGGACCACCAGTGGCTTGGTCAAGCGGACGCTCTCCAGGGCCTGGACGATGCCGTCGGCGACCGCGTCGCAGGCGGTGATCCCGCCGAAGACGTTGACGAAGACCGACTTCACGGACGGGTCGGAGAGGATCACCGACAGCCCGTCGGCCATGATCCGGGCGGAGGCTCCGCCGCCGATGTCCAGGAAGTTGGCGGGCCGTGCGCCGCAGCCGGCGACCACGTCCAGGGTGGACATGACCAGGCCCGCGCCGTTGCCGATGATGCCGACCTCGCCGTCGAGTTTGACGTAGTTGAGTCCCTTCGCTGCGGCCGCCGCCTCCAGCGGGTCGTGGTGCTCGCCCTCCTCCGCGCCCCAACGTGACTGCCGGAAGCGGGCGTTGTCGTCAAGGGTGACCTTGCCGTCGAGGGCCAGGATCCGGCCCTCTTCGGTGCGCACGAGCGGGTTCACCTCAACGAGCACGGCGTCCTCGCGGACCAGCACCTGCCAGAGCCGTACGAGGACGTCGACGGTCTGCGGCGGCAGTCCGGCGGCTGTGGCGATCTCCTGGGCCTTGGCGGAGGTCACGCCGACCGCGGGGTCGACGTGGACCCGGGCCACCGCCTCCGGCCGGGTCGCGGCCACCTCCTCGATCTCCATGCCGCCCTCCGCGGAGGCGATGGCGAGGAAGCCGCCGGCCGCCCGGTCGAGGACGTACGAGACGTAGAACTCGCTCTCGATCGCGACGGGTTGGGCCAGCATCACCTTGCCGACCGTGTGCCCCTTGATGTCCATGCCGAGAATCTGACGTGCCGTGAGTTCCGCCGCGGCCGGGTCGGCGGCGAGCTTCACCCCGCCCGCCTTTCCCCGGCCACCGGTCTTGACCTGCGCCTTCACGACGACCCTGCCGCCGAGTCGGCGGGCGATCTCGCGGGCTTCCTTGGGCGAGTCGGTGACCTCGGCCCTCGGCACCACGATGCCGTGATCTTCGAAGAGTTCCCTTGCCTGGTGCTCGTACAGGTCCATTTCGGCTCCTGTCTCGAAAGTGCCGCACGCCCCCTGGACACCACCCACCGGATGCGGGATAACAAGGTTCATACAGTATTCGTCGACTGTATGCAATGTACCGCGAGAGCGTTCCAACCCCCTACGAAGGGACAGGACTTCGCCATGCCCGACGACACCCAGGACGTGATTTCCGGTGGTCATCTCGTTGCCAAGGCGCTGAAGGCCGAGGGGGTCGACCGCATCTACACCCTGTGCGGCGGCCACATCATCGACATCTACGACGGCTGCGTCGACGAGGGCATAGAAGTCGTCGACGTCCGCCACGAGCAGGTGGCCGCCCACGCCGCCGACGGCTACGCGCGCATCACCGGCAGGCCGGGCTGTGCGGTCGTCACCGCCGGGCCGGGTACGACCGACGCGGTCACCGGAGTCGCCAACGCCTTCCGCGCGGAGTCCCCGATGCTGCTGATCGGCGGCCAAGGGGCGCTCAGCCAGCACAAGATGGGGTCCCTGCAGGACCTGCCGCACGTCGACATGATGACGCCGATCACCAAGTTCGCCGCCGCCGTCCCGGACACCGCGCGCGCCGCCGACATGGTCTCCATGGCGTTCCGCGAGTGCTACCACGGCGCGCCAGGACCTTCCTTCCTGGAGATACCCCGCGACGTCCTCGACGCCAAGGTCCCGGCCGCGAAGGCCCGCATCCCCAAGGCGGGCGCCTACCGTGCCGCCACCCGCTCGGCCGGCGACCCCGAGGCGATCGAGAAGCTCGCCGACCTGCTCGTGCACGCCGAGAAGCCGGCCATCCTGCTCGGCAGCCAGGTCTGGACGACCCGGGGCACCGCGGACGCCATCGAGTTGGTCCGCACCCTCAACATTCCGGCGTACATGAACGGCGCGGGACGCGGCACCCTGCCGCCCGGCGACCCGCACCACTTCCAGCTCTCCCGCCGGTACGCCTTCTCCAACGCCGACGTCATCGTGATCGTCGGCACCCCCTTCGACTTCCGCATGGGCTACGGCAAGCGGCTCTCCCCGGAAGCGACCGTCGTGCAGATCGACCTCGACTACCGCACGGTCGGCAAGAACCGGGACATCGACCTCGGGATCGTCGGGGACGCGGGCCTGGTCCTGAAGTCCGTGACGGAGGCCGCCTCGGGCCGGGTGAACGGCGGGGCCTCCCGGCGCAAGGAGTGGCTGGACGAGCTGCGCGCCGCCGAACAGACCGCGCTGGAGAAGCGGTTGCCGAGCCTGCGGTCGGACGCCTCCCCCATCCACCCGTACCGCCTGGTCAGCGAGATCAACGACTTCCTCACCGAGGACTCCATCTACATCGGCGACGGCGGCGACATCGTCACCTTCTCCGGGCAGGTCGTGCAGCCGAAATCGCCGGGGCACTGGATGGACCCCGGTCCGCTCGGCACCCTCGGCGTCGGTGTCCCCTTCGTGCTCGCCGCCAAGCAGGCCCGCCCCGACAAGGAGGTGGTCGCCCTCTTCGGGGACGGCGCCTTCTCGCTCACCGGCTGGGACTTCGAGACCCTGGTCCGCTACGACCTCCCGTTCGTCGGGATCGTCGGCAACAACTCCTCGATGAACCAGATCCGTTACGGCCAGGCCGCCAAGTACGGCAAGGAGCGCGAGCGGGTCGGCAACACCCTCGGGGACGTCCACTACGACAAGTTCGCCCAGATGCTGGGCGGTTACGGCGAGGAGGTCCGCGACCCCGCCGACATCGGCCCCGCGCTGCGCCGGGCCCGGGAGTCGGGCAAGCCGTCGCTGATCAACGTCTGGGTCGACCCGGACGCGTACGCCCCCGGAACCATGAACCAGACCATGTACAAGTGAGGTGGAACGCCCATGACCACCAAGGCACTTGAGGGCATTCGCGTCCTCGACATGACCCATGTCCAGTCCGGCCCCTCCGCCACCCAGCTGCTCGCCTGGCTCGGCGCGGACGTGGTCAAGCTGGAGGCGCCGTCCGGTGACATCACGCGCAAGCAGCTGCGCGACCTCCCGGACGTCGACTCCCTCTACTTCACGATGCTCAACTGCAACAAGCGGAGCATCACCCTCAACACCAAGACCGAGCGCGGCAAGGAGCTCCTGACCGAGCTGATCCGGCGCTCGGACGTGATGGTGGAGAACTTCGGTCCCGGCGCGGTCGACCGGATGGGGTTCACCTGGGACCGCATCAAGGAGATCAACCCCCGGATCGTCTACGCCTCCATCAAGGGGTTCGGGGACGGCCCGTACACCAACTTCAAGGCGTACGAGGTCGTCGCCCAGGCGATGGGCGGGTCGATGTCGACCACCGGCTTCGAGGACGGCCCGCCGCTGGCCACGGGCGCACAGATCGGCGACTCGGGCACCGGAGTGCATACAGTAGCCGGAATACTGGCGGCACTCTTCCAGCGCGAGCACACCGGGCGCGGCCAGCGCGTCAACGTCGCCATGCAGCACGCCGTGCTCAACCTCTGCCGGGTGAAGCTCCGCGACCAGCAGCGGCTCGCCCACGGCCGGCTCGCCGAGTACCCGAACGAGGACTTCGGCGACGAGGTGCCCCGCTCCGGCAACGCCTCCGGCGGCGGCCAGCCCGGCTGGGCGGTCCAGTGCGCGCCGGGCGGCCCGAACGACTACGTGTACGTGATCGTGCAGCCCGTCGGGTGGCAGCCGATCACGCAGCTGATCGGCCGGCCCGAGCTGGCGGACGACCCCGAGTGGGCGACCCCGGAGTCCCGCCTCCCCAAGCTCGGCAAGATGTTCCAGCTGATCGAGGAGTGGTCCTCGACGCTCCCCAAGTGGGAGGTGCTGGAGCAGCTCAACGCCCACAACATCCCGTGCGGGCCGATCCTCTCCACCAAGGAGATCATCGAGGACGAGTCGCTGGTCGCCAACGAGATGGTGGTGACCGTCCCGCACCCCGAGCGCGGCGAGTTCGTCACCGTCGGCAGCCCGCTCAAGCTCTCCGACTCCCCGGTCGACGTCACCAGTTCGCCCCTGCTCGGCGAGCACAACGAAGCCGTCTACATCGGCGAACTCGGTCTCGGCGACGAAGAGTTGCGCCTGCTCAAGTCGAACGGAGTGATCTGACGTGATGGCAGAGGACCGGGAGCTGCGGGTCCGCGCGCTCCTCGACTCCGTGCGGGCCGAGGGCCGTACCGCACTCACCGCGCCCGAGGGCAAGGTGATCGCCGACGCGTACGGGATCGCCGTACCGGGCGAGGAGGTGGCGACCGACGTCGACGAGGCGGTGGCGTACGCGGCGCGCTTCGGCGGACCGGTCGTCATGAAGATCGTCTCGCCGGACATCCTGCACAAGACCGACGCGGGCGGGGTGATCGTGGGCGTCGAGGGCGCGGCGGACGTGCGCGCGGCCTTCCACCGGATCATCGAGAACGCGCGCGGCTACGACGCGGATGCCCGCATCGAGGGCGTCCAGGTGCAGGAGTTGCTGCCGAAGGGCACGGAGGTGATCGTCGGCGCGGTCACCGACCCGACCTTCGGGAAGGTCGTCGCGTTCGGGCTCGGCGGGGTGCTGGTCGAGGTGCTGAAGGACGTGACCTTCCGGCTCGCGCCCGTCTCCGCCGACGAGGCGCTGTCGATGCTGGACTCGATCAAGGCGGCCGAGGTGCTGCGCGGGGTGCGCGGGCAGGCCGGGGTGGACCGCTGGGCGGTCGCCGAGCAGATCCGCCGGGTCTCCCAACTGGTCGCGGACTTCCCGGAGATCGCCGAGGTGGACCTCAACCCGGTGATCGCCACGCCGGAGGGCGCCATCGCCGCCGACATCCGCATCATCCTCGCGGAGAAGCAGCCGCCGGAGCGCAGGAAGTACACGCGCGAGGAGATCCTGGAGTCCATGCGCCGGCTGATGCAGCCCCGCTCGGTCGCCGTGATCGGTGCCTCCAACGAGCAGGGCAAGATCGGCAATTCGGTGATGCGCAACCTCGTGGACGGCGGCTTCGCCGGGGAGATCCATCCGGTGAATCCCAAGGCCGATGACATTCTGGGCCGCAAGGCGTACAAGAGTGTCACGGACGTTCCCGGTGAGGTGGATGTGGCCGTCTTCGCCATTCCCGCCAAGTTCGTCGCGGCGGCGCTGGAGGAGGTGGGCCGGAAGAGGATCCCCAACGCCGTCCTGATCCCGTCCGGTTTCGCGGAGACCGGCGAGGAGGAGCTCCAGGCCGAGATCGTCGCCATCGGCGAGCGGTACGGCATCCGCCTCCTCGGCCCGAACATCTACGGCTACTACTCCACCTGGCAGGACCTGTGCGCCACGTTCTGCACGCCGTACGACGTGAAGGGCGGGGTGGCGCTGACGTCCCAGTCGGGCGGGATCGGCATGGCCATCCTCGGCTTCGCCCGGACCACGAAGACGGGTGTGTCGGCGATCGTCGGGCTCGGCAACAAGTCGGACCTGGACGAGGACGACCTGCTGACCTGGTTCGGCGAGGACCCGCACACCGAGTGCATCGCGATGCACCTGGAGGACCTGAAGGACGGCCGCGCCTTCGTGGAGGCCGCGCGGGCGACCGTACCGAAGAAGCCGGTCGTGGTCCTCAAGGCGGGCCGTACGGCGGCCGGTGCCAAGGCGGCCGGTTCGCACACGGGCGCGCTCGCGGGCGACGACGCGGTGTACGACGACATCCTGCGGCAGGCGGGCGTGATCCGCGCGCCCGGCCTGAACGACATGCTGGAGTACGCGCGCGGCCTGCCGGTGCTGCCGGCCCCGCAGGGCGACAACGTCGTGATCATCACCGGCGCCGGCGGCAGTGGCGTGCTCCTCTCCGACGCGATCACCGACAACGGGCTGACCCTGATGGAGATACCGCCGGACCTGGACGAGGCGTTCCGCCGCTTCATCCCGCCGTTCGGCGCCGCCGGCAATCCGGTGGACATCACGGGCGGCGAGCCGCCGTCGACGTACGAGGCGACGATCCGGCTCGGTCTTGAGGACCCGCGGATCCACGCGCTGGTCCTCGGCTACTGGCACACCATCGTCACCCCGCCGATGGTCTTCGCCGAACTGACGGCCCGCGTGGTCGCGGAGTTCCGGGAGCGGGGCATCGAGAAGCCGGTCGTCGCCTCGCTCGCGGGGGACGTCGAGGTCGAGGAGGCCTGCCAGTACCTGTACGAGCGGGGGGTCGTGGCGTACCCGTACACGACCGAACGGCCGGTGGCCGTGCTCGGCGCCAAGTACCGCTGGGCGCGGGCGGCCGGGCTGTTGGGGAGCGGACTGCTGGGGGGCGCGTCATGACGTAGCCGAGGAAGGGGCCGGCCGGCGAGCGCGTCGTCGGCCGGCCCCGGGACCCGTGCGCGCACGAAAGGCATTGGACAGGGGGCGCTGGCCAGAACTTTCGACGCAAGGGGTGCTGAGCAGACATGTCATCCATCGATCTATCGACGTCCGTCCCTTTCAGGGAGGTGACGGACCGCAATGGCCGCACGTACCGGATCGGCGAACGCGATGTCGATCTCATGGGCCGCACACGCAAGTGGATGGTCATCCTGCCCTGGGTGGGCATGATGGGCATCAGCTCCGCCGAGTACGCGTTCACGTCGGCGGAGGACACGCTCCACGAGGCGCATCTGTGGAGCAGCGGGCACATCTTCTGGCTGATGGGCGTCTGGGTGTTCTTCCAGGCGGCCGTGGCCTTCCCGGCCGGGCAGCTGCGGGAGAGCGGACGGCTCCCCGCGCGGACGGCCATGCTGATCGGCGCGGTCGGCACGCTGCTGGGCTATGTGTCGCTGGCGTTCGCACCGAACGTGGTCGTCGCCTACTTCGGCTTCGGCATGTGCAGCGGTATCGGCGCCGGTCTCGTCTACGCGACCTGCGTGAACATGGTCGGCAAGTGGTATCCGGAGCGCAAGGGCGGCAAGACCGGCTTCGTGAACGGTGGTTTCGCCTACGGGTCCGTGCCCTTCGTCTTCCTCTTCACCTCGGTCCTCGACCTGAGCAACTACAAGGTGCTCCTCTCCTCGGTCGGCATCGGGCTGTGCCTGGTGGTGGCGTCGGCCGGCTGGTTCTTCAAGGACCCGCCGAAGAACTGGTGGCCGCCGCACGTCGATCCGCTGACGGTTACTCAGGATCCCAAGATACGGCGGGCGTTGGAGAAGAACCCGCCGGCGATCAAGCAGTACACCCCGAAGGAGGCCGCCCGTAC
This sequence comes from Streptomyces sp. NPDC048288, assembly GCF_043201555.1. NCBI lineage: Bacteria > Bacillati > Actinomycetota > Actinomycetes > Kitasatosporales > Streptomycetaceae > Streptomyces > Streptomyces sp. NPDC048288. The sequence goes on from NZ_JBICZD010000006.1 coordinate 48,726, forward strand.
CCCGGTCCTGTGGATGATGTGGTTCTGTCTGCTCTGCACGGCCGGAATCAACATCTTCGGCATCGCCTTCCAGGTGCCGTTCGGCAAGGACATGGGCTTCGCGGGCGGGATCGTCGCCACGGCGATGTCGTTGAAGGCCATCGTCAACGGCACCGGCCGCGGCGTCATCGGCTGGATCTCCGACCGCTACGGCCGCCGCAACACGCTCATCATCGTCTGCATCGTGCTCGGCACGGCACAGTTCGGCGTGCTGGTCTCCGGCCAGATGGGCAGCATGCCGTTCTTCCTGTTCTGCTCCATGGTCTCCGGCTTCGGCGGCGGGGCGATCTTCCCGCTCTTCGCGGCCATGACGGCGGACTACTTCGGTGAGAACAACAACGCCACCAACTACGGGATGGTCTACAGCTCCAAGCTGATCTCCGGCCTGGTGGGCTCCGGTCTGGGCGCGGTCGTCGTCGGCGAGTGGGACTACGACGGCGCGTTCGTGCTCGCGGGCTCCGTCGGCCTGGCCTCCGCAGTGCTGGCCCTCTTCCTCAAGGCACCGGGCAGGCCCAGCGCCCGGCGCATCGTCCCCAACCCGCAGCCGCTCGGCGAGGAGATGGCGTGACATGACGGCAGACCCTGTAGCCACGAACAGCACCGGTGCCGGACGGCGCCCGTACCGCGAGGTCACGGACGCCCGCGGCCGCGTCTACCGGATCGGCGAGACCGACCGGGACATCCTCGGCCACTCCCGCAACATCATGGTGTACCTGCCCTGGATCGCCATGATGGCCATCAGCGTCTTCGAGTACGCGTACGGCTCCGCGGAGGACACCCTGTCCCACGCGCACGGCTGGACGCAGTCCAACACCTTCTGGATCCTGAGCGTCTGGGTGTTCTTCCAGGCCGGCATCGCCTTCCCGGCGGGCTGGCTGCGCGAGAAGGGCATCCTGACCGCCCGTCGCGCCATGTACACCGGCTCCGTGATGTGCCTGATCGGCTTCCTGGCCCTCTCCCACATCAGCGAGATCTGGCTGGCGATCATAGGTTTCGGTGTGATCGGCGGCCTCGGCTCCGGCCTCGTCTACGCGACCTGCATCAACATGGTCGGCAAGTGGTTCCCCGAACGCCGGGGCGCCCGCACGGGTTTCGTGAACGGCGGCTTCGCCTACGGCTCGCTCCCCTTCATCTTCATCTTCAACTACGCCTTCGACACGGCCAACTACCACCGCGTCCTGGACCTGATCGGCGCCTACGTGATGGTCGTCGTCCTGGTCACCGCGTTCTTCTTCAAGGACCCGCCGAAGAACTGGTGGCCGGCCGACATCGACCCGCTCACCCACACGGGCGGCACCAGGACCGCGACGGCCCTCGCCAAGAACCCCCCGGCGGTACGGCAGTTCACCCCGAAGGAGGCGATCCGCACCGGCATGCTCCCGCTGATGTGGATCGCGATCGTCATGACGGCCGGCGTCTCGATCTTCGGCATCTCCTTCCAGGTGGACTTCGCGAAGGACGTCGGCTTCGGCCCCCTGGTCGCGGCCTCCTCCATGGGCGTGATGGCGGTCATCAACGGCATCGGCCGCGGCGTGGTCGGCTGGCTCTCCGACCGCCTCGGCCGCAAACCGACCCTCGTCTTCGTCATCGTCGTCCTCGGTCTCGCCCAGTTCGGCGTGATCTGGGCCGGTGACATCAAGAGCGAGTGGCTGTTCCTCTTCTTCGCCTTCCTCTCCGGCTTCGGCGGCGGCGCCTTCTACCCGCTCTTCGCCGCCCTCACCCCGGACTACTTCGGCGAGAACTACAACGCCACCAACTACGGCCTCGTCTACAGCGGCAAACTCATCAGCGGCCTCTTCGGCGGCGGCCTCGGCTCCATGGTCGTCGGCGCCTGGGGCTACAACGGCGCCTACGCCCTCGCCGGCGGCATCTCGATGCTCGCGGCGGGCGTCGCCCTCCTCCTCCGCCAGCCGGGCCGCGAGACAGGCACCGGCACGAAGGTGGTGACGGCGCAACCGCAGGCGGTGACCTGACGGCCCCCGGGGTCGTCTCGTACCGTCCGCGTCCGGCGTCCGACGGGCCCTGGGGGCACCGCTGCCCCAGGGCTCGTCGGCCTGCCCGCTCCCGCCCCGGGCAGCGGCCCGCCGCGATAGGTTCAACCATGCGATCCCGGACAAGCGGCATGTGGTGGGGAACGGCTCTGGAAGCACCGGACCCTGGCCTCCTGGCCCGCTTCTACGCGGAACTGCTGGAGTGGCCGATCGTCCACGAGGAGCCCGGGACGGCCGTCCTCGCCCCGCCCCAGGGAGCCGTGTACATCGTCTTCCAGGAGGCCCCCGGATATCGGCCGCCCACCTGGCCGCCGACGGACGGCGCGCAGCGCACGATGATGCACCTCGACTTCCAGGTCGCCGACCTGGACGAGGCGGTCACCGAGGCCGTCGCCCTGGGCGCCTCCCTCGCACCGGACCAGCCGCAGGACCACGTGCGCGTACTGTTCGACCCCGCCGGACACCCCTTCTGCCTGTGCCGCGACGACGGGTAGCGGTCCGTCAGGACGTCGCCCGCTCGTGGTACGACCGCCGCGTGTGCTCGGTGTGTTCGCGCATCAGGGTGGTCGCCAGTTGCTCGTCCCGGGCGGTGATCGCGGCGATGAGTTCGCGGTGTTCGATCCAGGACTGGTGGCCGCGTTGGCGGGCCACCGGGGTGTAGTACCAGCGGACGCGGCGGTCGACCTGGGCGGCGAGTTCGGCGAGGACGGTGTTGCCGGCGAGGGTCATGATCTTGGTGTGGAAGGCGGCGTTCAGGGCGACGGCGCCGTCCACGTCGTCCGCGGCGACGGCCCTCTCGCCCTCGGCGCAGAGGGATTCCAGGGCGGCCACTCCGGCGCTGTTCGCGTTGGCCGCCGCGAGCCGGGCCGCCTCCGCCTCCAGCAGGGTGCGGACGGTGAGGAGTTGGTCGGCCTCCTCCTCCGTCGGCTCGTGGACGAAGGCGCCCTGCGCGGGCCGGAGGTCCACCCAGCCCTCGGTGTTCAGGCGCTGCAGTGCCTCGCGGACCGGCTGGCGGGAGACTCCGAGGTGCCCGGCGAGTTCGCTCTCGACGAGGTGCTGGCCGGGCTGGAGGGCACGCGTGGTGATGAGCTCCAGCAGTGCCTCGTACACGCGGTCGCGGAGCGGGCCGGGGCGTTCCAGCTTCGGCACCGCGCCCTGCGGCAGTCCGGCAGACAACATCGGTCTCCCCCTCCTCGTCAGACGCGCAGAGAGTCCATCCCAGTATCGATTGTCTTTCGTCTACAGTCTACGGTGCACAAAGGCCAGGCGGGGCGGGAGTTGGGCGCATCACATCGGCGTGTGCGCCCCTCCGGAGACCTCGGCGGACCTCAGGGGCAGCGCACGACCTGTCCGGCGTACGACAGGTTGCCGCCGAAGCCGAACAGCAGCACCGGGTCGCCGCCGGAGATCCGCCCCTGCTCGACCAGCTTGGAGAGGGCCAGCGGGATGCTCGCGGCCGAGGTGTTGCCGGATTCGGTGACGTCCCGCGCGATGACGGCGTTGACCGCGCCGATCTTCGCCGCGAGCGGCTCGATGATCCGCAGGTTGGCCTGGTGCAGGACGACCGCCGCGAGGTCGACGGGGTCCACGCCCGCCTTCTCGCACGCGCGCCGCGCGATGGGCGGCAGCTGGGTGGTGGCCCAGCGGTAGACGCTCTGCCCCTCCTGCGCGAACCGGGGCGGGGTGCCCTCGATCCGTACGGCGTGGCTCATCTCGGGGACGGAACCCCACAGGACCGGTCCGATCCCGGGCTCCTCGCCCGGCCCGCAGGCCTCGACCACGGCCGCGCCCGCCCCGTCGCCGACCAGGACGCAGGTCGTGCGGTCGGTCCAGTCCGTGACCTCGGACATCTTGTCGGCGCCGATGACCAGGGCCCGGGTGGCGGCGCCCGCCCGGACCGTGTGGTCGGCGGTGGCGAGCGCGTGGGTGAAGCCGGCGCAGACCACGTTGACGTCTATCGCGGCGGGCCCCGGGATGCCGAGCCGGGCGGCGACCCGGGCGGCGGTGTTCGGGGAGCGGTCGATCGCGGTGGAGGTGGCGACCAGGACCAGGTCGATGTCCGCGGGGGTGAGACCGGCCGCGGCGAGGGCCTTGGCGGCGGCGTGCGCGGCAAGCTCGTCCACGGGTTCGTCGGGTCCGGCGATGTGCCGGGTGCGGATGCCCACCCGGCTGCGGATCCACTCGTCACTGGTGTCGACCATGTCCGCCAGGTCCTCGTTGGTGAGTACCCTGGCGGGCTGGTAGTGGCCGACGGCGGCGATGCGCGAGCCGTTCATGGGTGGTGGAGCCCCCTCGTTGCCTCGGTCTGGGCCCACCAGTCTGTTCAGTGACTCACGGGTACGACGGCACGTAAGGCCACAGGAAACGGGCGTCCGAGTTGTCGGCTTCTTGCAGACCCTCGGACGCCCGAGCATGCTCCCGGTTCACCCGTTGAACAGCTGTGTCGCTTTCTGTACGAGTTCGTACACCCCGTAGGCGAAGGGCGCGCCCACCCAGACCCAGGCGAGCGCGATCAGCCAGCGGCGGTCAGGACTGGGCGGGCTGCTCTCGTTCGACATCGGCGGCCTCCCTCGGCGCTGGAATGTGGTGGCGGGCGTCGACCGGCCGGACGAGTTCGTTGGCTATGAAGCCGACGACGAGCAGGCCGATCATGATGGAGAAGGACAGGGTGTACAGGTCGGCGCCGTGCTTGCCGGCGTCCTTCTGGTGGTCGGCGATCCAGTTGACGATCAGCGGGCCGAGCACGCCGGCCAGCGACCAGGCGGTGAGCAGCCGGCCGTGGATGGCGCCGACCTGGTAGGTGCCGAAGAGGTCCTTCAGATAGGCGGGGACGGTCGCGAAACCGCCGCCGTAGAAGGAGAGGATCACCAGCGCGCAGAGGATGAACAGCGGCTTGGAGGAGTCGCCGAAGAGCGCGATGAGCAGGTACATCAGGGCGCCCACGCCCAGGTACACCCGGTAGATGTTCTTGCGGCCGATCAGGTCGGAGGTGGAGGACCAGCCGATCCGGCCCGCCATGTTGGCGGCGGACAGCAGCGCCACGAACCCGGCCGCCGCGGACACCGTGACCGGGGTCGAGCTGTCGGCGAAGAAGTCCGTGATCATCGGGGCGGCCTTCTCCAGGATGCCGATGCCCGCGGTCACGTTCATGCAGAGCACGACCCACAGGCACCAGAACTGCGGGGTGCGGATCGCGCTGTTCGCGGAGACCTGCACGCCCTCGAAGGCGCTCGGCGCGTCGGCGACCGGCTTCTCGGTCCGCGGGACGCGGATCAGCAGCACGCCGAGGGTCATGAAGACGGCGTACGACAGCCCGTGCACCAGGAAGGCGAGCGCGATGCCATCGTTGTCACTGCCGAAGGACGAGAGCATCTGCGCGGACCAGGGCGAGGCGATCAGCGCGCCGCCGCCGAAGCCCATGATCGCGATGCCGGTGGCCATGCCGGGCCGGTCCGGGAACCACTTGATCAATGTGGAGACCGGCGAGATGTACCCGATGCCGAGGCCGATGCCGCCGACGAAGCCGTAGCCCAGGACGATCAGCCAGTACTGCTTGGTCTCGGCGCCGAGGGCGGAGATCAGGAAGCCGGTGGAGAAGCAGATCAGGGCCACCGTCATGGCCCAGCGCGGTCCGTTGCGCTCGACGAGGGTGCCGCCGAACGCGGCGGACAGACCGAGCATCACGATCGCGAGCTGGAAGGGCAGCGCGCTCTGGGTGCCGCTCAGGTTCAGCGCGGATTCGAGCGACGGCTTGAACACACTCCAGGCGTAGGCCTGGCCGATGGAGAGATGGACGGAGAGGGCGGCGGGCGGGACGAGCCAACGGCTCCAGCCCGGCGGTGCGACAGGGGGGCTGCTCATGAGTCCCGAACGGTAGGGCCACGTCAGGTGGTTGAGAACCCGACGACTCGATCGTATGCGGTGAGCGGTATCCAGAATGCGCCGAACGGTCGCTGCCGGAACCCTTGTCGGCCACGACCCCATACTGTAGACAATATTTCGTCGACACGATTCGGTCAGCCTTCTCCGCCGACCACCTCCGCGGTATCCCTCAAACCGAACGGAGCGTTCCGTGAAAGTCGCAGTCCTCGGCGCCGGTGCGATCGGCGCCTACGTCGGTGCCGCGCTCCACCGCGCGGGCGCCGATGTGCATCTCATCGCCCGTGGACCCCATCTGGCGGCCATGAGGCAGTACGGAGTACGGGTGCTGAGCCCGCGCGGAGACTTCACCGCGCACGCCCACGCCACCGACGACCCGGCCGAGGTCGGCCCGGTCGACTATGTCTTCCTCGGCCTGAAGGCGAACTCGTACGCGGCGTGCGGGCCGCTGATCGAGCCGCTGCTGTCCGAGCGCACGGCGGTGGTCGCCGCCCAGAACGGCATCCCCTGGTGGTACTTCCACCGGCACGGCGGCCCCCACGACGGCCACCGCGTGGAGAGCGTCGACCCGGGCGGCACCGTCAGCGCCGTCCTCGCCCCCGAACGCGCCGTCGGCTGTGTGGTCTACGCGGCCACCGAGCTCGAAGCCCCGGGCGTGGTAAGGCACTTGGAGGGCACCCGGTTCTCCGTCGGCGAGCCCGACCGCAGCGTCTCCCAGCGCTGTCTGCGGCTGAGCGAGGCGATGCAGACCGGCGGGCTGAAGTGCCCGGTGGAGCCGGACCTGCGCAACGACATCTGGCTCAAGCTGCTCGGCAACATCTCCTTCAACCCGATCAGCGCCCTGGCCCGGGCCACCATGCGGCAGATGTGCCTGCACGGCGGCACCCGCCGGGTCATCGAGATCATGATGCGCGAGACGCTGGACGTCGCCGAGGCACTCGGCTGCGAGGTCGGGGTCTCCATAGAACGCCGGCTCGCGGGCGCCGAGAAGGTCGGCGACCACCGCACCTCCACGCTCCAGGACCTGGAGCGCGGCAAGCCGCTGGAACTCGACGTCCTGCTCGCGGCCGTCGTCGAACTGGCGGAGATCACCGGCGTGGAGGTGCCCACCCTGCGCACCGTGCACGCCATCTCGGACCTGCTCGCGCTGAGGAGCGCCGCATGACCGTCGAGGAGCGCCGCATGAGGAAACGGCAGCAGAAGACCTACACCCGGCTGACCCACCCCCTGGTCCGGGACTCCCGTGACGAGCCCTTCCGGCAGGCGACCTGGGAGGAGGCCCTGGACCGGGCGGCCCGCGGTCTGGAGCGCAATCGCGACGCGTTCGGGATGTTCTCCTGCGCCCGCGCCACCAACGAGATGAACTACGTGGCCCAGAAGTTCGCCCGGGTGGTGATGGGCACCAACAACGTCGACTCCTGCAACCGGACCTGCCACGCCCCGAGCGTGGCGGGCCTGAGCGCCGCCTTCGGCTCCGGCGGCGGTACCTCCTCGTACGAGGAGATCGAGCAGACCGACGTCATCGTGATGTGGGGCTCCAACGCCCGCTTCGCGCACCCGATCTTCTTCCAGCACGTGCTGAAGGGGATCAGGAACGGCACCCGGATGTACGCCGTCGACCCGCGCCGCACCTCCACCGCCGAGTGGGCGGAGAGCTGGCTCGGGCTGAACGTCGGCACGGACATCCCGATGGCGCACGCGATCGGCCGGGAGATCATCCACGCGGGGCTCGCCAACGAGGCGTTCATCGAGCGGGCGACGACCGGCTTCGAGGAGTACCGGGCGCTCGTCGAACCCTGGACGCTCTCGCTCGCGGAGAAGGTGACGGGCGTACCGGCCCGGGCGATACGGGAGTTGGCGCACGCCTACGCCCGCGCCGAGCGCGCCCAGCTGTGCTGGACCCTCGGCATCACCGAGCACCACAACGGCACCGACAACGTCCGCGCCCTGATCAACCTCTCCCTGCTCACCGGTCAGGTGGGCCGCTGGGGCGCCGGGCTGCAGCCGCTGCGCGGCCAGAACAACGTGCAGGGCGGCGGCGACATGGGCGCCATCCCCAACCGCCTGCCCGGCTTCCAGGACATCCTCGACCCCGGCACCCGGCTGAAGTTCGAGTCGGCCTGGAACACGGTGATCCAGCCGCACTACGGGCTGAACCTCACCGAGATGTTCGAGGCGATGGAGGAGGGCTCGCTCAGGGCGGTCTACTGCATCGGCGAGAACCCGGCCCAGTCGGAGGCCGACAGCGAGCAGGCCGTACGACGGCTGCGGGCCCTGGACTTCCTCGTCGTGCAGGACATCTTCCTGACGAGGACGGCCGAGCTGGCGGACGTGGTGCTCCCGGCCACCGCGGGCTGGGCGGAGACCGAGGGCACGACCACCAACAGCGAGCGGCGGGTCCAGCGGGTGCGCCGGGCCGTCACCCCGCCCGGCGAGGCCCGCGAGGACATCGACATCCTCTGCGAGCTGGCCGCCCGGCTCGGCCACGACTGGAAGTACGCCGACGCGGAGGCCGTCTGGAACGAGCTGCGGTCGGTCTCCCCGGACCACTTCGGGATGACGTACGACCGGCTGGCCGAGCACCAGGGCATCCAGTGGCCCTGTCCCAGCACCGACCGGCTCGAACCGACCTATCTGCACGGCCGGTTGTGGGAGAAGGACCCGGCGAGGCGCGGGAGGCCGGCCCCCTTCGGGCTGGTCCAGCACGATCCGCCGGTCGACCTCACCGACGAGGAGTACCCCATCCGGCTCACCACCGGCCGTCGCCTCGACTCCTACAACACCGGTGTGCAGAGCGGCGGTTACGCCTCCCCGCTGCGCCGCGGCGAGTACGTCGAGCTGTGCCCGGAGGACGCCGAGCGGTACGGGGTGGCCGTCGGCGAGGAGGTCCAGGTGTCCTCGCGGCGGGGCGCGGTGGTGGCCCCGGTCTGGATCGACACGGCGCTGCGTCCCGGTCTCGCCTTCATGACCATGCACTTTCCCGACGAGGTGGACACCAACCAGCTGACGATCGAGGCGAACTGCCCGATCGCGGGGACGGCGGAGTTCAAGGCGTCGGCGATCCGTATCGACAAGCTCCCGGTCGCGACCATCGTGAGGTGACACAGGTGGACCTGCACTTCGGCGACAGCAAACCGACGGACGAGGAACGGGCGGCCGTGGACGCCCTGTTGGGCCCTCCGGAGTCCTCCTGGGAGGGCGCCGACCGTTCCGATCAGGATCTGCGGTGGGCGCGCGGCGGCCGCGAGGCCAGGGACCGCCGCGACCTGCTGTTGCCGGGGCTGCACGCGGTCAACGACCGGATCGGCTGGATCAGCGAGGGCGCCCTCGACTACCTGTGCCGCCGGCTGACGGTGCCCCCGGCCGAGGCCTACGGCGTCGCCACCTTCTACGCGATGTTCTCCGTGCGGCCCCGCCCCGCGACCGTCCTGCACGTCTGCACCGACCTGGCGTGCACGGCGGCCGGGGCCGCGGACCTGTGCGCCGGGGTCGAGGAGCGCCTCGGCCCCGGGGTGCACCTGGAGCGCAGCCCCTGTCTGGGCCTGTGCGAGCGCGCCCCGGCGGCCCTCGCCGTCCGGGCGGGCGACCCGGTGCACACGGCGGTGTCGGCGCCGGCGACCGTGACCGCGGCCGTCCTCGCGGCGACCGCGCCCGACTCCGCGCCGGAGGAGCCGCCCGCGGCGATGGCGGTGCCGCAGGCCGGTCGGGAAGGGCTCATCCTGCTGAGGCGGGTGGGCGTGGTCGATCCGGCGTCCCTGGACGACTACCGCGCGTACGGCGGCTACACCGCCCTGCGCCACGCCTTCGGCCTCGGCCCCGCCGGGGTCATCCGCGAGGTCACCGACTCGGGCCTGGTCGGGCGCGGCGGCGCCGCCTTCCCCACCGGCCGCAAGTGGCAGGCCACGGCGTCCCAGCCCGACCGTCCGCACTACCTCGTCTGCAACGCCGACGAGTCCGAACCGGGCACCTTCAAGGACCGGGTGATCATGGAGGGCGATCCGTACGCGCTGGTCGAGGCGATGACGATCGCCGCGTACGCGATCGGCGCGCACCGGGGCCTCCTCTACATCCGCGGTGAGTACCCGCGGGCGGTCCGCCGGGTCCGGCACGCGATCGACCAGGCGCGGGCCCGGGGCTTCCTCGGCGACGACGTCCTCGGCCAGGGCTTCGCCTTCGACATCGAGATCCGGCGCGGGGCGGGCGCGTACATCTGCGGTGAGGAGACGGCCCTGTTCAACTCCATCGAGGGGTACCGCGGCGAGCCCCGCTCCAAGCCGCCGTTCCCGGTGGAGAAGGGGCTGTTCGGGAAGCCGACGGTCGAGAACAACGTGGAGACGCTGGTCAACGTCCTGCCGATCCTGACCATGGGCGCCCCGGCGTACGCGGCGATCGGGACGGAGAGGTCCACCGGGCCCAAGCTGTTCTGCGTGTCCGGGAGCGTGGCCCGCCCGGGCATCTACGAACTCCCCTTCGGCGCCACCCTCGGCGAGCTCCTCGAACTGGCCGGAGTGCGCGACGACTTGCGGGCGGTGCTGCTCGGCGGCGCGGCGGGCGGCTTCGTACGACCGGACGAACTCGCCGTCCCGCTCACCTTCGAGGGCACCCGGGAGGCGGGCACCACGCTCGGCTCGGGCGTGGTGATGGCCTTCGACGCCACCGTGCCGCTCCCCCGAATCCTGCTGCGCATCGCCGAGTTCTTCCGGGACGAGTCCTGCGGGCAGTGCGTGCCCTGCCGGGTCGGGACGGTCCGGCAGGAGGAGGCGCTGCACCGGATCGTCGCGCGCACCGGAGCCGAGGCGGCCGGGGACATCGCCCTGCTGCGCGAGGTCGGGCGGGCGATGCGGGACGCCTCGATCTGCGGTCTCGGGCAGACCGCGTGGAACGCCGTGGAATCCGCCATCGACCGTCTGGGGGCGTACGAATGACCGTCACACCGCTGGGGATCCCGCGCCGGCTGCTGGAGTTCACCATCGACGGCGAACAGGCGCGGGTCCCGGAGGGCTCGACGATCCTGGACGCCTGCCGGGCGGCCGGGAAGGACATCCCGACCCTGTGCGAGGGTGACACCCTGCGCCCGAAGAACGCCTGCCGGGTCTGCGTGGTGGAGGTGGAGGGGTCGAGGACCCTCGTACCGGCCTGCTCCCGCAGGGCCGAGCCGGGGATGGTGGTCGGCACCGGCACCGAACGCGTCCGGCACAGCCGCAAGATCGTACTGGAGCTGCTGGCCTCCTCGGTGGACCTGTCGACGACCCCGGGGGCGACCGAGTGGATCAAGGAGTACGAGGCGAAACCGGACCGCTTCGGCCCCGACGCGGCCCGGCTCGACGAGGAACCCAGGGTCGACAACGATCTGTATGTGCGCGACTACGACAAGTGCATCCTCTGCTACAAGTGCGTGGACGCCTGCGGCGACCAGTGGCAGAACAGCTTCGCGATCTCCGTCACCGGGCGCGGCTTCGACGCCCGGATCGCGGTCGAGCACGACGCCCCGCTGACCGACTCGGCCTGTGTCTACTGCGGGAACTGCGTGGAGGTCTGCCCCACCGGGGCGCTGTCGTTCAAGTCGGAGTTCGACATGCGGGCGGCGGGCACCTGGGACGCCTCCCGGCAGACGGAGACGACCACCGTGTGCGCGTACTGCGGTGTGGGCTGCAACCTCACGCTCCATGTGCAGGACAATGAGATAGTGAAGGTCACCTCTCCGCACGACAACCCGGTGACCCACGGCAATCTCTGCATCAAGGGCCGTTTCGGCTACCAGCACGTACAGAACCGGGGCTGATCAGGACATGGGACGAGTCACGGAACGACGCAAGGTGATCCGGATACGGGACGGAGCGGTCTCCACCCGGCCGGACACGCTCGTCGCCGAGGAGCCGCTGGAGATCAGACTCAACGGGAAACCCCTCGCCATCACCATGCGCACGCCCGGCGACGACTTCGCGCTGGCCGCCGGTTTCCTGGTGAGCGAGGGGGTCCTGGCGGCCGCCGACGACCTGCAGAACATCGTGTACTGCGCGGGCGCCACGGTCGACGGCTCCAACACCTACAACGTGGTCGACGTACGGACCACGCCGGGCGTCAGGCTCCCCGACTTCACCCTGGAGCGGAACGTCTACACGTCCTCGTCCTGCGGGCTGTGCGGCAAGGCGAGCCTCGACGCGGTGCGTACGACGGCTCGCTGGCCGATAGCCGACACTCCCCCGGTCCGGGTGGAGCCCGAGCTGCTCGCGAGCCTCCCCGACCGGCTCCGCGCGGCGCAGCGGGTCTTCGACCGGACCGGGGGGCTGCACGCGGCGGCCCTGTTCACGGAGGACGGCGAGCTGGTGGACATCCGGGAGGACGTGGGCCGCCACAACGCGGTCGACAAACTGGTCGGCAGGGCCCTGCAGAACGGCGACCTGCCGCTGTCCCGCTCCCTCCTCCTGGTCTCCGGCCGGGCCTCCTTCGAGCTGGCGCAGAAGGCCGTGATGGCGGGCATCCCGGTGCTCGCGGCGGTCTCCGCGCCGTCCTCGCTGGCGGTGGACCTGGCGGCGGAGACCGGTCTGACCCTCGTCGGCTTCCTGCGGGGCAGCAACATGAACGTGTACGCGGGCGAGGACCGCATCGCCCTGCGGGCCGCGGCCGCCCAGGGCTGACCGGTCCCCCGCGTCACGGCGGCGGGGCCCCGACCGGCGGGGAGCGCCCCCTGCGCCGCAGGGGCCCCGCCTCAGTCGGGTTCCCGCACGGCCTCCGCCGCCTCGGCGAACGCGGTGACCAGCGGGGAGCGCCGGCCGGCCGCCCAGGCCAGCAGCACGCGGTCGGGTTCGGCGTCGACGACCGGGACGTAGACGATGTCCGGGCGGGAGTACTGCTCGGCGGCGGAGCGCGGCACCATCGTGATCGCGGTGCCGGCGGCCACGCACTCGAACTTCTCCTCGATGGTGCGCACCGGCAGGTCGCCGGGCCGGGGATCGTTGTAGCGCAGCCACCGTTCGCCGTCGAGGTCGGCGAGGGAGATCTCCTGCTTCCCGGCGAGCCGGTGCCGGTCCGGGAGCATGGCCACCCGGGGCTCGCTGTAGAGCGGGCGCAGTTCGAGCCCGCTCTCCCTGACCGGCAGCCGTACGTAGGCGATGTCGACGGTGCCGTCGAGGATCAGCTGCTCCTGGTCGTCCCACTCGACCCGGCGGGCGTTGGCCTCGACGTCCGGGTGGGCCGCGGTGAAGGCGCGCAGCGCCCGGGTGACGACGACACCGGCGCGGAAGCCCACGACCAGCCGCTGCCGGCCGCGCGCGGCCTGCACGACCCGGCGCCGGGTGCCGTCGGCGACCGCCAGCAACTGCCGCGCGTCGTCGAGGAGTTGGTGTCCGCCCTCGGTCAGGGTCACACCGTGGCTGTCCCGGACGAACAGGTCGGCGCCCAGATCCTTCTCCAGTGCCCGGATCTGACGGCTCAGCACCGGTTGCGCGATGTGCAGCCGCTCGGCCGCCCGGCCGAAGTGGAGGAGTTCGGCGACCGCCACGAAATAGCGGACCTTGCGCAGATCCAGATCCATGACCGCGGCCCCTTCCGGCACGGTGGCGATGCCTCCAGGGTATCGCCGGCGCTCGAAGAGGTCTTGGACGGCCCAGGCCGCCGGACCGCAGGCTGGAAGCGTCCGAACGGGACGCAACACCAGCTTCGGAAGGAGATCGGCCATGGGTCTGCAGGGACAGCGTGTCGTCGTCATCGGGGGTACGGCGGGCATCGGGTTCGCGGTCGCCGAGGGCGCGGCACGCGAGGGTGCGCGGGTGGTGGTCGCCTCGCGCCGGCCGGAGAACGTGGACGCGGCGCTGAAGGTGCTGCCGGAGGGCGCCGAGGGGCAGGTGCTGGACGCGTCGGACGAGGACGCGGTGCGCGGCTTCTTCGCGCGGGTCGGGGCGTACGACCACCTGGTGTACACGGCGGGCGACTCGCTGCTCCTCGGGTCCGTGGCCGGGACGGACATCGCGACGGCCCGGAGCTTTCTGGACACCCGGCTGTGGGGCGCGTACACGGCGGTGAAGCACGGCGCCGGGTCGATCCGTCCGGGCGGGTCGGTGGTGCTGACCACGGGTACGGCGGGGCGGCGGCCGCTGCCCGGTTCGAGTGTCGCGTCGGCGCTGTGCGGGGCGATGGAGTCGCTGACCCGGGCGCTGGCCGTGGAGCTGGCGCCGCTGCGGGTCAACGTGGTCTCGCCGGGAGTGGTGCGCACCGAGCTGTGGCGGGAGCTGCCGGAGGCGGACCGGGAGGGGCTGTACCGGTCGTCCGCCGAGTCGCTGCCGGTGGGGCGGGTCGGCGAGCCGGCGGATGTGGCGGAGGCGTATCTGTACCTGATGCGTGGGGGGTACAGCACCGGGTCGGTGGTGGTCGTGGACGGCGGCGGGACGCTGGTCTGAGCGGTCAGCCTGCGGTGAGGCGTACGCCGGCCGCGGTCACGACCGTGCCCAGCCGGGGGAAGTCCAGCCGGACGGACGCCTCGTGCTCGGCGGCGGTGAGGGCGGCCATGGCGTCCTCGACGAAGACCAGGTCGTAGCCGAGGTCGGCGGCGGCGCGGGCGGTGGACTCGACGCCGAGGTTGGTGGCGATACCGCCGAACACCAGGCTGCTGACGCCGAGTTCGCGGAGCCGGGCGTCGAGTCCCGTGCCCTGGAAGCCGCCGATGGAACGCTTGACGATCTCCACGTCCCCTTCCTCCTTCAGCCCGGCCACCAGTCCGCTGCCCGGCGGCTGCTCGGCGAGCGAGGGACGCTCGACGCGCACCAGCACCACGGGGGCGCCGGCCGCGCGGAAGGAGCGGGCCAGTTCCTCGGCCGCGTGCAGGACTTCGGTGCCCTTGCGGGGCTCCAGGGGCAGCGCGACGATGCGGTCCATCAGGTCGACGAGGACGAGAGCGGTGCGCGCCGGATCGAGCGCCAGGGGTGCGGTCATGACGGAACGTTAGCCGTCATGAGCCGTCCGTACCGGAAATCCGGATCAACAGGCCCGTGAACTGGTCGCGTTCGGCGGTCGACGGTTCAGCGGCCGGGCGTCCCGGTGCCGACCGCCGGCCGTGGCTCAGCCGCCGGGGCGGGCGGGGACAGGACCTCCTCCTGGGCCTCCGGGTCATGGGCGCGGCGCTTGGCGATGACCGCGCACACCATGAGCTGCATCTGGTGGAAGAGCATGAGCGGCAGCACGGCCAGTGAGGCATGGGCGCCGAACAGGACACTGGCCATGGGCAGCCCGGAGGCGAGGGACTTCTTCGAGCCGGCGAACTGGATGGCGACGCGGTCCCCGCGGCCGAAGCCGAGCGCCTTGGCGCCGTACCAGGTCAGCAGGAGCATCACGGCGAGCAGGACGGCCTCGACGGCGAGCAGTCCGGCCAGCCGGACGGCGCTGACCTGGTGCCAGATGCCCCGGACCATGCCCTCGCTGAACGCGGTGTAGACGACGAGCAGGATCGAGCCGCGGTCGACCAGGCCGAGGATCCTCTTGTGCCGGGCGACGAAGCCGCCGATCCAGGGGCGCAGCAGCTGCCCCGCGACGAACGGCACCAGCAGCTGGAGCACGATCTTGACGATCGAGTCGGCGGAGAACCCGCCCCCGCTGTTGCCGAGCAGCGCGGCGGCGAGCAGCGGGGTCAGGACGATGCCCACGAGCGAGGAGAAGGACCCGGCGCAGATCGCGGCGGGCACGTTCCCGCGCGCGATCGAGGTGAAGGCGATCGACGACTGGATCGTCGAGGGGACCAGGGTCAGGAAGAGGAAGCCCTGGTAGAGCGGATGGGTGAGCAGGACCGGCACCAGTCCGCGGGCGGCCAGGCCCAGCACCGGGAAGATCACGAAGGTGCAGACCAGGACCGTGGCGTGGAGCCGCCAGTGCCGCAGCCCGTCGACGGCCTCGCGGGTGGAGAGCCGGGCGCCGTACAGGAAGAAGAGGAAGGCGATCGCGGCCGTGGAGGCGCCGGAGGCCACGTCCGCGCCCGTACCCCGGGCGGGGATCAGCGCGGCGAGACAGACCGTCCCGAGCAGGAGCAGGACGTACGGGTCGATCGGCATCCAACGGGGCCAGCTCAGGCGTTTCACGGTGCTCCACTTGCGGGTCGATCAGACGTTCGTGCCAGGGCCGGAAGGGCCCCCTCCATCGTCCTCCACGGCCCTGTGATCGGGAACCTGGCATACCACTCTGACTGCCATCACGTTTCGCGATAACATGTTCGAGTGTACGACCCTTCGCATCTGCGGACCTTCCTGGCGGTCGCTCAGACGCTCAGCTTCACCCAGGCCGCCCGTCGGCTCGGGCTGCGCCAGTCCACGGTGAGCCAGCACGTGCGCCGCCTGGAGGAGGCGGCCGGCCGCCAGCTGTTCTCCCGCGACACGCACTCCGTGGAGCTGACCGAGGACGGCGAGGCGATGCTCGGCTTCGCCCGCCGGATCCTTGAGGTGCAGGAGCAGGCGGCGGCCTTCTTCACCGGCACCCGGCTGCGCGGCCGACTGCGCTTCGGCGCGTCGGAGGACTTCGTCCTCACCCGGTTGCCCGAGATCCTGGAGAGCTTCCGCTACGACCACCCCGAGGTCGACCTCGAACTGACCGTGGAGCTCTCGGGCACCCTGCACGAGCAGCTCGCCGCCGGAAAACTCGACCTGGTCCTCGCCAAGCGCCGCGCCGAGGACCCCCTCGGCGAACTGGTCTGGCACGACGACCTGGTGTGGATCGGCGCGGAACGGCTCCGCCTGGACCCCGACCGCCCGGTCCCGCTCATCGTCTATCCCCCACCCGGCATCACCCGCGCCCTGGCCCTGGAAGCCCTGGAACGCCAGGGCCGCGACTGGCGCATCGTCTGCACCAGCGGCAGCCTCAACGGCCTGATCGCGGCGGCACGCGCGGGCCTCGGCGTGATGGCCCACTCAAGGGGCCTGATCCCCCCGGGCCTCTTCCGCGTCCCCGAGCGCGCGGGCCTCCCGGAACTGGACAAGGTCGACTTCGTCCTGGTCCACGGCAACAGACGCTCACCAGCACAGACGGCGGCAGACGCACTGGCAGCGGCAATCCTGACCAGCGGCACCCAATTGAGACGCCCCTAGCGACAGCGCCCCGTCAGGGGCGCGGGGAACTGCGCGCTCAACCCCCACCGCCCCGCACCCTCAATACGACCCCACATACGTCAACTGCTTCACCCTCCGCAAAAACGGCATCGCCTCCACATGCCGCACCCCCTCCAACCGCCCCAACGGCCCGCTCAGGTACGCGTACAGATGCGCGGTGTCCCGCAGCACCGCCGTCACGACGACATGGGACGGCCCCGCCGTCGCCGCGGCGAACGCCACCTCGTCGTGCCCCGCCAACGCCGCCCCCACGGAGTGCATCGCGGACGGCGCCGTCGTGATCCACAGCAGCGCCGCCTTGGGATACCCGAGCACCTCGGACCGGTACTCGACATCGATGTACACCGCCCCGGAACCGATCAGCGCGGCCAGCCGCCGCTTCACCGCGGACTCGGACCGCCCCGTGGCCCGCTGCAGCTCCGGGTAGGTCGCCCGGCCGTCCCGCTCCAGCGCGGCGAGCAGCGGCCCGTCCTCCGGCTCCAGCCGCGCGGGTCCTTCGGCGTCCGGCGCGGCCGCCCGCAACGCGGCCACCTGCTCCTCGGACAGCGCCCGGAACTTCTGCACCCACCCGGTCGGTCCGCCGTAGAAGCGGTGCAGCAGCTGCTGCGCCCGGATCTCCACCACGGTCGGTGTCCGGGGCAGCTTGCCGAGCAGCAGGTCGTCGTGGTCGCCGGGGCTGCGCGGCCGGGTCATGCAGGCGATCTCGGTGCCGCCGGAGGCCAGCCCGATCCAGGCGGTGTCGGGGCGTTTGGCGAGCGCGTCGGCGATCACGGTGGCGCTGTCGGGCGCGCAGCGCAGCCGGAGCATCCACTGGTCCTGGCCGAGCCGTTCGGCGTCCCGGACCGCGACGACCCGCAGCCCGGCCTCGGCGCACAGCCGCCGGTAGCGGCGGGCGATCGTCTGGTCGGAGACACCGAGCACCGCCGCGATCCGGCTGAAGGAGGCGCGGCCGTCCACCTCCAGCGCGCAGAGCAGCTGTACGTCCAGCAGATCCGTCGTGTCGGATTTCAGCTCCAGCACGGCAACCCCCGTCGGATTTCGCCTTGCGGCCGCTCTTCTCCGCTCCGATCGGCCGCGGTGCGGCCATCCTACGGAGCGAAGGTCGGTCGACGAAGCGAAGGAGCACGGAGATGCGCACATGGGGGCCGCTGACCGCGGTGTGCCTGGGGACGTTCATGTTGCTGCTGGACGTGACGATCGTGGTGGTGGCGCTGCCGGACATGGCGACGGCGCTGCACGCGTCGCTCACCGATCTCCAGTGGGTGGTGGACGGCTACGCCCTGGCCCTGGCCGCGTTGCTGCTCGGCGCGGGGGCCGCCGCCGACATCCTCGGCCGGCGGCGGGTGCATGTGGCCGGTGTCGTGGTGTTCGCGGCGGCGAGTCTGCTGTGCGGGCTGGCGTCCGGGCCGGGCACGCTGGTGGCGGCGCGCGCGGTGCAGGGGGTGGGCGCGGCGGCGATGTTCGCGACGACGCTGCCGCTGATCGCCTCGGTCTACCAGGGCCGGCAGCGCTCGGCCGCGCTCGGGGTGTGGGGTGCGGTGAGCGGGGCGGCCGCGGCGGTCGGTCCTGTGGTGGGCGGACTGCTGACGGCGGGGCCCGGCTGGCGCTGGATCTTCCTGGTGAACCTGCCGGTGAGCGTGGTGGCGATATGGCTGACGCTGCGGGTCGTACCGGAGTCGCGGGGGCCGCGGGGAATGCGGGTGGACTGGGCGGGGACGGTGGCGTTCGCGGTGTTCGCGGGCGGGCTGACGTACGGCGTGGTGCGGGCCGGGGAGGACGGCTGGACGGCGTCGGCGGCGCTCGGGGCGTTCGCGGCGGCGGCCGCCGGTCTGCTGGCGTTCGTCGTCGTGGAGCGGCGGGCGGCGCATCCGCTGCTGGACCTGTCGCTGCTGCGCGAGCGGTCGTTCACCGGGGTGATGCTCGGGGCGCTGGCGTTCAGCGGGGTGGCGTTCGGATCGCTGCCGTACGTGTCGATCTGGATGCAGACGCTGCTCGGGATGACCCCGGTGCGCGGTGGGTTGACGCTGCTGCCGCTGACGGTGGCGGCGATGGTGACCGCGGTGCTGGTGGGGCGGCTGCTGCACGGGGTGCCGGCCCGGCTGACGGTCGGCGGCGGACTGCTGCTGATCGGCTCGGGGAACTTCTGCCAGGCGGTGCTGGGTCCGGGCTCCGGCTGGACGGCGCTGGTGCCGGGGTTCGTGCTGGTGGGTGTCGGGACCGGGTTCGTGTCGCCGACGGTCGCGGGGGCGGCGCTGGCGGCGGTGCCGGCGGAGCGGTCGGGAATGGCGGGCGGGGCGGTGAACACGGTCCGGCAGCTGGGGTACGCGCTCGCGGTCGCCGTCTTCGGGACCGTGCTCACCTCCCGGATGAGCGACACGCTGCCGCACGACGCCGCGCACACGCTCGCGGGCGGCGGCGCCGGGGCGCTGCGCGGGACGGTCGCCGAACACACCCTGCGCACCGCGTTCGCCTCGGGGCTGAACACCGGTCTGCTGGTGCTGGGGGCCGCCGGAACGGTGGCGGGCGCGCTGGTCCTGGTGCTGGTGAGGGCACCCGGGGCGGCGGGCGGAGTGACAGAATCCGCCCCCTCGACGCTGTCTCAGAAGAGCACGTCGACACCAGGCTCCTGACCGGTCGGTAACCGGCTGGGGGCCGTAATCGGGTCGTACAGATTCAGTGGAGATTACGGAGCCGAAACTTACTGAACCGTAAGGGATTCTGTCCGACCCTTCCCCATGTGAGCGTATTTTCCAGGCGTGGGCGCGACCATACGAGAGCAATGCTCGTTTTCGCACCCCCTCCCGAAGGGTCTTCCGGTGGGGTAGCTTTCACGGCGCTGTGCTGCGGAGCGTCACTACCGTCACTGTGGAGCGAGAAGCGGGGAGCGGGGTTTGCGCGAGTTCACCAACCCGCCGTTGGCGTCGGCGCCGCCGGTCGGGGGTCTGGCCGACTGTGTGTTCGAGCATGCCCAGAAGGACCCGCTGCACATCGCACTGGGCCGCAAGGACGAGCTCGGCCAGTGGCGTGACGTGACCTCCGCCGAGTTCCGCGACGAGGTCCTGGCCCTCGCCAAGGGCCTCCTCGCGCGGGGCATCCGGTTCGGCGACCGGGTCGCGATCATGTCCCGCACCCGCTACGAGTGGACGCTCTTCGACTTCGCGCTGTGGACGATCGGCGCCCAGGTGGTGCCGGTCTATCCGACCTCGTCGGCCGAGCAGTGCTTCTGGATGCTGTACGACGCCGAGTGCACGGCCGCGATCGTCGAGCACGAGGACCACGCGATGACGATCGCCACCGTCATCGACCGGCTGCCGCAGCTGCGCCAGCTGTGGCAGCTGGACTCGGGCGCGGTGCAGGAGCTGTACGACGCCGGCGCGCACCTTGAGGACGAGATCGTGCACCGGCACCGGCAGGCGGTCACCCCGGATTCGATCGCCACGATCATCTACACCTCGGGCACCACGGGCCGCCCCAAGGGCTGTGTCCTGTCGCACGGGAACTTCATGTTCGAGTCGGACACGGTCGTCGCCCGCTGGGAGTCGGTGTTCCGCGCGAAGAAGGGCGAGGAGGTCTCCACCCTGCTCTTCCTGCCGCTCGCGCACGTCTTCGGGCGCATGGTGGAGGTGGCCGCGATCCGGCACGGTGTCCGCTTCGGCCACCAGCCGCAGCTGCACGCGGCGGCGCTGCTGCCCGACCTGGCCGCGTTCCGGCCGACGTTCATCCTGGCCGTGCCGTACATCTTCGAGAAGGTGTTCAACGCGGCGCGCCGGAAGGCGGAGAAGGAGGGCAAGGGCGGGCCCTTCGAGAAGGCCGTGGAGATCGCGGTGAAGTACGCGGACGCGGTCGAGGCGAAGGCCTGGGGCACCGGCCCGGGACCGTCGGCCGGGCTGCGCATGCAGCACCAGCTCTTCGACAAGCTCGTCTACTCCAAGGTCCGCACCGCGATGGGCGGCCGGATCCGCAACGCCATGTCCGGCGGCTCGGGGATGGACCGCAGGCTCGGGCTGTTCTTCGCCGGGGCGGGGGTGCACATCTACGAGGGTTACGGCCTCACCGAGTCGACGGCCGCCGCGACCGCGAACCCGCCCGAGCGCACCCGCTACGGCACGGTCGGCCAGGCCATCCCGGGCACCACCGTGCACATCGCGGACGACGGCGAGATCTGGCTGAACGGCGGCAACGTCTTCCAGGGCTACCTGAACAACCAGAAGGCCACCGACGCCACCCTGCACGACGGCTGGCTGGCCACCGGTGACCTGGGCTCCCTGGACGAGGACGGCTATCTCACCATCACCGGCCGCAAGAAGGAGATCCTGGTGACCTCCGGCGGCAAGAGCGTCTCCCCCGGTGTCCTGGAGGAGCGGGTCCGCGACCATCCGCTGGTCAACCAGTGCATCGTCGTCGGCAACGACCGCCCCTACATCGCCGCCCTGGTCACCCTCGACACCGAGGCCGTCGAGCACTGGCTGACCATGCGCGGCAAGCCGCAGATGTCCGCGGCCCAGCTGGTGCGGGACGCCGACCTGGAGACCGAGGTGCGGCGGGCGGTGGTGGCCGCCAACACCCTGGTCTCACAGGCCGAGTCGATCCGTACGTTCCGTATCCTCGCCCAGCCGTTCACCGAGGAACACGGGCTGCTGACCCCGTCGTTGAAGCTGAAGCGCAAGGCGATCGAGAACGCCTACGCCAACGAGGTCGAGGCCCTCTACCGGGCCTGACGATCCGTCACTTGATGTCGATCCGGAAGATCTTGTCGGATCCGTCCGCCTGGTTGCCGTTGTTGTCGCAGTTGGTGGTGGACAGCCACAGCTGGTCGGCGCCCGGCACCTTGGTCACGGTCCGCAGCCGCCCGTAGGTGCCCACGTAGTACGCCGTCGGCGTGCCGACCGTCTCCGCGTTGCCGTTGATCGGGATCCGCCACAGCCGCTCGCCGCGCAGGGACGCCATGTAGACGACGTTGCGGACGATGGCGATCCCGCTCGGGGACGCCTCGGAGACGTTCCAGGTCGCCTTGGGGTTGGTCATGCCCGCGACCGAGCAGGTGCCCTCGCAGGTCGGCCAGCCGTAGTTGGCGCCCGGCTTGATGAGGTTCAGTTCGTCCTTGGAGCTGTTGCCGAACTCGGCCTCCCACAGCCGTCCGTTGCGGTCGAAGGCGAGGCCCTGGGGGTTGCGGTGGCCGAGGCTGTAGACGTAGTTCCCGAACGGGTTGCCGGGGGCCGCCTTGCCGTCGGTCGTCATCCGCAGGATCTTGCCGTTCAGGGAGTTCTTGTCCTGGGCGAGATCGGGGGTCTGGGCCTCGCCGGTCGAGACGTAGAGATAGCCGTCGGGGCCGAAGAGCAGCCGTCCGCCGTTGTGGTAGCGGTTCTTCTTGATGCCCTGGAGCAGGATCTTGTAGTCGCTGAGCTTGGTGCCGTCGTAGGTCATGCGCACGACCCGGTTGCCCTCGGAGGCGGTGTGCATGAAGTAGACGTAGTGGTCGGTCTCCCACTTGGGGTCGACGGCGACGCCGAGCAGCCCGCCCTCGCCGTTGGTGGTGACGGCGTTCGGGACGGTCCCCACCTGGGTCCTCGTGCCGTCCTTGGTCACCTTCCAGACCCGGAAGTCGTCCCGCTCGGTGACCAGCGCGGTCTTGCCGTCGGGCATCCAGTAGGTGCCCCAGGGGATCGTCCAGCCGGTGGAGAGCGTGGCGATGGAGGACGGGACCCCGCCGTCGGTGGCACAGGCCTTGGTGGTGAAGGTGACGGTGTTGCTCGGCGCGGAGACGTTCCCGGCCGCGTCCCGGGCGACGACGTCCAGGGTGTAGGGGCTGTCGCAGGCGAGACCGGTGAGGGTGGTGGTCGTGGCGCCGGTGACCGTCTGGTAGACGGTGTCCCCGCTGCGGATGTCGTACGCGGTCACCGCGCGGTCGTCGGTGGACGCGCCCCAGGCGAGGTCGACGGTGTTCGCGGTGATACCGGCCGAGGTGAGAGTGCCGGGCGCGGTCGGCGGTGTGGTGTCGCTGCTCGGTTTCGTCGTGCAGTCCACGACCGGGCTGGCCAGCGAGGTGTTGCCGGCCGCGTCCCGGGCGATGACGGTGAGGTCGTAGGTGGTGTTCGGGGTGAGCCCGGTGAGGGTCTTGGACGTCGAACTCCCGGTCGCCTCACCGATCTTGTTGCCGTGCTCGTAGAGGTCGTACGCCGCCACGCCCACGTCGTCCGTGGCCGCGCCCCAGCCGAGGGTGAGGCCGTTCTCGCCGATTTCGGAGCAGGACGGCTGGCCGGGCCGGGTGGGGGCCTGGGTGTCGGCCGCCGCGCCGACGCTGATCCGGTCCAGGTTGGGGCCGCCGTCGGCGGTGGTGGCGGTCGCCCGGATCTTGTTGCTGCCCGCGGTCAGCGGCACGTTGACCGACTTGGTCACCCAGGTGTTCCAGTCGGCGGTGGCCGGGAAGGAGACGGCGGAGGCGACGACCGTGCCGTTGACGGAGATGTCCATCGGGCGGTCGGTGGCGGTGCCGTTGGCGAAGCGCAGGGTGAGCGACGAGGTGCCGGTGGCGGCCGCGCTCACCGTGAACTCCACGTACGAACCCTTGATGTTGGTGTAGTCGACGAAGCCGGTGCCGGTGTAGCCGGTGTGGTTGGTGGCGACCGTGCCCTGCGCGATGGTGGCGTCCTCGGCCTGGTAGTCGGTGGCGGCCAGGGCGGTGCCCTGGCTCAGTCCGGCCAGCGGCAGCGCGAGCACCGCGGCCAGCCCGTAGGGCAGAACTCTCCTGAGATTCATGGGGGTTGCTCCCTGTCAGCCCGTGTACTGGGCGAAGACCTTGAGGTAGTCGTACGGCTGCTGCGACACACCGCTGCAGGCGTCGCCGTCGGTGCCCGAGCCGCAGGCCCGGTCGCGGTTGACGGACCAGTAGGTGAGGCGGCCGATGTGGTGCTGCTGGGCGTAGCCGAGCATGGTCGTGAAGTCGGCGACGCGGACCCGTTCACCGGAGTCGTCCGTCCTGCCGTTCATCGAGGACAGGCCGATGTGGGCGTAGGCGCTGGCGTCGCTGTAGCCGTAGGCCGACTTGACCTTGGCCTTGAGGCCTTCCATGGCCTGGGTGGTGAGCGTGCCCATGTTCGTGGACCCGCCACCGAAGTCGAACGGCATGATGCACCAGACGTCGTTCGCCAGACCGGAGTTGGCGGCTCGCTTGATCATGTCGGCGCCGGTGGAGTCGGGGCCGCTGGTCGTCGTGCCGAAGGTGATGACCGTCTTCAGGCCCGGGTTGTTCGCCTTGACCGTCTTGAGCGCGTCGACGACCCGCTGCCGTACGGTCGCGTTGGACCACTCGGTGTTCTCGATGTCGATGTCGAGGGCCTTCAGCCCGTAGGCGTTGATCACCTTCTGGTACGCGCCGGCGAGCGCGGCGGCGCTGGAGCACTTCTCCCCCAGCTTGTTTCCGCTCCAGCCGCCGACCGACACGACCACGTCTCCGCCGGCCGCCCGGATCGCGTTGATCTTCGCCTGGTCGTCGCCGCCGGTGAGCGGGCGCGAGCCGTCCCACTTGGGGTTGCAGGTGCCGTCGGAGAGGACGAAGGCGAGGGTGAACCACTTGACGCCGGTCGCCGACATCACCGAGGTCGGGTTCTGCGGGCTGCCCCAGCCGAGGTACTCGTAGGGGGCGACGGCGAAGCCCGGTGAAGCGGCGGCGGACTTCGCGGAGTTGACGGGCTTGACGCGGATCAGGCGGGTCTCGCCCGGGCGCAGGGTGGCGCTGTAGGAGTTCGCGATCACGCCCTTGTGGGAGCCTGACCACAGGTCGGTGACATCACCGGAGCCGGTGAAGCCCACCTGGGACCAGTCCACCGAGACCGTGGAGTTGCCGGAGGTCCCGGTGTTGAAGAGGGCGACGACGTACTGGCCGTCGCTCTCCTTCTTGCTCCACACCTGTTTGACCCCGCTGCTCACGATCCGTTTCGCGGCGACGCCGTCCTGGTCGACGCCGATCAGCCGGTCGTTGGTGAGCATGGCCTTGTCGACGGAGTCGAGGTGGGTGAGGTCGGTGCCGAGCAGCAGCGGGGCCGCCGCCATCGACCAGAGCGTGAAGTGGGAGCGGCGCTGGTCGGCGGTGAGGCCCACCTGGTCGCCGTTGCCGATCTCCAGCGAGTCCAGGTCGTTCCAGCCGCCGGGTCCGGCGTACGGCTGCCAGGAGGCCGCCGAGTCGAACCGCTTGGAGACATGGGACCAGTCGGTCAGCGGGTAGCCGCTGCCATTGTCACCGGGGCCGCAGTAGCACTCCACATCACCCTGGGTGCGCCAGCTGTTGGCGAGCCCGCGCCAGGTGGTGGCGTCGGCGATGGGGAGGTTGTTGGAGAGGGCGAAGGTGATGGGCCGTCCGCTCGCCCGCAACGCCTTGTCCCAGGCCTGGACGTCGGGGACGTCCTGGCTGCCGACACCGTCGATCTTCAGGTAGTCGACGCCCCAGGAAGCGAACTGCTTCGCCCAGGAGTTGACGAACTCCTGGGCCCCCGGCTTCCCGTAGTCGATGTAGTACATGTTCTTGCAGTTGTAGTTCTTCTCCGTCTTCGAGGTGTCCGCGATGTCCTTCGCGTGGTACGACGTGCCCTCGATCGGCGTGTTCTTCAGGACGGCGTTCTTCGCGATGCCGGGCGTGACGTAGAAGCCGAACTTGAGGCCCTTGGAGTGGACGTAGTCGGCGACCGCCTTGATGCCGGACGGGAACTTGGCGGTGTCGGCGGTCCAGCGGCCGTAGGAGTCGACGGCGAAACCGTTGCTGTCGCACTTCTGCCAGAAGTCGTCGAGGTTGACGTACACGAAGCCGTGGTCCTTCAGGCCGCTGGACGCCAGCGCGTCGGCCTGGGCCTCGATCTTCGCCTCGGTGGGCTGGCGGCGCACGAAGCTCCAGCTGCTCCAGCCCATGGCGGGGCGCGCCGCCTGGCCGTTGTCGGAGGCGGCGGCCGGCTGGGCTGCGGTGCTCAGGAGCGGCACGGCGGCCGCCACGAGCAGACCGGCCACCGCGGCCGTGAGCGATCTGACGCGTTTCATGACTGTCCCCCGTTCGCGGGTGTGGCGTACGACGTCCCGATCCACGCCTCGTCGATCCGCAGCCGCTTGTAGCGGGTGGAGTCGGTGGCGGCGGCCCAGGTGCTGTCGACTTCGAGGCGGACGTAGCGGGCGGTGGCGGCGGTCAGGTCGATGCCCTGGATGCCGCGGCGGCTGGGCAGCTGTCCGGTCTTGACCGGGCTCCCCCAGTTCGTGCCGTCGTCGCTGACGTACACCTTGTAGTCCTTGATCCGCGCCGACTGCTCGGTGTCCGAGCGGGCGTAGGCGACGGAGTCCTCGCGCTGGTTGAGCCCGATGTACTGCGCCTTCTTGGCCGAGCCGAGGTCGAAGGTGAGGTTCACGGGCAGCGTCTTGTTGTTGTCCCAGTAGGTGAGGTAGTCGCCGTCACCGGCGGCCGAACCGGCGTGACCGCTCGCGGCGGCGCTCGCGGTCACCTTGACGCCCGAGAGGATGCCCTGGCGGCCCGCGGTGATGACCTTGAAGACGGTGTCGTACGGGTCCCAGTCGCCGAGGCCGGTCAGGGTCAGGACGCCACCCGACTGCGACCAGGAAACCGCCTTGCCGGTGCGGAGGTCGGTGACGGCGGCGATGCGGTAGCCGTTGTCGCGGATGCGCAGGGTGGTGGTGCTGGGCGGGGTCAGGACGTGGATGTACTGGCGGTTCGGATCGGCCTTGGCGACGGTCGTGACGCCGTGGGCGCCGTCGTTCCAGAAGCCGGGCTTGAGGCCGCCGTACATGTAACCGCCGCCCTCGGTGGCGCCCAGGGACTCCCAGATGGGGTCGAGGTAGCTGTTCGCGAAGGTGTTGAAGGCGGCCTGGTTGCTCGGGAACTTGCCGTTGACCTGGGCGGTCTCCGCCATCAGCGCCTTCACCGAGGAGCCCGCGTTGGTGATGAGCCGGCCGAGGGTGAGCGCGCGGTCGACGGACGGGTTGGAGCCGTCGTACCACCAGGCGCCGGTGGCGGGCAGCTTGAAGTCGGCCTCGGTGAGGCGGGGTTGGGCGGTGTAGACGGCCTGCGGGTAGTCGTAGGCCGGGGTCATGCCGGTCTTCTGCTCGTTGCTGATCATGTCCATGATCGGCGTGTCTTCGTTGTTGTTGCTGAGGGTGTAGTTCGGGCGCTTCTGGTATATCTGCTGGTAGAGGTCGTGGCTCTCCCAGTACGCGTTGTCGTTGTCGATCCAGAAGCCGCCGAGGTCGGGGTAGCGGTCCATGACCTCGAAGAAGTTGTCGTAACTGAACTGCCCGAAGCCGTCGTTGGTGGTCAGGTCGACGTTCTTGCCCTTGTAGGCGGAGTAGGCGGCCGAGTCGAGCCACTCGTGGCCGCCCTCGTCGTGCCACTGGGGGTCGTTGGTCATGTAGAGGATGACCTTCAGGCCCTTGGCCTTGGCGGCGGTGATCAGCTCGCCGAGGAAGTCCCGCTTGGTGGCGCAGGAGCCGGGGATCTTGGACGGCCAGGGGCGGGCGTAGCCGAGGCGGCTGTGGAAGGTGGCGAGGACCAGGTACTGGGCGTGCAGCTTCTGCGCCTCGTTCACCCAGTAGTCCGGGGTCCAGCCGCCGCTGGTGACGTCGTTCTCCCAGGCGGTGCAGCTGGTGTGCGCGGGCGCGGTGCGCTCGCCCCAGTGCAGGAAGAGGCCGCCGGCCGAGTTGCGGAGGAAGTCCTGGCGGGGGTTCTCCAGGTCGAGCGGGGTCGCGGCCGCCGTGCAGTCCTGGCCGCCGGAGACGCGCAGTGCGCCGCCGGAGGTGTTGTGACTGTCCGTCAGGCAGGCTCCGGTGACGTCCTGGAGGCCGATGTCGTACGGCGAGTCGCCGCCCTTCTGCGCGGTGAACCGGGTGAGGCGGAGGTCGCTCGCCGCGTTGGCGATGAGCGCCGGCCGGCCGTCGTCCGAGGCGAACTTCACGCCGCTGTCGGTGAATTGCACGTGGTCGGCGTTGTGCAGGTACCAGCCGTAGGCGGGCCGGGTGCCGATGGCCTTGGGGTTGTAGTCGTTCGGGTCGTTGCTGGGCACGCCGGTGGACATGGTGCCGTTGCCGCCGGGGACGGTGATGTTGACGTGGTCGAAGGTGATCCCGCTGATGCGGTGGCCGCTCTCGCCCCACAGGGTCGGGCTGAAGGAGGGGCTGTTGCCGGTGGCGGTGATGTCGTCGTACGTGACGTCACTGATCGATCCGACACCCGGGCTGTTCCCGCAGCGTTTCCTCGTGCCGATCTTCTCCATGATCGGCGAGTGGACGTTGGTCATCGTGATGTCGCGGTAGTGGACGTCGGAGATCTTCGCGCCGTCCATCGAGACCATGCCGAGGCCGGACTTGTCGGCGCCGTCGATGCGGATGTTCTCGAACTGGTAGTCCGAGAAGTCGCCGCAGGTCTCGGAGCCGAACATCAGGGCGTTGCAGCACTTGGCGCCCAGCGTCGAATCGCTCACCCGGACATGCCCGTTGGGGAGCTTGGCGCCGAGCGCGTAGTCGCTCTTGAAGACCAGGGCGTCGTCGTTGGCGTGGATGGTGGCGTTGGTGATCGTGGCGTTCGTCGTGGAGATGACGTTCCAGCCGTCGCGGTCGCTCGCGGTGTCGATGGTCAGGTGGTCGGAGGTCACGTTCTTGCAGCCGTTGATCAGGGCCGCGAAGTGACCGCCCCGGCGGAGCGTGAGACCGTCGCCGATGCGCAGGCCGTCGCACCTCGTCAGCGAGATGATCTTGTCGGCCTCGCCGGTCTTCGGGTTGCCGGTGATCAGGTTGCCGGCGCCGTCGATGACGCCCTGGCCGACGAACCCGATGTCGGTGAGCTTGTCGCCGTAGATCATCGCGTCGTGGAAGTGGCTGTGGCCGTAGTCCTGGTAGGCGTCGTACGGGTTGGACTCGGCCTTGTCGTAGGTGTCGGCGCTGGAGCCCTGGAGGGTGGCGCCCTTGTCCAGCTGGAGCGTCACATGGCTCTTCATGTGGACGGTGTTCTTCGACTTGTAGGTGCCGGCGGTGAAGCGGACCGTGCCGCCGCCCGCCGCGTTCGCCGCCGTGACGGCCTTGTCGATGGCCGGGGAGTCGTTGGCGGAGCCGTCGCCCTTGGCGCCGTAGTCCCGCACGTCGAAGACGGCGGCGGGGTGCGGGGCGGTGGGCGGGGCGGCGAGGGCCGCCGGGTGGGAGAGTCCCAGCACGGCGGCGAGGACGAAGAGGACGATCGCGGCAGCGCGGTGCCGTGGAGCGGTGGGGGGTTTCATATGACGGTGCCTCACACCAGTTGGTAGCCGCGGAGGTTGGTGAGCAGGAGGTAGGTGTCCTGCAGGGAGCCGGAGGTGTCGCCGAGGGAGCGGTAGATGCCCCACTTCGGGCGGACCCGGTCGGCCAGGAAGGTGTCGACGCCGGTCTTGGAGGCGTCGATCACGGTCGAGCCGCCGGACTTGAGGATCCAGCGGACCGAACCCGCCGAGCCGTTGCCGACCTTGATCTGGAAGTCGACGTCGGTCCAGCTGTCGTGCAGCGGGTCCAGGTCGGTGCGGCCGACCAGGATGTCGTCGATGGCGAGTTTCAGCTCGATGGTCTGCTTGCCGTTCACCCGCCGCAGGGACTGCACGACGATCGGCGAGGTGCCGCTGCCGGGCTGCTTCATCTGCATGATGTGCGTGAAGGTGGTGGTCGCCTTCAGCGAGCTCGGGATGTACATCGAGTAGGTGACCCGCCAGGTCTGGCCCTCGTTCCACTTGAGATAGCCGCTGGAACTCGTGCGCAGACCGGTGACCTCCTGGCGCTGGCGGTCGGTCGAGGTGTCGCGGTCGACCGTGTGCATGTTGAAGCGCCAGTTGTTGCCCGTGGCGAAGATGTGCGGGTGTCCGGCGGGGTGGGAGTCGGCGCGGTCGTCCTCGACGGTCTCGAAGGCGCCGAGTCCGTCACCGCTCGCCGACGGCTGCCACTTGAGCTGCCAGGACGCGGCGTGTGCGGTGGTCGCGGGCAGCCCGACGGCCGCTCCCGCGGCACCGGCGAGCGCGGCCCCGAGCACCGCCCTTCTGGATGTTGTGCTCATGACACTACATCTCCTCGCAGTTGCTCGTTCATGATCAGGAAGGCCCCGAGGCCGTGGAAGTCGTTGGTGGCCCGGGTGCGGGCGACGTAGTACGCGTAGTCGCCGACATTGGTGCCGACGGAGATGTCGGCCAGCTCGGTGCGGCCGTCCGCGCCGACCGACAGCTTCGCGAGCACGCCCTGGTAGCCCCGGCGGGCCACGTCCGCGTAGTGCGCATCGAGGTAGTGCTGCTGGGCGCCGCGCGAGAGGGCGTAGGTGAACATGCTGGAGCAGGAGGTCTCGGTCCAGTTGTCGCTCCGGCCGCCCTTGTCGATCACCTGGAACCAGCGGCCGGTCGCCGGGTCCTGGTACTTCTCCAGGCCCGCCGCCAACTTGCGGAAGATCGAGAGGAGTTGGGGACGCCGGGGCTGGTTCGCCGGGACCGCGTCCAGCACGTTCACGATCGCCATCGCGTACCAGCCGACGGCACGGCACCAGTGCTCGGGCGCGAGCCCGGTCGCCGGATCCGCCCAGCTCGCCGTCCTCGACTCGTCGTAGGCGTGCTTGAGCAGGCCGTTCGCGACCTGGAGGTGGCCGCCGTAGACGGCGAGCTGCTTGGCCGCCTCGTCGTCGGTGTACGCGCCGTCCCCGAACTCCTTGCCGTACTCGACGAGGAACGGGTTCACCATGTAGACGCCGTCCGCCCAGAGTTGGTGCGCGCGGCTGGAGTTGTCCGCGTGCCAGAAGCCGCCGTCGGCGGTGCGCGGGTAGGTGTCCAGGCGGTCGCGGATCTTCTTCGCCGCCTTGCGGTAGCGGTCCTGGCCGGTCTCGTGGTGCAGGATCACCAGGAGGCGGCCGGCCTGCATGCTGTCCAGGCTGTTGAAGGACTGGTCGATCGAGCCGTCGCTCTTCACGAACCGGTCGACGTAGCTCTTGATGTAGGTGAGGTAGCGGGGGTCGTGGGTGCGCTTGTAGGTGAGGTACTGGCCGTAGAGGTAGAGGCCGACGGGGTAGGACCAGCCGCCGATGGTGGCCGGGGTGTAGCGGGCCATGGTGGAGTCGACGACCGCGGTGGACCAGTCGGGGGCGGCGGCCGGTCGGGGCGCGGCGGAGACGGCGGGTGCGGCGACGGCGGGCGTGGGTACGGCCGCGGGGAGCACGGCCAGGGTGGCGGTGGTGAGTGCGACGGCCGTGAGCGCGGCGGCTCGCAGGCGTTTCATGGTCCTCCTTCTCGGTGGGCGGCGGCAGCGGAGGTCCGCCGCAGGGGTACGAGGTGGTGGGCGGGGGCGTGCCGGCAGGCCGGGTCGGTGTTGCGGGCGTCGCCGGTGAGCGCGTACGCCTGGCAGCGGCAGCCGCCGAAGTCGGTGGTGCGCAGGGCGCAGCCCCGGCAGGGCTCGCGCATCCAGGACTCGCCCCGGTAGGCGTTGAAGGCCTTCGACTCCCGCCAGATCCAGGCGAGTTCACGCTCCCGTACGTTCGGTGGGTCGAGGCCGGGCAGGGTGGCCGCGGCCGGGCAGGGCAGGACCGTGCCGTCGGGGGTCACGGTGAGCGAGATCCGGCCCCAGCCGCCCATGCAGGGCTTCGCGGTGCCGGTGAGGAGATCGGGGGCGACCCAGATCAGCTCAGGTTCGTCGAGCCGTTCGCGCCAGCGCAGGACCGTCGCCCTGGCCCGCTCCACCTGGCCGGGCAGCGGCAGCAGGGCGGCCCGGTTGCGGGCGGCCCAGCCGTGGTACTGGGTGTTGGCCAGCTCGATCCGGTCCGCGCCCCAGGACACCCCGAGCGCGATCAGGTCGTCGACGGCGTCGAGGTTGCCCCGGTGCAGGACGACGTTCAGCCCGAACGGCAGTCCCGTCGCCCGGATCAGCCGGGCGGCACGCTCCTTGGCCGCGAACGAGCGGGCGCCCGCGATGCGTTCGGCGGCCGTCGGCTCCGCGTGCTGCACGGACAGCTGCACCCCGCGCAGTCCGGCGCCGACCAGCCCGGCCAGCCGCCGCTCGCCGAGCCCGACCCCGCTGGTGACCAGCTGGGTGTGCAGGCCCGCGCTGTCGGCGGCGGCCACCAGTTCCGGAAGATCGCGCCGGAGCAGCGGCTCGCCGCCGGACAGATGGGTCTGGACGACACCCAGCTCACCGGCGCTCCGGAACACCTCCGCCCATTCCCCGGACGTCAGCTCGGCTGACCGACTGATCAGTCGGACGGGGTTCGAACAATAGCCGCAGCGCAGCGGACAGGCATGGGTGAGCTCGGCGAGCAACGCCCAGGGCGGCTCGGGGGGCGCAGACAGTCCGGGAGGCGCAGACAGTCCGGGCGGCTCCGGTCGTTCACGCCCCGCCGACGGCTCCGATGGTTTGCGCGCCGCCGGCGGCTCCGGTGGTTCGCGCCCCGCCGGCAGGGCGGGGGGTTCGCGTGGTTCAGGCGGTTCCGCGGCGGCTGTCATCGCAGCCAGCCCTCCCTCCTCAACGCCGAGAGGAACTCGGGGACTTCGGTGGCGACCGGGGCGCCCGGGAACGCCGTGGCCAGTTCGGCGACGATGTCCGGCACCGCCCGGCTGCCGTCGCAGAGCCGGAGCACCCCGCCCGCCCGGCCGTGCAGTACGACCACACGCTCGGGCAGCAGCAACAGGTCGGTGCCGCGCACCCGGTCGTGGCGCAGGACGGCCGTGCGGGCGAGGACGGGCCGCCAGGTCATGGCCCGCCTCCGTCCGGGGTGTCGCTCCAGCCCCGGGTGTCCCCCCGGTCCACGGCGTCCAGGAGGGCCCAGAGCACCTCGCACTTGTAGGCGAGCGCGGCGAGCGCGCGCTGCTGTTCCGCGCGGGTGCGGGCCCACTCCAGGACCAGGGCGAGGGCCTCCTCGCCGTCCCGGGCGCCCTGGTCGACGCGGGTGCGGAAGTAGGCGAGGCCGGCCGGGTCGATCCACGGGTAGTGGTGTTCGAAGGCGGCGACGCGGGTGCGCATCAGGCCGGGCGCGGACAGCTCCGTGAGGGAGGCGGCGACCGCGTCCAGCGCGGGGCGCAGCCGGCAGAAGGTGACGTACCCCTCGACCGCGAAGCGCACCCCGGGCAGCACCCGGGAGCTGTCCCAGAGTTGGTCGCGGCCGAGGCCGGCCGCCTCGCCGAGGCGCAGCCAGCGCTCG
Organism: Streptomyces sp. NPDC048288; assembly: GCF_043201555.1. Lineage (NCBI taxonomy): Bacteria > Bacillati > Actinomycetota > Actinomycetes > Kitasatosporales > Streptomycetaceae > Streptomyces > Streptomyces sp. NPDC048288. The sequence goes on from NZ_JBICZD010000006.1 coordinate 81,884, forward strand.
ATGCCGCCCTCGCCGTCGGCGGTGCCGTCGTGGTCGCGGATGCGCCGCAGCCAGGCGCGGCGCGGTTCGGGCCGGTCGAACTTGGCGAGGATCAGGGCGTCCTTGACGGGGATGTGCCGCTGGTAGTGGAAGCGGTTGGTGATCCAGCGGCGCAGCTCCGCCGGGGTCAGTTCGCCCCGGTGCATGCGCAGGTTGAAGGGGTGCCGGTCGTGGTAGCGGTCGGCGGTGACGGCGCGCAGTCGTTCGGTGAACTCGGGGACCGGCCAGGGGTCGGCGGCCGTCCCGGCATGGACGGTGGTGACGGTCATGGTGCGGATCAGCGGTCGCCGAGGGCGTAGCCGGTCACTTCCAGGGCGGTCTCCACCACCTGGTAACCAGGGCTTCGCCAGACCTTTTCATCCGATGTCTGTAGAACGGTGGGTTCCGGCTGACGGTCCTCGGAGGTCGTCTCGTTCATGGTGTGCGTACCTGCTTTCCTGAGGTTGGGGGGTCTCAGAGCGCAGACAGGGGGCCGCGTTCACAGGGATCTGCTGGAAAACCCAGAGAGCGGTTCACATCTCTGTACCGGGTTCAGCGATACGTCCGACGGTGCGAACCAGAGTCCCGGCAGGAACGGGCCGCGGTCAATGGTCCGGACCGATAAGGTCGGATGCATTTCCGGCCAATCTCCGCCGACAGGCACTGACCCATCGGTCAGTTCCGGCGGATTCCACGGTCAGGAATGCATCCTGCCCGGTGATCGTTGACGATGGGAGTACCACCTGTCGACAACCTAAGGATCGAGAGCTCGTGAGCAGCAAGGTCCCCCCGAAAATCCTCAACAACGGCGTCGAGATGCCCCAGCTGGGCTTCGGCGTGTGGCAGGTGCCGGACGACGAGGCCGAGCGGGCTGTCGCCACGGCGCTGGAGGCCGGGTACCGCAGCATCGACACAGCGGCGATCTACGGCAACGAAGAGGGCACCGGCAAGGCGATCGCCGCCTCCGGCGTCCCGCGCGAGGACGTCTTCGTCACCACCAAGCTCTGGAACGCCGACCACGGGTACGACGCCACCCTGCGCGCCTTCGACGCGTCGCTGGCGAAGCTGGGTCTGGACTACCTGGACCTCTACCTCATCCACTGGCCGCTGCCGGCCCGGGGCAAGTACGTCGACTCGTACAAGGCGTTCGAGAAGCTGTACGCCGACGGCCGGGTCAAGGCGATCGGTGTCTCCAACTTCCTTCCGGACCACCTGGAGCGGCTGCTCGCGGAGACCTCGGTCATCCCGGCCGTCAACCAGATCGAGCTGCACCCGCATCTGCAGCAGCACGCGGCCCGGGAGTTCCACGACGAGCAGGGCATCGCCACCGAGGCCTGGTCGCCGCTGGGTTCGGGCAAGGGCCTCCTGGAGGTGCCGGCGGTCGTCGCGATCGCGCAGAAGCACAACCGCACCCCGGCCCAGGTCGTGCTGCGCTGGCACATCCAGCTCGGCAACGTCGTGATCCCGAAGTCCGTGACGCCGTCCCGGATCAAGGAGAACATCCAGGTGTTCGACTTCAGCCTGGACACCGAGGACCTCGCGGCGATCAGCGCGCTCAACGAGGACCGGCGGCTGGGCCCGGACCCGGCCACCTTCGACGTCGGCTGAGCGGGAGTCCGCCCGGCGAACGGCCGTCCCGCCGCGTCGGCGGCGGGACGGCCGTTCGCGTTCCCGGCTCGGGGGGGCGGGGCGGGTCAGTCGGGGTGCACGTCCGCGTGCACGACCTCGAACTCCTCCAGGCCGACCACGGTCACATGCGCCTTGGCGGCGTCCGCGCGCCGGGCGGCCGCCTGGCCGCCGCGCGAGGCGGCCATCGAGGCGCGGTCCACGAAGAGCGAGCCGACCATGCCCCGGCCGCGCCGCCGGTCGAGGAAGACGGAGCACCGCGCGAAACCGGGCAACGCCTCCAGCCGGGGTATCGCCGAGGAGCGGAACGTCTCGGCGAACAGATCGGCGTCGGCCGGGTCGAACTCCACCCTGGTGGACCGCATTCCGCCGCCCGCCCGCGGCGGCTGCACCGAGTGGAAGACGGCCACCTCGTAGTTCTCCACGGAGACGGTGCCCGCGAACGGCTCCAGCATCGGCCCGCGCCGCTCGCTCATCACCTGGTCGCTGTTGCGCCGGGCCTCCTCGGAACCCCACCAGCTCACCGCGAGCAGTTTGCCCAGGTCGCGGTCGACGAAGACGCCCGCGCCCCGGTACTCGGGACGTTCCTCCAGCAGACTGCGCCCTTCGCTGTTCAGCGCCCTGACGGCGGCTTCGACCCGCGCCGGATCGCCGGTGACGTACACCGTCCGTACGAACATGACCCCTCGCCTCCCAGGAGCCACCGGAGCCACTTCCCCACACCCACACAGCTCCTGTGTAAATGTTCGGAATGTCCTGCCCCACCAGTGTTGCCCTGGCGCCATACCGTCGCAATGCACGACAAAAACCCGAGTTCACAGCCCAGGGGTTGACGCGGACATGCAGCCGGGTCCACCTTGTACGGCACCCGGTCAGGAAACTTTCCTAACAGAAGGGGACCCCCCACAGTGCGCATCCGAACACTGACCCTTGCCGCGGCCTCCGGGGCCGCACTGCTGGCCGCCGGAGTGCTCCCCGCGAGCGCGTCCGGCGCCACCCCCAAGTCCGCCCAGGAGGGCTCGGTCAGCGCGGCGGACCTGCTCGCCAAGGTGACGTCCTGCTCCCAGATATCGAACGGCAAGTACAAGACCGACGACGAGACCTCGGCCACGGTCCCGGTCTGCGGCAAGAACGGCGCGGTCTTCTGGAAGGCCGACATGGACATCGACTGCGACGGCCAGCGCACCACCAACTGCAACGAGGACCGCGACCCCTGGTACCAGGACGACACCGCGTTCCACCAGTCCGACGGCAAGGCGCTCAAGGCCGAGTCGCTGCCGTATGTCGTGGTCCCCAGCTCCAGCAGCATCTGGAACTACTCCGGCGCCGGCATCAAGGGCGGCGGCGTGGTGGCCGTCATCTACAACAACAAGGTCGAGTACGCGGTGGTCGGCGACACCGGCCCCACGAAGATCATCGGCGAGGCCTCGTACGCCACCGCCAAGGCGCTCGGCATCGACCCCGACCCGGCGACCGGCGGCGCCGACTCCGGCGTCACCTACATCCTCTTCAAGAACTCCAAGGTCTCCCCCATCGAGAGCCACAGCGCGGCGGTGTCCCTCGGTGACTCGCTGGCGAAGCAGTTCCTCGCCAACAACTGACCGCGGCGGTTCCCCCGCCGCCCACCGGCCCGGGGAGGGCGGGCGGCCCGGTACCGCACGGTACCGGGCCGTCGGGGCAGGTCAGTTGGGCTGTCCCAGCGGTCGTACGACGATGGTGTTGACATCCACGCCGGCGGGCTGCCGGATCGCCCACACCACCGAGTCGGCGATCTGGTCGGCGGTCAGCAGGTGACCGGGCGGCAGGCCGTTGCCGTCCCAGAACGGGGTCTCCACCCGGCCCGGCGCGACCAGGGTGACGCCGATGCCGAAGTCGGTGACCTGACGGCGGGTGTTCTCCGCCAGCCCGGTGACCGCCCACTTGGTGGCGCCGTACAGGTTGCCGGGCGTGTTCACGAACCCGGCGACGCTGCCCACCAGGACGATCCGGCCCCGGGTCTCCTTCAGTGGGTCGACCGAGGCACGGATCAGCAGGGCGGGCCCGAGGACGTTGGTGAGGACCATCTCGGCCCAGCCCGCCGGGTCGCCCTCGGCGACGGTGTCATGGGTGGCGAAACCGGCGTTGGCCACCACGGTGTCCAGCCGGCCGAACGCCTTGAGCGTGCCGTCGACGGCCGCCTCGACGTCGGCGTACTCGGCGGCGTTGCCGACGATCGTCAAAAACCCTTCCGGGGAGCCGAGTTCTTCGGCGAAGGCGCGCAACCGCCGCTCGCCCCGGCCGGTCACCGCCACCCGGTGCCCGGCGTCGAGCAGTTGGCGGGCGACGGCGGCGCCGATACCGCTGCCGCCGCCGGTGATGAGTGCGACCGGAGAGTCGGTCATGAGGTCCCCCTGTTGCTCGGTGATCGACGGAGTCCATCACTTCGAGCGCTCTCGATGTCAAGCACCGCAGGCGTCGCGGTACGGCACGGAGGGCAGGCATGCGGCAGTCGGCGCAGGTGGCGTGGATCGGCGGGCTTCGTCGCGGTGGCGATTCCCGGGTGCGCCGCCGGGTACGGTCCCTCGCCGAACACTTCGAGGAGTGCGGGACGCGTTCGGTGCACGGGGGACGGGTGAGCGTGTACGCACGCCGCTGCTTAGGAGCACCCCAAAGGGGAGCGGTGCTGTATTGCCTGTGCGGCTACCGCCGCGTGGGCGCGACCAGCCACGACGGCGCCGCAGCCGCACGACGGCCACCACGGCACCTGCAGCCGACCGGTCAAGCGGGCCGCACGGCCGTGTGCACCGTCCGGGCCCCGAGGACGAACAGGTCCGACCTGCGCTGCAGGCTCGCCGGGTCGGACGGGTCGAGGAGCCGGTCCAGGGTGGTGCGATCCTCGGCGTCGAGGTCCTCGCCGACCGTGTCCCGCAGCCGGGAGAAGATCTCGGTGGCGTAGGCACGGGCCCGGTCGGAGGCCGGGGCGGGCAGGTCAATGAGGAAGCTGCGGCTGCGGGTGTACTTGAGCCCGGCGGAGCCGAGCAGCGCGGGCCAGTCCTCGGCCTCGGTGACCGAGCCGGGCAGGTCGGTGCGCATCTGCTCGAACCACCCCTCCAGCAGCGCGTCCAGCCGCGCCTGCAGCCCGGGCCGGCCGATGCCGATGTCCCGGGGCAGGAAACGGCTGGGCAGGCCGCCCTCCAGGATGGCCAGCGTGCCGCCGGGGGCCAGCCGCTCGGCGAAGGCGGTGAGCGCGGCCCGCTGGTCGCCGAGGTGGTGCAGGCTGTGCCCGGCCCAGAGCAGATCCGCCGGGTAGTCCAACTCGTTTAGCACGCCCGGAAGTTCACCGGCGAGCACACCGAAGCGGTCGGCCACGCCCAGACGCTCGGCACGGGCCCTGGCCCGGTCGAGGAGCGGCTCGCTGCCGTCCACGGCCAGCACCCGCGCCCCCGGGAAGACCTCGGCGAACAGACACGACACCACCCCGGGCCCGCTGCCCAGGTCGACGATCAGTCCCGGCTCGGTGACCTCCTTGCCGAGCCAGCCCAGGGCGTTCTCGTAGAGGGGGGCGAAGAGCTCCGCCTGCGACTCCAGGTGGCCGGCCATCTCGGCCCAGTCGATGTCCGTGTGGGAGTGATCGTGGGTGTGCTTGCGGGTCTGGTTCTCGTCGTGCTGGTGGTGGTCGTGCGCCATGGGCTCAGCCTCTCGTCCGGATGCCGCCAGCGTGCGCCGACGCACCGGCCGGAGGCCAGTCCTGTTGCCGGTGCGGCAAAAAACCGGATGCGTACGGCAAGGCGGCGGGGCCACGATGGCCGCATGGACGACGAGCTGGTCGAGCGCTTCCTGACCGACGGTTTCGTGAAGATCAAGGGCGCGTTCCCGGCGCGCGTCGCCGAGGGGTGCGCCCGGCTGCTCTGGCGGGAGACGGGATACGACCCCGAGGACCCGGGCACCTGGAAGGATCCGGTGGTCTGGGTGGGCGGCAAGGCGGACGGCCCGTTCGCCGCCGCCCCCAACTCCCAGGCCCTGCACGACGCGTTCGACCTGCTGGTCGGTGAGCGCCGCTGGGATCCACGCTATTCGCTGGGCGCCTTCCCGCTGCGGTTCCCGCACGAGGAGGAGCCGGACGACGCGGGCTGGCACATCGACACCAGCTTCATGCCGGAGGGCGCCAGCGACTGGTACGCCAACCTGTGGTCCCGTGAGCGGGCCCTGCTGATGCTGTTCCTGTTCAGCGAGGTGACCGAGGAGGACGCGCCGACCCGCATCCGGGTCGGCTCGCACCTGGACGTGCCACGGATCCTGGAGCCGTACGGCGAGCAGGGCGCCACCCTCCACCAGCTCGGCCAGAAGGTCGACGCGGCCTCCGCGCACCGCCCGCTCGCGTACGCCACCGGACACCCGGGCGACGTCTACCTCTGCCACCCCTTCCTGGTCCACGCCGCCCAGCCGCACCACGGCACCCGCCCCCGCTTCCTGGCCCAGCCCCCGCTGTACCTGAACGCACCACTGGAGCTGGACCGCCCGGACGGCAACCACTCACCGGTAGAGATCGCGGTCCGCCGGGGCCTGAAGGACTGACCCCGGCGGAATCCCGCGCCCCATAGGGGCGCGGGGAACTGCGCGACCAGCCACAAACCGTCCCGCAGCCTCAATCCGACCTCACTCGGCGCTTACGACAACGGCGGGTACGCGTTCGCCATCAGCTGCTGGAACTGCGCCGAGAACCAGTGCCCCGACAGCGGCGCGTTCGGCAGCGCACCCGACATGCTGTTCCCGTTGCGGGCGTTGCCCGTGTACGTCGGGTCGCACATCTGGTCGAACCCCTTGCCCTCGTCGTTCGGGATGGCGCTGCTGGACCCGTCGGACTCCCCCGGCGGCTTCATCCACACATACGCGTCGATCCCGGTCGCCGGGCTGGACTGCGGGCGCTCGCCGAGGCCGGCTCCGGCCTGGTTGCACCAGTTGCCGACGTGGATCCGGCGGTCGTAGCGGCCGCCGTCGACGTACGCGTCCACGCTGGTCGTCGGGCCGGGGCCGGCCGGACGGGCGCTGCCGCCCCAGCCGTTGCGGGAGGTGTCGATCAGCATGCCGATGCCGGAGTTGAAGCCGACCGAGACCAGCTGGGTGCGGAAGGCCTGCGCGAAGGAGAGTTCGTCGACGTAGCGGTTCCAGTCGACCCACTTGGACTGGCGGACGGAGGTGCCGTTCACCGAGTCGTTGATGGTGAAGTTGTTCTCCTTCAGGGCGCTGTAGTTGGCCGTGTTGGTGATGAAGCCGGCCACGTCGTCGACGGTCGCGCCCTCGCTGGTGGCCGCCTGCTTGAACAGGGTGGCCGCCGGGGCGAAGTTGTCGTCCCAGCCGAGCCAGCCGTGGTGGCCGGCGTCGAGGTAGTTGTAGACGTTGGGGATCGCGCCGAGCTTGGCGAGCGCGTAGCCGACGCCCTTCACGTAGTTGCCGTTGGCGAGCATGGTGTCGCAGTTGGCGGTGGCGGTGGCCCGGCTGCCGGTGTTGGTGACCAGGTTGGGCAGCGAGTCGATCTCGATGGTGGTGACGATCCGCAGCGAGGCGTACTTGCTGTCGGAGAGGATCGCCGCGATCGGGTCGATGAACTGCGTCTTGTACTTGTCGATCTCCGTCGCGCCGAGTTCGCCGTTGGAGGCGAGGGCCGCGCAGTCCCGGCCCGGAAGGTCGTAGACGACCAGCTGGACGACTTCCTCGCCGCTGCCCTTCTGGGCGAGCGCCGCGTCGAGGTGGGCGCGCAGCCCCATGCTGGTGCTGGTGCCGTTGATCGCGGCGATCCGGTCGAGCCAGACGCCGGTGGGCTGGTTGGAGATCCGGCTGCCGCCCGTCTCGGCGGCGGCCTTCGCCGACCACTCCGGGTTCACGTACACCTTGGCGCCGGAGTACGGGTTGTCGACACGGGTCCCGGAGCCGCCGCCGTTGCCCCCGCCGCTGCCGCTGCCGTCGTCGACGTTGCAGGTGACGCCGTCGAGGGTGAAGGCGGTCGGGATCGCGTTCGTCCCGGTGTACGACCCGTTGAACCCGAAGCTGACCGAACCGCCGGTCGCCAGGGTGCCGTTGTAGGTCTCGTTGCTCGCGGTCACGGCGGTGCCGCTCTGCGCGATCTTGCTGTTCCAGTAGCTGGTCACCTGCTGGTTCCCGGCGTACGACCACTTCACCGCCCAACTCGACTTCGCCGCCGAGTTGTTGGTGACGGTGACGGCGGCGGTGAAGCCGGAGCCCCAGTCGTTCTGGATCTTGTAGTCGACGGTGCAGGGGATCGCGGAGATCGCCGCCTCGGAGGACGGGGTCACGGCGACCGCGGGCCCGGACACCCCGGCGACGAGCGCCAGGGCGGCGAGTACCGCTGTTCTGGTACGACTCATGAGTGCGGGTTCCTTCTTCTTCGATGGAACTTCTCGGGTGGGACTTCCTCGGTGGGCGTGCCTACGGGTTGATCGCCCGCAGGTGGTCGCGCAGTCCGGCGCCGTACGCCGTGGGCGTACCGCTGTAGTCGGAGATCAGGGAGGGGCCGGAGGAGCAGTCCCAGGTGTTCCAGGTCCAGCCCAGGTAGGAGAGACCGCGGTCGTCGAACCACTTCATGACCTGGTCCACGAAGGCGTGCGAGCAGGTGTTCTCGCCGATCTCCCCGGCGACCAGCGGCACTTGGGCCGCGACCGGGGCCAGGGTGGAGTTCCAGCAGCTCTCACTGGCGCAGGTGTTGAAGTTGTAGACGTGGTACGCGGCGACGAGATTGCCGGCCGGGTCGGTGGGCCTGTACGTCAGCCACTGGCTGAGGTCGTTGGAGTACGCGAGCCCGCCGATCATGATGACGTTCTTCGCGCCGGCGCCCCGGATGCCGTCCACCAGGTCCTGCATGCCGGCGACCTGGTAGCCGATCCCGGAGCAGGTGCCGCCGTCGCGCCAGCACTCCCAGGCCTGGGTGGTCGTCGAGGTCGCCCGGTCCGGGTACGGCTCGTTGAACAGGTCGAACACGGCCGCCGGGTCGTCCTTGAAGGTACCGGCCACCGAGGACCAGAACGACGGGGTGTACTGGGCGTCCGGCATCGGCTTCTGGCAGGTGGCGTGCACGTCGGAGCAGCCGGCCGAGTTGCCGGTGTACTGGCCGTAGGACCAGTGGAGTTCCAGGATCGGTGTCATGCCGAACGACTCGACGCGGGCCACCAGGTCCTTGACGGCGTTGATGTAATTGGCGCCGCCGTACTCGGACTTGACGTTGGACAGGCCGAGCCAGCACTCCTCGTTGAGCGGGATGCGGACGGCATTGGCCTTCCAGTCGGCGATCGCCTTGATCGCCGCGTCGTCGACCGGGCCGTCCCAGATCCCGTAGCCCTGCACGCACATGAACTCGCCGCCGGAGCGGTTCACGCCGAGCAGCCGGTGGGCGGTGCCCTCGGCGTCCACCAGCTTGGCGCCGGAGACGTGCAGGGCCGGGGCCGACCCGGTGGCGGGCGGCTCGGTGGGCGTCGGAGTCGGAGTCGGCTCCGTGTCCACGTTGCAGGTCGTGCCGTTGAGCCTGAAGGCCGTCGGTACGGCGTTGCTCCCCGACCAGGAGCCGAGGAACCCGGCGCTGACGCTCGCGCCGGTGGCGAGGGAGCCGTTCCAGCTCTCGTTCGCCGCGGTGACCGTCGTACCGGACTGGGACCACTTGGCGCTCCAGCCCTGGGTGACCTTCTGGCCGTTCGCGAAGTCGAAGCCCAGGCTCCAACTGGTCATGGCGGCCATGTTGTTGGTGATGGTCACGGAGCCCTGGAAGCCGGTGTCCCACTGGCTGGTGACCGTGTACTGCACCGTGCACGCCGGCGTCGCACCGGACGCCGACACCACCGGTACCAGCGCGGACCCGACGAGGGCGACCGCACCGGTGACGGCTAAAAGAACTGAACGCGGGGGGTGTCGCATGAGCGACTCCTTGCAGCTCGGGCGCGTCGTGACGGACGCGTCGACTGAACGGAATCGCTCCCACTGGTGCGAAGGAAGGTAGCGCCAAGCGACTGCAAAGAACAGGGGAGTTGCTTGACTTTTCTCCAGGGGGCTCCGTCGAATCTTTTCGACTCTTCAACTGCCTTGACCGCACCATGCCACGTCTCCACTATGGGAGCGCTCCCACTGGTTCAAGCCTTGACTTCTCCCCCGAGCCGCAGGCGCAAGGAGGAACCAGCACATGCATCCCGCACATCCCGGAGGTACCGGGCGACGGCGCAGAGCCGTGCGCCGGTTGTGGACGGCGGTCGTCGCCGCCCTCGCCCTGCCGCTGTCGATGCTCGCCACCGGAACGACTCCCGCCCAGGCGGCGACGGTCCAGTGCAGCGTCGACTACAAGACCAACGACTGGGGCACCGGCTTCACCGCCGACCTCACGATCACCAACCGCGGTACGGACGCGATCAGCGGCTGGACGCTGACGTACGCGTACACGGGCAACCAGAAGCTGTCGAACGGCTGGAACGGCACCTGGTCCCAGTCCGGCACCTCGATCACGGTGCAGAACGCGTCGTACAACGGCACGATCGCGGCGGGCGCCGCCGTGTCGACGGGCGCGCAGTTCTCGTACACCGGAAGCAACGCGGCCCCGACGAGCTTCGCGGTCAACGGCACCACCTGCGCCGGCGCGCACCAGCCCCCGGTCACCGTGCTGACCAGCCCGGCCGCGGGCGCGGTGTACACCCAGGGCGACGCGGTGCCGCTGGCGGCGACCGCGGCGGCGGCCGACGGCGCGACGATCAGCAAGATGGAGTTCTACGACGACACCACCCTGCTGGGGACCGACACGTCGTCGCCGTACTCGCTCTCGGTCTCCAGTTTGACCGTGGGCAGTCATTCTCTGGTGGCGAAGGCGTACGACAGCCTCGGCGCGTCCGCGTCCTCGACACCGGTGGGCATCACGGTCGCCTCGGGTCCCGCGCTGGTGGCCTCGCCGACCCAGCTGGGCATCCAGCAGGGTGCGACGGGCACCTTCGGGGTGAGCCTGTCGAAGCAGCCGAGCGCCAGTGTGACGGTGTCCGTGGCCCGCGCGAGCGGCAACACCGGCCTATCGGTGAGCGCCGGTTCGTCGCTGACGTTCACGCCGTCCAACTGGAGCACCGCGCAGAACGTGACCATCGCGGCGGACTCCTCCGGCACCGGCACCGCGACCTTCACGGCGTCCGCGACCGGCTACACCGGCGCGACGGTCACCGTGACGGAACTGGCCGCGTCGAAGGCGTACGACGCACGCTTCCTGGATCTCTACGGGAAGATCACCAACCCGGCGAACGGCTACTTCTCCCCCGAGGGCATCCCCTACCACTCGGTCGAGACGCTGATCGTCGAGGCCCCCGACCAGGGCCACGAGACCACCTCCGAGGCCTACAGCTACCTTCTCTGGCTGCAGGCCATGTACGGCAAGGTCACCGGTGACTGGTCCAAGTTCAACGGCGCGTGGGCCCTCATGGAGAAGTACATGATCCCGACCCACGCCGACCAGCCGACCAACTCCTTCTACAACGCGTCCAAACCGGCCACCTACGCCCCCGAGTTGGACACCCCGAACGAGTACCCGGCGAAGCTGGACACCTCGGTGTCGGTGGGCTCGGACCCGATCGCCGCCGAGCTGAAGTCCGCGTACGGCACGGACGACGTCTACGGCATGCACTGGCTGCAGGACGTCGACAACGTGTACGGCTACGGTGACACGCCGGGCGGCGGCTGCGAGGCGGGGCCGACGGCCGACGGGCCGTCGTACATCAACACCTTCCAGCGCGGTGCGCAGGAGTCGGTGTGGGAGACGGTTCCGCAGCCGACCTGCGACGCCTTCAAGTACGGCGGCACCAACGGCTACCTGGACCTGTTCACGGGCGACTCGTCCTACGCCAAGCAGTGGAAGTACACGGACGCCCCGGACGCCGACGCGCGTGCGGTGCAGGCCGCGTACTGGGCGGACGTGTGGGCGAAGGAGCAGGGCAAGGGCGGCGACGTCTCCGCCACCGTCGGCAAGGCGGCGAAGATGGGCGACTATCTGCGCTACGCCATGTACGACAAGTACTTCAAGAAGATCGGCAACTGTGTGGGCCCGACGACCTGCGCGGCCGGCACCGGCAAGGACGCCTCGGACTATCTGCTGTCCTGGTACTACGCGTGGGGCGGGGCGACCGACACCAGCGCGGGCTGGGCCTGGCGGATCGGGTCGAGCCATGTGCACGGCGGCTATCAGAACCCGCTCGCCGCGTACGCGCTCAGCTCGTACGCCGACCTGAAGCCCAAGTCGGCCACCGGGGCGACCGATTGGGGCACGTCCCTGACCCGGCAGCTGGAGTTCTACCGCTGGCTGCAGTCGTCCGAGGGTGCGATCGCCGGTGGCGCGACCAACAGCTGGCAGGGGCGGTACGCGAGCCCGCCGTCCGGTACGTCGACGTTCTACGGCATGTACTACGACTGGGAGCCGGTGTACCACGACCCGCCGTCCAACCAGTGGTTCGGCTTCCAGGCCTGGTCGATGGAGCGGGTCGCCGAGTACTACCAGCAGACCGGGAACGCGACGGCCAAGGCGATCCTCGACAAGTGGGTGGCGTGGGCGCTGTCCAAGACCACGATCAACCCCGACGGCACGTATCTCATCCCGTCGACGCTCCAGTGGTCGGGGCAGCCCGACACCTGGAACGCGTCGAGTCCCGGCTCCAACAGCGGACTTCATGTCACCGTCGCCGACTACACGAACGACGTGGGCGTGGCGGCCGCGTACGCCAAGACGTTGACGTACTACGCCGCCAAGTCCGGTGACGCGACGGCGAAGTCGACGGCCAAGGCGCTGCTCGACGGCATGTGGGGTCACTACCAGGACAGCCTGGGGATCGCGGTGCCGGAGACGCGGGCCGACTACAACCGGTTCGGGGACGCCGTGTACGTCCCGAGCGGGTGGAGCGGGACCATGCCGAACGGGGACGCGGTCAACTCGTCGTCGACGTTCGCCTCGCTGCGGTCCTTCTACAAGAACGACCCTGCCTGGTCGAAGATCCAGAGCTATCTGGCGGGCGGGGCCGCGCCCGTCTTCACGTATCACCGGTTCTGGGCCCAGGCGGACATCGCCCTGGCCATGGGGTCGTACGCGGAGCTTCTCGAATAGCCCCCGCCGGGCGCTCCGCGGGTGGGGCCGTGGTTTGGCTGCGGGTCCGTTGTGGCTGGTCGCGCCCGCGCGGCGGTAGCCGCATATCAAACGCAGTCCCGCGCCCCTGACGGGGCGCTGTGGGCACCGTCTCTCCCGAGGAGCCGTCCGAAAGAGTTCCGCGTGCGTGGTCCCGCCACCTGACGGTGGGGCCGACCGCCGGGCGATCCCCGCCCGCACAGGGGGTCGCCCGGCATCTCTCACACCCGGCAGAAAGCGCTTGCCCCTCCGGAAAGGAACCCCGTGCGAAGAACCCGCATTCTCACGGCCGTGCTGGCTCTCGCGGCCGGTCTGCTCGCGGGCACCCCGCCCGCGCTCGCCGCCGCCCCTCGGGCGGCGCTCGCCGCCGACACCTACACCTGGAACAACGCCCGGATCGACGGCGGTGGATTCGTCCCCGGGATCGTCTTCAACCGCACCGAGAAGAACCTGGCCTACGCCCGCACCGACATCGGCGGGGCCTACCGCTGGTCGGAGTCGACGAAGACCTGGACGCCGCTGCTGGACTCGGTCGGCTGGGACGAGTGGGGGCACACGGGTGTGGTGAGCCTGGCCTCCGACGCGGTCGCCCCGGACAAGGTGTACGCGGCCGTCGGGACGTACACCAACAGCTGGGACCCGACGAACGGCGCGGTGCTGCGCTCCGCCGACCGGGGCGCCAGCTGGCAGAAGACCGATCTGCCCTTCAAGCTGGGCGGCAACATGCCGGGCCGGGGCATGGGCGAGCGGCTGGCGATCGACCCGAACAAGGACAGCGTGCTGTACCTGGGCGCGCCGAGCGGCAAGGGGCTGTGGCGGTCGACGGACTCGGGGGTGACCTGGTCGCAGGTCACGAACTTCCCCAACGTCGGTAACTACGTGCAGGATTCGACCGACACCACCGGCTACGCCTCGGACAACCAGGGCATCGTGTGGGTCACCTTCGACGAGTCGACGGGCACGGCGGGCACGGCGACGAAGACGATCTACGTCGGGGTCGCCGACAAGGACAACGCGGTGTACCGCTCGACGGACGCGGGCACGACCTGGACCCGGCTGGCCGGCCAGCCCACCGGGTACCTCGCCCACAAGGGCGTCCTGGACGCGAAGAACGGCTACCTCTACCTCGCCTACAGCGACAAGGGCGGCCCGTACGACGGCGGCAAGGGCCAGCTCTGGCGGTACGCGACGGCGACCGGCGCCTGGACGAACATCAGCCCGGTCACGGAGGCCGACACCTACTACGGGTTCAGCGGCCTGACGGTGGACCGGCAGCATCCCGGGACGGTGATGGCGACGGCCTACAGCTCCTGGTGGCCGGACACCCAGCTCTTCCGCTCCACGGACAGCGGGGCGACCTGGACGAAGGCCTGGGACTACACGTCGTACCCGAACCGCTCGAACCGCTACACGATCGACGTCTCGTCCTCCCCCTGGCTGACCTTCGGCGCGAACCCGTCGCCGCCCGAACAGACTCCGAAACTGGGGTGGATGACGGAGTCGCTGGAGATCGACCCGTTCAACTCGGACCGGATGATGTACGGGACGGGGGCGACGCTGTACGGCACCGAGGACCTCACGAAGTGGGACAGCGGCGGCCAGTTCACGGTGAAGCCCATGGTGCGGGGGCTGGAGGAGACCTCGGTGAACGACCTGGCCGCTCCCCCGTCCGGCGGGGCCCAGCTCTTCAGCGCCCTGGGTGACATCGGCGGCTTCCGGCACACGGACCTCACCAAGGTCCCGTCGATGATGTACACGTCCCCGACGTTCACGACGACCACGAGCCTGGACTTCGCGGAGTCGAACCCGAACACGGTGGTCCGGGTGGGCAATCTGGACTCCGGGCCGCACATCGCGTTCTCGACGGACAACGGGGCCAACTGGTTCGCGGGGACGGATCCTTCGGGGGTGAGCGGTGGCGGCACGGTCGCCGCGGGCGCCGACGGAAGCCGGTTCGTGTGGAGCCCGGCGGGCGCCGGCGTGCAGTACACCACGGGCTTCGGCTCGTCCTGGTCGGCGTCGAGCGGCATCCCGGCGGGCGCGGTCGTGGAGTCCGACCGCGTGGACCCCAAGACCTTCTACGGCTTCAAGTCAGGCACGTTCTATGTCAGTTCGGACGGCGGCGCGACCTTCACGGCGTCCGCCGCGACCGGATTGCCGAGCGGGGACAGCGTGCGGTTCAAGGCGCTGCCGGGGACGAAGGGCGACGTATGGCTGGCGGGCGGTGCGACGGGCGGCGCCTACGGCCTCTGGCACTCGACGAACGGCGGCACGACCTTCACCAAGCTCGCGAATGTCGACCAGGCCGACACGATCGGCTTCGGCAAGGCGGCGCCGGGAGCCTCGTACCAAACCCTGTACACCAGCGCCGAGATCGGCGGTGTCCGGGGCATCTTCCGCTCCACGGACCAGGGTTCCACCTGGACCCGCGTCAACGACGACGCCCACCAGTGGGGCTGGACGGGCGCGGCCATCACCGGTGACCCACGGGTGTACGGGCGGGTGTACGTCTCTACGAACGGCCGTGGCGTGATCTACGGCGACACCTCGGACACCGGCGGAGGCGGAGGCGGCGGCGGAGGCACGGACCCGACCCCGACCGGCGCCTGCACGGTCGCCTACACCATCACCAACCAGTGGACGGGCGGCTTCCAGGCGGACGTCCGGCTCACCAACACCGGCGCCACCTCCTGGACAGGCTGGTCCCTCGGCTGGTCCTTCCCGAACGGCCAGACCGTCGGGCAGCTCTGGAACGCCGACTGGACCCAGTCCGGCGCGGCCGTGACCGCCAAGAACGTCAGCTGGAACGGCACGGTGGCCGCCGGCTCCTCGGTGTCCTTCGGCTTCACCGGCACCTGGACCGGCACCAACACCCAACCCACCGCATTCAAGCTGGGCGACCAGACCTGCACGGCCGCCTGACAACCGAGGGCGCGTGCCGCACCGGGCACGCGCCCTCTTTCGTTTCAGGGTGTGTACACCGACGGCCGAGGTGCCGTCGTCATCCCGTCGCCGATGAAGAAGCTCGGGTGCGGGGGCTGGTTGTAGGCCGTGTTCTGCCAGGCCAGGGCGGTGCGGTACTGGGTGTCGTGGAGGAGGGTGGTGATTTTGGTGGTGGTCTCGTAGGGGGTGGAGTAGATGCGGAGGGCGGTGTTGTCGGTCGTGGGCCAGACGACCTCCTCGCGCCAGTCGCCGAGGATGTCGCCGGAGAGGGACGGGGTCGCCTTGGTGCTGTTGTTGGAGTGGACACCCGAGCCGGTCAGCAGACGGGTGTCGGCGGAGGTGCCGTACTTGTCGATGTGGGTGTCGTCGAGGAGTTCGCGGACCGGGTCGCCGTCCCACCAGGAGAGGAAGTTGGTGCTGGAGGGCTTGCGGGTGGCGACGATGGTGCCCTGCGGGTTGCGGACGCCGTCGGCGTGGGAGGACCAGGACTCGGCGCCCGCGCTGCCCGCCCAGATGTCGCCGGAGACACCGCGGCCGTTGTCGCCGTTGGGGTCGGTGGACCAGAGGATCTCGCCGGTCCTGGCGTCGGCCATCCAGGAGGACGGCTTGGAGCTGTCCTCGTCGACCTTGAACTCCTCCAGGCCGGGGCGGGCGGGGTCGAGGTCGCCGACGTGCAGGGCGTCGCCGTGGCCGTTCTTGGTGGTCCACAGGCCGTAGCCGTTGTCGTCGACGGCCATCGAGCCGTACACGATCTCGTCCTTGCCGTCGCCGTCGACGTCCGCGACGGCGAGCTGGTGGTTGCCCTGGCCGTCGTAGCCCTTGCCGGTGTTGGTGGAGGAGTTGGTGTCGAAGGTCCAGCGGCGGGTGAAGGCGCCGTTCCGCCAGTCCCAGGCGGCGATGACCGTGCGGGTGTAGTAGCCGCGCGCCATGATCAGGGAGGGGCGGGCGCCGTCCAGGTAGGCGGTGCCGGCGAGGAAGCGGTCGACGCGGTTGCCGTAGGAGTCGCCCCAGGAGGAGACCGTGCCGCGTGCGGGGACGTAGTCGACGGTGCCCATCGCCCTGCCGGTCTGGCCGTTGAACATGGTCAGGTACTCGGGGCCGGAGAGGATGTAGCCGCTGGAGTTGCGGTAGTCGGCCGAGGCGCTGCCGATCACGGCGCCGGTGCCGTCGACCGTGCCGTCCGCCGTCTTCATGGCGACCTCGGCCTTGCCGTCGCCGTCGTAGTCGTAGACCTGGAACTGGGTGTAGTGGGCGCCGGAGCGGATGTTCCGGCCCAGGTCGACGCGCCACAGGCGGGTGCCGTCGAGTTTGATGCCGTCGAGGATGGTGTCGCCGGTGTAGCCGGACTGGGAGTTGTCCTTGGCGTTGGTGGGCTGCCACTTGAGGACGAAGTCCAGCTGGCCGTCGCCGTCGAGGTCGCCGACGGAGGCGTCGTTGGCCTCGTAGGAGTAGGAGACGCCGTCGGGGGTGGTGCCGCCGGCGGGCGGGGTGATCGGGACGTCCTTGTAGCCGGTGCGGAACTGGATCGCGTGGACCGAGTCGGCCTGTTCGACGCCGTTCACGATCGCGCGGACGGTGTAGTCGGCCTGGGCCGGGGCGCCGGAGTGGAAGTAGTTCGTGGAGCCCGTGACCGGGGTCGAGTTGACCTTGGTGCCGGCGCGGTAGACGTTGAAGGAGACGTCGTCGGGGTCGGTGCCCAGCCAGCGCCAGCTGACCAGGTTGCCGGCGTCGGTGTGGACGCTGACCACGCCCCGGTCCAGGGCTTCGACCTGGCGGGCGGTGGCCGCTTCGGCGGGGGTCGTCGTGGTGAGGGCGGTCAGGCCGGCGGCGATCAGGGCGGCCGCGGCGGTCAGTGCCGACAGCGCGGCGGAACGGCGTCTGCGATGCGGGTGCTGCACGGGGGTACCTCCCGGGCGGGGCGGACGGATTCCCCTCTCAGTGGCCGCCGTCCGGCTCGGCGTTGCCGTATCTTTCGGCCAGTTCGGCGACCGTCCGGGCGATGTGTTCGCGCAGCTCGGGCGGGGCCAGGACCTCGATGTCCGTGCCCAGGCGGAGGAATTCGGCTACGGCGCGGTCGGCCGACTCGACGGGGACCCGGGCGAGTGTCCAGGCGTCGGCCGCCCCGACCGGTGTCGCTCGCGGCAGGGTCACCCCTGGCGCCAGCCGGACCAGGGCCTCGGCGCTGAACAGCCGGTCCTGGAAGTCGCGTTGGTAGGCCGCCCAGTACGCGGCCAGGTCGAAGTCGTCAGGGCGGGTGAACTCCTCGCCCGGGGAGGTGAGTTCGAGGATCTGGTCGACGCGGAAGGTGCGCGGGCCGGGGCCCGCGACGACGTACCAGCGGCCGGCCTTCAGGACGAGTCCGTACGGTTCCAGGCGGCGGTCCACGTCGGTCGGTTCGGCCCAGCGGCGGTAACGGACGTGCAGGACACGGCTGTTCCACACCGCGTCGGCGACCGCCGGGAGGTACGGCGCCTCCTCGCCGTCCGCGTACCAGCCGGGGGCGTCGAGGTGGAAGCGGCCGCTGATCCGGTCGGCGTGGGCGCGCAGCTCCGGCGGCAGGGCGGCGCGGACCTTGAGCTGGGCGGCGGCAAGGACCGGGCCGAGCCCGAGGTCGGCGGCGGGGCCGGGGGCGCCGGCCAGGAAGAGGGCCTCGGCCTCCCCCGTGGTGAGGCCGGTGAGGCGGGTGCGCCAGCCGTCGAGGAGGCGGTAGCCGCCCGCGTGGCCCGCGTCGCCGTACAGCGGGACGCCGGCCGCGCCCAGCGCCTCGACATCCCGGTAGACCGTGCGAACGGACACCTCCAGCTCCTCGGCGAGCTGGGCGGCGGTCATCCGGCCCCGGGTCTGGAGCAGGAGGAGGATCGAGACGAGCCGGCTGGACTTCATCGCCCCAGGATGCCGGTTTCCACTGACAGAAGATGTCAGTGGAGCGGGCCTAGCGTCCGGTCCATGAGCTTCACGGAAAAGCTGCTGACCGTGCCGCCCCCGATCGAGGTGGCCGGCCGGCGCGTCAAGCGCTACCACGTCACCTCCGACCCCGCGGGCATCGCGCCCGAGGTGGCGGAGGCCGCCTACGCGATCCTGCCCGAGCTGCTGCCGGAGCCGGACGGCACCCCGCCCGCGACCTTCGTGGTCCTGCACCGGGGCGGGGACACCGGCGCCTACCTCAACGCCTACAGCTGGGTCTGGGACAACGTGCTGCACTTCAAGGGCGCTTCGGCGGGCCAGCCGGTGCTCGGCTGCCCGGACACGGACCCGACCCACTTCATCAGGCCCGACCTGCCGTGGATCGGCTGCGTCTGGGAGCTGCCGCCGATCCAGCACGAACGGGACGCCTGGGTACGGCATCTGCTCGCGCCCCAAGTCCCGGACCTGGACGCCTACTTGGCCGACTCACTGCCCGAGGGAACCACAGGAGACCACCGATGAGCAGCCCGCACGACTTCGACTTCCTGCACGGCGACTGGGAGGTGCGCAACCGCCGCCGGACCGACTTCCTGGCCCCGGACGGCGACTGGACGGAGTTCCCCGCCGTCTGCCACTGCCGGCCGCTGTTCGACGGTGCCGCGAACATCGACGAGATCGACATGCCGGCCCTGGGCGCGCAGGGCGCCACCCTGCGGCTCTTCGACCGGGAGACCCGGGAGTGGTCGCTGAACTGGGCGGCGAACCGGAGCGGCAAGCTGTTCCCGCCGGTCGTCGGGCGGTTCGAGGGCGACCGGGGGGAGTTCTACGGCGACGACACGCACGACGGCAAGGACGTCAGGGTGCGGTTCGTGTGGTCGGGGGTCTCCCCCACCGGCGCGCGCTGGGAGCAGGCGTTCTCGGTGGACGGCGGGGAGACCTGGGTGACCAACTGGACGATGGACTTCAGCCGGCCGCCGGTTTCCTGAACGCCCGGACGGCGAAGCGGGGGTCGGGGCGGCGGCGGTCCTGGTCGGGCAGGGCCGCCAGCCGCGCGGCGAACTCCTCGACGCGGGGGTCGCCGGGCCGCAGCACCGTGAACCAGCCGCGCCGCAGGTCGGCGATGGTGGAGCGGGGGCTGCGGCCCTGGCCGCGACCGGTGAAGACGGCCTGCCCGGCGGGGAGCAGGCCGTGGGCGGCCGCGTGTGCCGTCACGGCGTCGGCCGCGTCACTGACCGGGCGGCGCGGGCGCGGCGCGAGGACCGCGTCGATGTCGCTCCCGACGTCGTGTGCGGCCGCCTTGTCCACGGTCGTGACATACACCCCGCCGGGGCGCAGCACCCGCGCGCACTCCGAGACGACCGCCCGGACCTCGCCGGCGTCCGCTATGAGGTGGAGCAGCCAGACGGTGGTCACCGCGTCGAACGTGCCGTCGGCAAAGGGAAGTTGACGGCCGTCCGCCAACGCGATCGCACCCGGCAGCCGTGCCGCCGCCCGCCGCGCCATCGCGGGTGCCCGGTCCGCTCCGACGACCTGGAGAGCAGGGCGTGCCGCGGCGAGGCGACGGGTGACGATGCCAGTGCCGCAGGCGAGATCGAGGAGACGGCCGCGACGATCGGGGCCAGCGGAGCCTACGGGGCTGCCAGGACTCGCTGGGCTTGCGGGGGTGCCAAGGCTACCGGGGCCTGCGGGGCTGCCGGGACTCCCTGGGCTTGCGGAGCCGCCGGGGCTCCCTGAGCCTGCGAAGCTGCCAAGGCTCCCGGAGCTTGCGGAACTGCCAGAGTCTGCGGGGCTTGCGACGCCGTCGGGGCTCCGTGGACTTGCGGAGCCGCCGGGGCTTCCTGGGCCTGCGAAGGTGCCAGGCCCTGCGGAGCTGCCAGGGTCCCCTGGGCCCGCAGAGTTGCCAAGACTCCCGGAGCCTGCGGGGCTTGCGGAGCCGCCGGAGCTCGCAGAGCTGCCAGGGCTCCCTGGGCCCGCGGAGCCGCCAAGGCCCGCGGAGCCTGCGAAGCCGCCGGAGCCTACGGGGCTTACGGAGCCGCCGGAGCCCGCGAAGGTGCCAGGGCCCACAGAGCTACCAGAGCTCCCTGGGCTTGCGGAGCTACCAGGGCCCGCAGAGCTGCAGGGGCCACCTGGGCCTGCGGAGCTACCAGGGCTCCCTGGGCCCGCGAAGCTGCCAGGGCCCCCTGGGCCGGTGGGGCCGCCAGGGCCTGCCGGGCCGCCACGGTCAGTGGGGCCGCCGGGGATCAGGCCGAGGACGGCTTCGGCGGCTGCCTCGGCGCGGGCCTCGCCGCCGCGCGACGCGTCGTAGGCCTCGGCTTCCTTGTCGTAGTCGAGCACACGGCTCAGTGTGCGCCGTGACCTGGGGCGATGTCCTCCACCCTGCGGGCGAGTTCGAAGTCCAGCGGGGTGACGGCGCCGCCGACGCTGTGGGTGTTCACGGTGAGGGTGACGGTGTGGTAGCCGAGGGTGAGGTCGGAGTGGTGGTCGAGTTCGTCCTGGATGCGGGCGATGTGCACGACGAGCGCGGTGGCGGCGAAGTGCGAGTCGAGGCGGTAGGCGCGGGCGAGCCGGTCGCCGTCCAGCGACCACC
Organism: Streptomyces sp. NPDC048288; assembly: GCF_043201555.1. Classification (NCBI taxonomy): domain Bacteria; kingdom Bacillati; phylum Actinomycetota; class Actinomycetes; order Kitasatosporales; family Streptomycetaceae; genus Streptomyces; species Streptomyces sp. NPDC048288. The sequence goes on from NZ_JBICZD010000006.1 coordinate 103,078, forward strand.
CCGGCAGCTCCGTCAGCCGGTCCTCGATCTCCTGCTGCGACAGCGGTGCGACGGCCATGGTGCGGCTTCCTTCCCTGGTCCGGCGGGGGCGTATACGGGGCCAGCCTGCCATGGACGGGCCCTCCGGGCGTCCTGCGCACGCCGTCACCAGCGCGTCGCCGAAGACACCGCACCTCGACTACCGTCGCGTCCATGACCACCGCCGCGTCCGGTCCCGCCGCCTCCTCCCCGACCGCCCCCGACGGCAAAGGCGTCGGCCCGCTGCTGCGCGCGTGGCGGGAGCGGCGGCGGGTGAGCCAGCTGGAGCTGGCACTGCGTGCCGACTCCTCGGCCCGGCACATCAGCTTCGTCGAGACGGGCCGTTCCCGGCCGAGCGAGGAGATGGTGCTGCGGCTGGCCGAACACCTGGACGTCCCGGTCCGGGAGCGCAACGCGCTGCTGCTGGCGGCCGGTTACGCCCCGCACTACCCGGAGACCCCGCTGGACGACCCGGCGCTGGCCGCGCTGCGGGACGGTATGGAGCGGCTGATCCGGGGCTACGAGCCGTATCCGGCGCTGGTCGTGGACGCCACGTACACGGTGGTCGCCGCCAACCGGGGCATCGCGCTGCTCCTGGAGGGCGTACCGGAGTCGCTGCTCGCGCCCGCGCCGAACGCGATGCGGCTGACCCTGCACCCGGACGGCCTGGCGCCGCGGATCCGGAACCTGCGCGCGTGGCGCGGGCATCTGCTGGAGCAGATGGAACGGCAGATCGCGCTGCACCGCTCCGCCGCGCTGCGGGAGTTGTACGAGGAGGTCGCCGCCTATCCGGCGCCGCCGGGGCCGGAGGACGGCGAGGGCGACGGGGGCGGCGAGGGCGACGGGCGACCCGCCGAACCCGTCGCCTGGTTCGCGCTGCCGCTGCGGATCGAGCACGAGGGGCGGGTGCTGTCGTTCGTGTCGTCGATCTCGACGTTCAACACACCGATGGACGTGACGGTCGCCGAGCTGGCCATCGAGACGTTCCTGCCGGCGGACCCGGCGACGGCCAAGTACCTGCACGCGCTGGTGGGTTGACGCAAAGGGTGCTCCGCGCGTAGACACAGGAGTCTGCCTCGACAACGTGTGCGACGGCGGCATCGCGTGTCAGACTGCACGCGTACTTGTGCACGTAGGGGAGGCGTGGCGTGAGTGAGCGGCGTGCTGCGCCCACGGTGGGTCAGGTCGTGCTCGGCAAGCGGCTCCAGGAGCTGCGCGAGGCGGCGGGTCTGGGCCGGGACGAGGCGGCCCGGGTACTGCGGGTGGCCCAGGCGACCGTCCGGCGCATGGAGATGGCCGAGGTCTCGCTGAAGATCCCGTACGTACAGGTGCTGCTGGAGACGTACGGGGTGGCCGAGGAGGAGCAGGGCGCGTTCGTGCGGCTGGCCGAGGAGGCCAACCAGCCGGGCTGGTGGCAGCGGTTCCACGATGTGCTGCCGGACTGGTTCAGCCTGTATGTGAGCCTGGAGGGCGCGGCCCGGGTGGTGCGGTCGTACGAACCGCACTTCTTCCCCGGCCTGTTGCAGACCGAGGCGTACGCGCGGGCCGTGATGGAGGCCGGGACGATCGGGCACGCCGACCCGACGGCCGTCGAGCGGCATGTGGCGCTGCGCATGACCCGGCAGCGGCTGCTGGAGCAGGACGATCCGCCCCACCTGTGGGTGATCATGGACGAGACGGTGCTGCGGCGCCCGGTCAGCATCGACTGCGGCGTGATGCGCGAGCAGGTGGACAAGCTGCTCTCCTACGTCGAACGCGACCGGATCACCCTGCAGATAGCCGAGTTCGCGAGCGGCCCGCACCCGGGGACGTACGCGCCGTTCACCCTCTTCCGGTTCGCCGAGCCCGAACTGCCGGACATGGTCTTCACCGAGTACCTGACCGGCGCCCTGTACCTGGACTCGCGGGACGAGGTCGGGGCCCATCTGGAGGTCCTGGACCACATGACGGCCCGGGCCGCCTCGGCCCAGCGGACCGAGGACCTGCTGCGCGAGTACCGCGACAAACTCTGATCCGAGGAGCACAGACTGTGACCGCACCCGAGCCCGCCCCGACCTCGATCGACACGAGCCGGCCGCATCCGGCACGGGTGTACGACTGGTGGCTGGGCGGCAAGGACAACTACCCGGTGGACGAGGAACTCGCCCGGAAGATCCTCGCCGTGGACGGCACGGTGCTGCGCGGGGCGCGCGCCAACCGCCGGTTCATGCAGCGGGCCGTGCGGACCGCCGCCGAGTCCGGCACCCGCCAGTTCCTGGACATCGGCACCGGCATCCCCACCGAGCCCAACCTGCACCAGGTGGCGCAGGGCGTGGCGGCGGAGTCGAAGGTGGTCTACGCGGACAACGACCCGATCGTGCTGCGGCACGCCGAGGCCCTGCTGCGGGGCACGCCCGAGGGCAGCACCGCGTATGTGCACGCCGACGTCCGGGACGTCGACACCCTGCTGGCCCGGGCCGCCGAGTCGCTGGACTTCAAGGAGCCGGTCGCGCTGTCGCTGGTGGCGCTGACCCACTACCTCGACGACGACCCGGCCGGCGACGACGTGTACGGCCTGCTGAAGCGGTACGTCGACGCGCTCGCCCCCGGCAGCCATCTGATCCTCTCCCAGGTCACCCCGGACCTGAGCCCCGAGGCGATCGCGCAGGCGGCCGAGAACTTCCGGCGCAGCGGCACCCCCTTCCACCCGCGTTCGCTGCCCGCGTTCTCCCGCTTCTTCGACGGCCTGGAACTGCTCGGCCCCGGCGTGATCCCGGTCTCCGGCTGGCGCCCGGACCCACAGGACGTGGCGCTCCAGCAGGAGGGCATCGTGCCGGTGTACGGCGGGGTCGCCCGCAAGGTCTGACCCGTCCGGGTGCCCTGAACAGGTGCGTTCCCGCGCCCGCCCCTAGCGTCGAAGCGAAGGGTGAGCAAGGGAGCGCAGGTGACCGACACCGAGACACCGCCCAAGGAGCCGGGCGCGGCGCTGCTGGGCGCCGCCCGGTTCTTCCGGCCCGGCACGCCCGCACCCGACCTGCACAGTGTGGCCCTGACCGGCGGCCGGGAGGCGGACGCCTTCTACCGGGACCGCTGGAGCCACGACAAGGTCGTGCGGTCCACCCACGGGGTGAACTGCACGGGTTCCTGTCGCTGGAAGGTGTACGTCAAGGACGGGATCATCACCTGGGAGACCCAGGAGACGGACTACCCGTCGGTCGGCCCCGACCGCCCCGAGTACGAGCCCCGCGGCTGCCCGCGCGGGGCCGCGTTCTCCTGGTACACGTACTCGCCGACCCGGGTGCGCTACCCGTACGTCCGGGGCGTGCTCCTTGAGATGTACCGGGAGGCGAAGAGCCGGCTGCGGGATCCCGTGGCCGCCTGGGCGGACATCCAGAACGACCCCGAGCGCCGCCGCCGTTACCAGCGGGCGCGCGGCAAGGGCGGCCTGGTGCGGGCGACCTGGGACGAGGCGGTGGAGATCGTCGCCGCCGCCCAGGTGCACACCATCAAGGCCCACGGCCCGGACCGTATCGCCGGCTTCTCCCCCATCCCCGCGATGTCGATGGTGTCGCACGCGGCGGGCGCCCGCTACCACTCCCTCATCGGCGCCCCGATGCTCTCCTTCTACGACTGGTACGCGGACCTTCCGGTGGCCTCCCCGCAGGTCTTCGGCGACCAGACGGACGTGCCGGAGTCCGGCGACTGGTGGGACGCGGCCTATCTGATGATGTGGGGCTCGAACGTCCCGGTGACCCGCACCCCGGACGCGCACTGGATGGCGGAGGCCCGCTACCGCGGCCAGAAGGTGGTCGTGGTCGCCCCCGACTACGCGGACAACGCCAAGTTCGCCGACGAGTGGCTGCACCCGCACCCCGGCACGGACGGCGCGCTGGCCCTCGCGATGGGCCACGTCGTCCTCAAGGAGTTCTTCGTCGACCGCGAGACGCCGTTCTTCACGGACTACGTACGGAAGTTCACCGACCTGCCGTTCCTGGTGACCCTGACCGAACGGGACGGCGCCCACGTGCCCGGCAAGTTCCTGCGCGCCACCGACCTCGGGCAGGCGGGCGAGGGCGCCGAGTGGAAGACGGTCGTCCTGGACGCCGCCTCCGGCCGCGCGGTCGTCCCCAACGGCTCCCTCGGCTTCCGCTGGACCAACACAGGCGAGGGCCGCTGGAACCTCGAACTCGGCCCCATCGAACCGCAGTTGAGTCTGTACGGCAGTGAGGTCGCGAGCGGGGTCGAGGTGCTGCTGCCGCGCTTCGACACGGAGGGCGGCGAGCACGGCCAGGGGCGTGGCGAGGTGCTGCGGCGCGGGGTGCCCGCGACCCGGCTGGGCGGGCCGGACGGCCCCCTGGTGACGACCGTCTACGACCTGCTGCTCGCGCAGTACGGGGTGTGGCGGCACGGCCTGCCGGGCAGCGGCTGGCCCACCCACTACGAGGACGCGAGCACTCCGGGCACCCCCGCCTGGCAGGAGCGGCACACCTCGGTCCCGGCCGCCAAGTGCGTCAAGATCGCACGGGAGTTCGCGCGGACCGCCGAGCGCTCCAAGGGCCGCTGCATGATCCTGATGGGCGCCGGCACCAACCACTGGTTCCACTCGGAGACCATCTACCGCGCCTTCCTGTCCCTCCTCCAGCTGACCGGCTGCCAGGGCCGCAACGGCGGCGGCTGGGCGCACTACGTCGGCCAGGAGAAGTGCCGCCCGGTGACCGGCTGGGCCTCGCTGGCCTCGGCCAACGACTGGTCCCGGCCACCGCGCCAGATGATCGGCACGGCCTACTGGTTCCTCAACACCGACCAGTGGCGCTACGACCGTTTCGGCGCCGACGTCCTGGCCTCGCCGCTCGGCGAGGGCCGGTTCGCCGGCCTGACCGGCGCCGACTGCCTCGCGCTGTCGGCCCGCACGGGCTGGATGCCCTCGTACCCGACCTTCGACCGCAACCCCCTGGAACTGGGTGAGGCGTTCGGCGACCCGGTGGCCAAGGCGGTGGCCGAACTCCGCGCGGGGACGCTGAAGTTCGCGTGCGAGGACCCGGACGCGCCGGCGAACTGGCCGCGCGTGCTGACCCTCTGGCGGGCCAACCTCCTCGGCTCGTCGGCGAAGGGCGCTGAGTACTTCACCAAGCACCTGCTGGGCACGCACTCCTCGCTGCGCGCCGAGGAGGCGGCCCCGGACGAGCGCCCCCGGGACGTGACGTGGCGCGAGGAGGCACCCGAGGGCAAGCTCGATCTCCTTCTCTCCCTGGACTTCCGGCAGACCTCCTCGACCCTGCTGTCGGACGTCGTGCTGCCCGCCGCCACCTGGTACGAGAAGCACGACCTGTCGTCGACGGACATGCACCCCTACGTGCACTCCTTCACCCCGGCCGTGGACCCGCCCTGGCAGGCGCGAACCGACTTCGACACCTTCAAGGCGCTCGCGGAGCGGCTGAGCGAGCTGGCCGTGGACCATCTCGGGGTGCGCCGGGACCTGGTGGCCACGCCGCTGCAGCACGACACCCCGGGGGAGATCGCCCAGCCCGGCGGGGTGGTGCGGGACTGGAAGCGCGGCCAGTGCGATCCGGTCCCGGGCGAGACCATGCCGAACCTGACCGTGGTCGAGCGGGACTACACCGCGATCGGCGCCAAGTTCGCGGCGCTGGGGCCGCTGGTGGAGCAACTGGGCCTGCCCGCGAAAGGGATCACCCTGAAGCCGGACGAAGAGGTGGCGCGGCTGCGGGAGTCGAACGGCGTCGGCTACCAGGGCCGCCCGTCCCTCGACACGGCGGTGAAGGCGGCCGACGCCATCCTGGCGCTGTCCGGCACCACCAACGGCCGGCTCGCCACCCAGGGTTTCCGCACGCTGGAGCGGCGCACCGGGCAGCGGATGGCGCACCTCGCCGCCGAGCACGAGGGCAAGCGGGTCACCTACGCCGACACCCAGGCGGCCCCGGTCCCGGTGATCACCTCGCCGGAGTGGTCGGGCAGCGAGTCCGGCGGCCGGCGCTACACGGCGTTCACCCTCAACACCGAGCAGCTCAAGCCCTGGCACACCCTCACCGGCCGCCAGCACTTCTTCCTCGACCACGACTGGATGCACGAACTCGGCGAGGCGCTGCCGATCTACCGGCCGCCGCTCGACATGCACCGGCTCTTCGGGGAACCGCGGCTCGGCCCCGACGGGCAGCGGGAGGTGACGGTCCGTTACCTCACCCCGCACAACAAGTGGTCGATCCACTCCGAGTACCAGGACAACCTGTTCATGCTCGCGCTCTCCCGGGGCGGCCAGAACATCTGGATGTCCCCGCAGGACGCGGACGCCATCGGGGTGCGGGACAACGACTGGGTCGAGGCGGTCAACCGCAACGGCGTGGTGACGGCCCGGGCGGTGGTCTCGCACCGGATGCCGGCCGGCACGGTGTACATGCACCACGCGCAGGAACGCACGGTGGCCGTCCCGAAGACGGAGACCACCGGCAGGCGCGGCGGCATCCACAACACCCTCACCCGCCTCATCCTCAAGCCGTCCCACCTGATCGGCGGTTACGCCCAGCTGTCCTGGGCCTTCAACTACCTGGGCCCCACGGGCAACCAGCGTGACGAGGTGACGGTGATCCGCCGTCGCGGCCAGGAGGTCGAGTACTGATGCGTCCCATGGCCCAGATCGCGATGGTGATGAACCTCGACAAGTGCATCGGCTGCCACACCTGTTCGGTCACCTGCAAGCAGGCGTGGACCAACCGGCGGGGCATGGAGTACGTCTGGTTCAACAACGTCGAGACCCGGCCCGGCCAGGGCTATCCGCGCCGCTACGAGGACCAGGAGACCTGGCGCGGCGGCTGGGAGCTGAACCGGCGCGGGGCGCTGAAGCTCAAGGCGGGCGGGCGGCTGCACAAGCTCGCCGGGATCTTCTCCAACCCCAGGCTGCCGGAGATCAAGGACTACTACGAGCCCTGGACGTACGACTACAAGAACCTCACCGACGCCCCGCTCGGCGACGACTACCCGGTGGCCCGCCCGGTCTCGCAGCTCGACGGCAAGCCGATGAAGATCGAGTGGTCCTCGAACTGGGACGACAACCTGGCCGGCGCCCCCGCCTACGGCGACCTGGACCCGATGGTCGAACGCACCCGGCAACAGGCCGCCGACAAGGTGAAGTTCGAGTTCGAGCAGACCTTCATGTTCTACCTTCCCCGGATCTGCGAGCACTGCCTGAACCCGTCCTGCGTGGCGTCCTGCCCGTCCGGGGCGATGTACAAGCGGGCGGAGGACGGCATCGTCCTGGTCGACCAGGACCAGTGCCGGGGCTGGCGGATGTGCGTGACCGGATGCCCGTACAAGAAGGTCTACTTCAACCACGCCACCGGCAAGGCCGAGAAGTGCACGCTCTGCTACCCGCGCCTGGAGGTGGGCCTGCCGACGGTCTGCTCGGAGACCTGCGTGGGCCGGCTGCGCTATCTCGGGGTGGTCCTCTACGACGCCGACAAGGTGACGGCGGCGGCCGAGACCAAGGACGAGAAGGCGCTGTACGAGGCCCAGCTGGGGGTCTTCCTCGACCCGGAGGATCCGGGGGTGCAGGTGTCCTGCGAGGCGGCGGGCATCCCGTACGACTGGATGGAGGCGGCCCGCCGCTCCCCCGTGCACCGGCTGATCAGCGGGTACCGGGTGGCGCTGCCGCTGCATCCGGAGTACCGCACCCTGCCGATGGTCTGGTATATCCCGCCGCTGTCCCCGGTCGTGGAGGCGCTCTCGGAGACCGGCCACGACGGCGAGGACGCCGGGAACCTCTTCGCCGCGATCGACACCCTGCGCATCCCCCTGGAGTACCTCGCGGAGATGTTCACCGCCGGTGACACCGTCCCGGTGCGGGCGTCCCTGGAGAAGCTGGCCGCGATGCGCTCCCACATGCGGGCGCTCAACCTCGGCGAGGAGCCGGACGCGGCGATCGGCGCCGCCGTGGGGATGGCGCCGGAGGAGATCGAGGCGATGTACCGGCTGCTCGCGATCGCCAAGTACGAGGACCGCTATGTCATCCCCACGGCGGCGGTCGGCGACGCCCGCCGCCTGGAGGAGTCCGCGCTGCCCGACGGGTGCAGCCTGGACTACGACGGCGGCCCGGGTATGGGCGGCGACGGACCCTTCGGCCAGGACTCGGGCCGGAAACTGCTCCCTCTGGTGTCGGTGGAGAACTTCCACGTGCTGCGCAGACGGCAGACCTCCGACACTCCCGACGAGGCGAAGGAGGACTGATGCCCTCGGACGCGGTGTTCTACCAGGCGGCGGCGCTCTGTCTCACGTACCCGGACGACGACTTCGTCGCCCGGCTGCCGCTGCTGCGCGAAGCCGCCCCGCAACTGCGGGAGTTCACCGACCACGCGACGGTGACCCCACCGCAGGAGCTGGCCGCGCACTACGTGCAGGTCTTCGACTTCAAGAACCGGCACAGCCTCTACCTCAGCTGGTGGCAGGACGGTGACACCCGCCGCCGGGGCATGTCCCTGGTCCGGTTCAAGGACCTCTACAAGGCGTACGGCATGGAGTTCACCGGTGAGGAACTGCCGGACTTCCTGCCCGCGGTCCTGGAGTTCACGGCCCGCACCGGCAACACCGACCTGCTCACCGAGCACCGCGACTGCCTGGAGCAGCTCCGCTGCCGGCTCACGGACTTCGGCACGCCCTACGCGTCCGTCCTGGACGCGGTCTGCGCGACGCTGCCGCCGGCCCCCACCGGAGCGCGCCGATGACCACCCTCCTGTGGGGCGCCCTGCCCTACATCGCCTTCGCCCTCCTCGTGGCGGGCCTGGTCTGGCGCTACCGCTACGACAAGTACGGGTGGACCACCCGCTCCTCCCAGGTCTACGAGTCGAAGCTCCTCAACATCGCCTCCCCGGCCTTCCACTACGGCATCCTCTTCGTCCTCGCCGGACACCTCGTCGGCCTGTTCGTCCCCCCGTCCTGGACGGCCGCCGCCGGCGTCAGCGAACACACCTACCACCTGTTCTCCCTCTACGGCGGCACGTTCGCGGGCGCCCTCACGGTGGCGGGCCTGGCCCTCCTCCTCTACCGCCGCCGCACCCGCGCCCCCGTCCTGCGCGCCACCACGACCAACGACAAGATCATGTACCTCGTCCTGGTCGCCGCCATCGTGCTGGGCATGACCGCGAAACTCACCCACGCCTCCGGCGACGGCTACGACTACCGCGAGACCATCGCCCCCTGGGCCCGCAGCCTCTTCACCCTCCAGCCCCGGACGGCCCTCATGACGGACGTCCCGGTCCTCTACCAGATCCACGCCGTCATCGGCATGATCCTCATCGCCCTGGTCCCCTACACCCGCCTCGTCCACATGTTCAGCGCCCCACTCCCGTACCTCTTCCGCCCGTACGTGGTCTACCGAACAAGAGACCCCAAACAACTGGGCCCCAGGCCGGACCGCCGAGGCTGGGAAACAACCCGCCGCTGACCCGCCTCAGCCGGCCGTACCCCTCTCGTCGTCCACGATCTCCGCGTCCACCACGCCCTCCTCGTCGGCTTCGGGGGCCCGCTGTTCCCCGGCCGAACCGCCGGAGGCTGACGCGTACATGGCCTGGCCCATCCGCTGGCTCACCGTGGCCAGCTTCTCCACCCCGGCCCGGAGTTCGGCGGTGTCGGCGTTCCGCTCCAGCAGCGCCTTCAGCTCGGCCACCGCGCCGTCCACGTCGGCCCTGACCTCGGGCGGCACCCGCTCCTCGTTCTCGCGGACGAACTTCTCGGTCTGATAGACGAGTTGCTCGGCCTGGTTGCGGGTCTCCGCGGCCTCACGGCGTTCGCGGTCCTGCTCGGCGTACTGCTCGGCCTCCCGCATCATGCGGTCGATGTCGTCCTTGGGGAGCGCGGAGCCGCCGGTCACGGTCATCTTCTGCTCGCGGCCGGTGGCGAGGTCCTTCGCCGAGACGTGCATGATCCCGTTGGCGTCGATGTCGAAGGCGACCTCGATCTGCGGGACACCGCGCGGCGCCGGCGGCAGACCGGTGAGGTCGAAGACGCCGAGCTTCTTGTTGTACGCGGCGATCTCCCGTTCGCCCTGGTAGACCTGGATGCCGACCGAGGGCTGGTTGTCGGCGGCGGTGGTGAAGATCTCCGAACGCCGGGTGGGGATCGTGGTGTTGCGCTCGATCAGCTTGGTCATGATGCCGCCCTTGGTCTCGATGCCCAGGGACAGCGGGGTGACGTCGAGGAGCAGCACGTCCTTGACGTCGCCGCGGATCACACCCGCCTGCAGGGCCGCGCCCACCGCGACGACCTCGTCCGGGTTGACGCCCTTGTGCGGGTCCTTGCCGGTGAGTTCCTTCACCAGGTCGGTGACGGCCGGCATCCGGGTCGAGCCGCCGACCAGGATGACGTGGTCGATCGCGGACAGCCGCACGCCCGCGTCCTTGACGGCCTGGTGGAAGGGCTTCTTGCAACGGTCCAGCAAGTCCGCCGTCAGCTCCTGGAACTGAGCCCGCGTCAGCTTCTCCTCCAGGTGCAGCGGCCCCTCGGCGGACGCGGTGATGTACGGCAGGTTGACCGACGTCTCCGTCGACGAGGACAGCTCGATCTTGGCCTTCTCGGCACCCTCGCGCAGCCGTTGCAGCGCCATCCTGTCGTTGCCGAGATCGACGCCGTACTGCCCCTTGAAGCGTGTGACGAGGTGCTCGACGACCCGCTGGTCCCAGTCGTCGCCGCCCAGACGCGTGTCGCCGTTGGTCGCCTTGACCTCGATCACGCCGTCGCCGATCTCCAGGAGGGAGACGTCGAAGGTGCCGCCGCCGAGGTCGAAGACGAGCACGGTCTGCTCCTCGCCCCGGTCCAGGCCGTAGGCGAGGGCCGCGGCGGTCGGCTCGTTGATGATCCGCAGCACCTTCAGACCGGCGATCTCCCCGGCCTCCTTGGTGGCCTGCCGCTGCGCGTCGTCGAAGTAGGCGGGGACGGTGATCACCGCGTCGGTGACGTCCTCGCCGAGGTAGGCCTCGGTGTCCCGCTTGAGTTTCTGCAGCACCCGCGCCGACAGTTCCTGGGCCCGCAGCCGGGCGCCGCCGACGGACCCGCTCTCCGGGAACCGCCAGTCCGGGTCGCCCATGTGCCGTTTCACCGAGCGGGCCGTGCGGTCCACGTTGGTCACCGCCTGCCGCTTGGCGACCTCGCCGACCAGCACCTCGCCGTTCTTAGCGAAGGCCACCACCGACGGGGTGGTGCGCGCCCCCTCGGCGTTGGCGACGACGGTGGGCTCACCGCCCTCCAGGACGGCCACCACCGAGTTCGTCGTACCGAGATCGATCCCGACCGCACGTGCCATGTCCGTCCCCTTCCGCCCGGGCACTTCCCCGACTCCAGATCAAAACCTGAGCGGGCCGTTGTCAATGCCGGGTACCCGGTGAACAACGAAGCCGCGCCCCGATGACGGGGCGCGGCGTCCGAAGGGGGACGGCGGTCAGGCGAGCTTGGCGTCCAGGGTGATGGTGGTGCCGGCCAGGGCCTGGCTGACCGGGCAGTTCTTCTTGGCCTCCTCCGCGGCGGCGACGAAGCCCTCCTGGTCCAGGCCGGGAACCGTGCCCTCGACGGTCAGGTGGATCCCGGTGATGCCCTCGCCCGGCTGGAAGCCGACGTCGGCGCTGGTCACCAGCTTGGTGGGCGGGGTACCGGCGCCGGCCAGGGCGTGCGAGAGGGCCATGGAGAAGCAGCTGGAGTGGGCGGCCGCGATCAGCTCCTCGGGGCTGGTCTTGCCGTTCGCCTCCTGCGAGCGCGAGGCCCAGGTGACCGGCTGCTGGCCGATACCGGAGGAGTCGAAGGTGATGACACCGTTGCCCTCCAGGAGACTGCCTTCCCAGACGGTGTGTGCGGTGCGCGTGGTGGCCACGGTTGTTCCTTTCGGCGTATGCAGGCGACTGCGGGCGATCGAACCGGATTCGCTGCCTCCCATCCGATCACATCCGGGCTCACCGCACCCGGAAGACCGGCCCACGGGGAGTGAACGGCAGGCGACGACCGTCCGGGATCAGATACGCGTGCTCGCGTCGCACCCGCAGGACGTCGCACCAGCCGTCGGTGATCACCAAGACCGGTGCGTTCGGCGGGAAGTCGTCCGCGCGCTGCAGCAGGTCGATGCCGGGCTGGAGGACGGTGCCGCCGCGGCCGTGCACCCGGACCCGGCCCGCGATCTCGGTCGCCGGCAGGTAACCGGCGTCGTACGGGGCCGCGTCGCAGAAGACGACCCGGGCGGCCGGGACGTCACGCGCCCCGGCGTAGGAGGCGATCGCGCCGAGGGCCTTGCCGAGCAGGGTGCGGTCCATGGAGCCGGAGGTGTCGAGGACCACCCCGAAGGTGCAGCGGGCCACTTCCTCGGGCGGAAAGTACCGGCCCGCGCGCGGGATGTCCGGGGTGGAGGACTGCCGGCGGGAGGGGCGGGCGTACGACCGTACGGCCACCGGGCTGGGTACGAACTCGTCGAACCAGCGGGCGAGTCGCGCGTCCCAGGGCAGCGGCGGATGGCTGAGCGCCCGGATCTCCTCGACCAGCCCGCCGGGCAGGAAGCCCCGCTCCTGCGTCCGGTGCAGTTCCAGACCGTTGCCCAGCCCCCGGCGGTAGAACTCGTCGAGGTCGACATACGCGCCGGGCGGCCTGATCGGGGCGCCCAGCACATCACCGCGCCCCTTGCCGCGCAGGGTGGCCAGCCGGCGCATCCGGCGCAGGTCGACGGCGATCCGGTCGTACACCTCCTCGGCCGAGAGGTCCTTCAACTCCGGGTCGTACAGCAGACCTTCGGGCATGGTGCCGACGCGCATCTCGACCAGCCAGCCGTTGATGACGTAGTCGCAGGCGATGTTGAAGAGGAAGTGATCACGGCCGCCGAGGCGGTCGCCGTGGCGCAGGGCGGCGTGCAGCATCTCGTGGGCGAGGACGAACCGCCACTCCTCGTCGTCCAGGGTGCGCAGCGGGTTGACGTAGATCTCGCCCGCCTCCGGGTTGACGGCGGCGATCGCGATGTCGTGGGCGCGGGCCAGTTCGGCGTCGGCGACCAGCTTGATGCCGGCCGCGATACCGCCGAGCAGCGGATAGGAGGAGACGAACCAGTTCAGCGCCCGCTCCCAGGGGCGCAGCGGGGTCGGCGGGCCGGACATGGAGGTGCGGCGGCCGCCGGCCAGGTCCATGGCGCGGGACATGGTGCGGGTCAGCGCGTGTGCGAACGCCAGCTGCCAGTCGGGGGTCTGGCCGGCCCACTTGCTCCAGGAGAGCAGGAGCTGGTCCGGTTCGCCGCCGCCCGTGCCACCGCGTTCGTAGGCGGCCGGGACGGAGCCGAGGCGCCGCCAGCCGGCGGCGAGCCGCTCCTCGTCGCCCTCCGGGTAGGACGCGGGCAGATGGTCCGGCGCCTCGCCGACCGGGAAGGTCCCCAGGAACCGGTTGACGACGGTGCAGCGGGCGGCCAGTTCGTAGCGGTCGGGCTGGCTGCGCGGCCCGGTGGCGGCCGGGAGGTGCCCGAAGCCGAGATGGAGGGTGCAGTGGGCCAACGCCCAGGCCCACTCGGCCGGTTCGGCACGCCGGGTGGCGTGCGCGTGCAGCACGCCGTCCGAGTCGGCGCGCACCAGCCCGTCGCGGGGCGCGAGTTCGCACTTCTCGTGCCGGCAGATGGTGAACTCGACGGCCCGCAGCGCCGGGTTGGCGCGCAGCAGCTCGACCCCGGCCGCGAAGTTCTCCGCGGCCGGGTCCTTCTTCTGCTCTTTCCTCTGCTCCTTCTTCTGCCCTTTGCCGGCGGCGGCCCGGCTCATCGCCGGGCCTCGACCAGGCGGGGCATGTCCCGGGCCGCCTCGACCAGGAACCAGGCGGGCAGCACGGGGTTGCCGTCGGCGTCGGAGGCGATGACGGTCTGGGCGACCTCGACGGAGATCTCGGCGAGCTGCACCAGCAGCGACTTGGCCCGGTACGCGGTCTGCCGGCCGTTCGCCGACATGTGCTCCTTGGCGGCGGGCAGGTCCTTGACCAGCCGCCCCCGGAACGACTCGGCGAGGTAGTACAGCAGGTCGCGGTCCTCGATCCGGTGCGGCCAGCCCGCGTCCCCCTTGAGGATGGCCTCGATCCCGAACCGGCTGCGCACGATCTTGACGTAGCCGCAGAAGGCGGTCGCGTGCGCGGGCGTCAGCGTGCCGTGCGCGAGGACCTTCAGCGTCCCCTCGTCGAGGCCGTGCCCGAAGGAGTGCAGGGCGTCGGAGAGCATGTGCCAGGACCGCGGGGTGGAGAACGGCTCCTCGGTCTTCGGCGGCTTGGACCACAGGTGGTCCGGCCGGTCGGTGAGGTGGTCCACGATCCACGGGTGGATCCCGTGGGCACCGGCCCAGGCGAGCCAGTCGTGCGCGGAGGCCTCCAGATGGACGTGGGCCAGCCGGTTGACGAGCGCGGAGGCGATGGGCCGGGCCAGCGCGTTGTCGGTGGCCCGGTTGCCGGCGCCGATCACGATCGACCCCTTCGGCAGCTCGTAGTTGCCGACCCGCCGGTCCAGGATCAGCGAGTAGAACGCCTTCTGCACATCCGGCGTGGCCGCGTTCAGCTCGTCCAGGAACAGACAGTACGGCTCGTCCCGGGCGATCACCTCCGGCGGGCAGAAGACCGACCGCCCGTCCCGGATCTGCGGGACGCCGATCAGGTCCTCGGGCGCGAGCTGCGTACCGAGCAGACTCACGCACTCCAGCCCGAGCGACTCGGCGAACTCCCGCACCAGCGAGGACTTTCCGATACCGGGCGCGCCCCAGATGAACACGGGCCGCACGGTGGCGAGACCGAGCAGCAGCTCGGGAAGACGGGAGGGCGTGACAGTGACGGCTGCCTGCAAGAGGCGTCTCCTTGGGAAGCGTTCGGAGGCGTGACGACTCGAACAGTCTGTGTCGCGGGCAGGAGGAACGCAGCCCATTTATCCGCGGCTGGGCGAAGCGCCCCGTCAGGGGCGCGGGGCTGTGTCAATATGCGGCTCCGCCGCGTGGGCGCGCCCAGCCCCCACCGGCCCGCAGCGAACGAACTACGCGGCCTTCTCGTCCTCTTCCTCGGCCACCGGAACCTGCGGCCCGTCCACCTCCCGGAGCCACCGACGCAGCACCCGATGCACGGCCTCCGCACCGACCAGCTCTTCCCCCTCCCCCGTCGGCGCCGAGAAGTCGACCGGCGACAACAGGAACGGCCGCCCCTGCGCGCCCCCCAACCCCCCGTGCGACCCGATCTGCTCCTCGAAGGCCAGCACTTCACCGGAGTCCGGGTCGTACCACGAGTTGACCATGATGTCGGCGGTGTGCGGGAAGGCGTGGGTCCGCCGGACGGCATCGGGGGCGCCCGCGCCGAACACGCCCAGCGGCCCCGGACAGGCGTCGAGCCGGTCGAGCGGTATCTCCGCCCCGTACGCGCCGAGCACCACCCCGCCGTGCTCCTCGCTGCGCACCAGCAGGAACCCGACGCCGGGATGGTTGGCGAGGGTGGTGAGCAGCGCCGGGTGGCGGGCGTCGATCTCCTCCTTGGTCATCCGGTGCGGCACGTCCGGGAAGGAGACCAGGCCGAGGTTGCCGGAGGCGAGCACGACCGGCTCGGAGCCGCGGGTCGGCCGGTGCTTCTCGCCGCCCTCCTCGACCGGCCGGCGCAGGGCCGCGCGGACGGCGGCCCGGGCCTCCGTGCCGCTGTGGGTCCGCTCGGCCCGCCGCGGTACGTGCAGCCCGCAGCCGGCCCGGACCAGGTCGCCGAGGGTGAGGCCGTAGCGGGTGTGGAAGGTCTCGCCGGGGCTCTGGCCGTGGTCGGAGAGGACGACGATCCTGTACTGCCTCGGGGCGTGCTCGGCGGCCTTCTCGATCAGGGCGAGGGCGCGGTCCAGGCGTTGCAGCACCTTCTCGGTGTCCCGGCTGCGCGGTCCCGAGTGGTGGGCCACCTCGTCGTAGGCGACGAGGTCGGCGTAGACGGCGCTGCGGCCGACGAGCAGGTCGCCCATGACCGCGGCGACGACGACGTCCCGTTCGACGACGGTCGCGAAGGCCCGGACGAAGGGGTAGAGGCCGCCGCGTCCGACGCGTGGCCGCTGCTTGCGCATCCGGGCCGTGGTGGACTCGCGGATCTCGCGGCCGACCTCGGCGAAGAAGGAGAGCGCGGTGCGTACGGCGTTGGCGGGGTCGGAGAAGTAGGCGAAGTAACCGGCGCGGGAACGGTTCTCCCGGCCCCGGCGCCGGGTGGCGATGGACAGCACGAGGGCCTGTTCGTCGGCGCCGCCGCTGAAGAGGTTGCCGCGGCTGGCGCCGTCCAGGGTGAGCAGGCCGCCGTCGGCGGTCCGCTCGACGGCCCGGCGCTGGAGTTCGGCGGCGCTGGACGGCCGGTTGCAGACCATCACCTCCCGGTGCTCCTTCTCGTACCAGCGGAAGGCGGGCACGTCGAAGTTCGAGCCGTGCAGGATGCCGAGCTGGCTGGCGCCGGTCTGGCTGGACCAGTCGGTGCGCCAGGGGGTGAGCCGGTGGCTGGGCCGGTGGGCGGGCCGGTCCTTCCCCTCCCTCCCCGCGCCCAGCCAGCCGGCCACGGTCGGCATCAGGCCCTTGGCGACGGCGGCGGTGAGGACGTCGTGGCCGACGCCGTCGAGCTGGAGGAAGACGGTGCCGGGGGCCGCCGGGCACGGCGGGTGGAACTTGCGGCGGCGGGTGGCGAGGCGGGAGAGCCGGCGCCGGTAGGCGTCGTCGTCGCGGACGGCGAGCGCACCGCCGGTGGCGGAGGCTACGGCGGACATCACGGCGGCGACGATCACGGCGGTCTCCGGCGCCGCCTCGCTCTGCCCGGAGGGGTTGACGCGCAGGGCGACGAGCAGCAGGGAGCCGTTGAGGAAGAAGACCAGCAGACCGAGGACGAGCGCGGGCACGAGCAGCAGCAGCCGTACGAGAAGGGGCCATACGACGGCGGAGAGTACACCGAAGACACCGGCGCCGAGGGCGGCCGTCACCGCGATGCGGGTGGCGCTGTCACCGTCGGGGGACTGGAGCTGGAAGTCGGGCAGGATCCCGGCGAGGACCAGCATGGTGACGGTCGACACCGCCCACACCGCGACGCTCCGCCCGAGCTGACTGACGACCCGCCGCCACCGCACGCGCCACCGACCTCACGTCCGCGACCCGCACCGGCCGCGGGTCTGCTGCCGTCAACACTGTCATACGGCGTCGTACGGCCGCGGGGCGCGAGCGGGCTCATCTCCCGTCGTAGCCGGCCGTCGGCATCGACAGCCTGCGGTGGACCCTGGCCTTCATCTGGGCGTCGTAGCAGGGCTCGGCCCGGCCCACCGTCTCCACCCGCACCCCGCGTCTCGCGCACTCGGCCGTGAACTCCTCCACCGACGACAGCGCGCTCTCCAGGACCCGTCTGCTGGGGGCGACGAAGACGTCGAGGCCGGGCCGGACCCCTGCCCACAGGGCGCTGTGGTCGTGCCGCAGGCCGCGGACCAGGAGTTCACGGGCGATGACGTACCCGTGCTCCACGGCCCAGCGCGCGCACATCGCGTGCTGGCTGCGGGAGTCGACCAGGAAGGGGTCGATCTCCAGTTCCTCCAGGGGCGTCAGACTCGCGATGGCGGTCACCCGCACCGGCCCGAGCCCGCCGGAGGCACCCCGCAGCTGTCCCATGGCGTCCCCCTCACCTCCGGGTTTCGCCGCCGACCCTACTCCTGCACGTAGGCTTCGGGGAGTCGCGCGAAGGAGGCAAAGAAGGTGCCGGTGGAGATCACCTGGTGGGGTCACGCCACCTGCACGATCGAGGATTCGGGCGTACGCGTGCTCACCGATCCTCTGTTCGCGCGCCGGCTCGCGCATCTGCGTCGGCGCCGGGGCGCCCCGCCGCCCTCCGAGGCCCGCCGCGCCGACCTCGCGCTCGTCTCCCACCTGCACGCCGACCATCTGCACGTCCCCTCGCTCGCCGGGCTCGCCCCGGGCACGCGCCTGCTCGTGCCCCGGGGCGCACCACGGGCGGTGCCCGCGCTCCGCAGGCTCCGTCAGCTGCGGATCACCGAGATGGGCGTCGGCGACGAGATACACGTCGGCCCCCTCGTCGTACGGGCCGTCCCCGCGCGGCACGACGGGCGCCGGCTGCCGGTCGGCCCGCACCGCTCCCCCGCCCTCGGGTACGTCGTGGAGGGCGCGGCCCGGACGTACTTCGCCGGGGACACCGGGCTGTTCGACGAGATGGCCGGGGCGGTGGGCCCGGTGGACGTGGCCCTGCTGCCGGTCGGCGGGTGGGGGCCGTATCTCGGGGAGGAACACCTGGACGCCGGACGGGCGGCACGGGCGCTGGCCGCCCTGGCGCCGCGCAGTGCGGTACCGGTGCACTACGGGACGTACTGGCCGATCGGCATGGACGCGGTGCGCCCGCACGAGTTCCATGCGCCGGGCGAGGAGTTCGTGCGCCTCGCGGCGGAGTACGCGCCGCAGGTGGCGGTGCACCGGCTCGGCCACGGGGAGGGTGTGCGGCTGGAGGTCGCACGGTGAGACCGCTGCTGGTGCTGGCGGCCGCCGCCGGGTCCACGGCGGCGACCTCGTCGTCGACCGAGTCGACGCAGCAGGCGATCGGGTATCCGACGCTGTTTCTGCTGGTGCTGATCGGGGCGTTGCTGCCGGTGGTGCCGACGGGGGCGCTGGTGAGTTCGGCGGCGGTGGTGGCGTTTCACCAGACGGCGCCGTTCGCGCTGGCCCTGGTGTTCGTGACGGCGTCGCTGGCCGCCTTCCTCGGGGACGCGGCGCTGTACTGGCTGGGGCGGCGCGGGATGGGGTCGAAGAACGGGTCGCGGTGGCTGGCGGCGATCCGGGCGCGGGCGCCGGAGGAGCGGCTGTCGCAGGCGCAGTCGAAACTGGCGGAGCACGGGGTCGCCGTGCTGGTGCTGTCCCGGCTGGTGCCGGCCGGGCGGATTCCGGTGATGCTGGCGTGTCTGCTGGCGGAGTGGCCGCTCAGGCGGTTCGCGCGGGGGAACGGGCCCGCGTGTCTGGCGTGGGCGGCCACGTACCAGGTGATCGGGATTCTGGGCGGGTCGCTGTTTCCGGAGCCGTGGGAGGGGGTTGTGGTGGCGGTGGGGCTGACGGTGGTGATCAGTGTGGCGCCGAGTGTGGTGCGCCGAGTTCGGGGTGGTGCGGTGCGTGGGTGACTGCGGGTGTGTCGTGGCTGGTCGCGCCCACGCGGCGGCAGCCGCATGTCGATACAGCCCCGCGCCGCTGTCGGGGCGCTCTAGTCGACCGTGTTTTCCAGCGAGGACCTCTGCATGACCCTCGACGCTCCCACCGGCAGGTCCCACAGGTCCTCCCGGTCCCGGCCCGCGCGCTGCCAGGCCGCGCGTACCCGGGTGAGGGGTTCGAGGACCGGTTCTGCCGAGAGGATGAAGGTGCCCCAGTGCATGGGGGCCATCCGCCGCGCCCCCAGATCCTCCGTCGCGCGGACCGCCTCCTCCGGGTCGAGGTGGACGTCGCTGAGCCACCAGCGGGGGTCGTAGGCGCCGATGGGCATGAGGGCGAGGTCGATGCCGGGGTAGCGGCGGCCGATGCGGGAGAACCAGTGGCCGTAGCCGGTGTCGCCGGCGAAGTAGAGGCGGCCGCCGTCGGGGGCGGTGAGGACCCAGCCGCCCCAGAGGCTGTGGCAGGTGTCGGTGAGGCTGCGCTTGGACCAGTGGTGGGCGGGGACGAAGTCGAAGCGGACTCCGGAGAGTTCGGCCGCCTCCCACCAGTCCAGCTCGGTGACGGTGGTGAAGCGGCGGCGCCGGAACCAGCGGCCGAGTCCGGCCGGGGCGAAGACGGGGGTGTCGCGCGGGAGCCGGCGCAGGGTGGGGGCGTCCAGGTGGTCGTAGTGGTTGTGGCTGATGACGACCGCGTCGATGTGCGGCAGCGTCTCCCAGGGGACGCCGACCGGGGTGACGCGGGCGGGGGTGCCGATGATGCGGCGGGACCAGACGGGGTCGGTGAGGACGGTCAGGCCGCCTGTCCGGACGACCCAACTGGCGTGTCCCGCCCAGGTGACGGCGACGGTGTCGGGGTCGACGCGCGGCAACGGGCCGGGGGCGTAGGGGAGTCGGGGGACGTCGGCGAGGCCCTCGCGGCCGGGGCGGACGGAGCCCTCACGGGCGAAGCGGGCCATGGCCTTGAGGCCGGGCAGGGGGGCGGTCAGGCGGTCGTGGAAGGTCCGTGGCCAGACCCGGAGTTCACCCAGCGGGCGGGGGTCGGCGAGCGGCGGGAACGGAGGCGCGGAGGGAGTCGGGGCGGCGGGGGTCACCGCGTCCCGGGTCGTCGTGGCGGTCGCCGTGGCGGACCCTGACTCATGCGTCTGCTGCGTCATCGAGGAGGCTCCCATCGCTGAGCGTCGTCGCGGAGGTCGTCGAGTGCCGACCCCAAGGACATCAACGCGCGTTGCACGTGTGGCAGTTCCAACGGTGCGGGGGACGTGAGGCATTCCAGGCGTTCGGTGTCGGTGTCGCCCAGCAGCGGGCCGGTGGCGAGCCGTACGCGCAACGCCTGGAGGTCGTCGCCGAAACGGTGGCCGCCGGGCGCGGGCATGCCGAGCCGGGCGGTGAGGAACTCCTCCAACTCCTGTGCGTCGCCGACCCCCTGGGCACCGAGCGCGGCGCGCAACGGCTCCAGGTCGGCGTAGAGGTGCCGGCCGGCCTGCGGGGGCCGGGCCAGACCGCCCGCGGCGACCACCGCGCCGTGCACGGCGGCGGCCACGCGCGCGTGCAGGCGTACGGCGGCCTCGCGGCGGGCGGTGACGGGCCCGGGTTCGTCGAGCGCGTGCGCGGCGGCCGCCGCGACCGGTCCGGCGAGGCGGGCGCCGAGGGCGGTGAGGACGTCGAGCACGCGCGCGTGCAGGGCCGTACCGGTGTCGCCCGCCGGGAACCGGGCGACGGCGGCGGGCCAGCCGGCCGGCAGCAGCGCGCCCGCCAGGTCGGTGACGACGGTGACCCGGTCCGGGACCATCTCGGCGGGGCTGAGCAGCACGGTGGCGTGCGCGGCGTGCAGGGTGTCGCGCCAGGTCTCGTCGCTGACCAGGTGCAGTCCCTCGCCGGTGGCGGCCTCCACGGTCTCGTGCAGCAGTTCGGGCGGGGCGACGGTGGCGGTGGGGTCGTCGGCGACGGACAGCACGAGCAGCCGGGGGTCACCGCCCTCGTCCCGGACCCGGCGCACGGTCTCCAGCAGGGCGTACGGGTCGGGTACGCCCCCGGACTCGGCCGGGGTCGCCACATGGAAGACCGGGCGGCCCAGCAGTCGGGCGTACGGCGCCCACCAGGCGGCGCAGGGCCGCGGCACCAGGACGTCGCCGCCGAGCGCGGCGGTGAGCGCGAGCAGCAGGGCGGGGGCGCCGGGTCCCGCGGTGACCCGGTCGGGCCCGACGGGCAGCCCGCGGCGCTCCCAGTAGCCGCAGGCGGCCTCCAGCAGCGCCGGTCCGCCGCCGACCGGCTCCTCCTCGCCCCGGTGCGCGGCGGCGGCCAGCGCGGCGGAGAGTTCGGGCAGCACGGGCAGGCCGTCGTCGGGCAGGGGCGGGCCGTAGCGGACCGGGCCGTGGCCCTGCGGAAGGGAGTGGTGGGCAGGGCCGTGGCGCTGTGGAAGCGGGTGCCGGGCCGGTCCGTCGCCCTCGGGGTCCGTCCGCCGCATGTCCGCCTCCGCGCAGTCCGTGGTGCCGCCGTGTGCCGCTGTCCGGTCCGGGCCGTGCTCCGTCGCCGGCTGCGGGGCCGGGTCAGCCGTCCGCGCGGAACCTACCGCCCCACAGGCGGTACGCGGCGCCGCCGCACGCGGCCGCGATCAGCAGCGCGCCGGCGGCCAGGGCGGGCACCGACTCGGTGAAGGCGCCCCCTTCCCCGGCCTCCACCCCGTGCTGCACGCCCGGCGGGGCGCAGGACGTGTCCCCGCCGCCGCGCGTTCCGTCGCACTCCTGCTCGTCCCCGCCGCACGACTTCTGCGTCTGCCCCTCCGCCGCGCAGGGCCGCTCGTCGTTCTTCCACGGCACCGTGTCGTCGTCCCCATGGCCCCCGGTGCCACCGTCCCCGTGCGAGGCCGTGCCGTCGTCGCCCCGGGAGGTAGTGCCGTCGTCCCCGTGGTGGCCGCCCGTGCCCTCGTCGCCCCGCGAGGCCCCGCCGTCGTCGTCCCCGTAGTGGGCGCCCGTCCCCTCGTCGCCCCGCGGAGGCACACCGCCGTCGCCATGCGGAGCCACACCGCCGTCGCCATGCGGAGCCACACCACCGTCCCCGCGCGGAGCCGTACCCGCGTCGCCGCGCGGAGCGGTGCCGCCGCCGTCGCCCGGTGGCAGGGCGCTGTCCAGGCCCGGCGGGAGATCGCCGCCGCCCACGACCGGCGGCAGCGCGCCGGCGTCGTCGCCCCCCGCGACCGTGAACGGCACGGTCCCGGGCTGCTGCGGCTGCTCCCCGCCCGCCGCCGGGCAGGCCCCGTCGGGGGCCGGGGCCGGGTCCCGACCGGCGGCACTCGTCGTACCGCCTTCCGTATAGACCTCGGCCCGGTCCCCGCAGGTCACGGAGATGGTGACGGTGGTCCCGGGCCGGGCGGCGGCCGGGCCGGCGGCGCCGCACGCGGCACCCGCCAGGACGGCGACGGACAGGGCGCGAACGGTGCGGCGCATGAGGTGGGCTCCTTGAGACGTACGGCTGCGGGACAGGCGGCTCGTGCCCCGCAGCCATCACAGCCCGCCCCGCACCGTGCCGCGCGCGGCCGACCCCCATTCGCGGGACACGCCCGCACTTTCGGGTGACCGATCCCCGTGTCGGCCCCCGCTCTCCGGGTACGCGTCCGGCACCCCCGAAGCACCTGGAGGGAGACATGCAGCGAGGCAGTGCCCGGCTGAGCGTCCACCGGGACGACGAGATGAAGCACGAGCTGCGGGAACTGCTCAGGTCCAGGCATCCGACCCGCACGGAGGACTGGAACGACCCCGAGCCGCCCGCCGAGGACGATCCGGAGGTGTACCGCGCCCCGATCCGGCCGTGGACCAGCGCGCAGCCGTCACCGGCGACGGTGCGGCTGGAGCTGGCCCGGTCCCTGACCCGGCACGACTTCCCGGCACAGCCCAGGGAGCTGGCCGACGTACTGCGCCGCGGCAACGCGCCCGACGCCCTGGTCCGGCGGGTGTCCCGGCTGCCGCGCGCGAAGCGTTACGACAGCCTGTTCGCGCTCGCCGAGGCGGTGCTCGGCGAGGAGTGAGCCGGGACGCCGACGAGATACCCCCGCGCCGCCGGGGGCCTCAGCTCGCGGAGGCCCCCGGTGTCGCCGTCTCGGCGCAGCAGCGCTCGCGGGCGCCCTCCCGGGTGCGGCCGGCCGCGACGAGGCGGCGCGGATGGCGGCGCAGATACTCGCCCTCCAGCTGGGCCATGCGCTCGTTGTGGGCGCGCAGCGCGTCGTTGGAGCCGTACAGCAGGGTGTCGTGGCGCGTCCGGTGGATGTTCTCCAGCTCCTTCATGAGCTGCTGGTCGTCCAGCCGGCTGGGGTCGACTCCTGTCATGGTGGTACCCCGCTCGTCGTGTCCGTCCCGGCGGTCCGGATCCCTGCATCCACTGTACGAACATCCGGGCCCGCGAGCCTCCCTACCGGACGCGCTCCACCCGGCGCTCGTCCCACACCGGCTCCGGGGTCTCGCGGACCCGGCCGTCGCTGCCGAAGACCAGGTAGCGGTCGAAGGAGCGGGCGAACCAGCGGTCGTGGGTGACGGCGAGCACCGTGCCGTCGAAGGCCTCCAGACCCTCCTGGAGCGCTTCGGCGGACTCCAGGTCGAGGTTGTCGGTGGGCTCGTCGAGGAGGAGTGCCGTGACGCCCTGCAGCTCCAGCAGCAGGATCTGGAACCTGGCCTGCTGCCCGCCCGACAGTCGATCGAAGGTCTGTTCGGCCTGCTGGGTGAGCTCGTAGCGGCGGAGCCGGGACATCGCCGCGCCGCGGTCCTGGGAGTGTTCCGCCCAGAGGATGTCCAGGAGCGTACGGCCCCGCAGCTCGGGGTGGGCGTGGGTCTGGGCGAAGTGCCCGGGCACCACCCGCGCGCCCAGCTTCCACTGGCCCGTGTGCGTCACGTCCTCGCCGGCCAGCAGCCGCAGGAAGTGCGACTTGCCGGAGCCGTTGGAACCGAGCACGGCGACCCGTTCGCCGTAGAAGACCTCCAGGTCGAAGGGTTTCATCAGGCCGGTCAGTTCGAGTCCCGCGCAGGTGACGGCCCGGACGCCGGTACGGCCGCCCTTGATGCGCATCCTGATGTCCTGCTCGCGCGGCGGCTCGGGCGGCGGGCCGGCCTCCTCGAACTTGCGCAGCCGGGTCTGCGCGGCCGCGTACCGGGAGGCCATCTCGTGCGAGACGGCGGCCGCCTGCCGGAGGTTCAGCACCAGCTTCTTCAGCTGGGCGTGCTTCTCGTCCCAGCGGCGGCGCAACTCCTCGAAGCGGGCGAAGCGTTCGCGCCGGGCCTCGTGGTAGGTGGCGAAGCCGGCACCGTGCACCCAGGCGTCGGCGCCGGTCGGTGAGGGCTCCACGGAGACGATCTTCTCGGCGGCGCGGGCGAGGAGCTCACGGTCGTGGGAGACGAACAGGACCGTCTTGCGGGTCTCCTTCAGCTGCTGTTCCAGCCAGCGCTTGCCGGGGACGTCGAGGTAGTTGTCCGGCTCGTCGAGCAGCAGCACCTCGTCGGCGCCCCGGAACAGGGCCTCCAGCACCAGCCGCTTCTGCTCACCGCCGGAGAGGGTGCGCACCTGGCGCCACTGGGCCTTCTCGTACGGCACGCCGAGCGCGGCCGTCGTGCACATGTCCCAGAGGGTCTCGTGCTCGTAGCCGCGTACCTCGGCCCAGTCGGCGAGGGCCTGCGCGTACCGCAGCTGGGCGGCCTCGTCGTCGACGGTCATGAGGGCGTGCTCGGCCTGGTCGACGGTCCCCGCGGCCTCCCGGATCCGGGGCGGCGCGACCGACACGAGCAGGTCTCGTACGGTCGTCTCGTCCCGTACGGAGCCCACGAACTGGCGCATCACGCCGAGGCCGCCGCTCACGGTGACGGTGCCGCCGTGCGGCTTCAGCTCGCCCGAGATCAGCCGGAGCAGGGTGGTCTTGCCGGCGCCGTTGGGGCCGACCAGCGCGACGGCCGCGCCCTCGCCCACCCGGAAGGACACGTCGCCCAGCAGCGCCCTCCCGTCGGGGAGGTAGTACTCGAGATGCGCGGCTTCCAGATGTCCCATGGTCAGCGATTCTGCGGGGCCCGCCCGGCATGGGGCAAACCGTTATCGACCCGCCGTCCTCGGCCGCGGCCCGGTGGGGGCTGGTCGCGCAGTTCCCCGCGCCCCTGAAGGGGCGCTACAGCAACGCGCCCCAAAGGGGCGCGGGGAACTGCGCGAGCAACCACGACGCGCCCGCGGCCGAAGACATCGCCCCGGTGACGCGGGATTACTCGGCCGGAGACTCCAGCGGCTCCCCAGTCGGCCCGCTCACCCCCGTCGGCTCCACCACCGCGCCCTCCCAGGACAGCGCCTTCCAGCCGTCCTCCGGGGTGCCGTCCAGGATCACGACGCCCGTGTTGTCGAGGGGGCGGGAGGCGGCGTAGGGGACGTCGACGTTGGCCGCGCGGGCCGCCGTCCAGAGGCGGATGACCGCGCCGTGGCTGATCATGGCGACCGTCCCGGCACCGCTCCCGGCCGCCTCGGCGACCACCTCGTCGTAGCGGGCCAGGACCTCGGCCCCGGTCTCGCCGCCGGGCATGCGCGGCCCCGTGTCGCCGCCGGCCCAGGCGAACACGGTCCGCATGTACTCCTCGCCGTGCTCGGAGTGGCCGGGCAGCATCTCCAGGTCGCCCGCGGAGACCTCGCGGATGCCGTCGCGGACGATCGGGTCGAGGCCGCGGGCGGCGGCCAGCGGGGCGGCGGTGCGGTGGGTGCGGATCAGGGTGGAGACGTAGAGGGCCTCGATGTCCTCCTCGGCGAGCGCCGCGGGCAGCGCCGCGGCCTGCCGCTCGCCGAGCGCGGTGAGCCCGGGGCCGGGTACGGCGGTGTCGAGGAGGAACTCGACATTGGTCGGGGTCTGCCCGTGACGTATGAGGAGCAGGCGCATCCGAAGGGTTCCTCTCACTCGACCGCACCGCGTTTCCGGCAGGAAACGGCCACTTCAGGGTAACCGCACCCGCATGAGCCCAGACTTCGACCTGACCGTCCCGAAGCCCGGCCGGCACGCGCTGCGCGACCGGCTGCTCGCCCTCGACAGCCGGTTGTTCGAGGTGGCCGCCGAACGGCACTGGCCGTTCGCCGAGCCGGTGCTGCCCCGGCTGAGCCGGAGCGCCAACCACGGGGTGCTGTGGTGCGCCGCGGCCGCCGCGGTGGCCGCGTCCCGTACCCCGCGCGCCCGCCGGGCCGCCGTCCGCGGCCTGGCCTCGCTCGCCCTGGCCTCCCTGACCATCAACACCGTCGGCAAGCGTTCGGTGCGCCGCCCCCGGCCGCTCCTGGACCCGGTGCCGGCGGTACGGCACCTGAAGCGGCAGCCGATCACCACGTCCTTCCCCTCCGGGCACGCCGCGTCGGCGGCCGCCTTCGCGACCGGTGTCGCCCTGGAGTCCCCGGCCTGGGGCGCGGTGGTGGCTCCGGTGGCGTTCTCCGTCGCCATGTCCCGGGTCTACACGGGTGTGCACTTCCCGAGCGACGTGCTCGCGGGCGCGGTGCTGGGCGCGGGCGCCGCGTTCGCCGTACGGGCGCTGGTGCCGACCCGGGCGCAGACCGGTCCGCCGCCCCGGCCCCGCGCGAGCGCCCCGGCGCTGCCCGGCGGGGCGGGTCTGGTGGTCGTGGCCAACCGGGCCTCGGGCAGCGCCGACCGGGTGCGGGCGCTGCGCGACGAGCTGCCGGACGCGGAGCTGGTGGAGTGCGAACCCGCTGATGTGCGCGCCGAGTTGGAGAAGGCGGCGACCCGGGCCCGGGCGCTCGGGGTGTGCGGCGGCGACGGCACGGTGAACGCGGCCGCCGGGGTCGCGCTGCGCCGCGGGCTGCCGCTGGCGGTGCTGCCCGGCGGCACCCTCAACCACTTCGCCTACGACCTGAGCGTGGAGGACGGCCGGGATCTGGGCCGTGCGGTGCGCGAGGGCGAGGCGGTCCGGGTGGACGTCGGCCGCTTCGCCTCCCGGGACCGGGAGGGTGTCTTCCTCAACACGCTCAGCCTGGGCGTCTACCCGGAGCTGGTGCGGGAGCGGGAGCGCTGGGCGCACCGCATCGGCGGCCGGCCCGCCGAGGTACTGGCCGCGCTGCGCGTGCTGCGCACGGACCGGCATCCGCTGCGGGTCGAACTCGGCGGCGAGACACGCCCGTTGTGGCTGCTGTTCGTCGGGAACTGCGTCTACCACCGGATGGGCCTGACCCCGGGCCGCCGCACCGACCTGGCGGACGGCCTGCTCGACGTCCGGGTGGTGCACGGCGGCCGGCACCCGGCGCTCCGGCTCCTC
This sequence comes from Streptomyces sp. NPDC048288, assembly GCF_043201555.1. Taxonomy (NCBI): domain Bacteria; kingdom Bacillati; phylum Actinomycetota; class Actinomycetes; order Kitasatosporales; family Streptomycetaceae; genus Streptomyces; species Streptomyces sp. NPDC048288. The sequence continues at coordinate 130,489 of NZ_JBICZD010000006.1, forward strand.
TCCGCCGCCCTCGCGGGTCCGCTGCCCCGGTCCCCCGCACTCGCCGAGGTGAAGGTGGGAAGGCTGCGTCTGACCGGCCTCGCGGCCGGGACCCCGCTCGCCTTCGACGGTGAAGTCACCGATGTGAAGGGCGAGATGACGGTGGAGAAGCTGCCGGAGGCGCTCACCGTGTACCGGCCGCTGCCCTGAGGTGACCGACCGTCAGTCCATATCGTAAAACGCTGGTCTCATTATTCGGCATGCGGGCGTAGCGTTGCGGCTACCGCGGGACGGGGTCGTCCGGCCCCGTCCGCCGGTGTGACGCGAAGGGGTTGAGCCATGTCGAAGCCACAGGAGACCGCCGTCTACACGCACGGGCACCACGAGTCGGTGCTGCGTTCGCACACCTCACGGACCGCCGCCAACTCGGCCGGCTATCTGCTGGGTTCGCTCAAGCCCCACATGCGGATCCTGGACATCGGCTGCGGCCCGGGGACGATCACCGCGGACCTGGCGGCCCTGGTCCCCGAGGGCCGGGTCACCGGTGTGGACCACGCGCCGGGCATCCTGGAGCAGGCCCGCGCCACCGCCGCCGGGCGCGGCCTGACGAACGTGGACTTCGCGGTCGCCGACGTGCACGCGCTGGACTACCCGGACGACACCTTCTGCGTGGTCCACGCCCACCAGGTGCTGCAGCACGTGGGCGACCCGGTGCAGGCGCTGCGCGAGATGCGACGGGTCACCAAGCCCGGCGGTTTCATCGCCGTACGCGACGCGGACTACGCGGCGATGACCTGGTACCCGGCGGTACCGGGTCTGGACGACTGGCTGGAGCTGTACCGGCGGGTGGCCCGGGCCAACGGCGGCGAGCCGGACGCCGGGCGGCGGCTGCGGTCCTGGGCGCTGGCGGCGGGGCTGACCGACATCACGGCCACCTCCGGGACCTGGACGTACAGCACGGATGAGGAGCGGGCGTGGTGGGGCGGGCTGTGGGCGGACCGCACGGTCGCCTCCTCCTACGCCGGGCTGGCCACGGAGGGCGGCCACGCGACCACCGGGCAGCTGGCGGAGATCTCGGCGGCCTGGCGGGAGTGGGCGGGGCGGGAGGACGGCTGGTTCGCCGTCCTGCACGGAGAGATTCTCTGCCGTAAGTGAGCCTGATCCGCGGATTTCGGGAAACCCGATCCGCAGGAGGTTCACATTATGGTTGCCATTCTTCTCGTCCTGCTTCTGGTCGTGATTCTCTTCGGTGCCGGATTCGCGGTGAACGTACTCTGGTGGCTCGCGCTCGCCGTACTGGTGCTGTGGCTCCTCGGATTCCTGGCGCGCGGTACGACCAGCGCGGGCGGCCGGGGCCGCTGGTACCGGTGGTGAGGCGACCTGCGCCGCTCCGGGCCGGTCAGTCCGGCTCGCCCGGTTCCGTGAACGAGTAGGCCGCCCAGGGTCCGGTGAGTTCCACGCGAATTCCCTGTCTCTCGCCCTTCGCTCGGTCGACCAGCTCCACGAATTCCTCGGAATCCGCACGCGGCACCAGATACGCCGCGTCGAGCAGGTTCCGCCCGGTAGTACCGGAATACGGCGCCTCATGCGGACGGTGCAGCCGGGAATCCTCGGCCCGTCGGGAAAGCCGCTCGTGCAGAATGCGGGCGAATTCCTCGGCGGGCCGGGGCGCGTTCCCGGGCGGGTTATCGGGCGGGTCGGCGTACAGGGCCACGCCCCACTCGACCCGTCCGTCGAGGCGGTCGAGGGTGCGCAGGAACTCGGCCTCGCGGGCCTCCATCATGACCCGTACGGCACTGTCGTCCCGGAAGACCGTGGCGAGCCCCAGCGGCAGGGGCGTGGTGACCGTGGTGAGCGCGTCGACCACCCCCTGGTGGGCGCGGGTGGTCGCGGCCAGCCAGTCCGGGTCCGCCAGCCGTGCGCGCAGCGGCTCCGCGGCGAAGTCCCGCTCCGGGACCGTACTCACGACGGCGACCAGGCCGTGGTGCCTGAGCAGGCCCGGCGGGGTGCCGGCCACGCCGGTGCACTGGGCCTGGAGGGCCGCCGCGAAGGGGCGGCAGACGGCGTACACGTACCGGAGTCCGCCCTGTGCGGTCATCGCTCCTCCTTCAGGTCACGTCGCCCGTCAGCGCACGATCGCCTCCTCGACCAGCAGCCGTCCGGCCGCCGCGATCGCATCGGCGTCGATGCCGGCGGCGTGCAGCTGCTGGTCGGGCGCGGCCGAGCCCGGCATGGTCCGTACGGCGAGCCGGACCAGGCGCGGTACCGGCCTGCCGTCGGCGAACGCCTCCGCGACCGCGTCGCCGAGCCCGCCCTCCTCGTGGTGGTCCTCGACGGTGAGCAGACAGCCGGTCTCCTCGGCGGCGCGGCGCAGGGTCTGCCGGTCGACGGGCTTGACGGAGTACAGGTCGACGACCCGGACCGGGATGCCCTCCTCGGCGAGCACGTCGGCGGCCTTCAGCGCCTCGTGCAGGGTGACCCCCGCGGCGACCACGGTCAGCCGGTCCTCCTCGGAGGCACGCAGCACCTTGCTGCCGCCGACCGGGAACTCCTCGTCCGCGCCGTAGATCACCGGGCCCGCCCCGCGCGAGGTGCGCAGATAGCGGATGCCGTCGAGCCCCGCCATGGTCGCGACGAGCCGGGCGGTCTGGTTGGCGTCGCACGGGTACAGCACGGTCGAGCCGTACAGCGAGCGGAACATCGCGAGGTCCTCCAGGCCCATCTGGGAGGGCCCGTCCTGTCCGATGGCCACGCCCGCGTGCGAGCCGACCAGGTTGATGCCGCTGCCGCTGATCGAGGCCATGCGCACGAAGTCGTGGGCCCGGGTGAGGAAGGCGGCGAAGGTGGCCGCGTACGGCACCCAGCCGCGGGTGGCCAGGCCGACTGCGGCGGCGACGAGTTGCTGTTCGGCGATGTAGAACTCGAAGTAGCGGTCGGGGTGTTCCTTCCCGAAGAGCTCGGTACGGGTGGAGTCGCCGACCTCGCCGTCCAGCGCGAGCACGTCGGCGCGGGCGTGGCCGAGCGCGACCAGCGCCTTGCCGAAGGCGTCGCGGGTGGCGACCTTGTCCCCCCTGTCGTAGCGGGGCAGTTCGAGCGGGCCGGTGGGCACGGAGTGCAGCGCGCGGGCGGCCGGCGGCTCCTTCACATGGACCTTGAGGTCCCGCGGGCCGCCCAGTTCGGCGATGGCCTCCTGCGGGTTCGGCAGCGGCTTGCCGTGCATGCCCTCGCGGTCCTCGACGGCGGCGACGCCCCGGCCCTTGCGGGTGCGGGCGAGGATCACGGTGGGCTGTCCCGCGGTGGCCACGGCCTCGCCGTAGGCCCGGTCGACGGCGTCCACGTCATGGCCGTCGATCCGCACGGTGTGCCAGCCGAAGGCCTGGAAGCGGCGGGCGTAGGCGTCGAGGTCGTGGCCGTGCCGGGTGGGGCCGCGCTGGCCGAGCCGGTTGACGTCCACGATCGCGGTGAGGTTGTCGAGGTGCTCGTACCCGGCGTGCTCGGCGGCCTCCCACACGGAGCCCTCCGCCAGCTCGCTGTCCCCGCACAGCACCCAGACCCGGTAGCGGCCGTGCTCCAGCCGTTTCCCGGACAGCGCGACGCCGACGCCGACGGGCAGTCCCTGGCCGAGCGAGCCGGTGGCGGTCTCCACCCACGGCAGCCGGCGCGGGGTCGGGTGCCCCTCCAGGTGGCTGCCGAGCTTGCGGAAGGTGAGCAGTTCGGCGTCCTCCAGGGCACCGACCGCCTTGTACGCGGCGTACAGCAGCGGCGAGGCATGGCCCTTGGAGAGGATGAGGCGGTCGTTGCCGGGGTGGGCGGGACGGTCGAAGTCGTAGCGCAGATGGTGGGCGAACAGCACCGCCATCAGGTCGGCGGCCGACATCGACGAGGTCGGATGCCCGGACTCGGCCGCGGCGGCCGCCCGCACGCTGTCCACGCGCAACTGCTGGGCGAGTTCGACGAGTTCGGCGGTGTTCATGAGGCTCCTTCCGAGGGAGTGTCGGTGACGGATCGGGGGGCCGCGGGCAGCTCGGGCGAGGCCGTGTCCAGGGGCACCGACCAGGACCGTACGAGGCCCAGCTGGACGCCCTGGCGCGGCAGCACGGCGTCCAGCAGCCAGTCGGCGGCGACCCGGACCCGGCCCGAGGGCATCGCCGCCAGGTGGTAGCCGCGGGTCACCAGCCCGGCGGGCAGCCCGGACAGCGGTACCCCGAGCGGGTCGGCGGCGGCCTGGACGCCCCCGAGGTCGACGACGAACCCCAGGTCACGATGGCGGTAGGGGCGCCGGTGCCGTCCGACGCCGAGCGAGGCGGCCACGTTCTCCGCGGCCACCCGCCCCTGCCGCCAGGCGTGCTGGGCGGTCATCGGCGTGAACGCCCCGGGACGCGTCAGGTCGGGGACGGCGGCCGCGTCCCCGCAGGCGAACACCTCGGGGCAGCCGGGCACCTGGAGGTACGGATCGACGATCAGCCGCCCCTGTTCCAGCGGCCGCCCGGTCCCCTCCACCAGCGGATCGGGCCGCACCCCCACACACCACACCAGGGTCCGGGACGCGACGAACTCCCCGTCGGAGAGCAGCACCCCGTCCCGGGTGGCCTCCTTCACGGAGGTCCCCGTCCGCACCTCCACGCCCCGTCGGCGCAGCACCCGGTCGGCCGTCCGGGACAGCCTCTCGTCCATCCCCGGCAGCACCCGGGGCGCCGTGTCCAGCAGCAGCCAGCGCGGCCGCACTCCGTGCGGCAGCCGGATCCGGCGGGCCAGGTCGACGGTGAGCATCCGCAGCTGGGCGGCGACCTCGGTCCCGGTGTACCCGGCACCGACCACCACGAAGGTGCACCGCGCGGCGGCGAGCCCCGGATCAGCGGCGACGGCGGCCAGCTCGATCTGCCGGATCACGTGGTCCCGCAGATACAGCGCCTCGGGCAGCCCCCGGAAGCCGTGCGCGTGCTCCGCGACCCCGGGAACCGGCAACAGTTTGTTGACACTCCCGACGGACAGCACCAGCCGCTCGTAGCCCAGACTGCCACCGGCCCCCTCGGGGTCCGTGTAGTGCACCGCCTGCCGGTCGAGATCGACCCGATCCGCCTCCCCGAGCACCACCCGCACCCCGCGCAGCTGACCGGAGAGCGGCACGGCGATCCGCCGGGGCTCCAGGATCCCTGCGGCCACCTGCGGCAGCAGCGGCAGATACAGAAAGTAGTCGGTCGGGTTGAGCACGACGATCTCGGCCCGCTCCCGAGCAAGCCGTCCAAGCGTCCGCGCCGCCCGATACCCGGCGAACCCGGCGCCGACGATCACAATCCGGGGTCGACGACTCACAGCACGCCTCCGGAAACACGACGAGGTCCAGGGCCCTCCCAGGTAACCGTAGGCGGCCCCTTCAAACACCGCCCGCCGGAACAACGACCGCAACGAAAACGGCGCTCCCCCGGGCCGCCCCAACTAGGCTCGTCGCATGGAGATTCTGGGCGCCTCCCTGCGCATCTGCGTCGACGACATCGAGACCGCGATCCCGTTCTACGAACGCCTCACCGGCGGCAGAGCCCTCCGTTTCGAACGGGGCGGGGTCCAGGTCGCCGCGGTCGGCTCCTTCCTGGTGATGAGCGGCCCGGAGGCGGAGCTGGAGGTGCTGCGCAAGGTGGCCGCGACGATCGCGGTGAAGGACGTGGAGGAGGCCCACCGCCTGCTCGACGGGCTCGGCGCCCGGATCCTCCTGGGTCCGGTGCCCACCCCCGTCGGCCGCACCCTGCTCGCGATGCACCCGGACGGCTCGATCTTCGAGTACGTCGACCAGAACCACGACTGATCAGGGGGTCCGCGGCCGCATCCGGAAGTCGTAGCGACCGGGCAGCGGCTCGTCACCGAGCCGCTGCCACACCCGGCCGACCGGATCGGTCCCCTCCCGCAGGTCGGCGACCTCGAACCCGGCCTCGAACACCGCCGCGGCCTCGGCCCGCCGCCCTTCCGCGAGCAGCAACTCGGCCTCCAGGAGCCGGAAGCGGCCCCGCTCCCGGGTCGCGGGCAGCAGCGCCTCCCACACCACGCGGGCGTCCGCGACCCGCCGTACCCGCAGCAGCGCTTCGAGGGCCTCACGGCCGAGCGCCGCGCAGGCCGCCGTCCAGGCCTCACCGTCGTCGCGGCGCTCCCGGCACAGGTCGTCGAAGGCGTCGGCGTACCGTTCGGCGGCCCGCTCGTGGTGCCCGTACTCCTGGTCGGCGACGGCGAGACAGCGCAGCAGCGGCCACAGGGACGGAGCGAGCGGGAGGGCGCGCTCCCAGCTGCGGACGGCCTGGGCCCGGTCGCCGGCGTGCCACTGGGCGATGCCGAGGTGGTACTCGGTGTGCGGGGTGGCGGGGGCCGTCTCCAGCATGTCCCGCCAGTGCGGGGCGACCAGGGTCGGGCCGGGCGGCCGGACCCGGCGGGGCTCGGGCAGGGTGCCGGTGCGCAGCAGCTCCGCCCAGGGCGCCTGCTCCTCGCCCAGGGTCGACCCGGCGAACGGGGTGCCGGGCAACTTCCAGTCGCCGCGCAGCACTTCGAGCGCGCCCCAGCCGGATCCGGTGGCGAGGATCTCGCCGGGTTCGGTGTCGGCGTACGGCTGCCAGGCGGCCCGGGCGGCCTCGAACCCGGCCCGGGGCAGGGCGAGTTCCAGCTCCTCCTCGACCCGCTCCGGCGCCGCCGCCAGCGGCCCGTACGCCTCCAGCCAGGACACCTCGCTCTCCGCCTCGATACGGACGTGCTCCAGCTGGGTGCGGGCGAGACCGGCCTGGATCTCGCGGTAGCCGCCGCTGCCGGGTGCGGTGAGCCACTCCTGCCAGCGCCGGCCACCGGGACCCGAGCCCCACACGAACTGCTTGCGGCCGCGCAGTTCACCGGTCGAGGTCTGCACCAGCCCGTGCCCGTCGGTGTCCAGCGCGGCGATCCAGCGGCGCCGGCCGTCCGGGATGTCGTAGAACCAGTCGGTGGCGTAGGGGGGTTGGGTGTCGTACGACGGAACGGGCGCCCTCCGCAGCCGTCGCTCGGGCCCGAACTCCCAGGCCTGCGTGGCCGGGACCACGACCCGGCGGTCCTCCGGTACGGCCGTGTTGGACCACCAGTAGGCCGGTACCGGGTGTTCGTGCGGGTTGCGGACGCGGACGCCGGCGTAGAGGAAGTCGGAGCCCTCCGGGAGCCAGAGGTCGACCTGGAAGGGCAGGTCGCGCAGTCGCTCCCACTCCCAGAGGCGGAGCATCTCTCCGCCGTCGGGGGCGGGGACGCGGGCCGCGTGCAGCGGGGCGCAGGAGAGGGCGGTGTGCCCGGTGGCGCCGATGTTCCATTCGATGCCGCCTGCGTACCAGGCGCCGTTGAGGGCGAGGTCGGCGGGCTGGAACACCGGGTTGCGGTAGAGGAGTTCGCGGCCGGTGGGCAGGTGGACGAGGGAGGCGACCCGGCCGCCGAGGCCGGGCAGGACGGTGGCGCGCAGCCGGTCGTTCTCGATGACGAGGGCGTCGAGGGCCCGGGGTGCCCGGGTTCTGCCGTAGCCGTCACGGATGCGTACCGGCAGGAGGCTGCGCAGCGGTTCGTAGCCGATCTGCCGGGCGGTGTCCGGTGGCAGGTCCTCCCGGTCGCGGTCGTCGACCCGGTGGAGTTCTTCGAGGGGGCGGAGCGGGGGCAGCGGGTTGTCCGGGCCCAACTCCGCCGCGGGCAGGGTCAGTACCTCACGTCGGATCCTCGTCACGATCACCATGGAACCCGCAGCGGGGTGAGTCGGCCAGGGGCGCTGCCGGTCAGGATTGCGCAAAGGTCAGTCGGCGGCGCGCATCTCCGCGGTGATCGCCCACCGTTCGTGGTCCCGCCAGGCGCCGTCGATGTAGATCATGTCGGGCGAGAAGCCCTCCAGCCGGAACCCGGCGCCGCGCGCGAGCGCGATGGACGCGGTGTTGCCGGGCTGGACGTTGATCTCCAGCCGGTGCAGCCGCATCGGGCCGAAGGCGTGGCCGACGACCAGCCCCATCGCCTCCCGCATCAGCCCGCGCCCGGCCGCGTGCGCGAAGACGCCGTAGCCGAGGGCACCGCACTGGAAGCCGCCCTCGACGATGTTGTTGATGTTGATGAACCCGGCGAGGGCACCCCCGTGTTCGCCGGCGTCCTTCTCGCACACCAGGAACCCGGCCTTGCTGCGGTCCTCGATCAGCCGTCCCGCGTAGCCGGCGTAGGCCGCGTCCGTGGTGGGCGGGAACAGCCACGGCTGGTGCAGGTCCTTGCTCTCCCTGGCCCGGGCGATGAACTCGGCCCCGTCCTCGTAGGTGTAGGGGCGGATGCCCACACGGGGGCCCTCGGCGAGGTAGCGGGAGGCGATGTGCGGCATCCGGCCACCCTAACGCCGGGTCACCGGCGGCGGCGCGTGAAATAGGAGCCGCACAGGGCGCCGATGAGACCGGTGGCGAGCAGCGCGATCCACAGGGGTGTGGTGACCACGGGGACCAGCAGCCGGATCCGGGTCGCCCGGGTGTTCCCGAAGATGAAGACGAGGCCGAGGATCCCCAGCACGAGCACCGCGATCCGGCCGGGGGTCATCAGCACCCCGCGCCGCCCACCGGTCCGCTCCCGGCTCTCCGAGGTCTTCGGGCTCATACGACCAGAGTGCGCCCGGGGCCCCCGCCCCGCACGGCGAGCGACCCGTCATCGGCGGCCTCAGCGCAGCGCCGGCTCCAGCAGGGTCAGCGTGCCCGCGTCCGCGTCCAGCTCCGCCGGTACACCCAGCGGCATGGTCAGGGCGGCCTCGCAGTGGCCGAAACCGAACTCCTCCAGCACCGGCACACCCAGGCCGCCGAGCCGGTCGGCGAGCATCGCCCGTACGTCCTCGTACGGCCCGCACCGGTCCCAGGAGCCGAGCAGGATCCCGGCGACGCCGTCCAGCCGGCCGGACCGCAGCAGCTGCGTGATGCTGCGGTCGAGGCTGTACGGCTGCTCGCCGACGTCCTCCAGGAGGAGCAGTCCGCCGCGGGCGCCGGGGTGGGTGTGCGGGGTGCCGAGGCCGGTGGCGAGCAGCCGCAGGCAGCCGCCGACGGTGACGCCCCGGGCCCGGCCGGGCACCAGGGCCGTGCCCCGGCCGGTGATCGTGCGGACCGTCTCCGGGGCGAACAGGGTGGCCCGCAGGTGCTCCTGCGCCTCGGCGCTCTTGACGAAGTCGGCGCCCGCGGCCACCGGTCCGTACAGGGTGGCGAGCCCGAGCCGGGTCGCGAACGCCTCGTGCAGCACGGTGGCGTCGCTGAAGCCGACGAACACCTTCGGCCCGGCCGCCCGCATGGCCTCCCAGTCGAGCAGGTCGACCAGGCGCTGGGCGCCGTAGCCGCCGCGGGCGCAGAGCACGGCGGAGACCGACGGGTCGCACCAGGCCCGCTGGAGGTCGGCGGCACGGTCGGCGTCGGAGCCCGCGAGGTACCCGAGCCGCCCGTCCCTGGCGAGCACATGGGGTGCCACCACCGGGTCGAGGTCCCAGCCGCGCAGGATGTCCAGGCCCGCCTGGAGCCGTTCCTCCACCACCGGCCCGCTGGGTGCCACCACGGCGACCCGCGCTCCGGCCGCGAGCCGCGCCGGCCGTGTCGGTTCGGTCACTTCACCAGCTCCAGCTCGGGGATCCCGGGCACGTCCAGCCCGAACGCCTGAGCGTACAGGGCGAGCTCGGCCTCCAGCGCGCGCACCAGGGTCTCGGCCCGGCGGAAGCCGTGGCCCTCGCCCTCGAAGGTCAGGTACGCGTGCGGCACGCGCCGTCCGTCGAGCCGGGCGAGGAGGCGTTCGCACTGCGCGGGCGGGCAGATCACGTCGTCCAGGCCCTGGAGCAGCAGGAAGGGCACGGTGAGCCGGTCGGCGTGCGCGACGGGCGACCGCTCGGTGTAGCGCTCGGGCACCTCGGCGTGCGGCCCGATCAGGGATTCCAGGTAGCGGGACTCGAAGTCGTGGGTCTCCCCCGGACCCCAGGTGGACAGGTCCAGGACGGGGTAGGCGATGGTGCCGCAGGCGTAGACGTCGGTGCCGGTCAGGGAGGCGGCGGCGGTCCAGCCGCCGGCGCTGCCGCCCCGGATCGCGAGCCGGGCCCGGTCGGCGGTGCCCTCGGCGGCGAGGGCGAGCGCGACGGCCGCGCAGTCCTCGACGTCGACCACGCCCCACTGCCCGCGCAGCCGGTTCCGGTACTCCCGTCCGTACCCGGTCGAGCCGCCGTAGTTGACCTCGGCGACCCCGATGCCCCGGGAGGTGAAGTAGGCGATCGCCAGGTCGAGGACGAGGGGCACCCGGCTGGTGGGGCCGCCGTGCGCCCAGACGACGTACGGGGGCAGCTCGCCGGCGGGCGCGGTGTGGCCCGGGTGGTGGGGCGGGTAGACGTGTGCGTGCACCTCGCGGCCGCCGGGTCCGGCGAAGGTGCGGACCTGCGGTTCGGGGTAGTGGGCGGGGTCGACCGCGTCCTGGTGCGGGGCGCCGACGACCCGGGCGCGGCCGCTCGCGGTGTCGAGTTCGATCACCTCGTAGGCGGTGCGCGGGCTCGCGCCGACCGCGAGGACGCGGCTGCCGTGCACCGCGAGGGTGGGCGCGAACTCGGTCCACGGCCCGGCGGCGTCGGCGACCTCGCCGGATTCCGGGTCCAGTATCCCGAGCGCGGTCGGGCCACGGCCGTGGACGACGGCGATCAGCCCGTTGTCCAGCGGGGCGAACCAGCGCTGGCCGAGCTTCCAGAGCGGCCCGGCGAACTCCTCCTCGCGCGGGCAGAGCGGGGTGCCGTCCCGGTAGAGGTTCCACCAGCCGCTGCGGTCGCTCGCGTACAGCAGCCGGTCGTCGGCCGACCACTCCACCTGGGCGACGGCCTCCTGCGGGCCGCCCGCCACCGTACGGACCGCGTGCAGGACGCCGTCCTCGCCCACCTCGCCGACGAGCAGCTCCGTGCCGTCCCACGGCATCCGGGGGTGGTCCCAGGCCAGCCAGGCGGCCCGGCGGCCGTCGTGCGAGATCCGGGGTCCGGTCACGAACCGGTGCCGGTCGTCGGTGAGTTCGCGTACGGCGGCCCGGTCCCCGGCGGCCGACCCGTCCAGCGGTACGGCGGCGAGCACCCGGCGCACCTCGTCGGGGCCGTCGCCGGTGAACTCCTCCAGCACGCACCAGACTTCGTCCCGGTCGGGCGGCAACTGCGGCTGGGCCCAGCGTGGTCCGGGCGGGGTGAGCGGGCGGGGCTCGCCGCCGGGCTCGTACGCGTACAGCCGCTGGTCGTCGAAGTGGACGAAGACGAGGAGCCGCCGTCCGTCGGCGCGCACGGCACCGGCCCAGGGGTGTCCGCCGTACTCGATGACCCGGCTGCGGACGTTCCACGGCGCGGGCAGCGCGGACGCGCCGGTGGTCCCGCGCACCAGGGTCCGGCGGCCGCCCTCCGCCGGGCGGGGTTCGGTCCACCAGGTCTCGTCGCCGACGAAGCCCACCCACTCCGGGTGGCCGTCGTGGGCGGCGGCCAGGGCCGCGTCGACGGGCGAGGGCCAGGAGCCGTACGGCTTCGTCTCCACCGGGTCTCCTAGGCCGTGCGCAGGAAGCGGTCGAGGACCCGGACCCCGAAGTGCAGGGCCTCGACGGGGACGCGTTCGTCGACGCCGTGGAAGAGCGCCTGGTAGTCCAGGCCCTCGGGCAGCTTCAGCGGGGCGAAGCCGTAGCCGGTGATGCCGAGCCGGGAGAACTGCTTGGCGTCGGTGCCGCCGGACATGCAGTACGGCACCACCTGCCCCTCGGGGGCGAACTCCTCGACGGCGGCGCGCATCCGGGCGTACGTCGGGGTGTCCAGCGGTGCCTCCAGGGCGACCCCGTGGTGGTGGAACTCCCAGTCGACGTCGGGGCCGGTGAGCTGGTCCAGGGTGGCGCGGAACTCGTCCTCGGTGCCGGGGAGAAAGCGCCCGTCGACGAAGGCGACGGCCTCGCCGGGGATGACGTTGACCTTGTAACCGGCGTTCAGCATGCTCGGGTTGGCGCTGTTGCGGACGGTGGCCTCGACCAGCTTGGCGGCCGGGCCGAGCTTCTCCAAGAGCACGTCGGCCTGGTCCAGCCTGGCCTCGATGCCGTAGAGCGCGGCGAGTTCGGTGAGGGCCGCCCGGACGGTCGGGGTGAGGCGGAGGGGCCACTCGTGCTCGCCGATGCGGGTGACGGCGGCGGCGAGGCGGGTGACCGCGTTCTCCTTGTTGACCTTCGAGCCGTGTCCGGCCCGGCCGCGCGCGGTCAGCTTGACCCAGCCGGTGCCGCGTTCCCCGGCGGCGATGGGGTACAGCCGGCGCCCGGTGCCGTCGTGGAAGGTGAAGGCACCGGACTCGCTGACGCCCTCGGTGCAGCCCTCGAACAGCTCGGGGTGGTGGTCGGCGAGGAAGCCGGAGCCGTCGACGGCGCTGGCCTCCTCGTCGGCGGTGAACGCGACGACGACGTCCCGGCGCGGCCGGACCCCCTCCCGGGCCCAGGACCGCACCACGGCCAGGATCATCGCGTCCATGTTCTTCATGTCGACGGCGCCCCGGCCCCACACCACCCCGTCGCGGACCTCCCCCGAGAAGGGGTCGACGCTCCAGTCGGCGGCCTGCGCGGGCACCACGTCGAGATGGCCGTGGACCAGCAGCGCGTCCGCGCCCGGATCGGTGCCGGCGATCCGCGCGACGACGTTGGTGCGGCCCTCGGTGCGCTCCAGCAGGACCGGTTCCAGGCCCGCCCCGGCCAGCTGCCCGGCCGCGTACTCGGCGGCGGGCCGCTCCCGGCAGGCGCCGTCGCCGAAGTTGCTGGTGTCGATCCGGATCAGGTCGGACGTGAACCGGACGACCTCGTCGAGTGCCTGCTCGTCAGCCATACTGCTCCTCCACCGCGGCCGAGACGATCGTGGTGACCGCCTTGAAGGTGCGGATGCCTTCGTACATGGTCGCGCTGGTGTACGCGACCTTGCGCTCGCCGGTCCGCTCGACGCCGGGGACGACGGTGGCGGAGAGGGCGAGGTGCTCGGCGTCGAACTCCAGGGCGACGGTGAACGGCCCGCCGCTCACGGGCTCGTGCCGTACCGCGAGCCGGGCCGCGTCCTTGGCGGCGGCGCGGATGTCGCCGGCGGTCCGTGCGGGTGTCCGGCACACCGCCGCGTACCTCGACACATGGTCCTTGACGGCGACCTTGAGGGCCTCGGGCGCGTAGCCGAGGGCGTCCTCGCAGGCCAGGTCGTCGCCGGTGAACAGGACGACGGGGACGCCGTACTCGGCGACGACATGCGCGTTGAGCAGGCCCTCGCTGGCGCGGACGTCGTTGAGCCAGACGCCGGTGACGGAGTTGGGGAGGTAGGTGTGGGCGAGGACGCCCTCCATGCCGGCGCCGGTGTGGTAGCCGATGAACGCGATGCCGTCGATGTCGCCGTGCTGCACGCCCTCGACCATGGAGAGGGTCTTGTGGCGGCCGGTGATCATCTCGGCGCGTTCGTCGAGCTGCTCAAGGAGCAGGTTGCGCATGCTCCAGTGGGCCTCGTTGATGAGGACCTCGTCGGCGCCGCCGTCGAAGAAGCCGAGGACGGCGGCGTTGACGTCGGAGGTGAACATCGGCCGGCACCGCTCCCACTGCGGTGTCCCGGGCAGTACGTCGCCGGGCCAGGTCACCCCGGTGGCGCCCTCCATGTCGGCGCTGATGAGGATCTTCATGGTCCGCCACGTTACGCGTCGCGGGCCGGGGCGGCCATGGTGCGACAGGCGGGTCTGCGACCGTCCAGGTGACGGTTTGGACCCGTGCGGCGGGCCGGGCGCGAGGGTCTGCCGTACCGGGGACCGGCAGACCCCGGCGCCCGTCCGGTCAGTTCTCCCGGCCGGCCAGCACCCACTTGGAGGGCAGCACGATCGGTTCCCCGTCCGGAGTGAACTCGGTGGTGGTCAAGGGGAGTTCGCCGCTCGCGAGGACGCTCAGGCCGGCGTTGCGCAGGTACTCCGGTACGGCGTCGTCGGCGACCTCGCCGGGGGCTATGCCGTGCCGGAAGATCGGGGCGAGCTTGGGCGGCGGGCCGGCCGGGCTCTGGGCGAGGCCGCCGAGGACGGGCCGGGCGGCCTCGGAGAGTTCGACGAGGAAGACCCGGCCGCGGGCGCCGACCAGGGTGGCTATGGCGTCGGTCAGCGGCTGCCGGTCGTCGGGCTCGCACTGGTGCAGGACGCCCCGCATATAGACGTTGGCGTCGCCGAGCTCGGCGTGCAGCGCCTCGGCCTCGGTCTTCTCCGCCGCGTCGAGGACCCGGTAGCGGACCGCCTCGGCGGGGTCGGCGTGACGGGCGTGCTCCAGGGCGGCCTCGGCGATGTCGACGCCCAGGACGCGCGGGAAGCGGTTGGCGAGGAAGCGGGTCTGGGTGCCGTTGCCGCAGCCCAGGTCGACCAGGGGCAGGCCGGGATCGGTGAGGTGGGGCTCGAAGAGGGAGACGTGGACCGCGGCGGTCACGTCCGGTTCGGCGTCCCAGAACACCGCCCCCGGCTCGTCCGGCGCCTCGCGCCAGAACCCCTCCCAGGCATCCCGGTATCGACTCGTCACGCTCATGTCCAACTCCCCAGGGTGCAGCCGCATATGACCCGCCGTAAGTGACGGGCCAGTACGGTCTACCCTGCGCAGGTTTCGGCCACAAGCGCCCGGCGCGTTCCTTCACCCCACTTTCGTGGGAACGCGCCCCCTCCCGTGATCAGCGGCGCCGTGAGGTGAGTTCGAACCACACCGTCTTCCCGGCCGACGTACGGCTGGTGCCCCACTCCCGGGCGAGGGTGCTGACCACACGCAGTCCGCGTCCGGTCTCGGCGCCGGGGTCCGTGCCGAGCAGGGTGGGCAGGATGTGGTCGTCGTCATCGACCTCGCACAGCAGGGTCTCGCCGCGGATCAGCCGGAGCTGGACCGGGCGGCTGTGGGAGTGCCGTATGGCGTTGGTGACGAGTTCGCTGACCATCAGTTCGGCGGGTTCGGTGAGCCGGGCCAGGTCCCAGTCGTGCAGCTGTTCGCGGACGACGACGCGGGCGCGGCGGACCTCGGCCGGGTCGAGGGCGAGCCGCCATTCGGCGACGTCCTCGGGCTCGATGCCGTTGAGCCGGGCCATCAGCAGGGCGACGTCGTCCTTGCGGCCGCCGCGGGTGTTGAGGGCGCGGATGATGGTGTCGCAGGCGTCGTCCATGGAGGCGGCCGGGTGGGCGGCGGACTCGCAGAGGGTGGCGAGGCCGACGCCGATGTCCTCGCCGCGCATCTCGACGAGCCCGTCGGTGCACATGACCAGGCGGTCGCCGGGTTCCACGCGCACCCTGAGCGACTCGAAGGCGACCCCGCCGACGCCGATGGGCGCCCCGGTGGGCAGGTCGAGGAGTTCGCTGCGCGCGTCGACGGCCCGCACCAGCACGGGTGGGATGTGGCCGGCGTTGGCGAGGTGCAGTTCGCTCTCGATCGGGTCGTAGACCGCGTAGAGGCAGGTGGCGAGATAGCCGTCGCCGAGGCGCTGGGCCAGGTCGTCGAGGTTGCGCAGGAGCTGGGCGGGCGGCAGGTCCAGGGCCGCCATGGTCTGGACGGCCGTGCGCAACTGGCCCATCATCGCGGCCGAGTTGAGGCCGTGACCCATGACGTCGCCGACGACCAGGGCGGTGCGGGCGCCCGGGAGTTTCACGGAGTCGAACCAGTCGCCGCCGACCCGTCCGAGCAGGGTGCCGGGCAGATAGCGGGTGGCGATGTCGCAGCCCGCCATGCGCGGCGGGATGTGCGGCAGCATGCTGTCCTGGAGGGTCTCGGCGACGCTCTCCTGGAAGGTGTACATGCGGGCGTTGTCGAGCACGAGCCCGGCGCGGGCGGCGAGTTCGGCGCCGGTGACCCGGTCCATGTCGTTGAAGAGCTCGCGCTCGGGGTGGCGCAGCAGGATCATGAAGCCGAGCACGACATTGCGTGCCTTGAGCGGGACGACCAGCATCGAGCGGCCGGTGATCAGCGGCCGGATGTCGCGCTTCTCGAACTGGGAGGCGATGGCGTGGCCCATCTCCTCGCTGATCCGGGGTACCAGGACCGGTTCGCCGCTGGTCATGCACTGGAAGAACGGGGTGTGCGCCGGAAAGGGCATGGCCTCGCCGACCGGGACGACGTCGTCCCAGCGGCCGGGTTCGTCGGTGTGTTCGAGGGCGACCCGGTGCCACATGGTGGTGGTGTCGGGCACCCCGTCCGGGAACCCCTCGCCGGCGACGACCTGTTCGCGGAGGTAGGTGCCGGCGACGTCGGTGAAGCGGGGTACGAC
Source organism: Streptomyces sp. NPDC048288 (assembly GCF_043201555.1). NCBI lineage: Bacteria > Bacillati > Actinomycetota > Actinomycetes > Kitasatosporales > Streptomycetaceae > Streptomyces > Streptomyces sp. NPDC048288. The sequence continues at coordinate 146,711 of NZ_JBICZD010000006.1, forward strand.
GGCTCTGCTGACCTCGACGATGGTCCGGGACAGGTCGAGCGAGGTGCCGATCTTCCCGCTGACCTCGTTGAGGAATTCGAGGCGCTCGCGTACGGCGACGTACTCCAGGTCCTCGCCCTCGTCCTCGGCGAGTTCGTCGGGCAGCGGCAGCCCCTGGGCGGCCACGGCGGCGGCGCGCTCCCGGCGGGCCTTGCGCTCGGTGCGCCGGGCGACGCCCCAGTCGGGGGTGACCGGCACCCGGTCGTTCTGGCTGAACTCCAGGATCGGGTAGCCGAGTTCGAGGACCTGGGCGACGATCCGGGCGCTCTCGTCGACGCTCATGCTGGGCAGGATCTCGGGGAGCCGGCGGGCGAGTTCCTCGGCGCCCGGGAAGTCGGTGTGCAGGGCGAATCCGGGCGCGACGCGCTCGAAGGCCATGTCCTCGTCCTGGCCGGTCCGGCGCAGCCGTTCGGTGTCGGCGGCGAGTACCAGCAGCCGCTCGTCGCCCGGACCGACCAGCGGATACGCCCACCAGAGCACATCGACGCGGTCGCGGTCGCGGTCGCGGCCGGGGTCGGTGAGCCGGGCGCGGCCCGCGGCCGGGAAGTTCAGCCGTCCGTCGAGGGAGGACTCCAGGTCGGGGCCGAGTCCGTCGTACGCGGCGTAGGCCCCGTACGGGGTGATCTCGTCCTCTTCGGGGAGCGCCCCGGAGACGGGCAGCAGATCGAGCACGGAGCGGCCGACGGCCTCCTCCCTGGCGGCGCCGAAGAGCCGCCGGGCGCCGGTGCTCCAGTGGGAGACCTGGCCTTCGCGGTCGACGACGACCACGGCCAGGGGGATGCGGCCTGCCGCGCCGTCCCCAGCACCGAGGCTGGGAGGTGTGTCCCGCTCGCTGCCATGGTCCATGGCCCAGGCCCTCTCTCCCCACGGCTCCGCAAAAGATCTGTGCCGCCCGCCACTACCGTACGGTGGGGGCCGGTTGCGATGTGTGGCAATCCTGGAATTGGTTTCACCGGATCGCACCGGCGCGCGGGTCCGCGCCCCGCGACCGTGCGCACTCGCCTCCCGTTCCGTCCTCGGTCAGTCCTCGTGGCCGAGCTGGAGATCCCGTTCGGTGCGGCCGCCGCCCGCGACCTGGAGAACCGTGGCGACCGGCGGGTAGCCGGCGGCGATGACGGTGTACTCGCCGGAGGAGAGGTCGACGAACCGGAACGTTCCGTCGGCGCCGGTGGTCAGGGTGTCCACCACGTTCCCGGCGGCGTCCAGCAGCGTCACCCGGGCGTCCTCCACGGGCCGCCCGCCGCCGGCCCGGACGGTGCCCTTCAGCACGGCGCCGCCCGCGAGTTCGACGTCCTGCCGGGTCTCCCGGGAGGCCTGGACGGTGACCGGGAGGGCGGCCGGACGGAAGGCGGGGGCGCTGGCGGCGAGGGTGTACTCGCCGGCCACCAGCTCGCTGATGACATAGCCGCCCTCGCGTCCGCTGCGGGTGCTGGCGACGACCTCGCCGTGCACGTTGGTGAGGGTGACGGTGGCGTCCCGTACGGGGGTGCCGTCGGCGGTGAGCACGCTGCCCGCGAGGCGTCCGGCGCCGCCCAGGACCACGTCCAGTTCGACGGGCCGTTCGCCGACGGTCACGGTGACGGCCTGCGGCTGGTGCCCGCCGGCGGCGGCGATCAGGACGTAGGACCCGGAGCCGGGCGTGGCCAGCGCGTAGCGGCCGTCCTCGGCGCTGGCGCCCCGGCCGATCTGGCGGCCGACGGCGTCGATGAGGGTGAGCGCGGCGCGCGGCACCACGGTCCCGTCGGGGTGCTGCACGGTGCCGCAGACGGGGATCCCGGCGCCCAGGTGCGGCGAACGGGCTTGCGGGATCGGTGCGTTCACGGGCATGGACCCGGTTTCGGCGGTGGGGTGGGACACCAGCGGTTTCTCCTTGAGGAAGCAGGCCACGAGCAGGCCGAGGACGAGCACCGGGACCAAGTAGAGGAAGATCCGGGGCATCGCGTCGGCGTAGGCGCGGATGTAGGCGTCGCGCAGCGCCGGGGGCAGCGCGTGGACGAGCTGCGGGGTGAGGGACTCGGGGTCGGGCAGGCGGGCGCCGGCCCGGGCGGGGAGGTGTCGGTGCAGGGCGTCGGTGAGCCGGCCGGCGAAGAGGGTCCCGAAGACGGCGGCGCCGACGCTGCCGCCGATCTGCCGGAAGTAGTTGTTGGCGCTGGTGGCGGTGCCGAGGTCGGCGGGCGGGACGGAGTTCTGGACGGCGAGGACGAGCACCGGCATCACCAGGCCGATCCCGGCGCCGAGCACGGCCATCCAGATGCTGTACTGCCAGCGGGGCGTGCCGACTTCGAGCCGGGAGAGCAGCCACATGCCGACGACGGACAGTCCGCCGCCGAGCACCGGGTAGATCCGGTAGTGCCCGGTGTGGCTGATGAGCTGCCCGGCGATGATCGAGGCGCCGACGATCCCGCCCATCATGGGCAGCATCAGCAGTCCGGACTCGGTCGCGGAGGCGCCGTCGACCATCTGGAGGAAGGTCGGCAGATAGCTGGCGGCGCCGAACAGGGCGACGCCGACGACCAGTCCGACCAGTCCGGTGACGTTGAAGACGGAGTCCCGGAACAGCCGCAGCGGGATGAGGGGTTCGGCCGCCCGGTGCTCGGCGATCAGGAAGAGCACGGTGGCGGCCAGCGCGCCGGCCCCGAGCCCGAGGATGACGCGCGAGCCCCAGTCGTACTCCGTGCCGCCCCAGCTGGTCAGCAGGACCAGGCAGGTCGAGGCGGCGGCGAGCAGCAGGGCGCCCGGGATGTCGAAGCGGCCGCGGGCCCGGGGTTTGGGGAGTTTCAGTACGGCGGTGATGACGGCCAGGGTGACCAGCCCGAAGGGGACGTTGACGTAGAAGCACCAGCGCCAGGAGAGGTGGTCGGTGAAGTAGCCGCCGAGCAGCGGCCCGGCGACGGAGGCGAGGCCGAAGGCGGCGCCGATCAGGCCCATGAAGCGGCCGCGCCGCCGGGGCGGCACGATGTCCGCGATGATCGCCTGCACGCCGATCATCAGCCCGCCGGCACCGATGCCCTGGACGGCGCGGAAGGCGATCAGCTGGTCCATGTTCTGGGCGCGTCCGGCGAGCCCGGAGCCGACGACGAAGACGAGGATCGCGAACTGGAAGACGCCCTTGCGGCCGATGAGGTCGCCGAGCTTGCCGTAGACGGGGAGGCCGACGGTGGCGGTGAGCAGATAGGCGGTGATCGCCCAGGACATCTTGTCGAGGCCGTGCAGCTCGCCGACGACCTTCGGCAGCGCGGTGGCCACGATCATCTGGTCCAGCGCGGCGAGGAGCAGGGCGAGCATCAGCCCGCAGAACACCAACCAGGTGCGGCGCGGCCCGAGTTCGGGTGCCGGGGCGGGTACCGGCACCGGGGCGTCCGAAGGCGCCATGGCCGGTTCCTCGTACTCCACCAGCGTCGTTCCGCCCATGTACCGTTCCCCTCGTCGCACCTGCGCACAATTCCCGCCGTAAGGCGACAACTACGAGCAAGCGCGACGAGTTACGGTACGACTCCGTACGACGTGGAGATCCACTCGAACCGGTGAGGGGGCCAACGCCCCCTGTTCATCGCGAGGTTACTTCTCGACCTCGGCGGCGAGCCTGTCGAGGATCCCGTCGTAGATGCGGCCGAGGCCCTTGGGCGCGAAGGTCTTCTCGAAGAAGCCGCCGATGCCGCCGGCGCCCTGCCAGGTGGTGTGGACGACGACCCGGGACTTGCCCTCGCCGGCCGGGGTGACGCGCCAGGTGGTGACCATGGAGGAGTTGCGGTCCTTCTCGACCAGCTCGCCGTCGGTGGGCTCGCTGACCTCCAGGAGGCAGTCCCGCACACGCTTGCTGGTGGCCTGGAGCTTCCAGTGGACGAGGGTGCCCTCGCCGTCGCCGCCCTCGCGCACCTCGTACTCGCTGAAGTGCTCGGTGAGCAGGTTCGCGCGCGTACCGCTGTAGTCGGCGACGGTGTCGAACACCTTCTCCGCGTCCGCGGCGACGACCCGCTCCGTAGTGGCCTCGACCTGCGCCATCGCTTTCCTCCAGCACCTGAGTTCTCGGGGTTGCGCCAAGCCAACCACCCCGGGGTCCGGCCGCCCAAATCGGGGTCCCCAAGCGATCGGAAAAGGGATCGGAATCGGCGTCCGCGCGGTCTCCACAGATCGTTCGCACGATCATGGGAACATGTGTTCTATTGTGTGGGCAGTGCTACCGAGGAGGCGTCAATGCGCTGGGAGAACCTCACCGAGGAGGCCGGACACGGCCGGGCCACCACCGCGCTGTTCGGTGCGGACGCGGTGACGACCCGCACCTTCGACACGCCCGAGTTCCGTGGGATCACCTTCCACGAGGTGCGGGCGCGGTCGATCATCAACCGGGTGCCGGGCGCCTCGCGGATGCCGTTCGAATGGACGGTGAACCCGTACCGGGGCTGCACGCACGCCTGCGTGTACTGCTTCGCCCGCAAGACCCACAGCTATCTGGACCTGGACACCGGGATCGGCTTCGACACCCAGATCGTGGTCAAGACGAACGCGCCGGAGCTGCTCCGCCGCCAGCTGGGCTCGCGGCGCTGGCTCGGCGACCACATCGCGATGGGCACCAACGTCGACTGCTACCAGCGCGCGGAGGGCCGCTACCGGCTGATGCCGGGGATCATCTCCGCCCTCGCCGACCACGCGAACCCGTTCTCGATCCTCACCAAGGGCACCCTGATCCTGCGCGACCTCGACCTGCTGCGCCGGGCGGCGGACGTCACGGACGTCGGCATCTCGGTCTCGGTCGGATTCGTCGACCCCGAGCTGTGGCGCACGGTGGAGCCGGGCACCCCGGCCCCCGAGCGCCGCCTGGAGGTCGTCCGCGCCCTCGCCGGGGCCGGCCTCGGCTGCGGGGTCCTGATGGCGCCGGTGATCCCCTTCCTGGGCGACCACCCGGCCCAACTCCGGGCCACCGTGCGGGCGATCGCGGCGGCCGGGGCCACCTCCGTGACGCCCCTGGTGCTGCACCTGCGCCCCGGCGCCCGCGAGTGGTTCATGAGCTGGCTGGCGGCCCACCACCCGCACCTCGTGCGGCGCTACGAGCGGCTGTACGCGGAGGGCGCCTACGCGCCCAAGTGGTACCAGCGCCGGATCACCCGTCAGGTGCACGAACTGGCCCAGGAGTACGGCATCGGCCCCGGCAGCGGGGGCACGCCCCGCCGCGTCCCGGCGCCGGCGGCGGACGAGCCCGAACCGGCGGAGCCGACCCAGCTGACGCTGCTCTGAGCGCGGTCGCCCGGGAGGGCGTTCGAGCGCAACCCTCGGCCCAATTGGGTCAATAATCGTCTGAACACGTTCTTCCGGGGCCCGACTCCGGGACGATGCGGCGAGGACCGTGACACGTGCGGTCCGCGATCCCTCCGTCCTGGGAGGACCCCATGCGAACACGCGCAGCCGTGCTGTGCGCCGCCGCCGCTGTCGTGGCCGGGTCGGTCACCGCGCTGCCCGCGAGCGCCACCACCCGAGCCCCCCTCCAGGTGTCCCCGGTGACCTGGAAGAAGTGCGGCACCACCGACTACCCGACGCTGCAGTGCGGCTCGGTCAAGGTGCCCCTCGACCACCGCGACCCGGCCGGGAAGCAGATCACCCTCGCCCTCACCCGCGTCCCGCACACCGCGACCACCTCGCAGGGTCCGCTGCTGGTCAACCCCGGCGGCCCCGGCGGCAGCGGGCTGGGCCTGGCCGGATTCGTGGCCTCCGCGCTGCCCAGGAAGGTGGCCGCCCGCTACGACATCATCGGCTTCGACCCGCGCGGGGTCGGCCGCAGCAGCCCCGCGATCGACTGCGCCCCCGGCTACTTCAAGCCGGTGCGCCCCGACTCGGTCCCGGCCACGCCCGCCCTGGAACAGGCGAACCTCAAGCGGGTGAAGTCGTTCGCGGCGGCCTGCGGCAAGAAGTACGCGAGCCTGCTGCCGTACCTCGACACGGTCAGCGCCGCACAGGACCTCGAATCCGTCCGCCTGGCCCTCGGAGCCCGCCGGATCAGCTACTTCGGCTACTCCTACGGCACCTACCTGGGCGCGGTCTACGCCAAGCTGCACCCGGACCGGATCCACCGCCTGGTCCTGGACTCCATCGTGGACCCGACGGGTGTCTGGTACGAGGACAACCTGAGCCAGAACTACGCCTTCAACGACCGCCACCGCGCCCTGATGGCGTGGATCGCCAAGTACCACGCGACCTACAAGCTGGGCACCGACCCGGAGCAGGTCGAGGCCAAGTGGTACGCGATGCGGGCCGCGCTGGCGAAGAAACCGGCCGGCGGCAAGGTGGGCGCCTCCGAACTGGAGGACACCTTCATCCCGGGCGGCTACTACAACGGCTACTGGCCCTACCTGGCCGAGGCGTTCTCGTCGTACGTCAACGGCAGGAAGGCGACGGCGCTGGTCGAGGCGTACAAGAACTTCGCCGCAGTGGACGCCTCGGGCGAGAACGGCTACAGCGTCTACGCGGCCGTCCAGTGCCGGGACTCCGCCTGGCCGCGCGACTGGAACCAGTGGAGCAAGGACAACTGGGCGGCCTACCAGAAGGCGCCGTTCATGACCTGGAACAACGCCTGGTACAACGCGGCGTGCGTCTACTGGCCGACGACGTCGCTGAAGCCGACGAACATCGCCAACGGCAAGCTCCCCGCATCCCTCCTCTTCCAGGCCACGGACGACGCGGCCACCCCCTACCAGGGCGGCGTCACCGTCCACCGCCTGCTGGCCCGCTCCAGCCTGGTCGTCGAACAGGGCGGCGGCAACCACGGCGTCACCCTCAGCGGCAACACCTGCCTGGACAAGTACCTCGCCGCCTACCTGACCGACGGCACGGTCCCGCGCGGCACCGGCACCGCCGACGCGGTCTGCCGGAAGAGCCCCGACCCGAAGCCCCTGACCACCAAGGCGGCTTCCACGTCGTCACGTGGCTCGACCCTGCACGGACTGCTGGGCTTCCGCGGCTGACAGCCCGCCGACGGCCCCGGCACCCCGGAAAACCGGGGCTGCCGGGGCCGTCCGCTGTCTAGGGTGCCGTCATGAACGACGACTCCCTCCGCATCCGCCCGATGGCCCTCGACGACTGCGACCGGGTCTCCGAGATACGTGTCCGGGGCTGGCAGTACGCGTACGCGGGGCTCATGCCGCAGCCGTTCCTGGACGGGCTCAGCGTCGAGCGGGACGCCGAGCGGCGGCGGGCCCGCTTCCGGGACGGCGAGGACGGGGTGACGGACCTGGTCGTCGAGAAGGCCGGCACGATCGTCGGGTGGGCGGCGCACGGGCCGTACCGGGACGGCGAAGTGCGCACCGGCGCGGCCGAGTTGTACGCGATCTACGTCGACCCGGCACACGTCGGGACGGGGGCCGGGCGGACGCTGCTGGCCACGGTCCTCGAACAGTGCGCCCGGCACGCGCGCCTGTACCTGTGGGTACTGAAGGGGAACGCGCGCGCCCGGCGCTTCTACGAACTCGCGGGCTTCCGGGCCGACGGCACCGAGGAGCCGTACGAGGTCGACGGGGTGGCCGTGCCCGAGGTGCGGTACGTCAGGGAGCTGGGCGTCAGCGCGGCCTAGGGATGTGGGCCAGGGCCTGGACCGCCGCCTGGGCGAGGGTGGGGTGGGCCAGCGCCTCGCTCAGGACGCGGCGGGCGCGGGGGTCGGCCAGGGTGCCGAGGCCTTCAACGCAGGCGAGGGCGACCCGGCGGTAGGGGTCGTGGGGGCGCAGCCGGCGTTCCAGGGTGGTGATGAGGGCCGGGACGGACTCCGGGGCGCGGAGTTCGACCAGGAGACGGACCGGGTGCAGGGCGTAGGCGACGCGGAGTTCGTTGGTGGCGAGGGCGGCGGCCGCGCGGGCGGTCCGGGGGTCCTGGAGGCGGGAGAGGGCGTAGGCGGCGGAGGCGCAGCGGGGTGGGTCGCGGTGGTTCAGGAGGAGGACCAGGGTCTCGAAGGCCCGCCGGTCGCCGGCCGTTCCCAGCCGGTACGCCGCCAACTCCCTGGCCCACAGGGGCTGTCCGGCCGCGGTGAGCACCTCCGCCAACTCGTCGTGGTCCTCGGTGGCCAGGAGCCGTTCGTAGGCGGCCGTTCCCTGCGACTCCTGGCGCAGACGCTCCGTGAGTGATCGCAACTCTTCGTCCACGAAGCCCAGCGTAGAGGGGTCGCGGGGACGGGGGGACGTACATCACAAAGTCGGGGGGCTGGCGCGCTCGTTACCCGCCGGTTAAGCTCAATCGAGCGAGTCACCCACTCGCATCACGCTCACATCGGTTTGGTGACGCAACCGCGGTGAGCATCAGGTCGGTTCGGTACCTCGGTACCGCAGTACGGCACGGCTCCGGGACAGGGCCGGTCGGAATCCGCCGCTCCCGGGCGTGTGCGCGCCCGCGGCGGCAGCACCGGGCGTGTGCGCTCGCAGCCCGGCACCACCCGCATTCACGCAGCTCTCCGTGCACCCGGTGCGCCCCTCGGCGCACCCGGGCGCGTTTCCAGTCGTCACCCTCATTCCTGGAGTCCCGCGATGGCCACTCCCCAGTCCGACCCTTCCCTGTCCCCGCTCAGGACCGTCGCCGTCGTCGGCCTCGGCACCATGGGCACCGGTATCACCGAGGTCCTCGCGACGGCCGGCCGCGACGTGATCGGCATCGACGTCAGCGAGGCCCAGGCCGCCCGCTCCCTCGCCGCCCTGGAGGCCTCCACGGCCCGGTCCGTGGAGCGCGGCCGGCTCACCGAGCAGGAGCGCGCCGACGTCCTCGCCCGGGTCCGCATGGGCACCGACCTCACGGCCGCGGCCGACGCCGACCTGGTCATCGAGGTGGCCCCGGAGTCGTACGACATCAAGCACCAGATCTTCCGCGAGCTGGACGGCATCGTCCGCCCGGAGACCATCCTCGCCACCGGCACCAACGCGCTCTCCGTGACCCGGCTGGCCGCCGACTCGGCGCGCCCCGAGCGCGTCCTCGGCCTGCACTTCTTCAACCCGGCCCCGGCGATGAAGCTGGTCGAGGTGGTCTCCTCGGTGCTCACCGCGCCGAGCGCCGTCGCCACCGTCACGGACCTCGCCCTCGAACTGGGCAAGGAGCCGGTCGCGGTCGGCGACCGCCCCGGGTTCGTCGCGGACGGGCTGCTGTTCGGCTACCTCAACCAGGCCGCCGCGATGTACGAGGCGAAGTACGCCTCCCGCGAGGACATCGACGCGGCCATGCGGCTCGGCTGCGGCCTGCCCATGGGCCCGCTGGCGCTGCTCGACCTGATCGGCATCGACACCGCGCGCACGGTCCTGGAGGCCATGTACGCCGAGTCCCGTGACCGGCTGCACGCCCCGGCCCCCATCCTCAAGCAGCTCAGCGAGGCGGGCCTGACCGGCCGCAAGTCGGGCCGCGGCTTCTACAGCTACGAGGCCCCGGGCAGCGCGAGCGTCGTCCGTGACGCCCAGACCCCGCTGGACGGCTCCGCCCTCACCCCGGGCCGTACGGTCCGCTCGGTCGGTGTCGCCGGCTCCGGCACCATGGCCTCCGGCATCGCCGAGGTCTTCGCCAAGGCCGGGTACGAGGTCGTCCTCGCCGCCCGCAGCGAGGAGAAGGCCCAGGCCGCCAAGGCCCGCATCGGCAAGTCCCTGGACCGCTCGGTCGGCAAGGGCCGGATGACCGCCGAGGCCGCCGCGCAGACCCTGGACCTGATCACCCCGGCGGGCTCGTACGACGCCTTCTCCGACGTCGACCTGGCCGTCGAGGCCGTCGCCGAGGACCTGGAGGTCAAGCAGCAGCTGTTCGCCACCCTGGACAAGGTCTGCAAGCCGGGCGCGGTCCTGGCCACCACCACCTCCTCGCTGCCGGTCGTCGCCTGCGCCCGCGCCACCTCGCGTCCCCAGGACGTGATCGGCATGCACTTCTTCAACCCGGCGCCGGCCATGAAGCTGGTCGAGGTGGTCCGTACCGTGCTGACCGCCGAGGACGTCCACGCGACCGTCCGCGAGGTCTGCGCGAAGATCCGCAAGCACGCGGTCGACTGCGGCGACCGGGCCGGTTTCATCGTGAACGCGCTGCTGTTCCCGTACCTGAACAACGCGATCAAGATGGTCGAGGAGCACTACGCGTCGCTGGACGACATCGACGCGGCGATGAAGCTCGGCGGCGGCTACCCGATGGGGCCGTTCGAACTCCTCGACGTGGTCGGCCTGGACGTCTCGCTCGCCATCGAGAAGGTGCTGCACCGGGAGTTCCGCGACCCGGGCCTGGCGCCCGCGCCGCTCCTGGAGCACCTGGTGGCCGCAGGCTGCCTCGGCCGCAAGACCGGCCGTGGCTTCCGCGAATATGCCCGCCGCTGACGGCGTCGGCGACTGGTTCCGGGACGAGAACGACTGGGGCGGACTGCTCGACCCGGGCAGCCGGCTCCCGCCCACCCGGCCCGGCGCTCCCCTGCCCCTCGCGGGCGGGGGAAACCCCGGACATGCGCATCAAGCTGCGCACATGCAGTACGTTCGGGTCATGTCCCAGCCCGCCAGGTCCTCACGAACACCAGCCACGCCCGACGCGCCGGAGAGTGCCGCAGGCAGCCGCGCGGCGGCCCAGCGGCTCAAGATGCGCCGGGAACTGGCGGCCGCCGCGATGGAGCTCTTCGCGACCAAGGGGTACGAGGCGACCACCGTCGACGAGATCGCGGCCGCGGCCGGGGTCGCCCGCCGCACGTTCTTCCGGCACTTCCGCTCCAAGGAAGAGGCGATCTTCCCCGACCACGACGACACCCTGATCCGCGCCGAGGCGGTGCTGAACGCGGCCCCGGCGCACGAGCACCCGCTCGACACCGTGTGCCGCGGCATCAAGGAAGTCATGAAGATGTACGCGGCCCGGCCGGAGATCTCGGTCGCCCGCTACAAGCTCACGCGCGAGGTACCCACCCTCCGCGAGGCCGAGATCGCCTCGGTGGCCCGCTACGAGCGCCTCTTCACCCGCTATCTCCTGGGCCACTTCGACGAGCACGCCCACGCGGACGACGCCAACGACGACCCGCTGCTGGCCGAGGTCGCGGCGTCGGCGGTGGTCACCGCCCACAACCATGTGCTGCGGCGCTGGCTGCGGGCGGGCGGGCAGGGGGACGTGGAGACGCAGCTGGACCATGCCTTCGCGATCGTGCGGAAGACCTTCGGGAACGGGATCGGCGCGGGCCGGGAGACCGAGCCCCGCCGGCCCGCGTCGGCCTCGGTCGCCTCGCAGGGGGAGGTACTGGTGACCGTGGCCCGTACCGACGCCCCGCTGGACGAGGTCATGCGGACCATCGAACAGGCGCTCAAGGAGCGCTGAGCCCCCTTCCCGGAGTGTCCTCGGACACTCCGCCGCTGTGATGACGGCCACCCGCCCGGGTGGCCGTTTTGGCATGTCAGAGCACCTTTTCAGGCACTCTTCCGAAGCCGTTCGATCGATCATCGCTCATTTGTTACGTAAAGATTTCATCTGAGGCGAAGTCCTGGCACTCAGTGCCTTGCGGCCTGACACGCGGTGTCATACGTTGATGGAGTCCGGCCTGTCCCGGTGAGCCCACCAGCTCCCCCGCCGGACGCCTGCGTCACAGGCAACCTCCCGCGCCACAAAGCGCTGCCACTGCACCACCCCGCCGAACCGACGGCATCTCTCCCGAAACCCTCAGCAGCACCGACGTAACCCTCAGCGCCCCTTCCCTCAAGGGGCGCAAGCATCGCCGGAGGCAACACCGTGACCACTCAGGCCATTCTGGACGCGATCCAGTCACCGGACTCGACGCCGGCCGACTTCGCCGCCCTGCCGCTCCCCGAGTCGTACCGCGCGATCACCGTGCACAAGGACGAGACGGAGATGTTCGCCGGTCTGGAGACCCGCGACAAGGACCCGCGCAAGTCCATCCACCTCGACGACGTGGCGCTGCCCGAACTCGGCCCGGGCGAGGCCCTGGTCGCCGTCATGGCATCGAGTGTCAACTACAACTCGGTGTGGACGTCGATCTTCGAGCCGCTGTCGACCTTCGGCTTCCTGGAGCGTTACGGCCGCCTCAGCGAGCTGACCAAGCGGCACGACCTGCCGTACCACATCATCGGCTCCGACCTCGCGGGCGTCGTCCTGCGCACCGGCCCGGGCGTCAACGCCTGGAAGCCCGGTGACGAGGTCGTCGCGCACTGCCTCAGCGTGGAGCTGGAGTCCAGCGACGGGCACAACGACACGATGCTCGACCCCGAGCAGCGGATCTGGGGCTTCGAGACCAACTTCGGCGGGCTCGCCGAGATCGCGCTGGTCAAGTCCAACCAGCTGATGCCGAAGCCGAACCACCTCAGCTGGGAGGAGGCCGCCGCCCCGGGCCTGGTCAACTCCACCGCCTACCGGCAGCTGGTCTCCCGCAACGGCGCCGGCATGAAGCAGGGCGACAACGTGCTGATCTGGGGCGCGAGCGGCGGACTCGGCTCGTACGCCACACAGTTCGCGCTGGCCGGCGGCGCCAACCCCATCTGTGTGGTGTCCTCGCCGCAGAAGGCGGACATCTGCCGGGCCATGGGCGCCGAGGCGATCATCGACCGCAACGCCGAGGACTACAAGTTCTGGAAGAACGAGCGGGAGCAGGACCCGCGCGAGTGGAAGCGCTTCGGCAAGCGCATCCGCGAGTTCACCGGCGGCGAGGACATCGACATCGTCTTCGAGCACCCCGGCCGCGAGACCTTCGGCGCCTCGGTCTTCGTCACCCGCAAGGGCGGCACCATCACCACCTGCGCCTCCACCTCGGGCTACATGCACGAGTACGACAACCGCTACCTGTGGATGTCCCTGAAGCGGATCATCGGCTCGCACTTCGCCAACTACCGCGAGGCCTGGGAGGCCAACCGGCTGATCGCGAAGGGCAAGATCCACCCGACGCTGTCGAGGACCTACTCCCTGGAGGAGACCGGCCAGGCCGCCTACGACGTGCACCGCAACCTCCACCAGGGCAAGGTCGGCGTGCTCTGCCTCGCCCCCGGGGAGGGTCTCGGGGTGCGCGACGAGGAGATGCGGGCCAAGCACCTCGACGCCATCAACCGCTTCCGCAACATCTGAGACACCCGAGGTCATAGATGACTGAGCGTCAGATCGCCGACGGGGCACGCGAGAAGGACCGGCCGTGGCTCATGCGCACGTATGCCGGCCACTCCACGGCCGAGGCGTCCAACGAGCTGTACCGGCGCAACCTAGCCAAGGGCCAGACAGGTCTGTCGGTGGCGTTCGACCTCCCGACGCAGACCGGCTACGACCCCGACCACATCCTCGCCCGCGGCGAGGTCGGCCGGGTGGGCGTGCCCGTCTCGCACCTCGGTGACATGCGCCGGCTGTTCCAGGACATCCCCCTGGAGCAGATGAACACCTCGATGACGATCAACGCCACCGCCATGTGGCTGCTGGCGCTCTACCAGGTCGTCGCGGAGGAGCAGGGCGCGGACATCACCAGGCTCCAGGGCACGACCCAGAACGACATCGTCAAGGAGTACCTGTCCCGGGGGACGCACGTCTTCCCGCCGGGGCCCTCGCTCCGCCTGACGACGGACATGATCGCGTACACGGTCTCCCACATGCCGAAGTGGAACCCGATCAACATCTGCAGCTACCACCTGCAGGAGGCGGGCGCCACGCCGGTCCAGGAGATCGCGTACGCGATGTCCACCGCCATCGCGGTCCTCGACGCCGTGCGCGACAGCGGTCAGGTGCCGCAGGAGCGGATGGGCGATGTCGTCGCCCGTATCTCCTTCTTCGTGAACGCGGGCGTCCGCTTCGTCGAGGAGATGTGCAAGATGCGGGCGTTCGGCCGCATCTGGGACCAGATCACCCGTGAGCGCTACGGCATCGAGAACGCCAAGCAGCGCCGGTTCCGGTACGGCGTCCAGGTCAACTCGCTCGGCCTGACGGAGGCGCAGCCGGAGAACAACGTCCAGCGGATCGTCCTTGAGATGCTCGCCGTGACGCTCTCCAAGGACGCACGCGCGCGTGCCGTGCAGCTCCCGGCCTGGAACGAGGCGCTCGGCCTGCCGACGCCCTGGGACCAGCAGTGGTCGCTGCGCATCCAGCAGGTGCTGGCGCACGAGAGCGACCTGCTGGAGTACGAGGACATCTTCGAGGGCTCGCACGTCGTCGAGAAGAAGGTCGCCCAGCTGGTCGAGGACTCCCTCGCGGAGATCGACCGGATCCAGGAGATGGGCGGCGCGATGGCCGCCGTCGAGTCGGGCTACCTGAAGTCGCAGCTGGTCTCCTCGCACGCCGAGCGCCGGGCCCGGATCGAGTCCGGCCAGGAGAAGATCGTCGGCGTCAACATCTTCGAGACGACCGAGCCGAACCCGCTCACCGCGGACCTGGACACCGCGATCCAGACGGTGGACCCGGCGGTCGAGGCGAGGGTCGTGGCGGCGATCGGGCGCTGGCGCGACACGCGCTACCAGCCGCCGTTCAACCACCCGCGGCCCTGCAAGGCCCTGGAGCGGCTGAAGGAGGCCGCCAAGGGCACCGGCAACCTCATGGAGGCCACCCTGGAGTGCGCCCGTGCGGGCGTGACGACCGGCGAGTGGGCCGGGGCGCTGCGCGAGGTGTTCGGCGAGTTCCGGGCGCCCACCGGGGTCTCCTCGGCCCCGATCGCGGTCCCCGTCGAGCCGGGCTCGGCGCTCGCCGAGGTACGGGCCAGGGTGGACGCCACCGCCCGCGACCTGGGCAGCGGCAAGCTGAGGTTTCTCGTCGGCAAGCCGGGCCTGGACGGGCACTCCAACGGCGCCGAGCAGATCGCCGTCCGCGCGCGGGACGCCGGCTTCGAGGTGGTGTACCAGGGCATCCGGCTCACCCCCGAGCAGATCGTGGACGCGGCGCTGGCCGAGGACGTGCACGCGGTCGGCCTGTCGATCCTCTCCGGGTCGCACGCGCAGCTGGTCCCGGATGTCCTGGAACGACTCCGTGTGGCCGGTGCCACAGATATACCCGTGATCGCCGGTGGCATCATCCCGAACGGGGATGCCGAGCAGCTGCGGGAAGCCGGAGTGGCCGCGGTGTTCACCCCGAAGGACTTCGACATCACCGGAATCATCGGCCGCATCGTCGACGAGATCCGGAAAGCGAACAAGCTCGACCCCCTGGAGGTCCCCGCATGACCACGCCCGTCAACCGGCTCCGCCCGCGGCGCTCCTGCCTGGCCGTGCCCGGCTCGAACCCCCGCTTCCTGGAGAAGGCGCAGGGTCTCCCGGCGGACCAGGTCTTCCTGGACCTGGAGGACGCGTGCGCGCCGCTCGCCAAGCCCGGGGCGCGGCACACCATCGTCAAGTTCCTCAACGAGGGCGACTGGACCGGCAAGACGCGCGTGGTGCGCGTCAACGACTGGACGACCGAGTGGACGTACCGCGATGTCGTCACGGTCGTCGAGGGCGCCGGCCAGAACCTGGACTGCATCATGCTGCCGAAGGTGCAGACGGCCCAGCAGGTGGTCGCCCTGGACCTGTTGCTGACCCAGATCGAGAAGACGATGGGCTTCGAGGTCGGCAAGATCGGCATCGAGGCGCAGATCGAGAACGCGCAGGGCCTGAACAACGTCAACGAGATCGCGACGGCCTCCCCGCGCGTCGAGACGATCATCTTCGGCCCGGCCGACTTCATGGCGTCCATCAACATGAAGTCGCTGGTCGTGGGCGAGCAGCCGCCCGGCTACCCGGCGGACGCCTACCACTACATCCTGATGAAGATCCTGATGGCCGCCCGCGCCAACAACCTCCAGGCGATCGACGGCCCCTATCTGCAGATCCGCAACATCGACGGCTACCGCGAGGTCGCGCAGCGCGCCGCCGCGCTCGGCTTCGACGGCAAGTGGGTGCTGCACCCGGGCCAGGTCGAGGCGTCCAACGAGATCTTCTCGCCGTCGCAGGAGGACTACGACCACGCCGAACTGATCCTGGACGCGTACGACTACTACACGTCCGAGGCGGGTGGCAAGAAGGGCTCCGCGATGCTCGGCGACGAGATGATCGACGAGGCCAGCCGCAAGATGGCCCTGGTCATCTCCGGCAAGGGCCGGGCCGCCGGCATGCAGCGCACGTCGAAGTTCGAGACCCCCGTCAGCTAAGGAGCCCTGAGCGCGATGCAGTTCGGACGGACGTACGAGGAGTTCGAGGTCGGGGCGACGTACAAGCACTGGCCCGGAAAGACGGTCACGGAGTACGACGACCACCTGTTCTGTCTCCTCACGATGAACCACCACCCGCTCCACATGGACACCAACTACGCCGAGAAGACGACGGACTTCGGCAAGAACGTGGTGGTCGGGAACTACATCTACTCGCTGCTGCTCGGCATGTCCGTGCCGGACGTCTCGGGCAAGGCGATCGCCAACCTGGAGATCGAGTCGCTCAAGCACGTGGCGCCGACCTTCCACGGCGACACGATCTACGGCCAGACCACCGTGCTCGACAAGTGGCCGTCCAAGTCCAAGAACGACCGCGGGATCGTCTACGTCGAGACCAAGGGCTACAAGCAGGACGGCACGCTCGTGTGCATCTTCCGCCGCAAGGTGATGGTGCCGACCGAGACGTACATCAAGGAGCGCGGCGGCGAGCAGCCGGGCCGCCCCGAGCTGAACGAACAGGGGAAGTAAGCGATGGCCCGTCTCGCCCAGACCGCCGGTCTGACCGACGTCCAGCAGGAGATCCTCTCCACCGTCCGCGACTTCGTGGACAAGGAGATCATCCCGGTCGCCACCGAGCTGGAGCACCGCGACGAGTACCCGCAAGCGATCGTCGACGGCCTCAAGGAGCTCGGCCTCTTCGGCCTGATGATCCCCGAGGAGTACGGCGGCCTGGGCGAGTCCCTCCTCACCTACGCCCTGTGCGTCGAGGAGATCGCCCGGGGCTGGATGTCCGTCTCCGGGATCATCAACACGCACTTCATCGTGGCGTACATGCTCAAGCAGCACGGCACGCAGGAGCAGAAGGACCACTTCCTGCCGCGCATGGCGGCCGGCGACATCCGGGGCGCGTTCTCGATGTCGGAGCCGGGTCTCGGCTCGGACGTGTCGGCGATCACGTCGAAGGCGGTGAAGGACGGCGAGGAGTACGTCCTGAACGGCCAGAAGATGTGGCTGACGAACGGCGGCACGTCGTCGCTCGTGGCCGTCCTCGTCCGTAGTGACGAAGGACACCCCGAGGGCACGGCCCCCCACAAGTCGATGACGACCTTCCTGGTCGAGAAG
This sequence comes from Streptomyces sp. NPDC048288, assembly GCF_043201555.1. NCBI lineage: Bacteria > Bacillati > Actinomycetota > Actinomycetes > Kitasatosporales > Streptomycetaceae > Streptomyces > Streptomyces sp. NPDC048288. Next base: position 163,929 of record NZ_JBICZD010000006.1, read on the forward strand.
GAGCCCGGCTTCGGCGAGGTCCGGCCCGGCCTCACCATTCCGGGCAAGATCGACAAGATGGGCTACAAGGGCGTCGACACCACCGAGCTGATCATGGACGGGCTGCGGATTCCGGCCAATCGGGTGCTCGGCGGCGTCACGGGCCGAGGTTTTTACCAAATGATGGACGGAGTCGAGGTCGGCCGCGTCAACGTGGCGGCCCGTGGCTGCGGTGTCGCCCAGCGCGCGTTCGAGCTCGGCGTCCAGTACGCCCAGCAGCGTCACACTTTCGGCAAGGCGATCGCCCAGCACCAGGCCATCCAGTTCAAGCTGGCGGAGATGGCCACCAAGGTCGAGGCCGCGCATGCCATGATGGTCAACGCCGCACGCAAAAAGGACTCCGGGGAGCGAAACGACCTGGAGGCGGGGATGGCGAAGTACCTCGCCTCCGAGTACTGCAAGGAGGTCGTGGAGGATGCCTTCCGGATCCACGGCGGCTACGGCTTCTCCAAGGAGTACGAGATCGAGCGTCTCTACCGCGAGGCGCCGATGCTGCTGATCGGCGAAGGTACCGCCGAGATCCAGAAAATGATCATCGGGCGCAGGTTGCTCGAAGAGTATCGATTCCAGGGCTGATTGTCCGGGTACGGGGTGTTTTCTTCGAGAAGAAGATCACACCCCGTCAACGGTCTTCGGCCGCCGACTCGGCTTCCTGGCTTGCCCAGTTGTAGCCCGCGACCGGTACGATCCCCGGAAAGCCGCCGTCCCCCTTTAGAGCGCGGCATCATCCGCTACGAAGGTCATCCATGCCCCACAGCCAAACCTCTGCACATCGAGACAGCCTGGCCGGCGTACGCCTCGCGCGCGGAGCATCGCCGTGGCTTCTCCCGACCGTCGCCACCGCAGCCGTCAGCCTGCTCCGCGCCCGTCGCTCCGGTGCCGCCAAGGCCGTCGCCGTGCCCGCCACCGCGCTCGCGGCGGGCATGCTGTGGTTCTTCCGCGACCCCGAGCGTGAGATCGCCCAGGGCCGTGTCATCTCGCCCGCCGACGGTGTGGTGCAGAGCATCATGCCGTGGAAGGACGGACGGACCCGCGTCGCGATCTTCATGAGCCCGCTCAACGTCCACGTCAACCGCGCGCCCCTGTCGGGCACGGTGACGTCGGTGGAGCACATCCCCGGTGGCTTCGTTCCCGCCTTCAACAAGGAGAGCGAGAACAACGAGCGCGTAGTCTGGCATTTCGACACCGAACTCGGCGACATCGAGATGATCCAGATCGCCGGCGCGGTGGCCCGTCGCATCGTGCCCTACGTCCCGCAGGGCACGAAGGTCGAGCAGGGCGACCGCATCGGGCTGATCCGCTTCGGCTCGCGCGTCGACATCTACCTGCCGGAGGGCGTGGAGGTCGCGGTCGAGGTCGGCCAGAAGACCGTGGCTGGGGTGACTCGCATTGACCGTGATTGATCCTGAGACCCAGGCGGGCTGGGTGCCCGAGGCCGACGAGATCGGCGACGACGAGGAGGAGATGCCGCTCTCTCTCCGCCTGTCGATAGCGGACACCCTGACGCTCGGCAACGCGACCTGCGGCTTCATGGCGGTGTACTTCACCACCACCGGGATCCTGATCCCGCACCTCACCGGGGACGACCAGTCCGCGGGCATGGCGCGCCACAGCGCCGCGACCGCGGTCATCCTCATGCTCTGCGCGGCCGTCTTCGACCTGTTCGACGGCCTGGTGGCGAGGAAGCTGCGCTCCTCCCCCATGGGCGCGGAGCTGGACAACCTCTCCGACCTGGTCAGCTTCGGCCTGGCCCCGGCGTACTTCGTCCTCGTCTACGGCATGGTGGCGGACGACGCGTACCAGAAGGTGGCCGCGGTCGGAGCCGTCGTCGTGCTGCTGGCCGTGGTGCTGAGACTCGCGCGGTTCTCCTGCGTGACCCCGCCGAACGGCATGTTCCAGGGCATGCCGAGCCCCTTCGGCGCGCTGACGGTCGTCTCCATCGTGCTGCTGGAGCTTCCGTTCTTCGCGACGCTGCTCGCGATCCTCGGCACCGCCTGGCTGATGGTGAGCCGGGTCGAGTACCCGAAGCCGCGCGGCCCGCTCGCCGGCGCGATGCTCTCCTGGATCGTCCTGTCCATGGGTCTCCTGGCGGCCTGGGCCTTCGACGCCCCGGCCGGCCAGCTGCTCCTCCAGACCGGCTGCGCGCTGCAGCTGGTGATGGGCGCGGTGATCCCGCTGTTCGCCACGGCCCGCCGGGTGAACAACATCCGCGACAACCGCCGCGAGGCGCGGGCGGCCCAGCTGCCCTGACCCCCGCCACGCGAAACGGGTGTGGCCCGAGCCTCCGAGGCTCGGGCCACACCCGTTTCGCGTTCAAGGGCGCGGGACACTCCGTGGTCCGGGAGCGCCCCGCGACGATCGTGCGCGACATCGCCTTCCAGTGGCTCCACGGCAAGCACAAGGTGTGGGGCCGCACGAGCGGCAGCTACTGCCGTGACTCGACGGGCGTCCTGACGCCGGTCCGGGCCGCCCTCAGCAGAGCGCCCTCAGCAGAGGAAGTCCCGCGCGATCTGCTCGGCCACCCGTTCCAGGATCGGGCCGGCGTCGGCGATGCACTGCACCACGTCCGGCTCGATCTCGGTCAGCGGGTACGCCCGCCGGATCCCGGCCCTGCCGATCGCCTCCGGCTGCAGGGCGAGGCGGCCGCAGACCGCCACGACCTCCTTGTCGGCGGCACGGGCGGCCGCGGCGACCCCGGCCGGTGCCTTCCCGTGCAGCGTCTGCTCGTCCAGCGAGCCCTCACCGGTGATCACCAGCGTGGCCCGCTCCAGCGCGGGCGCGAAGCCCAGCACGTCGAGCATGACCTCGATCCCGGCGCGGAAGCGGGCGCCGAGGAGGAGCGCGCCGTAGCCGATGCCGCCGGCCGCGCCGGCGCCCGGCGAGGACGCGTACCCGGCGGCCCGCGGGCCGACCTCGGCCTCCAGGACCTTCGCGAAGGTGGCCAGCGCGGTGTCCAGGAGCTCCACGTCGTCGGGCGAGGCGCCCTTCTGCGGGCCGTAGACCGCCGCCGCGCCCTTCGGGCCGGTCAGCGGGTTGTCGACGTCGCTGGCGAGGATCAGGTCGACGGAGGCGAGCCGCGGGTCGAGGCCGGACAGGTCCGCGCGGGCCAGGTCGGCGAGGCCGCCGCCGCCCGGCGGGACCGGTTCGCCGTCCTCGTCCAGGAAGCGCGCCCCGAGCGCCGACAGCATGCCGGCGCCGCCGTCGGTGGTGGCGCTGCCCCCGACACCGAAGACGATCGTGCGGGCACCCGCGTCCAGCGCGGCCCGCAGCAGCTCTCCGGAGCCGTAGGTGGAGGCCGTGAGGGGCGCGAAGACACCGCGGGGCAGCCGCTGCAGCCCGCTCGCCTCGGCCATCTCCACGACCGCGGTGTCGCCGCGCAGCGCGAACGCGGCGGTGACCTCCTGCCCCAGCGGCCCGGCCACGTCTCTCTCGTGGCGCTCGAACCCGGCCGCGACCGCCGCGGCCACCGTGCCGTCCCCGCCGTCCGCGACGGGCAGCGCCTCCACGTCGAGGCCGGGCACCACCCGCCGCAGCCCCGCCGTGACCCGCTCGGCGACCTGTACGGCCGTCAGCGAGCCCTTGAACTTGTCCGCGGCGATGAGCACGCGCTGTGTCACCTGTATCCCCTTGCTCTCCGGGCCTCGCGCACATCAAGGCCAGTCGCGCCGCTGTGACCTTAACCGGAGGACGCCCTCCCCGTCATTCCCCGCCCGAAGCCTGGGAAAGGGCTGGGAACCGCCTGGGAAAACGGGTAGACCACAGCCATGGGCAACCTGAGGTCAGGAGCGACGGGCGACCTGGGGTCCGGACTCGCGGACCGGGAGCTCTCCGACCGGGTGCTCGGCGGCTGGCTCGGCCGGATCGCGGGCAACATGCTCGGCAAACCGGTCGAGCGCGGCGAGGTGTGGACGCGCGAGCGCATCGACGGCTATCTGCGGCGGGCCGGCGCCCTCCCCCTCACCGACTACCTCCCCGAGCCCGCCGGCGAGACCGACGCCCTCGCCCTGCGCCCCGAGTGGCGCCAGTGCGTACGCGGCCGGATCCACGGCAGCTGCCGGGACGACGACGTCGACTACGCCGTCCTCGGCCTGCACCTCCTGGAGACCCACGGCTTCGGCTTCAGCACCGAGCAGGTCGGCGAGCTGTGGCTGCTCCGGCTGCCGTACCTGCAGACGTTCACGGCGGAGCGGGCCGCCTACCGCAACCTCGCCAACGGGCTGAAGCCACCGCTCACCGCCACCTGCGACAACCCCTTCCAGGAGTGGATCGGGGCGCTGATCCGCGCCGACGTCTACGGCTGGACCTGCCCGGCCGACCCGCGCCGGGCCGCGGCCCTGGCCCGCCGGGACGCGGTGCTCTCGCACTCCGGGAACGGGGTGTACGGGGCGATGTGGGCGGCCGCGCTGATCTCGGCGGCGTTCACCGCGCCGACCGTGCGGGACGCGATCGACACCGCGCTCACCGTCGTACCGGCGAGCTGCCGTCTGGCCCGGACCGTACGCCGGGTGGTCTCCCTGTACGAGGCCCGGACGGGCTGGGCGGACACCCTCGACACCCTCGCCGAGGAGACGGCCGGCCTCGGCTGGATCCACACGGTCCCGAACGCGGCCGTGCTCACCGCGGGCCTCCTGCACGGCGACGGCGACTTCACCCGGACCGTCACGCTCACCGTGCGCGGTGGCCTGGACACCGACTCCAACGGCGCGACGGCGGGCTCGGTGGCCGGCGTGCTGACCGGCGCGGCGGGCATCCCGGCGCACTGGCGGGACCCGCTGGAGGACACGGTTCACAGCGCGGTCTTCGGCTTCGACGGGGCCCGCGTCAGCGACCTGGCGGAGCGCACCGCGCGGCTCGCCCGGACGGGCGCGGGGCGCGGGCTGGTTACCCTTCCTGAGTGACCACCACCGACACCTACGCCGCGTACATCGCGAGTCTCCCCCGCATCCTCGCCGGGGCCGCCGCGCTCTTCCGGGACGCCGAGGGGCGGGTGCTGCTCGTCGAGCCCAACTACCGGGAGGGCTGGGCGCTGCCGGGCGGCACCATCGAGTCCGACGACGGGGAGACCCCGCGCCAGGGCGCCCGCCGGGAGACCCTGGAGGAGATCGGCCTGGACCGGGAGCCGGGCCGGCTGCTCACGGTGGACTGGGTGCACGGCACCGGCCGGCCGCCCATCGTGGCCTACGTCTACGACGGCGGCGTCCTCACCGACACCGACCTCGGGGCGATCAGGCTCCAGGAGGAGGAGCTGCTGTCCTGGCGGCTGGTGCCCCGCGAGGAGATCCACGACCACCTCCCGGGCGCGCTCGGCCGACGCGTCCTGGTCGCCCTGGACGTGCTGGCCGAGGGCTCGGGCGCCGCGGAACTGGAGAACGGCGACCGCGTGGGCTGAGCCGCCGCCCGGACCGGGCTCACTCCTTCGAGTGACGCTCCCAGGGCGGCGATATCCGTTCGCCGCCCACCCTCACCCCGCCCTACCCTCGAACACATGACCAAGCCCCTCGTCGCCCTGCTCAGCGGCGCCGGTATCTCGACCGACTCCGGGATCCCGGACTACCGAGGCCCGAACGGCGTGTGGCGCAAGGATCCCGAGGCCGAGAAGCTCGTGACGTACGAGTACTACATGAGCGATCCGGAGATCCGGCGGCGCTCGTGGCAGCTGCGGCGGAAGAACCGCACGCTGCTGGCGGAGCCGAACGCCGCGCACCGGGCGGTGGCCGAGCTGGAGAGGTCCGGGGTTCCGGTGCGGGTCATCACGCAGAACGTGGACGGGCTGCACCAGCTCGCCGGGCTGCCCGCCCGCAAGGTGCTCGAACTCCACGGCAGCGCGCGGAGTTTCCTGTGCACCGTGTGCCACGCGCGCGGTCCGATGGGGGACGCCCTGGCCCGCGTCGAGGCCGGCGAGGCGGACCCGCCGTGCCTGGAGTGCGGCGGCATCCTCAAGTCGGCGACCGTCTTCTTCGGCGAGCGGCTGGATCCGGTGGTGCTCGGGGAGGCCGTCGCCATCACCAAGGCCTGCCAGGTGTTCATCGCCGTCGGCAGCAGCCTCCAGGTGCAGCCCGCCGCGGGCCTCGCGGGCGTCGCCGCCGACCACGGCGCCCGGCTGGTCATCGTCAACGCCGAGCCGACGCCGTACGACGAACTCGCGGACGAGGTGATCCGCGAGCCCATCGGCACCGCGCTGCCGAAGCTGCTGTGCAAGGTGAGCGCCAAGAGTGACGCGTCTCGGTGACATCAGCATTCCATGACCCGGACCAGCGAGCCCTGCCTCCGCGAGTTCTCCTCGTCGGGCCGCCTCTCCCATGGAGCTCGTGACACGATCACGATCCGGGCTTCTCGGTGGCCTGTCCACGCACGTGCGGGTCGTTGCCGGTGCGCGCCCCGAAGGCGCGATTTCCTTCGGGGCGCGCGGCGGGGGTTCCGGTTCAGGCGTTGTAGCCACCGTGGGCGTCCAGCACCGCACCCGTGACGTACGACGCGGCGGGGCTCGCCAGGAAGGCGATCGCCGCAGCGATCTCTTCGGGGTGACCCACGCGTTGCAGGGACAGCGAGCCGACCAGGGACTTCAGGGTCTCGGGGTCCGGCCCTTCCATGCCGCCCTCCATCAGTCCGGCTTCCACGACGTTGGCCGTGATGTCCCGGGGCCCGAGGTCCCGTGCGACCCCCATGGTGTACCTCTCGATCCCCGACTTGGTCGCCGAGTAGTCGGCGAGGCCCGGGACACCGACCCGGGAGCCCAGTCCGGAACTCACCGTGATGATGCGGCCGCCCGCGCGCAGCACTCGGGAGGCGGCCCGGATGACGGCGATCACGCCGAGGTAGTTGGTGGCGTGCATCCGGTCCAGTGCGGCGGTGTCGGCGTCCGGGTCGTCCACCGTGCGGCCCTGCTCCACCGAGATCGCCGCGTTGTTGACGAGGATGTCCAGGCCGCCGAAGTGCGCGAGCACGTCGTCGATCAGCGCCGACGCCTGACTCATGTCTGCCTGGTCGGACTGGAGGGCGATGGCCTTCGCTCCCTTGAGGCGCACGTCGTCGACGACGGCCTGCGCCCGCTTCTCGGAGCTGACATACGTGAAGGCGACGTCGGCGCCCTGCTCGGCCAGCAGTCGTACGGTCGCGGCTCCCAGTCCGCGCGACCCCCCGGTGACCAGGGCGGCCTTGCCCGTGAGTGGCTTGCTCATTCTTCCTCACCTCGTTGATCGACCCTTCGCAACAGTCGTAACATTAATTGTTACGACAGCTGGTTGCAACTATCACTGTTACGACTGAGCCGTCGTAACATAAAGCGTTGCGGCCGTGAGGAGGGGTACATGAGTGCCAACAGCAGGCTGACCCTTGCCGCCCACGCGCTGGCCTGGATCGGTCTCTACCAGCGCCAAGGCCATGAGGTGGCCACCTCCGAGCAGATCGCGACCAGCGCGAACACCAACCCCGTGGTGATCAGGCGGCTGCTCGGCGAGCTGCGCGGGGCCGGGCTCGTGGAGTCCCGGCGGGGTGTGGGCGCGGGCTGGTCGCTGACGCGCGAACTGGGGGCGATGACCCTGCTCGACGTGTACGAGGCAGTGGAACCCGGCCCGCTGTTCGCGATGCACCGCGCCACCCCGGACCAGGAATGCGTGGTGGGCTACGGCATCCAGCCGGCGATGCAGGGCATCTACGAGGGCATCGAGGAGACCCTGAGACACGAGCTGGCCCGCGTCACGCTCGAGAACGTCCTCCGGGACGTACTCGCGACACCGCGATAGCCTCCCCGTCACGCCCTGACATCACCAGGATCTCCGTCCATGCCGAGGCCGGCGAACAGCCCGGCAACCAGCCCCGCCGAAGACGGCTGCTGGAGGAGACCGTGTCCCACGAGCTCAACACCGTCGCGTTGGCGGCGTGAGCGGCTGTCGAGGCTGTGGGCGAAGAATGCGACGGTGGTGTGGACGGTGTGGTTCTGGGCCTTCTGGGGTGCTGTCCGTCCTCCCGAAGCGGGGGCCCACTAGAAGAGGCCCGCGCCCTGTTCGAAGTCCAGCAGGCGCTTCTTGCGGGGCAGGCCGCCGCCGTAGCCGGTGAGGCTGCCGTTGGCGCCGATCACGCGGTGGCAGGGGACGATGATGCCGATCGGGTTCTTGCCGTTGGCGAGGCCGACGGCGCGGGAGGCCTGCGGATTGCCCAGGGCCTCGGCGAGTTCACCGTACGACCGGGTCTCCCCGTAGGGGATCAGCAGCAGCTGCTCCCAGACGCTGCGCTGGAACGAGGTGCCGTTCAGGCGCAGTTCGAGGGTGAACTCCTTCAACTCGCCCGCGAAGTAGGCGGAGAGCTGCTCCTCGGTCTCGGTGAACAGGTCGTCGTCGCGGGAGCCGAAGGTCTCCTCCGGTGGGCGGTGGCGCTGCTCGACCATGTAGAGGCCGCAGAGGGTGCCGTCCTCGGCCACCAGGGTGAGGGGACCGTACGGACTGTCGGTCACGGTGTGGTTCTTCACGACAAGATCCTTACACGGGCAGGAAGTTGATCGGGTGGCTGTCGGTCGCCCACAGGTACTGGACGGCGTACGCGCGCCACGGGCGCCAGGCCGCCGCGCGGGCGGTGAGGGCGGCCGGGGTGCCGGGCAGGCCGAGTTCCTGGGCGGCGCGGCGGATACCGAGGTCGGTGGGGAGGAACGCGTCGGGGTCGCCGAGCGCGCGCATGGCGATGACGTCGACGGTCCAGGGGCCGAAGCCGGGCAGGGCGAGGAGCTTGGCGCGGGCCTCCGCCCAGTCGCTCTCCACGCCCAGGTGGAGTGTTCCGTCCGCCAGTTGGTCGACCAACGTGGTGAAGGTGGTGCGGCGGGTGCGGGGCATCGCCAGCGAGTCCGGGGACACCTGCGCGAGCGCCTCGGGGGTCGGGAAGAGGTGGGTGAGGCCGCCCTCGGGGTCGTCCACGGGGGTGCCGTGGGCAGTCACCAGGCGGGCCGCGTGGGTGCGGGCGGCGGCCGTGGAGACCTGCTGGCCGAGCACGGCCCGGACCGCGAACTCGGCCTCGTCGACCGTGCGCGGCACCCGCCGCCCCGGCGCCTTGTCCACCAGCGGTGCCAGGAAGGGGTCCGTACGCAACTGGTCGTCGACGGCGACCGGGTCGGCGTCGAGGTCGAGCATGCGGCGGCAGCGGCTGATCGCGACGGGCAGGTCCCGCAGGTCGCTGAGGGTGAGCCGGCAGGCGATGTGGTCGGGCTTCGGGGTGAGGCCGACGATGCCGTGGCCGTACGGCAGCCGCAGGGTCCGCCGGTAGGCGCCGTCCCGCCACTCCTCGACGCCGGGTACGGCGGTGGCCGCGAGGTGGCCGAAGAGGTTGTCCGGGTTGAGGGGGGCGCGGAAGGGCAGCCGGAGGGTCAGCGCGCCGGGGGCGCTCGCGGCCTTCTTCGGGGCCCTGGCGCGCAGCTCGCTCGGGGCGAGCGCGAAGACCTCGCGGACGGTGTCGTTGAAGGTGCGGATCGAGGAGAAACCGGCCGCGAAGGCGATCTCGGCCATCGGCAGGGCGGTCGTCTCGATCAACAGGCGGGCGGTCTGGGCGCGTTGGGCGCGGGCGACGGCCAGCGGACCGGCACCGAGTTCGGCGAGCAGCTGGCGTTCGACCTGGCGCGGGCTGTAGCCGAGGCGGGCGGCGAGGCCGGGCACGCCCTCGCGGTCCACGACCCCGTCGGCGATCAGCCGCATGGCGCGGGCGACCAGGTCCGCGCGCTGGTTCCACTCAGGGGACCCGGGGCTGGTGTCGGGGCGGCAGCGTTTGCAGGCCCGGAAGCCGGCCTGCTGGCAGGCGGCCGCGCTCGGGTAGAACGTCATGTTCTCGGGCTTGGGCGGTACCACCGGGCAGCTGGGCCGGCAGTAGATCCGCGTGGTCAGGACCGCCGTGAAGAACCAGCCGTCGAACCGCGCGTCCTTCGACTGCACGGCCCGTACGCAGTGCTCGCGGTCGAGGTGCATCGCTTTCTGCATGACTCCAGCATCGGCCACCGCGGCGGCCGATGCTGGCGAAAATCCGACACGAAGGTGCGCTGACCTCCGGGCCGCCACGGCTCCTGCGAGAACCCTACGACTCCTGGGTGAAGTAGTGGTCCTGGTCGAGGTCGGCCAGCAGCCCGGGCTGCGCGGGCCGCCAGTCGTAGCGCTCGCGGGTCGCGGCGCTCGACGTGGGGTTGTCGTTGCCGACGAAGGCCGCCATCCAGCCGAAGTGGGCGGCCGCCGCCTCCCGGGCGAGGGAGACGACCGGCACGTCGAGGCGGCGGCCGATGATCTCGGTGATGGACCGGAGCGGGACGCCGTCGTCGGCGGTGGCGTGCAGCACGGCGCCGGCCGGGGCCGCCTCCAGGGCCTTGCGGTAGAGGGTGGCGGCGTCGAGACGGTGCACGGACGACCAGCGGTCGGTGCCGTCTCCGAGGTAGGCGGCGACCCGCTTGTCGCGGGCGACACCGATCAGGTAGGGGACGAAGGCGTGGTCGCCGGCGCCATGCACCTGAGGGAGCCGGATCGCGGAGACCCGTACCCCGCGCTCGGCCAGCGCCAGGGCGGCGCGTTCCGGCTCGCCCCGGTGCGCGCCGGGCGCGGCGGGGTCGGTGCCGTCCGCCTCGGTGCCGATCCGGCCCGGGGTGAGCAGGCCGGTCACGGAGCTGATGACGAGCGGGCGGCCGGAGTCGGCGAGCGCGTCGCCGAAGGCCGCCAGGGCCGCGAGTTCGGTGCGCAGGGCGCCGTGCAGGTCGGAGAAGTCGTGGACGAAGCCCGTGTGGACCACGCCGTCCGCCGAGTCCGCCGCGACCCGCAGCCCGTCGACGTCGTTCAGGTCGCCCCGGTGCGCCTGTGCTCCCACCTCCTTCAGGGCCGCCTCGGCCGCGTCCGAGCGGGCGAGGCCGAGCACCTGGTGCCCGGCGCCGAGCAGTTCGCGGACCACCGCGCTGCCGATGAACCCGGTGGCGCCGGTGACGAACACACGCATGACAGATCACCTCGTGAAGAGTGCGAGTTCTGGGATGACCTCAGCGTGCGCCCGGCCCGGACCCCGGGTCCAAGACCTGTTCCGCACCGGGCGATGCCCGTCCGGTCATGACCGCAGCTCACCGCGGCGGGCGGGAGTTACAGTCGACGGGTGACCCCATCTCCCGTATCCCCCGTGCCTCCGGTGGACCTGGAGCTGCGCCTGGTGCGCTACTTCACCGTGGTCGCCGAGGAGTTGCACTTCGGTCGCGCGGCCGACGCGCTGCACCTCGCCCAGCCCTCGCTGAGCCGTCAGATCCGGCGCCTGGAGCAGCAGTTGGGCGCCCGGCTGCTCGACCGCACCCCGCGCGGGACACGGCTCACCGAGGCCGGGGAGGTCTTCCTCCCCCAGGCACGGGACCTGCTGCGGACCGCGGGACGGGCCGCCGCCAGCGCGCGCTCGGCCGCCGGGCAGGGCCCGTTCACCGTCGGTTACACCACCCACCAGATCGTCACCCCGGCCGTCCGGGAAGTGCGCCGGCGCCACCCGGAGGCCGACGTCCGCACCCTGCACGTGGACTGGAGCGAACCGCGCGCCGCGCTGCTGGACCACCGGGTGGACGTGGTGGTGACCCGGTTCCTGTTCATCTCCGACGACCTCGACATCACGGTCCTCTACGACGAGCCGCGGGTGCTCCTGGTGCCGCTCGGCCACCGGCTGGCCGACCAGGAGTCGGTCACCCTCGCCGACTTCGCCGACGAGCCGCTCCCCCGCTTCACCGGCGCCGACCGCGCCGGGGCGAACCCGCCCGGCCACACCAACCTGGGCGCCCTGGTGGACACGCTGGAGGACAAGCTGGAACTGGTCGCGAGCGGCGAGGTGGTGTCCCTGGCGCCGGCCGGGTTCCGGGGCAGTCTGCGGCCGGACATCGCCGCCGTCCCGATCGAGGACGCGGACCCCGTCCAGGTCGTCCTGGCCACCCGGGCCGGCGACCGCCACAACCTGTTCCCGACCTTCCGCCGCGCGGCCGAGACCCATCTGGTCCCCGCCTACGCGGTCTAGGCCGGTGCCGCCCACGCGCTGTACGCGAGGGCGGCTACCGGGGCCCCGGAGGAAGGATCAGGCCGTGTCCGTGGAGTCGTCGCCGCGGGCCACGCACAGCGCCCAGATGATGAATCCGGACAGCGCGATCATCACGACGGACCAGACCGGGTAGTACGGCAGGGACAGGAAGTTGGCGATGATCACCAGCGCGGCGATCGCCACGCCGGCGCCGCGCGCCCACGCGGCCGGCTGGAACAGGCCGATGCTGACGGCCACCGCGATCACACCCAGGACCAGGTGGATCCAGCCCCAGCTGGTGAGGTCGAACTTGAACACGTAGTTGGGGGTCGTGACGAAGACGTCGTCCTGGGCGATCGCCATGATGCCCCGGAACACGGCGAGCAGTCCGGTGAGCATCAGCATGACGGCGGCGAAGGCCGTCAGCCCTCCGGCCCACTGCATCTTGGCGGTGTGCTGGCGCGGGTGGTGCGCGGGGTGTGTGGCGGTCATACGGCTGCCTCGATTCGTTCTCGGAGGGGGTGCTCAGCGCCCGTGGGCGGTGGGCACCGAGCCGGGACGTCCGGCCGGTCCGGCGTCGCTGAGGACCAGTTGCTTGGCCCTGCGGAACTCCTCGTCGGAGATGTCACCGCGGGACTTCAGCTCGGAGAGCTTGGCCAGTTCGTCGACGCTGCTGGTCGGGCCGGTACCGCCCTGGGCGGTCTGCCGGATGTACGACTCGAACGCCTTCTGCTGGTCGCGGGCCTGGGAGATCTCCCGCTGTCCCATGCCCTTGCCTCGGGCGATCACGTAGACGAGGACGCCCAGGAAGGGGACCACGATGCAGAGGGCCAGCCAGCCGGCCTTGGCCCAGCCGCCCATCGTGTCGTCCCGGAAGATGTCCACGATGACGCGGAACAGCAGGACGAGCCACATGATCCACAGGAAGAGCCACAGCATGGTCCAGAAGGCGCTCAGCAGCGGATAGTCGTACGCGAGGTAGTTCTGCGCGCTCATTTGTGTCCTCCGTCCACGGCATCGGCCGGTCGGCCGCGCTCTGCCGTCTCAGCGTGCGCACGACGAACGCCGGGCTTCCTCACCCGGTGCGGGTGATCGTGCGCGGGCCGGAGCCCGACGGCGTCACTCCGGCCGGCGGCGCATCTCCACGACCCGCAGCCCCAGCGACAGACAGCGGTTCAGCAGGCCGTACAGCTGCGCCTCGTCGATGACCGGACCGAACAGGACCGTCTGGCCGGACATCGTCACGTGTTCCAGTTCCGGGAAGGCCTGGGTGAGCGTCTCCGACATGGTCCCTTCGACGCGGATCTCGTAGTGCATGAGCCGTCTCCCGCCGCGGTGTGCTGCGGTCTGTTCCGCGATCGTGCGCCCGGCGGGGGCCGCCCGGCCTCACCCGGCACAGGTGAACCGGGGATCCAGGGATGTGGGGATCCGCGGATCCGAGGCCCCGCCCGGGTCAGAGCAGTCCGCGTTCGCGGGCCCGGCGTACGGCGTCGCCGCGCCGGCCCACGCCGAGCTTGCGGTAGACGCTCTTGAGGTGGGTCTTCACCGTGTTCACGGAGACGTACAGGTCGGCGGCGATCTCCTGGGTGGACATCATCTGGGCCAGCCGGCTCAGCACCTCGCGCTCGCGTCCGCTGAGCTCCTCGACGAGCAGGGGCGCGGGATCGGCGCCGGTGCCGTCGCCGTACAGCCAGCCGGCGGCCAGGCCGTGCAGCGGCGGCAGGTCCAGGAGGTGCCGGATCCGTGGGCCGGCGTCCAGGAACGGGCGCCGCAGCCGGTCCTGGCGGGCCTCCAGGAGCGCCCTGGCGAGCAGTTTGCGGGCGGTGTCCTCGTCCCCCGCCTCGGCCGCGGCGCGGGCACGCACCAGGGTGGCGCGGACCGTGACCCCGGGACCGGTGCCGCCGTCCGCGCAGAGCCGGCCGGCCGTCTCGACCGCCTCCTCGCGCCGGCCGGCGGCGAGCCGCGCCCACGCCAGTTCCGCCGTGTACACGGGCACGCCGGGGCAGGGTGTCCCGTCCAGTGTCTCGGCGGCCCGGTCGGAGCGGCCCCCGGCGAGCTGGGCGGCCGCGGCGGTCAGGGCCGCGCCCGCCCGCACCCAGGGCGAGGGCACCCGCGTCCGTACGGCCGGGACCGCCGCGCTCACGGCGGCCTCGGTGTCGCCGAGCGCCAGCAGCAGCCGGGCCGTGACCAGGGCGCGGCAGCCCTCGGTCACCGGGTCGGGCACGCCGGGACCCGGACCGGACTCGGCGGCCTCGTCCAGCAGGGCCCGGGCCCGCCCCAGCTCGTCGCGGTCCACGGCCACGGCGGCCAGCACCAGCTGGCCGAGTCCGGCACCGGGGAACGGACGGCCGCCGCGGTGCCGGGTCAGGTCCGTCGCGGCCAGCGCCCGGCTCTCCGCGCTGCCCAGGCGGCCCTCGAAGTAGTCGAGCAGCGCCAGGTGCCCGAGGGAGTCCTCCCGGGGCAGCTGGGTCGCGGCATCGGCGGGCAGCCCGGCCACCTCGTCCAGGGCGGCGCGCGCCTCGTCGAGGCGACCGGCCCACACCCGGGCCGAGCCCAGGTGGCTGAGCAGCAGGGCGGTCACTTCCGGATGCTTCGCGAGCAGCCGGGCGGGCACCTCCTGGCGGAGGTCCCCGGCCGCCGCCGTCGCCTGCTCGGCACGGGCGGGGGCGCCGGTCAGCCGGGCCGCCAGGGACTCCAGGAGCACCCGGCTCAGTCGATTCGCGGCGGCCGAAGCCCCCGGGGCCGGGCTCGTTTCGGCGTGGCCGAGGTGGGCGAGGCCGCGGTCGAGGTCGTGCCCGGACAGCTCGCGGGCCGCGCGCACCAGCTCCACGGCCGTGCCCGTGGCCTCCGGGCCCATCCCGGCGAACAGTTCGGCGAGGTCGTCGGCGCGCGGGCCGGTGAGGAGCCGGCCGATCGCCAGGTCGTCGACGACGGCACCGGCGGTGAACTCCCAGTCGGCCGCCGCCGCGCCGTGGGCCAGTGCCTCCGGGACGGCGCCGTGGGCCCGCAGCCAGCACGCGGCGCGCCGGTGCAGTTCCGGTTCGAGCCCCGGCGAGCGCGCCCGCAGATGGACCCGGAGGATCTCCCCGAACAGCGGGTGCAGCCGGTACCAGGAGTGCCCGAGGTCCTCGACGAAGGCGTTCTGCCGGCACAGCCCGGCCAGGCGCGGCCCGGCGTCGGGGCGGCCGGTCAGCGCCTCGGCCAGTTCGGGGCAGAACCGGTCCAGGACGCTGACCCGCAGCAGCAGGTCCTGGGTCCCGGGCGGCTGCCGGGTGAGCACCTCGGCGAGCAGGAAGTCGGCGATGACGCTGTGCCCGGCCTCGAACTCCTTCAGGTACGTCTCCGGATCCGTGCTCTGCTGGGCGGCGAGGGCGCTCAGGCGCAGCCCGGCCGCCCAGCCCCGGGTGCGCTCCACCAGGGCGCGGGCGGCGTCGCCGGAGAGCCGCAGACCGTGTCGGACCAGCAGGTCGGCCGCCTCGTCGGGGGTGAAGGCCAGCTCGTCGTTCCTGACCTCGGTCATGGCCGCCGCCGCCCGGTAGCGGTGCAGGGGCAGCAGGGGTTCGGTGCGGGTGACGAGGACCAGCCGCAGTCCCCGCCCGGCGTGGTGCAGCACGAACTCCAGTTGCTCGGCCGTCTCCGGGGCGGCCATCCGGTCGAACTCGTCGAGGACCAGGATCGCGGGCCGGTCGAGTCCGCCCAGCTCGTCGGCGAGGCGGGCCAGCAGCCGGTTGCCGACCATGCCGATGTCCCCGCCGACGCCCCCGGGACCGGTGAGTCCGGCGGGCAGCGGGGTTCCGGCCGAGTGCAGGGCGTGCAGCACATAAGCCCAGAACATGCCGGGGCCCTGGTCGCCCGCCTCGGTGGTGAGCCATGCGACCGGCCGTCCGAGCCCGGCCGCCCAGTCCGCGACGAGGAGGGTCTTGCCCGCACCGGCCGCCCCATTGACCAGGGTCAGCGGTGTGTCGAGCGCCTGGTCGAGGTGCGCGGTCAGCCTCGGCCTGCGGACGAACGTGGCGGGCCTGGCCGGCACCGCGAGCCGGGTACGGAGAAACGGCTCCCCCAGCGGATCGGCGTACCCGAGCGCCGGTCCCCGCGTGCTGTCGTCCCTCGCGGCCACAGAGATCACCACCCGTGTCCGGCCGACCGTGGTCGGAACTCCACGCGATCAGCATCCCAGTGTTGCGGCGTCGGCGCAGGGCGCGGGGGGTGGGGCAGGCGCCGGGGGGGGCGAGGCAGACGCAGGAGGGAGGGCAGACGGGAGGGCGAGCAAGCGGGAGGGCGAGCAAGCGCGGGGGGGGCATGGGGCGTGCGTGGCGCAAGGGGTCGGCCGCGCAGGGATCACGGGGCTGTGCTGGGTCGGACCTCGGGTCCCGGTGGCCGCGACTGTCAGTCCTGGCCGCCGGGCCGCTGGGACGCGGGGCGCCGGGCCGCTGGGACGCCGGGGCGGCGGGGCAGTGGGGCGGCGGGACGCGGGGCGCCGGGCCGCTGGGACGCCGGGGCGGCGGGGCAGTGGGGCGGCGGGACGCGGGGCGCCAGGCCGCCGGGGCGGCAGGCCGCCGGGGCGGCAGGCCGCCGGGGCGGCAGGCCGCCGGGGCGGCAGGCCGCCGGGGCGGCAGGGCGGTGGGGCGCCGGGGCGCCGGGCCACCGAGGCGGTGGGATCACGGTGTCGTGCGGGGCCCTGAGGTCCCGCGGGCCGGGGCCGTCCCGGGGACCGGGGCCGTCGGCTACCGGATGCCGGGCCCGCCAGGTGCGCCGGGCCCGCCGGGTGCGGGCGGTGCGGCTGGTTCGGGGGCGTCCGGGACGCGGCCGCCTGCCGCGAGCAGGGCCAGGACGGCCAGGACGGCGAGGAGCACGATCGCGAGGAGCAGGACCGTGAGGACGGTCGGGTGGTTCCAGAGGGCGAAGACGAGGGCGACGATCAGCAGGGCGCCGAGGGTGATCCAGCGGCGGTAGGCAAGGGCCCAGGTTCCGGCCCGTCCGGTGCGGATCTGGTGGGCGGCCGCCCAGCGGGCCGCGGAGTCCGCCGTACGCTCCGACGTGCCCCGGAGGGCGACCGGCAGCCGTCCCGGGCCGATGAGGTACGCGCCGAGGGCGATGACCACGCCCAGCACGACGGCCGTGCGCAGACTGACCCGCAGGAACCGCAGCAGGGTGTCGAAGACGTCCGCGGCGGCCGCCTTGGACTGCACCTCGGGCGGCAGATGGTCCAGGTAGTAGCGGCGGGCCACGACCAGGCCGACGGCCACCACCAGGCAGGCGAAGGCGGCGCCCAGCGCGGTGCGGGCCAGTGCCCGGCGCCGCCCCCGGGCGAGGAACACGCCGGCCGCGCCGAGCAGCACGACGAGGACGGGGAACCAGTTCCCGACGATGTCGAGGAGGTGCGCGCCCTTGCGGAACTTGGCCAGTTGGTCGGAGTGGAAGAGCACCAGTTGCCTGTCCACCTGCGGGATCTTGTCGGCGGGTTTCAGACCGGCGTCGACCAGTTCCTGCTTCACCCGGTCCACGGCCGTGCCCAGGTCGAGGGTGACAGTGCCTTCGCTGACCCCGACGGCGCCCCGGCCCTGTCCGGTCAGGGCGTGGTCGACGGCCTGGTGGGCGGCGCGGTTGGCGGTGCGCCACAGGTCGGCGAAGGCGTCGCTGCGCACCACCCGCGTGGCGACTTTGGTCACCGTCTGGTCGACGGCGGCGTCGATCTGCGGTCCGAGGCCCCGGAGCGCGTCGGCGGCCCGGGGCGGCAGCCCCTTGGACTGCAGCCAGCCGGCCAGGTCCCCGGCGACCTGGGGGCCGTCCACATGGGCGCCCACGGCCTCACTGATCCGGTGCGCGGCCGCGTCCTGGACGGCGGGTTCGGTCGCCAGCGGGGCGACGGTGGCCACGTACCGGTCGGTGTCCAGGGCGATGTCGTGCACCCAGACAGCGAGCAGGGCGACGGGCACCAGTACGCAGGTCAGCACGGTGAGGGCGGCCGAGGAGACGGTGCGTGCGAGCCGGCCGGCGGTGCGGCCCCGGTGCCCGTCCGGCCCGCTCCCGCTCCCGGCGGCGTCCGGGGCGGGGGTCTGCGGGGCGGGCGGCTCGGCCACGAGACCTCCGGGGTACGGGGATGCCTGGTCATCCCCATTGCCTCAGTCCCGGCGCCGGGCCGCGCGCCCCGGCGTGCCGAACGGGCGACGGGCACCCGGCGTCAGGACGTGCGCGCCTTCCCCGCCGTACCCGTCGTTCCCGCCGTCCGCGCGTCCCGGTCCCGGAGCGGTGGAGGACTCCCGAGGTGGCCGGCGAGGAACGGCTCCTGGGCGAGGACCGCGCCGGCGCTGACGCTGCCGGTGACCGCGAGACAGACCACGATCAGCCAGGTCAGGAGCACGAACACCGAGCCCAGCGAGCCGTACTCGGCCAGGGTGCGGTCGAGCGCCAGCGGCATGTACAGCCGGGCGGTCACGGTCAGGGCGGTGAGCGCGATCGCCGTGATCAGGGCGCCGGGCAGCAGCGGTTTCCAGGGGATACGGCCGCCGAGCAGCAAGTGCTGGGTCCACCACCACAGGCCGGTCTGGCAGGCGAGGGTGACCGGGATGCCCAGCCAGGGGCCCAGGCCGAAGCCGTCGTGCAGTGCGCCCTGCAGGAGGAGCACGCCGATCCAGAGCCCGAGCCAGGCCACCCAGCGCCAGGGGGCGATCCGGGTGCCGGCCCGGGGGATCTCCCAGGCGCGTTTGCACAGCCGTTGCACGGCCCGGCTGACGGCGGTGGCCGAGATCAGCACCATCAGCCCGCCGATCACCCCGGTGGTCTCCCGCAGGTTCTCGGCCTGCGGCTGCATCAGCTGCTGGAGCTGGGCGTCGGCCGGACCGGTCAGTCCGAACACCGAGCGCATGGAACGGATCAGCTGGTCCCGGACCGCCGTCGGGGCGTAGGCGGCGAACACGAAGAGCAGCGGGACGGCGGCCAGGAAGCACTGGGCGGCCAGCCGGGTGCCGGTGTCGAAGAGGTTCACGGACACCACTCGGTCCGCGAGGTGGGTGAGGAACGGGAACCGGGCCTCCGCCCGCCGGTGCGCGGCCTTCGCGGCGACCACCAGCCGAGCGGTCCGCTCCCGCCACCGGGCCACACCGAACCGCGACCCGCCACACCCCTCCCGCCCACCGACCCGCATGGCCCGCTCCTTTCCCTGCCGTCCAGGGTGAGGGGCACACGACGGGGCGGCACCCTGTGCCTGCCGACGGGACAGCCGCCGGCCACCGCCCCAGGAGCCAGGCTCGCCCAGACCGGCGCCGGGCAATCCCCTCGTGAGCACGGTCGCCACAAGCCAACGCCGGGCAGACCCCTCGTAGGCCGGGTCGCCACAAGCCATGGCCGGACAAACCCCTCGCGGACCGACTCATCTCACGCCGCCCCCGGACGCATCCCCACGAAGCCGAATCACCCCGGCCAGCCGCCGGACAAACCCCTCACAGGCCGACTCACCCGAAACCGACCGCCAGACGCCCCGTGGGCCGGAGCGCCCCAGGCCAGCCGCCGGAAAACCCCTCCCGCCCCACTCGCCCCAAGCCAGCCGCCGGAGGAACGCCTCGCAGGCCAAGTCACCCGAGACCGCCCGCCGGACGCCCCCGTAGGCCGGAGCGCCCCACGCCGACCGCATGAGAAACCCCTCCCGCCGCGCTCGCCTCAAGCCGGCCGTCGGGCGAATCAGGCCAGCCGTCGGGCGAACGCCTCGTACGCGTGGTGGTCGAAGAGGACGAAGCGGACCTCTTCGACGGCGGTGTCCGTGTCCTGGACGGTGGTCACGGCGATGCGGGCGCCGTCGTCCATGGGCCAGCCGTAGACGCCGGTGGAGACGGCGGGGAACGCGACGGTGCGGGCGCCGAGTTCGTCGGCGCGTTTCAGGGACTCGCGGTAGCAGGAGGCGAGGAGGGCGGAGCGGTCCTCGGTGGCGGAGTGGACGGGGCCGACGGTGTGGATGACCCACTGCGCGTCGAGTTCCCCGGCCGTGGTGGCGACCGCCTGTCCGGTGGGCAGGCCCTTGCCATAATGCCCGGCGCGCAGCTTGCGGCACTCCGCCAGGATCGCGGGGCCGCCGCGCCGGTGGATGGCGCCGTCGACGCCTCCGCCGCCGAGCAGGGAGGAGTTGGCCGCGTTGACGATCGCGTCGGCGGTCTGCCGGGTGATGTCGCCCTGGGCGAGCGTGATGCGGGGGGTCATGACTGTCTCAGCCTCCTCCACACGGCCTTCGCCGCGTTGTGTCCCGACATGCCGTGCACGCCCGGGCCCGGCGGGGTGGCCGACGAGCAGATGAAGACGGCCGGGTGCGGGGTGCCGTACGGGAACAGGGAGAGTTTGGGGCGCAGCAGGATCTGGAGGCCGGAGACCGCGCCGGTGCCGATGTCGCCGCCGACGTAGTTGGCGTTGCGGGCGGCGAGTTCGGCAGGGCCCGCGGTGGCGCGGGCCAGGACGCGGTCGCGGAACCCCGGGGCGAAGCGCTCCAGTTGACGCTCCATCACCTCGGTGAGGTCGCCGGTCCAGCCGCTGGGCACATGGGCGTACGCCCAGAAGACGTGCTTGCCCTCGGGGGCGCGGGCCGGGTCCACGACACTGGGCTGCACGGTGATCATGAACGGCCGGTCGGGGGCGCGGCCCTCGCGGGAGGCGGCGCGCAGGGCGGTGCCGATCTCCGTGCTGTCCGCGCCGATCTGCACGGTCCCCGCGCGGCGGGCCTCGGGGGCCGTCCACGGCACTGGGCCGTCCAGCGCGTAGTCGATCTTGAAGACGCCCGGGCCGTAGCGGTAGTCCCGGTAGTAGTTGCCGAGGCCGGCGATACGGGCGAGCGCGGTGGGCGAGGTGTCGAAGATGTACGACCGCGCGGGCGGCAGGTCGTCGAGGCGCTTGACCTCGTAGTCGGTGTGGATCGCGCCGCCGAGGTCCTTCAGGTAGGCGGCGAGGGCGTCGGAGATGGACTGGGAGCCACCCCTGGCCACCGGCCAGCCGCGGGCGTGCGCGGCGAGCGCGAAGACCAGGCCGATGGCGCCGGTCGCGAAGCCACTGAGCGGGGCCATGACATGGGCGACGAGACCGGCGAAGAGGGTGCGGGCCCGTTCGTCGCGGAAGCGGCGCAGCAGCAGGGTGGAGGGCGGCAGCCCGACCAGGCCGAAGCGGGCGAGGGTGACGGGGTCGCGGGGCAGCGCGGTCAGCGGCAGGGACATGAAGTCCCGGGCCAGGGTGTCCCACCGGGGCAGGAACGGCTCGACCAGCCTGCGGTAGGTGCCCGCGTCACGCGGTCCGAACGAGGCCGCCGTCTCCGCGACGGAGCGGGCCAGCACGGCGGCCCGGCCGTCGGGGAACGGGTGCGCCATCGGCAGCTCGGGGTGCAGCCACTCCAGGCCGTAGCGCTCCAGCGGCAGCGCGCGGAACGCGGGCGAGTTGATGCCGAGCGGGTGCGCGGCGGAGCACGGGTCGTGCCGGAAGCCGGGAAGCGTCAGCTCCTCGGTGCGGGCGCCGCCGCCGACGGTGCCCTTCGCCTCGAAGAGGGCGACCGAGAAACCGCGCCGGGCCAGCTCCACGGCGGCCGTCAGGCCGTTCGGCCCCGCCCCCACCACGACCGCATCGAGCATCGACGGCACCTTCGGACCCCTTCGTCAGCCGATGGCCACTCGGCTTCAGGATATGCCGCAGGACTGACACCCTCCTCGCTCGGGGTTACCAGTGCGGGTTCTGCAGCAGGTCCACCACCCGACGGGCGGTCGCCGCGTCGCGGGCCGCGGTGAACGGCAGGGTGTTGCCGCCCGTGATGCGGAACGGCTCGTCGCCGAGGGTGAGGTGGGCGCCGCCCGCCTCCTCGACCAGCAGCAGCCCGGCCGCGTGGTCCCAGGCGGCCTCCCAGGAGAACGCGGTCGCGTCCAACTCGCCCCGGGCGACGGCGAGATACTCCAGGCCCGCCGAGCCGCAGGCGCGCGGGGCGACGCCGTCGACCCACAGGGCGTGCAGCGCGCGCTTCTGCGCGTCGGTCGTATAGTCCGGGTGGGAGGTGGCTATGCGGAGGTCCCGGCCCTGCGCGGGCGCCCCGGCGAGCAGCCGTACGCCGTCGAGGAAGGCGCCCTTCCCGCGTACCGCCGTGGCCAGTTGGTCGCGGGCCGGGGCGTAGGTCCAGGAGGCGAGCAGGACGCCCCGGTGGGCGAGCGCGACCAGCGTGCAGAAGCCGTCCTCGCCCCGGACGAACTGGCGGGTGCCGTCGACCGGGTCGACGATCCACACCGGCGCGTCGCCCTGGATCGCCTCGTAGGTGTACGGGTCCGCGTGCACCGCTTCCTCGCCGACCACGACGGAGCCCGGCAGCAGGGCGCCGAGCGCCCCGGTGAGGTACTTCTCGGCCATCCGGTCGGCGTCCGTCACCAGATCGTGCGGCCCGGCCTTCTGGTCGACCTCGTCATCGGCGAGCCGCCGCCAGCGCGGCATGATCTCGGTGCGGGCGGCCTTGCGGATGGCGTCCTCGACGTCACCGGCGTGCTGGAGGAGAAACTCGTCGATGGTCTCCGTTGCTTCGATCATGTCCCCCATGAGAGCACGCGCCACTGACAATCCCCGCCGCCGGGGTGTACGGCCGATGGAATCCGGACGAACAGACGGCGCGGCATCCCGGAGTCAGCGCCCCACCGCGTACCCCTGCATCCCGCGCGGATTGGCCGCCGCCGACAGCACCCCGGTCTCCGGGTCCCGCGCGACCGCGCACAGCCGCCCCTCCGACCAGTCCGGCCCGACCGTCACGTCATGGCCGCGCAGCCGCAGCCCGGCCACCACCCGGGGGTCCGTCCGCGACTCGACGGTCACGCTTCCGGGGCGGCTTCCGCGCGGGTGGAAGGAGCTGGGGAAGCTGTCGTTGTGCCAGTTCGGGGCGTCGATCGCGCCCTGGAGGTCGAGCCCGCCGCGCACCGGGCCGCGCAGCGCGACGGCCAGGAAGAAGTGCAGCTGCCACTGGTCCTGCTGGTCGCCGCCGGGTGTGCCGAAGGCCAGTACCGGGACCCCGTCGCGCAGCGCGAGGGAGGGGGTGAGGGTGGTGCGGGGGCGCCGGCCGGGCGTGAGGGAGTTCGGCAGGCCCTCCTCCAGCCAGGCCATCTGGAGCCGGGTGCCGAGCGGGAAGCCCAGCTCGGGGACGACGGGGTTGGACTGCAGCCAGCCGCCGCTGGGGGTGGCCGCGATCATGTTGCCCCAGCGGTCGACCACGTCCAGGTGGCAGGTGTCGCCCCGGGTGCTGCCGTCGGCGGCGACCTGCGCGACCGTCGGCTCACCGGCGCCCAGCGGGTCGAAGGCGGTGCTCCTCCCGGCCTCCACGCGCGCGTACCCGGGCAGTCGCGGCACGCGTCCGCCGGGGCTGCCGGGCCGCAGCTCCTCGGAGGCCAGGACGCCGATCAGGCCCCGCCGCTCGGCGTTGTACGCGTCGGAGAGCAGCTCGGCCAGCGGTACCTCGGCCGCGTCCCCGTACCAGGCCTCCCGGTCGGCCATGGCGAGCTTGCAGCCCTCGACGAGGAGGTGGACGTAGTCGGCGGAGCCGTACCCGGGCAGCTCGGACGGCTCGGGCGGCAGCAGTGCGAGCTGCTGGAGGAGGGCGGGCCCCTGGCTCCAGGGGCCCGCCTTGCACACGGTCCAGCCGTTCCAGTCGTACGACACCGGGCTCTCGTAGCTCGCGGACCAGCCGGCCAGGTCGGCGGCGGTGAGGGTGCCGGTGTGCCGTTCACCGCTGGTGTCCATGGCGGGGCGGGCGGCCTGCCGGACCAGGGCCTCGGCGATGAAACCGGTGCGCCACACCTCGCGGGCCGCGTCGATCCGGGCCTCCCGGTCCCCGGCGCCCGCGGTCTCGGCGAGCAGCCGCTTCCAGGTGGCGGCGAGGGCGGGATTGCGGAAGAGCGCGCCGGGGCGGGGTGCCCGTCCGCCGGGCAGGTAGAGCTCCGCCGAGGACGTCCACTCGGTCTCGAACAGCTCGCGGACGCTCTCCACCGTCGCACCGACGTTCTCCACGGGCGCGTGTCCGTGCTCGGCGTACCCGATGGCGTACCGCAGGACCTCGTCGAGGGGCTTGGTGCCGTGGTCGCGCAGCAGGAGCAGCCAGGCGTCGAAGGCGCCGGGAACGGCCGCGGCCAGCGGGCCGGTGCCGGGGACGAGGTCCAGGCCCAGCCCCCGGTAGTGGGCGACGGTGGCGCCGGCCGGGGCCACACCCTGGCCGCACAGCACCCGTACCTCGCCGCCGGCCGGGGCGAGCAGGATCGGCACCTCGCCGGCCGGGCCGTTGAGGTGCGGCTCGACCACGTGCAGGACGAAGGCGCCGGCGACGGCCGCGTCGTACGCGTTGCCGCCGGTCTCCAGGACCGCCATCGCCGACTGGGAGGCCAGCCAGTGTGTGGAGGACACCATGCCGAAGGTGCCCTGGAGGGTGGGACGGGTGGTGAACATAGGGCCTCTCACCTCGCTGTTTCCGCGCATCGGCCGGATCGGTCAGCGCTCAGGACCGGTCCTGGGGAGAATCTGGGGAGTTCGAGTGGGAGCGCTCCTCCGTCCGCTCCCCCAGCAGGCTAACGATCGCTCTGCGCCCCTTCCTACCCGCCTCCGGCACGAAGTGGGCGCAGTGGTCGAGGGTGATGGTCGGCGACGAATGCCCCAGCCACTCGGCGAGGGTTACGACCGACCCGTCCTTCGGCGCCGCTAGCCATTGCCACGGTTTCGCACCCGTCGCCCGTGGGGGGGATTACTCCCGCCTTGGCCAGCGCAGGCTTCCATATCTCCGTGCTCCCAGTATTGGCCGCGACCACGTTCCCGTACTTCGTTGTCAGAACAAGGCCGAACTTCTTCCGCATCCGGTCTGGTTCAGGACCGCCGCACGGAAGCTCGACCTTGTTCCCCTGGCAGGCCGAACGCGGCATGTCTACGACGCGTGTCTTCCCGCCCTTGGGAAGCGTGAAGTACTTGCGGCCATGGGGGTCTGTCGGCGGCGTCGGTGGGAGGCCCACTCGATCCAGGTCACGGTCGCGATCCGAAATTCCTGACGGGTGGCCCACGAGCGGCGGTCGAGGGCGTTCTTCTGCAGCAGACTGAAGAGGGACTCCATGGCCGCGTTGTCGCCTGCCGCCCCGACCCTCCCTATCGGCGGACCCGAACCCTTCCCGTCGGGCTCCCGCAAGACGCTGTCCGACGCTCGGCCGCGACATCCGGACTCCCCGACCAGAGGGCCTGACCGGGCAGTCCCGCCGCGAAAGCTCCGGACGGCCGGTGCGGCACGGCACCCGCCAGAACCAGACCGCCGATGCTCCAACAACGGCGTCCACCACCGAGGCACACCGCTGGTCCTGGTCCCTGCGCGGCAACTCTTCGGTCACCGGGCCAACGAGTGCACCCGGATCCCCGAACCGGACCCGGCGCCGACGACGGACGCGGTCCCGGGCGTACCAGGGGTGCCGGAGCCGATCCGGATCACCGCGCGCGAGGCCGGCCTCCTGCAGACCTTCCCCGCCGACTGCCCCTGGGCCGGCTACAAGGGACAGCAGTTATCGCAGAGCGGCGACGCCGTACCGCCGTCGCTCGCCGGCCGCCTCCTCGCCCCGCACCTCGGCGTCACCCTCGACCCCGACGACTTCGCCCTCGTCGCCTGGTGCCCCCTGCCTCCGTGCCCACCGAGGGCCGCGACCGCGACGACCCGCCCGACACGCGTACGCCGCCCGTGCGCTACGTCGAGCGGGCCCTCCTCGGTGCCCTCCTCCTCGATCCACACCGTCTCGCCAACGTGACAGGGATCGCCGCCGAATCGTTCTCCAACGCCGCGTATGCCGCCGTGTTCGCCGCGATCGGCACCCTGCCTCCGCCCGACCCCGCCGGGCACGCGAAGAACACCACATGGCTCAACCATGTGCTGGCCAGGGGACGTGAGAAGGCGCGTGAGCTGACCGCTTCCGACCTGCACGCCTTCATCCAGGTCTGTCCGTGGACCCGTCACTCGGCGGCGTACGCGCGCACGGTCGAGCCCGAACGCGCCCGTCGCCGTCCGCAGACGGCCGCCGGGCGCCTCGTCCAAGCCGTCCACGATCCCTCCCGCCCGCACCCCGTCCAGACGGTGCTCGCCGAGGCCGACGCGCTCGCCGCAGTCGTGCATGACATGGCAGCCCGATTCCCGCACCGCTCAGGCATGCTGCCGCGCCCTGCGGCCCCTCCAACGCCCTTCGCCCCCGACTGCACGGAGGCGGTCGAGGAGGAGTAACTGCTGCTGGCGACCTCCACCGCCCACCCAGCCGACATCGTCTCCGTGCGGTGGCTGATCCCCGAGGACTTCACCCACCCCCTGTACGCCGGACTGCGGCAGTGCCTCACCGCCCTCGCCCGCCGCAACGAGCCCGTCGACCCCGTCACCGTCCTGTGGGAGGCCCAGCAACGCGCCCTGCGGCGCGCCTCCTGGCCACCGCCGACCGCGTCGGGCCAGATCGAGGCGTACGCCGGCGACCCTGCACACTCACCGTTCCAGCTCGTCGTCGGCGCCCGTCGCTCCCTCGCCGGCATCGACGACCACATCCCGCATCCGCTACCCGCGCCGGCCCTCCGAGCACCACGGCCGCACACGCCGCACGGGCAACCCGACAGCACCCCGCGTACACCGGTGGCCGGACCCCACGGCCCGATCACCGGCACGGGAGACAACACCGCAACATGACCCCCGCCGGAAGCCGACCTGTGCAAACGCAGTCTTCCAGGCGCTGACGAGTCGATGAGCTCGCCGAACTGCCGGCAGGTCATCCCAGTCCGTTCCGGGTCCTGGAGCGAACGCCGGGTGAAGCGACCTGGTCTGCCCGCCAGGACCCCGTCCGGTGTTCTGCCGGTAGTCGTCATGTCCATCGGACGCCAGGAGCGGAGCGTGTAGTTCCAGCCACAGTGGAAGCGTGTCGGCCACGTCCCGAGACGTTCTTGTGCCTCTTCGCAGGCCGCCCCCAACAGATCCCCATCTCCTCGACGAAGGTGCCAGAAAGACCGAAGTCGGCTTCTCCGCACCGGAACTGTGGTGTCGGATCCGCGCGTTCCGTTGCCGGGCCCATCGACACCGGACGGTCTCCGTGCGAGCGGTGGCGTCAATCACGGAGAAGCCGTTCGATCAACCACTGCCAACTCGCCGCAAGCGCATGGCTGTTCGACCCGGGCGCCGGTACGGATTCGGCCTCCAGGTGCAACAGGAGCGGTCCTTCCAGCGCCGCTGTGAGCTGCATGGCAAGACAGTCCAGGTCCGTCACGGACCAAGGAGTGCCGGTCTGTCCCAGCAGCGCGCGAATGTGCGGGAGAGTCATGGTGAGTCCGCCCTGAGGCGTGGGCCGGCAATGCTCGATCGACTCCCGCACGATCGCCTTGTGAGCCAGGAGGAACTCGATGCGGGCGCGACCGTAGGCGACGAGGCGCTGTACCGGGTCGGCGCCCGGTCCCAGCGGGGGTGGTCCGGATTCGACCTCCTTCTCGAAGCGGCTCTCCTCTTCGGTGAGAAGTGCCTGGAAGATGCCGGCTCGAGTGCCGAAACGCCGGAACACGGTTCCCTTTCCCACGCCGGCTTGTTCGGCGAGGGTTTCCATGGTCACCTTCTCCGCCCCGTCATGTTCGATCATCGAGCGGATGGTGCGCAGGAGCTGCTCGCGGTTACGCGTCGCGTCGGCACGCTCCCTGCTCGGCCGGCGGCGTCTGTCCGGGCTGTTTCGGGCATCCGCGGGTGGGCTCGGCACGGGCTTGATCCCGGTGGCGGTCACCGTTCCTTCCCTGCGTGTTCGAGGACCGTGAAAGAGGCCTCGGTGACCGAGCGAAGGTGTTCAAGAGTGACGCCCGGGGCCCTGCGGACGAGGGTCAACCGCCCCTCGGCGATGTCGAAGACCGCCAGGTCGGTGATGACACGGTCCACCACGGCCGTACCGGTGAGTGGGAGCGTGCATTCCTTCACCAGTTTCGGAGTGCCGTCCTTGGCCGTGTGGGAGGTCAGAACGATGACGCGCCGGGCCCCCGCGACGAGGTCCATGGCTCCGCCCATGCCTTTGACCATGGTTCCCGGGATGCTCCAGTTGGCAAGGTCTCCGCGTTGCGACAGCTGCATGGCGCCCAGGACGGTGACGTCGACGTGCCCGCCGCGGATCATGGCGAAGGACGCCGCTGAGTCGCAGATGCTGCCGGCGGCGAGGACGGTGACCGTCTGCTTTCCGGCGTTGATGAGGTCGGCGTCCTCGTCGCCCTCGTAGGGAAATGGCCCCATGCCCAGCAGGCCGTTCTCGCTTTGCAGCGTGACTCTCACGCCGTCGGGTATGTGATTGGCCACCAGAGTAGGGATGCCTATGCCCAGGTTGACGTAAGCACCGTCGTGCAGTTCCGATGCGGCCATGGCCGCCATCTCGTCGCGGTTCCAGCTCACTGGCTGCTCCTCTTATGTGGCGCTCGGAAGCGTTCAGGCGGATGCCGCGGCGCGCGGCCGGGTGGTCCGTTGCTCGATGTGCTTTTCACTGCTGGTCGTCCGCACGACGCGCTGCACGTAGATGCTGGGTGTCACCACCTCGTCCGGGTGGATCTGTCCATCGGTGACGACCTCGTCGACCTCGGCCACGGTGACCCGACCGGCGGTTGCGACGACGGGGTTGAAGTTGCGCGCCGTGTAGCGGTAGACGAGGTTGCCGAGGCGATCCGAGCGATGCGCTCTCACCAGTGCGACGTCGGCGACGAGTCCGCGTTCGAGCACGTAGTCGACTCCGTCGAATGTCTTGGTCTCCTTGCCCTGGGCCACCTCGGTGCCGACTCCGGTCCGGGTGTAGAACGCGGGGATACCGGCGCCGCCGGCGCGGAGGCGCTCCGCGAGCGTGCCCTGGGGGTTGAATTCCACGTCAAGTGCGCCGTCGAGGTACTGCTGGGCGAACAGTCTGTTCTCGCCGACGTAGGACGCGATGACTTTGCGAACCTGGCCGGCTTCCAGGAGGACGCCGAGTCCGATCCCGTCCACGCCCATGTTGTTGGAGATCACGGTGAGATCGGTGACGCCGGAGTCCCGTACCGCTGCGATCAGGTCGCCGGGAATTCCACAGAGACCGAATCCACCGACGGCCACGGTCATTCCGTCGAAGAGCACGTCGTACAGCGCCTCGGCTGCAGAGGGAAAGTGGGCGGCCATGTCGGTTCCTTTCGCGGCAAGGCGGTGGGGAGAGAGCGGGGCAGTACCCGCGAGGTCACGTACGCGGATGCGTGTCTGATACGGCTCGGGCCGTATTCGGGGACGGGGCGGGACCGCGTGCCGAGTGCGGGGAGACGGCAAGG
This sequence comes from Streptomyces sp. NPDC048288, assembly GCF_043201555.1. Taxonomy (NCBI): domain Bacteria; kingdom Bacillati; phylum Actinomycetota; class Actinomycetes; order Kitasatosporales; family Streptomycetaceae; genus Streptomyces; species Streptomyces sp. NPDC048288. The sequence continues at coordinate 193,236 of NZ_JBICZD010000006.1, forward strand.
CCGAGGAACGGTCTGCCGACATCGACACAGCGGTGTGATGACGGCCTTCAGCTGGGCAGGGCCCAGCCTTCCGTCATCCGAGGGAGGCGACGCGGGCGAGAGCTCGCCTCATTCCGTGGTGCCCGGCACCGTGGCCGCTCCGGGACGGCTGGCGGGTCGGTGTCGAGGGTGATGGCCGATCACCATCTGATGTGCACCGAGTCGTTGTGCCCTCACCGCGGTGGTGTGGGGCCGTGCCGGACGGCCGCGACTACTCGTGGGAAGGGCCGACCAGGTCGGCCAGCCTGCGGTCCAGGACGCGGATCATCCGCTCGGTCGACAGATCCTGAGGCCGGTACAGCTGCTGGACGCACAACCCGTCGCAGATGGCCAGCAGCTCGGTCGTGACATCCTCCGGGTCTCGGTCGGGATGTACCACGCCGATCGTCTGAGCTCGCGTGATCTGCTGTCGCAGCTCGGCGGCGATGGTGCGGTGTCCCTCCTCCGCCATGCTGCGCAGCCCGGGCTCACCCAGCGCAAGCCCCATGAAGGCGAACCAGATCTCGCTTTCGGCGGCGATGTCCGCGTCCGTCGGCAGCAGCGACATCACGGCCGCACGCAACGCCTTGTCCTCGGGGCTGCTGCGCGCGATGTCGTGGATGCGGCTGACGGTGCGTTCCTTGACGAGACCGAAGGCGTGCTGGAGGAGGGCGTTCTTGGTGGGGAAGTAGTACTGCACTGCCCCGCCGCTCCATCCCGCGGCTTCCCCGACGCGCCGGACCGAGAGGGCATCGACCCCCTCGTCACGGGCAATCTGCCAGACGGCGCGGGCAAGCTGTGCCCGTCGTTCGGCGTGATCAACTGCGCGTGGCATGCGCTGATCTTACGCGTTCGGCCCGGGCGGCCGGCACTCAGAGCGGGGAGATGGGCAGGACGCCCAGCTGGTGGAGCACGTCGACCTTGTTCCATGAGGAGCGTTCCTCTCGGATGCGGCCGTCCTCGAAGCGGATCATCGAGATGCCCACTGCCTCTATGAACTTTCCGGTGCTGGGGACGCCGAGGTAGTCGCCGAGGTGCCGGGCCGTAGCCGTCCAGCGGTAGGTGACCCAGTCGCCTTCGGCGACGACCACGTCGATGGCGGTGTGGAAGTCGGGGAAGGCCGTGTAGAGCGACTGCAGGGTGGCCTTCCAGCCCTTGAGGTCGACGGCGGGTGAGCGGCCCACGAATCGCTGGTAGCCGGGTGCGAAGTAGCGGTCGAGCACGGCCAGGTCGTGATCGGCCTCGAATGCGCGCCACATCGACAGAACGATGTCGCGGGGAGGGACGGTGGTGTTCATGGTGGAGGTCTCCAGTCACTCGTCAGGGTCGAGTCCGGGCAGTGTGGTGCTGTCGAAGAAGCGCCGGTCGAGGTAGACCAGCGGGCGTTTCCCGTTGCAGACGGCATTGACGACCCGGGCGATGAAGACGGTGTGGGTGAAGGCGGGCAGGCGGCTTTCGATGACGACTTCCAGCGCCGAGGCCACGCCGTCCAGCAGCGGAGCCCCGTGTTCCCCGGTGCTCCAGGTGACGTCGCGGAACTTGTGCGGGTTGGAGCGTCCGAACGCGGCCGCGACATCCTCCTGGTCATGGGCGAGGATGTTCACGGCCATGCGGTCGGAGGCGAAGAACGCCGGGTAGGAGGCCGAGGTCGCGGCCAGACAGACCAGGACGAGCGGCGGGTCCAGCGAGACGCTGGAGAAGGCGTTGACGGCCAGCCCCACCGGGGCGACGCCGGAGAAACCGGTGACGATCGTGACGCCGGTGGGATAGCTGCGGTGGACCGATTTGACCTGTTCGGCCAGTTGCGCGTCCGGAACGGCGCCGTCGCGGGCGGCGGCTTCAGTAGACGATGTTGACAACGCGTTCCTCCGTATTGGCGTGCAGGCCGGAAAGGCCCAGCTCCCTGCCGATTCCGCTGGTTTTCATACCGCCCCAGGGCAGGCGGGGATCGGGGGGTCCCCAGGCGTTCACCCATACCGCACCGACCCGCAGCCGACGAGTGACGTTCATGGCCGCGGCGATGTCCTGGGACCAGACGACGGCGGCGAGCCCGTATTCGGTGTCGTTGGCCAGGGCGACGGCCTCCTCGGTGTCGTCGAACGGGATGATCGTGCCAACCGGGCCGAAGATCTCCTCCTGGGAGATGCGCAGCCGGTTGCCGCCGATGAAGACGGTGGGTTCGACGTAGAAGCCGGGCCGCCGCACTCCCCGCCCGCCGGTGATGAGTTCGGCGCCTTCCCGCCTGCCCACGGCGATGTAATCCAGTACGCGGTCGCGCTGACGGGCGTTGATGAGGCTGCCCATAGTGGTGTTCTCGTCGAACGGGTCACCCAGGCGCTGTGCGCGGGCCTGCTCGGCGAGTGCCTCCGCGACGTCGCCGACCAGCGAGCGGTGCACGAGGATCCGCGTGCCGGCGGCGCAGGTCTGGCCGCTGTTGGCGAACAGGGACAAGGCGGCGGTGGGAGCGAGCTGGTCGACGTCGGCGCCCGGGAGCACGATCTGCGGGGACTTTCCGCCGAGTTCGAGCGTGACAGGTATGAGCCTGTGGGCCGCCTCGGCGGCGATGGCCCGTCCGACCTGGGGACTGCCGGTGAACGAGATCTTGTCGACACCCGGGTGGGCCGTCAGGGCCGCGCCGGCGACCGTGCCGGTGCCCGGGACGATGTTCAGCACCCCGGCGGGAAGTCCCGCCTCGGCCGCCAGTTCCCCGAGGAGCAGGGCGGTGAGGGGAGCGTCCTCGGCCGGCTTCAGGACGACGGTGCATCCTGCGGCGAGCGCGGAGGCGAGCTTCCACGAGGCGATCATCGTGGGTGCGTTCCACGGAGTGATCGCCGCGATGACGCCGACGGGCACCCGTTCGGTGAAGGAGAAGCGGGGACGGCCGACGAAGTCCGGCACGGGGACGGCACTGCCGGTGAGCTTGTCGGCCCAGCCGGCGAAGTGGCGGAAGGTGTCCGCGGCGAGCTGCACGTCCACGTGCAGGGTGTCCTGGTAGGGCTTGCCCACGTCCCAGGCCTCCAGGCCCGCGAACCGGGCGGCGTGCGCCTCGACCAGGTCGGCAAGCCGGTGCAGCACTCGCCCGCGGTCGGCTCCTGAGAGGGTGGACCACTCTCCCGCGTCGAACTGCGCCCGGGCGGCGCGTACGGCCAGGTCGACGTCCGTCGCCGAAGCGGAGGCGACTTCACAGATCACGGACCCGTCGCTCGGGCTGATCACTTTGAAGGTCGCGCCCTCTGCGGCATCCACGTGCCGGCCGCCGATCTGTAGTCGGCAGTCCGGCAGGGCCGGGTATGACATCGGGTCTCCTGTCCCTTGACGAGACCGTTTCAATACGATCGTATAGAAACGTAGGACACGGAGCGACCCGTGACAAGACCCGTTGCCGAGAAACACAGATCCCGGAGGCCGCCATGACGACAAATCCTCAGCGCGCAGAGCGCGTTGAGAACGCCTCAGTCACCAACCGGACGTACTTGCCGGGCTTCGGCAACCAGCACGTCACCGAGGCGGTGGCCGGGGCCCTGCCGGAAGGGCGCAACAGTCCGCAGCAGGCGCCGCTGGGTCTGTACGCCGAGCAACTGAGCGGTACGGCGTTCACCGCTCCCCGGGCCGAGAACCGCAGGACGTGGGTGTACCGCATCAGGCCGTCCGCGGCCCACACGCCTTTCCGCAGGATCAGCCGGAGGAGCCTGCTGGCCAGTCCCGTCGTCAATGACTGTCCGGAGCCGAACCGGCTGCGCTGGGACCCGCTCCCCTTCCCCGAAGGGGAGGTCGACTTCGTCGCGGGTCTGTTCACCTACGGCGGCACCGGTGACGTCCGCGCGCAGGAGGGCGTGGCGATCCACCTGTACGCCGCCACGTCCTCGATGACCGACAGCTACTTCGTCGACGCGGACGGGGAGCTGCTGATAGTGCCGCAGGAGGGAGGCCTTGAGCTCCGCACCGAACTGGGCGTCCTCGATGTGGCTCCGCAGGAGATCGCGGTCGTGCCGCGCGGTATCCGCTTCCAGGTGCGGCTGCGCGACGCCCGCGCCCGCGGATACGTGCTGGAGAACCACGGCCGGATGTTCACGTTGCCCGAGCTCGGTCCGATCGGCTCCAACGGGCTGGCCAACCACCGTGACTTTCTGACTCCGGTGGCCGCCTTCGAGGAGCGGGACGAGCCGGCGAGGGTCGTGCAGAAGTACCTGGGCGGCCTGTGGGCCGCGGACTACGACCACTCGCCCCTGGACGTGGTGGGCTGGCACGGCAACTACGCGCCCTACAAGTACGACCTGCGCAACTTCATGGTCATCGGAACAGTCAGCTTCGATCACCCCGATCCGTCGATCTACACCGTGCTGACCTCACCGAGCGGGCATGCCGGCACCGCCAATGCCGACTTCGTCATCTTCCCGCCGCGCTGGCTCGTGGGCGAGGACACGTTCCGGCCGCCGTGGTACCACCGCAACGTGATGAGTGAATTCATGGGACTGGTCCATGGCGTCTACGACGCCAAGGCAGAGGGGTTCGTGCCCGGGGGCGCCAGCCTGCACAACTGTTTCACCTCGCACGGCGCCGATGCCACCACCTACGAGCGGGCCAGCACAGTGGAGCTGAGCCCACAGAAGGTCGACAACACCCTGGCCTTCATGTTCGAGACCCGGCTGCCGGTGGTCGTGTCCGAGCAGGCCATGGCCGCCGCACATCGCCAGCACGACTACGACGCGGTCTGGCAGGGCATCGGCAAGCGGTTCACGGCCCCCGGCGGGTTCGCCTCCCCCGCCGGCGTCTCTCTCAAGAACGTGCCGGACCACTGGGACTGACAGTCCATTCGCACGACGTGACGCGTGCGGGGCCGATCTGCCCGACCCCGCACACGCTCTTGGCCGTAGGACAACGGCAGGGGGCGGCCGGTCAGTCGACCGGCCGCCCCCATGCTGCCCCCGCGGCACCCGACGCCTGGCTAGGCGGCAGAGCGCTCGCTGCGGGCGGTGAAGCGGCGCCGAGGATGGTGATTGCGCTCGAGTTCATCGACGAGCACGCCGGAATAGTCCCCCAGGCTGATCCAGCTCTCGCCATTGGGTGCGCGCAGCAGGTGGTTCTCCCCCAGTTCCACGCCACCGCGCGGGCCGTCACCGATGCGGTCCGACGGTGACAGATAGCTCCAGTTCACCGGGCCCGTGTAGGCCCGCAGGAAACCCAGCGCGTCGGCCTGGGCGAGGGAACCGGCGCGCCAGGCGGCGGGAAAGTCGGTCGCGTCGACCCGGCGGCGGCCGTCGATGTCGAGGAGGCTGCCGGCACCGCCGACCACCAACAGCCGGTGGACATGGGCGCCTTCGAGGCCCTGGACCACGACTGGCATCGCCTCGCGGACCAGGCCGGGGTGACCGTGGCGGCTCCCTCCCAACGCGCTGACGACCGCGTGGACACCGCGAGCCGCCGCCGCCACCGAGTCCGGCGAGAGCGGATCGACCACGACCGTGTCGCCGGGCGGTGGGGACGCCTCGGATCCGGTCCGCAGGCCACTGAGGGTGTGATGTCCCCGATGCGCCAACTCGGCGACAATGTGCCGGCCGATCGTTCCGGTGGCGCCCAGAACAAGAACGTTCACAGGTGGTTGTCTCCTTGGTACGTGGCGCGGCGGGCCGAGCCGGTCCCGCCGCACCCGTGGGTCACCCGGTGGCCTTGCCGACCCGGCCGCGTGCGTCGCCGAGCGGCAGCCGCCCCGGGCCCGCCCAGGCCCGGATGACCACTTCGTCGTCGTCGCGCAGGTAGCCCAGCGCGCTTCCGTCGTCCAGGGGCACCGGAACGCGGCCGGAGTGGCTGAGTTCCAGAAGCGATCCCTGCGCCGCAGGGTCGAAGGACGACACGGTCCCGGTGCCGTACAGGTCGCCGACACGCAGGCATGCCCCGTTGCGGGTCATGTGGGCCAGCTGCTGCGCCGGCGACCAGTACAGTGCGTCGGCCTGCGGCCGGGACAGCTGTGTTCCGTTGACTTCCAGGACCAGCTCGACCGACAGGTTCCGCGGCTCGGGCACCTGGAGGTAGGGAAGCACGGCCGGGTCCTGGACCGGTCCGGGCACCCAGGCGTCGGTGAGCGCGGTGAGCGGCACCACCCATGGGCTGATCGTGGTGGCGAACGACTTGCCCAGGAAGGGACCGAGCGGCTGGTACTCCCATGCCTGGATGTCGCGTGCGCTCCAGTCGATGAGGATCACGACGCCGAAGACGTGCCGGGCGAACTCCGATGCTGTCACCGGCGTGCCGAGTTCGGAACCGGTGCCGACGACGTAGCCGAGTTCGACCTCGATGTCGAGGCGTTCGGAAGGCTGTTCCACGCTCCTGGGGGGATCACCGTCGATCCGTACCTGTCCCCACGGGCGCACGACGGGGGTGCCGGAGACCACGACTGTTCCGCTGCGGCCGTGATATCCCACCGGCAGGTGCCGGTAGTTGGGTTTGAGCGGCTCCTCCCCCGGGCGCAGGATCTTGCCCGCGTTGACCGCGTGTTCCACAGAAGAGAAGAAGTCGACGAAGTCGGCGACCTCGACGGGCAGCAGGAGCTCCACGTCCTGTTGCCTGTACAGGTCGGCCCGCTCCGCGCCGAGACCGTCCGTGACCAGGGCGGCCACCTGCTCGTGCACCTGTCGCCATCGTTCGGGCCCCTGCGCGAGGAACGGGTTGAGCGTGTCGGCGGCGAACGTGCGGTCGCCGAGCGCGGCTGCCAGGTCCAGGACATCCGTGCCGACGGCGACCCCGACCCGGGCCGACCCGCCGGGCGGCCGGAAGACACCGAAAGGCAGCACCCGGATCCCGAAGTCGGTGGCCGGCAGCCGCACGGCACGCCGGTTCCGCGGAGAGCTCACAGAAACCTCCCCCCGTCGGCGATCACGACGGCGCCGGTGGTGAGCCGCAGATGGGTGACCGCACCGAGGATCGACACGGCGACGTCGTCGGGATCGACCATGGTCTGCAGCGGCGTCGACGCGGCCTGGGCCCGGACCGCGTCCCGGCTGCGGCCGGGCACGAAATCCGTGTCGACAGCGGCCGGTGACACGCTGAGGAAGCGGACCGCCGGGCCGAGTGCGCGTCCCAGGGAGCGGGTGAGGCTGTCCAGTCCGGCTTTCGAAGCGCAGTAGGCGACGTTGCTTCCGGAGCCGGTGAACGCCGAGATCGAAGAGACGTTGACGACGACGGCGTCTCCGGATCTCTCCAGCAGAGCCCGCAGGGCGCGCACGGTGGCGAAGGGGCCTCGCACATTCGCGGCCAGGATCTGGTCGAAGGTCGCGTCGTCCAGAGCGTCGAGGTCGTCGTGGGCGACGCGTACCGTGGTGCCTGCCGAGTTCACCAGTACGTCGAGCCGGCCGTGGCGGGCCGCGATCCACTCCGCGGCCCGGGTGAGGGTGTCGCCGCCGAGGACGTCCGCCTGCAGGGCGTGGTGGCCGTCTCCCGCGAGGCCGCTCACCACCTCCTCGGCACGGTCCTTGCCCGACCGGTATCCGACGATGACGGTGGCGCCGTGTGCGGCGAGCCGGCGGGCTGTGGCGGCCCCGATGCCGCTGCTGCCGCCGACGACGAGCGCGACGCGGCCGGTGAGGTCGTAGAGCCCGAGTGCGCCGGGCCTGGGCCCGCTCACAGACCGGCGTGGTCTGTCGAGTTCAGGACGCGGCCGCCGGCCCCGACGATGATCTGCTGCCCGGTTCGTTCGGCAGCCTCCCAGCCGAACAGCCTTCCCTTGGAGGTGACCGTGTCCCCGTCGAAGTCGATCACGATGGTTCCGTTGAAGGCGACCGATGTGTCCGACCAGGTGAACAGGACGAGGCCGTCGGCCAGCCGGTATGCCGAGGTCGGCTCGACGCCGCCCATCCCGGCCTCCGGCCCGGTCAGCCCGTGCCAGCAGTACCGGTTCGGCTCCAGGTAGATGTGCTCGAAGGAGTGGGTGTCGGAGTAGCGCCAGAAGACCCGCTTGCCCACCAGGTCGTCGGTACGGGCGAGTACGGAGGCGGCGGGCCCGCCGATTCCGGCCTGCAGCACGCGGGTGTCCTCGGTGGCGCCGGTCGGTCCGGCGGACATGCGGGTGTGGACCAGGACGGCGTGGTCGCCGCCGACGACGAGGAAGTAGGAGGACTGGGTGCGCGGGTCGTGCAGCGCGGCACCGAGGAACCCGGCCCGCAGCTCCACCACTTCGGCGGTGAGGGTGCCGTCGAGCAGAATCCACTCCCCGGCGGGCGTGACGGTGGTGACCTCGGCCGCGTCGGCGGTGAAGGACAGGGTGGTGACGCCGCCGCCGACCCAGTGCAGGTCGAGGGTCGATCCGGCCAGGGCGTCGACCGCGGCGGGGCGCAGCCCGTCGTGGTTGGGGAAGAGCTCGGCCATGGTGACGTCGCTGGCCGGGCGGTAGTCGGCGGTGTGAGTGCTCACGAGGGCTCCAGGGAGTGCGGGTAGGGGCGGGTCAGTCGGACTGGGACATGTCCACGGGAACCCCGAGCAGCCGCTTGCCGGGCAGCTCGAGGTGGATCTCGCGGTAGTAGAAGTGGCGCACGGCGCTGCTCAGATCGCGCCAGACCCGGTCGTAGGGCAGCGACTTGAGGGTCGCGGTCGCGCCGACGAGGTCGAGGATCTCGTTGACCGACTCCAGGCACATCTCCGCGGCCAGGACCGGGGCGCTCTGCATGTCGGCAAGTTGCTGAACGGTCAGTTCCTCGCCGGCGAGGAGGCTGTCGGTGATGCCGGCGAAGGTCGCGAGTGCGTAGGCGCGGGCCGCCTGGATACGGGCGTCGATCTTGGCGACCTTGATCTGGATGTACGACGACTCCTTGACCTGCGCGCCCCACTTGGTCCTGGCCCTGTCCAGGTGCATGTACAGCAGGTCGAGCGCGTGCTGGGCGACTCCGAGCACGACTCCGACCTGGTTGCCCGTCAGGGTTCCGTAGTGCCGCGACAGCGGGGGGACGTCCGGAGAGGCATAGAACTGGTCGGCGTAGCGGTAGCTGTGGGAGGCGGGGATGACCACGTCGGTGATCTCGTAGTCGCAGCTTCCGGTGGCCGCCATGCCGGTGGTGGCCCAGTTCTCGTGGCGCGTGATGTTTTCATTGGGGAACCAGGCCACGATGAGGTCCGGGTCACCGTTCTCGTCGACCTGCGGCTCTCCGTCGACGTGACGGCGGAAACGGCCCAGAATGACGTCGGCGTCGATGTTGCCCGTGCCGAAGCGCCACCGGCCGGACAGCCTGTAGCCGCCGGGGACGACCTCGGCACGACCGGGCGGGTTGAAGGAGCCGGCCGTCGACATGTCCATCGACGGATAGATCTCCTGAGCCGCCTCGCGCGTCAGGCGCCCGGCGTACAGGCCGCTGTCGGCCATGATGTTGACGGCGAAGCCCACCGAACCGTCGAGCCGGGCGACCGCTTCGATGATCCGGATCTGGTCGTCGATGCGGACCTCGGGACCACCCCATGCCTTGGGGAAACCCATCGAGTAGACACCGGTCTCGGCGAGCGCGGCCTTGACCGCCTCGGTGAGGTGGCGCCGGTTCTCCAGCTCGTCCGCCTGCTCGCTGATCAGCGGGGCGAGTGCCTCGACGCGGTGGAGGATCTCCTGGGCGGTGAGGGGCTGCTTGCCGTCCCAGCGCCCGGTCGCGGATGTGTCGGTCAGCAAACTCACGGGCTCTCCCAGCGTTTTTCCATACGAACGTATTGCTATGCCAGGGACGCTAGAACCCCGGGGTGCGACACGTCAAGACGTCGACCGCCGCGACGGCGCGTGACCGGACGATCCGGCCGCGACATCCGGGAGCCAGACCAAGAGCGGTTGTCCAAAGGGTTGACACGGAGGGGCAGTTCTCTACATTACGAACGTATGAAAACGCCTGGCCCGCTCACGGCCGGCGCGTCTGGCCATGGAGGCGCCCCTAGGCCGGCGAACAACTGCCTCGCACCGCACACCCCGTCCTGAGCGTTCTTCGCTCCAGACATTCAGGGACGTCTCCATGCCCCCAGAGCCGCACCCGTCCATCGCCCCCGCGCGAACGCTGACCGCGACCCGCATCACGATTCTCATCGTGTCCGCGTCGACGCCGCTGGCCAGCGTCATCGGCACGGCCCCGCTCGGCTTCGCCTTCGGCGGCGCCAGTCTGCCCGCCATGTACGTCGCCTCCGGGCTGCTGATCCTGCTGTTCTGCATCGGCTACACGCAGATGAGCCGGAGAATCAACCGCCCCGGAGCCTTCTTCAGTTACATCACCGCCGGCCTGGGCCGCACCGCCGGCGTGGGATCGGCATGGCTGGCGATGCTCGGCTACACGACCTTCCTGGCGGGCTGCTTCGGCATCGCCCCCTACTACGGCAGCCTGATCATCGACCAGCAGTTCGGCATTCACATCCCCTGGCCGCTCTACGCGCTCTTCCTGTTCGTCACCGTCGGCGCCGCCGCCTACCACAAGATCGATTTCAGTGCGAAAGCCTTGACCGTCTTCGTCTCGCTGGAGCTTGCCGTCCTGCTCGTGCTCGACGTCGCCATCCTCGGCCGCGATGGACTGCACGCCTTGCCTGCGGAGGTCTTCTCCCCGTCCGTCGCGCTGAGTCCGGGCTTCGGCGTCTCCCTGGTGTTCGCGATCATGTCGTACGTCGGGTTCGAGTCCGCCGCCCTGTACGCCCCCGAGACCCGCAACCCCAAGCGAGCCATCCCCCGGGCGACCTACGCCGCGGCCGTCGTCATCGCCTTCATCTACGGACTCACCACGTGGCTGGCCACCGGCGCCTACGGCATCGGCAAGGTCCAGCCCACCGCCCTGCGCACCTTCGGCACCTTCTTCTTCGGCCTGTCCGACCGCTACGTCGGCAGCTGGCTCACCACTGCGATCGCCCTGCTGATGCTGGTGTCCCAGTGGGCCGTGGCGCTGGCCATCCTGAACGCCACCGCTCGCTACACCCGCGCCCTGGCACAGGAGGGCCTCCTGGCCCGGCGGCTCGCCCATTCCCACCCGACCTACCAGTCGCCTCACGTCTCGGTCGTCACCCTGCTCCTGCTGTCCGCAGCTCTGATCGGGGTCGGCTGGGCCATGGGATTCGATCCGTACCTCGACATGAGCTCGGTCCTGTTCGGCGTCGGGATCATCGGCATCGTCGCCATCCAGGCGGCCGCCTGCCTGTCCGTGATCCTCTACTTCCGCAAGGACGCGTCGTTCCACTGGTGGAGGACGCTCCTCGCGCCCACGCTCGGCCTGCTGGGCCTGGGGGCGTCAGTGGTCCTGATGATCGACAAATTCTCCTTCGTCTCGGGGAAGAACAGCCCCTGGGTCGGCGCCCTGCCGTGGCTGCTGGTGGCGGTGACCGCTGCCGGCATCGCCTACGGCCTGTGGCTGCGACACGCCCGCCCGGACGACTTCGCCCTTCTCGGCCAGGGCGGCGCGGACGACGGCGAAACCATCGAGGCAACCGCTTGGGAGGACGACGACACGCGGGGAGTCTCGATGTCGTCCGCGCCGCCCCCGGTGCAGCCCAGCAGCTGACGGTCCCGTCCGCGACCGGCTGTTCTCCGGAACCCAGGCCCTCAGCGCCGCTGGCACGCAGCGTGCCGAGGGCTCTGTGGTTCTTACCGTGGAGCTGCGTCTCCGCGCGCGGACGATCCGGCGATCGCGCTGGGTCGCCCACGGAGAGGGTTCTTGCAGCCGAACCTGCTGGTCGGACCTCTTGAGGAGCCTTGTCACGTCAGTACTTGAGGTGACGAGGCGCCTTCGTCAGAAACGCCTGAGCAGTGGGCACAGCGCCTCGCCCCCTCCTTGGTGCGGCCCGGTTCTCCGGAGGTGACCCGATGGAGCGCCAAGCCGTCGAGGCCTGCAAAGGAACGGCGGTGAGCGTCGCAGGGCCTGTCGACATGACGCTGCGAGGATGGTGACCGTGTCGTTCCGATCACGGCTTGACTCGTCTTCCCGCTGGTCGCTTGCAGAAGCATCGTGGGGGCGCTGGGCGTCGACCTTCACAAGGACATGCACCTCGCCGCGGTGCTTGACCACGGTCGCCGGCTGCTGGGCACAGGGGAGTTCCCGGCCACCGCAACCTCCTTGACCGGGCACACAAGCGCGGACCGGGGCGCGGGGCACTGGTTCCCACACGTGCGAGCCTGACTCGCTGCCTCGCGGCAGAGCAGGTTCCGGTGGTGGAGGTGGACAGCCCGGCCGATCGGCCCCGCGCCGCCCTGACAAGACGGACGCCGTTGATGCCGAGGGTGCCGCACGGGCACTGCCGAAGAGCGGCGATGGGCACGTGGAAGCGCTGCGTATGCTCCGTTCGGCGAGGAACTCCGCGGTCAAAGCCCCCACCCAGGCGCACGGCGGTCTTCACTCCGCGGCTGCCGGCACGGCGCGTCGTGCGGCTTCGGCAAGAAGCCATCGAAGTCGGAAGGCGGATGACCAGTACTGCCCGTACGACTATTCCGGCCCGTAGCCCCGGTGAGCGGCGAGGAGTCGGCGCAATGCCTCGATGCCCTGCTCGGTGGGTTTCGGATCACCGACGGTGGTCTGGTGGAAAACCAGTCCTTCCAGAGCCGCGAAGACGACTTCCGCCAGGTCCGCAGAGACCTCGAAACAGACCAGCGCCTCACGGACGGCAGCACGGTAGGCGTCGTAGAGCGCGTCGAGGTGCGGCCGTAGTTCGGGGCGGCGGGTCGACTCAAGCTTGAGTTCGTACTGAAAGGCCTGCAGCTCCGGGTCCGCGGCGACGAAGGCAGGCAGCTTCGCCGCGAAATCCTCCAGCCTTCCACTGGCCGGGACGAGCGACGACGTCTCGATACTGCGCCGGACACACCATCGCAGCGTCTGTTCGAGGAGGACGTCGCGCGATCCGAAGTGGTGGGCGACCAGCCCGTGGGTAACACCGGCCTCGGCAGCCACAGCCCGGTAGGTCAGCTTCCGCAGTCCGCCACGGGCCACGACCCGCACCGCGGCCGCGAGCAGCGCCTCACGCCCCTCGCCGTAACCGGGCCGCGCCTCCAGACCGGCCTCGCCTTCCTTACCCGCCTCGACAGCCACTTGCCACCCTTCCCCACTCCAGCACTCCACCTATCTTAATCTATCCTATTGACAAGTTATCCATGTGGATAGATTCTCGCTGCAGTGCACACCTCCTCTCTCCACTGGAGTCCCCCATGGCCATCCCCGAAGGACTGAGCACCACCCCGTTCGCTCCCCGCTATGCCGACCAGGTGGAGGAGTGGATCGACATCTACGGCAACGCCGTACCGCTGGCCATCGATGATCCCGCCGAGGAGTACGAGGCCATCCGCACCTCTGTCGGCGCCTCCGAGTACTCGATGCTCTACAAGTGGCACGTCGAGGGCGCGGATGCGGTCTCCACCGTTGACGCCGTCTTCTCACGCAGTGTCAAGGGGCTGGGTGCCGGCCGTATCGCGTACGGGGTCGTGGTCGACGCCGACGGGATGATGCTGGACGACGTGACCGTGGCCGTCCTCGCGCCGGATCATGTCGTCGTCACCGGAGGCAACCCGGGCACCCAACAGGCGCTGGCCGCTCACGCCCCCGCCGGGACCACGGCCACCGAGCGCCGCGACGAGTCCGCCGTTCTGACGCTGCAGGGCCCGCGCAGCCGCGACGTCCTGCAGCGCCTCACCCGGATCGACGTGTCCAACGCCGCGTTCCCCTACTACAGCTTCCTGCGCGACATCCTCGTCGCGGGCATCCCCGCGCAGGTGAGCCGGCTGGGGTTCACCGCCGAGCTCGGATACGAGATCCAGGTCCCGCGGGAGCGCGCGCTGCAGCTGTGGGACGCGGTCTTCGAGGCCGGTGCCGACCTGGGGATCAGGGCCTTCGGCGCGATCGCCCTGCTGACCTGCCGCACCGAGGCCGGGATGATCATGGGTGAGCTGGAGTACGACCACACGGTCACCCCGTTCGAGTGCCGCATGGGCTGGGCGCTCGACTTCGACAAGGGGCCCTTCCAGGGCCGGGACGCGCTGCTGGCCAAGAAGGACAACGTCACCGGACGCGTCGTCAGCGTCGTCGTGGAGGCCGCGCCGGAGGCGGCCGAGGGCGCCCGGCTGGAGCTGGACGGGCGGGACATCGGCTACGTGACGATGGCGCTGCCGTCCCCCGCCCTCGACGGAGCCACCCTCGGTCTGGCCCGGGTCCACCGCGACGCCGTGAAGTCCGGCACCGCGCTGACCGCCGTCGCCGGCGACGGCACCAAGGCCGACGCCACGGTCCGGCCCACGCCCGTGTACGACCCCGAACGCGCCCGCGTACGGGCCTGACCCCACGGAGATCCTGACGTGCTACGCCACATCCTCACCCTCCGCTGTCCCGACCAGCCGGGCATCGTCCACGCACTCGCCGCCGGCATCGCGGAGGCCAAGGGCAACATCCTGGAGAGCGCCCAGTTCTCCGACCCCGACACCGGCATCTTCACGATGCGGGTCTGCCTGGAGACACCCGAGGCCGACACGGAGCGTCTGCGGGACGAACTCGCCCTGCGGCTCGCCCGCTTCGACCCGCTGCTGACCGTCCGACCCGAACAGCAGCGCCGCCGGGTGCTGCTGATGGTGTCGAAGTTCGACCACTGCCTGGTCGACCTGCTCTACCGCTGGGACCTGGGCGAACTGCCCGTCGACATCCCGCTGATCGTCTCCAACCACCCCGACCTGGCTGCCACCGCGAAGCGGCACGGCATCCCCTTCGTACACCTCCCCGTCACCCGCGACACCAAGCCCGAGGCCGAGGCCGAACTGCTGCGGCTGGTGGCCGAGCACCAGGTCGACTTCGTGGTGCTCGCCCGCTACATGCAGGTCCTCTCCGACGACCTGTGCCGCAAGCTGTCGGGCCGGGTCATCAACATCCACCACTCCTTCCTGCCGGGCTTCAAGGGCGCCAAGCCCTACCACCAAGCCCACGCCCGGGGCGTCAAACTCATCGGCGCCACCGCCCACTTCGTCACGGCCGACCTCGATGAAGGTCCGATCATCGAGCAGGACGTCGTCCGCGTCGGACACCGCCACACCGCCCCCGAACTGGTCGCGATCGGCCGGGATGTCGAGCGGATCGTGCTGGCCCGAGCGGTCCGGCTGCACGCCGAGGACCGCGTCGTACTCACCGGCTCCCGCACCGTCGTCTTCTCCTGACACCCGCACCGAGAGGCACGTACGACATGACCACCGCGACACTGCTCGACGGCAAGGCCGCGGCAGCCGAGATCAAACACGAACTCACCCAGCGGGTGCAGGAGTTGAAGGGCCGGGGCATCACCCCCGGCCTGGGCACCATCCTGGTCGGTGACGATCCGGCCAGCCACTCCTACGTCGGCGGCAAACACCGCGACTGCGCCCAGGTCGGCATCGCGTCGATCCGCGTCGAACTGCCCGCCACGGCCACCCAGACCGACGTCGAGACCGCTGTACGCCAACTCAACACCGACCCCGCCTGTACCGGGTTCATCGTCCAACTGCCGCTGCCACCCCACATCGACACCCACGCCGTACTCGAACTCGTCGACCCGGACAAGGACGCCGACGGACTCCACCCGTCCAACCTCGGCCGACTCGTGCTGGGAATCCCCGGCGCCCTGCCCTGCACCCCGCGCGGCATCATCGACCTGCTGCGCCGCCACCACGTGCCCATCACCGGGCGGCAGTTCTGTGTCATCGGCTGCGGAATCACCGTCGGCCGCCCGCTCGGCCTGATGCTGACCCGCAGCACCGAACACGCCACCGTGACACTCTGCCACGAGGCCACCCAGGACACCGCAGCCCATGCCCGCGTCGCCGACGTCGTCGTGGCCGCGGCCGGCGTCGCCCACCTCGTCAAACCCGACTGGATCAAACCCGGCGCCACCGTCCTGTCCGTAGGCATCACCCGCACCGTCGAAGGCATCCTCGGGGACGTCCACCCCGACGTCGACCAGATCGCCGGCTCCCTCGCCCCACCCGTCGGCGGAGTAGGACCCATGACCCGCGCCATGCTCCTCACCAACATCGTCGAAGCCGCCGAACGCGTCTGAGACCTCGGGGCCGGTACCGCTCGCGTGGTACCGGCCCCGAGGCAGCGCATCGCACTGCGCACTCCTCCGCCGAAAGGACGGTCCCTTGCCTCCACGAAAGTTCCCCGCGGCCCCACTCACGCGACGAGGCGACGGCCCCCGCGGCCATGCCTTCGCCGCCCTGGCTGGACAATCGCAGCAACCAGCCCTTGTGGAATGGGAGTTGCGCGGTGAGTCAGGGAGCGACGAGCATCCCCACGACGAGTTCGACTACGTCCTCGAAGGCCGTTCGTTCGTGGAGTGCGACGGAAGCACGGCCCCAGCGCACGCCGGGGACCTCGTTCTGGTCCCGGCCGGCGCCGTCGGCACGTACCGGGCGAGTGACTACGCCCGGATGCCCGCCGTCCACGGACCCAAGGATGTCGCGCCCTAGCGGCGGCTCCAGTGGGCGAAGCGTTCCACCGGGTCGCCGTCGTAGCCCCAGGGCCAGGAGGTCACCAGGCCGCCGATCACCGCGAAGACCGGCTGGGCATCACGCAGCCGACCCGCACGCGCCAGGGCGTAGGCGAGCAGTCCCAGGTCGGCGACGCTCGCGGCGTGGCGCAGATGACCTGGATTCGGCCAGCGTGCCAGGGCTTGGTCGAGTACCCGCACGATGTGCGGCTGTGTCCAGTACTGGCTGATCCCGAGCGTCCGCGTGCCGCCGGCGTCCAGGTCTCGGTGGTACTGCCGCACGGCGGCCGTCAACGGCAGGCATGCCGTGGGCGCGTCCACCGGCATCACCGCCATGACGTCGTCCAGGAAGTCACGCAGAGCGGTCTGACTTCCGTGCTCCTCGGGGGACAGGTAACCGAGGATCTGCAAGTGTGCCTCCCTGTGCCACGGATCGCGCGCGTGGATCTCATGCCAGAGGGGCGCCAGTTCGGAGGTCGGCCGTCCCAGAATCCGGACGGCTGCCAGCGCGCCCACCCAGGGAGTCGGATCAGCCGGGCGGCGCTCGGCGGCGAGGCGGCAGGTCGCCAGGGCTCCCCACGGATCGGTCGCCAGCTCCGACCAGGCGGCCAGGAGCAGCGCATCCGGGTCACGCGGTCGCTGCTCGCGCCAGGTCCGGGCCAGCGAGGGCGCCGCCTGCGCGAGGACACCGATCCGGTGCAAGCGGCGGTCCCAGTCGTGTCCGGTGTCCCGCAGGAGCCGCTCCACCTGGGCCACGGCCAGGTCCTGCGGTCCGATGCCGCGGGCTGAGACGACGTTTCTCAGCACCCGCCCCAGCGGGACGTCATCGAGTTCGGGGGCGAGGCGCGGCCCTTGAGGCTTGCTACCGAAGAGAGCCATATGAGTGTCAGTGCCTGTCGAGAGCGGACTGGACGAGTGCGTCGAACAAGCCCTGTTGGGCGGGGTCTTCGGAGGCCGTGTCCTCGGGATGCCACTGGACGGCGGTCAACCCGTCCTGAGTGTCCCTGAGTTCGAGTTCCTCCACCGTGCCGTCGGCGGCGCGCGCGGTGCGGTGGAGCCCGGCACCGATGCGGTCGACTCGCCGGTGGTGGTGGCGGGAAGCCTCCGTCTTCTCGCCACCGAGGGCCACGTTCACCACCTGATGCCCGCGGCAGATCGCCGGCAGGGGAAGTCCCGAGTCCAGTGCCCGGCGTGCTGCTTCGAGGTCGAACACGTCCTGGAGATCGCCGACGTCGTAGACGCTGTCATGGGTGTCGGTGGCGCCGTAGCGGTGCGGGGCCAGGTCTCCGCCGCCTGGGAGCAGCACGTCGTCGAAGCGGACAAGCCGCCCGGCCACGTCGGCTCCGGCGCGCCACCCCGCCTCGACCAGCGCGCGGGCGTTCACCTCCGCGGCGTAGCGGAGCGCGGACGCGGTCGCGGCGAACCGGGCCGGAATCGCGATCAGGGGGCGCGGGTGCGTACGGGTCACAGCTGGATCCAGGTGGTCTTCAGTTCGGTGTACTTCTCGATGGCGTGTACGGACCTGTCGCGGCGCAGCAGTTCCTCATGGGTGGCGTTCAGCACGCGCTCACCATCTCCGTCCCATCCGTTCCATTCGAGGACGAACGACTCGCGCTTCGGCGGAAGGCCCGATACGGCCGGAGCGCAGGCTCCGGCCGTATCGGCGCGACATCGCCTTGTTCAGTCGGTGGTCTCCACCCGGGCCCGCCTCAGCCGGGCGGCGACGACGCCGAGGACCAGCACCGCCGGAACGGTGAGCTGCAGCCATACGGCCGTGGCCTGGTCACCGCCGATGAGGGTGGTGAAGTTCTCCACGATGATCCAGATGGCACCGAGGATGCCGAGCACGCCGAGGACGGGGGCGATCAGCGTGTTCCAGAGGCGGGTGTCGACGCGCGAGCGGCGGAAGTACACGACGACCGAGGCCGAGGTCAGGAAGTACAGCAGCATGACGCCGAGGACGGCGACCCCGCTGAACCAGGAGAACAGGGTCAGCACCGGGTCCTTGCCGAGGATCGCGAAGGGCATCACCAGCAGCACGGAGATCACGGTCTGCACCGTGCCCGCGGCCCAGGGCGAGTGGCGCCGGTTGATGGCGGTCAGCCCATGGGGCAGCAGGCCCTCCCGGCCGAGGGAGAACAGGTAGCGGTTGGCGGAGTTGTGGAAGGCCAGGATGCCCGCGAAGAGGGAGGTGGCCAGCAGGATGGGCAGCACGTCGCTCGCCCAGTCGCCGAACTGGGCGGCGATCGGGGCGAAGACGAAGCTGGTCGCGTCCCCGCTCTGCAGCGCCTTGCCCGCGTCGCCGGTCGCCCGGGACGCGCCGTGCGCCGAGACCAGCATCCACGAAGTGAAGGCGAAGAAGCCCGTGATGACCGCGACCGACAGGTAGGTGGCCCGGGGGACGGTCTTGCGGGGCTCGCGGGCCTCCTCCCCGTAGATGGCGGTGGCCTCGAAGCCGAACATCGACGCCACGGCGAACATCAGCGCCACGCCCGGAGCGCCCTTGAGCGCGGCGGACGGGGAGAAGCTGCCGGTGAAGCCGAGGCCTTCGGGGCCACCGCCCTTGAACAGGGTTACGAGGGCGAAGACGATCAGGATGCTGAACTCCGCAAGCACGAAGACGGCGAGAATCTTGGCGCCCATCTCGATGCCCGAGGCGCCGAGTACCTGCACCATCACCATCGTGACGAGGACCCATACCCACCACGCCACATGGACGCCCGCGTAGTGCTCGACCAGGGCGCTCACCGTGGCGCCGTACAGCCCGTACATGGCGGCCTGGACCGTGCAGTAGGCGAAGAGGGCGACACCGGCGCTGCCGGAACCGGTCGGGCGGCCGAGCCCCTTGCCGATGTACGTGTAGAAGGCTCCGGCGTCCACTACATGGCGGCCCATGGCCACGAATCCGACGGAGAACAACAGGATGATGACGCCGGCCGCGAGGTAGGCGGCAGGCGCACCCGCGCCGTTGCCGATGGCGACCGCGATGGGGACTGCCCCCGCGATGCCCGTCAGCGGCGCCTGGCCGGAGAGAACGAAGAAGAGAATGCCCAGGACACCGAGAGAATCGGGCTTGAGCCGGCCTGCCACGGATACGTCATGACCCGTTTGCGCCGGAACCGCTGTCTGACTGTCCACTCGAAATCACCTGCCGGGGACGGGAAGGGGCGGGGAGTTTGTTTTGGGCCAAACAAGTTGCCTAATGGTGGGCTCAAACTATCCGTTTGACAAGGGATTCGGAGAGATCCTTTTGCGCTGCCGCGGTCGCCGGCCAGGTCGGTCCGGTCGTCGACGGCCGGACCGGGAGCGCGCCCAGGTCGCCGGGGAGGGACGAAGACCGCCCGGCGTCCTCAGTGGATGCCGCGGCAGCGGACTGTCCGCAGATGGAGCCGCCCCGGAGGCACCCGCACCACGGTGAGCGTGTTGACGGTGGAGCGGGCCTTACGGTCGGCCGTCGGGAAGTGCCGTTCGTCCCGCGGCCCGTGCGGCAGGACGAGGCCATCGGGTTTCGTGCGCCGCAGAACGCGTACACCGAGTTCATCGAGTTGCGTCCGGCGAGTCATCGCGCCGGTTCCCCGGCCACGATGTCGTACACCCGATCCCGGCTCACCTGCGTGTGATGCCGGGCTCCGGGAGACGAGGCGGTAGTCGCTGCGCTCCAGCGGGCCCGGTCAGAGCGTGCTCGGCGAAGAACGCCGGGCAAGGCGGCGCAGCGCGGTCTCCTCGGCCACCGACGATGTCCAGGCGGGACAGTGGGACCCGGTCCTCTTGTTGAATGCCGTGTTCCTGCCTAGTCACGCACCGTGATGGCCTGCAGCGGGCAGACCTCGGCAGCCTCGTACAGTTCTTCGGCGCTCTCCTCGTCCACGTCGGCCACGTAGATGTCCGTCGCTCGTGAGCGCAGGGACAGGCGACCCTCGTCGTCGAGCGCGAAGAGAGCGGGGGCCGCGTACACACACTGGCCGTGGTCCTGACACTTGTTGAGGTCGACTTCGACCTTCATGACGGCTCCTGGATGTCGGAAGGGGGTCGGGGGCGGGACGAGGAAGGACGGGTCGGGGGATCAGAGGAAGCGGACGGGGAGGCGGGTGATCGTGCGCAGGAACTCGGTGTGCGCGTAGGCGGGGTCGCCCGCGAGCTCGATGCCGGAGAACCGATCGACGATGGAGCTGAAGACGATGTCGGCTTCGGCGCGGGCCAGGACCTGGCCGGCACAGCCGTGCATGCCCGAGCCGAAGGCGAGGTGCTGGCTGGCGGCGACCGGGCGGGCGTGGTCGAAGGTGTCGGGGTCGGCGAACACCTCGGGGTCGCGGTTGGCGGAGGCGATGAGGAGAGCCAGCGCCCCCCCGGCCGGCACGGTGGTGTCACCGACGACCGTGTCCTGCGTGGCCAGGCGCACCACCATCGACTCGGGTGTGTCGATCCGCAGGATCTCGTTGATGATCCCCGGCCGGGCCTCCGGTTCGTCCCGGTAGGCGGCGAACAGCTCGGGCCGCTGCGTCATCAGCCAGATACCGTGGTTGATCAGGTGCTTGACGTCGAGGTGGCCCACGGCGAAGAACAGGAAGATCGTGTAGACGACTTCTTCCTCGGTCATCCTGCCCTCGTCCTGCGCGGCGATGAAAGCGTCGATCAGTCCCCCGCCGGGGCGGGCGCGCTTGTCCGCCACGAGCCGGCGGATATGCCCGGCGAACCAGGCGAGCGCCTCCGTGGTGGCCGCCGCCTCCTCGTCATTGCCTCCGGGACCGAGGCTCAGCCCGATCTCATAGGTCTTGCGCTGGACGGTGTCCATCTCGGTCGGCTCGATGCCGAATATGTGGCACGTGGTCTCGAAAGTGCATTTCAAGGAGAGGCCGTCGGCCGCGTCCAGAGTGCCGTCGCCCTTCTCGACCTCGTCGAGCACGGCCCCCACACAGGCACGCATCACCTTGGACCACTCCTCGACGGCCTTGGGCGTGAACCAGCGATTGGTGATCCGCCGCAGCCGGGTGTGGGCGGGAGCGTCCTTGCCGAGCATCGTGTGATGGATGGGAGCGGCCGGCCCGAAATCGAGCTCCTGCACGCTCAGAGTCGGGTTGCGGATCAGCCGCGCGACGTCCTCATACCGGGAAACCACGTACAGGCCGCTCGGATGCCGGTAGACAGGGTGCTCCTGCCGCAACCGCGCGTAGTAGGGGTACGGATCCGCACGGAAGCCGGGATCCCGGAACGGCAACAGATCCTCGGTGACGGACGCGGATCGGGCGGTGGCGACGGTCATGACGTGACACTCCTCGGGCGCGAGGCGGAAGGGAAAGCCGGGATGGAAGCAGGAGGGCAGCCGGTGGTCCCGTACCGTGAGAATTATCCACTCGGATAATTTCGTCAATACCTCGCGCGCACGTAATCAACTGTTTACGCCGACAAAAAAGGTGAGTCTCCGTCGCCGTGCGACGAAGACTCACCCTGACCTGCCACAACGGCAGGGGCTACACCTTGGGAGACTGCTCTGCGTCTCCACGCCGCCGTATCAGCAGCGACCGCAGTTCCTTCAGCGCGCCCTCAGTGACATCCGGCTCGTCGAGGACCAGCTGGTGCAGCACAAGACCCTCCAGGGCTGCGAAGACGAGCCGGGTCAGAGCAGGGCTGGTCCCTTCGGGCAGGCTGCGGGACAGTTCCCTCTCCGTTGCCTTGAAGTACTCGTCGTACTGTGCGCGGATCTGCGGCAGCAGCTCGGGTCTGCGCCGGGACTCGAGCATGAGCTCGTACTGGAACGTCTGCATGGCCGGCTCGCGGGTGACCATGTCCGCCAGTCCCGCCGCGAAGTCCGCGATGTCACCCGTGCCGGGCTCCAGGGAGCTCGTACTCGCGCTGGTGCGCACCGTGTGTTCGAGGGCGGCCTCGATCAGCGCGTCCCGCGAGCCGAAGTGATGCACCACGAGACCGTGCGTGACACCGGCCTCCTCCGCGACCGCGCGGTAGGTGAGCTTGCGCAGCCCGCCCCGGGCCACCACGCGCACGGCGGCGTTGAGCAGGGCCTCACGGCCGGTCCCGTAGTCCACGCGCTTGCGGGGCTTGGCGGGGTGCTTCTCGGAGGAATCGCTCATGAGCGCGACCCTACCCGTCGGAACCCGCAGGCCGCCGCCGTGCCTCATCGCCTCGGCCGGCCGGATGCCACGGAACTCCCGGTCGCCGCCGAGCGCGGTGGACAGCACCTCCTCCGATCCGGTGGGCTGGGCGCCGACGTCGATACGGATGGGGGTGGGAGCGGTGACGATGTGGTTGGTGAGCCGGCCGAGGCCCTCGACTTCGACCTCGACGACGTCGCCCGGCTGGACGGGGCGTGAGCTGGCGGGGGTGCCGGACAGCAGCACGTCACCGGGGCAGAGGGTGATCGTGCGGGCGATGCCGGCGACGAGGCAGTGCATGTCCCACTTCGTCTCGTCGGTCGAACCGTCCTGCACGACCTCGCCGTTGGCATACGTCCGCAGCCGCTTGCCGTGGAAGTCCCAGTCGGTCACCAGCCACGGGCCCAGCGGGCACGGCGTGTCCGACCCCTTGACCCGCAGCATGGACCCGGCGTCGGTGTCCCGGAAGTCGTGCAGCCCGTAGTCGTCGGCGACGGTGTAGCCGGCCATGTACTCCCGATGACAATGGCGACCTCGCCCTCGCAGTTGAGCCACTTGCATCCCTCGGGCCGCACGATGGAGCTGGACGGCATCGGTTCGGCGCAAGCGGCGAGGCACGCTCCTCCGCCACAGGCGGCGCGTGGACTGCGGCGGCTGGTGAAACCGCTCGACGACCTCTACATCGCCAGTGCCCCAGCACCGTCGCCTGCCCGGCGGAGTCGCTGAACGGCAAGCTCAGGCCCCGTTGGCAACGCCCTGGACAGGCAGGACACATCTGGCCATCCGGCTCGGGGTCGCGGCCATGCAGGCCGGACGGCTGGGCGCGGAGCAGGTCGTGGCCGCCTCGACGATCGACCGCCTGGTCCACGACGCTGAGGTGCTCACCCTGGCCGAAGACTCCCACCTGACCCGCCGGCGAAGGGGAACCGCACCCAGCACGGCTGAACCACCAGCCCATGTCCCGGGCAACCTCCTGTTGAGCCGCGGCGATGTCCTCCGCAGCCGCCCCGGTGACCTCGGGGTCAGCGGCCCCCTCCAGGCGCGACAGCAGGTCGGCCAGGGCCTGCTTCTGAGCAGGATGGGTGACCGGCACGGAGTTGAGGTCCGCGCTCATCAGCCAGTCGAACAACACGATGGCATCCGCACGCCACAGGCGCACCGCGACCGGTCGGGAGATCGCCTTCCATGCGCTCATGGTGCCTCGCCCGCGGGACTGGTGGGTGTTCGGTTCTGCGAGAGCGCTGGCAGGCGGTTCACCCCCATGACGGCCGGCGGACGGAGCACCCTGATCGGCGCTCGCGGCTGACCTCCTCAGACCTCGGCCGAACCGGCCCGCGGAAGGTCGCTCCATCAGTCCCCGGCCTCAAACCCGCAGGTGAGCAATGTTCCGCCGGGGAGTTTCTCGTCTCCCCACAGGTCAAGAGCTCACAGGGTACCGAAAGCCCAGGTCAGCGCCCCGGCACCGGGTCCGCTCCGCCGCGCAGTCCCCTCCGTGACGATCGCCGCGGAGGGGGCGGCCCTCACTTGTCCGAGTCGGGCTTGCTGCTCGCCGCCGCGTAGGCCTGGGCCGGGGTCATCGGCACCCCGTTGAGGCTGACCGTCTTGTACTGGCTGACCTTGGCGCAGGTCTTGGAGTCGCTGGCGGTCGAGGCGTTGGCGTTGGAGACGGCGGCCTTGGTGTCGCCGGAGCTCGCCGGATAGGA
Source organism: Streptomyces sp. NPDC048288 (assembly GCF_043201555.1). Taxonomy (NCBI): domain Bacteria; kingdom Bacillati; phylum Actinomycetota; class Actinomycetes; order Kitasatosporales; family Streptomycetaceae; genus Streptomyces; species Streptomyces sp. NPDC048288. The sequence continues at coordinate 217,483 of NZ_JBICZD010000006.1, forward strand.
GGTGCCGCTCGACCAGTCGCTGCCGATCACCAGCACCACACCGGTGCCGGTACCCGACTTGATGTGCGAGCTGGGCAGGTCCAGGGCCTTGGCGACGGTCTGTGCCTCGGCCTTGTCGCCGCTGCCGTAGGTCAGGGTGGTCGTGGTCGCGGAGGTCGGGGCGTTGGCCGTGGTCGTACCGGTGCTGAAGCCCTGCGAGATCAGGGAGTTCGCGATGGCGGAGGCGCGGCCGGTGATGGTGGTGCCGTTCTCGACGGTCACGGCGATCTGGGCCGCGGGGACGGTCGCGGTGGGCGTCGGCTTGGCGGTCGCCGAGGCGGCCGACGACTTCTTGCCCGAACCGGTGGTCAGCGACTGGTCGTTCGCCATGGTGGCGAACAGGTCCTTGGCGCCGGAGCCCACCACCACCCGGTTGCTGTTGTTCGGGTCGGGGGCGGTCTGCATGGTGGTGAAGGTCATCCGCTTGGTGGGGACCTTGTTCACGTCGGCCGCGAGCGAGATCAGCTTCTTCACGGTGCCGAGGCCGTCGTCCACGGTGAGCGCCTTGGTGGCGGCGTCCGCGAGGTCGTAGACCGCGGTCGGGTCGGTCAGCGTGCCCGCGCTCTTGAACTTGCGGATCATCGCACTGAGGAAGATGTGCTGGGAGACGGTACGGCCGAGGTCGCTGCCGTCGCCGAAGCCGTGCCGGGAACGGACGAACTCCAGCGCGGCCTCGCCCTTGAGGGTGTGGGTGCCCTTGGACAGCTTCAGGTGCGAGTAGGTGTCGTACACGTTGCCGTTGACACACACGGAGACACCGCCGACCGCGTCGGACATCTTGACCACGCCGGAGAAGTCCAGCTTCACGAAGTGGTCGATGGGGATGCCGGTGAGCTGGTGGATGGTCGCCACCTGGCAGGAGGGGCCGTACTGGAGGGCGCTGTTGACCTGGCCGTAGTAGCCGGAGGTCGACTCGCCGCTGTTGCTGTCCTTGCAGGCGGGGACGTCGACCATGGTGTCGCGGGGGATGCTCATGACCGTGGCGTTGGAACGGTCGGCGGATATGTGGACGACCATCTCCACGTCCGCGTTGCCGTTGCCGGTCTGCACGCCGGTCGTCTTGCAGCCGCCGCCGAGCTTGCAGTCGGCCGCGCTGGTGCGGCCGTCGGAGCCGATCACCAGGATGTTGATCGGGGTCCGGCCGAACGCGTCGGCCTTCTCCGTGCCGCCCTTGCCGTCGAGGGAGACGCTGTTGATGTTGCCGTTGAGGTGCTGGTAGAACCACCAGCCGGCACCGGCCGTGACCAGCACCAGGACGGCCGTCACCAGGCCGACGACCTTCAGGACCCGCTTGCCGCGCCCGGCCGGCCTGGCCCGCCGGGAGCCTCTGCCGCCGCGGGACTTGGCCGCTTGCCGGGCCGCGGCGCGGCCACCGGTCGGCCGGGTCCCGTCGGGCAGGGCACCGCGCTGTCCGGGCACCCGGTCGGTGCGGCTGCGCGTGGCCTGGCCCCCCGGGCCGTCCCACGGGTCGGTCATCTTCCACTCCCATGAACGGTCGGGCCCCCGGGCGGTACGGTCGGCCGGTACTCGGCGGTGTACGGGCAGGCGTGAGGTGGGCCCACTTAGGTTGCGTGATTGCGCAATCTAACAAACTCACAGCCCCGGCAGCACAGACCCCACCCGAATTCACAGGTGAGGGATGTCATGTGAACCTTCGGGGCGCCCCCGCCATCCAAGCACCCCGCACCGATCCGTCCCGCCGTCCTCGGGCACCGTCCTCAGACGCCGACCCCGCGCAACCGGCTCACCGGTGCGGGCACCTGGCGCGTGCGCGCGGTCAGCTGCCCGACGGTCACCCGCACCACGGTCACGATGTCCGGATCGTCCACGTAGTAGATCTGCCGCCGCCCCTCCCGGCGGGAGCGCACCAGACCTGCCAGCTTGAGCTTGGCCAGGTGCTGGCTGACGGCGGGCAGGGCGCCGCCCACGCGGTCGGCGAGGCGGGTCACATCGCTCTCACCCTGGGACAGCACCCACACGAGGTGCAGCCGGGCCGGCGAGGCGAGCAGCCCGAACACCGCGGCCGCCTCGGTCAGCACCCCGTCGGAGGGGTCCGTGAAGCCATCGATGTTCTCCCCCACAGCCCGCTCCCTCCCATCACAGTCGCCGCACAGATGCCCACTCAGTGTAGGCGTGCGGTCACCGGGCCCTGAACGGCCTCCCCGCAGTGTCCTCCACGTGTTCCCCGCATTGTCATGAGCGCGTGACAGATCATCGACGACTCGTCGTCAGGCACCGCCGGAGCCCGCAGTCGTTCATAAGCTTGCGCAACAAGGCAACTCAGCCTGGCAACACCCCGTACTGGGAGGACAACGAACGTGGGCATCATCGGCTGGATCATCCTCGGACTCCTCGCCGGAGCCATCGCCAAGATCCTGCTGCCCGGTCGCGACCCGGGTGGCCTCATCGGCACCACCCTCATCGGCATCGCGGGCGCCTTCGTCGGCGGCTGGCTCTCCGCCCGCTTCCTCGACCGCCCGGTGCAGAACCACTTCTTCGACCTGTACACCTGGGGAGCCGCGATCGCCGGCTCCCTGGTCCTCCTCATCGGGTACCGGGTGCTGTTCGGCAACTCACGCGACTGAAACCCACGCGACCGGGCGTCCGGCGGTCAGCAGATGCCCGCCGGCATCCAGCAGTGACGGCTCGGACTCGATGCGCCGGGTGGCCGCGAGGACGGCCGCCCGGCGCCCGGGGTCGGCCAGCCACTCCTCCACCCCGCCCATGAGCCGGGCGACGCCCTCGACGCCGTACCGCCCGTCGACGGCGGGACCGGCCTCGGCGAACTCCGCCGGGGTCTCGGCGGGCCGGGCCAGAGAGGCGGTGGTGAAGAGGCTGCCGTCCCGCTGGGAGGCCGGCCTCCCGTCCTCGGAAACGGCGTCGGCGACTCCACGCCGGACCGGTTCGAAGCAGCGCTCCTCGTGGAGGAGGTCGTGCAGCGCGGCGTACCGGTCGACGGTGGCCGCGACGACCACTCCCCCGGGCCGCACCGCCCGCCGCGCCTCGGCCGGCGCCCGTACCCGGTCGGGCCGTTCGGGCAGGTGGTGGAGCGGCCCCAGCAGCAGTACGACGTCGTAGGCAGCGGCGGCGGGCAGGTCCCGGGCATCTCCGGACCGGGCCGTGACGCCGGGCAGCCGGGCCGCCTGGGCCACGTGCAGCGGCACCGGGTCGACGAGGTCGACGGTGTACCCGTCCGCGGCCAGCCACTCGGCGTGCGCCCCGCTGCCGCCGCCCACGTCCGGCACCCGCGCGGGTGCTGCCGGCAGCAGCCGGCAGCAGCACGTCCTGGGTGCGCCAGAACTCCAGGAGCCCCGCCCCCTTCCGCAGGCGGGCGTCCTCCTTGCCCTCGTTGCAGTAGGCGAGGACGTCCTCGCGCAGGGTGGTGGCGGGCTCGTCCGCGGCGGTGGATACGGGCTCATCGGGCGTTGAGGTCGTGGTCATACGAAAAGGCCGGCGGCCGGAAATTCGGGTGCGCAAACGACTTTGCGGGCCCCCGGCGGACGCGACGGTGACTCCGGTCACCTTCGGAGGCCGGCTGCAGTCACGACATTCCGGATGTACAGGGACCGTGGACACACGACAATCCGGATGTACGGGGACGCCCTACGGCCGGCGTCAACAGAGCCCCACGCGTGCCCCACAGGCAAGGCACGGATTCCACTTCCGCCCCACAGGTACTCGTGTGAGACTGGCGTCCCGTCCGCAGTGCGGACTCCTCCGCACACCGTCCCCCCAGCGAGAAGTGCGACTTGCGTTCTCTACCACTGCCGCTCGCCCTCACCGCGCGCCTGACGCCGGTCGCCGTGCTCGCCTGTGCGGGCTGGGCGATGACGTCGGGCCCGGACAAGACGTCCGGCTCCGCCTCCTCCGGCAACACCTCGACCCAGCAGACGGCCTCCCAGTCCGCCGGTGACAGCCCTTCGTCGTCCTCGTCCTCCACGACGGCCACGAAGACGTACTCCGCCGCGCCCGCCCCCTGCGGCAGCATCCCCGCGGCCACCGTCAAGTCGCTGGTGCCCGGCGCGAAGACGGCCGGCAAGGAGATCCCCTCCACGGACACCAAGCTGCGCCGCACCTGCTCCTGGAACGCGCTCAAGGGGTACGACTACCGCTGGCTGGACGTCTCCTTCGAGATCATGGACACGGACGCGGCGGCGGCGAAGGAGTACAAGGACCGGGTGGCCGAGAAGAGCGGCGGCGGGGCCGTGCCGGGGCTCGGCGACAGCGGCTACTCCGTCGTCAACCTCACCACCGAGGACAAGCAGCAGACCCGTGAGGGCGTGGTGATGGCCCAGGTCTCCAACGCGCTGGTGATCATCACCTACAACGGCAGCGACTTCGAGACCAAGAAGGCGCCCAGCACGGACGTGATCAACAAGGGTGCCATCCAGGCGGCGAAGGCCGCGGTGACCGCGCTGAAGGGCAGCCAGTAGCCGTACCGGCTGCCCTCCGTACGCGCGCGGCGCCTCCCGCTCACGCCTCCTTGGGCCGCACCAGCGTCGTCAGCCCCAGGTACAGCACCAGGGACGTGCCCAGACCGACCGCCCAGCCGTAGTCGGCGAGCGAGGACAGCGCCGGGACGGGCCGGCCGTCGATGAGCGGTTTGAAGCTGGCGCCGCCGACCGCGAGGACGCCGCCGACGACGAAGGCGAGGACCGCCCGCCAGTTCCAGCCGCCGTCGTACCAGTAACGGCCGCCCGTGCGGTACAGGTCGGTCAGGTCCAGGCGGGTGCGGCGCAGCACCCAGTAGTCGGCGATGAGGATGCCGGCGACCGTGCCCAGCAGACCGCCGACCAGACCGAGCCAGGTGAAGATGTAGCCCTGCGGGTCGGAGTACAGCTTCCACGGGAAGATCAGCACCCCGAGGACGCAGGTGACCAGCGCGCCGGTACGGAAACTGATCTTCCGGGGCGCGATGTTGGAGAAGTCGAACGCGGGCGAGACCAGGTTGGCCGCGATGTTCACGGACAGGGTCGCGACGAGCACGGTGACCAGGGCGTAGAGCAGGCCGACCACGTTGTCCGTCTTGGCGGCCAGCTGGACCGGGTCCCAGATCGGCTGGCCGTAGACGGCCTGCGAACCGGAGGTCACCAGGACGGAGAGGAAGGCGAAGAGGGTCATGGTGGTCGGCAGACCCAGTGCCTGCCCCCAGGTCTGCGCCTTCTGGCTCCTGCCGTAGCGGGTGAAGTCCGGGATGTTCAGGCTCAGCGTCGACCAGAAGCCGATCATGCCCATCAGCGACGGCCAGAAGATCTTCCAGAAGCCGCCGCCCCAGCCCAGCTTGGAGGGCTGGTCGAAGAGCGGGCCGAGGCCGCCGGCCTTGTCGCTCATCCAGACCAGCATCACGATCGCGCCGACCAGGACGAAGGGCGCGGCCCAGTTCTCGAAGCGGCGGATCGTCTCCATGCCCCGGTAGATGATCGCGACCTGGAGCACCCAGAAGAGCGCGAACGACAGCCACATGGTCCAGGCGTAGCCGCCGATGTGCGAGGCGTTCGCCCAGCTGTCGCCGATCAGCTTGCCGGCCAGGAAGAAGATCGCCTCGCCGCCGATCCAGGTCTGGATGCCGAACCAGCCGCACGCCACCAACGCCCGTACGACGGCGGGCAGGTTGGCGCCGCGCACCCCGAAGGAGGCACGGGCGAAGACCGGGAAGGGAATGCCGTACTTCGGTCCGGCGTGCCCGGTGAGCAGCATCGGGACGAGGACGATCAGGTTGGCCAGGGCGATGGTGAACACGGCCTGTTTCCAGTCCATGCCGACCGCGATCAGGCCGGAGGCCAGGGTCCAGGACGCCGTGTTGTGGGCCATGCCCACCCAGAGCGCGGAGAAGTTGTACGTGGTCCAGGTGCGCTTCTCGACCGGGACCGGCAGCAGGTCCTCGTTGGCGTACGGACCGCTGGGCGGCGGGGAGCCCGGGGTGAGCTCGACGCGCCCGTCGGGGAGGGCGACTTGACCGGAGAGGGGTATGGCCGAGGGAGCGGTGTCGGTCATGGGCAGGCCAATCGGGGTGAGGTGGGACGGGAGAGAGGCCGTGCGGGGGGCTCCTGGGGGGTTCGCCGTGGGGGGCGGGCCCCCTTCCCGGGACGGCGGGAAGGGGGAGACCAACTGCGGTGCGCCGGCTAACCGTTGACGGCCGGGATGACCTTCGTCCCGTACGCGTCGATGGTGGCCTCCTGCGCGTCGTGCATGTCGTAGATCGCGAACTGGTCGACGCCCAGCTCGCGCAGGGCGTTCAGCTTCTCGATGTGCTTCTCGACCGGCCCGATGACACAGAACCGGTCGACGATCTCGTCCGGTACGAACTCGGTGTCGGGGTTGCCGCTGCGCCCGTGGTGCGAGTAGTCGTACCCCTGGCGGGCCTTGATGTAGTCGGTGAGTTCGTCGGGGACGGCGGCGGAGTGCTCGCCGTACTTGTCGACCAGGTCGGCGACGTGGTTGCCGACCATGCCGCCGAACCAGCGGCACTGGTCGCGGGCGTGCGCGAGGGCCCCGGGCGAGTCGTCCTCGGTGACGTAGGCGGGGGCGGCGACGCAGATGGTCACCTCGGACGGGTCACGTCCGGCGGCCACCGCCGCGTCCTTCACCGCCTTGACCATGTACTCGGTGAGGTAGAGGTCGGAGAGCTGGAGGATGAAGCCGTCGGCCTCCTCACCCGTCATCTTCAGGGCCTTCGGACCGTACGCGGCCATCCAGACGGGGAGTTCGGCGCCCGGCTTGATCCACGGGAACCTGATGACGGTACCGCCGAGGTCGGCCTCTCCCCCGCTGCCGAGGGCGCGGATGACCTTCATGGCCTCGCTGATCCGGGCCAGGGTGTTGGGCTTGCGGCCCGCCACCCGCATCGCGGAGTCGCCGCGGCCGATACCGCAGACCGTGCGGTTGCCGAACATGTCGTTGAGGGTGGCGAAGGTGGAGGCGGTGACCTCCCAGGTGCGGGTGCCCGGGTTGGTGACCATCGGGCCCACCGTCAACTTCGTGGTGTTGGCCAGGATCTGACTGTAGATCACGAACGGTTCCTGCCAGAGCACGGCGGAGTCGAAGGTCCAGCCGTAGCGGAAGCCGTTGCGTTCGGCCCGCTTCATCAGGCTGACGACCTTCGAAGCCGGCGGGTCGGTCTGCAGGACGAGTCCGAAGTCCATGGGCGCCACTCCTAGTTGAGGTACTGACAGGTGGAGCGCGGGGTGTAGACGCCGTGCCCGGCGTGTCCGGTGTACTCCCGCTCGGTGATGACGGGTTCGCCGCGCGAGAGGACCGTCTCGACCCGGCCGGTGAGCCGCTTGCCCTCGTACGCCGAGTAGTCGACGTTCATGTGGTGGGTCTCGGCGGAGACGACCTGCTCGGCGTGCGGGTCGTAGATGACGACGTCCGCGTCGGCGCCCGGGGTGATGGTGCCCTTCTTCGGATACATCCCGAACATCCGGGCCGGGGTGGCGCAGGCGATCTCGATCCAGCGGCGGCGCGAGATGTGCCCGTCGACGACGGCCTGGTGCAGCAGGTCCATCCGGTTCTCGACGCCGGGCAGGCCGTTGGGGATCTTCGAGAAGTCGCCGCGGCCCAGTTCCTTCTGGCCCACGAAGCAGAAGGGGCAGTGGTCGGTGGAGACGACCTGGAGGTCGTTGGTCCTGAGGCCCTGCCAGAGCTTGGCCTGGTGCTCCTTGGGGCGCAGCGGCGTCGAGCACACGTACTTCGAGCCCTCGAAGTCGGGCTCGGCGAGGTTGTCGGTGGAGAGGAAGAGGTACTGGGGACAGGTCTCGCCGAAGACCGGGAGCCCCTCGTCGCGGGCGCGGGCGAGTTCGGCGACCGCCTCCATCGCGGAGACGTGCACGACGTACAGGGGCGCGCCCGCGACCTGGGCGAGCTTGATGGCCCGGTGGGTGGCCTCCGCTTCGAGGAGGGCCTTGCGGACCTCGCCGTGGTAGCGGGGGTCGGTCTCGCCGCGCGCCAGCGCCTGTTCCACGAGGACGTCGATGGCGATGCCGTTCTCGGCGTGCATCATGATCAGGCCGCCGTTCTCGGCGGAGCGCTGCATGGCGCGCAGGATCTGGCCGTCGTCGGAGTAGAAGACGCCGGGGTAGGCCATGAACTGCTTGAAGGAGGTCACGCCCTCCTCGACCAGCAGGTCCATCTCCTTGAGCGTCTCCTGGTTCACATCGGAGACGATCATGTGGAAGCCGTAGTCGATGGCGCAGTTGCCCTCGGCCTTGGCGTGCCAGGTGTCGAGCCCCTCGCGCAGGCTGTGCCCGACGCTCTGCACGGCGAAGTCGACGATGGTGGTCGTACCGCCCCAGGCGGCGGCCCGGGTGCCGGTCTCGAAGGTGTCGGAGGCGAAGGTGCCGCCGAACGGCAGCTCCATGTGGGTGTGGGCGTCGACGCCGCCCGGGATGACGTACTTGCCCGTGGCGTCGATGGATCGCTCGGCGGTGAAGGCCTCGGCGGCGGGGGTGCCGGTCGCCGCGAGGGCGGCGATGCGGCCGTCCTCGATCAGGACGTCGGCGTGGATCTCGTCGGACGCGGTGATGACGAGTCCGCCACGGATTACTGTCCGGCCGGTCATGGGGTCCTCTCCTTCGTGGTCAGGTGCGGGTCCGACGTGGCTGGTCGCGCAGTTCCCCGCGCCCCTGGCGGGGCGCTTTACGACGGGGCGCTATTAAGGCGCCGTAAGCGGGCCGTACGCGTCCGGGCGGCGGTCGCGGAAGAACTGCCAGCGGTCGCGGACCTCGCGGAGCTTGGCCAGGTCGAGGTCGCGGACGACGAGTTCGGTCTCCTTGTCGGAGGCCACCTCGCCGGCGAACCGGCCCTCCGGGTCCACGAAGTACGAGGTCCCGTAGAAGTCGTTGTCGCCGAGGTCCTCGACCCCGACCCGGTTGATCGCGCCGACGAAGTACTCGTTGGCGACGGCCGCCGCCGGCTGCTCCAACTGCCAGAGGTAGCGGGAGAGTCCGCGCGAGGTGGCCGACGGGTTGAAGACGATCTCGGCACCGGCGAGGCCCAACGCCCGCCAGCCCTCCGGGAAGTGGCGGTCGTAGCAGATGTAGACACCGATCTTCCCGACGGCGGTGTCGAAGACCGGCCAGCCCGCGTTGCCCGGACGGAAGTAGAACTTCTCCCAGAATCCGGGGACCTGGGGGATGTGGTGCTTGCGGTACTTGCCGAGGTACGAGCCGTCGGCGTCGATCACGGCGGCGGTGTTGTAGAGGACGCCGGGCTGCTCCTCCTCGTACACCGGCAGGATCAGGACGAGGCCCAGTTCGCGGGCGAGGGCCTGGAAACGCTGGACGATCGGGCCGTCGGGGACCTGTTCGGCGTACTCGTAGAACGCCTTGTCCTGGACCTGGCAGAAGTAGGGCCCGTAGAACAGCTCCTGGAAGCACAGGACCTGGGCGCCCTGCGCGGCCGCGTCGCGGGCCGCCTGCTCGTGGACCTGGATCATCGATTCCTTGTCGCCGGTCCAGGCGGTCTGGAAAAGGGCGGCACGAATCACTCGGCTCATCGGGACCTCCGGTCGCTCGGGCGTGCGTCGCTCGATGTGGGAGGAGCCTAGAAAGTCCGAAAGCGGGCTTCGATTGCCATCGTGTCACGTCTGCGGGCGCCCGGCGTGTCACCGTGTCACGCTGCGGATGACCCATGTTTCACCGCCGTTTTCCCAGGTCGTCGCATGTTTCACCCCTGTTGCGCGTCATGCGCGAGGAGCGCGATGTGCACGGAGGCCGCCTGCTCGAAGTCGTCGAGGTCGACGCCGAGCCGGACCTGTATCGCCTCCAGCCGGCGGTACAGCGCGGGCCGCGAGACATGGTGGAGCTGGGCGGTGCGGGACTTGTTGCGGCCGGTGGCGAGGTAGGTCCGCAGCACGCCCAGCAGGTCCTGGTCGGTACCCGTGCCGCAGAGCAGTCCGTCCAGCTCGCGCTCGGCGAAGGACTGCACGTGCGGGTCGTCGCGCAGCAGCCGGACCAGGCCCCGCAGGTGTACGTCCTTGAGCCGTACGACCGTCGGGAGGTCGAGGGCCGCGGTCGAGTCGGCGACCGCGTCGGCCACGTGCTGGGCCTCGCGCAGCCCGGCGGGCACGTCGTCCCAGGCGGTACGGGAGCCCGCGGCGGCGACCACCCCCCGGGGCCCCGCCGACTCGCCGTGCAGCCGGGCGGCGAAGTGGGCGGCCAGGGCGTCCGCGTCCTGGTCACGGGCGAGGCTGAGGAGGACGGCGGTGGTGCGCTCGGTGAGCTCGGCGACCAGGCCGGGCAGACCCAACAGGCGCAGGATTCTCTCAAGTTGGGCCGGTTCGCTGTCCCGTACCACCAGGGGTACGAAGGTCCGCCGGTTGACCGGCAGTCCGGCCGCCCGGGCCCTGGGCAGCAGCTGCCGTGCCGGTACGACCCCGGAGACCAGGTCGGTCAGCAGGCTCTGCGCGGACTGCTCCTCCCAGGTGTGGGCGGAGCCGCCGCCGAGCATCCGGTGCAGCACGAGCGCCTCGGCGGCACGGTCGGCGAGCAGCCGTCCGGTGGCGGTGTCGCCGCGGTAGCCGCACAGCATGATCTGGCCCCAGCGCTCTCCGCGTCCGCCCAGTTCGGCGCGGATCCAGCCGTCGCCGGTGCCGCCACCGGCCTGCCGGGCGATGCGCTCCCAGTCCCGCAGCACGTCGTCGACGGCCGACCGCTCCCCCGCGGTGGCGAGGACCCGGTGGGCGAGGTTGGTGACGACGACCGGGCAGGCGCTGTGCACGGCGACTTCGTCGAGGAGCCGTTGGAGGGGGGCGCCGGCCGTGATGAGTCCGGTGAGGGCGGTCCGGACGGCCTCGGAGAGGCTGACGGCGGCGAACTTGCTGCGGACCAGGCGGGACTGGACCTCCTCCGTCAGCTCGGCGAAGGGGAAGGGGCGGTGCAGGACCACCAGGGGGAGGCCGCAGCGGTCCGCTGCGCGGCGCATGGCGTCGGGGGGTGCGGGGAAGGCGCGGCCGAGGCCGAGGACGACCGCGGCGGCCTCGGCCCGGTGCAGGGACTGGATGTACTCGGCCTGCTTGTGCTCGTCGCCGGCGAGCAGGACGCCGGTGGTGAGGACCATTTCGCCGCCGGTGAGCATGACGCCGACGTCGGGGGCCTCGGCGACGTGCACCCAGCGGACGGGGCGGTCGAGGTGGGTGGCGCCGGCGACCACCTCGGGGTCGCCGGCGAGGACCCGCTCCAGCGACAGGATCTGACGGACCGACAGTATGGGGTCGGTGGACTTCGGGGGATCCCAAGTGGCGGTCATCTTGCGTGTCCCTTGATCGGGTTCGGTGCGTGTGTCGACTGCGGCGCCGTCGTGGCTGGTCGCGCAGTTCCCCGCGCCCCTGACGGGGCGCTGCCTGAGGCCCCTGTAAGGGGCGCGGGGAACTGCGCGACCAGCCCCCACCGGCCCGCAGATCCCCACACGGCGTGCCGCAGCGCTTCCCGCGGAGCGCCTAGTAGGCACTCCTCAGGGCCTGTTCGAGGATCGTCGCGCCCTCCTCCGCCTCGGCCACCGTCAGGGACAGCGGCGGGGCGATGCGCAACGCGCTCGTGTTGTGGCCGCCGCCCTTGCCGATGAGGAGGCCGGCCTCGCGGGCCGCTTCCAGGATGGTGGAGGCGGACTTGGGGTCGGCCTCGTCGGTGCCGGGCTTGACGAGTTCGATGCCGATCATCAGGCCGCGGCCGCGGACCTCGCGTACGCCGGGCAGCTGGGCGGCGACGGCGCGGAGGCGTTCGATGAGGAGGCCGCCGACGCGGCGGGCGTTGCCCTGGAGGTCGTGTTCCAGGAGGTACGACAGGTTGGCGAGGCCGGCCGCCATGGTGATCTGGGTGCCGCCGAACGTCGAGATGCTGTTGGAGTCCAGGCAGTTCATGATCTCGGCGCGGGCCACCACACCGCCGATGGAACTGCCGTTGCCGATGCCCTTGGCGAAGGTGAGCATGTCCGGCGGGCCGCTCTGGCCGTGCGCCTGCCAGCCCCAGAAGTGCTCGCCGGTGCGGCCCCAGCCGGTCTGCACCTCGTCGGCGATCCACAGGATGCCCTGCTCCTGGAGGACCTTGCGGAAGGCCGCGTAGAGCCCGTCGGGCGGGGAGGTGAAGCCGCCGACGCCCTGGATCGGCTCGGCGATCAGCGCGGCCGGCGGGCGGGTGTGGCCGAGGAGGTCGCGCAGGTCGTCGACGCAGGCCGCGATGAAGTCACGGTCGTTCAGCTCGGCGTACGGGCCGCGGGTGCGGACGCCGCCGTGGACGTACAGCGTCTGCAGCGGCGAGAGGGAGGTCGGGGACCAGCCCTTGTTGCCGGTGATGCCGACCGCGCTGAAGGAGCGGCCGTGGTAGCTGTTGCGCATCGCGAGGATGGTGTTGGTGCGACGGTAGGTCGTCGCGAGCAGCAGGGCGGTGTCGTTGGCCTCGGTGCCGGAGGTGGTGAAGAAGACCCGGGCGTCCGGGATGCCGCTCAACTGGGCGATGCGCTCGGCGAGTTCGACCATCGGGCGGTTGAGGTAGAGCGTGGAGGAGTGGAGGATCCGGCCGGCCTGCTCGGTCACCGCCTTCGTCACCTCGGGGAGCGCGTGCGCGGTCATCGTGGTGAGGATGCCGCCGAAGAAGTCGAGGTAGCGGTTGCCGTCCGCGTCCCAGACGTGCCGGCCCTCGCCGTGGGTGATCTCCAGCGGCTCGTCGTAGTAGAGCGCCAGCCAGTCGGGCATGACCTGGCGGTGGCGGGCGAAGAGGTCGTTCACGGCTGTACCAGCCCTTCGTAGGCATCGGGACGGCGGTCGCGGTAGAAGGCCCACTGCTGCCGCACTTCTTCGATCAGGTCGAAGTCGAGGTCGCGGACGACGAGTTCCTCACCCTTGTCGCTCGCCACCTCCCCCACGAACTGCCCACGTGGATCAACGAAATAGCTTGTCCCGTAGAAATCGTTGTCCCCGTACTCCTCCTGACCCACCCGGTTGATGGCGGCGATGAAGTACTCGTTGGCGACGGCGGCGGCCGGCTGCTCCAGCTGCCAGAGGTAGGCCGACAGACCGCGCGAGGTGGCCGACGGGTTGTAGACCAACTGGGCGCCGTTGAGACCGAGTTGCCGCCAGCCCTCGGGGAAGTGGCGGTCGTAGCAGATGTACACGCCGACCTTGCCGACGGCGGTGTCGAAGACCGGCCAGCCGATGTTCCCGGGCTTGAAGTAGTACTTCTCCCAGAAGCCCTTGACCTGCGGGATGTGGTGCTTGCGGTACTTGCCGAGGAAGGTGCCGTCCGCGTCGATCACGGCGGCGGTGTTGTAGTAGAAGCCGGACTGCTCGACCTCGAAGACCGGGACGACGATCACCATGCCGGTCTCGCGGGCCAGCTCCCGCATACGACCGACGGTCGGGCCGTCGGGGACCGGCTCGGCCCAGCGGTAGTGCTCGGGTTCCTGGACCTGGCAGAAGTAGGGGGCGTTGAAGACTTCCTGAAATCCGATGATCTTCGCACCCTGGCGGGCCGCCTCGCGGGCGTACACCTCGTGTTTCGCCACCATGGACTCGGTGTCGCCGGTCCAGGTGGCCTGGACCAGAGCGGCGCGTACGACGTTGGCCATGAGCTGCTCCTTCTACGCCCGTAGAGGGTCGAAAGTAAGCCTCCTTGGAGTCCTTGCCAAGACCATCGTCGTTAAGCCGCCGAGTCGATCGCGTTTCTTACCTGGCTGGCGGATGCGGGGGCCGGTTCGCCGGCGCCGTCGGGGCTCGGGAGTGTTTCGGGGCGCTCCAGTGGCGGTCGGTCAAGCGGCGAGGCCCGCCACCCGCAGTGCGTGCAGCAGGTCCCAGTGGCGTTGGTCGGAGATGTGCTGGGCGGAGCGGAGGAGGAGGGGGACGAGGCGCTGGGGGTCGGGTTCGGCGCTGTGGGCGGCCTCTTCCGGGGTGCGGACCTGGACGTAGGTGTCGAGCAGGGCGCGGGCCTCGCGGTGGCGGCCCTCGGTGTCCAGGGCGAGGACCGCCTCGCCGATCTCGGTGGCGGGGCGGACGACACCCTGGCGCAGGATCTGCCGGCCGTCGTCGGTGCGGCCCGCGGCGGTCAGGGCGTCGGCGGCGGCCACCAGCCGGACGGGCGGCAGCGAGGCGGCCTCCCACAGCAGGGTGGCCCAGTCGGCGCCGAGCCCGGAGCGCTGGAGGGTGTCCGCGAGCAGCGGGAACCGGGGGGCGGGCCACTGCGCGACCTCGGCCAGGAGCGCGTGCGCCTCGCCGGTGCGGCCTTCCGAGCGCAGGCGTACGAGCTGTTCCACGGCCCCGGCGACGGCCTGCCCCGCCTCCTCGTCGGGCCGCGCGGTCGACGGCTGCGGTCGCGCCGGCGCCTCGGCGGCCCCGGCGAACCGGGCTCCGCGCGGGGTGCGCCGGCCGGCGGGGGCCGCGGGCAGGTCCGCGTCCGGGGCCTGCGGTACGACGGACGGCGCGGCCTCGTCCTCCGCCAGGCCGGCGAACCGGGCGCTGCCGCGTCGCCGTTTGCGCTGCTTGGCGGGGGCGGGGGACGGCTGGGGAGCTTCGGTGGGGGCGGATGCGGGGGCGCTGTCGCCGGTCGGGGGCCCGCTCGCGGTCGCCGTCTCGGGCGCCCAGGGGTCGGCCGGGCCGGGGAACGGCGGGTCGCCCGCCGCCGGGTCGCCGGGAGCCGGGGCGCCCGTCGAGGGTGTACCGCCCCGGCCGCCCGATCCGTCCGGCCAGGACGCCCCCGTCGCCGGACCGGCCGGGCTCAGGTCGTCCGTGGCCGGTGTGTCCGGATGCGGCGGCCCGCCCGCCGAGAAGACGTCGTCGGCACGGAGCACGGCTCCGTCGCCGCCGGCACGCCGCACCGCCGGTGCGCCCCGCAACCGTCCGGCGAGGCCGATCCGCGCTTCCAGCGCCCCGAGCCGGGACCGGAGTTCGGCGCACCGGGCGGAGGCGCGTTCATGGTCGTCGCGGGCCCAGGCGAGGTCGATGTTGAGGGCCTCGGCCTCCTCGTGGGAGCGCGCGGCGCGCAGGTCGCGGCCGAGCTGGGCCAGCCGTTCGGCGGCGTAGCGCTGTTCGCGGAGGGTGGTGTCGAGGCGGTCGCCGAGATCCTCCCGGGCACCCGGGCGGGCGTCGTGGGCGGCGAGGGCGTCGGCGTGGAGCGTGCGGGCCCGCGCGGCCTCGCGGGCGACGGCATCGGTGCCGTAGAGGGGGGCGAGGTCCTGGAGGAGTGCCTCCAGGACGTCCCAGGGGGGTATCTCCCGGCCGCCGAGGCAGGCCTGCATACCGTCGGGGTCGCGCTGCCAGAACACCGCGCACCAGCCTGCGCCCTGGTCCAGGCGCGCCAGCAGGGCGCTCAGGTAGTTCGTGAACTCCCGCACCCGGCCCGGGAGTTGATGCACAGTCATCGCTCGACTCCCGCCCGACCGGAACACTCCGGCTCCGTAGGCAACACCAGTTGTGTTACGGGGTTGCTACGGGGAGTTTTCAGCGGGCGCGCAGAGACCTCATTGCCCGATCTTGACCGATGCGCGTCAGGCGACGATCAGGGCGCAGCGCTCCACCAGATCGTCCATCGACAGGCCCAGCGCCCGGGCCAGCGCCGCGACGGTGAAGAAGGCGGGGGTCGGCGCCCGGCCGGTCTCGATCTTGCGGAGCGTCTCGGCCGAGATGCCCGCCACGGCCGCCACCTCCGTCATGCTCCGGCCGCCGCGCGCCTCGCGCAGCAACTGCCCGAGCCGCTCGCCGCGTTCTCGCTCTTCCGGGGTGAGAGGGGTGCGTACCATGCCGTCATTCTAATCCCGTCGAGTAAACCGGTATATTAATTGGCATGGTGGAACTGAAGACGGACATGTCGATCGACGCGATGCACGAGGCGGGCCTGGTCGTGGGGCGGGCCCTGACGGCCGTACGGGAGGCGGCCGGCGTCGGCGTCTCGCTCCTGGAGCTGGACGAGGTGGCACGGGAGGTGCTGCGGGAGGCCGGCGCCTCGTCCCCCTTCCTCGGCTACCGGCCCTCCTTCGCGCCGACCCCGTTCCCCGCCGTCATCTGCGCCTCGGTCAACGACGCGATCGTGCACGGCATCCCGACCGGCTACCGGCTGCGCGACGGCGACCTCCTCTCCATCGACTGCGGCGCCGAACTGGACGGCTGGGTCGGCGACTCGGCGGTCAGCTTCACGGTCGGCAGGGCGCGCCCGGAGGACGTACGGCTCGTGGAGACGGCCGAGCGGGCGCTGGCCGCCGGGATCGCGGCGGCGGTCGTCGGCAACCGCATCGGCGACATCGCGCACGCGATCGGCCGGGTCTGCCGCGAGGCCGGTTACGGCGTGCCGCACGGCTTCGGCGGGCACGGGGTGGGGCGCCGGATGCACGAGGACCCGGAGGTGCCGAACGAGGGCCGCCCCGGCCGCGGGCTCCCGCTCCGCCACGGCATGGTCATCGCGATCGAGCCGATGCTGATCGGCAGCGGCCGGGACGGCTACCACGCGGCCCCCGACGGCTGGACCCTGCGCACCGACGACGGCTCCCGCGCCGCCCACGTCGAGCACACGGTGGCCGTCACGGCGGACGGGCCGCGGATCCTCACCGAGCGGAATTCAAAGGCCTGACACAGCTCATCCCCGAGCGTCTCCTATCACCGCGTGCCGACCCATGAATTCGCTGTGCCGCTGAGCAGCCCCCGTAATGCGCCCGTATACATATCCGTGACGGGCGGAGAAAAGGCCGCCCAAATCAGCGAAGGAGTTCTCATGGAAAACGTGCGCATGCGAGTACCGGTCCCCCGGCCCACGCGGCGGCGCCCGGTACCTCCGCCGCCTCCGCCCCAGGGCCAGCGGCCGCCCCGGCCGAATACCGCCGGCCGCTGATCTCGTGACATAGCAGCACCCGTGGCAGCCGGACCGGCGAGGGGATGCCCTCCTTCGCCGGTCCGCGCCCGGGCCGAACCGGGGCGGGAGGAAAGCGATGTTCCGGCGGCACGCGAAAATCTCCCCGGCCACCGCATTTCGCAGACTGTGGCCGCTCACCCGGCCGGAAAGAATTCATCTCTGGACCGCCGTGGCCTGCCAGACGATATCCGTCGGATGCGATACGGCGGCCATCCAGGTTTTCTCCTATCTCACCGACGAGGTACTCACCTCGGCCGAGCCGACGAAATTCTGGAGGCCGGCCGCGTTATGGCTCGCGGTGGCCCTGATAGGCGCCGCCGTAACGTTCGCCGCCCATCAGCTGACCAGCCGGGCCGAGGAGGGTTTCCGGCTGCGCTGCCGTGACGAGGTGTTCCAGCACGCGCAGCGGCTGCCTCCGCACTACTACGAGAACAATCCGCCGGGCGACCTGCTGGCCCGGTTCACCGGGGACATCGACGAGGCGGAGCACGTGGTCGCCTCGGGCCCGGTGCAACTGCTCAACACCGTCGTCAGCCTGCTCTTCTTCGCGGGCGCCGCGCTGTGGCTGCGCTGGGAGCTGGCCCTGCTCACCTTCGCCGCGGCCCCGGTGCTGTGGCTGGCCACGCGCCGGCTCTCCCGGCCGATCCGGACGCTGTCGCGCACGGAACGCGACCGGTACGGGGAACTGGTCGACGCGCTCGACGAGAACCTCGCGAACATGCCCGTCGTCCAGGCGTACAACCGGCAGGACACCGAGCGCGACCGGGTGCACCGGCGCGGTGCCGCCCGGATGCGCAGCAGCCTGGCCCGGGCCCGGCTGGCCAACGCCTATCTGCCCCTCGCCAACGTCGTCGAGTCGGTGTCCGTGCTCGCCGTGGTCGGCGTCGGCGCCTGGGAGATCGCGGCGGGCCGGCTGACGGTCGGCGGGCTGCTGGCCTTCGCCGCCTACCTCGGCTACCTCTACCCGCAGGTGCAGGCGCTCGGCGGCCTCGCCGTGAGCGTCTCCGCCGCCACCGCGGCCTGCGAGCGCCTCTTCGAGGTGCTGGACACCCGCCCCGCCGTCACCCGGAGCCCCCGTGCGCAGAGCGAGGCGCGACCGGCGTACGGCACCGGCCCCGGCGTGGTGACCCTGGACAACGTCGGCTTCACCTACCCCGGCGGCGACCGGCGGATCGTCACCGGCCTCGGCTTCACCGCCCGCCCGGGGCAGCTGGTCCTGATCGACGGCCCCAGCGGCTCGGGCAAGTCCACGCTGGCCAAGCTCCTGCTGCGCTTCTACGACCCCACCGAGGGCCGGATCCTCCTGGACGGCCGGGACATCACCGGCCTGCCGCTGCGCAGGCTGCGCGAGCTGGTCACCCTCGTACCGCAGGACCCCATGCTCCTCGACGGCACCATCCGCGAGAACATCGCCTACGGCCGTCCCGGCGCCGACGAGCGGAGCGTGCTGCGCGCGGCCGCGGCCGCCGACGTGGACGGCTTCGTCCGGCGGCTCGCCGACGGCTACGACACTCCGGTGGGCCCCGGCGGGCGGCAGCTGTCCGGCGGCCAGCAGCGGCGGGTGGCCATCGCCCGGGCGCTGGTCCGCGACACCCCGGTCCTCGTCCTGGACGAGCCCACGACCGGCCTGGACGCCGAGTCCGCGCGCCGGGTGATGGAGCCGCTGCGCCGGCTCATGGCGTCCCGCACCACCTTCCTGATCACCCACGATCCCCAACTGGCCGCCCAGGCCGACGCCGTCCTGTCCGTCGGCCCGCCGCCCGAACCGCTGGACGTGCCCGCCTACGGCGGGCGTGCGAAGGTGGTGTGACCGGGCCCTGCCGGGGCACCCGCGTGGGCCGGCCCGTCGACCAGCGAGCGCGTCCCCCAAGGCGCCGGGACGCCGGAACGGAACGAACGCTCATGACCAGCGGCTACCCCGGACCGGGCGACAACGGACAGGACCCCTTCGGCGAGTTCCTCGCCCGCTTCTTCGGTGAGGGCGGGGGGCGCCAGGGTCCCCGCCAGATCGACATCGGCAGGCTGCTCAGCCAGCCCGCGCGGGAGCTGGTCCGGGGCGCCGCCCAGTACGCCGCCGAACACGGCAGCCGCGACCTGGACACCGAGCACCTGCTGCGCGCGGCCCTCACGGCCGAGCCCACCCGTTCGCTGCTCAGCAGGTCCGGCGCCGATCCCGACTCGCTGGCGACGGAGATCGACGACCGCGCGGGCCCGGTCCAGCACCCGCCCGGCGAGGCGCCCCCGCCGACCTCGCTCGCGCTCACCCCCGCCGTGAAGCGGGCCCTGCTGGACGCGCACGACCTGGCCCGGGCCAGCGGCACCGGCTACATCGGCCCCGAGCACGTCCTGGGCGCACTCGCCGCGAACCCGGACTCGGCCGCCGGGCACATCCTGAACGCCGCCCGGTTCGCCGCCGCCGGCCTGCCCGCGGACGCCACGGAGACCGACCGTTCCCTCACCGGCCCGGACACCCGGCGCCGTACGAACACGCCCACCCTCGACAAGTACGGCCGCGATCTGACCGAGCAGGCCGGGCAGGGCCGGATCGACCCGGTCATCGGCCGCGACGACGAGATCGAGCAGACCATCGAGGTGCTCTCCCGGCGCGGCAAGAACAACCCGGTGCTGATCGGTGACGCGGGCGTCGGCAAGACCGCGATCGTCGAGGGCCTGGCCCAGCGGATCGCCGACGGGGACGTGCCGGAGGTGCTGTCGTGCCGCCGGGTCGTCGCCCTCGACCTGCCGGGCGTGGTCGCGGGCACCCGCTTCCGGGGCGACTTCGAGGAGCGCCTGACCACCATCGTCAACGAGATCCGCGCCCACTCCGACCAGCTGATCGTCTTCATCGACGAGCTGCACACCGTGGTGGGCGCCGGAGGCGGCGGTGAGGGCGGGGCGATGGACGCGGGCAACATCCTCAAGCCGGCCCTCGCCCGCGGCGAGCTGCACATCGTGGGCGCGACCACCCTGGAGGAGTTCCGCAAGATCGAGAAGGACGCGGCGCTGGCCCGCCGCTTCCAGCCGATCCTGGTGCCCGAGCCGACGGTCCCGGACGCCATCGAGATCCTGCGCGGCCTGCGCGACCGCTACGAGGCCCACCACCAGGTCCGCTACACCGACGAGGCCCTGGTCGCCGCCGTGGAACTCTCCGACCGCTACCTCACCGACCGCCGGCTGCCCGACAAGGCGATCGACCTCATCGACCAGGCGGGCGCCCGCGTTCGCCTCGGCGCCCGCACCAAGGGCAGCGACGTCCGGGCGATGGAACGCGAGATCGAACAGGTGACCAGGGACAAGGACCAGGCGGTCGCCGACGAGCAGTACGAACGGGCGACCCAACTCCGGGACCGCATCACCGAGTTGAAGACCCGCATCACCGAGGTCTCCGGCGAGGACGAGGCCGACGAGGGCCAGCACCTGGAGGTGACGGCCGAGGCGATCGCCGAGGTGGTGTCCCGCCAGACCGGCATCCCGGTCAGCAGCCTCACCCAGGAGGAGAAGGAGCGCCTGCTCGGCCTGGAGGCGCATCTGCACCACCGGGTCATCGGCCAGGAGGAGGCGGTCGCCGCCGTCTCCGAGGCGGTCCTGCGCTCCCGCGCCGGGCTCGCCAGCCCCCACCGCCCGATCGGCAGCTTCCTCTTCCTCGGCCCGACCGGCGTCGGCAAGACCGAACTGGCCCGCGCGCTCGCCGAGGTCCTGTTCGGCAGCGAGGACCGGATGGTCCGCCTCGACATGAGCGAGTACCAGGAGCGCCACACGGTCTCCCGCCTGGTCGGCGCCCCGCCCGGCTACGTCGGCCACGAGGAGGCCGGCCAGCTCACCGAGGTCGTCCGCCGCCACCCCTACTCGCTGCTCCTCCTCGACGAGGTCGAGAAGGCCCACCCGGACGTCTTCAACATCCTGCTCCAGGTCCTGGACGACGGCCGCCTCACCGACTCCCAGGGCCGCACCGTGGACTTCACCAACACGGTCATCGTGATGACCAGCAACCTCGGCTCGGACGTGATCAACCGCCGCGGCGCCGGTATCGGCTTCGGCCCGGGCGGCGAGGAGGCCACCGAGGAGGCCCGCCGCGAGCAGGTCCTGCGCCCCCTCCGCGACCACTTCCGCCCGGAGTTCCTCAACCGCATCGACGAGATCGTCGTCTTCCGCCAGCTCACCGGCGAACAACTCCGCCAGATCACCGAACTCCTCCTGGAACACACCCGCCGCATGCTCCACGCCCAGGGCATCACCGCCCACTTCACCGACCCGGCGGTCAACTGGCTCGCCGAACACGGCTACCAACCGGAGTACGGCGCCCGCCCCCTGCGCCGCACCATCCAGCGCGAGGTCGACAACCAGCTGTCACGCCTGTTGTTGGACGGCACGCTGGCGGAGGGCAGCGAAGTAACCGTGGATGCAGCGAGCGGCCGCTTGGAGTTCCGCCCGGACAAAGCGCCCCGATAGGGGCGCGGGGAACTGCGCGACCAGCCCCCACGCACCCGCACCCGCCCGACTACCGCACCGGATCCACCACTTGGGCGGACCCTCCCCCTCGCCGCACGGTCTCAGCCGCCGCCAGCCACTTCCCACCCGGCAACCGCTGCACCCCCGTAGCCGCCCCGATCTCCGCATTCAACGAGAACACATGCCCGATCGCCTCCAACTTCCCCCTCAACTCGGGGTCGTTGTACAGCGCCGGCTCCAGCTCGGTCTTGGCAGCGTTCCGCTGCGAAGCCCGCGGCGCCGCGATCGCGTCCACCAACGGCAGATGCCGGTCAATGAACTCGGTCAGCACCTGCAGCACGGTGGTGATGATGGTCGCCCCACCGGGCGACCCCACCGCGACCACCGGCTTGTTCGCCTTGTCCAGCACGATCGTCGGCGAGATGGAGGACCGCGGCCGCTTCCCGGGCCCGGGCAGGTTCGGGTCGTGCACCGCGGGGTTCGCCGGGGCGAACGAGAAGTCGGTCAGCTCGTTGTTGAGCAGGAACCCCCGCCCCGGCACGGTGATCGCGCTGCCGCCGGTCTGCTCGATGGTCAGCGTGTAGGAGACGACGTTCCCCCACTTGTCGGCGACCGTGAGGTGCGTCGTGTTCTCGCCCTCGTACGTGGTCGGCGCCGGTGTCCCCGTGGAGCCCGGGTCGTCGGGGTCACCCGGCGCGACCGGGCTGGTCAGCACCGAGTCGTCGTGGATGAGTGCCGCCCGCTCGTCGGCGTACCGCTGGGACAGCAGCCCCTTCGTCGGCACGTCCTCGAACGCGGGGTCACCGACCCACCGTCCGCGGTCGGCGAAGGAGATCCGGCTCGCCTCGATGAAGTGGTGCAGGTACTGCACCTCGCTGGCCTTGGAGAGGTCGGTGTTCTCCAGGATGTTGAGGGCCTCCCCGACCGTCGTGCCGCCTGACGACGACGGCGCGATCGAGTACACCTTCAGCCCGCGGTACGACGTCTCGGTCGGCGCCTGCGACTTGGCCCGGTAGGCCGCCAGATCCTTCGCGGACAGCTTGCCCGCGCGCGCCTTCCACCCCGAAGCCGGGTCCACCGGCGGGTTGTCGACCGTGGAGAGGATGTCCTTGCCGAGGCCTCCCCGGTAGACGTCCCCGGTCCCCTTCTTCCCCAACTCCTGGTAGGTGCGGGCGAGATCGGGGTTCTTGAAGGTGGAGCCGACCACCGGCAGCTGCCCGCCCGGCAGGAACAGCTTCGCGGTGTCCGGGAAGTACCGGAACCGTGTCTCGTTCGCGGCGGTCTGCGTCCGGAAGGTGTCGTCGACGGTGAACCCGTCACGGGCTATCCGCTCGGCCGGCTTCAGCACGGTGGAGAGCCGCTCGCTCCCCCACTGGTTCAGCGCCGTCTGCCAGGTGGCCGGCGTCCCCGGCGTACCGACGCTCAGCCCGCTGCTCACGGCGTCCGCGAAGGCGAGCGGCTGCCCGTTCTCGACGAACAGGTTCGAGTCGGCGGTGAGCGGCGCGGTCTCCCGCCCGTCGATCGTGTGCACCGTACGGGACTTGGCGTCGTAGTAGACGAAGTAGCCGCCTCCGCCGATGCCGGAGGAGTACGGCTCGGTGACGCCCAGCGCGGCGGCGGTGGCGACGGCGGCGTCGACCGCGTTGCCGCCCTTGCGCAGCACCTCGATACCGGCGGCGGAGGCGTCCGCGTCGACGCTGGCGACCGCACCGCCGTAGCCGACGGCCACCGGGACCTTCGTCACCGCGCTCCCGCCGGAGGCGCCCGGCGGCGCTGCCGCTCCCACCGACACCACGGCGGCCGAGACCGCCAGGACCGTCAGTTTCCGCGTGACAGGGCGACGCATCCGCACCTCCAGTTCCGGAACGTCCGCGCAGCGTATCGGCGGGGCCACGGCCCCGACAGGCACATTCAGGGCACTGTCATATGACTGCCACACTTCGAACACGGGTACGTTCCGGCCACCTGTGCCCGCTAGCATGCGCGCCCATGAATGACGACCTGCGCAACATTGTCCTCGGTGTGGTGGCGGCCGGCATCAGCGCCGCCCTCGGCTGGCTGGCCCGCACCTACGTCTGGCGACGGAAGCTGCGCCGCAAGCAGGCCTTCTTCGGGCTGCCGGAGAACTCGGAGTCGCTGCTGGTCGTCAACCGTGATCCGGCCACCTCCGAACCGGCGGTCCACCGTTTCGACGTGTTCGCGCTCCTGGAGCTGGCCGCGCTGATCAAGGACTGCGGCGCGAACCTCCAGATGGTGACCCAGGACAACGTGCAGCAGGGCTTCGGCGAGCGCACGGAGTTCTGCGTGGGCGGGCCGGGGTCGAACCGCCGGATGCTGGCCCACATGTCGGCGATGCTGCCCGGTGTGCGCGTCAACGTGGACCCGGAGCCGGGTCCGAACCGCGGCGCCTTCCAGATCGGCGCCGAGCGCTACCGGCTGGACCCGGGCATCACGGAGTACGTGCTCCTCGCCCGCCTCACCGCCGGCCAACGCCCGGACGCCCGCCCGGTGTTCCTCTTCTGCGGGCAGCGCGCGATCACCAACCAGGCGGCCACCCGCTACCTGGCCCGCAACCACGAGCGGCTCGCCCGCAAGCACGGCAAGAGCACCTTCGTGCTGCTCCTCAAGGTCGTCAACTCGCAGGCGTACGGCCCGGACGTGGTCGAACTCGTCTCGGACGTCAGCCGCGCCGCGCAGGCCCCGCTGCCGCCCGCCGCGACCGACCCCGCACCCGCCTCGCACCGCGCCGGCTGAACACCTGCACCCTTCAACAATCTTTACCCGCACGTAACTTACCGACGGGTTACTTGCAGTAAGAGGTCGCGGTTACCGTCGGGTCACTTTGCTCTGACACATACGGGGAGTGACCTGTGGGAACCCATCGCAAGGCCCTGCGTACGACCGCCGTGGGCGCCGTCTCCGCGACCCTGATCGCCGGAGGCGTCCTCGGGTTCACCCCCGCCGCCCAGGCCGCCCAGAACAGCGTCCGGTTCGTCGACATCGGCGGCGACGGCGGTACGGCCCTCAAGGCGAACGTCGTCACGCCCGCGGGCGCCGACGGCTCGCGTCGCTACCCGCTGCTCGTCATGCCCACGAGCTGGGGCTTCCCCCAGGTCCAGTACCTGGCCCAGGCGCAGAAACTGGCCGACTCCGGCTATGTGGTGGTGGCCTACAACGTCCGGGGCTTCTGGCAGTCCGGCGGCGGGATCGAGGTGGCGGGTCCGCCCGATGTGGCCGACGCGTCCAAGGTGATCGACTGGGCGCTCGCCAACACCCCCTCCGACGCCGGGCACATCGGCATGGCGGGCGTGTCGTACGGCGCCGGCATCAGCCTGCTCGCGGCCGCGCACGACCGGCGGATCAAGGCGGTCGCCTCGCTCAGCGGCTGGGCCGACCTGATCGACTCGATCTACTCGGGCCGCACCGAACACTCCGAAGCCACCGCCCTCCTCGACGGCGTCGGCCAGGTCACCGGCCGCCCGAGCGCGGAGACCAGCCAGGTCTTCAAGGACTTCTTCGCCGGCGACCTGTCCAAGGAACAGGAACTGATCGACTGGGGAAAGAAACGATCCGCCGCCACCTATGTCGACCAGATCAACAAGAACGGCGCGGCGATCATGCTCGCCAACGCCTGGGGCGACACGATCTTCCCGCCCAACCAGATCGCCGACTTCTACGGCAGGCTGACCGGCCCCAAGCGGCTGGAGCTGCGCCCCGGCGACCACGCCACCGCCGAGCTGACCGGACTGTTCGGGCTGCCCAACGACGTGTGGACGGACACCGAGCGCTGGTTCGACCACTACCTCAAGGGCGCGGACAACGGGATCGACCGCGAGCAGCCGGTGGAACTCACGTCCCGTTCCACGGGCGGCTACGAGGGCTATCCGGACTGGAAGTCGGTCGGCGCCACGCGCCGGAAGTTCGACCTCGCGGGCACGGCCACCGTCCACGCGAACGTCGACTCGGGCGCGGACGGCGGGATCGTCTTCCTGTCCAGCATCCTCGACCAGATCGCCCAGCTGCCCCCGGTCGCCTCGATCCCGCTGCTGCCGCGCCGCTGGGCCGCCGTCTGGCAGTCCGAGCGGTACGCCGGCGCACAACAGGTGCGCGGCACCGCCCGGTTGCACACCACCCTCACCCCGACCAAGGAGAGCGGCACCCTCGTCGCCTACCTCTACGACGTGGGCCCGCTCGGCCTCGGCAAGCTGGTCACGAACGCGCCGTACACCTGGCACGGCCGGACGCCCGGCAAGGCGTTCGACGTGGACCTGGACCTGTTCTCCACGGCCTACGACGTGCCGGCCGGGCACCGGCTCGCGCTGGTGGTCGACACGGTGGACCCGCTCTACATCGAGCACAACCCGTCCGGCGCGCAGCTGACCTTCTCCTCGCCGGTGGACGACCCGTCGTACGTGTCCGTCCCGCTGCGCGAGCAGTGATCTCCGGCTGCCGCCGGCCGGGCCTGGCCCTGGCTGCTGCCCCCTACGGCAACAGCGTCCCTGGTTCGGCCGGGGCCACCTCGACGGCCTCGGTCCGCGGACTGCGCTGCTCCCGCCGGGCCACCCAGCCGGCGAACCACGAGAGCAACATGCACATCCCGATGTAGATCGGCGAGATCACCATCACCACAGGGATGAAGGGCAAATCGTAGTCGAGGTTCGACGCGATCAGTTTCCCGGCATGGAGGAACTCCTCGTAGGTGATGAGATAGCCGAGCGAGGTGTCCTTCAGGGCGACCACGAGCTGGCTGATGATGGCGGGCAGCATGGCCCGGACGGCCTGGGGCACCAGGACGTACGACATGACCTGGGTCTTGCGCATGCCGAGCGCGAACGCGGCCTCCCCCTGGCCGCGTTCGACGCTGAGCACCCCGGAGCGGAACACCTCGGCCAGCACCGAGCCGTTGTAGAGGGTGAGTCCGGCGACCAGGGCGGGCAGCGGCTGGACCTTCAGCGCCACGAAGATGAAGAAGATCATCACGAGGACGGGCATCGCCCGGAAGAACTCCACGACGACGGTGGCGAGCCAGCGCACCGGGCGGTGGTCCGAGAGCCGTCCGGTGGCCAGCAGTCCGCCCAGGGCGAGGGAGAGGACGGCCGCCATCGCGAACGCCTTGAGGGTGTTGCCCAGGCCGCGCAGGAGGAGTTCCTGGATCCCCTTGTACGCGAAGGGCATCCACTTCGTGTACGTGAACTGCCCGGTGTCGAAGAGGAGATAGAGGATCCAGGCGAGCAGGCCGAGGAGCAGGGCGGTGGCCAGGGCGCCGTAGAGCCGGTGGCGCCTGCGGGTGCGGGGGCCGGGGATGTCGTAGAGCGCGGTGGCGGCCTCGGTCATCGGGCGACTCCCCAGGTGCGTTCCATCGCGTGGAAGAGGGCGCTGATGGCGAGGGTGATGATCAGGTAGCCGACGGCGATCCAGACGAAGGTCCAGACGATGTTGTAGCCGAGCTCGCTCAACGTCTTGTAGGTGCCGAGGAGTTCGGTGACGCTGAACGCGCCCGCGATCGCGGAGTTCTTGGCGAGCGCGATGAGGGTGGAGCCGATCGGCGGGATCACCGACCGGAACGCCTGGGGCAGGATCACCAGGTTGAGGGTCTGCCCGAAGGTCATGCCGAGGCTGCGGGCGGCCTCGCCCTGCCCCGTGGGCACGGTGTTGATGCCCGAGCGCAGTGCCTCGCAGATGAAGGCGGAGGTGTAGCAGCCGAGGGCGAGGACCGCGAACACCTTGAAGGGCAGCACCAGTCCGAAGCGGGGCAGGCCGAGCAGCACCGCGAAGAACAGGAGCGTGAGCGGGGTGTTGCGGAGCACGGTGACCCAGGCCGTGCCGAAGATCCGCAGGGAGCCGACCGGGGCGACCCGGAAGGCGGCCATCAGGAAGCCGAGGA
Source organism: Streptomyces sp. NPDC048288 (assembly GCF_043201555.1). NCBI lineage: Bacteria > Bacillati > Actinomycetota > Actinomycetes > Kitasatosporales > Streptomycetaceae > Streptomyces > Streptomyces sp. NPDC048288. The sequence continues at coordinate 244,678 of NZ_JBICZD010000006.1, forward strand.
CCAGCGCCAGCAGCGAGGCGTAGACCGTGAGTTCGACGGTGCCGAGGAAACCCTCGGCGTAGGTGTGGAAGTTGTCGGTCAGTACGTTCATGCCGTCCTCCCTCAGCTCGCGGGATAGCGGTCGATCGGGGGCGGCTGCGGGGCCGGTACGCCGGAGAGGCCGAGCGTCGCCTCGTAGGCCCGCTTCCAGTCGCCGTTCTTCTCACGTGCCTCCAGGGCGTCGTCCATCGCGAAGCGCAGGGCGTTGTCGTCGCGCGGGACGCCGATGCCGTACGGCTCCTTCGAGAAGGGCCTGCCGACGACCTTGAGTTCGTCCGGGGCCTTCGCCGCGTAGCCGATGAGGATGGCGTCGTCGGTGGTGACGGCGTCGACCTGGTAGGTGAGCAGGTTGTCGACGCAGACGGAGTAGGTGTCGTAGGCGACCAGGACCGCCTTCGGGTACTCGGACTTGATCCGCTGGTACGGCGTCGAACCGGCCGCCGAGCAGACGCGTCGGCCGGCGAGGTCCTCGGGGCCGTGGATGTCGTTCTCGTCCCGGCGCACGAGTAGCGACTGGCCCGCCATGTAGTAGGGACCGGCGAAGCCGACGAGCTTCTTGCGGTTGTCGTTGATGGTGTAGGTGCCGACGTAGTAGTCGATCTGGCCGTTCTGCAGGGCGGTCTCGCGGTTGGCGGAGGCGATGGTCCGGAAGCGGATCTTCTGGGGGTCGAGGCCGAGGGAGGCGGACATCATCCGGGCGATCTCGATGTCGAAGCCCGAGTAGACGCCGGTGGCCGGGTCCCGCTGGCCGAGGTAGGGCTGGTCCTCCTTGACGCCGACGACGAAGTAGCCGCGCTTCTTCGCCCGGTTCCAGGTCGGGGAGTCGGGCAGCCGGAAGCCCTGCGCGATCTCGTAGTGGGGAAGCCTGTCGGCCGCAGGGCCCTTGCCCGGCGGGCTGCCCTCCTTGCCGCAGCCGCCGGCGGTGAGGCCGATGAGGCCGACGAGCAGGACCGTGAGCAGGACCCGGGCGACGGACCGGGCTCGGGCGGCGGACCTGGGCTGGGCGGCGGGCACACGGGTGGTACGGACCATGGGTGGTGCTCCCCGCTCAGTGCTTGAGGATCTTGGACAGGAAGTCCTTGGCGCGCTCGCTGCGCGGGTTGGTGAAGAACTCCTCCGGGGTGCGGTCCTCCACGATCCGGCCGTCGGCCATGAAGACGACCCGGTGGGCGGCGGAGCGGGCGAAGCCCATCTCGTGGGTGACGACGACCATGGTCATGCCGTCCCGGGCGAGCTGCCGCATGACTTCGAGGACCTCGTTGATCATCTCCGGGTCGAGGGCGGAGGTGGGCTCGTCGAAGAGGAGGGCCTTGGGTTCCATGGCGAGGGCGCGGGCGATGGCCACCCGCTGCTGCTGGCCGCCGGAGAGCTGTGCGGGGTACTTCCCGGCTTGCGCCGACAGGCCCACCCGGTCCAGGAGTTCACGCGAGCGCCGGTCGGCCTGTTCCTTCTTGAGCTTGCGGACCTTGATCTGGGCGAGGGAGACGTTCTGCAGGACGGTCTTGTGGGCGAACAGGTTGAAGGACTGGAAGACCATGCCGACCTCGGCACGGAGCCGCGCGAGGGCCTTGCCCTCCTGGGGCAGCGGCTGCCCGTCGAGCGTGATCGTCCCGGACTCGACGGCCTCCAGGCGGTTGATCGTCCGGCACAGCGTCGACTTTCCCGACCCCGAGGGGCCGATGACGACGACCACCTCGCCCTTGCCGACGGTGAGAGCGATGTCCCTCAGGACGTGGAGCTCCCCGTAGTACTTGTTGACGTCCCGCAGTTCGATCAGAGGATCGACGGCCATCCGCAGCCCTACCCACTCTCAGCCGTGTCGTGGTTGCCGCAAACTATCCAGCGACGACTGAACCGGGTGCACGACACGCACTTTTCGGGCATTAGCCGTATTTACGGCGGTCAGGCCTCGGCGACCTCCGCGTAGAGCTGGGAGAGTTCGGGGACGCCGCTCGCCGCCCAGTCCTGGCCGGACCCGACGACCTCGAACTCCCGCCCGGAGGCCAGCCGTACGACCGGCTCCCCGTCCGCCCGGATCTCCCACTCCGCGCCCGGCACGGTCCGGATCAGTACGGTGCCCAGATAGAGACCGGCGTCGGTGCCGAGCCAGGCCACGGTCTCCTCGTCGTCCCGCCAGCGCGGCAGCAACTGGTCGAGGGCCTCCAGCGAGGCCGGGGTGTCGTCGAGCGCGACGCCCTCCTCGGCCGCCTGGGCGCGCAACAGCTCGCACTCGGCGAGCAGATCGGGGTCCGCGGTGTGGTGGACGTCACCGGTGTGGCCGTGCCTGTTGCCCAGAAAGGGGATGTTCATGGTCCCAGGTTGACACTCACACCTCCAGGTCCACCACCACCGGGGCATGATCGGAAGCACCTTTCCCCTTGCGTTCCTCGCGGTCGACATAGGCGTCCTGCACGGCTTTACCGAATGCTTCGTTGCCGTACACCAGGTCGATACGCATGCCGCGGTTCTTCGGGAAGGCCAACTGGCGGTAGTCCCAGTAGGTGTACGGGTGGTCGTACTTGAGCGGGCGCGGCACCACGTCGGACAGGCCGGTCCCGCGCAGGGCGGTGAGGGCGGCGCGCTCGGCCGGGGTGACATGGGTGAGGCCCTCGAAGGCGGCGGTGTCGAAGACGTCGTCGTCGGTCGGCGCCACGTTGTAGTCACCGAGGACCGCGAAGGGGCGGCTGCCGCCCGCGTCCCCGGCGACGGCGGCCTTCAGCGCCTCGAACCACTGGAGCTTGTAGGCGTAGTGCGGGTGGTCCACCTCGCGGCCGTTCGGTACGTACACCGACCAGACGCGGACCGGGCCGCAGGTCGCCGAGATCGCGCGGGGCTCCTCGGCGCCCTCGTAGCCCGGGTCGCCGGGCAGGCCCTTGACGACGTCCTCCAGGCCGACCCTGGACAGCACCGCCACGCCGTTCCACCGGCCGGTGGCGTTCACCGCCGCCTCGTAGCCCAGCTCGCGCAGCGGCTCGAACGGGAACTGCGCCTCGGCGAGCTTGGCCTCCTGGAGGCAGAGCACGTCGGTGCCGCTGCTCTCCAGCCAGGCGAGGAGCCTCGGCAGGCGGGCGGTGATCGAGTTCACGTTCCAGGTCGCGATGCGCATGTCCCACAACCTACCGGGCCCCTCTGACAACGCGCCTCAGACGTCGGCCGAGCCTCCCGCGGCCAGCCGCAGGTGCTCCGCGCCGCCCAGGGCGCCGATCTGGCGGTCGTAGATCGGCCGGGCCAGGTCGGTGAGCAGCGCGTCGTGGATGTCGTAGGCGCGCTGCGGCTTCACCTCGCGGACGTAGTCGATGACCTCGGAGATCTTGTTCCAGGGGGCCATCACGGGGAGCATCAGCGTCTCGACCGGGTGGTCGGGGACGGTGAGCGCGTCGCCGGGGTGGAACACCTTGCCGCCGTCGACGAGGTAGCCGACGTTGGTGATGCGCGGGATGTCGGGGTGGATCACCGCGTGCAGTTCGCCGTGCACCTGGACGTCGAAGCCGGCCGCGGTGAAGGCGTCGCCGTGGCCGACGGTGTGCACCCGGCCCGGGAAGGCCGCCGCGAGCTGGTCCGCGACGGACTTCAGGGTCCAGATCTCGGCGGCCGGGTCGGCGTCCAGCGCGGCCCGCAGCCGGCCCTCGTCGAAGTGGTCGGCGTGCTCGTGCGTGACCAGGATCGCGTCGGCGCCGACCGCCGCGTCCTGCTCACTGAACCCGCCGGGGTCGATCACCAGCGTGCGCCCGTCCTTCTCCAGGCGCACGCACGAGTGGGACTTCTTGGTGAGCTTCATGGTCACCATCCTGCCCCCATGCCGTCCCTCAGTCCTCGGGGGTGGTCTCCTCGCGGATGATCTGCTGGGCGACCCGGAAGGCGCTGTTCGCCGCCGGCACCCCGCAGTACACCGCCGCCTGCAGCAGTACTTCCTTGATCTCGTCCGGGGTGAGGCCGTTGCGCAGGGCCGCCCGGACGTGGAAGCCCAGCTCCTCCAGGTGGCCGCCCGCGACCAGCGCGGTCAGCGTGACACAGCTGCGCGAGCGCCGGTCGAGGCCGGGCCGGTCCCAGATCTCGCCCCAGGCGTAGCGGGTGATGAACTCCTGGAAGTCCCCGGAGAACTCGTCTGCCTGCGCCAGCGCCCGGTCCACGTGCGCGTCCCCGAGCACCTCCCGGCGGACCTTCAGCCCCGCGTCGTACGGGTCCGGCCGCCCGAGCGGCTGCGGCGGTACGACGGCCGGGGCGATCGCGGCGATCGGCGTGACCTGGGGCGCGACCTGTGGCACGGCCAGGGGCACGGCGGGCAGCACCGGCTTCACCGGGGCGGCCGGGATGGCGATCTGGCCGGTGGTGGAGTCGTAGGCGGGCTGCCAGGCGGTGGAGAAGTGCCGGACCAGCAGGTCGGTGACGGCGGCGGGCTGCTCGACCGGGACCAGGTGGGAGGCGCCGGGCACCACCGCGAGCCGGGCGTCCGGGATCGCGGCGACCAGGGTGCGGGCCTCGGCGGGCCCGGTGACCTGGTCGTCCGAGCCGACCAGGACGAGCGTGGGCATCCCGACCCGGGCGACCTCGTGCCGTACGTCGAAGCCGGCCAGGGCCTCGCAGGCGGTGATGTAGCAGCCGGGGTCGGTCGTGCGGACCATCTGGACGGCCCACTCCGTGATCGCGGGCTGGGCGGCGGCGAACCCGCCGGTGAACCAGCGGTCGGGGGAGGTCCGGGCGATCGGGTCGAGGCCGTTCGTGCGCACGATCACCCCGCGCTGGCGGAACTCGTCCGCCGTCCCGAACCGGGGCGAGGCGGCGACCAGCGCGAGCGAGGCGATCCGCTCCGGGTGCCGCAGGGCCAGCTCGATGCCGACGGCACCGCCGAGCGCACAGCCCGCGTAGCCGAAGCGCTGTACGCCCACCGAGTCCAGCGTGGCCAGCAGCCGCGCGGTCAGCTCGGCGACCGAACCGGCCGGATACGCCGGGGCGCCGCCGTGCCCGGGCAGGTCGTAGCGGAACACCCGCCACTGCTGGATCAGCTCCGGAATCTGCCGGTCCCACATGTGCCATGTCGTGCCCAGTGAGGGACCGAGGATCAGGACAGGTGCGTCTTCCGGCCCGTCAAAGCGGTATTGCAGGGTGTTCGTCGGTGTCTCACTCACGCCCTGCACGCTCTCACATCTCCCCCCATCCCACGTCCCCGGGTCGCAACCCCGTGCAAGCCGTACCCGGTTGTGGGAGCCTTGCGAAGATCTCCCGCACCGGGTCAGGCGGGCGGTGTGGGGCGGTCCAGGGCGGCCCGGCCGGCGCGGGTGAAGAGCCGTAGTCGGTCCTGTGTGTCGTCGAGGCACGCGTTGATCCGCCGGTCCAGCTCCACCGCCTCGTCCTCGCTCAGCGGTCCCGCCGCGACCCTGGCTTCCTCCTCCTCGGCGCAGGTCAGCAGGGACCGCAGGCTGGATATGCAGTCGGCCACCCGGGCGGCCACCTCGTCGGGCCCCTGCAACTCGACCGCGTAGGACGTCTGCAGGGCCTCCCGGTACGCCGATCTGCCGCGCAGCCGGCTCTCCTCCCGCTGCACGGCGTCCGACGCACCGGGCAGACAGCTTCGGTGATAGTCGAGGGCCGCGATCCAGGCGGTCTGCGACTTCTCGGCGAACTCCTCGTAGATCGCCTTGCGGTGCTCCCGCCGCCAGCGGTGGTGCTCCAGGCGGAGATCGAGTTCCTGGAGCCGCTCGCGCTGCCGTGACTGGCGTTCCTCCTGTTGTTCCAGAGCCTGTTGTCTGGCGCGCTCGGAGCGCAGGGAGAGGAAACCCGTCAGACCGCTGCCGATCAGGGTTCCGATGATTCCGATGAAGGAGAGGAGCAGAGAACCGGCCACATTCCATGTGTGCGCCGGCGGACCCTTGATCAGTCCTGCTCCCGCAGTCCAGCTCCTACAGGCCGTCCGACGCGCCGAGGCCGGTGAGCGCGCCCACCGGGTCCAGGTCCGGGGTGCCTCTGGGCCACCAGTCGTCGTGGCCCGGTTCCGACTCGTAGGCGTACCAGAGGCCGTCCCGGCCCAGGCGGAGCTGGAGGTGGCCGGCGGGGTGGGTGAGGTGGTTGTGCCAGGGGCGGAACACCGGCAGGTCGGCGGCGAGCAGCAGCGGCCGGGCCCGGTCGAAGCGGCCGGCCGGCGGATCCCAGGGCTCCTCCAGGACGGCCAGCCCCTCCAGGCCGCCCTGGCGCCAGGCGGCGACCGCGCGCGCCAGGTCGCCCGGGGTGCGGCCGACGGCGTCCGCGAGGGACGCGTACAGGGCGCGGGTGGACGCGGTCAGGCCGGAACCGGGGCGGGCGGCGGCGAGCCGCACCGCGTCCTGCCAGAGGGTCAGTTCGCCGACCGGGTCGCGCCCGGTGGCGAGCAGGGCGTGGGCGCGGGCGGCGGCGTCGGTGGCGAGCTGGTCCAGCGCGAAGGGGTCGGGGCCGCCGGGCACCCCCGGATAGACCGGGGGCTGCTCGGGGTGCGGCGGAACCGGCAACGGGGGCGGCAGCGGCGGGAGTCGGCGGGGCAGGAGAGCCTCGGAGGCGCGGACGCCGGGCAGCGGCGCCGGCTGCCGTTCCCGGGCGGCGCGGGCCGCGTTGCGGCGGGACAGCGCGTCGAGCACCTCGCGTTCCCCTCGGCCGCGCAGCAGAAGCAGCACGAACGGGTCGGCGTCCAGCAGCCGCGCGGTCTGGTAGCAGAGGGCGGCCGCGTGCTTGCAGGGGTGCCCGAAGTCCGGGCAGCTGCACCGGGGTTCGAGCTCGCCCGGGCCCGGGAGCAGCGGGACCCCGCTGTCGGCGAGGGCCTGCGGCAGCTCCTTGTCCAGCAGCGCCGCGATGTCTCCGGGGCGGTCGGCGGCGGCCTCCAGGAACCGCTCCCACTCGTCCTCGCCGAAGGTGCGCAGGCCTAGCTGCACGCGGTACGGCCGGGGCCGGCTCCCCTGCACATACGCCAGCACCAGCCCCGGCGTCACCGTGATCGCGTCCACATGCCCCTGCTCGGCATAACTCCGGCCCCGCGCGAGCCGCTTGACGTCCAACGCGCCCTCTTCGAGCGCCCTGACCCAGGCGTTGCCCCACCAGGTCTCGGCGAAGTCGGCACCGGAGGCGGCGGCCTCGGCGCGGGACGGAAGGGAAAGGGAGGGGAAGGTACGGCGGAGTTCGGTGTCGCGGTGGGGGGTGGCCATGGTGCGGGGGAGGTGGGGGGCGGCGGGGGTGGCCGGAGCGGCATAGGCGGCGGGGGCGTTCGGGGTGTCGGTCTCCGGAGGGCGGGAGGTGGCGGGCGGTGGGGAGGCGGAGGTACTCGTGGCCGCCGGGTCGCCGGTCGGCGGTGGGGAGACGGAGGCGCTCGTGGCCGCCGGATCGCCGGTTAGTGTGCCGATCGTGGGCGGGAGGTCGGCCTCTGCGGTGGCCTCGGGCTCGTCGTCGGCCGGGGGCATCCGGAACGCGGTGGCCAGGAACTGCTTCAGGTCACGCGCGGTGCTGTGGCGGGGCGCGGCGGGCGCGTGCGGCGACGGCAGCGGGCGCACCACGCGGGCCGGTGCCGCCGAGGACGCCTCTGCCACGGCCTCTGCGGCCCGCCGCCGCTCCTCGCGGGCCGCACGCAGTGCCTGCCGGGCGACGTCACCGGGGCGGGCGCCGCCGGCACCGGGCTCGGGCCGGGCTGCGTCCGTAGCGGCGTCCCGTGCTGCGTCGGAAACGGCGTCCCGGATCGCATCCGTAGCGGCGTCCCGGGCTCCGTGCGGGGCGGTCTCCTCTGCGTCGGTCTCGTGAGGTCCGAAGCCGGAATCGGGACCGCCGAAGCCGGAACCGGAACGGCCGGAACCGCCTGCGCCGCCGGAGGCGGTGGCCTCCTCCTCCGTTCCCTCGGTTTCCACAGCCCCCTTCGCCACCTTCGCGGCGACGGCCGTCCGCAGCGCCAGACGCGCGGCGTCTCCCGGCCTCGGTGCCGGTCCCGGTGCCGGTCCCGGGGACATGGCTCCGCTCCCCCGCGAGCCGGCACCGGACGCCTGTTCTCCGGATCCGGCCGCGCCGGGCGCCTGCTCCGGGCGGTGCGCCGTGCCCTCGGCCGACTCCGCCGACGCCGGGCCCGTGCCCTCGCCGGTGGTCGTCCCGGCGCCCCCGGTCTCCGCCCCGCGCTCCCGCGCCGCCCGCAGTGCGCGTCGTGCCGCGTCGCCCGGCCGCTGTTCGCCGCCCTCGCTCATGACGTCCTCCGCAGCGAGACCAGGTCGGACAGCTCACGGTCGGTCAGTTCGGTCAGGGCGGCCTCGCCGGAGCCGAGGATCGCGTCGGCGAGGGCCCGCTTGGACTCCAGCATCTCGGCGATGCGGTCCTCGACGGTGCCCTCGGTGACCAGGCGGTGGACCTGGACCGGCTGGGTCTGGCCGATGCGGTACGCGCGATCGGTGGCCTGTTCCTCCACGGCCGGGTTCCACCAGCGGTCGAAGTGGACGACATGGCCCGCGCGGGTGAGGTTGAGTCCGGTGCCCGCGGCCTTCAGGGAGAGGACGAGGACCGGGGTCGCGCCGGCCTGGAAGCGGTCGACCATGCGCTCCCGCTCCGGGACCGGTGTGCCGCCGTGCAGCAGGTCGACCGGGACCGCGCGGGCCTGGAGGTGCGCGGTGATCATGCGGGCCATGCCGACGTACTGGGTGAAGACCAGTACCGAGCCGTCCTCGGCGAGGACGGTGTCCAGCAGTTCGTCGAGCAGGGTGAGCTTGCCGGAGCGGGCGGCCAGGGTGTCCGGGCGGCCGTCCTCCTTCAGGTACAGCGCGGGGTGGTCGCAGATCTGCTTCAGGGCGCCGAGGAGCTTGAGCACCAGGCCGCGCCGCGCGATGCCCTCCGCGGTCTCGATGGCGAGCAGCGACTCGCGCACCACCGCCTCGTACAGGGCGGCCTGTTCGCGGGTGAGCGGGACCGGGTGGTCGGTCTCGGTCTTGGGCGGGAGTTCGGGGACGATCCCGGGGTCGGACTTCTTGCGGCGGAGGAGGAAGGGGCGGACCAGGCGGGCGAGCCTGGTCACGGCCTCCGCGTCCTCGCCGTTCTCCACGGCACGCGCGTGCCGGGCGCGGAAGGACTTCAGCGGGCCGAGGAGGCCGGGGGTGGTCCAGTCGAGCAGGGCCCAGAGCTCGGAGAGGTTGTTCTCCACGGGGGTGCCGGTGAGGGCCACGCGCGCCGGGGACGGAATCGTGCGCAGGGCTTTGGCGGTCGCCGAGTAGGGGTTCTTGACGTGCTGCGCCTCGTCGGCGACGACCATGCCCCAGGGCTGTTCGGCGAGCCGCGCGGCCGTGGCGCGCATGGTGCCGTAGGTCGTGAGGACGAAGCCGCCGTCGAGGCCGTCCAGGGTGCGGTCGGGGCCGTGGAAGCGGCGGACCGGGACGCCGGGCGCGAACCGGGCGATCTCCCGCTGCCAGTTGCCCAGCAGGGAGGCCGGGCAGACCACCAGGGTCGGTTCGGTCCGGGCCCGCTTGAGGTGCAGGGCGATGACGGTGATGGTCTTGCCGAGGCCCATGTCGTCGGCGAGACAGCCGCCGAGGCCGAGGGAGGTCATGAGGTCGAGCCAGGCCAGGCCACGGAGCTGGTAGTCGCGCAGGGTGGCGTGCAGTCCGGCGGGCGGTTCCGCCGGGTGGATGCCGGCGGTGAGGCGGTCGCGGAGGGCCGCGAGGAGGCCGACGGGGACCGCCTCGACGGTCTCGCCGTCCACCTCGGCCTCGCCGGTGAGCGCCACGGAGAGCGCGTCGACCGGGTCGAGCAGGCCCAGTTCGCGTTTGCGGGCCTTGCGGACCAGGGCCGGGTCGACCAGTACCCAGCTGTCCCGCAGCCGGACCACCGGCCGGTGTGCCTCGGCGAGCGCGTCCATCTCGGCCTCGCTGAGCGGGTCGCCGCCGATCGCCAGCTGCCAGCGGAACTGGAGCAGTTCCTCGCCTTCGAAGAAGCCGGTGCCGTCGGTCGCGGACCCGGGGGCGGGGCGGATGACGGCCGAGGCGGTCAGGTCCTGTGCCAGGTCGCGGGGCCAGTGCACGGCGACCCCGGCCGCCGAGAGCCTGGTCGCCGCCACCCCGAGCAGCTCGCCCAGCTCCTCCTCGCAGAGCGCGAGCACGTCCGGCACGTCCTGTTCCGCGAGCCGGTCCAGCGGTGGCCAGACCCGCGCGACCCGGCGCACGGCCAGTGCCGCGTCCACGCGCGCGCGGGGGCCGAAGGCGGCGTCGGACCGCCCCGCCCACAGCGCCGCCGCGTCGGTCACCAGGGTGGGGTCGGCGAGGCTGTGCACCTGGACGATCGCCGCTCCCGCGCGGGGCGCGCCCTCGCCGTCGTCGAACAGGTCGTACGCCGAGAGGTCCAGGCGCAGGGAGATGCGCACGCCGGCGTCCATGCCGGCGGCGACCTCCGCGGCCCACTCTCGGGCGTCGGGCAGCCGCTGTGCCTCGCGGGCGGCGAAGGGCCTGCCCGAGGTGTGGGGCGCGGCCGGGGTGCGGGGCAGGGTGTCGGCGACCGCGTCCAGGAAGGAGCGGATCAGCGCCTCCGGCCGGGGCAGCAGCAGCGGACCGGGGCCGGGCAGCGGGACGGCGTGGCCCTCGGCGGGCAGGGCGGCGGCGACCGCGCGCAGGTGGGCGATGTCGGCGGGTTCCAGCGGGCCGGCCCGCCAGGCGTCGTGCCCGGCCGGGGTCAGGCCGGGCAGCAGGCGGCCTCGGGCGGCGAGCCGCAGCGCGTGCTGGGCGGCGGCTCCCCAGCAGGCGGTGGCGGGGTGGGCGGCCGGGTCGCGGCGGGCCCGGACGAGCAGCGGGAGGGCCTCGGCGAGCGGCAGGGTCAGCGCGGGCACCTGCCGGCGGCGGACACCGGCACCGTGCGGTCGTACGACCGTCAGGTCCTCGGTCGCGGAACCGGTCGCGGCGGCGGGCAGTGGGGCGCCCTCCGGGTCCCAGAAGGCCATCCGGCCGTGGCGTGGGAGGTCGGCGGGCAGATAGATCGCGGCGAGGCGCACGGGCACGCCGTCTGGGGTCTCGGTCACCGTGCCGCTCATACGTTCTGCCACCTCCCGCCCGGTTGTCGGATCAGACGTCTCCGACTGTACGGGCGGGGTCTGACAATCGGCCCTGGCGACCGGCCGCGGCCACGGCCACGGCCACGGCCACGGCCACGGCCGGGTACTACGGGACGGTGCGCGAGACCACGTAGATCATCGGGTAGTCGGGGTCGGCCGTGTTCACGACCACGTCCTGGGTGGGCGCCGGGTTCTTCTGCTTGTGCGTCAGGCCCGACCAGGCGCCGGGACCGGTGAACTTCCAGCCGGTGATCTTCTGGTCGCGGGCGCTGATGCTGATGTCGTCCTTCTTGAGGGCGTCCCGGTTGACGCCCATGCCCTCCAGGAAGCTGTCCAGGCCGGCGCTGTTGGTGCGGAACTGGACGTAGAGACGGCTGGTCTTCCAGTTGTTCGTCTCGTAGTACGCGATCGTGTCGGCCGGGTGCGGGACCGGCACCTGGTACAGGCGTCGCTGCACCTTCGACGGCCAGCCCTCGGTGAGGCCGGTCGCCGAGTACTTGGACTCCTTGTCCTTGCCGCTGTTGCGGCTCTGGTTGGCGGAGATCACCAGATAGCCGGCCGGTACGCCGATGAGCAGCACGATGATCAGCAGCGTGAGCGTCCGGCGGCGGGCCTTGTGGCCCGGGGTCTCGGACGGACGGCGGTGCGGTTCGTCGGGCGGCGCGGCCTGGCGGGGCAGCGAAGCGGTCATGCGGTGTCCCGGGTACGGCGGGCCTCCGCGTACCGCTCGTAGCGCTCGTACCGCTCCACCCGGCGCCGGTTGGCGCGCCGGAACCGGCGGGCGACGAGCCGGGCGAGGTCGGCGGCGCCGACCATGCCGGCCTCGGGGCCCAGCTGGGCTCGGGCGATCCGGGCCTCGGGGCGGTAGCCGCGGCCGGTGAGCTGGCGCTTGAACGCGTCGCGCGCGGGGCCGATCAGCAGGTCGTCGGCGGCGCTGACGCCACCGCCGATCACGAAGCAGGAGGGGTCGAGGGCGGCGGCGAGGTTGGCGATGCCGACGCCGAGCCACTGGCCGATGTCCTGGAGCAGCTCGATGCACATCGCGTCGCCCTCGCGGGCCAGCTCGGTGATCATCGGGCCGCTGATCTCGTTGATGTTGCCCTTGACGTGCTCGATGATCCCGTACGCCACCGGGGAGTCGGCCGCCGCCAGCTCCTTGGCCTCGCGGACCAGCGCGTTGCCGGAGCTGTACTGCTCCCAGCAGCCGCGGTTGCCGCACGGGCAGCGGTGGCCGCCGGGCACGACCTGCATGTGTCCGAACTCGCCGGCGACGCCGTACTTGCCGCGCTTGACCTGGCCGTCCTCCAGGATCGCGCCGCCGATGCCGGTGCCGAGTGTGATCATGACCAGGTGGTCCTCGCCGCGGCCGGCGCCGAACCGCCACTCCGCCCAGGCGGCGGCGTTGGCGTCGTTGTCGACCAGGACGGGCACCGCGAGGCGGCCGGCGAGGCGGTCGCGCAGCGGCTCGTTGCGCCAGGACAGGTGCGGGGCGAACAGGACGCGGTTGCGGTCGGCGTCGACCCAGCCGGCCGCGCCGATGCCGACCGCGTGCACGTCGTGCCGGTCGGACAGGTCCAGGACCAGCTCGACGATCGTGTCCTCGACGACCTTCGGGCTCTTGGACTTGTCCGGGGTCTCCGTGCGGAGTTTCTCCAGGATGTTGCCGTCGGCGTCCACGACGCCCGCCATGACCTTGGTGCCGCCGATGTCGATGCCCACCGTTGGCACACGGGGTGCTGTCAGGTGGGAGCGGCGTTCCCGGGTGCCGACGGTTCGCAGGACCGGGGCACGGCGGGAGCCGATGGGGGCGGTGAGGTCGCGGTAGGTGCTCATCGGGCTCGATTCTGCCGCACGCCGACGCCGAGTGCCGTTCGGGGGACATAAAGGGGGGTGCGCGTGCGTCGCCTGGTGCGGGTGGTCGGTGGCTGGTCGCGCAGTTCCCCGCGCCCCTAGGTCCGCTGCAGTTCGTGGCGTAGAGACTCGAGGTCGCTTCCGCCTGCCATCTGGCGGGTCAGCTCGTCCAGCGTGATCGCTTCACGTGTGTGGCTCCCTACCATCGTGCCTCGCCTGAGCAGCACGAACCTGTCCCCCACCAGGTACGCGTGATGCGGGTTATGGGTGATCAACACAACACCCAGGCCCTGGTCGCGTGCCGCCGCCACGTATTTCAGGACCACACCTGACTGCTTCACGCCCAGTGCGGCCGTGGGCTCGTCGAGGATCAGGACCTTGGCGCCGAAGTACACGGCCCGTGCGATGGCCACGCACTGGCGTTCGCCGCCCGACAGGGTGCCGATGGGCTGGTCGACGTCGCGGAGGTCGATGCCCATGCGGAGGAGTTCGGTGTGGGTGGTGCGGCGCATGAAGTCGACGTCGAGGCGTTTGAGAAGGCCCTTGCGGGGCTCGGAGCCGAGGAAGAAGTTGCGCCAGACCGGCATGAGCGGGACCACGGCCAGGTCCTGGTGGACGGTGGCGATGCCGCGGTCGAGGGCGTCGCGCGGGGAGGCCAGGGTGGTCTCCTCGCCGTCGATGTGCAGGGTGCCGCCGTCGTGGCCGTGCAGCCCCGCGACGATCTTGATGAGCGTGGACTTGCCGGCGCCGTTGTCGCCGAGGACGCAGGTGATCTCGCCCGCGTGGACCTCCAGGGAGACGCCTTCCAGGGCGCGGACGGTGCCGTAGTGCTTGCTGACGTCGGTCAGCCGGACGAGGGTCATGCGGTGGCCTCCGCGCGCTTGCGGACCCAGGTGTTGAGCAGGGTCGCGAGGAGCAGCATCGCTCCGAGGAAGAACTTGAACCAGTCGGGGTTCCACTCGGCGAAGACGATGCCCTTGCTGGTCATGCCGAAGAGGAGCGCGCCGACCGCCGAGCCGACCGCGCTGCCGTGGCCGCCGGTGATCAGGCAGCCGCCGATGACGGCCGCGATGATGTAGATCAGCTCGTTGCCGACGCCCTCGCCGGACTGGACGGCGTCGTACGAGAAGAGCAGGTGCTGGCCGGAGATCCAGGCGCCGAACGCCACGCCCATGTAGAGGCCGATCTTGGTCCTGGCGACGGGGACGCCGACCGCGCGGGCCGCGTCCTGGTTGCCGCCGACCGCGAAGATCCAGTTGCCGGTGCGGGTGCGCAGCAGGATCCAGGAGGCCATGGCGACCAGGGCGAGCCACCACAGGATCGTGATCTTGAAGTCGACCCCGCCGACCGTGACGGTGGAGGCGAAGACCGCGCGGGCGGACGCGAAGCCCTCCATGTCGGCGACGGTCTTGGTGGAGACCGTGCCGTCGACGAGCTTGGTGAGGCCCAGGTTCGCGCCGGTCAGCATCAGGAAGGTGCCCAGGGTGACGATGAAGCTGGGCAGCCGGGTGCGGGTGAGCACGTAGCCGTTGAAGGCGCCGACGGCGAGGGTGACCAGCAGGGAGACGCCCACGCCGACCCAGGTGTTCGCCGTCATCTGGTAGCTGAACATCGAGGAGACCAGCGCGGACGAGGTCACCAGGACGCCCGCCGAGAGGTCGAACTCGCCGCCGATCATCAGCAGCGCCACCGGGACGGCCATGATGCCGATCGTCGAGGAGGCGTAGAGGACCGTGCTGATGCTGGGGGCGCGCAGGAAGCCGTCGGCGGCCACCGCGAAGAAGAGGAAGACGGCGACCGCGCCGACGACCGAGCCCAGTTCCGGACGGGAGAGGAGCTTCCGCGGGACCGAGGTCTGCAGAATCCTTTCTTCAGGAGTTTCGCCCAACGTCTCTTCAGGAGTTTGGTCCAGCGTCGCGCTCATCGGGTGCCCCGCTCGGTGTACTTCGCGAGCGCGCCCGCCTGGTCCTTGGTGATGATCTGCGGACCGGTGAGCACCGGCCGGCCGCCGCCGAGGACGTCGCCGTTGTACTTGTAGAGCCACAGCAGGTCGACCGCCTGGTAGCCCTGGAGGTACGGCTGCTGGTCCACGGCGAAGCCGAGGGTGCCGTTCTCCAGTTCGGCGGCGACCTTGGCGTTGAGGTCGAAGGTGTCGACCTCGGCCTCGCTGCCGGCGTCCGTCCTCGCCTTCACGGCGGTGTCGGCGTACGGCGCCCCGAGGGTGACGACGGCGTCGATGGACTTGTCGGCCTGGAGCTTGGCCTCGATCGAGGACTGCACGTCGGGCATGTTGGTGCCGTTGACGTAGAGGTTCTCGACCGTGCCGGAGAAGTTCTCGGCGACACCCGCGCAGCGCTGCTCGTGGCCGACGTTGCCCTGCTCGTGCAGGACGCACAGGGCCTTCCTCTTCCCCCGCCGGTTCAGCTCGTCGCCGACCGCCTGGCCCGCGATGGTCTCGTCCTGGCCGATGTGCGTGAGGGCGCCGAAGGCCTTGGACTCCGCGGAACCGGAGTTGACCGTGATCACCGGGATGCCGGCCTTCTCGGCCCGGGCCACGGCCGCCTTGAGGGCGTCGGGCTTGGCGAGGGTGACGATGATGCCGTCGACCTTCTTGTCGACCGCCGCGTCCACGAGCTGCGCCTGCTGCTGGGCCTCGTCGTCGTGCGAGTAGAGGAAGTGGATGTTGTCCTTGCGGGCGGCCTGCTCGGCGCCGCTCTGCACGATGTCCCAGAAGGTGTCGCCGTCTCCCGAGTGGGTGATCATCGCGAAGGTCCAGCGGGGGGTGTTCACCGCCGCCCTGCCCTGGGCCGCCGCCGCGTCGCGGGCGTCCTCCGCCCGCTTGCCGCCGGTACTGCTGCAGCCGGCGAGGGTGACGCTCAGCGCCCCCGCCACCGCGATGCCCACCCAGGTCCGAAACCGTGCCACGAGGCCGTGCCCTTCTTGCCGTGCTCATACGTGCGAGAGGGGCGGGCGAGCTCACCGTGGGTGACCACCGACGGCGACCTCGCCTGCCCCAAAAGCATCAGTATCGAACACGGGGTACACCCCTGACAGGGGTGGGTGCACTCCACCGTGAATTTGTCCGGACATTACGACTGACGGAATGTCGGATTCCGGGCGGCGTTCAGGACCGTACGAGGAGCTGGAACTCGAAGGAGTAGCGGGTCGGCCGGTAGATGTGGTCGCCGAACTCGACGGCGCGGCCGGTGTCGTCGTACGTGGTGCGCTGCATGGTGAGCAGCGGGGCCCCCTCCGGCTCGGCGAGCCGCTCGCCCTCGGCGCCGGTGGCGCCGCGCGCGCCGATCGACTGGCGGGCGCTGTGCAGGGTGATCCCGGCGGCCCGCATCAGGCGGTAGAGGCCGGTCGCCTCCAGCTGCGCGGTGTCCAGGTCGAGCAGTCCGGGCGGCAGGTAGTTGGTCAGGTACGCCATCGGCTCGCCGTGCGCCAGCCGCAGCCGTTCGACCCGGTGCACCTCGGTGCCCTCGGCCACCCCGAGCGCGGCGGCGACCTCGGCGGAGGCCGGGACGACCGTGTTGACCAGCACCTTCGTCGCGGGACGCTGACCGGCCGACTCCAGGTCGTCGTAGAGGCTGCTGAGTTCCAGGGGGCGTTTCACCTGGCTGTGCACGACCTGGGTGCCGACACCCCGGCGACGGACCAGGAGGCCCTTGTCGACGAGGGACTGGATGGCCTGCCGGACGGTCGGGCGGGACAGGCCGAGCCGTGCGGCCAGCTCGATCTCGTTGCCCAGCAGGCTGCCGGGGGTGAGCGAGCCGTGCTCGATGGCCGCCTCCAGCTGCTGCGCGAGCTGGAAGTACAACGGCACCGGCGAGCTCCGGTCCACACTGAGGTCGAGCGTGACGGTCGGGTCCACATCTGGTTTCGGCACGGGCCCGAGCGTATCTCCGTGACGGGTTGACGGGAAGTTGTGTAGTTCGATTGTCCGGACATACGGATTGACAGCGCACGGGGTCCACCAGCACCTTGTTCCCATGCGCATCGGGGTCATCGGTACGGGCCGCATCGGCACCATCCACGCGAACACGCTCAGCCGCAATCGCGAGGTCGGATCGCTGATCCTGACGGACGTGGACCCGGCGCGGGCCCAGGATCTGGCACACCGCCTCGGGGAGACGGCGGCACCGGGGACCGACGAGATCTTCAAGTGGGGCGTGGACGCCGTGGTGATCACCACCGCGACCTCCGCGCACGCCGACCTGATCGGCCGGGCCGCGCGCTCCGGGCTGCCGGTCTTCTGCGAGAAGCCGATCGCCCTCGACCTGCCGGGGACGCTGCACGCCCTGGCCGAGGTGGAGAAGGCCGGCACGGTCCTGCAGATGGGCTTCCAGCGGCGCTTCGACAAGGGGTACATCGGCGCCCGGGAGGCCGTGCGCTCGGGCCGGCTCGGACGGCTGCACACCGTGCGGGCGCTCACCTCCGACCAGTCGCCGCCCCCGCCGGAGTGGCTGCCGCTGTCCGGCGGGCTGTTCCGGGACACCCTGATCCACGACTTCGACGTGCTGCGCTGGGTGACCGGCCGGGAGGTCGTCGACGTGTACGCGACCGGCTCGGACGCCGGGCCCGCGATGTTCCGCGAGGCCGGGGACGTGGACACGGGCGCGGCGGTGCTCACCCTGGACGACGGCATGCTCGCCACGGCGACGGCGACCCGGCTGAACGGCGCCGGGTACGACGTGCGGATGGAGCTCTCCGGCGAGCGCGACACCGTGGTGGTCGGCCTCGACGACCGTACGCCGGTGGCCTCGACCGAGCCGACCGGGCCGCCGCCCGCGGACAAGCCCTGGCCCGGCTTCCTGGAGCGGTTCGGGCCCGCCTACGAGGCCGAGCTGTGCGCCTTCGTCGACGTGGTCCGCGGCGCCCTGGCCAACCCGTGCGACGGCCGCGAGGCCCTCCAGGCGCTGCGGATCGCCGAGGCCTGCGAACTCTCCCGGCACGAGCGAAGACCGGTGGCACTGGCGGAGATCCCGGACCGCCTGGCCTGACCGGCGGCGCAGGGGGGCGGACCGGGGTGCCACCAGCGGACAGGGCCACCAGCGGACAGGGCCACCAGCGGACGGGGCTACCAGCGGACGGGGAGTCGCCGCACGCCTCTCATCAGGGTGCCCGGCAGCCACTCCCCCTGCGGGCCGTCCAGGGACAGGTGCGGGGCGCGCTCCAGCAGGGCGCGCAGGGCGATGCGGCCCTCCAGGCGGGCCAGGGGTGCGCCCAGGCAGTAGTGGATGCCGTGGCCGAAGGCGAGGTGGCCGCGGTTGTCCCGGCGGATGTCGAAGCGGTCGGGCTCGGGATAGCGGGCGCCGTCCCGGTCGGCGGCGGTGAGGCCGATCATCACGGGTTCGCCCCGGCCGACGGCGGCGCCGGCGATCTCCAGGGGCTCGGCGGCGTACCGGTACGTCGCGTTCTCCACCGGGCCCTCCCAGCGCAGCACCTCCTCGACCGCGCCCTCCAGGAGGCTCATGTCGGCGCGCAGATCGGCGAGTTGGTCCGGGTGGGTGAGCAGGGCGAGGACGCCGTTGCCGATGAGGTTGACGGTGGTCTCGTGGCCGGCGATCAGCAGGACGTAGGCCATTCCGCGCAGTTCCTCGACGGAGAGGCGGTCGCCGTCCTCGGCGGTGGTGCGGATCAGGTCGCTGAGCAGGTCGCCGCCGGGGCCCGCGCACCGCTTGTCCTCGATGAGCTCCTTCAGGTACTCGGCGAGCGCGACGAAGGAGTCGTACTCGCTGCCCGGATCGCTGGGCGCGACGACCTCGTTGGAGAGTTTCCGGAACCGCTCGCGGTCCAGCTCGGGGACGCCGAGCAGTTCGCTGATCACGGTGATCGGCAGGGGGTAGGCGAGGGCGTCGATGAGGTCGGCGCGGCCGCGCGGGAGCATCTCGTCGAGCAGCCGGCCGGTGATCTCCTGGATCCGCGGCTCCAGTTCGGCCACCCGCCGGGCGGTGAAGGCGCGGGTGACGATGGAGCGCAGCCGGGTGTGCTGGGGCGGGTCGGCGACCAGCAGGTATCTGCCGATCAGCTCCTCGTCCATGAACCGGAAGCCGATCCTGCCGGTGTCCTTGGCCAGCCGGGGGTCGGCGAGCGCCGCGCGCGCCTCCTCGTACCCCACGACCAGCCAGGTCTCGTGGTACTGGTCGGCGGCCGGCAGCCGGACCCGGTGCACCGGGCCGCGCTCGCGCAGCCGGGCGTACACCGGGTGCGGATCGGTGCGGAAGCCGTCGCCGAACTCGCTCAGGTCGATCACTCGCGTCATGCGCTGCCCCCTTCAGGACGCGTCCCCCGAAGTCATCCTGGTACTACCGCAACGCACCGGCCCCTCAATTGGTGCCCTCGCCCTCCGGCAGCCCGGCGTCGTACGCCAGCAGGGCGATCTGCACGCGGTTGTTGAGGCCGAGCTTGGCCAGGATGCGGGAGACATGGGTCTTGACGGTGGCGACGCTCATGAAGAGGCCGGTGGCGATCTCGGCGTTGGCGAGGCCCCGGCCGACCGCGACGGCGACCTCGCGTTCGCGGTCGTTGAGGGCGGTGAGCCGGTCACGCGCGCGTGCCTGCCGGGTGTCGGCCCGGGCGCCCGCCGCGTGCCGCATGAGCTGCCGGGTGACGGCGGGCGACAGGACGGGGTCGCCGGCCGCGACCCGGCGGACCGCGTCGACGATCTCGGCGGGCGGGGTGTCCTTGAGGACGAAACCGGCGGCTCCCGCGCGCAGGGCGTGCAGCACCTGTTCGTCGGCGTGGAAGGTGGTCAGGACGACGACCTCGGGGGCGTCCGGGCGGGCACGCAGCCGCTCGGTCGCGGTGAGACCGTCCACGGACGGCATCCGGATGTCCATCAGGACGACGTCCGGCCGGGTGCGGTCGACGAGTGCCTCGACCTCGGCGCCGTCGGCGCCCTCCCCGACGATCTCGATGTCCTCGGCGCCGCCCATCATGAGGGACAGCCCGGCCCGCACCAGCGGGTCGTCGTCCACGAGCAGCAGTCTGATGGCGGTGGCGGCGGTCATGGCTCCAACGTAATCACGCGGGCAGGGCATCACGGGGTCGTTCAGGCCGCGGGCCAGGGCAGCCGGGCCCGTACCTCGAAGCCGCCGTCCTCGGTGGCCCGGTGGTCGAGGCGTCCCCCGGCCAGCGTGGCGCGTTCGGTCAGGCCGATCAGCCCCTGGCCGGAGCCGGGGACGTGCGGGGCCTCGGTCTCGGGTGCGGGGTTGCGCACGGTGATGTCCAGGCCGTCGCCGGGGGCGCCGGTGACGCGGACGGTGACCTCGGCGCCCGGGGCGTGCTTGCGGGCGTTGGTGAGGCCCTCCTGGGCGATGCGGTAGGCGGTGCGGCCGACGGAGGCGGGGACCGCCGCCGGGTCGCCGACATGGCTGTCCAGCACCACCTTCATGCCGGCTCCGCGCGATTCGGCGACCAGCGCCTCCAGTGCGGCCAGGGTGGGCTGGGGGCGGCCGCCCGCCTCGTCGCCGTCGGCCGCGCGCAGCACGCCGATGATCTCGCGCAGGTCCTGGAGGGCCTCGTGGGCGCTCTCCCGGATGACCCCGGCGGCGCGGGCGATCTCCTCCCGGGGCGCGTCGGGCCGGAACTCCAGGGCGCCCGCGTGCACGCTGAGCAGGGTCAGCCGGTGGGCGAGGACGTCGTGCATCTCGCGGGCGATGGCCTCCCGGGCCAGCCGCTGGGCCCGTTCGGCGCGCAGCCCGGCCTCGGTCTCGGCCCGCCGGGCGCGGTCGCGCAGGGTGAGCATCAGCTGCCGTTTGGTGCGGACGAACATGCCGAGGCAGGCCACCAGCAGGGTCATCAGCGAGGCCAGCACCACGACCACGAGGTAGGGCAGGTCGGGGTCGGGCCGGAGCCAGTAGAAGAGCGGGACCAGGGCGAGGTTGACGACGGTGATCCAGGCCAGGTGCCGGAAGGGGCGGTGCACGGCCACCGTGAACAGGGCGACCATGGAGGCGCCGCCCGCGGTGGCGGAGACGAAGCTGACCGGGATCATCGCCAGCGCCAGGCCGAGCGGCCAGCGGCGGCGCAGCCAGACCGCGCCGCAGGCGAGGCCGCCGATCAGCAGGTCGGCGACGGCGAAGGCGTGCGGGAGGTCCGTCTCCTGCCGGACGGTCTTCGCGCCGGCCGCGCCCACCAGGACGGCCAGCAGGAAGCAGCTGAAGTCGACGAGCCAGTCCCGCGCGGTACGGCGGGGGCGCCGTCCGGCCCGGTCGGGGTCGGCATCGAGTTCATGGAGCACGGAGGACGGGAAGAGCCACCGTCGGCCCTCGAACGTCCGTACTGGGATGTCACCGCTCACGGTCGACAAATCTACGCAGGCCCGGTCCGCGGGACCGCCCCGCGCACGGGATCGTCGACCAAAGTCGTGCGCGCGTGGACTTTCGACGGACCACGCGCGCGAGGGCGCGGCCTTGTGACGGCGACGACTCGCCCCACGGCCGATGGCATGGGGGGAAGCCGTGGGGCGAGGGTCGTGCCGTGAGACAGCTGCTGGAAGTGCTCGGATTCGTCGCTCTGCTGCAAGGTGTGCTCGGCCTGCTGCACGAGTTCACCCACTGGCGGGTGGGCCTCCTGCGCCGGCTGGGCCTCCTCGACGGCTACGGCGTGTACGCGAGCGTCACGCTGATCGTGCCGGCGTGCGCGCTGTTCGCCGTCGCGGAGAGCCGGAGGTCCGGCTGAACGCGGACCGGACCTCCGGCTGGTCGCGCCGTTCCTGGCGGTCGACCGGTCGGTTCGGTCAGCGTGTCAGCAGCCGAAGTCGATCAGGTCGAACGTGACGTAGTGGTCCGCCGTGTAGTAGTCCTCCTGGTACTCCTCGCCGGTCACGATGCGTCGTGCGCCGCGCGTGGAGGAACCGGGCGTCTTCACGGTGTACTCGTGGTAGTAGCCGCTGGGCTGGCTCGGCAGGACGCCCTCCTGGTTGCGGAAGACGGTCCCGTCCTGCGAGTACGGGAACGGACCGTCCGACGCGATCAGGTCGAGCGTGTCGTACGCCTGCGAGGGCAGGTCGCTGTAGCAGATGCTGCCGACCGAGGCGGCAGCCGCGTCCGCCGTGGTGGCGGCGGTGACGGTGCCGCCGACCAGGAGGGCGGACAGCAGGGCGCCGGCGGCGCCGATGCGGGTGATTCGTGGGGGGAATCTCATGGCTCCATGATGACGCGCGTAGACAGTGGCATGTCAATGACAAGTCCGAAGAATTTCCCGTCAAGTCCCTTTCGTTTTCAGGGAGTTAACCTGCGACTAGGCGTTTCGCCGCCCCGCTCGCTGCTCCGCGATGTACGAGCCGTAGGCGGGGCGGCCCGCGACCTCGTACGACTGGATGGAGACGCCCGCCCCGGTGACCCGTCCGTCGGTGTGCCGGAACTTCGTCGGCACGGCGCCCTCCTGGAAGAAACGGCGGCCGGAGCCCAGCACGACCGGGAACGTCACCAGGTGGAGGACGTCGAGGAGGCCGAGGTCCAGCAGGGAGCGGACCAGGGCGCCGCTGCCGTGCACCTGGAGCTCGCCGTCGGTGCGCTCCCTGAGCGTCGTGACCTCCTTGGCGAGGTCGCCGCCGAGGACCGTGGTGCCGGACCAGCCGGGGTCGGTGAGGGTCGCGGAGGGGACGTACTTCGGGAGGGCGTTCAGCTTGGCGGCGACCAGGTCGGCCGGGTCGGTCTCCTTCGGCCAGTAGGCGGCGAAGATGTCGTACGTACGGCGGCCCAGCAGGAAGGCGCCGGCCCGGTCGAAGACCTCGGTCACGAACCGGCCGAAGTCCTCGTCGCCGTAGTGGAAGCTCCAGCCGCCGTGCGTGAAGCCGCCACTGGGGTCCTCCTCGGGGCCGCCGGGCGCCTGGTAGACGCCGTCGAGGGTGACGAACATGGTGGAGACGAGCTTGCCCATGGCGGGTTCCTGCTTCCTGGGACGGGGTCCGTTGTCATCGGTTCAGACCCCCGCGGCGCCCGCGACTCATCGGTCGCCGCCCCGGCTTCTCATCCCGCGTGCGTCGAGAACAGCCCGCCGGTCGGGCCCTGCTTGTCGCCGCCCTGGGCCTTCTTCAGGGCGTTGGCGAGGCCCTCGATGGTGAGCGACTGCAGGATCACCCGGCCGTGGCCCTCCAGGGTGGCCAGGGAGAGGCCCTCGCCGCCGAAGACGGCGTTCATGAGGCCCTGGCGGTTGAGGCCGCCGATGCGCTGGACGCCGTACTGGATGCCCTCCTCGAAGGCGACGACACAGCCCGTGTCGACCTCGATACGGCCGCCGAAGTCGGCGGGGTTGAGGTCGATGAAGTTGCCCGCGCCGGCGATGATCACCGTGCCGCGGCCGGTGAACTTCTCCAGGATGAAGCCCTCGCCGCCGCTCATGCCGGTGCGGCCGCCCTGGAAGGCGATGCCGAACTCGACGCTGGACTCGGCCGCCACGAAGGCGTCCTTCTCGGCGAACCACGCGCGCGTGCCGTCCAGTTCCAGCGCGCGCATCTCGCCGGGGAGCACGCCCGCGAAGCCGACGGTGCCCTCGCCGCCCTGGGCGGTGAAGTACTGGAACGCCAGCGACTCACCGGCGAGCATGCGCTGGCCGACCTGCATGGCGGTGCCCATGGCCTGGCGCAGCATGCCGCCCATGCCGCCGCCACCGCCGCCCTGCGGCTGCCCGCCGCCGTTCGGGCCGCCGAGCCGGGTCTCCATGGTCACGTTCGCCGTCTTGAACAGGAACTTGCCGGCCTCGCAGTACACGGTCTGGCCGGGGTACAGGTTGACGACCGCCATCTGCATGGCGTTGCCGACGATCTCTTGCTGAAGGGTCACGAGGGAAGAACGCCGGAACCGGTCCGAAGAGTTCCACCGGCCCGCGCTCTCGCCCGTCTCCCGAACTCGGCGTCGGTTCCCCGCCAGCACCCCGGTGCCCCGGCCGCTGGGATGGATCCATGACAACGACTTACGGATCCCTGCACGGCAGGGTGGCCCTGGTGACCGGCGGCAGCCGGGGCATCGGCGCGGCGACGGCGCTGCGGCTCGCCCGCGAGGGCGCGGACGTGGCCGTCACCTACGTACACGGCAAGGAGGCGGCCGAGGACGTCGTACGGCGGGCCGAGGCGCTGGGGCGGCGGGCGGTGGCGCTGCGCGCGGACTCCTCGGACGCGGACGAGGCGGCGGGCGCGGTGGAGCGTACGGCCGCCGCCCTGGGCGGCTTCGACGTGCTGGTGAACAACGTCGGCCTGGGCGTGCTCGGGCCGCTGTCCGGCCTGTCGCTCGACGATGTCGACCGGGTCCTGGCGGTGAACGTCCGCGGGGTGTTCCTGGCCTCGCAGGCGGCGGCCGCGCGGATGACGGCCGGCGGACGGATCATCACGATCGGCACCTGCATGACGCACCGGGTGCCGGGGCCCGGCGGAACCCTGTACGCGACCAGCAAGTCGGCCCTGGCCGGCCTGACGAAGGCGTTGGCGCGCGAGCTCGGGGAGCGCGGGATCACCGCGAACATCGTGCACCCCGGGCCGACCGACACCGACATGAACCCGGCGGACGGCCCCTACGCGGCCGGGCAGGCCGCGATGACGGCGCTGGGGCGCTTCGGCACGGCGGACGAGGTGGCCGCGACGGTGGCGTATCTCGCCGGCGCGGACTACGTCACGGGCGCGGAGTTCGCGGTGGACGGCGGCCACGCGGCCTGACGCCGACGTTCAGCGGGCCGAGCCGGGCGCCTCCGGCTCGGCCTGTTCGGCCCGTTCGGTCCGTTCGGTCCGTTCGGTCCGTTCGGTCCGTTCGGTCCGTTCGGTCCGTTCGGTCCGTTCGGTCCGTTCGGCCTGGAGGATCCCGGTGGGCCTGGAGGATCCCGGTGGGCGGATTCACCGTCGGGTAGTACAGCAGCACGCCCATCGGATGCCCCCGCCTCGTCGATGCCGACGGGAGCAACCACAGCGAGGCGCACCGGCGCCGGGGGCCGGTGCGCCTTGTGGGGTCAGCCGCCCAGTTCCTGGTGGCGGGCGGCGAGTTCGGCGGTGCCCGCCTCGGTGAGCGAGCCGTGCAGGCGGAGGCGGGAGATGCCGCCGTCCGGGAAGATGTCCACGCGCGCGTGCGTGCCCACGGCCGGGGCGGCCAGGACGAAGCGGTGGTTCGTGTCGGGCTGGAGGCGGGTGCGCGGGAGGAGCTCCGTCCAGGTGCCGTCCTCGCCGTCCCTGACGGACACCGACGCCCAGCCCGCGCTGTTGCCCTTCAGGTACGCCGTGTCGATCTCGACGGCGCGGATCTGGGACTGGGCCGCCAGCCGGTAGCGGATCCAGTCGTTGCCCCGGTCGCGGCGCCGGCGGGTCTCCCAGCCGTCGTCCATCTTGCGGGAGCGGCCCGGCTGGATGGTGTTGGTGGCCGGGGAGTAGAAGAGGTCGGAGGCGTCCTCGACCCGGCCGCCGTTCTCCAGGGCGGCCACGTCGAACGTGCCGAGCGCGGCGAGCCAGCCCGGGTCCGGGACAACCTCGCCGTACACCCGCAGCCGCGCGATGCCGCCGTCGGGGTGCTGGTTGACGCGCAGGTGGGTGAAGCGCTGTTCGACGGAGACGGCGAAGCCGTTCGCCGCGTGGCCGCCGACGGGGGTGCGGGGGACGAGGGTCGTCCACTTCACGTCGTCGCCGAGCAGTTCCCGCGGGGACGGGGAGCCGGCGACCGAGGTGCCCTCGACCGACACCGCCTGCGGGTAGTTGCCGCGGAAGTGGGCCGTGTCGACGACGATCCCGCGGACGACACCGGGGGCGCCGAGGCGGACCAGCGCCCAGTCGTGGTCCTCGGCCGTCGGCCAGGGGTGCTCGGCCGAGACACCGCGCCTGCGGCGGGTCTCCCAGCCGTCCATGATCTTGCCCTTGTGCCCGAAGTGCTCGGGGTCGAACTCGGCCCGCCCGGGCACCAGCAGGTTCTCCCGCTGGGCGAAGAACTCGTCGTTGGCGGCGATGACACCGGCGCCGAGCTGCCTGCCCGCGAGGTCGACGTACCGGGTGAAGGGGAAGTCGGCGGTGCGGTAGTCCGCGTACGGGTCGCCGCCGGAGTAGGGGTGCGCGTCGCCGGTGAAGCTCGGGATGGCCGTCAAAGAAGGTCTTCCTTTCGGGTGTCGGCCGCTGCGGGTGCGGGAGGGAGCGGAAGGTCAGGGGGTACGGGTGAGGAGGCGGCCCGTCGGGGGCGTGAACACGCCGTCCGCGACGATGCGTTCGCCGCGCAGCCAGGTCGACCTCACGACGCCGTACAGGGTCCTGCCGGCGTACGCGGTGACCCGGTTGCGGTGCTGCAGGCCCGCCGGATCCACGGTGAAGGTCGCGTCGGGCGCGAGGACCGCGAAGTCGGCGTCCCGGCCGGGTGCGATGGCGCCCTTGCGGTCGTCGAGGCCGACGAGCGCGGCCGTGCGGGCCGACATCCAGCGGACCACGTCCTCCAGACCGTGGCCGCGCCCGCGGGCCTCCGTCCACACGGCGGCGAGGCTGAGCTGGAGGCCGGAGATGCCGCCCCAGGCGGTCGCGAAGTCGTCGGTCTTCAGGTCGGCCGTGGCGGGCGAGTGGTCGGTGACCACGCAGTCGATGGTGCCGTCGGCCAGTGCCTGCCAGAGCAGGTCCTGGTTGGCCGCCTCGCGGATCGGCGGGCAGCACTTGAACTCGCTGGCGCCGTCGGGGACTTCCTCGGCGGTGAGGGTGAGGTAGTGCGGGCAGGTCTCGACGGTGAGCCGGACGCCCTCCGCCTTGGCCGCCGCGATCAGGGGCAGCGCGTCGGACGAGGACAGGTGCAGGACGTGCACGCGCGCGTCGAGGCGTTTCGCCTGGGCGATCAGCTGGGCGATCGCGGTGTCCTCGGCGTCGCGCGGGCGGGAGGCGAGGAAGTCGGCGTACTTCGGGCCGCCGTGCTGCGGGGCGGCTGCCAGGTGGTGCGGGTCCTCGGCGTGCACGATCAGCAGGCCGCCGAAGGAGGCGATCTCCGCCAGCGACCGGGCGAGCTGCTCCTGGTCGAGGTGCGGGAACTCGTCCACGCCGGACGGCGACAGGAACGCCTTGAAGCCGAAGACGCCGGCCTCGTGCAGCGGGCGCAACTCCTTGACGTTGTCGGGCAGCGCGCCGCCCCAGAAGCCGACGTCGATGTGCGCCTTGTCGGCCGCGACCTCCTGTTTGACCCGGAGGTGGTCGACGGTCGTGGTCGGCGGGAGGGAGTTGAGCGGCATGTCGACGAGGGTGGTGATGCCGCCGGCCGCCGCCGCGCGCGTGGCGGTCCAGAAGCCCTCCCACTCGGTACGGCCCGGATCGTTCACGTGGACGTGGGTGTCCACCAGGCCCGGCAGCAGGACGTCGTCGCCGAGGTCCTCCAGGCGGGCGCCCTCCGGGACGGGGGCGTCGTGGGGCAGTACGGCCGTGATCGTCCCGGCGGACACGGTGACCGAGGCGGCCCGTGTCCCCTCCGGGGTGATGACGCGCGTCGAGCGCAGCACCAGTTCAGCGTCGGACACCCGGACCCCTCTCTCTGCCGCCGTTTTACTTCCAGGAAACGGGATTTACACCCACGTAATGGAATTCAACGTTCTGTTGAAGGAGTCTTCACTCCCGCCCCCGCGCCGTCAAGGGCACACTGCTTCTCGGGGCCACGCGGGCGTCCACTCTGGACGTTTCCACAAAGCGGAATTACAATTCCGGCAAGCAGAACGTAGCTATGTACGACCGGGGAGTCAACCGACTGCCGGGTAGGCTGCTGCCCTTCCTGTCAGTCCCGAAAGGAACGCGCCGTGCCGACGTCCAGCGCCAGCACCACCGACTCCGCCAAGTCCGGCGGCGGGGTCCAGTCCCTCGAGCGCGCCTTCGATCTGCTGGAGCGGATGGCGGACGCGGGCGGCGAGGTCGGCCTCAGCGAGCTGTCCGCGAGCAGCGGGCTGCCGTTGCCGACGATCCACCGGCTGATGCGCACGCTGGTCGCCTGCGGCTATGTGCGCCAGCAGGCCAACCGGCGGTACGCGCTCGGGCCCCGGCTGATCCGGCTCGGCGAGTCGGCGTCCCGGCTGCTGGGGACCTGGGCGCGGCCGTACCTCGCGCGGCTGGTCGACGAGACCGGGGAGACGGCGAACATGGCGCTGCTCGACGGGGACGAGATCGTGTACGTGGCGCAGGTGCCGTCGAAGCACTCGATGAGGATGTTCACCGAGGTGGGACGCCGGGTGCTGCCGCACTCGACCGGGGTGGGGAAGGCCTTGCTGGCGAACGTGCCGGACGCCGAGGTGCGGGCGTTGCTGGGGCGGACGGGGATGCCTGCGGCGACGGAGAAGACCATTACGACACCGGACGGCTTCCTCGGCGCGCTGGAGGAGGTGCGCCGGCTGGGGTATGCCGTGGACGACAACGAGCAGGAGGTCGGGGTGCGGTGCCTGGCGGTGTCCGTGCCGGACTCGCCCACCGCGGCGGCCATTTCGATCTCCGGGCCCGCGGGGCGGGTCACGGAGGCGGCGACGGAGAAGATCGTGCCGGTGCTGCAGCAGGTGGCTGTGGAGTTGTCCCAGGCGTTGGCGAGTTCGGGGGCCTGAGGGGTAGGGGCCGGTTCACCGTTGGCGGGTGCGGGTTGTGCGTGGCTGGTCGCGCCCACGCGGCGGAGCCGCATGTCGACAGGGGCCCCGCGCCCCTAGGTGAATGACCGCGCCCTTCGCCTTCAAGTCCTCGGCGTCTCCCCGAACAGGTCGACCGCCTCGCGTACGTCCGAGAGGCCGCGGGACAGGGCGCTGACGGAGCCGATGGCGCCCGCGATCAGTAACAGGGAGCGGCGCAGGCGGGGGATTTCGGGCATGCCGCCGGTGGCCATGGCCGCGAGGGCGGCCAGTTCGTCCTCCGCTATGACGCGGTCCGGGAACTCGGCCGGGTGTGCGGCGAGTTCACGGCGCAGGCGGGAGACCGCCGTGCGTAGTTCCGTCACCCTCGGATCATCGTCGCTGCCGGTCACTGGCCTCTGTCCCAAGCTCCGCAACACAGCTCTCCCCCCTCGCCAGGTGTCCCGTGGCGTTGGTCGGGCGCCTGGGGACGCGGGTCAGTAAACGCCCTCACGTACGGAGAGCGCTACAGCACGGACCGAAATTCAGCCCTGCGGAACCCGCCGCCCGGTCCGGCGTCGGGTATGCAGGACGCATGACGGACACGCATGACCAGATCGCCGGGCTGCTGCTCGCCGCCGGCGGTGGCAGACGGCTCGGCGGGCGGCCCAAGGCCCTGCTGACGCACCGGGGGCGGCCGCTCGTGGAGTACGCGGTCGGGGTGCTGCGCGCGGGCGGCTGCGGGCCGGTCCACGTGGTTCTGGGGGCGCGGGCGGACGAGGTGCGGGAACGGGCCGGGCTGGACGGCTGCGTGGTCGTGGAGAACCCGGACTGGGCCGAGGGGATGGGGTCCTCGCTCCGGGTGGGGCTGGAGTCGCTGGCGGGGGCCGGGGTGCCGGCCGTGGTCGTCTCGCTGGTGGACCAGCCGGGGATCGGGGGCGCGGCCGTGGCGCGGGTGCTCGGCGGCTACCGGGACCGGAACTCGCTGGTGTCGGCCGCGTACGACGGCGTGCGCGGGCATCCCGTGCTGTTCGGCTCGGCCCACTGGGCGGGGATCGCCGCGAGCGCGACCGGCGACCGGGGCGCCCGCGCCTATCTCAAGGCCCACGAGGAGGCGATCACGCTCGTCGAGTGCGGGGACGTCGCCGAGCCGTACGACATCGACACCGAGGCCGACCTGGGCCACCTTGAGTGAGCGGGGTGGCACCGGGCGCCACCTTCGCTCGACCCGGAGAATCTCGACATCAACAAACCATTGAACTTCCACAATGAGGAAACTAGTATCCACTGTTCAGAAGCACCCGGCCCCTGATCGGGTGCGCTTCGCTCTACCCGGAACGACTGGCACCCGGTGCCACCGCTGAAGGAAGTGACAGCTCATGTCCGCACCAGCGCCGTCTCCGCTGGCCATCGTCGACGCCGAGCCCCTGCCCCGGCAGGAGGAGGTCCTCACCGACGCGGCGCTCGCCTTCGTGGCCGAGCTGCACCGGCGGTTCTCGCCGCGCCGTGCCGAACTCCTCGCCCGCCGTGCCGGGCGCCGCGCCGAGATCGCCCGCACCTCCACGCTCGACTTCCTCCCGGAGACCGCCGCGATCCGCGCGGACGACTCCTGGAAGGTGGCCCCCTCCCCCGCGGCCCTGAACGACCGCCGGGTCGAGATCACCGGCCCCACCGACCGCAAGATGACGATCAACGCCCTCAACTCGGGCGCCCGGATCTGGCTCGCGGACTTCGAGGACGCCTCCGCGCCGACCTGGGAGAACGTCGTCCTGGGCCAGCTGAACCTGATCGACGCCTACCGCCGGAGCATCGACTTCACCGACCCGGCGAGCGGGAAGTCGTACGCGCTGCGCCCGGACGAGGAGCTGGCGACGGTCGTGATGCGGCCGCGCGGCTGGCATCTGAACGAGCGGCACGTCGAGGTCGACGGCGAGCAGGTGCCGGGCGCCTTCGTGGACTTCGGGCTCTACTTCTTCCACAACGCGCAACGGCTGCTCGACCTCGGCAAGGGGCCGTACTTCTACCTCCCGAAGACCGAGTCGCACCTCGAAGCCCGGCTCTGGAACGACGTGTTCGTCTTCGCGCAGGACCACGTCGGCATCCCGCAGGGCACCGTCCGCGCCACCGTGCTGATCGAGACGATCACGGCCGCGTACGAGATGGAGGAGATCCTCTACGAACTGCGGGACCACGCCTCGGGGTTGAACGCCGGGCGCTGGGACTACCTGTTCTCCATCGTCAAGAACTTCCGGGACGGCGGGCCCCGGTTCGTGCTGCCGGACCGCAACGCCGTGACGATGACCGCCCCGTTCATGCGGGCGTACACCGAACTCCTCGTCCGCACCTGCCACAAGCGCGGCGCGCACGCGATCGGCGGCATGGCGGCCTTCATCCCGTCCCGCCGGGACGCCGAGGTCAACAAGGTGGCCTTCGAGAAGGTCCGCGCCGACAAGGACCGTGAGGCGAACGACGGGTTCGACGGCTCCTGGGTCGCCCACCCCGACCTGGTCCCGATCGCCATGGAGTCCTTCGACCGGGTCCTCGGCGAGAAGCCGAACCAGAAGGACCGGCTGCGCGAGGACGTGCACGTCGAGGCCGCCGAGCTGATCGCGGTCGACTCGCTGGAGGCGAAGCCGACCTACCCCGGGCTGGTCAACGCCGTCCAGGTGGGCATCCGTTACATCGAGGCGTGGCTGCGCGGGCTCGGCGCGGTGGCCATCTTCAACCTCATGGAGGACGCGGCCACCGCCGAGATCTCCCGCTCGCAGATCTGGCAGTGGATCAACGCGGGGGTGCAGTTCGAGAACGGCGAGAAGGCCACGCCCGAGCTGGCCCGCAAGGTCGCCGCCGAGGAACTCGCCGCCATCCGCGCGGAGATCGGCGAGGAGGCCTTCGCGGCCGGCCACTGGCAGCAGGCCCACGACCTGCTGCTCCAGGTCTCGCTCGACGAGGACTACGCGGACTTCCTGACGCTGCCCGCTTACCAGCAGCTGCGGGGCTGAGCCCCGCCGAGTCCTCAGGGAGCAGGCTTGTCCGAGTGGCCCAGGGACCTTCCCGGGGCCACTCGGTCGCGTACGGCCTGCTTCACGGCCGTCGGCTCGGGGAAGCCCTGGTCGCGCCGGTCCCACACCACCTCGTCACCGACCCGGACGACGAAGACGCCGCCCTTGCCCGGCTTCAGCGCCAGCTCCGTCAGCTCGGTCTCGAAGGTGGTCAGCAGTTCCTGCGCCAGCCAGGCCGCCCGCGGCAGCCAGCGGCACTGGGTGCAGTACTCGATCTCCACGCGCCCGCTGTCGCTCATCCGAGGTGCACCGACCAATCCTGTCGGGCCGCGGGCTTGCCGTGCAGGTCGGGGACCTGCTTCAGCCAGCCCGGGCGTCCTTGTCGGGTCCTGGCCGCACGGGCGGCCTCCTCGGCCGCGAGCTGGTCGCGGCCCGGGAAATCGGTGGGGAGCCACTCGGCGGAGGACCGCACCCGGGCCAGCAGATAACCGACGTAGGCCTCGCGCATCTCGTCGGGGGTCGGGAAGTCGGTGAGCCAGGCGTCCGGGACCTCGGCGAGGATGTCCCGGAGCAGCTTCTCGGTGACCCTGGGGGCGAGTTCGGCGTCGGCCGCCCGGGTGTCGGGGCCGTACCGGCCGAGGGCGTGATGGCGGAAGTCGTACGCCTTCCCGGGTGCCGAGGTGTCCCAGCGGTGGTGGAAGACGAGGGCGGCGCCGTGGTCGATGAGCCACAGGTGCGGGGGCGCGACGCCGAGGGTCGGCCAGACCATGAGGTTGGAGCTGTGGACCGTACGGTCGACGTTGACGGTGAGCGCGTCCAGCCAGACGATCCGGCCGGCCTCCAGCGGGTGCACCGGGAACATCTCGGCGATGTCCGGGGTGAGGTCCCGCGCGCCGGGCAGGAAGTCCATGCCGAGGTTCACCCCGCCGCTGGCCACGTGCAGGTCCCGCACCTCCTGGTGGGGTTCGTGCCCGGCGATCGCCGGGTCGAAGTGCACCAGGACCAGCTCGGGGAAGCGCAGGCCCAGCGCCCGCGCCAGCTCCCCCACGATCACCTCGGCGACCAGCGCCTTGCGGCCCTGCGCGGACCCGGTGAACTTGACGACGTAGGTGCCCAGGTCGTCGGCCTCGACGATGCCGGGGACGGAGCCGCCGGACCGTAGAGGCTCGATGTAGCGAGTGGCGGTGACCTCTCTCAGCATCCTCGTCCGCTTCCGGTCTCCTGGGTGAAGGAACCATGGTAACCAGGCGTGACCGTGGGCAACAGCGGAGCAGCTCCGCTGTTGCCCGCTCAGCGGCGTGGATCGCCCTGCGCGCCGCTAGCCCTCCAGCGGCCGCCCGTCGACGAGCCCGGCCCGGGCCGCGGCGACCCCCGCCTGGAACCGGCTGGAGGCGCCCAGCTTGTCCATGATGTTGGAGATATGGCGGCGGAAGGTCCGGGAACCCACGCCGATACGACGGGCGACGACGTCGTCCTTGAGTCCCTGTGCCATCAGGTTGAGGATGCCGGCGTTGAGATCGTTCAGCGTCTCCCCGTACGACACGGCGGCGGATTCGAAGTCCGTGCCGGACTGCCAGGCGAACTCGTACAGGCGGTGCAGCAAGGAAATGATCATCGGCTCGTAGACGGCGATGATGCTGGGCACGTCCTCGCCCTGTCCCTGGTGCGAGACGAACGCCGCGTCGTCGCCGACGAGGACCAGGTCGTCGAAGACGTGGTTGGTCGTGCGGACCCGGACGCCCGTGTCCGCCATCTGACGCAGCCGGGTCCTGCTGGTCGACCTGGCCCGGGCCGAGTGCGGGCAGAGCAGCCGGAACGGCAGCCCGTTGGACGCCTTGGCCAGCTCGCAGGGCGGAAAGCTCTGGCGCGGCCCGCCGTCGAACAGCTGCATGGCCAGGACCTCCGTGGTGCAGTGGTGGAGGGAGTCGGCCAGGTGCATCCAGGCCTGCTGCGGGTCGAGCAGGGAGACAACCTTGTCATCGGGCTGCCGGGACCGGCGCAGCGTGCTGAAGATGCCGGAGAGGGTGTGGAGTCGCTGGTGGATGCCCGCCAGCTCCCTGCGCTTGTCGTTGACCGCCTGCTGTAGGGGAATGACCAGTTCGTTCTGCGCGGCTTCGGGGCACATTGCCCTGAGGCTGCCGAAGGTCTCGGAGAACCGGAGCAGCCGCAGCTCGCAGAGCAGGTCGACGGCCTGCCTGACGTCGGCCACCGGGATCCGCAGCGCTGTCGCCACCTGGGAGAGGGTGGCGGACTCGTGGGCCAGGGTGAATTCGTAGACGCGGACGACCAGTTCGTCGTCCATCTCGGTATCGGCGTACTGGGGCCCGGCCTGGGCGGCCAGGTCCACCGTTGCGGCGACGGCGGAGTCCTGCGTCATATCCGACACCGCCCGGGAACGTCGTCGGTCTGACTTCCCTTCCTGATGAGCCTTGGCAGCAGTGCACACAGTGCGGCCGACGTGCGGTTGCGACGGTCCGGATTCGCCATGACATTACTCATCGGACGTGTGACGCCTTTCTGGAGATACTCAGGGAGCGGGCGGCCGATGTGCGGCTTCGGCCGTCGGTGAGGGGTCGCAGCACCTGGAGTCCTCTGACCGTGAACGTGTTTCCCGGGCCGGGCATCCTCCAACGACCATTTTCGAACGTCAGTACGATAGGGGGGCCGTGCTGCCCCCTGGGCGGCGGCCGGTGGGCGGCGGTTCGGTGAAGAGGTCCGCCGCCCTGGCCGCCGAGGCGGAGCCGGGAGTGTCAGGACGGCTCGACCGAGGTCAGTCGGCCGTCTGCGCCTGTGGTCGCGGCTCCGGGGCCGGGGCCGCGGTGGGCTTCGCCTTCACCAGCCACAGGCCGGTACAGACCGCGGTGAGCAGGGACGCGACCCCGGCGGTGACGAAGGCGCTGTTCAGGCCGGCCTCGAAGGACGCGCCACCGGACTCGCGGGAGGTGACGATGGCGCCGAGCACCGCCACGCCGAGCACCGCGCCGATCTGCCGGGCGGTGCTGCTGATGCCCGAGGCGAGTCCGCCCTCCTGCGGGCTGACCGACTGGATGGCGGCGCCGGTCAGCGGTGACATGGACAGGGCGAACCCGGCACCGGTGATCGCCAGCCGCCACCACACGTTCCAGTAACTGGTCTCCGCGTGCACGAAGCCCAGGGTCAGCAGCCCCACCCCGGCCAGCGCCATGCCGGAGGTGACGACGATCCGGAAGCCGTACCGCGCGGCCAGCCGGCCCGCGTACGGACTGACGAGCGCCATGCCGAGCGAGATGGGCAGGGTCTCCAGACCGGAGTCCAGGATCGAGGCGCCCTGCACGGTGACGAAGAACTGCGAGAAGAAGAAGACCGAGCCCATGAGCGCGAACCCGACCATGACCATGGCCCCGTTGGACACCGTGAACAGGGGGTTCCGGAACAGCCTGAGCGGCATCATCGGCGTGGGGGTGCGTCCCTCCACGACGATGAACGCGGCGATGACCACCACCGCGGCGGCGAAGGAGGCCAGGATGGGCCCCGAGGTCCAGCCCTTGGCGCCCCCCTCGATCAGCCCGTAGGTCAGCGCCCCGACTCCCAGGATGGACAGCACCGTTCCCGGGACGTCGATGGCGGGTGCGTGGGGGTTGCGGGACTCGCTCAGGGTGGGCAGCGCGGCCAGCAGCAGGACCACACCGATGGGCGCGTTGACGAGGAAGATGGCGCGCCAGTCGAACGCGTTCACCAGGAGGCCGCCGGCCAGTGGTCCCGCCGCCAGGCCGATACCGCTGATACCGGCCCACAGGCCGATCGCCTTGACCCGTTCCTGCGGTACGGGATACGCGGCGGCCAGCAGGGCCAGCGAGCCGGGACTCAGCGCCGCGGCGCCGATGCCCTGGAGCACCCGCCCGGTGATCAGCCAGCCGAGCGACGGCGCGAAGGCACACAGCACGGACGCGAGGGTGAACACCACCACACCGGAGAGATAGACGCGTTTGCGACCGAAACGGTCGGCGAAGACGCCGCCGGAGAGCAACAGCATGGCGACCAGCAGGACATAGGCGTCGACGATCCATTGCAGACCGGACAGACTGGTGTGCAATCGGTCCTGCATATCGGGGAGCGCCACACCCACGATGGTGCTGTCGAGGAGCACCATGAACTGCCCTGCGCAGGCCATGGCGAGAACGACCGACCGACTTGAACGAACTTCTGCGGACACGGGGGAACCTCTTTTATCCCTACCGATCTCGATGAATCCCGCCGGGGGAGGCGGGATCTGACATGGCAGCCGCTATCGGCCCGACATCGCCATCTCCCGCCGTGGACCGAAGTCCCCGTGCGGCACCAGCAATGCGCCGACCAGCTGCGCTAGAGAGGAAGCCTGTTCCGGGTTGAGCCGGGGGTCGCACGCGCTGCGGTAGTTCACGGCGAGATATCCGTCGTCCACCCGCGTGGCGACACATTCGGTGACGTCGTCGCCGCTCACCTCCAGGTGGATGCCGCCCGGAGTCATTCCCGTGTCGTTGCAGGCGCCGAAGAACGCGCGCACCTCGTCCTCGACCGCGGTGAGCACACGGGTCTTCACGCCGGCCGGGCTGACGACGGTGTTGCCGTGCATCGGGTCGCACACGACCCGGTCGACCCAGCCCTCGGCCAGGATGCGGCTCAGCATGGCGTAGACGAGGTCGTAGGCCCGGTGGTGGCCCATCCGGAAGATGAAGGCCAGCCGGCCCGGGACGTTGTCCGGGTTGAGCACGGCGTGCAGGCCCGTCAGAACGGTCGGGGTGGCGCTCGGGCCGATCTTCACGGCGACGGGGTTGGCGATCTCGGCGGCGAAGTCGATGTGGGGCCCGGTCAGCGACCGGGTGCGCTCGCCGATCCAGAGCAGATGCGCCGAGTGGTCGTAGAGCCTGCTCTCGTCCGTGGCACGGCGGGTCTGTGGCCGCTCGTAGTCGAGGAGCAGCGCCTCGTGGGAGCTGAACACGCCCGATCCCGCCAGGCGGGCGAGGGTCCTGGCGGACTCCTCGTGGGCGCGGACCAGGTTCCGGGGGTCGGGGGTGCGCGCGGCCGCCGTGAAGTCCGCGCCGTTCACGGCATCGCCGAAATAGGACGGCAGGGCGAGCCCGGCGCGGCGTTCCGTCGGCGTCGAACGCGGCTTCGCGTACTGGCCGGCGATCCGGCCGACGGTCACGACCGGGCGGCCGGACCTCGCCTCGATCGCGTCGGACATGGCCCGCAGCAGCGAGACCCTGTTCGCCACCGAGGTCCGCGTGTTGTCCGCGAAGGTCTCGGCGCAGTCGCCGGCCTGCAGCAGAAAGGCCGGCTCCGCCAGCCGGGCCTGTAATCGGCGGATGTCGGAGGCCTGCACCAGGGGTGCCGCCCGGGCCAGTGCGCCGCGGGCCCGGCGCACCTCGGACGCCTCTGGCCAGTCCGGTTCATGATCGCGCTGGTCCGTGGCTGTTAACTCGGCAAATTCCATGAGCAAAACCCCCGTAAAGTCCTGCAAGGCAGGCGCAGGCGCAGTGCTACCGCTAGGTCAGGCCACTGAGCGCGACGGGCTCCGCGGCGCTTTCGGCAGCACCCAGACGCAGGATCAGATCGAGCAACTCCGGGAAGCGGTCTCCCAGATCGTCGGTACGCAGCCAGATCCGCCGATATCGGCCGTCGACGGCCATCCTGACGACCCCGGCCTCACGCAGGGTCCGCCAGTGATTGGTCAGCGTCGACTTCGGCACGTTCAGATCCTCGACCGCGCAGGTCAGCCCGGGGTTGACGGCGGCTCGCCGCACCAGCTCCAGACGGACCGGGTCACCGAGCGCGTCAAGCACCGATGCCAGGGTCAGCGTCTCGGGTGCAGGCTCGGGTAGCAGTCGCATATCGGTGACAGTAGCACACAGTTCGATAGTTCGGGACGACCGAACTATCAACCCGTTGCACTGTTCACCCATAGGTCACATACGACGGCCCGCGCCCGGGCTCACCGCCCGGCCGGCTCCTGACGCCGGCCGGACGCCAGCGCGTCCAGCCGCGCCTGCCAGATCGGCGCGCGGGGTGCCGGCCCGGCCGCGAACGCCGAACCGGTCCACTCCCGTACCGGCCGGATCCCGTGCAGCGCGTTGACCGCCCAGGTCTCCAGCCCGGCCAGGTCGGCCGGGCGGGGACAGGCGTAGGCGACGCGGGTCCCCAGGGAGGCGGCGATCCGCAGGAGGGTCTTCCGGGTGACGCTCGGCAGCAGATCAAGACGGGTCGTGTCGGGGGCGTACAGGGTGTCGCCGTCCCACCAGAGCAGACCGGTCGTGGTCCCTTCGGTCAGCCGGCCGTCCTCGGTGCACAGCACCGCCTCGTCGGCGCCCCGCTCCCGGGCGGCCGACCGCACCTGGGTCAGCCACTCCAGGTCGGGCCCCTTCACGGTCGGATGCAGCCGTGTGTCGGGGCCGTCGTACACCCAGACCCGAACGGTCGCGCCGCGCTCCGGCGCCGGCCGGAGCCACAGTCCGAATCCCGGCCGGCCGTCCTGGACGGTGAGTTCCAGCCGGGGGAACCAGCGGCCGGTGGCCGGGATCCGGCGCAGCGCCGCCCGCAGGAAGGCGGAGGTGCGTTCCGGCGGTACGGAGAACAGCGTGGCGCAGGCGGTGCGGAACCGGTCGGTGTGCGCGTCGGGCGCCACCGTCCTGCCGTCGGTCACCAGCCAGGAGTCGATGACGTCCACGCGTCCGCCCGTCGGTACGGCGGCGAAGGTGCCGTCCGCCTCGGACCAGCGCAGGCGTGGGGCGGCGGGGCCGTCGGCGGTCACAGCGGACGCCGGCCGGTGTACGAGGGCAGCGGTGGCAGGGCCCGCAGGGAGGCACCGGCCTTGAGGAGCATCTCGTCGAGTTCGGCTTCCGGGTCGGAGTCGAGGACGATGGCACCGCCCGCACCGACGCTCAGCTCGTCGCGGTACCGGACGGCGGTACGGATCACGATGCTGAGATCGGCGGTGCCGGTCAGCCCGAGGTACCCGAGCGCGCCCGAGTAGATCCCCCGCGCCTCCGTCTCCAGTCCGTCGATGATCTCCATGGTGCGCAGCTTGGGCGCCCCGGTCATCGAACCGCCGGGGAAGCAGTGCCGCACGCACTCCACGGCGCTGATCTCCGGGCGCAGCAATCCCCGTACGGTGGACACCAGTTGATGCACCGTGGCGTAGGACTCCACCGCCATGAAGCGCGGCACGCGGACACTGCCGATCTCGCAGACGCGGCCCAGATCGTTGCGGAGCAGGTCGACGATCATGAGGTTCTCCGCCCGGGTCTTGGCGCTGCTCGCGAGTTCCGCGGCCAGCTCCGCGTCCTCGGCCGGGCCGGACCCGCGGGGCGCCGTGCCCTTGATGGGCTTCGTCTCCACGACCCGCTCGGCGTCGATCCTGAGGAAGCGCTCGGGGGACGAGCTGAAGACCGTGACCTCGCCGACCCGCAGCAGGGCCGCGTAGGGCGCCGGGTTGGAGGCGCGCAGTCTGCGGTAGTACGCCAGATCGTCGTCGTCGAAGGGGATCCTGACCTTGTTCGTCAGGCATATCTCGTAGCTCTCGCCGGCGACCAGCTGGCGCCGGCACTCCTCGATGTCCTTGAGGTAGCCCTCGGCGTCCCGGGACAGCGCGGGGAGCGGATCGACGGTGTCGTCGGCCGCCCGGGCCGCGGCCCCGGCCGCGGTCCCCCCGGTACCGGGCCGGCCGAGCAGCGAGACCAGGGTGGCGGCGGTGCCGTCGATCCACTCCTGCGCGGACGTCTTGGTCGGCGGGTCGCCGCGGTGCAGCGCGATCACATGGGTGAGCTCGCGCTCGTGGTCTACGGCTATCAGGCGGTCGGCGAACATCCAGGCCGCGTCGGGGGTTTCGGCCCGGTGCCGGTTGTGAGAGCCGAGGTCGCCCTTCAACTCGTAGCCGAAGTAGCCGACATAGCCGCCGCTGAAGTCGAACGGCAGCCCGGGGTCGGCCAGTCGGCGCTCGGCGAGGCGGCGCTCCAGGACGTCGAAGACGGTGCCGTGCTCGGTGTGCTCGCCCGCCGCGTCCCGCACCAGCACGGCCCGGTCGGCGAGCCGGTAGGTCAGTACCTCGCTGAGCG
This sequence comes from Streptomyces sp. NPDC048288, assembly GCF_043201555.1. Classification (NCBI taxonomy): domain Bacteria; kingdom Bacillati; phylum Actinomycetota; class Actinomycetes; order Kitasatosporales; family Streptomycetaceae; genus Streptomyces; species Streptomyces sp. NPDC048288. The sequence continues at coordinate 284,172 of NZ_JBICZD010000006.1, forward strand.
GACCCGAGGCGTCGCCCAGGAAGGAGAACCGGGACAGGCCGGGCTCGACCCTGCTGCTGTCCAGCCAGAAGGCGTACTCCGACCGCGCGAACAGCTCGGTGTAGGCGGCCTCGGTGTCCACGACGCCCGGGACCGTCAGTTCGAGGAGGTCGTAGGACTGGCCGGAATCCCCGCGGGCGGCGGTCCCGGTGTGGGCGAGGGTGATGTCCCGGAAGTTGGCCAGGAGTTCGCGGCCGTACTCGGAGGCGATGGACTCGGGGTGGAACTGGACTCCCCACTGGGGGCGGGTGCGGTGCCGGATCGCCATGACGACGCCGTCCTCCGCCCACGCCGTGGCCTCGATCTCCGCGGGCAGCGGCTCCTCGGCGCACAGCGAGTGGTAGCGCACGGCGGTGAAGTCCTGCGGGATGCCGCTGAACAGGTCCTCGCCCCGGTGCCGGACCTTGGTGAGATGACCGTGCCGCGGCCGGGGCGCGCGGTCGACCGTAGCCCCGGCGCCGTGGGCGATCGCCTGATGGCCGAGACAGACTCCGAGCACCGGCAGTTCCGCCCTGGCCAGGATCTCCCCGACATGTCCGAGGTCGCGTGCCGCCTGCGGGGTTCCGGGGCCGGGCGAAATCACCACGTTGTCGAATTCCGTCAGGTCGAGCGTGGTGAGCACGGGATCGTCGTTCTTGAGGACGACCGGTTCCCGTCCGTTCACCTCGGCGATCAGCTGGAAGAGATTGAACGTGTAGGAGTCGTAATTGTCGATGATCAGGCTGCGCATCGGAATACTTCCAGACGGGTCGTCGGAATGCGGCGTCGGCATGGTCACCTACGGGGCGGGAACGGCGGATCGCGTGTCCCAGGCGGCGCGGTGGTGTTCGCGGGGGTCCGTCTCGACACGGCAGGAGGTGTCGAAAACCATGACCCGGCGGTTTTCCTCGTCGTAGCTCGGCCAGCCGGGATCGCCGGTCGTGGCGAACCGGATCCAGCCGTCGCGCAGGGCGCGGCCGAGTTCGACGGGGGCGTCGGGACCGACCTGCGGGGCGAAGGCGGGATCGTCCAGCTGGTCGAAGAGGAACGGCACTTCGAGGAAGTGGGCCGCACCGTAACATCCGTCGAAGGCGGGGGATTCCCGCCAGGCGAATTCATAGGCGTAGGTGTTACCGCCGGACTTGGCGTGCAGCTGGGTGAGTTCGATGGTGGGGCCGCGCCAGATCCAGTTGGTCACCGTCTGGGAGAGCTGTTCGCCGAGCGGAAGATGCCCGTAGAGGGACGCGGCGGCGCTGCGGCAGGCCTCGGGCACGTCGTACGCCTGCTGTGCGTCGAGGAGGTCCTGTTCGGTGCCGGAGGTGAATTGCCCGTTGCGCATCAGGAAGTAGCGGGCCTCGTCGCGGTTGGTGCCGATCAGCAGGTCGACGGAGGGCGGAATGCGCTCGCCCAGCGCGGAATCGGTGAACAGGCTGTCGTCCACGACCGGCATGTAGGGGCTGAACCAGTAGGTGTACGGGTGCCAGCGGGCGGCGTCGCGGAAGCGGACGTCCAGGGCACGCTGGCGGCGGCCCAGCAGTTCCTTGAGCGGGATGTCGCGCGGGTCGGCGTCGATGTTCAGGTCGGCGAGGACCCGCGCGGCCACCGCGCGTCCCTCCTCCGCCTCGACGACCAGCGAGGGGCACGGGCTCTGCAGGATCGCCCGGTGAATGAGCCCCTCGGCGGCGACGGTCCTGGCGATCGCCGCGATGATGGCGCTGCCGGAGGAGTTGCCGAAGACGGTGACGGCGTCCGGGTCGCCGCCGAAGGCGGCGATGTTCTCGCGCACCCAGCGCAGTGCGGCGACGACGTCCTGCATTCCCGCGTTCGGGATGCCGCCCGGCACGGAGAGGAATCCGTCGACTCCGAGACGGTAGTTCATCGCGACCACGACGACGCCCTCGCGCGCGAAGACCGACCCGTCGGCGCGGGGGGTGGCGGCGCTGCCGGAAATGTATCCGCCGGCGTGGATCCAGACCATGACGGGCAGCCGGACCGCCCCCGGATCGGGGGTGTAGACATTGACGCTCAGGCAGTCCGTCCCCCAGGGATAGAGGGGCGTGGCGTCCACGAGTGAATAGGTATGGGGTTGCGGGGCGCAGGGGCCGAACTCGAATGCCTCCAGCACCCCGTCCCACGGCTGCGGAGGCTGCGGCAGTTTGAAACGGTTGTCGCCGTAGGGCTCCGCCGCGTACGGGATTCCCTTGAACGACACGACACCGTCGTGGACCTTGCCCGCGACAACACCCGAGGCCGTGTTCACCAGGGCCGGCTTCGTCGCATTCTCGTGTGCGGTCAAAATGCTGATCCTTTCCGGATACGCACGCCCGGCACCGGGTCGGTGCCGCCCGGATCCCGAAGAGGCGGCGGTCCCTCGCAATTGCGGGAAGTGGTCGGCCGTAATGCCCGTCGCGGTGGCGGGTCACCCGCTGCCGTACCGATCGGCGCCGATCACCCTAACCACGGATCCGGGCCGGACGGCGGCGCCGGAAGAAGTGGAGGGTGGCCACATGTGGCCACCCTCTTCCGGTTGTTGCGGGTACCGACGGCCGAAATCTAGCGTCTCCCGCGTCTGAAGTTGGACGTCAACCCGAGACGAGGAATCGGTAATGGGGGAACGTACCCAGGTACTGGTGATCGGCGGCGGACCGGCGGGCAGCACGGCCGCCGGACTCCTGGCCCGGCAGGGCATCCAGGTGACCCTGCTGGAGAGTTCGACCTTCCCGCGCTACCACATCGGTGAGTCGATCTTGCCTTCGGTGCTTCCGGTACTCGACCTGCTCGGCGTCCGGGAGAAGATCGACAACCACGGCTTCGTCCGGAAGGACGGCGCGTACTTCGAGTGGGGACCGGAGAACTGGGACCTCAACTTCAACCATCTGACCGGTGCCGGCGGGTACAGCTACCAGGTGGTGCGGTCCGAGTTCGACCACATCCTGCTGGACAACGCCGCGGAGCTCGGCGTGGACGTGCGGCAGGGGGTGCGGGTCACCGAGATCGAGTTCACCGAGGGCCGGCCGGTCAAGGCCCGCTGGGCCGCCACCGGGGACCGGTCGGTCACCGGTGAGATCGGCTTCGACTTCCTGGTGGACGCGTCCGGCCGGTCCGGGGTGATGGCGACCAAGTACCTGAAGAACCGCCACTACCAGGAGGCCTTCAAGAACGTCGCGGTGTGGTCCTACTGGCGCGGGGTCAAGCCGCTGGACAAGGGGCCGGCCGGCGCGATCGCGGTCTGCTCGGTGCCCTACGGCTGGTTCTGGGCGATCCCGCTGCACGACGGCACCCACTCCGTCGGACTGGTCGCCAAGCGGACCACGTTCGCCGAGGAGCGGGAGCGGCTCGGCGGGATCGAGCAGGTCTACTTCGACGCCCTCGCCCAGTGCCCGCGCATCGCCGAGATGGTGGAAGGCGCCGAGCGGCAGTCCGAGTTCAAGGTCGAGCAGGACTACTCGTACATCTCGGAGCGCTTCACCGGACCGGGATACCTGATGATCGGCGACGCGGCCTGCTTCCTGGACCCGCTGCTGTCCACGGGGGTGCACCTGGCCACGTTCAGCGCGCTGCTGGCCGCCGCGTCCATCTCCGCCGTGGTGTCGGGCGACCTGTCCGAGGAGGAGGCCACCTCGTTCTTCGCCAAGGCGTACCGGCAGGCGTACGAACGGCTGCTGGTGGTGGTGTCCTTCTTCTACAAGAGCTACAACCGCCAGTCGCAGTTCTTCGAGGCCGACAAACTCACCCGGCGCGAACGGCACATGCTCAACCTGTACGAGTCGTTCCTGCACATCGTCACCGGTGTCGAGGACCTGGACGACACCCAGGACGGCACCGGGGCGCTGGACAAGGTGGCCGACCGCATCCGCTCCCAGGGCGATCTCGACACCCAGGGCGGCATCCTCGCCGGACACAACGAGGCGATGAACTCGATGCCGGCCTCGCCGGACAAGGCGGTGGGCGGGCTGTACCTCGAACTGCAGCCGAGGCTGCGGATCCGGCGGCTGGCCGAACCGGCCGTCGAGACGGAGTGACCTCCGGACAGAGTGTCACGCTGCTGCTGGTACTGGCCCTGGTGCTGGTGGTGGCCAAGACGCTCGGCTCGCTGCTGGCCCGGGCCGGACAGCCCGCGGTGATCGGGGAGATCCTGGCCGGCATCCTGCTCGGTCCGACCCTGCTGCCCGGATCGGTGCGGCGCGCCCTGTTCCCGGCCGACATCCATCTGGTCCTGAGCGCGCTGGGCAGTCTCGGGGTGGCGCTGTTCCTGTTCCTGATCGGCCAGGAGCTCACCCGGCATCCACCGCGCAGGCGGACCGGTGTCGTCCTGGCCACCACGGCCGGCTCGATCGCGGTGCCCTTCGGGCTCGCGTGCCTGCTGGCCGTGACCGTGGTCGAGCCGTCCGGCGGGCGGTCGCTGGGCTTCACGCTGTTCCTGGGCACCGCGATGTCGGTGACCGCGTTCCCGGTGCTGGCCCGGATCGTCCGCGACCGCGACCTGCTGGGCACCCCGGTGGCCGGCGTCTCGCTGGCCAGCGCCGCGATCGGGGACCTGCTCGCCTGGTCGATGCTGGCCGTGACGGTCATGGTGTCCTCCGGCCACACCCAGTGGCGGCTGCTGCTGATGTTCCCGCTGCTGGCCCTGGTGTTCGGGGCGGTACGGCCGCTGCTGGCCGCGTGGGCCGACCGGCGGGCGCGGCAGGGGCGGACCCGGGAGCCGTACGTGGTGGCGCTGGCCGGACTGCTCGGCTGCGGCGCGGCCACCGAGTGGCTGGGCCTGCACTTCATCTTCGGCGCGTTCCTGTTCGGCCTGGTCATGCCCTCGGGGCCGGGCGGGCTGCGGGAGCCGGCCGGACGGCAGCTCGGGCTGGTGACCGAGTACCTGTTGCTGCCGGTCTACTTCGTGGTCGCCGGCACCCAGGTGGACCTGTCCCGGCTCGGGCTGTCCGGGCTCGCCCAGTTCGGCGCGATCATGCTGGCCGCGGTGGGCGGCAAGTACCTGGGCGCGGCGGCCGGAGCGCGCTGGTCCGGACTGGACTGGAGGCGTTCCGCGGTGCTGGCCACCCTGGTCAACACCAGAGGGCTCACCGAGCTGATCATTCTCACCACCGGGCTGCAACTCGGTCTGCTGGACCAGCGGCTGTACTCGCTGATGGTGCTCATGGCGGTGCTGACCACCGCGATGGCCGGCCCCGTGCTCCGCGTTCTCTACCCGCCACGGCTGGTCGCCGCGGACCGCGCCCGGGCGGCGGCCGAGGAGCCGGTCCCCGACCGGTCGCCGGTCACCGCCGGATCGGCGGCCGGTGGCGCCGCCGCATAAATGATCCCGAATGGAGTGGCACTTCATGGTCAGCGAGCTGATCAATTCCGACCGACGATTCCTGGAGATCCTCGACCGGCTGACCACCAAGTCGATCGACGACTACTACAACCCCTATCGCCTGTTCGAGTGGCCGGAGAGCCTGCCGGACGAGATGTGGTGGATGAGCCCGGAGCTGACCACCACCCACGGCACCGCGGTGGGTGAGCGCCTCACCGAGCAACAGCGGTACGCGCTCTCCAAGTTCGAGAGCATCAACTTCTACAGCCTGAACGTGCACGGCATCCGGGAACTGCTCATCGAGGTCACCCGCCGGATCCACACCAAGGGGTTCGAGACGCCGTCGGAGTTCTTCCACCACTTCATCGGTGAGGAGAACGAGCACATGTGGTTCTTCGCCGAGTTCTGCCTGCGCTACGGCAAGAAGATCTACCGGCAGCCGGCCGGGGCGAGCGTGGAGATACCGAAGTCGGACGTGGAGAGCCTGCTGGTCTTCGCCCGCATCCTGATCTTCGAGGAGCTGGTGGACCACTTCAACTCCCGGATGGCCCAGGACGACCGGCTGCACGAGACCATCCGGGCCATCAACCGGATCCACCACCAGGACGAGTCCCGGCACATCGCGTTCGGCCGCGAGCTGGTCACCGCGCTCTTCGCCGACGTGAAGCGCACCGCGACCAAGCGGGAACTGGCCGACATCTCCGAGTACCTCCGCCGGTACCTGACGTACAGCTTCGAGTCGCTGTTCAACCCGCACGTCTACCGGGACGCCGGGCTGGCCGACCCGCTGGCCGTGCGCGAGGAACTGCTGGCCTCCCCGCTGCGGGCGGAGTTCGAGCAGAGCGTCTTCCGCAAGACCTCGAAGTTCCTCGAGAAGATCGGGCTCATCTGATGGCCGCGGAGTCCGCGCCGGTCACGCCCGTCCTGGCGCCGGCGATCCTCGACCCGGACCAGACCGATCTGCTGCGCGCCCTGGACGGGGTGTTCACCGGTTGGGGACGGTCGGCCGGCGCCCGGGAGATCATGCCGCCCCCGGTGTACGCCGTGTCGGACCTGGAGAAGTTCGACGTCTACACGAACTTCCCGCAACTCGCCCTGGTCGCGGCCCCGCTGGAGCTTGCGGACGGCCCGCCGAAACCGGCGGACGGCGGGTTCGCCCCCACCGACGTGCGGGAGGTCCGGCTCGGCCTGCCGCACGCCACCTGCTTCGGCGCCTATCTGTTCCACGAGGGCGCCGAACTCACCGAGGACACGCTGATCACCCTGGTGAACCGGTGTTTCCGCAACGAGGACCACTATGTCCCGCTGCGCCGGCTGGCCAGCTTCCAGATGCGGGAGATCGTGGCGCTGGGCTCCTACGAGCACACCCAGCGGGTGCTGGCGTCCTTCACCGAACGGATCACCGCGTTCGGGGCGGCGCTGGGGCTGGAACTGGACCGGGTGGCCGCGTCCGACCCGTTCTTCGAGAACGGCGGGGCGCGGGCCCTGATGTCCCGGCTCAGCCCGGTCAAGCACGAGTTCCAGGCCGGTGACCTGGCCATCGCGTCGGTCAACACGCACCGCAACTTCTTCGGTGAACGCTGCCGCATCCGGCTCGCCGGCGCCTCCGGATTCGCCTTCACCAGCTGTGTGGCCTTCGGTCTGGAGCGCTGGGTGGCCGTCCTGCTGGACGCGCACGGCAGCGCGCCCCGGGCGCTGGCGGCGGTCCGGGACGTCGCCGCCCGGGACCTGTGATGCCGGCCGGCCGGGTCGGCATCGACATGGTCCCGTTCGGCCGGGTCCGGGACCTGGTGCGCGACGAACCTCTGCTGGCCCGGTTCCTCTCCCCCGAGGAGATCCGGCTGTCCCACGGCTCCGACGGGCCCGACATCCCGGGCATCGCGGGCCGACTGGCCGCCAAGGAGGCGGTGTTCAAGCTGTTCCACGCGCCCGGCCAGACCCTGCCGTGGCGCGGCATCGAGATCATCACCGCCGACGGCGGCTGGCCGGTCGTACGGCTGGCCGGCAAGGCCGCCGAACTCGCCCGGCACGCCGGTGTCGAGGACATCGCGGTGAGCATCACGCACGACGACCCCTGTGCCGTGGCGGTGGCGTTCACGGCCTGCGACCCCGACAACAGGAGTGCACATGGCAGTGACCGGCAGCATTGACGAAGTCCGCGGCTGGATCCTGAAGCGGCATCCGGAACGGCAGACCATCGACGCCGAGGAAAACCTCATCCAGACCCGCCTGGTCGACTCGCTGACCTTCGTCGAGCTGGTCTACGTGATCGAGAACGCCACCGGCGTGGAGATCGACTTCGACAACATCGACATCCAGGACTTCCAGACCCTCGCCGCCATCGAGAAGGCGTTCTTCGTCGCGGCCTGACTCTCGCACCAGGAAGGAAGTACTCATGGAAGCCGTCTCGTACACGGCCCAGTGGACGGCCGCGGCACGGGCGTTGGAGACCGAACGCGGCAACCGGGCGATCTTCGAGGATCCCTTCGCCCGGGCGCTGGCCGCGCCGCGCGGATTCGAGCTGCTGGAGAAGAACCGGGGCAGCGGGCTGACCCCGTTCATCGCGATCCGCACCCGCTACCTCGACGAGAGCATCGCGCAGGTCCTCGCGGACGACGACATCCGGCAGATCGTGTTCGTCGCCGCCGGCATGGACACCCGCCCGTTCCGCCTCGACTGGCCGGACGACGCGACGGTGTACGAGGTCGACTTCCCGGCGCTGCTGGCGGAGAAGCGCCGCCGGCTGGCCGAGTCGGGCGCACAGCCGCGGGTGCGGCGCCGGGAGGTCGCCGTCGACCTGCGCCGGGAGTGGCTGCCGGAGCTGGCACAGGCGGGGTTCGACCCCGGCCGGCCCACCCTGTGGATCGTCGAGGGCCTGCTGTTCTTCCTCACCCCGGAGCAGGCGACCGACCTGCTGCGCGCCCTCGGTACGGCCTCGGCGCCGGGCAGCTGGCTGGGGGTGGACTTCGTCAGCCAGGCGCTGCTGCGCAGCCCGTTCTCCCGGGAGTTCCGCCGCAACCTGGAGGAGGACGGCACGCCCTGGCTGTTCGGCACCGACGAGCCGGAGGAGTACCTGGCCTCGATCGGCTGGAAGGCCCGTGACGTCAAGGAGCCGGGCGAGCCGAGCACCGCGCACGAGGACTGGCCGTTCCAGGTGCAGCCCCGGGAACGCAAGGGGCCCTCGCGCAGCTGGCTGGTGCGCGCCGAGTTCGTGGGCGGCTGAGCACAGCGGCCCTCCCCCGTCAGCGAACGAGATCCTGGTCAGAGGGAGAGATCGGTATGGCGACCGACGGTCGGGAATGGTGGGCGGCGGCAGGCGGATACGTCGCCGAACTGCTCTCCGTTCTCGCGCAGCGACCGGACGAACCGGTACTGCACTATCGCGATTCCTGGCTCACCGGGGGTGCGCATCTGCGCTCGGTGACCGGGATCCACCGGACCCTGCACGCATCCGGGGTGGGACACGGCACGGTCGTCGGTGTACTGACCGCGTCGAACAGCCCGGACATCCTCGCGGTGCGGCACGCGGCCCATCTGCTCAAGGCGGCGGTCGGGCATCTGCGGACCACCAATCCGGGGTCGAGCGCGGCGATGCTGGCGTTCGACGACCAGCTGGAGATCCTGCGGACCACCGGGGCGGCGGTGCTGTACGCCGACCGGGACAGCGCCGGCCGGGCCGCCGAGCTCGCCCGGCGGGCCGGCATCCCGCTGATCGGTCCCGGTGTGTCCGGGGCCGGGCGGGTCACGCCCGGGGACGATCCGGGGCCGGCCGAGCCCGGGCCGTGGTCGCCGGAGGACCTGGCGGCCATCGCGTTCACCAGCGGCAGCACGGGCCGGCCCAAGGGCATCAGGAAGTCACGCCGGTCCTGGGACAGCGTGGTGTACGGCACGATCGCCCAGGGCCGGGAGGCGGAGCGGATCACGGCGCTGGTCGGCACGCCGCTGAGCCAGACGGTCTCCCAGCTGGCCGATGCCGCGCTGATCGACCGGGGCCGGCTGGTGCTCCTGGAGGAGTTCACGCCGGACGCCTGGATCCGCGCGGTCGGCGAGCACGAGGTGACCCGGACCTTCATGGCCACGAGTCATCTGTACCGGGTCCTCGACCGCCTGGAGGAACTCGGGCCGGGCGACGCGGCGGCCGCCGGGCTGGCCGGTATGCGCCGCCTCGACTACGCCGGGAGCCCGGCGGCCCCGGCCCGGCTCGCCGAGGCCGTACGGGTCTTCGGCGCCGGCAGCCTGTTCCAGCAGTACGGCACCTCCGAGACCGCCAGGATCAGCTGCCTGTCGGGCGAGGACCATGCCGACCCGGAGTTGCTGGCGACGGTGGGGCGGCCGTTCCCCGGTGTGGAGATCGGCATCTGCGACCTGGAGACGGGCGCTCCCCTCGCCGACGGGGAGGTCGGCGAGGTGCGGGTCCGGTCCCCGCACGTCATGGACGGCTATCTCGACGAGGTGCTGACCGCGCGCGTGCTCCGCGACGGCTGGTACCACACCGGCGACATCGGATACCGCGACGAGCGGGGCTTTCTCCGTCTGCTGGACCGGGTCGCCGACATGGCCAAGATCGACGGGGTCAAGGTGTACCCCACCGTGATCGAGCGCGCGATGCTGACGCTCCCGGGGATCGCGCAGGCGGCCGTGTACGGCTTCCTGGGCAAGGACGGCCTGGAGCATCTGCACGCGGCGATCACCCTGCGCCCGGGCGCCTCGGTGAGCATCGACGAGCTGCGCGGACATCTCGGCGACATCCTCTCGCCGGCGCACGTCCCCGAACAGGTGCTCGTCCTCGACGAGGTGCCCCTGAACGCGGCCGGAAAGCCCGACAAACCACGCCTGCGACTGGAACACGCGTCGCACGCCTGACCTCAGGCAGTTCCACATCCCATCATGGAGCCGGAGAACCATGTCCACGCATCTGGAACACTTCACGAGCTCATCCGCACCGACCCTGACACCCTCGCGCGAGTTCCTCGAGATCGGCCGGCGCGCCGGTCACTTCCCGAGCGCCATGGCCCGGGTACCCGACGGCGAGACCGAGGTGAGCGTGTGGTGCAGCAACGATTACCTCGGCATGGGCCAGCACCCGCTGGTGCTGGCCGCCGTGCACGACGCGGTCGCCAAGTTCGGTGCGGGCTCCGGTGGTTCGCGCAACATCGGCGGTACGAACCACCGGCACGTCGAGCTGGAGCATGAACTCGCCGACTGGCACGGCAAGGACGCGGCCCTGCTGTTCACCTCCGGCTACACCGCCAACGACGGTGCGCTGACGGTGCTCGCGGGCACCCCCGACAACACCGTGGTGTTCTCGGACGAGCTCAACCACGCCTCGATCATCGACGGACTGCGGCACAGCGGCGCCACCAAGCGGATCTTCCGGCACAACGACATCGACCACCTGGCGCAGCTGCTCGCCGGGACCGACCCGGCGCTGCCCAAGCTGATCGTGCTCGAGTCGGTCTATTCGATGTCGGGGGATGTCGCCCCGCTCGCCGAGATCGCCGACCTGGCCGAGCGTTTCGGTGCCACCACGTTCCTCGACGAGGTGCACGCGATCGGCATGTACGGACCGCAGGGTGCCGGTATCGCGGCGCGCGAGGGCATCGCCGACCGGTTCGACGTCGTGATGGGCACGCTCGCCAAGGGACTCGGCTCGGTGGGCGGTTACATCGCCGGCCCGCGCGATCTCGTCGACTACGTCCGGGCCACCTCCAGGGCGTTCGTCTTCACCACCTCCCTGCCGCCGGCCACCGCCGCGGGCGCGCTCGCCGCCGTACGGCACCTGCGCGGTTCGGAGAAGGAAAGGCAACGGCTCGCCGAGAACGCCCGGTTGCTGCACCGGTTGCTCGACGAGGCCGACATCCCCTTCAAGTCGGCCGACTCGCACATCGTCTCGGCGGTCGTCGGCGACGACGCCCTGTGCAAGCGGGCGTCGGCCCAACTGCTCGACCGGCACCGCATCTACGTGCAGGCCATCAACGCGCCCAGCGTGCGCGAGGGTGAGGAGCTGCTGCGGATCGCGCCGTCGGCGACCCACACCACGACCGACGTGAAGAAGTTCGCGGAGGCGCTCGCCGGGATCTGGCTGGAGCTGGGCATCCCGACCGCCACCGAGCGGAGGGGACCGTCCGCCCCCGTGAAGGAAGCGGTGTGACCCGACCGCTGGCCGCCGTGCTCGCCGACACCGCGGCACGGCGGCCGGACGCACCGGCGTTGATCTTCGAATCCACCCCGGTGACCTACCGGCGGCTGTGGGAACGGGCCCGCGGCTGTGCCGCCGAACTGCGCCGGCACGGCATCGGCCCGGGCGACCGGGTCGCGCTGCTGCTGCCGAACACCCCGTGGTTCCCCGTCGCCTACTACGGCGCCCTCGCCCTCGGGGCCACCGTGGTCCCGATGAACACACAACTACGGGCCGGCGAGATCGAGTTCATGCTCGCCGACAGTCGCGCACGGGCGCTGGTCTGTGCCGGGCCGACGGTGGACGAGGGGGCCAAGGCGGCGGCCGCCGCCGGCGTCACGCTGTTCACGGCCGGCGTCGGGGACTCCCCGGGGACACGGCTGGACCCGCACCGGCCGGCGCCCCCCGGCCCCGGGTACCTCCCCGGTTCCCCCGATGACGTCGCGGCGATCCTCTACACCTCGGGGACCACCGGCCGCCCCAAGGGGGCCATGCTCACCCACCGCAACATCGTCACCAACATCGAGGTGACGGCCGTGTCCCCCTTCGCCGCCCGGCCGGACGACGTCCTGCTCTGTTCGCTCCCGCTGTCCCACACCTTCGGCCAGACCTGTGTCATGGGCGTGGCGTTCCAGGTCGGCGCGACCGTCGTCCTGATGCCCAGGTTCGCCGCGGACACCGCGCTCGACCTGATGGCCGGGTACGGCTGCACGGTGTTCATGGGGGTGCCGACGATGTACCACGCGCTGCTGGAGGCGGTCGCCCAGGGCACGCCCGCGCCCCGGCTGCACCGGGCCTACAGCGGCGGTTCGGCGCTGGCGGTGCCGGTGCTGGAACAGGTCCAGGAGGTGTTCGGCTGCCAGGTGTACGAGGGGTACGGGCTGACCGAGACCTCCCCGTGCGTCGCCTACAACCAGCCGGGATCGGTCACCCGGCCGGGCACGGTCGGCACCCCGATCGCCGGCGTCGAGGTCGGGATCGCCCGGTCCGGCGTCGAGGACCGCGTCGAGCTGCTGCCCGCGGGCGACGTGGGCGAGGTCGTCGTACGCGGCCACAACGTGATGTCCGGCTATCTCGGCCTGCCCGCCGAGACGGCCGCCGTGCTCGTCGACGGCTGGTTCCGCTCCGGCGATCTGGGCGTGCTGGAGCCGGACGGGCATCTGCGCCTGGTCGACCGGAAGAAGGACGTCATCCTCCGCGGCGGCTACAACGTCTATCCCCGCGAGGTCGAGGAGGTGCTGCTGAGGCATCCCGCCGTGGCGCAGACCGCCGTCATCGGCCTGCCGGACGGCCGGCTGGGCGAGGAGATCTGCGCGGTCGTGGTGGCGCGGCCGGAGTTCGCCGCGGATCCCGCGCTGGGCGCCGACGTCGTCGCCTGGAGCCGGGAGCGGCTGGCCGGCTACAAGTACCCGCGCCGGGTCGAGTTCACGGCGTCCCTGCCCACCGGCCCCAGCGGCAAGGTGCTCAAACGCCTTCTGGTGCAGCTCTATTCGTGATGCGGGGGTCCGTATCGGGGAGGTCGCGTGCAGATCGCGCACACTGTGTCCAAGGAGTCAGATTGTCCCGATGTCGCAGAAGTTGACCTGAGCGAGCTCAGGTTCGGCCTGTCACCCCGCTTCCGCGAGGAGGACGCCGACCACACCAGGGCTCTGGCGGAGATCGCCGCGGAGCTGTTGCCCCCCATCGTCGTGCACCGGCCGTCGATGACCGTCGTCGACGGCCTGCACCGCAGCCGCGCGGCGCTGCTGCGCGGCGAACGGACCGTCAGGGCCCGGTTCTTCGACGGCACTCCCGAGGAGGCGTTCCTCCTGTCCGTCCGGGCCAACCGGGCCCATGGGCTGCCCCTGTCGCTCTCCGAGCGCAAGGCGGCGGCCGCGCGGCTCATCATGATGTTCCCGGACCGGTCGGACCGCTCCATCGCGGGCTCCGCCGGTCTCTCCGACAAGACGGTCGCCAGGCTCCGTCGTACGACCGCGGACGATCCGCGGTCGAACACCCGGCTGGGCGCCGACGACCGCAGACGCCCCGCCGACGGCGCCGAGCGGCGCAGACGCGCGGCCCGGCTGCTCGCGCTCGAACCCCGTACGTCCCTGAGGCGGGTGGCCGGCGAGGTCGGCCTCTCCCCGGCGACCGTCCTGGACGTCCGCAGAAGGCTGGCGCGCGGGGAGGATCCGGTACCGGCCGGGTCCGCCCGTCCTCAGGTCCGCACCGATGTGCCGTGCCGGCCGGCGGCGGCCCGGCGGAACCCGCCCCTCGATCCCCGGGCCGCCCTGCAGCAGCTGCGCAACGACCCTGCTCTGCGGTCGTCCGAGGCGGGCCGCGAACTGCTGCGCCGGCTGCACGCCCAGCTGCTCACCGGCGGCCGGCTCAACGACCTGATCGCCGACTGCCCGCCGCACTGCCGGGACCGTGTCGCCGACCTCGCCGAGAGCTACGCCGAGCAGTGGTGGGCGTTGGCCGACCGACTGCGGACCGCCCGCCTCGGCTCCTGGCCGCACCCCGCGAAGAGAGGAAACGCATCGTGACACCACCCCGTAGGACCCTTGCGCCGGTGACAGAGAACTGGCGGACCGGTCTGGCGATCGTCGCCCACCCGGACGACCTCGAGTACGGCGCCGCCTCGGCGATCGCCCGCTGGACCGCGCAGGGCAAGGAGCTGTCCTACTGCCTGGTGACCAGCGGCGAGGCCGGCATCGACGAACTGCCCCCGGAGAAGGCACGGCCGCTCAGGGAGGCCGAACAGCGGGCGTCCGCCGCGATCGTCGGTGTGGAGACCGTGGAGTTCCTCGGGTTCCCGGACGGGGTCCTGGAGTACGGGCTGCCGTTGCGGCGGGCCCTCGCCCGGGAGATCCGCGTCCGGCGCCCCGAGATCGTGATCACCAACAACTTCCGTGACACCTGGAGCGGCGAGGAACTGGGCCGGGAGCACGCCCCGCTCAACCACGCCGACCACATCGCCACCGGACGGGCCATACTCGACGCCGTCCGGGACGCCGCCAACCGGTGGGTGTTCACCGACCTGCTCGACGAGGGCCTGCAGCCGTGGGGCGGGGTGCGCCAGGTCTGGGCCGCGCACTCCCCGCTGGCCGAGCACGGGGTCGACGTCACCGGCTCCTTCGAACGGGGCGTGGCCTCCCTGGAGGCCCACGAGGCGTACATCCAGGGCCTCGGCCGGGCCGACTTCGTCCCCGCGGAGTTCCTGGAGGCCCTGGGCCGACGGGCGGGCACCCACTTCGGCTGCAAGCTGGCGACCTCTCTGGAGGTGATCAGGTTCGCCTCCGACGACGACTGACCGGCATGGAAGAGGGCGGAGGAGCGCGCCGGGGGGCGGGGGGGGGGGGGCGGCCCCCCCCCCCCGCCCCGCGCCCCCCCCCCCCCCCCCCCCGCCGCCGCACGGCCGTCAGCGCGGGAAGAACACCCCTTCGGACGGCAGACAGCCCGCCGCCACCAGCTCCCCGGACAGTTCGCAGCCGATCTCGGTCAGCCGCTGGGTGCCCTCCGCCCCCAGGGCCCGCCAGGGCACGGCCGCCAGCCGGTCGGTGTCCGCCTCCACCCGGGCCCGTACCGCCGAGCCCCGCTCGGTGATGTCACCGGCCGCGTCCACCAGGCCACGCTCGCACAGTTCCCCGACGGCGGTGTTCCACTGCTCCTCGGACCAGCCGCGGTGCGACTGCGCGAAGGACGGCAGGAACCCGGCCCGGGTCGCGGAGTGGCTGACCATCGACTGCAGCCCGCCGAGGCCGGCGTCGACCAGTGCGGCGATATGCCCGTCGCCCCGGTGCTCGCGCAGGATCGCCACGCCCTGCCACAGCACCATGTGCGGCTCGTCCGGCCACTCCAGCTCCTGGTGGGAGGCGGCCAGCGGGCGGCCTTCGGTGTCCGCCTCCGACGCGGCGCGGCGCGCGAGGTCGGCGGCCTCGGCGACCCGGGGCGAACCGAGTACCTCCGGGCCCAGCATCCGCTTCAGCGCACGGTCCGCGGCCACGAGGCGGGCCTCGATCAGTTTCACCGGACTGGCCAGCTCCCACACACGGGGGATGTGCTCCCGGACCCGTTCCGGATTGAAGTTGTAGAACGTGGCATGGACCATCGAGGCGGGCACCGCGCCCATCGGTGCCGCTCTGCCGCCGAAATAGCACATCACACCGGGGGCCAGGCCCGCCGCACCCAATTCCTCGTCGTATTCCGGCGCGAAGTACACCATGGCGGCGAAGATCTGGAGCTGACGCATCGCTTGACCGATGAGTTTTTCATCCATAACCGGAAGGCTATGGTCGGCGAATTCGAATTTCCATCCCCGGCCGACGCCCGAACAATGAACACCGCCGGGTGCGCGGAAAAAGGAAGCGGCCAGGTGCCGGGGCCGGACGGAACCCCTTGCACCTGGCCGCGCGGGACCGCCTATCCGACCGGATCGTCGGGGCCGGTGGTGCCGAACCCGAGGACGCGGGCCCGCGGCAGGTCGATCACGGCCTTCGCCAGTGCGTCCAGGTCGTCGCGGGCATGGACGAACCGCCCGTGCAGGGCGTCGTACCGGCCGGACACCAGCGCGGCCACCGCCTTCGCGCCCACCGTCACGGGCAGGAACGCCCGGTCGGGTATGTCGTCGTAGTCCGGGCGCTGCTCGGTCATCGCGGTGCGCACCATGCCGGGGTTGAGGTCGAGCACGACGACGCCCCGGCCCGCGGTCTCGTGCGCCAGGGCGCCGGTGAACCGGGCCAGGGCCGCCTTGGACGCGGCCAGCGCGCTGAAGGTCGGCGGCCCGTCGTCCCGGACCGCCACCCGGGTGTTGATGTTGACCACGTACCCGTGCCCCCGGTCGAGCATGCCCGGCACCACCCGCCGGCAGCACAGCATGGGCCCGCGCACATTGGTCGTCATGACCTCCCACCAGTCGTCCGGATCGGTCTCGGCGAAGCTGCCGAACCGCCCCGCGTAACCGGCGTTGTTGACCAGGACGTCGATACGCTCGAAACGCTTCTCCACGGTGTCGCAGCAATGGTCGGCGTGTTCCGGGTCCGCGACGTCCCCGGTCACCGTGACGACCTCGCCGCCCATCCGTTCGATGTGTTCCGCGGTGACCGAGAGATCGGCCGCCAGTTTGTCCACGAGTCCCAGTCGATAACCGTGCTTGGACAAAGTGATGGCGATCTGCCGACCGATTCCGCGGGCCGCTCCGGTCACCAGGGCGACTTTTCCCGCACCGGCGCTCTCGAGTTCAGACAATGTGCCTTCCTTCATGGCGTACGGCATATGGTCCGACGCTATCGGCGCCCCACTTCTGTGTCGATCCGTTCAAGTCGTGTGTCGATCCGTTCAAGCGGGGTCGTTCCCGGCGGGGTGGTCCGGTGCCAGGGGGTTGGGCAGCGGCAGATAGCGGGCGTCCGCCCCGTCCGCGCCGGTCCAGCGCAGCAGGAGGTTGGTCTTGCCGGGCAGGGTCGGGGCGGCCAGCAGCTCGGCGGCCTCGGGCAGGCCGTGCCGTCCCAGCTCCCGCCGGGCCGCGGGCCATGGCTCGAACCCGGGGTGGCGCTCGGCGAGCGCGGCGGCGACCTCGGTCAGGTGGTTGACGACCAGGCAGTACACCAGCCGCTCCCAGCCCGCCGCCCGCTCCACGTCGGCCAGCAGCTTCACGCCCTCGGCGTCCCGGTACAGCGCCTGCACCGGCATGCCGTCCGCGTCGACGGCGACCAGGGTGTTCTGCAGATGCGCCTCCAGGACCACGCCGTGGTCGGCGAAGGCCGTGAGCGCGGGGGGTACGACCGCCCGCAGGTACGCCTCCCACCAGGCCTCCGGGTCGGCCGTCGCGGCCAGCGGGTCGCCGTCGTAGCCCTCCACCAGGCCGGCGGCGAGCAGCGGGGTCGCCCCGGGCAGCAGCGGTCCGCGCAGGCCGTCCCGGACCAGTACGGCGAGTTCCTCGAAGGCGAAGCGGGCGGTGCGGTAGCCGCGGTCGCCGAGCCAGGCGGCGGGCCCGTCCATGGCCGCGAAGGCGGCGGTCGCGGCCGTGTCGGTACGGCGCAGCTTGCGCAGGTCGTGCGCCCACAGCCGGCGGATGTCGTTGGTGATCCGGACATCCAGGCTGAACTTGAGGAACAGGTCCCGCACCGGCTCGTAGACCGTGCGGATCGCGGCCGTCGGCCAGGTGGCGAACGGGGTCTCGCCCAGCCGCAGCAGCCGTCCGTCCGCGAAGGCAGGCGCGAGGTCGCGGGCGACCAGGTCGAGCTGCCAGGGGTGCGCGGGCAGCAGCCGGTAGCCGTCCGGTACGGCGGCCAGCGCGTCCAGCGCGGTGGTGTCGCCCTCCTCCGCCACCTCGTCCTCGCGCACCGCGAGCAGCACCAGCGGGAACCGGGCGTGCGCCTCGGGCGCGTAGGGCAGCCAGGCGGTGACCGGGCCGCCGCCGCGCGCCTTGGGGGCGGGATGGTAGGGATGGCCGGTGATGAGGGACTGCTCCGAGCGCAGATACGGGTCGTCGGGCGCCGTCGCCCGGGCGCGTGCCGTGAGCAGCGCGGCGACCGCGTCCCGGCTGTCGATCATCTCGGCGGGCAGGTCGCCGTTGGACAGCCCGGTGTGCCGGCGCAGTTCCTCGGCGACGAGTTTCACCAGCTCGGTGTGGCCGATGCGGTGCCAGGTACCGTCCGCGTACACCTCGGGCTCGGCGGGCCGGCGCGCGCCGTGCACCCGCAGCAGCCGGCCGCCGCCGGGCAGCCGGTAGACCCGCGGCTCCCCCGGTTTCCCCGGTTCCCCCGGTTCCCCTTCCCCGGTGTCCGGTTGCGGTTGGGCCACCTCCCGCAGCAGGCAGTTGAGCAGGGGGGCGGCAGCGTAGGCGTCGGCGCGTTCTCCGACGGCGTCGCTGGGGGGCATGAGGTCCACGCGTTCCATTCGTTCTCTACGTCCACACAGTCCGATCGTGATCAGTATGTCTGTCGTCTCCGGTCATCATGACCGTCGTACCCGCCTGCGAGGAGCCCTCCCGTGCACCGTCCCTCCCCCACCGAGAACCGGCTCGCCGCCGAGCTGGCCGAGGCGCGGCCGGAACTCGTCGACGGGTACACGGCCGAGCTGCCCGGAGCGCGGGCGGCGGTGCTGACCCGGCTGTGGCGGGCGCTGGCCCACGAGCCGCTGCCGTGGGTGGCGCGCCGGGTGCGCGGGGCGCACAGCCTGGCCGTACGGCTGGCCGACGGGCGGGCGCTGCACGGCCCGCCCGCGGACCCGTACGCCACCGCCGGGTATGTGACCGCGGTGCGCCTGGACGGGGTGGTGTACGACGATCCGGCGCGGCTGATGACCGACCTGGGGTGGCCGCACTCGGCCGGGTTCGCGGCCGAACTCGCGCACAGCGCGGCCTCGTTGGCGCTGTCGCGGGCCGATCGGGAGATTCGCCCGAAGGAGTGGCCGGACCGGGACTGGGAGTGGGAGCAGCGGGTCGTCGACGGGCATCCCTTCCACCCCAACTGCCGTTCCCGGCCCGGTTTCTCGGTGGCGGAGGAGCTGGCGTACGGGCCGGAGCACCGGCCGGTGGTGCGGCTGGAGGCGGTCCCGGTGACGGCCGGCGACTGTCTGCTGACCGGGGAGTGGCCGGACGAACTCCGGGACGCGGGGCGGCTGTTGATTCCCGTGCACCCGTGGCAGAGCGCCCATGTCCTCAAGGGCGGCTCCGCCGTGCCCTGGCGGGCCGCGCACCCGCTGCTGTCCCTGCGCACCCTCGCGCTGCCCGACGGTCCGCATGTGAAGACCGCGCTCAGCGCCCGGCTCACCTCGTCCGTGCGGGACATCTCGACGTACTCGGTGGGCGCGGCCGTGACCCTGTCGGCGTTCGCGACGGACCTGGCGTCGCACACGGACGGGCTGCTGCACATCACCCGGACCCTGGGCGCGGCGACCGCCCACTCCCCCGACCTGGCGGCGCTGCTGCGCGAGTCGCCGAAGGTGTACGCGGCGCCCGGCGAGCGGGTCCTGCCGGTGGCGGCCCTGGCCACCACCGGCCTCCCCGGATCGCCGTCCTGGCTGGCCGAGTTCACCCGGCTCGCCCTGACGGTGGGACTGCGGCTGCTGGACCTCGGCGTGGCCCTGGAGGCACACGGCCAGAACCTCCTGGTGGTGCTCTCCGAGACCGGACGCCCCCTGCGCCTGGTCTACCGCGACCTGGCCGACATCCGGCTCAGCCCGGCCCGGCTGACCCGCCACGGCATCACCCCGCCCGACCTGACGGGCCGCCTGGTCACGGACGACGAAACGACTCTGCGCCGCAAGCTGTTCGGCTCCCTGGTCGCGGGCGCGCTGGCGGCCACGGCGGGTTCCGGACCGGCCCTGGCGACGGCCCTGGCGACGGCCGTACGGGGACTGCCCGCGACCCCGGACCTGACGGCCCTCCGCGAAGGCCCGCTCCCGGCCAAGGCGCTGACGCTGATGCGGCTGTCGCCGGAGACGCCCGGGGACCGGTGGGCGGCGCTGCCCAACCCGCTCGCCGACACCCTCTGACGAGTCCGCCGCCCGGTGTTGGCCTGCCGGTCACTCCCGTTTCGGCGCCCGGACCCCGTTTTGGAGCCCGGCCCCTCTGATCAATAGGATCCGCCGATGATCAGAACACAACGGCTGGCGGCAGGAGTCTGCGCTCTGCTCGCCGCCCTGGGGGCCGGGGTCGCCTTCCCCGGCGGCGCGGTCGCCGACGAGACCGACCAGGCCGCTCCCAAGGTGGAGCTCGTGCTGGACGTCAGCGGCTCCATGCGGACGGCGGACATCGACGGCGGGACGCGGATGGCCGCGGCCAAGCAGGCGTTCAACGAGGTGCTGGACGCGACACCCGAGGGGGTCCAGCTCGGCATCCGCACGCTCGGCGCCAACTACCACGGCAACGACCGCAAGACGGGCTGCAAGGACACCGCGCAGCTCTACCCGGTCAGCACCCTGGACCGCACCGAGGCGAAGACCGCCGTCGCCACGCTCCAGCCGACCGGGTGGACCCCGATCGGCCCCGCGCTGCTGAAGGCGGCCGACGACCTCGACGGCGGTGACGGGACCCGCCGCATCGTCCTGATCAGCGACGGCGAGGACACCTGCCCGCCGCTGGACCCGTGCGAGGTGGCCCGGGAGATCGCCGCCAAGGGCGTCGGGCTGACCATCGACACCCTCGGTCTGGTGCCGGACGCCAAGACCCGTGACCAGCTCAGCTGCATCGCGGACGCGACCGGCGGCACCTACACCTCCGTGCAGCACAAGGAGGAACTGAGCGACCGGGTCGGCCAGTTGGTGGACCGGGCGGCGGACCCCGTGGTGACGCCGGTGGCCACCGAGGGCACCGGCCAGTGCTCCTCGGCGCCCACGCTGAAGTCGGGGCTGTACACCGACCGCGAGGAGTTCGGTCAGGAGCGCTGGTACAAGGTCGAGGTCGACCCCGGCCAGGAGCTGCGGACTTCGGTGAGCGTCGCCGCCGACCGGGCCGTCAACGCCAACTACGGTGTCCTGCTGCGGGCGGTGACGGTCCACGGCCGGGAGATCGTGCGCGGCGAGGCGTCCGGCACGGGCCGTACGGACGTCGTCTCGACCGGGCTGCGGTACCCGAAGGCCGAGAGCGACGACGACGAGGACACCACCCCGGAGACCGTCTGCCTCCAGGTGACCAACTCCTTCTCGGCCGCGGCCGGGGTGAAGACCAGCCCCGGTCTGCCGGTCGAGCTGACGGTCGACGTGGTGGACGGGCCGTCGAAGGCGAGCGACGTCGCCGCCTTCGGGCTCGGCCGCGGCTGGTGGCTGCTCGGCGCGCTCGTGCTGACCGGCTTCCTCGCGGGTCTGGTGTGGGGCTGGGTGTCGCGCTGGCGGGTCGCGGTCTGGAGGACCAACTGATGGGGATCACACGTGTGTTGAGCGCCGCCCTGCTGGCGGTGGGCCTGGCGGCGGGCCCGGCGGTCGCCGACGACGCCTCGCCCTCGCCCAGCGCCTCGGACGACAGCGGCGCGCCCACCCAGGCGGGCACGTCCTTCCGTACGGCCACGGAGGTCGACCAGGGCCGGCAGGCGACGGCCAGCGGCTCCACCGGCGACTACCTGTACTGGTCGTTCGCCGCCGACGCCGGCCGGCGCCCCGACGTCAAGGCCACGGTGAAGCTGCCCGACTCGCACGCGGCGCAGACCTGGCAGATCGACGTGTACGACGGTCTGCGGCGCCGCCAGTCCTGCCAGTACGGCGCGCAGACCCGCACCGCCGCGCCGGGCACCGCGTCGGTGGAGCTGGCGTGCGTGATGCGGACGGTCCGGGCCTGGTCGGAGCCGTGGGCCAACGACCCGCTGCCCGGCACGTACTACATCCGGCTGACCGTGGTGAACCTGACCTCGGCCGACCTCGGCCAGCCGGTGAGCGCCGAGGTCCGGGTGGACTCCAAGGACATCGGCGGTTCGGCGGCGGTGGACGGTTCGCTGGCGAAGCCGCTGGTGCCCGGGATCGCGGTCTCGTCGGCGTCGGACTCCTCGTCCGATGCCACGTCCGACTCCGCGTCGGACTCCTCGTCCGGTGAGGACGGTTCCTCGTCGACGAAGTCGGCGGTGCTGTCCAGCATCGAGCCCGACGACGGCTGGTCCTCCGGGTGGTGGACCGACCGCTGGGTGTGGACCGGGATCGGCGGTGTGCTGGCCGCGCTGGCGGGCATCGGCGGGTACGCGCTGACACGGGGGCCGGGACGGCCGACCCGGATGCCGCCGGGCGCCTGATCCACCGACCGGGCCCCCGTCCACGGGGGCCCGGTCGTCGTGTCAGGCCTCCCGCAGCGCCTTGGCCAGGGTGCCGTCGCCGGTCACCGTCACCCGCCCGTCGCGTACCGCGTCCAGCAGGCGCAACTCGCCCCGGGCCAGGGCCGTACCGGTCCCGGCGTCGAGCGCGAGCCGTGCGTCGGGCTCGCGGGGCGCCGGACCGTCGCCGTACACCGGGCCGTCCTCCACGCCGACGTGCAGATGGAAGTCCCCCTCCCCCAGCCGGACTTCGACCAGGCCCTCGCCGTCCAGGGCCCGCAGCAGCGGCAGCGCGAACCAGTGGGCGCGCACGGCGTCGGTCGGCCGGCGTTCGCCCAGCTCGGCCTCGCCCCACTTGCCCAGCGCCTGCAGCACCGGGAGCAACTCCCGGCCGCGCGCGGTGAGTTCGTAGACGTACACCGCACCCGGCGGAGGAAGCCGCCGCCTGGCCGTGATGCCGTCGCGCTCCAGGTCCTTCAGCCGGGAGGCGAGGACGTCCGTGCTGACCCCGGGCAGATCCGCGTGCAGATCGGTGTAGCGGCGGGGGCCGGCGAGCAGCTCCCGGACGATCAGCAGGGCCCAGCGGTCGCCGACGACGTCGAGGGCGCGGGCTGCGGAGCAGTACTGGTCGTAGCTTCGGCGAGGTGGCATGCGACGCAGTCTAGACAAGATGTTGGACTTTCCAAGCTCCCACTTGGTAAAACCAAGCAACACGAGTTTCCGGAGGGGCGCAATGGAGTTCCGGCAGTCCAACAAGCTGAGCGAGGTCTGTTACGAGATCCGCGGACCGGTGATCGAGCACGCCAACGCGCTGGAGGAGGCGGGCCACAGCGTGCTGCGGCTGAACACCGGCAACCCCGCGGTGTTCGGCTTCGAGGCGCCGGAGGAGATCCTCCAGGACATGATCCGGATGCTCCCGCAGGCGCACGGCTACACCGACTCGCGCGGCATCCTGTCCGCCCGCCGGGCCGTGGCGGGGCGCTACCAGACGCTGGGCCTGGAGGTCGGCGTCGACGACGTCTTCCTCGGCAACGGCGTCTCCGAGCTGGTGTCGATGGCCGTACAGGCGCTGATCGAGGACGGCGACGAGATCCTCATCCCCGCCCCCGACTTCCCGCTCTGGACGGCGGTGACCACCCTCGCCGGCGGCAGGGCGGTGCACTACCTCTGCGACGAGCAGGCCGACTGGTACCCGGACCTGGCCGACATGGAGTCGAAGATCACGGACCGCACCAAGGCCGTGGTCATCATCAACCCCAACAACCCGACCGGCGCCGTCTACCCGAAGGAGATCCTGGAGGGCATCCTCGACCTGGCCCGCCGGCACGGCCTGATGGTCTTCGCGGACGAGATCTACGACCAGATCCTGTACGACGACGCCGTCCACCACTCGGCCGCCGCGCTCGCCCCCGACCTGGTGGTCCTCACGTTCTGCGGCCTGTCCAAGACGTACCGGGTGGCCGGCTTCCGCTCGGGCTGGATGGTCGTCACCGGCCCGAAGCAGCACGCCAAGGACTACCTGGAGGGCCTCACCATGCTGGCCTCCATGCGGCTGTGCGCCAACGCGCCCGCCCAGTACGCGATCCAGGCCGCGCTCGGCGGCCGCCAGTCCATCCGCGAACTCGTCACCCCCGGCGGACGGCTCTACGAGCAGCGCAACGTGGCGTGGGAGAAGCTCAACGAGATCCCCGGTGTCTCCTGCGTCAAGCCGAAGGGCGCCCTCTACGCCTTCGCGCGCCTCGACCCCAAGGCGCACCCGATCCACGACGACGAGAAGTTCGTCCTGGACCTCCTCCTCCAGGAGAAGATCCAGGTCGTCCAGGGCACCGGCTTCAACTGGCCCGCCCCGGACCACTTCCGCATCCTCACCCTCCCGCACGCGGAGGACCTGGAGACGGCGATCGGCCGGATCGGGCGGTTCCTCAGCGGCTACCGGCAGTAGCGGCAGCGGCGGGCGGGGCTCGTTGCTCCTTCCGGGGGATGCGGGGTGCGGACTCCGGGCGCGTGCGTGCGCCGAACCGGAGCGCCGGGCTCTTAGCCTCTGACGTATGGCTGATGTCTTCCTCGTCCGGCACGGTGAGACCGAGTGGTCGCGGTCCGGACGGCATACCGGCTGGACCGACGTCCCCCTCACCGAGCACGGGAGGGAGGAGGCGCGCCGGCTGGTGCCGTTGATCCGTTCCCACCGGATCGGCGCCGCCTTCGTCAGCCCGCTGCAGCGGGCCCGGGAGACCGCCGAGCTGATCGGGGTGCCGGACGCGCGCGTGGACGCCGATCTGCGGGAGTGGGACTACGGCGGCTACGAGGGCGTGACCACCGTCGAGATCCAGCGCACCCGGCCGGGCTGGTTCCTGTTCACGGACGGGGTCGCGCCGGGTCCGCCGGAGCATCCCGGGGAGACCCCGGAGCAGGTCGGGGAGCGCGCCGACCGGATGCTGGCCAAGGTCGACGCGGCCCTCGCCAACACGGAGGGGGTCGTGCTGCTGGTGGCCCACGGCCACTTCCTGCGGGTCCTCACCGCCCGCCGCCTGGGCCTGGAGCCGTCCGCCGGGGCCCTCTTCCAGCTGGCGACCGGGACGCTGTGCCGGCTGGGCACGGAGCACGCCCGGCCGGTGATCGCGGGCTGGAACATCCGGCCGGGCACCTGACCCGGCCCTGTTGTCAGTCCCGGCTGTCAGTCCCCTTGTCAGTCCCGGCTGTCAGTCCCCGGTCGTAGCCTTCGGAGAAGGGATCAGTACCGCTCGGCACCGGGAAGGAGCACGCCGTGACCCGACCGCCCACCGCCGCGCAGCGGCGGGTCATCGACGCCGCCGACCCGGTCACCGGGCGGCTGCGCGGCACGGAGGCACAGCTGGCGGCCCTGGTGCGGCACGGCCTCGCCTTCCGGCACCCGCGCCCGCCGCACGACCACTTCCTGACACCGGCGGGGCACCGGACCCGGGAGGCGGCCGCGCAGCCCCTGGCGGCGGCCCCGCCGGAACCGGACGGGGTCTTCGCGGCGCGCGTCGGCGGCGAGGAGACGGCCGACGGCGGGCCCGCCCGCGTGCGGGAGGTGCACAGCGCCTGGCAGGGGCTGCTTGAACTGCGCCGGATGACCAACCCCGACGGCGCCGTGGACCGGCCGTGCGGCTGGGAGCGCGCGCATCTGGTGCGGGCCGCCGCGCTCGCCCTGGAGGCGGCCGGGCACCCGCCCGAGGGGCCGGACACCGCCGGCTACCGGGTGCGGGCGACCCCGCAGCCGGAGGCGGTCGCCGTGTACGCACCGGAGGGCGAGCGCCTGTGGGCGTGCGCGGCCACGCTGGAGCAGGCCGGCTGGCAGACCGGCGAGTACACGGAGCCCCGGACCAGAACGCGCTATCTGCTGGCATCGCCCCGCCGGGTGTGACGGGCGTGCCAGGATGCGGACGGTAGATCAGTGCGTCGTACACGAGAGAGGGAAGTCGTGAGCGAACCGTATTCCGTCCGCGTCACGGTCCGTGGTTACGAGACCGATGTACAGGGCCATCTGAACCAGGCGGTGTACATCAACTACGCGGAGCACGCCCGCTGGTCGCTGCTGCAGGCGGCCGGGGTCAGCCAGGCCCGGCTGATCGGCCGGGGCGTGGGCCCGGTGGCGCTGGAGACGACCATCCGGTACAGGCGGGAGCTGCTCGCCGGTGACGAGGTCGATGTGACCTGTGCGTTCGACTGGAGCGGCGGCAAGGTGTTCCGGATCGTGCAGAAGATGACCAAGGCGGACGGCACACTGGCCGCCGAGGTCGACGCGGTCGGCGGACTGCTGGACCTGAAGGCCCGCAAGCTGGTCGCCGATCCGCGCGAGATCTTCAAGGAACTCACCTCGGACCCTGAGCTGTTCGGGTTCTAGGGACGTCCAGGGTCCCTCGGACTCCGTCTACGCGTCGAGCAGTTCGGGATTGTGCTCGACGTCGTAGGCCGCCCGCGCCTGCGCGATGTACCCGCGGTTGCGCTCGGCCCAGTCGGTCAGCCGCTGCAGGGTCTCGTGCAGCTCGTAGGCCACCGGAGTGAGTTCGTACTCCACCTTCGGGGGCACCGTCGGGTGGACGGTGCGGGTCACCAGACCGTCCCGCTCCAGGTTGCGCAGGGTGAGGGTGAGCATCCGGCGGCTGATGCCCTCGATGCCGCGCTCCAGCTCGGTGAAGCGGATGGGGCCGTGCGAGGCCGCGACCAGGATCTGGACGCTCCATTTGCCGGCCACCCTGTCAAGAACCTCGCGGACCGGGCACGCGTGCGCGTTCACGACCTGCGACGTAACACCGGTGTTCCTCAGGGACATCGACCTGCCTCCTTACGCCGGCCTCCATGGTCACCCACGATGAACTCCGTTACAAGTCGTGCACCAAGGAACCGAAAGAAACCAACGGTTCCCCTGGAGACTACGGACCATCGGAGGCCACGCCGCCATGACGGCTCTCATCCCGACACGGACCCGCACACCGCACCGAACGTACTCCCGCTGGGCCTCTCTGCTCGTGCTGTGCGCGGGAGCCCTCATGACGATCCTGGACGGCACCATCGTGACCGTCGCGATGCCCGCGATGCAAACGGACCTGGGCTTCTCGGGGGCCGGGCTGGCCTGGGTGGTGAACGCGTATCTGATCCCGTTCGGCGGGCTGCTCCTGCTGGCGGGCCGACTGGGTGACCTGCTGGGCCGCAAGCGGATGTTCACGGCCGGGATCGCCGTGTTCACCGTGGCCTCCGTGCTCTGCGGACTGGCGACGAGCCGGGAACTGCTGGTCGCGGCCCGGGCCGTCCAGGGGGTCGGCGGGGCGATGGCCTCGGCGGTGGTCCTCGGCATGCTGGTGGCGCTCTTTCCCGAACCGCGCGAACAGGCCCGCGCCATCGCGGTGTTCAGCGCGGTCGGGGCGGGCGGGGCCACGCTGGGCACGTTCCTGGGCGGGGCGCTCACCCAGGCGGCCGGCTGGCACTGGATCTTCCTGATCAATCTGCCGATCGGCGTGGTCGCCTGGCTGGCGGCGGTCCGGGTGCTGTCCCCCGAGCCCGGCGCCGGGCTCCGCGACGGCGCCGACTACCCGGGCGCGGCGCTGGTCACCGGCGCGTTGATGCTCACGGTGTACGTCATCGTCGGCTCCGGCGCCCGTGGCAGGACCGCCACCCTGCTGCTGGCGGCGCTCGCCCTCGCCCTCTTCGTGGCGTTCACCGTCCGGCAGCTCCGCGCCGACCGCCCGCTGCTGCGGCCGGGGCTGCTCCGCTCCCGGCTGCTGACCGGTGCGAACGCCGTGCAGGTGCTGATGGTGGCGACGATGTACGGCTTCCAGTTCATCGGCGCGCTCTACCTCCAACGCGTCCTGGAATTCGACGAGTTGACTACCGGTCTCGCCTTCCTGCCGGCGCCCTTGGCGATCGGGCTGCTGATGACGACCCTGTCCGCGCGGACGGTCGGCCGCTTCGGCGCGTACCCGGTGCTGCTGACCGGCCTCGTCCTGATCACCGGCGGCATGGCGCTGCTGAGCCGGGCCCCCGCCGACGGTTCCTACCCGGCCGACGTCCTGCCGCCCATGCTGCTGCTGGCCGCCGGGTTCGCCGCCGCGATGCCCCCGCTGACCGGTCTGGCCATGTCCGGCGCCCCCGGGGAGGACGCCGGGCTGGCCTCGGGACTCTTCAACACCACGCAGGTGGTGGGCGGTTCGCTGGGGCTCGCGGTGCTGTCGACCCTGGCGGCGAGCCGCACGGACACGCTGCTGCGCGACGGCGCCGAGCTGCTCCCGGCCACCGCCGAGGGCTACCGGCTCGCCTTCCGAGTGGCAGTGGGCCTCGCGGCAGCGGCCCTGGTCCTGGCGGCAACCGTGCTGCGGCCCGGGCGGGACTGAGCCGGCCGACCCTCCGGCGACCGGGCCAGCGGGACCAACTCGGCCGGGACCGAGCCGACCGACCCTCCGGCGACCGAACCACCCGGACCGAACACGACCGGAACCAAGCCGAGCGACCCCCCGGAGACCGAACCGCCCTGGGCCTGGCCTGGCGGACATGAGATGACCGAGCCGGCCGGCCCTCCGATGACCGAGCACCGGCCGGGACCGAGCCCGGCCGGGCCGCTCCGGGCGGGCCACCTCCGCCCGGCCACCCCGGCGGGCCACCTCCGCCCGGCCACCCCGGCGGGCCACCTCCGCCCGGCCACCCCGGCGGGCCACCTCCGCCCGGCCACCCCGGCGGGCCCCCAGCGGGCCGCCCTTCTCCCAGGGCCCCTCCCCCGAGCCGCCCCGGCCGGTCTCAGTCGTCGGCGAACAGGTCCCTGTGGTCGGCGGCCCACTCCCGGTAGGTCCGCGCCGGCCGCCCCAGCAGCCGGGGCACGTCGTCGGTGACGACCTCGTTGCCGCCCTGCTGTACGAAGGCCCTGCTCTGCTCGGAGGCGTCGACGAAGGTGTCGTCGAGGCCCAGGGTCCGCAGGTGCGCCCGGGCCTGGTCCGAGGTGAGTTCGCGGGTCCCGACCGGGCGGCCGAGGATCTCGGCGAGGACGGCGGCCTGGTCGGGGACGCTGAGCACCTCGGGGCCGGTCAGGGTGTACGTCCGCCCCGCGTGCCGCCCGTCGTGCCGCGCGTCGAGCAGCGCGGCGACGGCCACCTCGGCCACGTCGCGGGGGTCGACGACGCCCTGTCCGCCGGTACCGGTCAGGTTCGGCACCGGCCCGCCCGAGCGTACCGCCGGCGCCCAGCCCCGCGTGTTCGACGCGAAGGCCGAGGGACGCAGCACGGTCCACTCCAGGCCGCTGTCCCGCACGGCCTGTTCGCCCGCCATGTGCCAGGTGCCGACCGGACCGACGGCGGGGTCGCCGCAGCCGATGCCGGAGAGCTTCACGAGCCGCCGCACCCCGGCGGCCCGGGCCGCCGCCGGCAGGGCCCGGTCGTGGTCGGAGTCGTCCGGCCCGAACACGCCGACCAGGAAGGCCGATTCGGCGCCCACCATGGCCGCCGCCACCGAGGCCGGGTCACGGTGGTGCCCCGGCACCGCCTCCGCCCCCGGGGGCAGCTGGGCCCGTGCCGGGTCCCGGGTCAGGGCGCGCACCTTCGCGCCGCGCGCCGCGAGCTGTCGTACGACTTCACCGCCTGTGGTGCCCGTGGCACCCATCACGAGGATCATGACCACCACGGTGGGCCGCGCCGGGCCGGGGGGCTAGGAAAATCCGGCACGGCTCGGCCGCCCGTCCGCCCCGCGCGGCACCTACCGTGAAGGGGTGACGAACGCCGTGTTCCCGCGGACGCTGCCCGTGCCCCGCCCGCTGCGCCCCTGGATCTCCCGCGTCGGCCTCCTGGACGTCGAGGCCGCCGCGCGGGGGCCGTACGTCCATCTCCCGGACGCGGACACCAAGTTGATCCTGCGGGTCGCGGCGAACGGTCACCGCGGTGTGCTGGTCGTCGGGCCGCGGGTCCGAGCCTCGTACCACGAGGGCAAGTCCCTCTCCTCCTGCGTGGAGCTGCGGCTCACGCCCGGTACGGCCCGTCCGCTGCTGGGGCTTCCGGCGGCCGAGCTGGTGGGCCGGTCGCTGCCGCTGGAGGCGGTGCCCGGGGCGGCCGCCCGCGGGCTCGCGCACGAGCTGCGGTGGCTGGAGCCTCGGGAGGCGGTGGCCCGGCTCGCGGACGAGCTGCCGGACCGGCTGGCCGCCGTCGCGGACGGCGGCCGCACCGGGCTGGTGCGCGCGGGCGTCGCGGCGCTGTCGGTCCGCTCCGGCCGCCCGCCCGGCACGGTCCGCGGTACGGCACGTGAACTGGCGGTCAGTGAGCGGCAGTTGCGCAACCTGTTCACCGAGGGGGTCGGCCTCTCCCCCAAGCACTACGCCCGGATCGACCGGGTCCGGGCGGTGGTCAGCCATGCCACCGAGGTCTCCTGGGCCGAACTGGCCGCCGTCACCGGCTACTACGACCAGTCGCACATGTCGTCCGACTTCCGCGCCCTCATGGGCGTCCCGCCCCGCTCCTACTTCACCGGCCGGCTGCCCGCGGCGGCACCCTGCCGGGCCGTCCGCCGCCACTGAATCCGGCCGCCCGCCGGCTCACAGTGACTTCCTATCGCCGCCCCACGGCTTTCCCAAGTTGCCGCGCCAGTCTCGACATCCTTTGACAGCCCCCTGCTTGGGAGTTCCTGTGCCGATCCTGCACGCACGTGCCGCCCGCCGCACGCTGTTCGCCACCCTGGGAGCCGCGCTGCTGACCTCGCAATGGCCCGCGGCCGAGGCGGCGGACGCGGCCGGGCTTGCGGACCCGGTGAAGAAGGACATCGCGATGCGGCTGGTGAGCAGCGCGGAGAACTCGTCGCTGAACTGGCAGGCGCAGTACAAGTACCTGGAGGACATCGGCGACGGACGCGGCTACACCGGCGGGATCATCGGCTTCTGCTCCGGTACGGGCGACATGCTGACGCTGGTCGAGCTGTACACGGAGTGGGACGCGGACAATCCGCTGGCAACCTACCTGCCCGCGCTGCGGAAGGTGAACGGCACCGACAGCCACCGGGGGCTGGCGGGCTTCCCCGCCGCCTGGCGGAAGGCGGCGAGGACGACGGCCTTCCGCAGGGCACAGCGCCATGAACGCGACCGCGTCTACTTCGACCCGGCCGTGGCGCGTGCCAAGAAGGACGGTCTCGGCACGCTCGGGCAGTTCGTCTACTACGACGCGATGGTCATGCACGGCCCCGGCACGGACGCCGTCAGCTTCGGCGGCATCCGTGCCCGCGCCCGCAGGCACGCGGACACCCCGGCGGACGGCGGCGGCCGGCGCAAGTACCTCAACGCCTTCCTGGACGCCCGGGTGTGGGCGATGAAGCAGGAGGCCGCCCACCGGGACGTCAGCCGGGTCGAGACGGCCCAGCGGGTCTTCCTCAAGGCGGGCAACTTCGACCTGGACACCCCGCTCAAGTGGAAGGTGTACGGGGACAGTTACGAGATCGACTGAGGTGCCGGGCGGGGTACGGCGGCCGTCGCCGTCGTACCCTTCGCCGCCTCGGGCCGCCGGCCGAGGTGGTGGAAGACCAGGTTGAGTGCCACGGCCGCCACGCAGCCCGTCGAGATGCCCGAGTCCAGGACGATCCGGGCGGTCTGCGGGAACGCGTGGTAGAAGTCGGGGGCGGTGATCGGGACGATGCCGACGGCGAGCGAGACGGCGACGATCAGGACGTTCTCGTCCTTCTCCAGGCCCGCCCTGACCA
Organism: Streptomyces sp. NPDC048288; assembly: GCF_043201555.1. Lineage (NCBI taxonomy): Bacteria > Bacillati > Actinomycetota > Actinomycetes > Kitasatosporales > Streptomycetaceae > Streptomyces > Streptomyces sp. NPDC048288. The sequence goes on from NZ_JBICZD010000006.1 coordinate 315,565, forward strand.
GGGTCTGGATACCGCTGGCCGCCACCGAGCCGAACAGCACCACGCCCGCGCCGCCCAGCACCGGCCGGGGCACGACGGCGATGAGGGAGGCGGCCGTCGGGCACAGCCCCATCAGGACGAGGAAGCCGCCGCCGGCCGCGACCACGAACCGGCTGCGGATCCGGGTCATCGCGACCAGCCCGATGTTCTGCGCGAAGGCGCTGCACATGAACCCGTTGAAGAGCGGGCTGAGCGCCGAGCCGAGGGTGTCGGCGCGCAGCCCGGCCGCGATCGTCCGCTCGTCGGCGGGGCGTTCGACGATCTCGCCCAGCGCCAGCATGTCCGCGGTCGACTCGGTCATCGAGACCACCATCACCACGCACATGGACAGGATCGCGGCGATGTGGAACTGCGGGGCGCCGAAGTGGAAGGGCGTCGGGAAGCCGACGACGTCCGCGTCCGCGACCGGGCCGAAGTCCGTGACCCCGAACGGGATCGCGACGAGCGTGCCCGCGACCAGGCCGATCAGCACGGCGATCTGCTTCACGAAGCCGCGGGTGAAGCGGCGCAGGAGCAGCACGATGAGAAGGGTCGCGGCGGCCAGGCCCAGGTAGGTCGCCGAACCGTAGTCGTGCGCGGCCGGGTCGGGGCCCTGCGCCCAGCCGAAGGCCACCGGGAGCAGCGAGACGCCGATGAGGGTGATGACCGTACCGGTGACGACGGGCGGGAAGAAGCGGACCGCCTTGCTGAAGAAGGGGGCGGCGAGGAAGCCGAGGAGGCCGGCGACGATCACCGCGCCGAAGATGACCGGCAGGGCGTCGGCCTTGTCGTGGGTGGCGGCGGCGATCGCGGTCATCGGGGCGACCCCGGCGAAGGTGACGCCGTTGACGAAGGGCAGCCGGGCGCCGATCTTCCAGACGCCGAGGGTCTGCAGGAAGGTGGCGAGGCCGGCGGTGAAGAGGCAGGCGCCGGTGAGGAAGGTCAGTTCGGTGCCGGACAGGCCGATGGCCGCGCCGACGATCAGGGGCGGGGCGACCACCCCAGCGTACATGGCGGCCACGTGCTGCAGACCCGTGGTCGCCATTTTCAGGGCGGGGAGTTTCTCGTCGACGGGATGCACTTCTTGCGTGGACACGGCGGCTCCTCCGGTCGGTTACACGTCGGCTCTGACGCGGATGTCAGGGAGGTGGTGCGGGTGATCCAGGTCGTGCGGGACCCGAGAGGAGGACGGTGACCGTTCCCGGGCGCGCGCGACCGGCGCACGCGCCCAGGAGACGGCCGCCGTGGACCGTTGCGGGTCCACGGCTACCGACCGGGAGCCGTCCCTCCCAGTCGGAGTTCAAGTGCCTTGCGGAGAAGTGGAGTTACTGGGCGGCGATGCGCGCCAGCCGCTGGGCCTCGACCCGCGTGGAGCGGGCGATCGCGTCCTCGTCGACGTGCAGCAGGCGGCCCGCCTCGACGATCTGACGGCCGTTCACGAAGGAGGCGGTGACCGGAGCGGCGGCGCCGAGGACCAGGGCGGTGACCGGGTCGGCGATGGAGGCGTGGGCGAGGGTGTCCAGCTTCCAGAGCACCAGGTCGGCGAGCTTGCCGGGTTCCAGGGAGCCGGTCTGGCCTGCCCGGCCGAGGACCTGGGCGCCGCCGTAGGTGCCGAGGCGCAGCGCCTGACGGGCGTTCAGGGCCGCTTCCCGGTGCGCGCCGAGGCGGTTGATCAGCAGCGCGTTGCGGAGTTCGGTGTGGAGTTCGCCGGACTCGTTGGACGCGGTGCCGTCGACGCCGAGGCCGACCGGGACGCCGGCGGCGAGCATGTCGGGGACGCGGGCGATGCCGGCCGCGAGGCGGGCGTTGGAGGACGGGCAGTGGGCGACACCGGTCTTCGTCCGCCCGAACGCGGCGATGTCGGAGTCGTTCATGTGGACGCAGTGCGCCATCCACACGTCCTCGCCGAGCCAGCCGGTGGACTCGAAGTAGTCGGTCGGGCCCATCCCGAACAGCTCGTGGCAGAACTTCTCCTCCTCGACCGTCTCCGAGCCGTGCGTGTGCAGGCGCACCCCGAGCCGGCGGGCCAACTCGGCGCCCTCGCGGAGGAGTTCGGTGGAGACGGAGAAGGGCGAGCAGGGGGCCACGGCCACCTGGGTCATCGCGTCGAAGGAGGCGTCGTGGTACTCCTTCACGGTGGCCTCGGTCGCGGTGAGGGCGCCTTCGAGGGTCTCGACGGCGAAGTCCGGGGGCAGGCCGCCGTCCTTCTCGCTGCGGTCCATCGAGCCGCGGGCGAGGGTGAAGCGGACGCCCGTCTCGCGGGCGGCGCGGATGATCGCGCCGGAGAGGTCGCCGGAGTCCTTCGGGTAGACGTAGTGGTGGTCCATGGCGGTGGTCACGCCGCCCCGGGCCATCATCGCGAGCGAGCCCTGCGCGGCCGCGTAGACCATCTGCTCGTCGATCCGCGCCCAGGTCGGGTACAGCGCGACCAGCCAGTTGAAGAGGTTGTGGTCGGTGGCCAGGCCCCGGGTGATCCACTGGTAGTAGTGGTGGTGGGTGTTGACCAGGCCGGGGGTCACCAGGTGGCCGGTGGCGTCGATGCGGCGCTCGACGTTCTCCAGGTCCTCGGGGGCCTTGCCCGCGCCGAGCGACTCGATGCGGTGGCCGGCGATGACGACGTACCCGTCGGCGTACTCGGTGTCGTGGGCGTCGACGGTCGCGATCGAACAGTTCTCGATGACGGTGCGCCGGTCTGCTGCCATGATTCGTCCTTTTCGCTCAGTGGACTTGGGGAGTGGGCACGGCAGGACCCTGGGGATTTGAGTGCCGCGGCCGGGGAGTGGGGCTCCCCGGCCGCGGGTGCCGAGAAAGGGTGGGTCAGAGGTTGGTGAGGTCCACCGGGATCCTCGCCTCGCAGCCGTCGCGGAGGATGGTCGCCTCGATCAGGCCGTAGGGCCGGTCGGCGGCGTAGTACACGGCACCGTCCTCGGTCGCGTTCTTGAGCCCGAACGGCTCCAGGTCGACGAGGAAGTGGTGCTTGTTGGGCAGCGAGAAGCGGACCTCGTCGATCTCGCCCCGGTTGTTGATGATCCGCGAACCCATCTGGTACAGGGTCTGCTGGAGCGAGAGCGAGTAGGTCTCGGCGAAGGCCTGGAGCATGTGCTTCTTCGTCTGCTCGTAGGACTTCTCCCAGGGGGGCATCTTCTGCTCGTCGTCGGTCCAGTTGAACCGCCAGCGGGCGGAGACCTGGGTGGCCAGGATGCGGTCGTACGCCTCGGGCAGGGTCGTGTACTTGTCCTTGACGTAGCCCCAGAACTCGGAGTTGGTCGAGTTCATCACGACCAGGTCCTTCAGGCCGGAGACGACCTCCCATGACGCACCGTCGTACGTGATCTGCGTCAGCCGGGTCTCCTGGCCCTGGCGCACGAACGAGTGCTTGACCTCGTCGGCGCCGATGAAGTTCGAGTGGGCGTCAGAGGCCTCGATGCGCTCCCAAGCGTACTCCTCGATGCGGATCCGGGCCTGGTGGATGGGCTCCTGCGAGGTCACGAAGTGCCGGGCGAGGTGGATGCCGAACTGCTCGGCGGACTCGATGCCGTGCTCCTTGGCGAACGCGTACACCGTGTTCTTGGTGGTATCGGTCGGCAGGACGTTGGCGTTGGAGCCGGAGTAGTGGACCTCGTCCATGTCGCCGGAGAGCGACACGGAGACGTTGAGGTCCTTGATGTGGTGGGTGGCGCCGTCCCGCGTGATCTTGACGACCCGGTTCTCGGCCTTGCCGTACTGGTTCTGTCCAAGAATCGTAGGCATGTGTAGCTAGCTCCCTCGGTAAACGGAGTAGCCGAACGGGTTGAGCAGCAGCGGTACGTGGTAGTGCTCGCCCGGTACGACGGCGAACGTGATCGCCACCTCCGGGAAGAACACGGCCGGTCCGCTGTCCCGGTTCGCGGGGGCGTCCTGCTGCGCATCGGCTTGCTGGTGCTTCTGCTGGTCCTTCTGCTGGTGCTTTTCGAAATACGGCTCCACCGCGAAGTCGAGCCGTACGTGTGTCGTCCCCTCCGGCAGGTCCGGGAGGTCCTTGCACCGGCCGTCCGTGTCGGTCGCGGAGCCGCCGAGCGCCTGCCAGTCCGCCTCCCGGCCGCCGCGGGCGGAGAGCCGGACGGCGACGCCGGCGGCGGGGCGGCCGACGCTGGTGTCCAGGATGTGGGTGGACACGGAGGCGGTGGTGCGGGTGCTCATGCTGCGGTCAGTCCTCTTCGACGATGCGGGCGAGCCGGATACGGTTGATCTTGCCCAGCTCGGTGCGGACGATCTCCCGTTCCCGCTCGGGCGCGTTGCCGATCCGCTCCTTGGCCGCGTCCCGCATCTCCTCGCCGCTGCGGCCGGTGGCGCAGATCAGGAAGACATGGCCGAACCGCTCCTGGTAGGCCAGGTTGAGTTCGAGCATCTCGGCCTTGAGCGCCTCGGCGGCGCCGGCCATGCCGGACTGCTCCCGGGCCGAGGTCGGGTCGCCCGGCTCGGGGCGGCCGATCGGCGGGTGTCCGGCCATGGCCTCCGCGAGGTCCGCGGTGTCCAGTTCGGCCATGGCGGCGTCGCTGGCGGAGTAGAGGGCCTCGGGAGTGGCGTAGGGCCGGGCGGCGAGCAGGTGCCGGGCCCAGGCCGTGGAGGCGCACGCCTCGTGGAGGGCGGCGCGGGCCGCGCGCTCCTCCAGATCGTTGAACCGGGCCAGGCCCGGGGGCGTGGAAGTCGCTGTCACGGGAGCCTCCGTGGCCGTAGGCGGCCTTCGTGCTGAACGGGCTGCCGTCAGCTAACGCCCTCCGGAACACCGCGTCAACACTTTGTTGAAAATTCCGCGTAACAACCCCCCGCCCGGGAGTCCGGGCTCAGCTCTCCTTCTCGCGGTTGAGGTAGTTGTAGACGGTGAAGCGGCTCACCCCGAGCGCGCTCGCCACGGTCTCCACGCCGTGCCGTACGGAGAAGGCGCCGCGCGCCTCCAGTATGCGGACGACCTCCTGCTTGGCCTTGCGGTCCAGGTCGGCCAGCGGCTTGCCCTGCTTGCGCTCCATGGCGGCCAGGATGTGGTCGAGGGAGTCCGCGAGCTGGGGCAGCCGTACGGCGACCACGTCGGCGCCCTCCCAGGCGAGCACCACGTCGTCGGGGCCGGCCTCGTCCGGCGGGACCATCTCCCCGCCCATGGCGTCGACCAGCGGCTTCACGGCCGTGATGAAGGGCTCGTCGCCATGTCCGGTCACCGGCCCTCACCCTCCCCCACCACGTTGACCTGGAGCGAGATCCGGGTGGCCCCGGCCGCCAGGCTCCGGCGCAGCAGCGCGTCCAGGGCGGTGAGCACGGCGTCGGCGCCGCCCTCCGCCGTGTTCCCGAACGGCCCGACGTCCACCGCGTCCAGCTCGGCCGCCTCGATGACCTCACGGGCGACCAGCGCGTGCGCGGGGGCCTCGTCGAGGTCGAAGGGCTCGGTCGTGAACTCCACTCTCAATCGCACGCGCTCAACCTAACGCGCGGCGCCGATGTTCGGGCAGCCCTCCGGGATCACCGGCTCTTGCGCAGGAAGGTCCGCAGCCGCCGCTCGGGCCAGGCGTTGATCACGTCGTCCCCGGTGAGCCAGCCGCGCTGGGCGGTACCGATGCCGTAGCGCATGTTGGCCAGGTGCGGCACGGCGTGGGCGTCGCTGTTCACGGCGAACCGCACGCCGTGCCGGCGGGCCCGCAGGATGTCCTCGTCACGCAGGTCCAGCCGGTGCGGGTGGGCGTTGATCTCCAGGGCGGTGCCGGTGCGGGCACAGGCCTCGAAGACCGCGTCCAGGTCGGCGTCGATGCCGGGCCGCTTGCCGATGAGGCGGGTGGTCGGGTGGCCGATGATGTTCACGTACGGGTTCTCGCAGGCCCGGACGAGCCGCCGGGTCAGCTGCTCGCGGCTCTGCTTGAAGTGCGAGTGGACCGAGGCCACGCACAGGTCGAACCCGGCGAGGAAGTCGCCCGGCCAGTCCACCTCGCCCTCCGGGCCGATGTTCAGCTCGGTGCCGTGCAGCAGCCGCAGCCCGCCGCGCCGGCCCTTGGTGGGGTAGGTGCCGTCGAGCGCGCGGACCCGTTCCCGCTGGGCCAGCATCCGCTCGTCGGTCATCCGCTGCATGACCAGGTCGGGCGCGTGGTCGGTGACCGCGTAGTAGGCGTAACCGCGCGCGGCGGCGGCCTCGGCCATCTCCTCCAGCGGGGCGAGGCCGTCGGTGAGGTCGGTGTGGGTGTGCAGGTCGCCCCGGAGGCCGGCCTCGGTGACCAGCTCGGGCAGCTCGTCGCGGAGCCCGGCCTCGATCTCGCCGCGGTCCTCGCGGAGCGTCGGCGGGATCCAGGGCAGGCCGAGCCGGGCGTAGACCTCCTCCTCGGTCGCGGAGACGATCTTCTCGCCGCTCTCGACGTCGAAGAGCCCGTACTCGGAGAGCTTGAGCTTCTGGCGCACCGCGATCTCGCGGGTGCGGATGTTGTGGGCCTTCGAGCCGGTGAAGTACTGCAGGGCGGCGCCCCAGGAGTCCGGCGGTACGACCCGCAGGTCGACGTCGAGGCCCTTGCGGGTGCGCACGGAGGTCTTGGTGCCGCCCTGCCCGATGACCTCGGTGACGTACGGCAGCCGGGTGAACGCCGCCATGAGCGGCGCCGACTCCCCGGCGGCGGCGAGGATGTCGATGTCGCCGATGGTCTCCAGCATCCGGCGCAGCGATCCGGCGTACGCGCACCGCTCGCAGCCGGTCACGCCGGAGAGCGCGCCGACGATGTCCTCGGCCAGCTCCATGGCCACGTCGATCTGCACCCGGCCGCCCGAGGACCGGAGCAGTTCGATGCCGTGCAGGATGTTCTCCTCGGTCTTCGGCCCGAAGCCCTTGAGGTCGCGCAGCCGTTCGTCGCGGATGGCGTCGGCGAGTTCCTCGACCGACGAGACGCCCAGCTCCTCGTAGACCGCCATGGCCTTCTTCGGGCCGAGGGTGGGGATGGCCGTCAGCCGCCGGACCCCGTCCGGGATCCTCGCCCGCAGCTCCTCGACGGCGGTCACGCTGCCGCTGTCGAGGTACTCGCGGACCTTCTGGGCGATCGACTTCCCGACGTTCGGGATCTCCTGCAGCCCCTTGAGGCCGAGCGTGGCGACATCGGCGTGGTGGCCGCCGACCGACCGGGCGGCCTTCTCGTACACCCGCGCCTTGAACGCGTCTCCGCCGGTGATCGAGATCAGGTCCGCGTACTCCTGGAGCAGGGCGGCGACCTCGTCGTTGGACCGAGCCATGCCTTCAGGGTAGGGCGCGGGTTTTGCGCGGGCGCCCTTGACAGCTCTCCCCGGTCACAGGCAGTCTTCCATTAAGCAGAAACCAACTTCCGTAATACGGAATTTCCACTTGGCTACTAGGCAGCGGAAGGGAGCGCGACCCGCATGGGATTTGCCGAGCAGCGCTTCAACGTCAACCTGTCGATCCTCTTCACGGAACTCCCGCTCCTGGAGCGTCCCGCGGCCGCCGCCGCGGCCGGCTTCACCGCGGTCGAGCTGTGGTGGCCCTGGGTCGACTCCCCCACCCCCGAGCGGTCCGAGCTCGACGCGCTGCGGACGGCGATCCAGGACGCGCGCGTCCGGCTGACCGGGCTGAACTTCTACGCCGGGCAGCTGCCGGGACCCGACCGGGGCGCCCTGTCGGTCCCGGGCGAGGAATCGGAGCGGTTCCGCGCCAACATCGACGTGGCCGCCACCTTCGCCCGCACCCTGGGCTGCCGGTCGCTCAACGCGCTGTACGGCAACCGCGTCGAGGGCGTGGACCCGGCCGAGCAGGACGCGCTGGCCCTGGAGAACCTGGCCCTCGCGGCCGAGGCGGCCGACCGCAACGGCGCGATCCTGCTGATCGAGGCCCTCAACGCGCCCGAGTCGCCGCGGTACCCGCTGGTGTCGGCACCGGCCGCCGTCGCCGTCGCCGACAAGGTCAACGAGACGACCGGACTCGGCAACGCGCGCTTCCTGATGGACCTCTACCACCTGTCCATGAACGGCGAGGACCTGCCGGCGGTGATCGACCGGTACGCCTCGAAGACCGGCCACGTGCAGATCGCCGACAACCCCGGCCGCGGCGCCCCGGGCACCGGCTCGCTCCCGCTGGAGGACCTCCTCGACCGGCTGGGCAAGGCCGGTTACGACGGCTGGGTGGGCCTGGAGTACAAGCCGGGCGACCGTCCGAGTGCCGAGGCGTTCGACTGGCTCCCGCGCGAAGCGCGCGCCCGGAAGCACTGAACTCCCCGACTCCGCGAAGCAGTGAGAGAGGCACCCCCGATATGAGCACCCTCCCCAAGATCGCCTGGATAGGTCTCGGCATCATGGGCTCCCCCATGTCCGAGAACCTGCTCAAGGCGGGTTACGACGTCACCGGCTTCACCCTGGAGCAGGACAAGCTGGACCGGCTGGCCGCCGCCGGCGGCCGTGCCGCCGCCTCGATCGCCGAGGCCGTGCGGGACGCCGACGTGGTCGTCACGATGGTGCCGGCCTCCCCGCAGGTCGAGGCCATCGCGTACGGCCCGGACGGCATCCTGGAGAACGCGCGGTCCGGCGCGCTCCTCGTCGACATGTCGTCCATCACCCCGCAGACCTCCGTCGACCTGGCGAAGGCGGCGGCGGCCAAGGGCATCCGCGTCCTGGACGCGCCCGTGTCCGGCGGCGAGGCCGGCGCCGTCGAGGCGGTGCTGTCCATCATGGTCGGCGGCGAGCAGGCCGACTTCGACCTCGCGAAGCCCGTCTTCGAGGCGCTGGGCAGGACCATCGTGCTGTGCGGTCCGCACGGCTCCGGGCAGACCGTGAAGGCCGCCAACCAGCTGATCGTCGCCGTGAACATCCAGGCGTGCGCCGAGGCCGTGGTCTTCCTGGAGAAGTCCGGCGTGGACCTGGCCGCCGCGCTGGACGTCCTGGGCGGCGGCCTGGCCGGCTCGACCGTGCTGGCCCGGAAGAAGGACAACTTCCTGCGGCGCGACTTCAAGCCGGGCTTCCGGATCGACCTGCACCACAAGGACATGGGCATCGTCACGGACGCGGCCCGCACCGTCGGCGCCGCGCTCCCGGTCGGCGCCGTGGTGGCCCAGCTCGTCGCCTCCCTGCGCGCGCGGGGCGACGGCGGCCTGGACCACTCCGCGCTGCTGCGCGCGGTCGAGCGCCTCTCCGGCGCCCGGGTCTGAGACTTCCGGGCCGCGGCGCCGCTGACACCTGTCCTGTCGCGCCCAGGCGGCGCCGCGGTCCGGAACCTGCTTAAACAAACTGTTGACGCCCGGAACACCCCACTCCTAGGCTCCACGAAGCGGAAACAGTTTTCCGCTGACACTCGTACGGAAGGTCCACGATGTCGAAGCGCGTGCTCACGACCGAGTCCGGCGCCCCCGTCGCCGACAACCAGAACTCAGCCTCCGCCGGCCTCGGCGGCCCGCTCCTCCTCCAGGACCAGCACCTCCTGGAGAAGCTGGCGCGCTTCAACCGCGAGCGCATCCCGGAGCGAGTGGTGCACGCCCGCGGCTCCGGCGCCTACGGCCACTTCGAGGTGACCGACGACATCACCGGGTTCACGTACGCCGACTTCCTGAGCGAGGTCGGCAAGCGCACCGAGGTGTTCCTGCGCTTCTCGACCGTGGCCGACTCCCTCGGCGGCGCCGACGCCGTCCGCGACCCGCGCGGCTTCGCCGTCAAGTTCTATACCGAGGAGGGCAATTACGACCTCGTCGGCAACAACACCCCGGTGTTCTTCATCAAGGACCCGCTGAAGTTCCCGGACTTCATCCACTCGCAGAAGCGCGACCCCTTCACGGGCCGTCAGGAGCCGGACAACGTCTGGGACTTCTGGGCGCACGCCCCCGAGGCCACGCACCAGGTGACCTGGCTGATGGGCGACCGGGGCGTCCCGGCGTCGTACCGCCACATGAACGGCTACGGCTCGCACACCTACCAGTGGACGAACGCCGAGGGCGCGGCCTTCTTCGTCAAGTACCACTTCAAGACCAACCAGGGCATCCGCTGCCTGAGCGCCGGGCAGGCCGCCGAACAGGCCGGCCAGGACCCGAACTCGCACCAGACGGACCTGCTCCAGGCCATCGAGCGGGGCGTGCACCCGTCCTGGACGCTGTATGTGCAGCTGATGCCGGCGGCCGAGGCGGCCGACTACCGGTTCAACCCGTTCGACCTGACCAAGGTCTGGCCGCACCGCGACTTCCCGCTCCGGCGGGTGGGCCGGCTGGTCCTGGACCGCAACCCGGACAACGTCTTCGCCGAGGTCGAGCAGGCCGCGTTCGCCCCGAACAACTTCGTGCCGGGCATCGGCCCCTCCCCCGACAAGATGCTCCAGGGCCGCTTGTTCGCCTACGCGGACGCCCAGCGCTACCGCCTGGGCGTCAACCACACCCTGCTGGCGGTGAACGCCCCGAAGGCGACGACGGCGCGGAACTACGGCCGGGACGGCTTCATGGCGGCCAACCCCCAGGGCCGCGCGGCAAAGAACTACGAGCCGAACTCCTACGACGGGCCGGTCGAGACCGGCCGCCCGCTGTCGGCCCCGCTCGCGGTGAACGGCCACACCGGCACCCACGAGGCGCCCCTCCACACCAAGGACGACGACTTCTTCCAGGCCGGCGAGCTGTACCGGCTGATGTCCGGGGACGAGAAGTCCCGGCTGGTCGCCAACCTCGCCGGCAGTCTCGCGCGGGTCTCCCGCGACGACGTGATCGAGAAGAACCTGGCCCACTTCCACGCCGCCGACCCGGAGTACGGCAGGCGCGTGGCGGAGGCGGTCCGCGCCCTGCGCGAGGACTGACACAGACGGCCCGCGCACAGCCGGACGGCCCGGATGAGGGGTGGCCGGCCGGAGGTGCGCGGGCGTGGCACGGACCGCGGCGGCGTGCGAGCCAGTGCGGTGGTGAAGGAACCGAGCGCCCGTCCCGACCAGCGGGAAGGACGCCGGACTCCGTCGCACCCGCCGCGGTCCCAGCCGACCCCCGACCCCGTCCGGCGGCGCGAACGACCTGGCACACCCAGCCTCGCGCCGTCGGACGGCCATGCTCCCGACGCTCCCCGCACCGGATCCGCTCCGGACGGGGAGCGTTCGGCGTTGCCCGCGGCCGGCAACGCCTCCGGCGTGCGCGTCCGCCCGTCCCGCAGGACGCTGAAGGCATGACAGCGCACCCACCGACCGAGTTCCCGCACATCGTCGTGCACGCTCCCGCCCTGGACGGCTCCCGACGGGTCACCGAGGGGGACGTGACGCTGGGGATCGCCTCGCATCTGGACGACGTGGTCGAGATCCTGCGGATGGCCGATCTGGACCGGATCGAGGTCGAGGAGAGCGACCTCATCGAATGGCAGGGCGGCGGCCCGGACGACTGGCCGGGGCTGACCGAGCATCCCGAAAGCTGATGAACCGGGGTGAAGGGGGTGGCGAATCCTCAAGAAATGCTCTGAACGTTGTTCAGGATGCTTCAACCGCCCCGGTCAGGGGGCATATTCACGGCACACGGTGCCCGCCGGCACGGGGGCGGCGGGCACCGTGTCACCGACAACGCGGCAGCGGGCGGCCCGTCCCCCCGGACGGACCGCCCGCTCTCGTGCGCGTCGGCTCAGACCTTCAGCGTCCTGATCGAGGTCGGGGCGTGCCCCGGCTCGGTCGCGATCTCCTCGAACTCCACCACGTTGGAGATGTCGTTGGTGGTCGACATGGAGATGTTGGTGACTCGCTCCAGGATCGCCTCCACGACGACCGGCACCCGGTGCTCGGCGGCCAGCTTCTTGGCCTGCTCGAAGGCCGCGCCCAGCTCCGCCGGGTCGGTCACCCGGATCGCCTTGCAGCCCAGTCCCTCGGCGACCTTGACGTGGTCGACGCCGTAGACGCCCAGTTCTGGCGAGTTGATGTTCTCGAACTCCAGCTTGACCTGGAAGTCGATGTCGAAGGCCCGCTGCGCCTGCCGGATCAGGCCCAGGTAGGCGTTGTTGACCAGCACATGGACGTACGGGATCTTGTGCTGCGCGCCGACCGCCAGCTCCTCCAGCATGAACTGGAAGTCGTAGTCGCCGGAGAGCGCGACCACGGACGCCTCCGGGTCGGCCTTCGCCACGCCCAGCGCGGCCGGGACCGTCCAGCCGAGGGGGCCCGCCTGACCGCAGTTGATCCAGTGCCGCGGCCTGAAGACGTGCAGCATCTGGGCGCCGGCGATCTGCGAGAGGCCGATCGTGGAGACGTACCGGGTCTCCGGGCCGAAGGCCTTGTTCATCTCCTCGTAGACGCGCTGCGGCTTGATCGGGATGTCGTCGAAGTGCGTACGGCGCTGCAGCGTCGCCTTCTTCTCCTGCGCCGCGGCCGCCCACCGCGAGCGGTCCGGGAGACCGCCCGACGCCTTCGACTCCCGCGCCACCTCGACGAAGAGCTCCAGGGCGGCCTTCGCGTCCGACGCGATGCCGTAGTCCGGGGCGAAGATCTTGCCGATCTGGGTCGGCTCGATGTCGACGTGGACGAACGTCCGGCCCGCGGTGTAGACGTCCAGCCGGCCGGTGTGGCGGTTGGCCCAGCGGTTGCCGATGCCGAGGACGAAGTCGGACTCCAGGAAGGTCGCGTTGCCGTAGCGGTGCGAGGTCTGCAGGCCCACCATGCCGGCGTTCAGCTCGTGGTCGTCGGGGAGGACGCCCCAGCCCATCAGGGTCGGGACGACCGGAATGCCGGTCAACTCGGCGAACTCGACGAGGAGTTCGGCGGCGTCCGCGTTGATGACACCGCCGCCCGCGACGATCAGCGGGCGCTCGGACGCGTTCAGCATCCCGATCGCCTTCTCGATCTGGGCGCGGGTCGCGGCCGGCTTGTAGACGGGCAGCGGCGCGTACGTCTCCGGGTCGAACTCGATCTCGGTGAGCTGCACGTCGATCGGCAGGTCGATCAGGACCGGGCCCGGACGGCCGGACCGCATCAGGTGGAAGGCCTGCTGGAAGACGCCCGGGACCTGGGCCGCCTCCAGCACGGTGACCGCCATCTTGGTCACCGGCTTGGCGATCGAGGCGATGTCGACGGCCTGGAAGTCCTCCTTGTGGATCACCGCGGTCGGCGCCTGGCCGGTGACGCAGAGGATCGGGACGGAGTCACCGGTCGCCGAGTACAGGCCGGTGATCATGTCGGTGCCGGCCGGGCCCGAGGTGCCGATGCAGACGCCGATGTTGCCCGGGCGCGTACGGGTGTAGCCCTCCGCCATGTGCGAGGCGCCCTCCACATGGCGGGCGAGGGTGTGGTGGATGCCGCCGGAGGCCTTGAGCGCCGCGTAGAAGGGGTTGATCGCCGCGCCGGGCACACCGAACGCGTCGGTGACGCCCTCGCGCTTGAGGATCTCAACTGCCGCGCGGGCAGCGGTCATACGAGCCATCGAGAACTCCTGCTTTCGGCTGTCGGATGCCTGCTCCCGTCGCGCCCCGCGGTGAGCATCGCTTCGCGTTCTTTCCGCGTTAATTCCACATTGCGGAAACTAACTTCTACTATCTGAAATCAATGTAGGTGTGGGGGCGAACGTCGTCAAGGGACGGACAACCGGGCCCCGACAGGAGCACCATGGGACGGCTGAACCGACGCGACGCCCGAGGTGGCCATGTCCGAGAGCGTGCCGGTGCGCTGTCCGGCCTGTCGGCGCGAGCACGTCTACACCGCGCCCTCGTACCCCTGCGCCTGTGGCGCCCCGGTGACCCCGTGCCTCGACGGCAAGGCCGAGCCGACGCCGGTGGCGCACCGCGCCTGGGACGAGGACTGGGTGACGGTGAGCTGCGGTTCCTGCGGCCGCCGGGACCAGTGGCCGCGGCCGGAGCTGGGCTGCCCGTGCGGGGCGGTGCTGCGTGTCCCGGTCGCCGGCACCGCGTCCGCGCCGGCGCCGGCTCCCGAGCCGCGGCCCGCGTTCCATCCCGTGACGATCCGTACCGCCCGGGACGCGGTCACCGCGGCCGCGCTCTATCTGCGCTGGCTGGGCTACCGGGACATCCGCCGCGCCGACCAGCGGCCGCCGTCCGGCATCGGGCTGGCCGCGCGCGGGCTGGTCGCCCACGTGGACCCGACCGTACGGCCGGCGTCACGGCGGGACGTGGAGTGCCTGTGGCTGACGGCGATGACGGAGGACTCGGGGTGCGTCTACTTCTCCCTCGCGGGGTACGCCGAGGACGCGCGTGAGGGGGCGGACGCGCTGGGGGTGCCGTTGTTCGTGCTGGACCTCACGGGGACGCCGCAGCCGGTGAACGGGGTTGCCGATGAGCTAGGGGCGAGGGGCGCGTGATCGTGTGCGCGCCGGTGGGGGCTGAGCGCGCCCACGGGCGGTAGCCGCACATCGAAAACAGCCCCGCGCACCGGATCACCGGCGAACTCGGCACGAGAGGCGCGTGATCGACTGCCGGCCGGTGGGGGCTTGTCGCGCCCACGCGGCGGTAGCCGCAAATCGAATGCAGCCCCGCGCCCCTGACGGGGCGCTGTGCCCTACGGGGCGCCGTACTGCTCCCTCAGTTCGATCTTCCGGACCTTCCCCGACACCGTCATCGGGAAGTCCTCCAGGATCTGGATGCGGCTCGGCACCTTGTAGTGGGCGAGCCGTCCCTCGCAGAACGCGCGGAGTTCGTCCAGGGTGGGCGGGTCGGCGGGGTCGAGGGGGATGACGCAGGCGAGGACCTCCTCGCCGTACCGCTCGTGCGGGACGCCGACGACCTGGACGTCCCGGATCCTGGGGTGGGCGTAGAGGAACTCCTCGATCTCGCGGGGGTAGATGTTCTCGCCGCCCCGGATGATCATGTCCTTGATCCGGCCGACGATCTCGACGTACCCGTCCTCGCGCATCAGCGCCAGGTCGCCGGTGTGCATCCAGCGGCCGGGGTCGACGGCCTCCGCGGTCTTCTCGGGCTCGTTCCAGTAGCCGAGCATCACGCTGTAGCCGCGGGTGCACAACTCGCCCGCGATTCCGCGCGGTCGGGTGACGCCGGTGGCCGGGTCGACGACCTTGACCTCCAGGTGCGGCAGCACCCGGCCGACCGTGCCGGTGCGGTGCTCCAGGTCGTCGTCGATCCGGGTCTGGAGGGAGACCGGGCTCGTCTCCGTCATGCCGTAGCAGATGGAGACCTCCGCCATGTGCATCTCGGCGACCACCCGCTTCATCACCTCGACCGGGCAGGGCGAGCCCGCCATGATGCCGGTGCGCAGCGAGGAGAGGTCGTACGACGCGAAGTCGGCGAGGTTCAGCTCCGCGATGAACATGGTCGGGACGCCGTAGAGCGAGGTGCAGCGCTCCTGCTGGACGGCCTCCAGGGTGGCCTTCGGGTCGAAGGACGGGGCCGGGATGACCATGCAGGCGCCGTGCGAGGTGGCCGCCAGGTTTCCCATGACCATGCCGAAGCAGTGGTAGAAGGGCACCGGGACGCAGATCCGGTCCTGCTCGGTGTAGGAGATCAACTCTCCGACGAAGTACCCGTTGTTGAGGATGTTGTGGTGGGAGAGCGTGGCCCCCTTCGGGAAGCCGGTGGTCCCCGAGGTGTACTGGATGTTGATGGGGTCGTCGCAGGACAGCGGCTCGTACGACACCTCGGCGGCGGCCCGCTCGAGGAGCGACTCCCAGCCGGGGTCGCCGATGTACACGACCTCGCGCAACTCCGGGCAGCCGCCCCGGACTTCCTCCACCATCGCCCGGTAGTCGCTGGTCTTGTGCCGGAGCGAGGCGAACAGCAGTGAGACTCCGGCCTGTTCGAGGACGTACTGGACCTCGTGGGTCCGGTAGGCCGGGTTGATGTTGACCATGATCGCGCCGATCCGGGCGGTGGCGTACTGCACCAGCACCCACTCGGCGCAGTTCACCGCCCAGATGCCCACCCGGTCGCCCTTGGCGACCCCGCTCGCGAGCAGGGCCCGCGCCAGCCGGTCCACGTCCGCGCCGAACCGGGCGTAGGTCCAGCGCCGTCCCGTCGGCACGTCGACCAGTGCCTCGCGGTCGGGCCAGGCGGCGACGGCCCGGTCCAGGTTGGCGCCGATCGTGTCGCCGAGCAGCGCGGTGCCGCTCGTGCCGTGCGTGTACGACGACTCGGACGGTTCGGGGCTCATCGGAAGTCCTCCTCGCGGTACTCGTGGGCCGAGCCCGCGGCCGTGGCCTCGCGCAGCTCGATCCGCCGGATCTTGCCGGAGACGGTCTTCGGCAGCGGGGCGAACTCCAGCCGCCGGACGCGCTTGTAGGGCGCGAGGACCTGCCGGGAGTGCTCGAAGAGCACCTTCGCGGTGTCCGGTCCCGGCTCCCAGCCCGCCGTCAGCACGATGTACGCCTTCGGGACGGCGAGGCGCAGTTCGTCCGGCGCCGGGACGACGGCCGCCTCGGCCACCGCCTCGTGCTCCAGCAGCGCGCTCTCCAGCTCGAACGGGCTGATCTTGTAGTCGGAGGCCTTGAACACGTCGTCCGCGCGGCCCACGTACGTGATGTAGCCGTCCTCGTCCCGCGCCCCGATGTCACCGGTGCGGTAGTAGCCGCCGGCCATCGCCTCCGCCGTACGGTCCGCGTCGCCGTGGTAGCCGGTCATCAGGCCCACCGGCCGCGCCGACAGGTCCAGGGCGATCTCGCCCTCCGCCGCCCCCGGCGCGCCCGACACCGGGTCCAGCAGCTCCACCCGGTAGCCGGGGCTCGGACGGCCCATCGACCCCGTCTTCAGCGGCTGCCCGGGGCTGTTGGAGACCTGTACCGCCGTCTCCGTCTGCCCGAACCCGTCCCGGATGGTGACGCCCCAGGCCCGCCGGACCTGCTCGATCACCTCGGGGTTCAGCGGCTCCCCGGCCGCCACCACCTCGCGCGGCGGGGTCCGCAACTGCGTGAGATCGGCCTGGATCAGCATCCGCCACACCGTCGGCGGGGCGCAGAAGGAGGTCACCCCGTGCCGGTCCATCTCGGCCATCAGCCGGCCCGCGTCGAACCGGCCGTAGTTGTGGATGAAGACCGTCGCCTCCGCGTTCCACGGCGCGAACAGGTTCGACCAGGCGTGCTTCGCCCAGCCCGGCGAGGAGATGTTCAGGTGCACGTCGCCCGGCTTCAGGCCGATCCAGTACAGGGTGGCCAGATGCCCGATCGGGTACGAGGTGTGGGTGTGCTCGACGAGCTTGGGGTGGGCGGTGGTGCCCGAGGTGAAGTAGAGCATCAGCGGGTCGTCGGCCAGGGTGGGTCCGTCGGGCACGAAGCCGGCCGGGGCGGTGTACGCGTCCTCGTACGGCTGCCAGCCCGCCACCGGGAGACCGCCCACCGTGATCCGGGTGTACGGCCCCGGCACCTCGGCGAACTTGGCCGCGTCCTCGGCCCGTACGATCACGTGCCTCACCCGGCCCCGGTCGACGCGGTCCCGCAGGTCGGCGGGGCCGAGCAGCGGGGTCGCCGGGATGACCACCGCGCGGAGCTTCATCGCGGCCAGCGCGGTCTCCCACAGCTCGGCCTGGTTGCCGAGCATGACCAGGATGCGGTCCTCGGGCTCGACGCCTCGCGCGCGCAAGTGGTTGGCGACCCGGTCGGAGCGCTCCGAGAGCTCGGCGAAGGACAGCTTCGTCTCGGCGCCGTCCTCCTCCACGATGTGCAGGGCGGTGCGGTCGTTGCCCTCGGCGATGACGTCGAACCAGTCCAGCGCCCAGTTGAAGTGGCCGGGACGCGGCCAGACGAAACCCTCGTACGCGGTGGCATAGTCGGCACGGTGTTCCAGCAGGAAGTCCCGGGCCCTGCGGAACTCCTCCGTCGCACTCGTCATACGCGTCTCCTTCAGTACCGGACCATTGCCGGGCGGCTCTCTGGCATCGTGTAATCCGTGATGCAGGTCTCACTACCCCCGAACGGGGGTGTGGACAGCACAGGCCGGGGTCGAAGGGGTCGAAGGGGCGAGACAGGTGGCAGCAGAGGTCGCGGGGGCGGTGGAGATACGCGGTGCGCTGGCCAGACTCCGGCGCGCCACCGGGCTCCCGATCGCCTTCGGCGGGCTGGTCGAGGCGGGCCGGACCCGGGTGCGGATCAGTGAACTGACCGGCACCAACACGGCCGCGCTGCGCTCCCTCGCGGTCACCTCCGGGAACGGCCTGGGCGGCAAGGCGGTCGCGCTGGCCCGCCCGTGCGCGGTCACCGACTACTCCGTCTCCCGGCAGATCAGCCACGAGTACGACATCCCGGTGGCCGCCGAGGGCATCCGCTCGGTGCTCGCGGTGCCCGTGGTGGTACGCCGCCGGGTGCGGGGCGTGCTCTACGGCGCGCTGCGCTCCGCCCAGCCGCTGGGCGACCGCACGCTGGGCGCGGCGGTGGCGGCGGCCCGGGACGTGGAGCAGGCGCTGGTCGTGCAGGACGAGGCCAGGGGGCTGCTGTCGGCGGCCCGGCCGGAACCGGCCGTCGTACCGGATCCCGGGGCGGCCTGGGAGCAGGTGCGGGAGGCGCACGCGGCGCTGCGGGCGCTGGCGCCGCGGATCGGCGACCCCGGGCTGCGGGCCGAACTGCTCGCCGCCTGCGGGCTGCTGACCGCTCCGGCACCAGTGGCCGAGGCGGCACTGGCGCCCCGGGAGCTGGATGTGCTGGCGTGGGTGGCGGCCGGTGCGACCAACGCGGCGGTGGCCGAACGGCTGGGGCTGCGGCCCGAGACGGTCAAGGGCTATCTGCGCTCGGCGATGCGGAAGCTGGGCGCGCACACCCGGGGGGAGGCGGTGTCGGCGGCTCGTCGGACGGGGTTGTTGCCGTAGCGGAGGGGACCCATTCCATTCATGCGGACGCGCTTTGAATTTCCAGCTGCCGACGCGCTGTTATTTCCCTCACCACGCCATCCGGCCGAATTCCTGGCTCCGTTGCCTAGAATTTGGCCCGGACACGACACACGAGGGGAGCGGTGACCGTGCGACGGGACTTCCAGGAGCCTGCCAGATGCCGCCCCGACCTGGTCATCGGCCGGGCGGAACTGTTCACGACCGCCCGGGAGCAACTCGCCTCGGGGGGCAGCGTCCTCCTGCACGGGCCCGCCGGAATAGGAAAATCGACGGTCCTGCGGGCGCTGGAGACGGAATACTCCGGCGCCGCCCGCACGGTCCTGCGCTGCTCGGCCACCGAGTCCGAATCGCACCTGCCCTTCCTCGCGCTCGCCGACCTCTTCGGGCTGGTCCTCGACGAGATCGCGCCCCGGCTGCCCGGCGCCCAGCGCACCGCCCTGGAGTCGGCGCTCACCGGCCGCGGCGAGTCCACCCTCCAGCGCGACGGCCTCGCCCTGCGCCTCGCGGTGCTCTCCGCGCTGCGCGCCCTGGCCGCCGAGGGCCCCGTACTGATCGTCGCCGACGACCTCCAGTGGCTGGATCCGGCCAGCGCCGAGCTGCTGGGCTTCGCCGCCCGCCGGCTCGGCGGCACCCCCGTCCAACTGCTGTGCGCGGTCCGCACGGAGGGCCAGGAGTACGACCGCCACCTACGCGCGTCGCCCCCGGACACCGTCGCCGTCCGCCTCGGCCCGCTCACCCGCAGACAGGTCTCCGAACTCCTCGACCACCGCGGCCACACCGGCCTGACCCGGGCCGCGGTCCGGGAGATCCACCGCACCAGCGGCGGCAACCCGCTGTTCGCCCTGGAACTCGGCCGCGCCCTCGCCGAGAACCCGACCCCGCCCCGCCCGGGAGAGCCGCTGCCGGTGCCGACCTCGCTGCGCGCCCTGGTGCTCAGCCGCCTCGACATGCTCTCCGTGGAGGCCCGCCGCACCCTCCTGGTGGCCAGCGCCGGCGCCCGACCCACCCAGGCGCTGCTGCACGCGGCCGGCCGGGAGAACGCCGAGGCCGAGTGCGCCCAGGCGGCCGAACTCGGGCTGCTGGCCACCGAGCCGGAGGGTCCCGCCGTACGCTTCGCGCATCCCCTGATCTCCGCCGCGCTGTACGCCGAGGCGCCCGCCCAGGAGCGCCGGGCCGCGCACGCGGCGCTGTCGACGGCCGCCTCCGACCCGATCGAGCGGGCCCGGCATCTGGCCCTGGCCACCACCGGCACCGACCCCGAGGTGGCCGCGCAGCTGGCGGAGGCCGCGACCGAGGCCCGGGACCGGGGCGCGCCCTCGGTGGCCGCGCAGATCGGGCTGCTCGCCGCCCGGCACACCCCCGTCGACAACGTGCCAGGGCCGGACGAGCGGCGGCTGCGGGCCGCCGAGGACGCGACCAGCGCGGGCGAGGTCGACCTCGCCCAGGACATCGCCCGCGAGGTGCTCACCCACGCCACCCGTCCGGCGGACCGGGTGCGGGCCTGGATCCTCGTCATCGACTCCGCCGGCCACACCATGACCGAGGTCGACGCGGCGTTCCCGCACGCCCTCGCCGACGCCGGCGACGACCCTCGGCTGCTCGGCCTGGTCCACTACCAGCTGGCCTGGCGGGCGCTGATCGTCGGCGGCGACTTCACCGAGGCCCGGCAGGCGGCCGCGCACTCCGCCGACCTCGCGGCCCAGGGCGGCGACCGGCGCACCGAACTCCTCGCGCTGTCCCTGCAGGCCCAGGTCGAGACCCTGATGGGCCATCCGGCGGCGCCCGCCACCATCAAGCGCGCGCTGAAGGAGCCGCAGGACCCGACCGTGTCCTGTCATCACAACGGGGCCGGCAGCGCCCGGTTCCGCTGGCTGGTGATGGGCGACCAGCTGGCCGACGCCCGGACCACGGTCACCGCGCTGCTGCGCGAGGTGCGCCGGCGCGGCCAGGTGGAGTCCGAGGTGCACTTCCTGCGTGGGCTCGCCGAGACCGAGCTGCGTTCCGGGCACTGCGGCCGCGCCCTCGACCTGGCCCGCGAGGGCCTGCGCCTGGCCCACGACTCCGGGATCGGCGAGACCGCCTCCGCGATGCTCACCTCACTGGCCGAGGCCTCCGGCGGCGATGTGGACCGGGGCCTGGCCCTCGCCCGGGAGGCCGTGGAACACGCCGAGCAGGACGGCGACACCGTCTACCTCTCCCGCGCCCTGGGCGCCCTCGGATACGCCCAGTTGGTGGCCGGCGACCCGGCGGGCACCGTCCGTTCGCTGCGCCGGGTGCGGGAGCTGGAGCAGAGCCTCGGCATCACCGACCCGGCCCGCGGCCGCTGGCAGGGCGACCTCGCCGAAGCACTCGTCCGGGTGGGTGAACCGGCCGAGGCGCGGGACGTCATCGACGTCACCCGGGAGCACGCGCTCCGGCTCGGCCGGGAGAGTGTGCTCGCCGCCCTCGACCGGGCCGAGGCGCTGGTCCGGGCGGCGCACGGGGACCACGAGGCGGCCGCCGCCCAGCTGACCTCGGCTCAGGACCGGTTCGCCAAACTGGGCTACGGTCTGGAGGAGGCGCGGGCCGCGTTCGCCCTGGCCTCGCTGGGCGACCGGCGCTCCCCCACAGCCTTCGACGAGGCCACCCGGCTGTTCCGGCGGTGCCGGGCGCTGCCCTGGCTCCGCCAGGTGGACGAAGCCGTCTCGGCCCCCGAGCCGCAGGTGGAGACGCCGGCCGAACCGGCCGCCCTGGACGGGCTGGCCGCGATGGAGCGTCAGGTCGCCGCGCTGGTCATGGAGGGCGCCACCAACCGGGAGATCGCCGCCCGGCTGTTCATCAGCGTCAAGACGGTGGAGGCGACGCTGACCCGGGTGTACCGCAAACTGGGCATCCGATCGCGCGTCGACATAGTCCGTTTGGCGGCGGGGCGACGCGCGAAGTGAGAGCGCTCCCGGTTAACTGAGGCGGACCGAGGGTTTTCCCTCCCCCATCCCCCTAGGGGGTTCCCTCATTGGGAGGGTGGGGTTCCGGGTCCTAGCTTATGGATGTGCCGCTCGCCCGGGCATACGGGGGTCGGTCCCGCGACCCCCGTGCTGCACCCCCCACACCCGCGCGACCCCCACCGGCAACCCCCACTGAGGAGACTCATGTTCGGGCCAAACCGCGCAAGAAAGGCCGCCGCCACCCTCGTGGCGACGGTCGCCGCCGCAGCGACCGCGCTGATCGCGTCCCCCACCGCGTCAGCCGCCCCCCAGCCGATCGTCGGCGGCACCACGACCACCACGACCGCGTACCCGTTCATGATGCAGATCACGGACGCGTCGGGCAGCCAGTTCTGCGGCGGCACCCTGGTGTCGGCGACGAAGGTGGTGACCGCCGCGCACTGTATGGAGGGCGAGTCCACCAGCAGCGTCCGCGTGGTCGGTGGCCGGACCTATCTCAACGGCACCAACGGCACGGTCAGCCGGGTCAGCAAGATCTGGATCAACCCGGACTACACGGACGCCACCAACGGCGACGACGTGGCCGTCCTGACCCTGTCGACGTCGATGTCGTACACCCCGGCGTCGTACGTCTCCGCCTCGGACACGAGCGTGTACTCGGCCGGCACCACGGCCCGCATCCTCGGCTGGGGCACCACCTCGGAGAACGGCAGCTCCTCCAACCAGCTGCGGACCGCGACCGTCCCGATCGTGTCCGACTCCAGCTGCAAGAGCTCCTACGGTTCCGACTTCGTCGCGACCGACATGGTTTGCGCCGGATACACATCCGGCGGCGTAGACACCTGCCAGGGCGACAGCGGCGGTCCCCTGCTCATCGGGGGCGTCCTGGCAGGGATCACTTCCTGGGGAGAGGGGTGCGCGGAGGCCGGTTACCCGGGTGTCTACACCCGGCTGACCACCTTCTCGAACCTGGTGACCACGCAGGTCAACTCCTAACCCTCCCCAGCGGAACTCCTGAGTATCCCTCAGGTGAGTGACCAGGGGGCGTTGCGGGCTACCACGAGCAGCCCGCAGCGCCCCCTATCCATGCATCCGCCCACTTGTCCTACTTGTCGGCGGTGAGCGTCCCTGCGGCCCCCCAGCTCTCCGCCGGCACCTCGTGGATCCACACCTGCACGGTCTCGGCCGGAATCCGGTACGCGTCGACGAACGCGTCGGTGACCCGCCGGACGAGGTCCCGCTTGAGCTCCGTGTCGCGGGGACCCTGCTGGATGGTGACGATCGGCATCGCTGAACTCCTCCGAGTGCGCTTCCTGTTCGATGCCCCCAGTCCACCGCGCGCACCGCCCCCGACCAAGAAGCAGTTCCCGATTGCCGCGATCAGCTTTCGTGATCAATGCTGGTCACAGGCGTTCGCGATCGGCTTCCGCGATCAGCCTTGGCACCCAGCCTCCCCGACCGGCCTCCCCGACCGGCCTCCGCGCCCGGCCTCCGCACCCAGCCTTCATGCCGCCCGGCCTCCGCGCCCGGCCCCGCGACCGGCCTCCGCACCCAGCCTTCATGCCCGGCCCCCGCGACCGGCCCCCGCGACCGGCCTCCGCGCCCAGCCTTCATGCTCGGCCTCCGCGCTCGGCCTCCGCGCCCAGCCTTCATGCCGCCCGGCCTCCGCACTCGGCCCCCGCGACCGGCCTCCGCGACCGGCCTCCGGTGTCAGCCTTCGTGATCGCCGCAGGCCAGCAGCAGGGTGTCCAGGTGTGGGGGTGGGGTGGTCGCGGAGGTGGCGAGGCCGGTGGTGAGGGCCAGGCCTGGGGGGCGGAACGGCACGAAGGCCACCTTCGGGGTGTGCAGCACGCGTGCGTGGGACGCGTACACGACCGTCCACAGCGGGCGGGTGCCGATGCTGGCGAGGGTGTCCTGGAGGGAGCCGGGCGAGGGTCCGGGCAGCGGCTCGAAGCCGGCTTCGCGGCAGGCGCCGACGACCAGGTCGACCAGGGCGGGGTTGGTGCGGCGCTCCGTGAGCGCGAGCGGCAGCCCGGCCAGTTCGGCGACGTCGATCTCGGCCCGGCCGGCGAGGGGGTGGGTGGCGGGCAGGGCGGCCACCAGGGGGTCGGGCCACAGCGGGTGCACCCGTACGCCGGGCGCCGGCTCGACCGCCCGGACGAACGCGGCGTCCAGCCGTCCGCCCGCGACCCGGGCCAGCCGCTCGGCGACCGGCAGCGAGTACAGCTCGACGGGCACGTCCGGCGCGTGGCGCGCGAACGCGGCCAGCACCCGGTCAAGATGCGCGCCGAGTCCCGTGCTGGTGCCGATCCGCAGCCCGGACGGCGGGGCGACGGCGGCCCGCGCCCGCTCGGCCGCCGCAAGCACCGCCCGTGCCTCGGGCAGCAGCCGCTCCCCCGCGCCGGTGAGCCGGACCCGGCGCGGCGAACGGTCGAACAGCTCGGCGCCCAGCTCCCGCTCCAGGCGCTGTATCTGCATGCTCACCGCGGACTGCACGATGTGCAGCCGGTCGGCGGCCCGTCCGAAGTGCAACTCCTCGGCGACGGCGACGAAATAGGTGAGCTGCCGCAGTTCCATGGCCCCGACTCTAGAGGCCCTGTTTGAATGTGCCCTGAACGAGCCGAGCGGGAGGAGTGGGGCCGATGGTGTCCACGGACCGGATCCTGGCCTTCGCGGCGATGTCGCTGCTGGTCATCGCGATCCCCGGCCCCAGCGTGCTGTTCGTGATCGGCCGGGCGCTGGCACACGGCCGCCGTACCGCGGTGGCCACCGCGTTCGGCAATGTCTTCGGGTCGTACCTGCTGGTGGTGGCCGTCTCGATCGGCATCGGCTCGCTGGTGGAGCGGTCCGTGACGGTGTATCTGACGGTGAAGCTGCTGGGCGCGGCCTATCTGGTCTACCTGGGCGTCCAGGCCTTCCGGCACCGCAAGGAACTCAAGGCCTCGGCCATCCGGCGGCCCCCGGCGGGCGCACCGCGCGGCGATCTGCGCACGGTCCTGGACGGCGTCCTGGTGGGCGTCACCAACCCCAAGGGCGTGGTCTTCTTCGCCGCCGTCCTCCCCCAGTTCGTCGACCACACGGCCGGCCGGGTCCCCGCCCAGATGCTGCTGCTCGGCCTGGTCCCCATCTCCATCGGCCTGGTCACGGACACCCTGTGGGGCCTGACCGCGTCGGCGGCCCGCACCTGGTTCGCCCGCTCGGACCGCCGACTGTCCCTGGTCGGCGGCGCGGGCGGGATGGCGATGATCGGGCTGGGTGTCACGGTGGCGGTGACGGGCCGCGCGGACTGAGCCACCACACCGACCGCAGAGTCGGAGATCACCGACCGGTCGGGGCTACGACCGTCCCGAACCGGATGTCGTACGACGTGCCGGGGAACAGGGCGGCCAGCATCCGCTCCCCCTCCGCCGCCACCTCCGCCCGCCGCTCTCGGCTCAGCGGCCCGAAGGCCTCGACGGTCAGGACCTCGCCGTCCAGCTGCCACACGCCCGCCAGAAAGCCGTCGAGCAGGAGCGTGCGGTAGGCCTGGTTGCCCCGCCAGGCCCGGCCGTGGTGCTCGGGCGGGACGACGCGGGCGCGGTCGGCGTGGGAGAGCAGCAGGTTGTCGAACTCGGGGAGGAAGCGCGGCGGGGCGGGCGTGCCGGGGTCGGGACGCGGGGCTTCGGGCAGGTCGAACAGCTCCGTACCGCGCTCGTCCCGGAAGGTGAGCAGGCGGGGCCGGAGCCGTTCGAAGACCTCGCGGAGCCGGGTCAGTCCGGCCCAGGTCTGCATGTCCTTGACGGAGGCCGGCCCGAAGGCGGCGAGATAGCGCAGGACCGTCCCGTCGGGGCCGGGCGCCGGTTCGGCCGGCCGGCCCAGCCAGTGCTCGGCGGTGGTGAGGGCGACCTGCCCGGACCGGCCCCACAGGCCGCGCGGGGTGACCTGGACGAGCGGCAGCCGGCACCGCGCGGCGACGGCGAGGGACTGCGGGTCGGCGCCGGGCCACTCGGCGAGGAGGGCCTGGCGCAGCTCGGCCATGGTGCGCGGCCCGGCCTCGACGAGGTCCCGGGCGAGGGCGGCGAGCCGGTCCAGATCGACGCCGGCCAGTCCCTTGCGGAAGGCGATGAGCTCCCGGTCCCGGGCGGGCTGGACGAGCGGCCGCAGGGTGAGGGCGTCGTCGGCGGTGTGGGTGTGGATGGTCGACCGCAGGGTGACGATCCGGACCACCTCCCGGTCCGCCATGAGCGTGGCGAGCTGTTCGGGGGCGAAGCCGTCGAGACGCGCGGCGAGGGCGTAGTACGGCGGTTTCACGTTCTGCGCCTGGAGTCCGACGAGGTGCGCCACCGCCTCCTTCACCGGCCGGGCCGAGCGTCGCAGCAGCAGCTGGCGGTCGAGGGTGGCGCGGTTGAGGGCACGGGTGCCGAGGACCGGCCCGGACGGCGTCTTGGTCATACGGCGCACGCTAGCCCCCATCGAGGACAGATCCTGTCCGCTTCCCTCCTCCCCCTCCCCTCCTCCCCCTCCTTACCCGGCTCCCTCTCCGATTCCTCCGCCGGGCCCGTATGCCCCGTATATCCTGCTCCGAGACCCACCGACCACGCGGAGCACACTGTGCACGCCGACGCAGGCTCCATCGAGAGGCGACCGCGATGTCCGAGCGACGCCCCAGCCCGGCCTCCAAGCACTCCGGGAACGGCAAGAACGGCCGGAGCAGCAGAAGGTCCGTCTGGCGCCGCGCGCTGACGACGGAGCCGGACACCGCGGAGCTGCCGCAGCCGCAGTCCCCGCCGGCCGGCGACCCGGCCGAGCCGCAGAGCGTCGTGGAGGCGGCGCTGTACCGGGACGGGGTGCGCGTCTCGACGCCGGCGACCCTCGCCGAGACGTACCGCGAACTGCGCGACCAGCCCTCGGGCATGGCCTGGATCGGCCTGGCCCGTCCGACCTCGGACGAACTCCTCTCCCTGGCCTCCGAGTTCGGCCTGCACCCGCTCGCCGTCGAGGACGCGATGGAGGCCCACCAGCGCCCGAAGCTGGAACGCTACGGCGACACGCTCTTCGTCGTCCTGCGCGCCGCCCGCTACCTGGACGCACCGGAAGAGGTCGACTTCGCCGAGCTCCACGTCTTCGTGGGCCCGGACTTCGTGATCACGGTCCGGCACGGCGCGGCCCCCGACCTCTCGGCGGTCCGCCGCCGCATGGAGGACTCCCCCGACCTCCTCAAACTCGGCCCCGAAGCGGTCCTCTACGCCATACTCGACGCGGTCGTGGACGGCTACGCCCCGGTCGTCTCCGGCGTCCAGAACGACATCGACGAGATCGAGACGGAAGTCTTCCGCGGTGACCCGGAGGTCTCCCGCCGTATCTACGAACTCTCCCGCGAAATGGTCGAGTTCCAGCGCGCCACCCGCCCCCTCGTCGGCATGCTGCACGGCCTCATGGCCGGCTTCACCAAGTACGAGACCGACGAGGAACTCCAGCGCTACCTCCGCGACGTCGCCGACCACGTCACCCACATCAGCGAACGCGTCGACGGCTTCCGCCAGGCCCTCACCGAAATCCTCACCGTCAACGCGACCCTGGTCACCCAGCAACAGAACGCCGAGATGCGCGCGTTGGCAGAGGCCGGCTTCGAACAGAACGAGGAGATCAAGAAGATCTCCAGCTGGGCCGCGATTCTCTTTGCCCCCACGCTCGTCGGCACCATCTACGGCATGAACTTCTCCCACATGCCCGAGCTGCACTGGGGGTTCGGATACCCCTTCGCAATCGGCCTGATGGGGGTTGTATGTGCCAGTTTGTATGTGATTTTCAAGCGGCGGGACTGGCTCTAGGGTCGAGCACTCACCCATCCGGAGTCGGGGGAGAACCGAATGGGGTTCCCCTCCTTCCGCCTGGCGCAACGAACCCGCCTTGCCTCCCTGTTCGCCAGTGCCTGCCGAGCCGACTGCCCCTGCGGCCCGTCACAGCCAGTGACACCCATGCGTGACCTCGGCGCCCGCGTCGTGAGACGGATCACGACCACAGGCCACGACCGGTCCGAGAATCGCCGCGCACTCCGCATGATGCGTCATCGAAAACAACGTCGCACGCAGCGCGAGGTGAAGGAACTCCAGGGCAGATAGCAAAGGCGAAGGGCGGTGACCGGGCGTCCGGCTCCCTCCTCGTCGCCGAAGCCCTCCAGGCCGGATGGCGTCCCGCATCGTGGTCCAACCGATCAAGGCGCCGGATTCCGCCACGGACGTCGCCATGGGCCTCGAACCGGAACGCGTAACGCTTGATCCCCGCTCGCCTGTTCCGCCCGCAGGTCGTCACCGCCTGAGACACTGCCGTCCGACCCCAGGCGCGTCTTCCGTTCATACTCCACGGCCGAGATCGGCCGCCTGGTCACCGCACCAGCAGCCTGGAGTCCCCCGCCCCACTCTTGCCGTCAGCGACACCATCCGCTGCCGAATCAGAGGCGCCGACGAGTGAGCTGCCCCTCACAGCAGGGCACAGGCAAGGCGGATGTACCGGAAGCCCCTGCGTTAACGCCCACTCACAGGCCACTTGACGATCTGCTGCTCGAAGCTGCCGTTGCGGTCACGCGGCACCGCGATCTTCACCGAACCGACGTCGGTCACCACGGTCTTGACCGGGCTCCATGAGGCTGTTGCCGCTGCAGGCACCGGCCGGGTCGTGCTTCTCGGATCCGAGGTGGTCGGTCATCTCGCCTTCGAGCGGAATCCAGCACTCGTGTGGCTCTGCCGACCGAGCCTCTTCAACCGCCTCGGCAGGGACAGCCACGTCACTCATCAGGTGCTACTTCCATCGGGCGAGGTCAGCGCAGGCTGCGAGCGAACGAATGGGCTGCCCAGGTTACGGCGGCGGTGGTCAGGACGGTGATGATGACCAGTGCCTGCCAGACACTTGAGTCGCCCGGGTGACCGTTGAACAGCGCGCGGGAGGCGTCGACCGCCCACAGGAACGGATTCAGCCTGGCGACGGTGTGCAGCCATGCTGGTGCCAGGGCCATAGGCAGCAGGATTCCCGACAACAGAAGCAACGGCATCGCGAGGGTGTTCAGCAGCGGGGTGAGCGCGTCTTCGTTGCGTAGCTTGAGAGCCAGAGCGTAGGAGGCCGCCGAGAGCATCAGGGCGATCAGGGCCAGGAGCGCGTATGTGAGCAGCAGATCGCCCAGGCGAATCCGCAGTCCGAACGGCAGGGCCAGAAGAGTGATCATCGCCGACTGCAGGAGAAGCGTGAGCACCTCCCGGGCCGAGCGGCCCAGGAGCAGGGACAACGGGCTCAGGGGGGTTACCCGCATCCGTTCGAGCACGCCCGCGCGCAGGTCGGCTATCAGGCCGAAGCCCGCGAACATCGTGCCGAGCATCGCCATGTTGACCAGCAGGCCGGGCACGAACACCTGGTACGGGTTGGCGCCCTTGAGCACCGGCCTCAGCAGCGGACCGAACAGGAAGAGGAAGCAAAGGGGTTGCAGCAGTCCGACGATGAGCCATACGGGGTTGCGCAGCACGAGCGTCATCTGCCGGGAGAACACCAGCCAGGTGTCGCGGGCGAGTTTCACGAGTCCACTCCAGGGTCAGTCGACCGGGGTGTCGCGGAGCGTCCGGCCGGTCTTGGTGAGGAAGACGTCGTCGAGGCTGGGGCGATGCAGCTCGATCTTGTCGGGCGCAATGCCGGAGGCATCGAGCACGCGCAGGATCCGCGGGAGCGCGGTCGCGCCGGCGTCGACGTACAGCCGGAGCGTCTCGTCGTGCGTCTCCACCTTCCGTACGCACGGCTCGAGTTCCAGCAGCCCGGCTGCTTCGGGGGCGCCGGCGGTGAGCCCCACTGTCACGACGTCCCCCGTGATCTCCCGCTTGAGTTCGGCCGGGGTGCCCTCGGCAACGATCTCACCGTTGTCCATGATGGCGATCCGGTCGCAGAGCGTGTCGGCCTCGTCGAGGTAGTGCGTGGTGAGGAAGACGGTCATGCCCTCGTCGCGCAGGCGGCCCACCTCGTCCCACATGCGGGTGCGGCTCTGCGGGTCCAGGCCGGTGGTGGGCTCGTCGAGGAAGACCACGCGCGGTTCGTGGATCACACTGAGCGCGACGTCCAGTCGCCTGCGCTGTCCGCCCGAGTAGGTCTTGCAGGGGCGATCGGCGAACCCTTCGAGTTCGAACGCGTGGGTCGCCCGCTCCGCCCGCTCGCGCGCCTCGGCCTTGCCCACCCCGTACAGCCTGGCCTGGTAGACCAGTTCCTCGCGTGCCGACACATCACCCCAGGTGGATCCTCCCTGCGCGACGTAGCCGATGCGTCCGCGCACCTCGCCGGGGGCGCGCCGCAGGTCGGCTCCGGCGATGCGGGCCTCGCCGCCGTCGGGCTCCACCAGGGTGGTGAGCATCCGCAGCGTGGTGGTCTTGCCCGCGCCGTTGGGCCCGAGGAAGCCGAAGACCTCGCCCTCCCGGACCGTGAGATCCACGCTGCGGACCGCCTCCACGGTTCTCTTCCGGCCGCGGAACGACTTGCGCAGCCCCTTCGTCTCGATCATCACGTTCGGCTCGGGCCCCATCGGTGTGAGCGGTGTCCGGTGCCGAGTCCCGCCGTGGTGCGGGGACTCGGCACCGCTGTGCAAGGAGGTGGTGCGGTCCTGCTGAGTGCGGGGAGCTACGCGGTGGCGTCGCCGCCACTGCGATCCAGCCAGGTACTGAGGGCGGCGGCCACTTCGGCGGCGTGTTCGTCGACCATCGAGGCGTGCTCGCCGGGGACGCAGTGGAAGGTCAGCTCCGCGGGCCACTCCGAGGAGAAGGGACTGTCCTTCGGGTGCAGGTAGAGGGTCGGGACGGCGGGATCGCCGGGCGGCGCCGCGTCCAGCATCCGGTGGTACGCGGCCAGCGCGGTGAGGTGCTCCATCGCGATCAGGCTGCGTCCCGCCGGGTCGGTGACAGCGCTCTCGAAGTCCGCGAAGAAGGACTCGGGCACTGATGCCATGTGGCGTGGGCTGTCCAGCAGGACCAGACCGGAGACCGGGTGCCCGTGCTCGGCCAGGGCCTCGGCGAGGACCGCGGCCAGCGTGCCCCCGGTGCAGTGCCCCAGCAGCAGGTACGGCCGCTGCGGATCGGGTTCGGGCAGTGCGCGCACGAGGGCTTCGAGGACCGTGGGCAGATCGGCCGGCAGCGGGTCGGCCGCATAGCCCGGGAGGCCGGTCGTCAGCATGCCATGGCGGGCGTCCAGTTGCCGCGCCAGCCGCTCGTAGGGCGAAGTGCCCGGCGCTGTGGGTATCGGAGGCAGCAGGAGCATCGTGGGCGCTCCCGTTCCGGCACTCAGCCTTTCCCATCGTACGGAGTTCAGGTCGTCGGCGTCGCCGGCGAGCCGGCGCCGGTCAGCGGCCAGGTGCAGCAGTCGTAGCGTCCCCAGGCGGTCACCGGCGCGGACGCCGGCCGCCACCTTGTCGAGGAAGGCGTCGTCCCTGCCTGCCGGTGAGGCACCGGTGACGAGTGTGTCCAGGTGCCGCGCCAGAGCGGCGGGAGTGGGGTGGTCCATGGGCGCCGTGGCGGCGAGGCGCAGGCCGGTGGCGTTCTCCAGCCGGGTACGCAGCTCGACCGTCGCGAGGGAGTCGAAGCCGGCATTGCGCAGTGTCTGCTCGGCACTGACGTTCTCGAAGGAGGAATGACCGAGGACGGCCGCGGCGTGGGTGCGGACGAGTGTGGTGAGCGTGGCGATCCGCTCGGTGGCCGGCCGGTTGCGCAGCTGTTCCGTGTCGAGTTCACGCGAGGCTGCGGCGCCGACCGCAGGCGTGGCGGCGGGCCTTCGCCGATGTGCGAAGGCGTCGGAGAACACCTCGGGCAGCGTGTGCTCGCCGGCGGCGGCCTGCGCGGTGACGGCGAGGTAGGGAAGGTCCAGGTCCAGGGCGGCGTCGAAGCCGGCCAGCGCCTGCCGGGTGCTGGTCGGTGCGAGACCGAGCCGGGCCAGCCGGGTGCGCTGCTCCCGGCTCAGCTCCGCGGTCAGCCCGCTGGTCTCCTGCCACAGGCCCCAGGCGATCGAGATGCCGGGCAGGCCCTGGTGGCGCCGGTGGTGTGCGAACGCGTCCAGGAAGGCGTTGGCCGCGGCGTAGTTGGCCTGACCGGGGTTGCCGACCGTGCCGGCGAGACTGGAGTAGACGACGAACGCGTCCAACTCCAGGTCCCGGGTGAGTTCGTGCAGGTTCAGGACGGCGTCGGTCTTGGCCCGGAGGACTTCGTCGAGATGGCGCGGGGTCAGGTCCGTCAGCAGCGCGTCCGCGAGCGCCCCGGCGGTGTGGACGACGGCGCCGAGCGGGCGATCCTCGGGAATTGCCCGGATCACCGTCCGCAGCGCCTCCAGGTCGGCGGCGTCGCACGCGGCGATGGTGACGTCGGCCCCGTGCGCCTCCAGGTCGCGGCGCAGGTCCTCGGCACCCGGGGCGGCGTCGCCGCTGCGGCTGAGGAGCAGCAGGTGCCGGACGCCGTGCGTGCCGGTCAGGTGGCGGGCGAGCAGCCCGCCCAGCGCTCCGGTGCCGCCGGTGATCAGCACGGTCCGGCCAGGGTCGAGGGGCGCCGGCTGGGTGAGGACGACCTTGCCGGTGGTCTGCCCCTGACTGAGAGCGCGCAGCGCCTGCCGCGCGTGGCGGATGCTCCACCGCTGGGTGGGCAGCGACACCATGGCGGGATCCCCGAACGGGACCGGCGGGTCGTAGGTGCCGGCGATCAGCATGCCCGGCAGGTCGAGGTACTCGTAGCCGATGTCCGGGAACCGTGCGGCGATGCCCTCCGCGACATGGCTCTCCTGCCGCCCCATGTCCAGGTAGCGGCCGCCGGACCGCAGCAGTCGCAGCGACGCGTCGAGGATGTCGCCGGTCACGCTGCCGATGACGACGTCGACGCCCGTGCCTCCGGTGGCCGCCCGCAACTCGGTCTCGAATTCCGTGGTGCGGGAGTTGGCGATCCGGTGGCGGGGCACCCCCATCGCGTGCACGACGGCCTGCTTGGCCGGGCCGGCGGTGGCGTAGATCTCGGCGCCGCACTGCTGCGCGATCCGCACCGCGGCCATTCCCACCCCGCCCGCCGCGGAGTGGATGAGGATCTTCTCGCCGGCCCGCAGCCCCGCGCGAACGACCAGCCCGAGGTGGGCGGTGGCGTGGACGATCTGGCTTCCCGCGGCCTGGACCAGCGACACTCCGTCGGGGACCCGCTCCAGCTGTGACGGCAGGACGTCGGCCACCGGGCCGTAATAGCCCTCGAACTCCGGGAGCTTGGGCGGCAGCAGGGCCACGCGGTCCCCGCACTGCCACCCGGAGACGCCGGCGCCGGTCTCGGTGACGACTCCGGCGGCCTCGAAACCCAGGTAGCGGCCCTTGACGAGGCCCAGGGCCACCATGGTGTCGCGGAAGTTCGCGCCCGTGGCCACGACGCGGACCCGGAGCCTTCCGGCTGCCACGGGTGCGGCCAGGTCCGGCTCCGGCGCCGGGCGGACGGCTTCCAGCGTCCGCTGAGGCGAGGGCAGCAGCCGCCACGGCATGTCGTCGGCCGGGAGCTGCAGTGCCTCGTCGTCGTGGGCGGTCACCAGCCGGGGCAGCAGCAGCCTTCCGTCCCGCGATGCCAGGGTGCGGTGCGGCGCCGCGAGCACCGAATGCAGGACGTCGGTGCTCACACCGCCGTGGTCCGTGTCGAGCAGTTGGACCCGGCCGGGGAACTCGTTCACCGCGGAACGGGCCAGCCCCGCGCAGGCCGCCCCGGCCAGATCCAGTACCGGCTCCGCGAACGTGGTGGACTCCGCGCGGCACGTCAGGATCAGCAGGCGGGTCCTCGCCCAGGGCTCGTGGCGCAGGAATGCCTGCAACTGCGTCAGCAGGACGCCCAGCCGTTCCCTTGTCTCCCGGGCGAGTCCGGCGCTGTCCACCCGATTCTCCTGCGGGCCGCGGCAGTCCAGCACCACCGCCCCGGGTACGACGCCGGTGGCGGCGAGTGCCGCCACGTCCGGGTGGGTGTCCGTCACCGGCAGGTCCGCTCCCGTGGTGACAGCCGCCAAGGTCACCGCGGCCGGCTCGGCGGCGTGGTCGGCTTCGTACGGCCGCCAGGAGGCCCGGTAGGCGGAGCGGTCGGCGGCGGCCAGCAGTGCCCGCAGGTGACGTGTCGACACCGGGCGCAGGCGCAGGCCCTGGATCCGCACAACCGGCCTGCCGGTGTCGTCGGTCGCGGTGAGATCGACGGCGCCGTGTTCGGTCATGGTCATCGTGGCCCTCAGGACCCTGGCGCCGCGCGCGAACACCTTCACGGCGGTCATGGCGTGGGGCAGGCGGGTCGTACCGCCCTGCCCGGTCATGACGAGCGCATGCAACGCGGCGTCCAGCAGCGCGGGGTGCAGGGCGAAACCGGCCGGGTCCTGGTCTCCGGGGAGCCGGACCTCGGCGTGCACGGCGCCGCCCTCGCCGCGCCAGACGGCCACGAGGTTGCGGAAGGCCGGACCGTACTCGTACCCCCTGCCGCGCAGGTCGCGGTAACAGTGAGTCAGATCCCAGGCTTCGGCGTCCGCCGGCGGCCAGGCCGCCGTAGCGGCCGGGGGAGCGTGCAGGTCCCCGGTGGAGGCTTCGGCGTGCCTGGTCCACTCTCCGGCGCTGCCGTGCGGGCGCGAGTACAGCGCGAGGTGCTGTCGGCCTTCGGCGTCCGGCGCGGTGCTGTGCACCTGGATGTCGACCGGCCCTTCACCGAGCACCACCGGTGCGTGCAGGACGGTGTCCACGATGCCGCGGGCTCCGTCGGCGTCGTCGCTCGACTGCGCGAGCAGTTCGACCACGCCGGTGGCGGGCAGCAGCACGGTGCCGTGCACGGCGTGATCGGCCAGCCAGGGATGCTCGGCCAGGGCCAGCCGCCCGGTCCGTACGACGGATCCGTCCGGCAGCGGGAGCGCCGCGCCCAGCCACCGGTGCTCGACGCGGTCGAGACCGGCCGAAGCCACGTCGAGTGCCGGGCCGGCCTGGGACAGCCAGAAGCGGCGGTGCTGGAACGGGTAGCCGGGCAGCCCGACGCTCCGGGCGTCCGGGTACAGCACGCTCCAGTCGATCTCGACGCCCCGGGCGTGGGCGCTGGCGAGCGCGTCGAGGAAGTCGGACAGGCCGCCGTGGTCGCGCCGCAGCGAGGAGCACGCCTGTCCCTCCAGCCCGGCGTCGGCGAGCAGGTCCCGCAGCGGCCCCAGCAGGACGGGGTGCGGCGAGATTTCCACGAAGGTCCGGTGACCCAGGTCCAGTGCGGTACGCACGGCTGTGTCGAAGACCACCGGCCGACGCAGATTGCGGAACCAGTACGCCGCGTCGAGCTCACCCGCGCCGATCGGCTTTCCCGTGGTCGTGGAGATCATCGGTATCGCCGGGGCCTGCGAGACGACCTCCCCGAGATCGGCCAGGACGACGTCACGGACCAGGTCGACATGACGGCTGTGCGATGCGTAGTCGACGGGTACCTGGCGCGCCCAGACACCCTCGCGCTCGCAATGGGCCAGCCATTGCAGGACCGAGTCCGGATCGCCCGCGACCGTGCTGGCCGCAGGCCCGTTGCACACCGCGACCTCGACGTTCAGGCCCCACTTGTCCACGAGGTCGCGAACCCGCTCCGCCGGCAGGGCGACCGACGCCATGGCACCCAGGCCACAGATCTTGCGCAGCGCGGCGCTGCGCAGGGCCACCACCCGGGCCGCGTCCTGCAGAGACAACGCGCCGCAGACGTACGCCGCGGCCATCTCACCCTGGCTGTGTCCGATCACCGCGGCCGGACGCACTCCGTGGGCCTGCCACAGGTCCGCCAGCGCGACGTACACCGCGAACAGTACGGGTTGCACCACGTCGGCCTGTTCGAGCGGCGGCGCCCCCGGGCTCCGGCGCACTACGTCGGCGACATCGAAGTCCACCCACGGATGGAGCGCTCGGGCGCACCGCTCGAACGCCTCGGCGAAGACGGGCGACTCCCGCAGCAGCTGGGCCGCCATTCCCGCCCACTGGGCTCCCTGGCCGGGAAACACGAACACCGGGCCCGACACCGCCTCAGCGGTCCTGGCACGAGCGACACCGGCCGGAAGCGCGGCCCCCTCGTCGGCCTCGGCCAGCGCGTCGAGCCCCGCCAGCAGTTCGGCGACGTCCGATCCGGTGACCACGGCGCGTTCGGCCAGCGGACTGCGCGTCGTCGCAAGGGAGTAGCCCACATCGGCCGGATCCCCCTGCTCCGCGCGGACCGCCGAGGCGAGCGCCCGGGAGAGGTCACGGAGGCCGTCGGCCGACGCGGCGTAGAGCGGCCACAACAGCCGCCTTGGGACCTCACCACGAGGGCGCGGCGTGGGCTGCGGCCGGGCGGGCGCTTCCTCCACCAGGACGTGGGCGTTCGTCCCGCCGATGCCGTAGGCCAGCACCCCCGCGCGTCGGGGCCGCTCGCCGCGCGGCCACGGGCGCGCCCGGTGCAGCAGGCGCACCCCCTGCGACCAGTCGACCGATGCCAGTGGCCGCTGCGCGTGAAGCGTCGCGGGCATCCGCTCATGGCGCAGCGCCAGCACCGCCTTGATCAGCCCGGCCATGCCGGCCGCGGCCTGCGTGTGCCCGATGTTCGACTTGGCCGAGCCGATCCACACCGGAGCCTGTGCCTGGTGCGCGGCCCCGTAGGCGGCCGCCAGCGACGCGGCCTCGATGGGATCGCCGACCTGCGTTCCCGTGCCGTGCGCCTCGACGAGGTCGACGTCCTGGGGCCGCAGTCCGGCGTCGTGCAGCGCCTCCGCGATCAGGGCCTGCTGGGCGGCGCCGTTCGGCACGCTCAGCGCCTGGCTGGCACCGTCCTCGTTGACCGCGCTTCCCCGCAACAGGGCGAGCACGGGAAGGCCTTCGGTGACGGCACGCTCTAACGGCATGAGCACCAGCGCGCCCACGCCCTCGGCCGGCGCGAATCCGCGACGCTCCTCCGCGAACGCACGGCTCAGCCCGTCGTCGGCCAGCGCCCCGATCCTGGCCATGTAGACGAGCAGTTCGGGCCCGGCCATGACCGAGACACCGGCGGCCACCGCCATGTCGCACTCGCCGGCTCGCAGCGCCTTGACCGCGAGGTGAGTCGCCACCAACGACGACGAACACGCGGTGTCCACCGCCATCGCCGGTCCGTTCAGACCCAGCAGATACGAGATCCGTCCGGCAGCGACGCTCGGCGCCAAGCCGGTCGACAGATGGCTCTCCAGCCCCGATGTGTCGGTGGTCCCGTTGCTGCGCACATAGTGGCTCTCGAAGATCCCTACGTAGACACCGGTTCTGGAGCCCAGCAGCGAACGCGGAGCGATTCGGGCGTCTTCCAGGGCGTGCCACACCCCTTCGAGCAGCAGGCGCTGCTGCGGATCCATCGCGGTGGCCTCCCGCGGCCCGATGCCGAAGAAGGCCGCGTCGAAGCCGGCGGCGTCGTCGA
Organism: Streptomyces sp. NPDC048288; assembly: GCF_043201555.1. Classification (NCBI taxonomy): domain Bacteria; kingdom Bacillati; phylum Actinomycetota; class Actinomycetes; order Kitasatosporales; family Streptomycetaceae; genus Streptomyces; species Streptomyces sp. NPDC048288. The sequence continues at coordinate 352,614 of NZ_JBICZD010000006.1, forward strand.
GGAAACCGCCCCGCCGTACGTACGTCGTTCCCTCTGCGGTGGAATCCTCGCTGTACAGCCGATCGAGGTCCCAACCCCGATCGCCCGGCAAACCGGACGAGAAGTGCCTTTCCTCTGCCAAGAGGTCCCAGTAGTCGTCAGGAGACTGGATGCCTCCCGGGAAACGGCACGACATTCCCACAATGGCGATTGGTTCCGCCGCGGAAAACTTCACTAGTACTCCGATTCCACTGAGCGCTTACCAACGCGGTCGAGTCAGCGGCGGACCGTGTGCCGGAAATAGAAAAGGAGAGTTCGGTGAGTCACAGAGAATGTCCCTCACGACACCGATAGGCACCAGCCGTTCGGAAATGCCGAGCACGGATTTCACGACTGCCGTGACCGCGTCGCCACTGTAGTCCACCAAGCCACCCAGGGAACACGTGAACGCATTGAACTGCCCTAGTGGGCAATGGTCGTACCCTCCCGTCCTGGCACGACCGGCCTCTCCATCTGCCCCCAGTTCCCAGAACGAAAGATATACAATGCGGCGACAACAATTCGGCAACCGTCACCTCATGGGCCCGAGGCCACGGCAGGCGGCCGGAGTGCTCCGCTTCGGACACGCGGACAGTTGCTTTGGCGTTCACCGAGGGATGGCAATCGCCATCCACACACCGCCCCGCCTCACAGCCACCACAGGCCGCTCCAGGCCGACGGCGCCACCTGGGTCTCCGGCGGCCCCTCGCAATGCCCCCTTGGCGTGTCCAACAGCCGGCTCCACTACGGCGATGTCGACCACGACAACCGGGAACCTCTTCGCCGGAACACCCCCGGCTTGGACCGCGCCCAGGTCCATCACCTTCGAACGGCCCCTCAGCCACGAGGGACATCCGACGCAGCGACACGGCATTCGAAGGCCGATCGCGGCACCGGTCGACTCGCCAAGGGGTGACTGACCGTAACAGCCGTACGCTGACAGACTCGCGCCAGCACCACCTACCCTGCACTCCTGATCATTGCCTCCGCCGGGGAGAATCCGGGGAGTATGCGCCGCCCCGGGGAGGACGTGGGGAGAATCGACTGCATAACGAAGCATGACCACGAAAGATGCCGAAAGGGCCACCTGCGCAAGCCAGAAGCGACAGTGGGCCGGTTATCTCAGGTCAGAACCTCCAGGGAGGCAACTTCAAGAAGATCTCTTCTTGGGCGGCCATCCTGTTCGCCCCGGCCCTGGTCGGCACGATCTACGGGATGAATTTCCGGGAGATGCCGGAGTTGCGCTCATCTGCTGGCGAGGCCCGCCACAACAGGCCCTGGCTCGCGCTTCCCCTCGGTAGCCACGGCACTTGTGCTGGTCGGCCAGGTGTTCCGGACCGGGTTTGGGCGCAGGTGCCGTGGCTCGGATGTTGGGTTCGACCTGCTGGTCAGTGGTCGAGAAGGGCGAGGCGGATGGCTCGTTCGACGTGGGCGGCGGTGTTGGCGTAGCCGTGGGCGTTGGGGTGGACAAGGGTGACGCGCTTGTTGATGGGAGCGCAGTTCAGGAGAGTGCCGGGAAGCTTGGAGGGCCAGTAGTCCGCCGCGTCGCCGCAGATTCCCTCGACCCACTTGGTGCCCGCGGGCTGGCAGGCGTCGTGACCCACGCTGGAGGAGTAGACGTCGACGTAGCGGTCACCGAAGAACGACGTGACCCGCTGGATCGTGTTGTTCAGCTGCTTGAGGACGTCGTCCCGGAGCCAGTCGATGTCGGCGTGCTTGATCGAGCCCAGCTCGGTGAGGGAGAGGCGGTTGCAGGCGCTGCCCTCCTGCGGCAGGATCGCCGGGTAGCCGACGGTGATCACCTTGGCGTTGGGTGCGGCCTCGTGCACCTTGGCCAGCATTTCGATGTACTCGTCCTGGACCCGGGCGAGCTTGTCCTGGATGCTCTCCTCCCCCTCGGGAGGACTGGTGTAGTACTCGTGGCAGGACTTGCCGATCGTGGCGCCCAGTTCGAGGCACTTGAGGAGCATGCCGCCGAAGGGCAGGCTGTTGCCGCCGACACCGATGGTGACGATGTCGGTCTGGTCGTTGAGCTTCGCTCGCTGGATCTGCGGGTCCACTGCGGGCCAGCCTCCGGCGGGCGGCTGGACCGGGCTGATCGGCGTCTGCTTGGCCGTGGCGATGTCGGCAATGGTGGCGTTGCCGCAGCTGACGTTGGTCAGGTGGACGGGCTTGCCCGGCGGGAACTCGTCGAACTCCCGGTCGACCACGCCGGGGTAGGCGTCGCTGGTACGGTCACAGCCGTCCCGCGACGCATCGCCGAGCGGGGGCTGCGGGTGCCCGACGAACCCGCCGGCGGTGTACGAGTCACCCAGCGCGGCCCACTGATAGTGATCAGCCGCACCGGCGAAGCCCGCGGGCACCACCGCGGACACCGCCAGCGTGAGCCCCACGACCAGGGCCCTCGCTCGCAGGCGGGAGACGGGGTGCCGCATGGCTCCCCAAGGACGGGCCGGCAGAGCCAGGGCTGCCAGTCGGCCCATGGATGTCGAACGCATCTACGCTCTCCATTCACTCCATGTAGTCATGTGACTACGGAATGAAGGTAGGTGCGGGCATGCCATCGTCTGACAGGTGCGCCGGGTAAACCACCCGCACGTAGGTCCTGAGGTTCTGGGCCACGGCGAGTGCGCCGGGTGGCCAACCCCTGACAGCGACGAGACGTGCTGCGGACAGCCGACGTTGTCGGACCGCACTCGGAGGATCCGGGTGCCCGAGGCCGCCTCGTCCTGAAGCGGTTCCTTAAGGGCCTCGGTGGCTCGCCATGCCCTCTACGCGGCCACGGCGGCTTGGGAGGTCCGAGCAAGCAGGGTGCCGATGGCGCCGCGTCCCTTCCCGCCCGCCTCGGGCATGAAGTGGGCGTAGTAGTCCAGCGTGATGGTCGGGCGGGAGTGCCCCAGCCAGCGGGCTGGGGTGACCACGGACTCGCCCGCCTTCCGCAGGGGGATGACACCAGCCGCCGCGAGCGCGGGCTTCCACACGTCGACGTCGAACATGTCGGCACGGAGGGCGTTGCCGTACGTGGTGGTGAGGATGAGTGGGAATTTCTTCCGCTCCCGTTCCTCCTCCGGGCCTCCCCAAGGCAGTTCCGCCTCCACCGCAGGGAACTCCAGGCCGCCACCGCGACCACGCCGCGATCATCGCCGGACAGCTGTGGGTCCTGCGCCCGGAACACGGGCACACGGACGGAGAGACGGACCTCGCTCAACTCGGACGACAAGCGGTACCTCCACATCGTCACGTGGCACCAGCACCAGCAGATCAACCGACCCAGCAAGCGCCGTCTCCCCGGATGCCCTGGGGATGGCGGTGATCGTGCAGGTCAGGAGCGTCTCACGGAGTCTTCCGTGAAGAAGCAGGGAGGGCTCCGCGCAGCGGACGTGAGCCCTCAGGCTACGGATCTAGGACCTAGGACCTAGGATCATGGGTCTGGGAAGTACCCCTTCGGGGGCGCGAGCGCCCCCGCGCCCGACAGCGTCTCGGCCCAGCAGCTGATCGCCGAGTACGCCGCCGCATGCGCCCACCGACCGCCGGAAAGCCGCCGGAAGGGGTCCTGGGCCATCTCGGCCGCGAGGTGCGCGAACACCTCGACGAAGGCATCACGGCCACCCACACCTCCGGGCGGGGCTGGTGCGGCACCGCGTCAAGGGGCTGCATCCCAGCACCCTTCCGAGTCTCGTCCATGAGGCCATGAACGCCGCGCCCAAGCAGGTTCACCACGGAGTGGCCCGCTGCCCGACGGACTGAGGCGGTTGAAGCCGGGCGACGGCACCGCCGCCTCCCGCGACGTCCTGCGCCGGCGAGTCCGCCGCGCTGTTGCCGCAGCGGCCGACGAGACCGAGTTCTTCGCCCTCCTGGACGCCACCGGCGTGACCGTGCGCCTCAAGCGCGGCCCATCCGGTGACGCACTCGGCTGCAACTTCGCCCTGCCCGGCGACACCAACGATCAGGGCGAGCCGGTGTTCTACGCGGGCTCCACCCTCGCTCCCGACCTCTCCCTCCCCCGAATCCGACAACGCCTCGCCGCTGCCAGTCCCCAACCGGTGCCCTCCCCCGGCCCGGCAACCCATGGGTGGAGCGTGTCGTGCGGAGGCCGGGTGCGGCGGGGCCGCCTGGTGCAGTTCGGCGAGCTGCGCCCTGCTGAGATCGCCCACGAGCTGTTCGTGGCGGGTGGAGATCATGCGCATCACCGAGCCGCTGGGGCTGAATGACGGGACGCTGTGGCAGGCGCGGCTTCCGGTCTGCGGGATCGCCTGCCGCGATGGCTCGCCGAAGGTGTCGGAGCAGGTGATGTCCTTGCCGGTGACCTGTCGGCGTTCTTCGGCTGCCTGCCCGTAGGCGGCGGACACCGCTGCCGCGCCGCGCTGTTCACGCCGCAGGGGCCCAGTCCCCTCATGGGCAGCGGCCTGAGAGGGCCGCGCCGCTCGGTGATGAGATGCCCGGATACCCGCCCGGCGGGAAAGCGCGGGCTCTCCATCGGTGACGTACCGGCCTCAAGGTTGTTCGGCCCTCAGGAATCACCCTTCGCCTCGCGCTCCGCCGGGGGTGGCGGTGCCGTCGTCGCCCGTGGGATCAGTGTCGTGGGCAGGACGATGTGCTGTTCGCGGTCGGTCTCGGTGTCGTCGATCAGTTTCAGGGCGAGTTCGCCGGCGACGCGGCCCATGTCGGAGGGTGACTGGGCCACGGTGGACAGGTCGAACCACTCGGCGGTGTCCTGGTCGTCGAAGCCGACGACGGACATCCGCTCGGGGACCTGGATGCCGGTCTTGCGGAGGGTCCAGATGACGGAGACGGCCTGCTCGTCGGCGTCGGCGAAGATCGCGGTGGGCGGTTCGCGCAGGCTGAGCAGGTTGCCGACGGCTTCCATGGTGCCGCGCTTGTCGCGGGGCGGGATGGTGACCACCAGGTCGTCGTCGAGGGGGATGCCCGCCTCGGTGAGCGCCTGCCGGTAGCCGAGGAGGCGGTCGCGGGTGCTGAAGCTGAAGCCGCGGGCGCCGACGGTCTGGGCGAAGGCGATCCGGCGGTGGCCGAGGTTGAGCAGGTGGCGGGTGGCCTTGCAGGCACCGGCCACGTCGTCGACGTAGACGCTCGGGCGGCCCTGGACGTGCTGGCTGACGTAGATGACCGGCATTTCGAGGTCGTCGAGGCGGGCGGTCTCCTCGGCGGTCAGGTCGAAGGAGAAGACGAGCAGCGCGTCGGCGTTGCGGCGGGCCGGGAGGCGTTCGAAGAACGCGGTGCGTTCGGCGAGGTCGGGGATGACGTAGACGGTCATCTCCAGGCCGGCCGCCCGCAGCAGCGGGCCCAGGCGGGAGAGCGCCGCGCCCATGAACCACGCGTCCAGCGTGGGCACCAGCACGGCGATCGCCCCGGTCTTGCCGGTGACCAGGCTCGCGGCATGCCGGGAGACCGCGAAGTTCAGCTCACGCGCGGCCTCCTCGACCCGGGCACGGACGTCCGGGGCCACCGATGTCAGGCCGCGCAGGGTGCGCGAGACGGTGGACGGGGAGACCCCCGCCCGTTCGGCGACGTCGGCCATGGTGGGCAGTCGTTGAGCTGGCGGCATGAGCGGAAGTTAGCACAGATTCACGCCTCCGCCAGATGCCTCGTGACAGCGCTGTCTCGCCCATTCAGGCGAGTTCAATGGGCGGTTTTGCCCGTATATAAGCTGCATGACCCACCCAATCCTCCCCGTGCTACCGGGAAGTTACGGATTGACTTCCGCCAGATGCACTCCTACGGTGCAAGCGTTGTCTCAGCGGAGTCGGAGCCGTCACCGCGAAGTCATCCCTCAAGGCTTTGACCTGCGTGTTTGATCAAGAAAATGCCGTGACAGCACAGTCTCGTAACAGAGCCATCCCAGAGTCATCTCGGTAGCTACTCCCTACAGGGCGCCCCCGCCGAGACTTCGGTACCGCACGTTCAGGAGAGACAGTGAACGCCAGAACCACCAGAGTCCTTCAGTGCTCGGCCGCCCTCGTCGCCGCCGGGCTCACCCTCACCGCCTGCGGTTCCGGCGGTGGCAGCTCCGCAGGCTCCTCGGGGCAGTCGCAGAGCACGTCGTTCACCGGCCGCGGCCCGATCACGTACGTGTCCGGCAAGGACACCACCGGCGTGGTCCAGAAGGTGATCGACCGCTGGAACAAGCTGCACCCGAAGGAGAAGGTCACCGTCATCGACCTGCCGACGGACCCGGACTCGCAGCGCCAGCAGATGATCCAGAACGCGGAGACCAAGTCCGACGCGTACACGGTGCTCTCCCTCGACGCCGTGTGGACCTCGGAGTTCGCCGCGCACCAGTGGATCGCCAAGCTGCCCGAGACGCAGTTCCCGCTCGGCAAGATGCTGACGCCCGCGGTGGACACGGCGAAGTACCGCGGCAGCCTGTACGCGGCGCCGTACATCTCCAACGGCGGCATCCTCTACTACCGCACCGACCTGCTGAAGAAGGCCGGCATCAGCAAGGCTCCGACCACCTGGGCGGAGATGACGGCCGACTGCGCGAAGATCAAGAAGCTGCCCGAGGGCAAGGGCGTGTCCTGTTACGCCGGGCAGTTCCAGAAGTACGAGGGCCTGACGGTGAACTTCGCCGAGGCCGTGAACTCGGCCGGCGGCGTGATCACCGACGCCGACGGCAAGCCCGACGTGGACACCGCCGCGGCCAGGAAGGGCCTGGACTTCCTCGTCAGTGCCTTCAAGGACGGCACCATCCCCAAGGAGGCCATCACCTACCAGGAGGAGGACAGCCGCCAGGCGTTCCAGGACGGCAAGCTGGTCTTCCTGCGCAACTGGCCCTACGTGTACGCCCTCGCCGAGAAGAGCAAGATCGCCGGCAAGTACGCGGTCGCACCCCTGCCCGGCCTGAACGGCACCGGTTCCTCCAGCCTGGGCGGCTCCAACCTCGCCCTGTCCTCGTACGCCAAGAACAAGGCCACCGCGCTGGACTTCATGAAGTTCTTCACCGACGAGGAGAACGCGACGACCTTCCTCAAGGACGCCGCCTTCGCCCCGGCCTACGCCGACCTGTACGACGACAAGACGCTGACCGCGCAGTACCCGTACCTGCCCGTCCTGAAGCAGTCGATCACGAACGCCGTGCCGCGCCCCCGGGTCGTGCAGTACGGCGACGTGACCTCGGCGATCCAGCAGGAGGCGTACGCGGCGCTGACCGGCGGCAAGAGCAGCGCGCAGGCGCTGAAGGACCTGCAGCAGGAGCTGCAGAAGTCCACCGGGCAGTGAGGAGAGGGGCCATGGCCGACACCAAGATCCCACCGGGATCCGCCACCGCCGGGCCCGAGCGCCCGGCCGGCGGACGGGCTCCGGTGAGCGGGCGGCGGCGCTCCGGTTCCGGCGCCCGCGCCACCGCGGGCTCGGGCCGGGTGGCAGCCCTGCTGGTCTCCCCGACCCTGCTGGTGCTGTCGATCGTCGTGCTCTACCCGACGATCATGGCGCTCCAGGAGTCGCTGTACGGGACCAAGGGGCTGGACCCGACGACCGGCTTCATCAGCGACACCGAGCCGTACGTGGGGCTGAAGAACTACGCCGACATCTTCGGAGCCGCCGGCGACCGGTTCTGGAACGCCTTCTGGAACACCACCTTCTTCACGGTCGTCACGGTCGGGCTGGAGACGGTGATCGGTGTGGCCATGGCCCTGATCATGCACAAGGCGTTCAGCGGCCGGGGGCTGATCCGGGCGAGCATCCTCATCCCCTGGGCCGTGCCCACGGCCATCTCCGGCCTGCTGTGGCGCTGGATCTTCAACAGCAACGGCATCGCCAACGCCCTCATCGGCCACCAGGTCCTGTGGACGACGGAAGGCTTCCACGCCAAGGTCGCGGTGATCGTCGCCGAGGTGTGGAAGACGTCCCCGTTCATCGGACTGCTGGTCCTCGCCGGGCTCCAGGTGATCTCGAAGGAGGTCTACGAGGCCGCCCGCCTCGACGGCGCCGGCGCCCCGCGCCAGTTCTGGCACATCACCCTGCCCCTGGTGAAGCCCGCCCTGCTGGTGGCCATGCTGTTCCGCTGCATGGACGCCCTGCGGATGTTCGACCTCCCCTACCTCCTCATCGGCGCCCGGAAGAACTCCGTGGAGACCCTGTCCATGCTCGCGCAGAGCGAGGCGTCCAACGTCCGCTTCGGACCGGCCTCGGCCTACTCCGTACTCCTCTTCCTCTACGTCTTCCTCGTCGCCCTCGCCTTCGTCCGGCTGCTCGGCGCCGACCTCGTCGGCGACGACAGCGGCAACGGCAGCAAGGGCGGGCGCGGGAAGCGGATCCTCTCCCGCCGTGCGGAGGTGACGGCATGACCTCGTCCCCGGCCGTCTGGCGCAGGTGGCTGCCGTACGTCGGTGTCCTCGCCGTCGTGGCCTACTGCCTGGCCCCCTTCTACTGGATGCTGGTCTCCAGCCTGCGCGGCGCCTCCGACATCTTCGACAACTCGCTGCTGCCCAGCCGGGTGTCCTTCGAGAACTACCGCGCCCTGCTGGACAGCTCACAGGGCTTCCCCCGCGCACTCCTCAACAGCCTGGTCGTCGCCGGCATCACGACCACGCTGTCCCTGCTGCTGGCCACCTTCACGGCGTACGCGATGGCCCGCCTGGAGTTCCCGGGCAAGCGGCTGATCCTGACCCTGATCATCGCCACCTCCATGTTCCCGGTGGTCTCGATCGTGGTCCCGCTGCTGAAGCTGTTCACGGACATCGGTTGGATCAACACCTACGAGGCGATGATCGTGCCGAGCATGTCCTTCGCGCTGCCGCTGGCGGTGTGGAACCTGACCACGTTCTTCAAGCAGATGCCCGACGAACTGGAAGAGGCTGCCATGGTCGACGGCTTGACCCGCGGCCAGGCGTTCCGCAGGGTCATCATGCCGCTCGCCGCGCCCGGCATCTTCACCACCGCGATCATCACCTTCATCGCCGCCTGGAACGAGTTCCTCATCGCCCTGACGATGACCAACAAACCCCAGATGCAGACCGCGCCGGTCGCCATCTCCAAGTTCACCGGCGCCACGACGTACGAGACCCCGTTCGGCAGCCAGATGGCCGCCGGCGTCCTCGTCACCATCCCGCTGGTCGTCATGGTGCTGGTCTTCCAGCGCCGCATCGTCGCCGGACTGACCGCCGGCGCGGCCAAGTGACCCCCTCAGCAGACACGCAAGGAGCAGGACCCGTGCCCCCCACCACCACGCCCTGGTGGCGCAGCGCCGTCATCTACCAGGTCTACATCCGCAGCTTCGCCGACGGCAACGGCGACGGGGTCGGCGACATCGCCGGCATCCGCTCCCGGCTCCCGTACCTCAAGTCCCTCGGCGTCGACGCCCTCTGGATCAACCCCTGGTACAAGTCCCCCCAGGCCGACCACGGTTACGACGTCGCCGACTACCGCGAGATCGACCCCCTGTTCGGCACGGTTGCCGAAGCGGAACAGCTCATCGAGGAAGCCCACGCCCACGGGATCCGGATCATCCCCGACATCGTCCCCAACCACTCCTCCGACCAAGCGGCCTGGTTCCAGCAGGCGCTGGCGGCAGGCCCCGGCAGCCCCGAGCGCGAACGGTACGTCTTCCGCGCCGGACGCGGTGCGCACGGTGAACTCCCGCCCAACGACTGGGACTCCCGCTTCGGCGGCCCGGCCTGGACGCGGGTGCCCGACGGCGAGTGGTACCTCCACCTCTTCACCCCGCAGCAGCCGGACCTCAACTGGCGGCACCCGGAGGTCCACGCGGAGTTCGAGTCCGTCCTGCGGTTCTGGTTCGACCGGGGCGTGGACGGCTTCCGCATCGACGTCGCCCACGGCCTGCTCAAGGACCCCGAACTCCCCGACCTGGACGGCCTTTCCACAGACGTACACCCCTTCTGGGACCGCGACGAGGTCCACGAGATCTACCGCTCCTGGCGCAAGCTCGCCGACGAGTACCCCGGCGACCGCTCCTTCGTCGCCGAGGCATGGACCGACACCCCCGAACGCCTCGCCGCCTACGTCCGCGAGGACGGCCTGCACACCGCCTTCAACTTCGACTTCCTCATGACCGACTGGGACGCGAAGGACCTGCGCGCCGTCATCGACGACACCCTCGCCATGCTCGGCACGGTCGGCGCCCCCGCCACCTGGGTCATGTCCAACCACGACGTCATGCGCCACACCAGCCGCTACGGCCGTAAAGCCGCGAAGAAGTGGCTGGCCAACGAGTCCTACATCCCCGCAGGACCCGCCGACCTCGAACTCGGCACCCGCCGCGCCCGCGCCGCCGCCCTGCTCACCCTCGCCCTCCCCGGCGGCGCCTACGTCTACCAGGGCGAGGAACTCGGCCTCCCCGAGATCGAGGACCTCCCCGAGGCCGTCCTCCAGGACCCCGTCTGGGAACGCTCCGGCCACACCGAACGCGGCCGCGACGGCTGCCGCGTCCCGATCCCCTGGTCCGGCACCACCGCCCCCTACGGCTTCAGCGCCGCCGACGCCACGGCCTCCCCCTGGCTGCCCCAGCCCGCCGACTGGGCACCCCGTACCGTGGCAGCCCAGACCGGCGACCCCGCCTCCATGCTGGAGCTCTACCGCACCGCCCTCCGCATACGCCGCGAACACCCCGCCCTCGGCGACGGCACCCTCACCTGGCTGGACGACGCCCCGGCCGGAGTCCTCGCCTTCCGCCGCGAGCCCGGCTTCGTCTGCGTGGTCAACCTCTCCACCGAGCCCTACGAACTGCCCGCACACACCTCGGTCCTGCTGACCAGCGGTCCCGTCGGGGACAACCGCCTGGCTCCGGACCAGGCGGCCTGGCTCACGGTGTAGCGAGCCACCACCCCACAGACCCAGGGCCTGTCCGGTCCCACTCCCCGCTGTCCGGACAGGCCCTGGCCTCGCAGCAGGAGGCGGCAGCACAGCACATCCTCCTCCCAGCGGAAGCGGTCCGCCCCGCCTCCGGCTTTCGGACGGTGCGGCTCGTACGAGCCGATGAGCACGCCCATCTCGCGCAAGTGGTCCAGGCTCCGGCGATACGCGGGATGGGCGGCCTGGGCCGAGTTCAGATACGGGAGGACAACGGCGGGGATGTCCAGGGCGAGGGTGTCGGAGATGCCGTTGGCCCACTTGTTGATCGTGTTGAAGGTGACCGGAGCGACGGCGAGCGCGTGTGCGCCAGGCCGAGCGGATCGGGTAGCCGGTTCGGGTCTGGACGGCTTCGGTGCCGAGGAGGCCGGGTCCCTGGGGAGTGGCGATGACACCGACGTCCCGACGTCCCCGTCGATGCCGCAGACGCAGCCGCAGACGACGTACAGGAAGGGCTTCCTCTGCGGGGCGGTCGGTTCGGTCACGTGTGGGCTCCAGGCCGGTGAGCGTCTCGATGTGCGGCCAGTTGGTTCGCGAGTTCCCGAGGCCCGATCGTGCCGAGGGCCCAGAGGCTGCTGATTCGGCGGGATCGGTGCCAGAGCGGGTCATTCGTATCCACAGGGGTGTGGCAGAACAGCACGGGGATGCCTTCGGCGCCGAAACCCGCGTCCACCTCACCGACCGCGAGACGGCCGGCGTCGAGGCCGTCTGCCTCCACCACGGCCCCTACCGCACCACCATCGCGTCCACCACGGGTGGCTACCTCGACCTTGCCACCCTCTACCGCAACCTCGTCAAGGAACTCGCCCTCACCCAGCACACCAGCTGACGGAACCCTGCACGTCATGGTTAATGGCGGCGACTGGGTCTTCGGCTCCCTCCTCGTCGACGAGGCGCTCCAGGCCGTCGGCCTCACCCGCGCCCAGCTCCCCGCCCGCCTGTTCTGCCCGCAGGTCGTCACCGACACCGGCGCGAAACTCTCCAAGTCCCCCGTCCGCGAGGGCCGTGCCCCCTTGCCCGAGGGCGCCGCCGACTGGATGCTCGACACCCGGCAGTGGCCTGGCGCCGTGGCCGAGTACGCCGGCCGGCTGCCGGCCATGACCGAGACTCTCCTGTCCGAACCCCGTCACTTCCGGGTCAAGTACCATCCGCTTCCGCATCAAGGGCACGGACGAAGCCCTTCTCGACGGCGAAGGGCCCTCCCCCATCAACCCCACGGCCACCCGCGACGAGCAGCTCGCCGACATCCGGGCCATCTACCCACCCGAGAAAGAGGCGCTCGGCGCCCTCGCGATCGAGATCCGCCTTCGTGACTGCTACACCGGACCCGGGCGAGGCTGACTCCTGCTCCTGCTCCTGCTGCTGCTGCTGCTGCTGCTGCTGCGAAGAGCGTGTCGCTTGTTGGAGAAGTCGCTCGCCGAAAGCCGGGAATGGATGCGGCGACACGGCAACTGATCGCGGGCTTCAGGGTGTGATGATGGCGAAGTCCGGGTCGGGGGCGGTCAGGTGGCCGATGAGTTCGGTCAGTTTCCCGGCGTCGCCGGTGACCTTGACGTCGTCGCGTGCGGCCAGGGCGGCGGGTGGGAGGGTGCCGAGCAGGACGGCCCTGAGGTCTGCCTGGGTGAGGGTGAACTCGACGTCCGGGGTGGAGTCGCCTCCGGTGCCGTGGGTGAGGACGCCGTTGCGCAGCCGTATGGTCACCGGGGTGCCGTCCTTGACGTTCCAGCGGACGGTGATGTCGGCGTCCCAGCTGCGTGGTCCGTCGACCCGGATGGCGAGGGAGTCGAAGAGCTGGTCCAGGGTGAGCGCGGCCAGCACGTCGGGTGAGGCCGTGACGGTGGGCGTACCGACCGGTCCGTTGCGCAGTTCGTAGGCGCCCATCAGGTAGAAGTTGCGCCAGGTGCCGTTCTCGCTGCCGTAGCCGAGCTGTTCCAGGGCGTCGGCCTGGAGCTCGCGGGCCTCGGCGTGGTCCGGGTCGGCGAACACGACATGGCCGACGACCTGTGCCACCCAGCGGAAGTCGCCGTCGGCGTACGACCGCCGGGCGCGGCGCAGCACCTCGTCGGCGCCGCCCATGAAATCGACGTACCGCCGGGCGGACTCGGTCGGAGGGTGCTCCCACAGGTGGGCCGGGTTGCCGTCGAACCAGCCCAGGTAACGCTGGTAGATCGCCTTGGTGTTGTGGCTGACCGAGCCGTAGTAGCCGTGGGTGTGCCAGGCCCGTTCCAGCGCCGGGGGCAGTGCCATGCGTTCGCCGATCTCCGGCCCGGTCAGGCCCTGGTTGAGCATGCGGAGGGTCTGGTCGTGGAGGTAGGCGTAGAGGTCGCGCTGCTCGGACAGGAACTCCCGCACGCGTTCCCGGCCCCAGACGGGCCAGTGGTGGGAGGCGAAGGCGACGTCCGAGGCGGCGGTGAACAGGCTGATGGCCTCGGTGAGGTAGTGGGCCCACACCCGTGGGTTGCGGACCTGGGCGCCGCGCAGGGTGAGCAGGTTGTGGAGGTTGTGGGTGGCGTTCTCCGCCATGCACAGGGCCGCGTGGTCGGGGAAGTGGATGTTCAGCTCGGCCGGGGCCTCGGTGCCGGGGGTGAGCTGGAAGACCATGCGGATACCGTCCACGGTCTCCGTCTGCCCCGTGTGGGTGATGTCCCGGGTTGGTGGGATGAGGGTGACCGCGCCGGTGGAGGTGGTCTGCCCGAGGCCGGTGCCGATCTGCCCGCGCTCCTCCTTCGGCAGGGCGGCGCCGTACATGTAGGCCGCGCGGCGGCCCATGGCCGTACCGGCGTAGACGTTCTCGCTGACGGCATGGGCGAGGAAGCCTTGCGGGGCGAACACGGGAACACCGGCCGCCACGTCCTCGTCGGTGATGACACCCCGTACGCCGCCGAAGTGGTCGACGTGGCTGTGCGTGTGGAGCACGGCGGTCACGGGGCGGTCGCCGCGGTGGGCGCGGTACAGGGCGAGAGCCGCGGCGGCGGTCTCCGCGCACAGCAGCGGGTCGATGACGAGGACGCCGCGTGCGCCCTCCACGATCGTCATGTTGGACAGGTCGAAGCCGCGTACCTGGTAGATGCCCTCGGTCACCTCGAAGAGCCCGTGCTCGGAGCAGAGCCGGCTCTGCCGCCACAGGCTCGGGTTGGCGGTCGCCGGACAGTCCTGGTCGAGGAAGCCGTAGGCACCGAGGTCCCACACCGCCCGCCCGCCGGCGTCCCTGATGACGCCCTCCTGCGCTGTGCCCATGAAGCCGCGCCGTGCGTCTTCCAGGTCCCGGGTGTCGTCGAACGGGAAACGCCGCAGCACCGCCCTGTTGGCCTCGGCGACGCCCGGCTGCACGGGCTTGGCTTCGGTGCTCCGGGACATCTGGATCTCCCTCGCTGCTGCCTGGCCGGCGCCACGGCGGACGGGGCTACTGCCAGCCTCGCCGAGCGCCTGTGAGCGATCGAGCGGATGTCCGCCGTACGGGTGAATGAGGCTGGAGACGGTCGGCCGCGTCGGTATCGCCGGAGGAGATGCCCTCGCTGTCCCGGCGTCGGTGTCGACCAATGGCGAATGCCCAGGTCGTGCCGTGACGCGCGGTGGCAGTCGGACACATGTGTCCTGCGGTGCGTGCTGTCGGTGCGGTCGCCCGTGGCCGGGCTCAGCGGCCCTGGGTGAGGAAGGCGGCGTCGGGGACCTGGACGGTTTCGGGGGCGGTGCGGGGGATGAGGCCGAGGATCTCGGCGACGACGTACTGCGCCGACAACATGGGCATGGCCCCTTCCTGCCATCCGGGGAGCCGGGACGCCTGGTCGCCGACGACGTGGAAGCGGCCGTCGCCCTCGGGTGTCAGGAGCTGCTGGCAGGCGGACTGGTGAGCGGGGTCGGACGGGTCCCAGCCGGCCCATCCGCCGAGCTGGTGGGGCACTTTGTGCCAGGCGACGGTGCCCCCCAGGTCCTGGGGCACGGTGGTCTTCTCCAGGAACTCGCGGTGCAGTTGTGCCGCGCCGTCGCGGGCGAGTCGGAGCCGGTCGCCGGGCGCCCGTTTGCCCATGTCCTCGGCCTGCTCGCCGAAGTTGTACGCCCCGGTGAGGGTGCCCGACTCGGAGAAGTGGTCGTTGGAGGGGTACCAGAACTGGGTGATGGGGTGGTCGGTCCAGCTGATGCCCCCGTGGATCTGGTTGTGGTCGTCCTCCCAGAACCGTCGGTTGGCCCGGTCAGCGTGAGCTGCTTCAGCACCGGGAACGGGATGTTGCTCACGCAGTAGTCGGCCGTCGCCGTCAGTTCCTGGTCACCCGAGCGGTAGGTGACACCGACCCGCTCGCCGGTCAGGTCGACCGGGACGGCCTCGGCCTTGAGCTGGACGGTCGCGTCGTACTCGGTGGTGATCCGTTCGGTGAGGGCGTGGACGATCTTGTCCATGCCGCCGACCGGCCGGTAGAAGCGGTGCTTCCAGAACTGTGAGGAGACCAGTTCGGTCAGGCTCAACGGGGGCGCGGGCTCCGGGAACTCCGGTCAGGGTGGCGGACAGTAACGCGGCGAGGTGGCCGCGGGTGTCGTCGGCGACGCGCCGGTTGCGCCAGGAGGAGCCGGGATACGGCCGGGGCCGAGGTTGAGGTGGAGGCCCGGGTCGAAGTCGCAGGTGTGGGTCAGTACCGGGGTGTTGCCCTCGCCGTCGAGTTCGTAGAGCTGGTCGCCCTTGCGGGCGGTGCGGTTGCGGCCGCCGGTGCGGGGCCGGGGCTCAAGGACGGTGCACCGGCAGCCCAGCCTGCCCAGTTCGTAGGCCGCGATGAGTCCGCCGACCCCCGCGCCGAGGATCAGAACCGACTTCTCCTCGCCGGCCGCCGCGCGCGGAGCGGCGGCGAAGTCCGGCGTGGCTCCCGCGCCGGAACTCATCGGGCCGCCGAGGCCGGACATCGCCTGGTGGAGGGCCTGTGCGGACAGGTGCGTGGACGTGCTTGTGCTTCGCCCGGCGCGCCAGTGGCTGTGGGGGACGGCATCTGCGGATCGGCCGCAGGACGGCCCGGAGAACATGAGCCCTGGCTCTTGGATGCCGTGCGCGTTTCGAGTGCGGGCCTGCGCAGGGGGTCCTTCCCGGACCCGGCAGGGCGGACGCCGCCCGTCCGGGCGAGCGCCCAGGACCGAAGTTGACACCTGGGCGGCGTACGCCCGCGACCGAAACGGACGAGGTGCCGCGCCGACCGCTGGTCCCCGTCGGCCTCCGGACGGCTGTGGGACCGACGAGCGCGGAAGGCGTGGGGGACGGGAGCCGGGTGGGAGGCGGCCGGTGGTCGGTCTCAGGGCCACCCTGAGCAGGGGGAGTCCGATCCTGCTCCCGCGAGAAAGGGTCATGTCATGGCGGCCACGCCGAACCGAACGCAGGCGAAAGCCGTAGCGGTGGCCGAGGAAGCCGGCCGGGAGGCGACGACCGGAGGGCCGTCCGAGCTGAACGGGGCTGTCAGGTACCGCGAGGACGGGGGCACCACCCAGTACGGCCTGTACCTGCGGTGGCGCATCGGCGAGAACGGCCCGGACTCGTCGGGGTCGGACTGGCCCCCGCCGGGTGACTGGAACGGGGGCGCCGCTCCGTACCCGCACGAGTACGAGGTGTGGATCGACGGGGAACCGGTCCAGACGGCGTTCCTGTACTGGCGCGGCTGGAACTGGTGGGCCGCGAACACGCTGTGGGTGCGTCTGGGCGGCGAGCCCGGCGCCGCGTACCGGGTCAAGATCCGTGCCGAGGTCGACGGTACGTGGTCGGGATTCACGAACGAGCTGACGGTGCGCACCGCCGACGCCGAGCCCTGGCGTGCGCCGGCGCCCGGCAGCGCCGGGACGAGGGCCGGCGCACCGGACGACCCGGGCGCCGAACCCGCGCACGGCAACGCGTCGCATCCGAAGAGCCGTGCCTACTGGACGTACAAGGAGAACGACACCTCTCCCGTCTGCGTCCGGACCCGCGAGGTGAACACCAGCGACTGGTGGGAGGCCACCGGGCCCAGTGCCGAGCAGTACCAGGAGAGCCATCCGTGGAACAACGACGGCGGCTACCTGGAGTACGTGAAGTTCTTCGCGCCGGGCAAGGTGGCCTCCTGCGGCAACCCCGCCTACGCCGGGTTCGATCTGGACCCGGGCGATGGTCACGGCGACTGGCCGGTGACGGAACTCCGGCGTGGGGCCGAGGAGTACACGTTCGGCTATCACTACGCCGCGCACCATCAGGGCGAGAGCTGGACCCATGAGTGGTTCATCACCAGGGAAGGGTGGACGCCCGAAGCCGGACTCAGCTGGGAGGACTTCGAGCAGCTCCCGTTCCTGACGGAGCACACCGGTCCGGAGGACACGCACAGCACCCAGTCCTGGAGGTTCTCCACCCTTCCGCGGCGTTCCGGCCGCGCGGTGATCGCGAACGTGTGGGGCGGCCACGGCGGCCCGGACACGCCCGACGGCGGCAACGGCGGCAAGACCGGCGAGATCTTCCTGTCCGTCGGCGACGTCCACTTCGTCTGACCGTTCGGGTCTGAAAGACGCCGCTGGCCTGCGGTTTCACTGAATCCGTCGGCCGGGTACCGGTGTCCGGGCCCTCAGCCTGCCGTTCCCATGGCGGTGGCGCCCGAACGCTTACGAAATCCTGACCGGGCGCGCGACACCCGGGACGCCCGCCGACGAGCGTGCCACTCTCGTGCTGCTCGTCTCCGAACAGGTGGGCAGTTCCGTGGCGTTGGGAAGCGGCCGCCACGGAAGGGGAGTCCCGGGGCCGCCCGGGACTCCCTGCGTACGTGCCGGGCGTTGTCGGAGCGTGACCCGGTGCGTCCGCAGCCGACGACCTCGCGGGGCCCGGGCGCACACATCGATGCCGTCGCCACGTCGTACCGCGTGACCTTCGCATGTGACCAATCCGCAGGCCGTACGGTCCCGGATTACACAGGGATGTACCCCCCTGTCATGCACACGGGAGAGCGATTGTGAAGGAACCAGTTCATATCGGCACGAGGCCGTCGGCACAACCTGACCTGCAGCAACTGCTGCACGAGGTGGCGCTGGGTGATCAGGAGGCTTTCGCCGCCGTCTACGACGCCGTGGCCGGTTCCGTCCTCGGCGTCGTCCGTGCCGTTCTGCGTGACCGGGCGCAGTCGGAGGAGGTGGCTCAGGACGTGCTGGTGGAGGTGTGGCGCACGGCCCCGCGCTACCGGCCCGAGCGGGGCACGGCGATCAACTGGATCCTCACCCTCGCTCACCGCCGGGCCGTTGACCGGGTGCGGTCGGTGGAGGCGGCGGCGGCCCGTGACACCAAGGCCGCTCTGCTCGATCACCAGCCGGCGTACGACGAGGTGACCGAGGAGGTCGAGAACCGGCTGGAGCAGGAGCAGGTACGGCGCTGTCTGCGCACCCTGACCGAACTGCAGCGGCAGTCGGTCACTCTCGCGTACTACCGCGGCCTGACGTACCGGGAGGTCGCCGAGGCTCTGGCACTGCCGGTCGGGACCGTCAAGACCCGGTTGCGCGATGGACTGATCCGGCTGCGTGACTGCCTGGGGGTGACCGCATGACCACGACCGATCCGCACGCGCTGACAGGCGCCTACGCGGTGCACGCGCTGCATGGCGAGGAACGTGCCGCTTTCGAGCGTCACCTGGCCTCGTGCGCTGCCTGCGCACAGGAAGTCGCGGAGTTCACGGCCACCGCCGGCCGCCTGGCCCGCGCCTCGACGGTGCGTACGCGCCCGGTCATGCGGGAGCAGGTGCTGCAGCGCATCACCACGGTGCGGCAGGTGGCTGCCGGCACCGCGGCGCTGGAGCGGGTACGGGGCAGCGTGCCGGGCGGACGGGCCGTGACCCGGTGGACGCTGGCCGCCTGCGTGGCCGCCGCGGCCGCGTTCGGCGGTACCGCCGTGTGGCAGTACGAACGTGCCCAGGATGCTCGGCACCGGGCGGCGCGGGCGGAGCAGCACGCCGATGCCGTGGCGCGCGTACTGGCCGCGCCCGACGCCAGGTCGCGTTCGGTGAAGGTGGCGGGCGGCGCGGGCACGCTGGTGGTGTCCGCGGACCGCGACCGGGCCGTGTTCGTGACCTCCGGGATGGCACCGCCGCCGCAGGGCAAGGTGTACCAGCTGTGGTTCTCCGAGAGCGGGAGGATGCGCTCCGCCGGGCTGATGGATCCCGGCCGCGGCAGCCAGGCCGTGCTGATGCAGGGGGCGGTCGACGGTGCCTCGGGCGTCGGCATCACGGTGGAGCCGGCCGGAGGATCGAAGGAGCCGACCTCGGCACCGATCGCGCTGCTCGGAGTCCCGGCGTAACGCGTGCGTGTCAGGGGGGACCCGCCGGTCGGCGGGTCCCCCCTGACATGGTTCACCGGTCCGAGCGTGCCGGCCGTGGGAAGAAGCCGCTGGTGCGTGCCGCGTACGCGTCCCAGCCGGGACGGTCGGCCATGTGCCGCTCCAGCAGCCGTTTCCCGCTTCCGAGGATCAGCAGCAGGCTCATCGTCAGCGGCGAGACCACGGACACGGCGGCGGCCTGCCATCCGCCGTCGCAGGCGACGAGGAAGAGCCCCCACCAGACGCAGAAGTCCCCGAAGTAGTTGGGGTGCCGGGTCAGTCCCCACAGTCCCCGGTCCATGATCCGGCCCCGGTTGGCGGGGTCCGCCTTGAAGCGGGCCAGCTGGGCGTCGCCGACGGCCTCGAAGAACAGTCCGACAGCCCACAGCGCCGTCCCGGCCCAGGCCAGGGCGGACAGCGGCCGGGGCGTGTACTGGGCTGCCTGCACCGGCAGCGACACCAGCCACACCAGGGCTCCCTGCAGCAGGTAGATCATCCGCAGGGCGTACAGGTTCCGGTTGCCCCGCGCGCGGGCCAGCATCGCCTCGTACCGCGGGTCCTCCCCGTGGCCGGCGGCCCGGCGGGCGATGTGCACCGCGAGCCGCAGTCCCCACAGGGTGGTGAGAACGGTGACCAGTGCCCGCCGGCCCGGATCTCCCTGGCCACCGGAGAGGCCGAAGGTCATCACGGCCACGGCGGCGAAGGCGGCTCCCCAGGCGATGTCGACGACACGGTGCACGCCCGAGTTCAGGGCGATTGCGAAGGTGCCGAGCATGACCGCCAGGGCCGTTGCCGCCGCCCAGCCGAGATTGGCGGCGAACATGTGCCAGCCGAACGAGGTCACCGGTCCTCCAGGTGCCGGTACCAGCCGGCGGTCTCCGCCCCCGTCAGGCCGCTGTCTCCCGTGGCCGCGGGGCGCACGGCCAGGAACTGGTCCACGCCCATGCGCCGCTCTTCGAAGGCCAGGGCTCCGCCGGCCAGGTACAGCCGCCAGACGCGGGCCGTCTCCTCGCCGGTCAGCCGGACGAAGTCCTCCCAGCGTTCCTCCAGCGTGTGGCGCCAGGCGTTGATGGTGCGCACATAGTGCTCGCGCAGCGACTCCACCGTACGCACCTCCAGGCCGGCCGCCTCCAGCAGGCCGACGGTCTCGCCCATCGGCCGCATGTGCATGTCCGGGGCGATGTACGCCTCGATGAAGGCGCCGCCGCCGGGTGCGGTCGCGCCGCGGGACATCTGCTGGACCAGCACGCGCCCGTGCGGACGGACCAGCCCGTGCAGGGAGGCGGCGAAGGCGGGGTACTGGTCGTCTCCGACGTGCTCGCCCATCTCGATGGCGGCGACGGCGTCGAACGCGGAGCCGGTGATGTCCCGGTAGTCCTGGCACACCACCTCCACCCGGTCCTCCAGGCCCCGCTCGCGCACCTGCCGGCGCACGTACGCGGCCTGCTCCCGGGCCAGAGTGACGGCGGTGACCCGGACCTCGTGCTCCTGTGCCGCGTACAAGGTCAGCGAGCCCCAGCCGCAGCCGATGTCCAACAGGCGGGCACCGGACACGAGACCGAGCTTGCGGCAGATCAGCTCCAGCTTGGCGCGCTGCGCGTCGGCCGCGTCCGCCCCGGGCCGCTCACCGGTCCAGTAGCCGCAGGAGTAGGCCATGGTGTCGTCGAGAAGGAGGCGGTAGAAGTCGTTGGACAGGTCGTAGTGGTGGCTGATGGCCGCACGGTCGCGGGCCTTGCTGTGCCGTGCGCCCCGCAGCCGTGCCTCGGAGGCGGGCACGGGCGGGCGCCGGCCGACGGCACCGAGCCGCACGGCCCCGCCGACCGCGCGGACCGTGTCGGCGAGGGTGGGACGCGGGGCGTGCGGCCCCCGCTCCCTCGCGGCGGCCCACATGGCACGCAGCCCCTGGGCCAGGTCGCCCTCCACGTCGAGTTCGCCGGTGACGTAGGCGCGGGCGAGGCCGAGTTCGCCCGGCTGCCACAGCAGGTGGCGCAGTGCGCGCCGGGAGCGCACCACGACGACGGGCGCGTCGGCGGGGCCGGTTTCACTGCCGTCCCAGGTGCGCAGCCGCACCGGCAGCGGGCCGCCGAGCGCGTCCTGTGCGAGGACTGCGAGCCGGTGCGCGGCACCGGGGCGGACCGGGGTGCGGGCGGTTGTCATCGGGCCGGGGTCTCCTTGGTGAGCAGGTACTGGTGGACGTCGAGGTATCCGGAGCGGAATCCGGCCTCGGAATAGGCCAGGTAGAAGGTCCACAGACGACGGAAGGTCTCGTCGAAGCCAAGAGCGGCGGCATCGTCGGCGCGGTCGGTGAACCGCTCGCGCCACAGGCGCAGCGTCTCGGCGTAGTGCGCGCCGAAACCGTCCCGCGCCGTGACCGCCAGCGCCGTGTGGTCGCGGGCGGTCTCCTCGATCGCCCGCGTGGAGGGGATCAGCCCGCCGGGGAAGATGTACTTCTGGATCCAGGTGTGGGTGTCACGGCCGGCCAGCATCCGTTCGTGCGGCATCGTGATCGCCTGCAGTGCCACGCGGCCCCCCGGTGCCAGCCGTTCCTCAAGGGTGCGGAAGTAGACGGGCCAGAATTCCGCGCCGACAGCCTCGATCATCTCCACGCTGACCACCGCGTCATAGGTGCCACCTGCTTCGCGGTAGTCGCACAGCTCGACCGCCACACGGTCCGCGTACCCCGCCTCGCGTACGCGGTCCAGTGCCAGTGCGCGCTGCTCCTTGGACAGCGTGAGCGAGGTGACGCGGGCGCCGCGGGCGGCGGCCCGCAGGGCGAGCTCACCCCAGCCCGTGCCGATCTCCAGCAGGCGGGTGCCGTCATGGACTCCGGCCAGGTCGAGCAGGCGGTCGATCTTGCGGTGCTGGGCGGCGGCCAGGAGCGACCAGTCCGCGGGAAAGCCGCGGAAAACCGCCGCCGAGTAGGTGAGCGTCTCGTCCAGGAACAGCGCGAACAGGTCGTTGGACAGGTCGTAGTGCCGGCTGATGTTGCTGCGTGAGCCGTCCGGTGTGTTGCGCTGCGTGCGGGGCTGGCGCTGCGCCCACACACCGCGCAGCCTTTGCAGCGGGACCGGGATCAGGTCGGCCGCGTGGGCGGCGAGCACGGTGAGCGCGCCGACCAGATCCGGCGCGTCCCACTCGCCGGCCATGAACGACTCGCCGAAACCGATCAGACCACGGGTGCCGATCCGGGCGTGGAACGCCTTGGGATCGCGTACTTCTATCAGCGGGCCGCCCAGGCCGACGGTGGAGCCGCCGGCGAACCGCACCCGCAGGGGCAGCCGCCGCAGGGAGCGTGTCAGCACGGACGCGGTGACGGCCCGCACCGGCCAGGACGCCCTGGGCACGGCGAGCGCATCGGCCCAGCGGTCGGCACCGACGGGGTCGGCGGTGCGGTGGCGGGCGGCGGGGCGGTGGCGGGCGGCGGGGCGGGGTTCGACTTGGGTCATGACGCACTCTCCGGGGCGCGGCGGCCCGGGCGCGGTTGCACCGGCAGGCCCCGCAGAAACAGGCGGATACCGTGGAAGCGGATGGCGGCCGACACGCTCAGGGTCGACCAGGGACGGCGCAGCGCGAGGCGCAGCAGGGCCAGGGCTGTCGCCTCCCGGCGCCGGCCGTGGACCGAGGCCGTGAAGGGCGGGCTGCCGGGCCGCTGGAGGCGTATCGACAGCAACAGACGCTCGCCGGGCGGCGGAAGACGCATCTCGTAGTGGCCGTCGACCGGGTGGAACGGCGACACGTAGAAGTCCTTGGTGACCGTGGCCGTGCCGGCCGTGCCGGTGTGCAGCAGGTAGGCATGGCGCTCGCCGTAGGTGTTGTGGACCTCGGCCACCACACAGCGCAGGCCGCCGCCGGGGCCGTAGCACCAGTACAGGGACAACGGGTTGAAGACATGCCCGAAGACCGCCGCGTGCGCGAGCATCAGCACCCGGCCGCCCCGCAGGTGGATGCCGTGCTCGCCCAGGAATCCGTCGAGCATCGCCCGGACCGACGGGGCACGCCCCGTGAAGTGGTCGCGGGTGCGGAAGCGGGCGAGCGGCCTGAGCGGACGCGGCAGCACGGGCAGGTGGTCCAGGTCGACCAGCCACAGATAGGTGCGGTGCCGCAGGGCATAGCGCCGCGGTGCCCGGCGCACGTGGGTGATCGTGCACGGGTACAGGGCCGGTGACCTTGGCCGCGCCGGCCGGCGGGCGGACGCGGCGGTCACCATGTCACCCCCAGGGCGAAGGCGGCCTCGACGCCGCTGCGGCAGCCGTCCTCGTGGAAACCCCAGCCGTGGTAGGCACCCGCGAACACGGTCAGGGCGGTGTTCAGTTCGGGCAGCCGGCGCTGGGCGGCCACCGACTCCGGTGTGTACACCGGATGCTCGTAGGTCATCCTGGCCAGCACCCGGCCGGGGTCGACGCGGTCCTCCCCGCCCAGGGTGACGAGGTACGGCTCGGGAGCGTCGAGCCGCTGGAGCCGGTTCATGTCGTAGCTCACCCGCACCCGGTCCGCGCCCGCCGCGCAGCCGGGCATCAGGTAGTTCCAGGAGGCGCGGGCCCCACTCGCACGCGGGAGCAGGCTGGTGTCGGTGTGCAGCAGGGTGGTGTTGCGGGCGTAGTGGAAGGCGCCGAGGACCTCCTTCTCGTCCGAAGTCGCGTCGGCGAGCAGCCGCAGCGCCTGATCGGGATGCGCGGCGACGACGACGTGGTCGTAGGAGGCGGTGCCGCCGTCGGCGGCGGTCACGTCCACGCCGTCCGCGTGCCGGATCACGGAGCGTACGGGTGCGCCGGTGCGTATCTCGTGCAGGCCCGCCGCGATCCGGTCGACGTACGTTCCCGAGCCGCCCGTGACGGTCCGCCACACCGGTGACCCGGTCACCGAGAGCATGCCGTGATGGGCGAGGAACCGGAACAGGTAGGCCGCCGGATACCGCAGGGCCGTCTCCGCGTCGCAGGACCACACGGCGGAGACCACCGGCGTCATGAAGTGGGCCCGGAAGTAGGACGAGAAGCCCGCCGAGTCGAGGAACTCACCGAGCGTGCGGGCGTCGTCGGCGCCGTGCTGCTCCAGCAGGAGGCGGGCGGCCCGGTGGAAACGGGGCACCTCGGCCAGCATGCGCAGGTACGGCCCGCGCAGGGCGTTGCGCGGCTGGGCGAGCAGCCCGCGCGGGCCGCGGGCGCCGGCGTATTCCAGGCCGCAGCCCTCACACCGTACGGACATGCTCATCTCCGACTCCTGTGTGGCGACACCGAGTTCACTGAAGAGCCTGAGCAGGTTCGGGTAGGTGCGGCGGTTGTGCACGATGAAACCGGAGTCGACGCGGTGCGTGCGTCCGTCGGACGCGGTCAGGTCGTGCGTGTGGGCGTGTCCGCCGAGCCGGTCGTCGGCCTCGTAGAGCGTGACGTGGTGGGCGCGGGCCAGGACGTGCGCGGCGGTCAGTCCCGCCACTCCGCTGCCGATGACGGCCGTACGGCGCGGGTGCGCGGTACCGGCGGCCCGTCCGCTCGACGTTCCGTCGGACGGTCGTTGCATGGTGTTCTCTCCCTCCCCGGGCGGATGTCCGGCACGAGGACGCGCGCAGCCTGGATCGCTCCCGTCAAGGCGACCAGGCAGGGCGGGCGCCCCCGGCCGGCAGGAGTCAGCTCTTGGGCATGAGAACGGTGTCGATGATGTACACGTTGGCGTTGGCGGTCTTCACGTTGCCGCACACGACCTTGGCGGAGTCGTCGACGGTGTAGGACTCGCCCGAACCGGACGTCGTGACCTTCGACTTCTCCAGCGTGTCGAAGGAGCCGTTCTCCAGGTCCTTCGGGGCCAGCTTCTTGCCCACGACGTGGTAGGTGAGGATCTTCGTCAGCTCGGCCTTGTCGGACAGGACCTTGTCCAGGGTGGCCTTCGGGATCTTGGCGAAGGCGTCGTTGGTCGGCGCGAACACCGTGATGTCCTGCGCGTTGTTGAGGGTGTCGACCAGACCGGCCTTCTTCACCGCCGTCACGAGGGTGGAAAGTGCCGGGTTGTTGGAGGCGGCGGTGGCGACCGGGTCCTGGGCCATGCCGTCGAAGGAGCCGGCACCGGTCTTCGGCACCGCGGTGCAGGCCGTGCCGAACGGCTGGTCCATGCTGCTCGCGCTGCTGCCGGAACCGCTCATGTCGTCGCCGCCCTCGGTGGCCGACGCGGACGCCTTGTCGGAGGAGCCGGACTTTCCGGAGTCGCCGCTGCCCGAGCAGGCGGTCAGGGCGAGGGGCAGGACGGCGGCGGCGACGAGCAGGCCGGTGCTCCGGCGGATACGGGTGTTCATCTTGTTCTCCTGTGGAAGGGCGCAGCACGATGCGGCTGTGCCAGGGGGGAAGGAAAGTTGGCTTCGGAAGGGACCTGGGGGTCCTGGGGCAGGTGGTCAGTCGACGGTCACGACGACGGAGTGCCATCCGCCGGCGCCGTCGGGGATCGTGCGGGTGCGTCGGTCGGTCTGGACGGTGCCGGTGCGGTCGGTGGCCCGTACGGTGAGGGCGTGGCTGCCCGGGATGGCCTGCCAGGGCAGGGACCACTGCCGCCAGGTGTCCCGGGTGTCCTCGGCGGCCAGGTGGGCTTCCTGCCAGGGCCCGTCGTCGACGCGGACCTCGACCTTGTCGATGCCCCGGTGCTGTGCCCAGGCGACCCCGGCGACCATCACCGTGCCGGCCTTGGGGCGGGCGAAGGGCTTGGGGGTGTCGATCCGCGACTGGGTCTTGACCGGGGCCCTGCGAGCCCAGCCGCGCCTGACCCAGTAGGGGTCGTAGGCGTCGAAGGTGGTGAGCTCGATGTCCTCGATCCACTTGCAGGCGGAGACGAACCCGTACAGGCCCGGGACCACCATCCGCAGCGGGAAGCCGTGTTCGAAGGGCAACGGCTCACCGTTCATGCCGAGGGCGAGCAGTGAGTCGCGGCCGTCCATGACGTCCTCGACCGGACTGCCGATGGTCATGCCGTCCACCGAACGCGCCACCAGCTGGTCCGCCGGGCCGCCCCGGGACGGTGGCCTCACCCCGCACTCGGCCAGCAGGTCGGCCAGCCGCACGCCCGTCCAGCGGGCGTTGCCCACATACGGGCCGCCGACCTCGTTGGAGACACAGGTCAGGGTGATGTCCCGCTCGATCAACTCCCTGCCGAGCAGGTCGTCGAAGGAGTAGGTGGCCGTACGGCGCATGCCCTTGCCGTGGATACGCAGCCGCCAGGTGGTGGCGTCCACCTCGGGCACCACGAGCGCGGTGTCCACCCGGTAGAAACCGCTGTTCGGGGTGGTGAAGGGACTGATTCCCGGGACGCGTAGTGCGGCCCTCCCGGGTACCGGCTGCGCCGGTGATCCCGGTCGAGGCAGCACGACCTCGGCACGTGAGGCAACGGCGTTCTGACCGCGCGAGGCGTTCAGTGACCGGCCGGCCGCGCCCACGACGGCGGACGCCGCCGCGGCGGAGGTTGCCGCGAGGACGAATCCCCGCCGGTCCCATCCCCCTGACCCCGGCAGACCGGCTCCCGGTTCCCCGGGCACCGTCCCGTTTCCCGGTGTCGTCGGCCGCCCGGCCGCGGTCAGACGGCCTGTCAGGACGTACAGGAGCAGAGCCCCGGCAAGGGCTCCCACGACGGAGGGCAGTGTGTCGGCGACGCCGGTGGAGTCGGGCCGGCCTGCCGCAGCCGCCGCCCCGACCACCCCGAAGAGCAGAACCCCGGCGGCTCCGACCCGCCGCCACCGCACCGCCAGCGCACCCAGCGCCAAGGCCAGGAGGGTCAGCACGGCGAGGATGCCGAGCTGCAGCACGAGCTTGTCGTCGGTGCCGAAGTGACGGATCGCCCAGTCCTTGACCGCGGCGGGAGTCGCGTCGATGGACGCGCCGCCCACCACGATGACCGGACCGGACTGCGGACGCACCCAGGCCGCGACCGGTTCGGCCACCGCCAGCGCGGTGAAGCCGGCCAGCGCCCCGCTGAGCGCACCCAGCGCCAGCCGCGGCCCGCCAGGCCGTACTCGCCGATCCCTCTCTTCGTCCCTCACGCGGGGAATCCGGTTCTGCACCACGGGGCGGATTGGTCCCGGACCTGATCAGGTGAAAAGAGATTTCGCACCAATCCGCCCCGCATTCCGCGACGGATTACCCGGTTGTGCGCCGACGGACACGATCATCACCGTCGACGCCGGCGCACGTGCGGACGGCCCTGCCTTCACCCTTGCGGTGAAGCTGGTGCGCGGCCGTCCTCCGTCGCTGCGGGGTCCGCGTCCGAGCGGTCGCGGGATGGTTCCCGGTGGGTGAGGGTGGCGAAGCAGCGGTGGCCGCTCGTCCACTGGTCGCTGACGGTGAGGGCGAGCCCGGCGGCGATCCTGTGCAGCGCTGGTCGTCCCAGCCGGGCCCAGGGAAAGTACGGTCCGGCCTGGCCCTGGACGTTCTCGAACCGGGCGGCGCACCGCTCTTGCACGTCCTGGGGGTCGACCTCGACGACGAGGCATCCGGTGGGGGCGATGAGGGCGCCGCAGCGGCGCAGCAGGCCACGCGGGTCGCCTCCGATGCCGATGTTGCCGTCGATGAGCAGCACCGTCTGCCAGCCCCTCTCGGCCGGCAGCCGGTCGAAGACCGACGCACGCAGTGCGAGCCCGCCCAGGGCGCAGGTCAGTGCGACCGCGCGAGGTGTGATGTCGACCCCGAGGGCGAAGACTCCCTGGCTCAGGAGCGCTCTGCACATGCGGCCCGGGCCGCAGCCGATGTCGATGACGGGGCCGGCGCAGCGTTCCAGGACGGTGTTGTCGGCCGCCGTGGGCCGCTCGTGCCAGCGGTGGACCGGCATCCGGATGCGGCGCCCGTCGTCCAGCCGCAGGTACACCGGCGCGCGGCCGGGTCGCAGGGCGAGCGCGTAGGGGTCCCCGTCGGCGTCGTACGGCTCGTCCTCGTCCATTGTCACGGTGCCGCGCCATCCCCGGCCGGGGGCCGGCGCCCGTCGTCGCCCGATCGGCGCGCGCGGCGCAGTCTCACCGCGAAGGCGGCCGCGGAGGCCGTGAAGAGCGCGCCGGTGACGGCCAGCCATCGGCCGAGGTAGACGCCGTCGGACAGGCCCGTGTCACCGGGGTAGGGGACTGCCAGACGGAGGATGAGGGGGAACCAGACCAGCAGGAGCAGACCGGACAGGAAGGCGGGGACGCGCAGGTGGTTGATCCATGGCGCCGTCGGCCTGTCGGAGGCGTCGGCCCGGTGCCGTAGCACGGAGAGGGCCGACAGGTCGGCCAGCGAGTACAGGGGCAGCAGGATCAGGTCGTGGAGGACGGCCGCGCCGACGAACCAGATCGCCACGTCCCAGGGCTGGACGGCGAACAGGCGCACCATGGCGTAGCCGGTGAGGGCGAACGAGGCGATCAGGACGAGCAGGTGCAGGGGGCCGGAGCCGTACCAGCGGACGAATCGTGCCATGGTCACGCCCTGAAGGTGAGCCGGTGGACCCACTTCGTGTTGTTCACGCCGGGGTTGGCCGGGACGATGACGCGGGCCGGGTAGCCGTGGTCGAGCGAGAGGTCCGCGCCGTTGACGCGGAGGGCGAGCAGAGCTCGGGGGTCGTGGATCTGGTTGCCGCGCAGCACCACCCGGGTGAAGGGGCCGGGCGGTTGGATCGACTGGACCAGGACGCTTCCCGCACCGGGCAGGCCGGCGAGAGCGGCGAGGTCGGCAAGCCGCAGGCCGCTCCAGTGCTGGTCCTCGGTGGACCATCCCTCCACGCAGGCGATCGGCAGTGCGGCGGCATGCTGGGGCATCGCCAGGAGCTGCTCGCGGGTGAGGATCTGTGGTGCTCCGTGTCCGTGGACCTCCAGTCGCCAGGTGGGGCCGACGAGCGCGGGGGTGATGCCGACCTTCGCCGCCGTCTTGTTGATCTGGAAGGCGTTCGGGCCGCTGCCGGGGTCGCGGTTGTGCGGGGCGAGCAGTGCGGTGGCACGCATCCAACCACCGATGCTCTGTCCGGCGGTCACGACGAGGAGGAGCAGCGATCCCGCGCCCACCATGCCGAGGGCGCCGCGGCGGGTCATCGTCGGTGCAGCGGGGGCGCTCGCCACCAGGCCGTCGGGATCGGGTGGTTCGGGCACGGTGTGGGCGAGGTCGGTGCGCAGTTCGGCCCTCAGGCTGCGTGAGCGCAGGGCCCGGGTCATCCGGCCGAGTCTGAGGCACACGTGGACGACGAAGGCGGCGATGAACACCCAGGCGCCGTAGAAGTGCAGGCGGTAGAACGAGCCCGGGAAGACGTAGTAGAGCTGGATGTTCAGGATCCCGGTGACGAATTCGAAGATGACGCCGCCGACCAGCGTCAGCAGGGACAACCGCTCCAGGCCGTGGGCGGCGGAGCGTACCGGCAGCCATTCGAAGAGCTTCGGGATCACCGACCACAGCTTGGCCAGCAGCACCGGTACGAGGACCACGCCCAGTGTCACGTGCACGCCCTGGAGCAGCCGGTAGAGCCAGTACGGGTGGGTGGGCCAGCTGAAGAGGTAGAAGCCCAGTACGCCCTTGTCGGGGGTCTCGTCGTTGAGGGGGCTCAGGTCGGGGTTGTAGGCGGCGTAGGAGAGCAGTCCGGTGAGGAACAGCAGCGGAATGCCGATGAGGAGGACCAGGCCGAACACCGAGGTCAGCCATGGCCCGCGGATCGGGCTGCGCCAGAAACCCGGCCGGAACGGCCCCGGGGGCGGGGGCATCTGGCTGACGCGCCGCGCCGCCGTACGGGTACGGGCGGCCACCGACGCCACCGCAGCCGCCCCGTCGGCCCGCACCCGCCTCAGCCGGTCCCGTGCACGCCTCTCGTCCGGTCCCCCGCGCGGCGGCCCACTGCGGGGGGCCGAACCCGACGGTCGTCCGCCGCTTGCCATCCGCCTCCCCCTACCGGTGTTCGGGGTTCTCGTTGTCGCGGCGGCAGCCGGCGTCCCAGGCGGTGCGCTGGTTGCCGTAGGCGGGAATGCCGCCCAGGTCCTTCAGCACCCGGGCCAGGTGCAGCAGGTTCCAGGTCATGAAGGTCGTGTTGCGGTTGGTGAACTCGTTCTCCGGACCGCCCGAGCCGGGGTCGAGGTACGACGGCCCGGGGCCCGCCTCGCCGATCCATCCGGCGTCCGCCTGCGGCGGGATGGTGTAGCCCAGGTGCTGCAGGCTGTAGAGGACGTTCATGGCACAGTGCTTGACGCCGTCCTCGTTACCCGTGATCAGACAGCCGCCGACCCGGCCGTAGTAGGCGTACTGGCCCGCCTCGTTGAGCAGGCTGGAGCAGGCGTAGAGACGCTCGATCACCCGCTTCGTCACGGAACTGTTGTCGCCCAGCCAGATGGGCCCGGCCAGCACGAGGATGTCGGCCGCCAGGACCTGCCGGTACAGGTCCGGCCAGGCGTCCGTCGCCCAGCCGTGCTCGGTCATGTCGGGCCACACCCCGGTGGCGATGTCGTGGTCCACGGCGCGGACGACGTCGACGTGCACTCCCTGCGCTTCCATGATGGCGGTGCTGCGGTCGATCAGCCCCTGGGTGTTGCTGGTCTCCGGCGAGCGCTTGAGGGTGCAGTTGATCACCAGGGCGCGCAGGTCGTCGTACCGGGCCGGCGGTGCGTCGGTGGCGGGCGACGAAGCGGTCACACGATCCTCCTGAGGGGCCCTGCCATCACATGGTGCGTGGCAAGTCGTCCATGTCCGAGGTCCAGCATGCGAGTCACTTTCGTCAGGTGCCACAGCAGTGCCTCCGAATGACCTCGACCGCATCCGTCCGCTGTGGTGCGGTCTCCGGCACCGGCTGGGACCCTGGGCCTGTGGCAATCGACGTGACCGTGCGCCGGGTGATCCCGCTGCCGCCCGACCGGGTCGCCGCGTACGCCATGGACTGGCGTCACGACGCGGAGTGGACCCAGGGCATCCGCAGGGCCGAGCTGACCAGGGAGGCGGACGGCGGTGGGTTCGGCGTGGGTGCCGAGGTCACCCGTACGGCCCGGTTCCTCGGTCGGCGCTTCGACTACGTCCTGCGGGTGACCGGGTACGACCCGCCGCGGCTGCTGGACATGGTCGCTTCGGCCGCCCCCATGCCCATGCACGTCACCTACTCCTTCGAGTCCCATCCGCGGGGAACCCTGGCCGGTATCCGGGTCCGCGGTGGCCCCGGCGGCCTGCTCCGGCTGGCCGAACCCCTGACGTCCCGCCAGGTCCGGTCCTCTCTCGGCAAGGACCTGCGCGCTCTCGAACGTCGGCTCACCGGTCGCGAAGGCGGCACGTGACGGCGTACGACGAAGGACGGGCGGAGACTGGCGGAGCGGATCCGGTCCGAGCGGGTCCAGAGGACATGGACGCCGCACCGGCCTGTCCGGGCGCGCGGATCTCCTACATGACGGACCGTCCGACGCGCGGCTGGATCGTGGTCGCGTCCTCCGCCGTCGCTGAGGACGAGGTGCTCGGCGAGTGGATCGGCCAGAGGCACGCCCTCGCGGCGAGCCTGCCGTCCGAGCAGGACCCGCTACCGCGCCGAGTGGTTACGGACCGGACGGTCGGCCGGTCCGGACACCGGCTCAGCCGGGCGTCCGGCTGTCGAGCGAGCGCAGTGCGGCGGTCATCGTCGTGCGCTGCTCCGGGTGGTGGCGCAGCGCGGCGTGCCGCTCGCGCCCACGGCACCCGGCTGGTCGTCACGCACGCCGACGACCGGGCCAGGTCGATCCTGGACCAGGTCGGCCTCGCCCGCGCGCTGCCGGTCCGGCGGGGCGCGTCCTGAGCGGCGCGTTCAGACCGTTCCGGCCGGACGCTCCTCCGGAGTGTGGCCGCTGCGGGGCCAGGAGGCGTTGCCCATCTCCAGGGTGAAGGGCACCGGGTCGCTGTCGGATCCCCGGATCATCTCGTGCATCTCCCACTCCCCCGAGCCGTTTCTGACGAACTCGGCCACGGTGGTGGCGGTGGAGTCGGCGACCTGCGTGAAGTCGTCGGCCAGCAGTTCGGTGTAGCGCTGGACGACCAGCACCCCGGCGTTGTGGATGTCGCCGAAGGTCCGGCGTCCGCCGTCCTGGTGGATGACCACCCCCACCACGACCCGGCCGTAGGCGGCCGCGAGGCGGTCGAACTCCAGCACCATCACCTCGACGTAGCCGAAGCCCTGGCCGGTCCGGCTGTGCCGGGTCATGTTGATCGTGCCGTCGGGTGACCGGCTGTCGTAGTGGACGATGTACTCCGGCCGTCCGTGGGGGTCGTCCGCGGAGTAGGTCGCTGCGACGATGTCGAGATGCCGGGCCGGTTCCCCGAAAGGACTCGGGTCCCATTTCAGCCGTACCTCGACCTTGCCGAGTCCCTCGCCGACAGTGCTCACCACCGGTTGTCGCCTCCCCGCGCCGGACCGCTGAGGGCCCAGTCGGCCCCCACCCGTGAAGTATGGCCTGTGACCAGCGAATTGATGCTTCCTTGACGCCCTTCTCGACGAGCGGTGCGGAGGGACGGGACGGGGGTCACCCCTGACGGTGTTCAGGTTGCGTATGTTTCTGCCCGATGACCTGGTGCGCCGCGCGGGCCGGGTACGAACCTGGACACGGGGACGTTTCGGGAAGACGGGAGCCGGACGTGCGCGCACGTGATCTGGCGGTGGAGTACCAGTCGGTGAGCGTCGACAGCGACGCGCTGGAGGCGGCGCGGCTGATGGCCGAGCACAAGCTGCCGGCGCTGCTCGTGCTGGACGAGCGCGGGGAGCCGAAGGCGATCCTGCCGGCCTCCCAGATGGTCAAGGTGCTGGTCCCGGCATACGTCGTCGAGGACCCCGCGCTCGCGGCGGTGGTCGACGAGCAGCACGCCGACCGGCTCTGCCAGGCGCTGGCCGGCCGCCGGGTCGGCGACTGCCTGTCGGGTACGGCACCCGCGCCACCGATCGCCGACCCGGACGACACCGCGCTGGAGGTCGCCGCACTGATGGCACGGGTGCGCAGCCCCCTCGTCGCCGTCGCCACGAAGGACAAGGCCGGCACTCATCTGCTCGGAGTCGTCACCGCCTCGCACCTGCTGCACGAGCTGCTGGGCAGGGCGGGCGCGGCGGGTACGCCGACCGCCTGAGCCGGCAGCCGGCAGCCGGCTCAGGCCAGGGCGAAGTACCGCACCCACAGGTACAGAGCGCTGATCAGCACGGTCACGGCCGTGACGACGAGGCCGTACTTGGTGAACTGCCAGAAGGAGATGGGCTGCCGGTTGCGTTCGGCGATGCCGAGGACGACGACGTTGGCGCTGGCGCCGATCGCGGTGGCGTTGCCGCCCAGGTCGGCGCCCAGGGCCAGCGCCCACCACAGCACGTGGTGACCGTCGGCCGCGCCGCCCATGTCCTTGACCAGGTCGGCGGTGATGGGTGCCATGGTGGCCACGTAGGGGATGTTGTCGACGACGCCGGACAGCACCGCCGAGCCGCCCAGCAGGGTGAGCATGGCGCCGAGTTCCCGGCCGCCGGTGGCGTCCGCCAGAGCGCGGGACAGCTCCCCGATGACCCCGGTCCCGATCAGGGCGCCGACCATCACGAACAGGCCGGCGAAGAAGGCGAGGGTGGGCCACTCCACCTCGCCCAGGACGTCCCGGGTGTCCACCTTCGACACGGCGACCAGCAGACCGGCGCCGAGCAGGGCGACCACGCTCGGTTCGTAGTGCAGCACGGGGTGCAGGACGAAGCCGGCGACGACGAGCGCCAGGACGGCCAGCCCCTGCCACAGCAGCCGTGGGTCGCGGATGGCCTCGCGTTCCGTCAGGGCCATGACCTGTTCGGCGCGCTCCTCGTCGTAGACGAACGCCTTGCGGAACAGCACCCGGCACAGCGCCAGCAGTACCACCGTCAGGACGGCGGAGATCGGGGCGAGGTGGACCAGGAAGTCGTTGAAGGTCAGTCCGGCGCGGCTGGCGATGATGATGTTGGGCGGGTCGCCGACCAGGGTCGCGGTGCCGCCGATGTTGGCGGCGAACACCTCGGCGATCAGGAACGGCGCGGAGGGGAGAGCGAGGCGCTCGCACACCAGCAGGGTGACCGGGGCGACCAGCAGCACGGTGGTGACGTTGTCGAGGAGGGCGGACGCCGTCGCCGTGATGAGTATCAGCATCGCCATCACCCGGAAGGGTCTGCCCCGGGCCCGCTTGACCGACCAGATCGCCAGGTACTCGAACAGGCCGGTCTGCCGGAGCACGCCGACGATCGCCATCATCCCGAGCAGCAGGAAGATCACGTTCCAGTCGATGCCGGTGTGCTCGGAGTAGAACGCGGCCTTGTCGTCGGTGGCGCTGATGACGAGCATCAGTCCGGCGCCGCCGAGGGCCGCGGCCGTCCGGTGCACGCGCTCGCTGATGATCAGGACGTACGCGCCCGCGAACACGGCCACGGCCGCCCAGCTCTGCCAATCGCTCATACGGCGGTCTTTCTCTCCATGTCGGCCTGCGGGGTCTGCGTGGTCGGGCGCGTCGTCACACCACCGAGGCGAAGCCCATGGGCCCGAACCACGCGGCGGTGAGCTTCTCCCGCCGCTCGAACCGGGCGCCGGCCAGTGAGATCAGCAGCGACGCCGGGCGGATCAGCGCGATCGCCGGCGCCGGCAGCGTGGCGAACTTCGCCGGCTCCGCGGGGAACGCGGCCGGGTAGGGGTTGGCATGGGTGCGGTGGCACAGGCCGTAGAGGATGACGAGCCCGGAGAGCAGTACCGCGATCAGCAGCGCCACCCCGAAGACAGCGACGAGTACCACTGGTCACACCCCGATCGGAAGAGAGAACACCTCTGTTCGCCGACCAGGCTTCCCGGCACACCGGTGGGAACCCTACCTGTTCTTGATGCGTCTTTGACAGAACGCTTACGCGCACCGTCGCGGAGGCCAGGTTGCCGGTGCCCGGCAACGAGTCTCGCGCGCGGGGCTACGTGGCGGCCGTCGACGACGGGTGGGCGGTCGCACCGGCTGCCACCGGGACGGTGGGAATCATCGTGAGCCCGCCGCCCGGGGTGTCCTCGGCCGCGAGAGTGCGGCCCATGGCCTCGGCGAAACCCTGGGCGACCGCGAGGCCGGGCCTCACTCCGGTGCCGCGCGGAGCGTCGCCGTGGCGCCGGAAGCGCCGGCGCCCTTCTCGGCCGGCCGGGCCGGCCGCCGGACGAGAGTCGGATCAGTCCTGCTCATGCGGGAACCCGCTCCGGTGGGCCCGTGCCGTCCGACGCCGGTCCCGACGTACCAGTGCGCTCGTGCAGACCGCCACGACCAGTACGGCGACGGCGACGGGGATCAGGAAGGGCGTCATGGGCTCTCCTTCCGCGCGGCCGTGTGCCGGGTGCCGGGGCAGGCGGCCCGGTCGATCGCCGCCTCCACGGCCGCGATCCGGTCGGCGAGCAGTGCGAGGGCGGAGACGGCGCGGGTGAGCGGGTCGCTCTCCGGGCCGCCGAGGGACTGGGTGCGGACGTACGCGGTTTTCACTTCGCTCCACCGCACGGCCTGCTCGGCGGTCAGCGTGCCGCGCAGCTCGGCCAGTTTCAGCAGGTTGGCCTCGGCACCGGAGGTGAGGGTGCGGGCGTCGGCGGTGTAGTGGTCGTCGAGGACGGCGGCGAGTTCGGCGCGGTCCATGACCGGCTGGATGCGCTGGGCGATCCTGTTCATGGTGCGGTAGGAGCCCTGGAGCCGGAAGGGCGGTTCGGTGCGGGTGGCGTCGGGCTGGGCGGCCGAGGCGATGTAGGCGGCGTTGACCGCGAGGACCGTCTCCCGGGCGGCCAGCAGATGGCGCAGCACCGCCAGGATCCGTTCCAGCTCGGCAGGCGGGTACGGGTGCAGGAGGCGGTCCGCGCGGGCCGTGGGGTCGCCCTCCGCCATACGGACCAGCAGGTCGAGGTCGGCCCGGTCGCGACCGGCGAGCGGGGCGAGGTCCGGGTTGGCGGTCAGGGCGTTCTCGATGAAGCTGAGCGCGAAGGCGTCCTCCCTGCCCGTCAGGACGTCACCGAGGTTCCACACGTCGGCGCGGTTGGCGAGCATGTCGGGGACCTGGAAGCGGCCCCCGGACCCGGTGTAGGGGTTTCCGGCCATGCAGACGGCGAAGCGCTTGCCCCTGAGGTCGTAGGTGTGCGGCTCCCCGTCCCGTACGCCCTCGATGCGGCGGGTGGCGTCGCACAGCGGGATGAACCTCTGCAGCAGTTCGGGCGAGGTGTGCTGGATGTCGTCCAGGTAGAGGAGGGTGTTGTTGCCGGCCTCCAGCGCGAAGTTGATCTTCTCGACCTCCCGGCGGGCCGTGACGTCCGGGGCCTCGGCGGGGTCGAGCGAGGTGACCGCGGGCCCGAGCGCCGGGCCGTCGACCTTGACCAGGAGCAGGCCGAGGCGGTCGGCGACGTACTCGACGAGGGTCGTCTTGCCGTAGCCCGGCGGGGAGACGAGCAGGAGGAGGCCGCCGGTGTCGGTGCGCTTCGTCCCGCCGGTGGTGCCGAGCTGCCCGGCGAGGCTGTCCCCGATCAGCGGCAGGTAGACCTCGTCGACGAGCCGGTTGCGGACGAACGTGGGCGTCACCCGCGGCCGGTGCTCGTCCAGCCGGATCCGCGTGCGCTCGGCGGCCACCAGTGCCGTGCGGCGCCGTTGGCAGGCGCGGTGCGCGGGGATCTCGTGGGTGCGGAACTCCCGGGTGCGGGCGAGGAGTTCGTCGATCCGGACGGTGAGCGTACGGCGGCTGATGCGCGGGTGGGTGCCGAGCAGCCCTTCGACGGTCTCGGTCAGCGGTGCGTCGGATTCGTAGCGGAGAAGCTCCGGGCAGAGCTCGGCCGCCACCGCCTCCGCGAGGTCTCCGGCGTCGACGTCCACCCCGGTCGCCGTGGTGTACGACGTCAACCACCCCTCGACGAGTTGCCGGCGGTCGGCCAGGGGACCGATGGCCGTGAGGTCGTCTTCGTACGCCGACGTACCCACGGCGCGGCGGAACTTGTCGAGCAGCGTGCGGGCGCCGGTACTGATGACGAACCCGGCGGGCCCGGTGGTGAGTTCCTCGAAGAGGTAGCCGGCGGCGGTGGTCGCGGTGGGGCCGCCGATCGCCTCCGACAGTTCCTCTTCCAGGTCGGCGATGGCCGGGGCGAGGCCGAAGGTGTCGCGGGCGCGGGCCAGGGAGCAGGCCCGGGTGGTCCAGGCCGTGCGCTCGCCGGGGGTGGTTCCGTGCGCCCAGAACAGCTGGGCGGCGGCGCGGGCGGCGGGCCGGTGGCGGAGCGGGCCCGCGCCGTCGTGCAGACGCAGCAGGGCCGCGAGGATCAGTACGGCGTCGTGGTCGTGGACGCCTCGCTCGTACCCCTCGTCGTAGGCCGCCTCCGCCGCCTGCCGGACCAGGCCGGGCAGGTCGGCCTCCGCGAGCGCGACCGGGCCGTGTTCGTCCAGGAGCCGGGAGGCGAGGTGTTCGGCGCGGTAGACCGCCGGGGACTCCGAGGGCAGCGGGCGGTCCCAGTAGGGGCGGGTGGCCGCGAAGTCCGGGTCGGTGACCGGCGCGCGGTAGTCGGTGCCGGTGACGGCGAAGGCGAGGCCGTCGCCGTGCGGGACCAGGGTGAGTTCCAGGGGCTGGGTGTGGACGGCGAAGCGGTGGGTGCCGAGGCGGAGCGTACGGCCGTCGTCGGCGTACAGGTCACCGCGGTCGCGCAGGGCACGCAGGGCCTCCTGGCGGGCTGCCTTGAGGCGGCCGTCGAGTTCCTCCGCCCGTACCTGGTCGCCGAGTTCGCGGAGTTCGCCGATGGCGCGGCGGATCTTGGCGGGCAGCGGGTCGGAGCTGAAGTACGTGGTGACGGCGTCCGTGTCCGCGAGGGTCGCGGCACGCCGGGTCACCGTGCCGAGGACGCGGGCGGCGGAGTCGGCGAGGCGTTCGGCGCGGCGGGCGCGGGCGTCGGCGAGGCTCTGCTTGCGGGCGGCGAACGCCTCGTGGACCTCGTCGCGCTTGTCGGCGAGCGTGCCGAGGAAGTCGTCGGACTCGGCGAACCGCGACTCCAGGTCCTCGATGTGCACGAGAACCCGGGCCAGTTGCTCGTCGCACGCCTCGGGGCTGCCGGCGGCGGCGAGCGCGCCGGTGACGGTCTGGCCGAGCAGGGCGGACTCGGCGGCGAACGCGGCGCGTCCCTCGTGGTCGAGGAGGTCGCGGCGGCGGCCGTCGAGGGTGGCGCGGGCGCGGTTGAGACCGCCGAGGATCTCGGCGATCCGCTCCAGGACGACGGTACGCACGGTGGCGTCGCCGCCGTCGAGCCCGGCGACGACCTCGGTCACCGTCCGCAGCCCGTCGGCGAGTTCGGCGAGGCGTGCGGAGACCGGCGCGGCCTCGGCGGCCGTGACGATCGCCCCGGCGTCGGCGCTGAGCCGCTCGACGTCCGCCCGGTGTTCGGCGAAGGCGTCCTCGCGGGCCAGGTGGGTGACGGCCCGCCGGCCGAAGGCGGCGAGGTCGGCCTCGGTGGCGCCGGCCAGCTCGTCGATGCGGGCGGTGTCCGCGTACCGCCTGTCCCTGAGAGTGAGCAGGTGCCCCTGGGCATGGCGGAGTTCGGTCAGGCCGGCGACCCAGCCTGCGGCGCCCGGCGGGACCTCGCCGCGCAGACGTCGTACGACCGCGGCGATCCGCGCGTCGGCCTCGGTGAGCGCGGCGGCGGTCTGCCGGGTGAGGGTCTGGACGGTCGCGAACTCGGTCAGCACCTGTTCTGCCGTGGCGCGGACCTGTGCGAGCGGCTCGTTCAGGTCGCCGAGTTCCGGATCGCCCAGCCAGTGGTGGATGTCGGTCGCGCGGACACACGCGGCGGCCAGTGCTTCGTACACCTCGGTCGTAGGTGTCGACTCGGCGACCGCGCGGGTGAGGGACAGGCAGTCGGAGATGCCGCGCACCAGGTCGGCGTTGCCGATCCGGGCGAGCGGACCGGTGCCGAGTGGCCGCGCGGCCGCGTGGGTGTCGGAGACGTACGGGGAGTTCCACAGCTGGAGCGGGTGCACCCGCCGGGCGTCGTCGCCGTCGGCGTGCAGGACCGCCAGCATGCCGTCCTCGAACAGGGCCCAGCCGTGGCCGGACAGCGGGGCGGCGACCTCCTTGCGGATCATGTTGTACGACAGCAGCAGGCTGCGGCCCGTGACCCGCGAGTGGAAGGCGTACAGCACGTCCTCGCCGTTCGGCGAGCGCACCTCGCGCTCGAACTCCAGGTCCGCGATGTCGAGGTCGTACGTGCGGTGGGTGCCCGTGGCCAGGCAGTAGCCGCCGGGGAAGACGACGCCCTGGTCCTCGGGCAGGCGGCGGCAGGCCGGGCCGATGCCGTCCAGGCGGACGACGTTCCTGGTCAGCGTGTTGAAGACCAGGTGCCGGTCGGCGTCCTCCTTGTAGGGGCGGATCCGCAGCAGGACCAGCGAGCCCACGCGGGCGTGGGCGATGTCCGCGTCGGCGAGGGACTGCAGCGGCTCGTCGACCGGCTCGGAGTAGATGCCCTCGTCCGTCCCGGTGTCGTTCTCGACCTTGACGGTCAGTGTCCCGCCGAGCGTGTCGACGAACACCTCGCCTCCGACGGAGACGTGCGGATGGCGGCCCGGGACGTGGTCCTCGCGGGTCGTCGCGGTCCACTCGACGTCGTGGGACGGTGGCGGGACGTGGTCGCGGTCACCGCGCGCGTCCACGAACGACGCCCGGCCGTCGTCGGTGAGTGCCCAGCGCAGGACGCGGGTGTCGCCGGCCTGGTCACCGGTCTGGAAGACGGCGAGCAGCTTGCCGTCCACCCGGTGGAGCCGGAGCAGCCGGGCCTGGCGGTAGTAGCGGTGGAGGTCGGCCGTCTCGCGGACGAACGCCGGGTCGTCGAGCAGGCCGGGGACGGCGTCGTCGGGCAGCCGGTTCAGGTCCCGGTCGTAGAGCGCGAAGACGTCGCCGACCGCGTTCCCGTTCCCGGGCCCGGAGTTGTGGCCGAGGAGGAGCGTGTCGCCCACGGCGACGAGGTCGCGGGGCACACTGGCGTGCCCGGTGCGCAGTTGTCCGGTGCCGGCGAGTTCGAGGCGGGTCGAGCCGAACTGCTCGGTGCGGCGGGCGTTCAGGGCCTCGGCGCGGCGGGCGAGTTCGGCGGCCTGGGCGGTGAGCCGGATGCGCAGCACCTCGTAGGCGCCGGCGTCCGGGGCGACGGCGCCCGGAGCTGCGTAGGCGCCGGTGTCCGGCTTGTCGGTGCCCTGTGCCTCGTACGTCCCGGTGTCCTGACCGGTGCTCATGGATCCCTCTCAGCAGATCGAAGGAGATACATGGCCCGGAGCCGCCGTCCCCTGTGCGGCGGCTCCGGACCACGAACCGGTCAGCCCCTGGCACTGCCGTTGAGGGCGGCGAGCGGGGTGTCGGCGAGCCCCAGTTCGCCCGCCCTGTCCAGCAGTTGCTGGAGCTGCCCGGGGTTCGCGGCGCCCGACGTCATGAGCTTCGTCAGCAGCGCGGACACGGTCAGGTCCCGGATGCCGGCCGCCGAGACGGAGCCGAGGGCACGGCCGAGGTCGTCGGGAAAGCTCGCGGATCCGTCCAGCCAGGGCCCGGCGAGCGCCTGCGCGGTGTCGGAGTTCTGGACGAACCCGTCGACGCTCTTGCCGAGCGAGATCGCGGAGACGAGCCGGTCGAAGAAGAGGGACTCGCCGCCGACGATGTCGATGTCCGCGTTCTCCAGGCCGGTGGCGAGCACCGTGGCCTGCGCCTCGGCGATCTGCCGCTGCGCGTCCAGCCCGGCGAGCCGGATGTCCTTCTCGGCCGCCAGCCGCAGCCGGTACTCCTCGTGGCCGCGGGAGGCGTCGTCCAGGGCGGCCATCGCCGCCGCCTTCTCGGTGAGGCCGGCGGCCTCCGCCTTCAGCTTCTCGCCGATGCCCTCGGCCTCGGCGAGCGCCTTGGCCCGGGTGCCCTCCGCCTCGGCGCGCAGCCGTGCCTCGGACGCGGCGGCCTCCGCCCGCCCGGCCTTCTCGATGACCTCGGCCTCCTTGTCGCGGACCTGCACGGTGGCCAGTCCCTCGGCGGCGGCCTCGGCCCGGACGCCCTCGGCGAGCCGCAGCTTGGCCTGGGCGTCCAGGTCGGCGGTCTTCAACCGGGCCTCGGCGAGGGTGATCTCCTGCGCGGCGCGGTGCACGGCGGCCTGTTCGGCGGCCTCGGCGGCCTTGATGTCCTTGACCAGCTTCTCCTGGGCCTCGGCCTCGGCGGCGATGACGACCGCCTGCCGCTCCCGCTCGGCCTCCTCCACGGCCCGCAGCTTCTTGATGGCCTCCTCCTGCTCGGCGACCGTACGGTCCACGGCCACCCGCTCCCGGACGACCTCGGCGATCTCGCGCTTCTCGGCCTCGACCTCCTTGTCGGCGGCGATCCGGGTCAGCTGGGTCTCCCGCTCCCGCGCGATGACCTCAAGGAGGCGGTCCTTCTCGACCCGCTCGCCCTCGACGGCGATGACCCGCTCGCGGTTCTTCGCGGCGACGGCGATCTCCCGGGCCTGGTTCTCGCGCTGCACACCGAGCAGTTCCTCGGTCTTCAGGAACGCCCCCTGCGCCCGCAGCCGCTCCTCCTCCACCACCCGCGCCGTCTCGGCCTCCTCGCGGGCCCGCACGGTCTCGATCTCGCGCTTCTGCTTGATCTCCGCGTCCGTCTGCCGGCGCTCCAGCTCCAGAATCGCCTCGCGGGCGTCGACGTTCTGCCGGGTGATCTCCTTCTCCTCGGTGCGCTGGGCCTCGTTGGTGCGCACGTGCTCCACGGCCGTCAGCTCGGTGATCTTCCGGATGCCCTGGGCGTCGAGGACGTTCGCCGGGTCGAGCTGGGACAGCGGCGTCTGCTCCAGGTAGTCGATCGCCGCGTCCTCCAGGTGGTAGCCGCTGAGGTCCACGCCGATCAACTCGATGATCTTGTAACGGAGTTCCTCGCGCTTGGTGTAGAGGTCGGTGAAGTCCAGCTGCTTGCCGACGGTCTTCAGCGCTTCGGAGAACTTCGCGTGGAACAGTTCCTGGAGCGTCTTCTGGTCGCTGGCTCTCGCCGTGCCGACGGCCTGGGCGACCTTGACGACGTCCTGGGCGCTCTTGTTGACCTTCACGAAGAACGAGATCCGGATGTCGGCGCGGATGTTGTCCCGGCAGATCAGCCCGTCCCGGCCGGCCCGGGTGATCTCGATGGCCTTCACCGAGATGTCCATCGTCTCGGCCTTGTGCAGCACCGGCAGCACGACCTGCCCGGTGAACGTCACGTCTACCCTGCGCAGCTTGGAGACGATCAGCGCCTTGCCCTGCTCCACCTTGCGGAAGAGCAGGGAGACGACGGCGACGGCGAGCAGGCAGACGGCGATGAGCACGCCGATGCCCATGGTCATGGGAGTCATGGCATACGTCCTTGAGGCGTAAGGGAGTTCGAGCGTTCCAGCGCGAAGGAAGGAGAGAGGGGAACCGGGCCGGGCGGGGCTCAGGCGGCGCGGTCCCACTGCGCACGCCGAGTCGCCACGGGTTCGTCCGGGTCGTCCTGTTCATCCGGGAAGAACCGGTGCAAAGGCCGCACGAGCAAGCGGGTGACGGGCCAGGCAAGGAGCAGCGCTCCCACGGGGGCGACCAGACGCAGCAGCCCGGTGACGGGCCCCGGGGGCCCGACCGCACTGAGCACCACCACGGCCGAGACACTCAGGGTCCAGGCGAGCACCGTCAGCAGCGAGAGAGCGACCGCCACGGGCACCCCGCCCATGGGCCACGCCCGCAGATCCACGTCCGCGTCGAAGCTGCCGATGTCGGCCAGATGCGCAAGGGCCAGGAGCCAGAAGCACACCACCGCCACCATGGCCGTGGTCGGGAGGATGGTGGGCAGTCCGGTGGCGGCCACCAGAAACGTCCGCATGCCCTGCCCCCTCTCGGCCCGCGCCGCTCGTGTCCATGGGGACGCGGATCAGATCCGGGTTCCGGTGCGGGCACCTGCCGGTGTCCGGCACCGGAACCGTCCGCGGTGCTCCCCGCGAGCCATGGTCCACGACCGGAGCCGCCCCGCGCATTGCCGGTGTCCGGCAGTGTTCATTAGGGTCTGGATGCCGGTGACCGCTAAGAATCCGTCAGCGGCGCGTCAAGATTCCGGGGGACGACGTGACAGACGGGCACATACCCGAGCGGTACCTCGACGGCTACGCCCGCATCCTCGCCGAGGTCTCCGCCACCGGCCGACGCCTCACCCGGGACGAGATCGCCTCCCGCCGCGCCCTGGGAGAACAGGCCGCCGAGGCCGGCCACGGCCTGCGCGCCCTGGTCAGCGCACACCTCGTGGCCGCCCGCACGGCCTGGCCCACCACCGGCTCCGCAGACGAGGCACTCGCCGCCGTCCAACAGGTCGTCGACGCCTTCGCCGAGGGCTTCGAACGCGCCCAACTGCTCGCGGTACGCCAGGAAGAGGCCGCCCGCCGGGAGTTCATCGACGACCTCCTCTACGGCCGCAGCAACCTGGGCCGCCTCTCCGAACGCGCCGAGCGCTTCGGCCTGCGCCTGTCCCACGCCCACGCGGTCGCCGTAGCCCAGGGCGCCACCGCCTACGGCGAGGGCGACCCGGTCCCCAGACAGGTGGAACAGGCCGTCATCGCCCGGTTCGGCGACCGCAGCGTCCTGCTCACCACCAAGGACGGCCGGCTGCTGTGCATCGCGCCCGGCCACCAGGCCGATGTCCTCACCCACTTCGCCAAACAGGCACACGCCGCCACCGACGGCGGCCGGGTCGCCATCGGCCGCCCCCAGCCCGGCCCCGGCGGGGTCGTCCAGTCGTACGAGGAGGCACTCAACGCGCTCGAACTGGCCGAGCGCCTCGACCTCGACGAGCCCGTCCTGCGCGCCGCCGACCTGCTGGTCTACCCCGTCCTCACCCGCGACCGGCAGGCCATGGCAGACCTCGTCCAGGGCACCCTGGGCCCGCTCGTCACCGCCCGCGGCGGCGCCGAACCCCTCCTCGACACCCTCACCGCCTACTTCGACTCCGGCTGCGTGGCCACCGAGGCGTCCCGGCGCCTTTCCCTGAGCGTGCGCGCCCTGACGTACCGCCTGGACCGCATCCACAAGCTCACCGGGGCGAACCCCACGGACCCGACCCACCGGTACATGCTCCAGACGGCGGTCATCGGGGCACGGCTGCTGGACTGGCCCGCGACGGCTCTGTGATGCCGACGACCACGGTGGCCTCGACAACGGCGCCGACGGGTACCTGGCCCGCGGCGCCTGGCCTCGCGCGTTCGGATGCGGTCCGGTCGCCGAGTACCACTCCAGTCCTCGACGGCCGTAGCTCCCGTTTCTCGATGTGTTTCCGGAAGGCTCGCGGTGGTGCCGTTTACGGCCGTGTGCGTCAACCGGAGCTGAAAGCAGCCGGGGTGGCCTCCGCCGATCATGTCCGGGCCGTGGAACCCGTCACCCCGTCACTTCGTGACCGAGTACGAGTGCGCGCCCGTTCCCGCCAGGGCACCGCCGTCGACGATCAGGTACTCGTCGCGGATCGGGCGGCCCGCCAGCCACGACTCCAGGATCTCCCGGGTCCCGGCGGCGTAGCGGGCCTGGGCGGACAGGGAGGAGCCGGAGATGTGCGGGGTCATGCCGTGGTGCGGCATGGTCCGCCAGGGGTGGTCGGCGGGGGCGGGCTGCGGGTACCAGACGTCACCGGCGTAGCCCGCCAACTGGCCGCTGCGCAGGGCCCGGTCGATGGCGTCCCGGTCGACGATCCTCGCGCGGGCCGTGTTGATGAGGTAGGCCCCGCGCTTCATCGTGGCCAGCAGTTCGT
Source organism: Streptomyces sp. NPDC048288 (assembly GCF_043201555.1). Classification (NCBI taxonomy): domain Bacteria; kingdom Bacillati; phylum Actinomycetota; class Actinomycetes; order Kitasatosporales; family Streptomycetaceae; genus Streptomyces; species Streptomyces sp. NPDC048288. The sequence goes on from NZ_JBICZD010000006.1 coordinate 397,411, forward strand.
CGCCGAACAGTCCCTCGGTCTCGGGGTGCAGCGGGGCGTTGACGGTGACGACGTCGCAGTGCGGGACCATGTCGGCCGCGCTCTCGTGCCAGACCAGGCCGAGCTCGCGCTCGACGTCCTCGGACAGCCGGTACCGGTCGGTGTAGTGCAGCTTCACGTCGAAGGGCGCGAGGCGCCGCAGGACGGCGAGGCCGATACGGCCGGCGGCCACCGTGCCGACGTGCATGCCCTCCAGGTCGTACGAGCGGGCCACGCAGTCCGCGATGTTCCAGCCGCCCTCGAGGACGACCTGGTGGGAGGGCAGGTAGTTGCGGACCAGGGACAGCGTCATCATGACGACGTGCTCGGCGACGCTGATGCTGTTGCAGTAGGTCACCTCGGCGACCGTCACCCCGTGCGCGATCGCCGCGTCGAGGTCGACGTGGTCGGAGCCGATGCCCGCGGTGATCGCCAGCTTCAGGTTCGGCGCGGCGGCGATCCGCTCCGGGGTGAGGTACGCCGGCCAGAACGGCTGCGAGATGACGACGTCGGCGTCGGCGAGCTCACGGTCGAAGACCGACCCGTCGCCGTCCTTGTCGCTGGTGACGACGAGGGTGTGGCCGGCCTTCTCCAGGAAGGAGCGCAGGCCGAGTTCGCCGGAGACGCTGCCGAGGAGGTGGCCCGGGGTGAAGTCGACGGCCTCGGGGGTCGGGGTGGTCTGGCCGCCGGGGTAGTGGTCGATGGCGGGGAGGTCGTCGCGCGCGTACTCGGTGGGGTATCCGTCGGTGGGGTCGTCGTACAGGACACAGAGCACCTTGGCCATGTCGCGGCTCCTCAACTGGCGTTGCGGGAAGGTGCCGTTCACGATCCTCGGAGTCGTACGCGCTGGTCAAAGCGTTCCTCGCTATGACCGGATAGACCGCTTCTATCAGCCGCGTCCGCCCGGACAGAAGGGGAGCAGCTCGTCCAGGGCATCGCGTACTCCCGCCTCGCGGGCCGTCGTCACCGGTGAGCTTCCGCGCACCGAGGTCCCTTTCAGGGGGATCGCCCGGCCTCCAGGCCAAGCGGGTCACGGCGGACGGCGGACGGCGGACGGCGGAGCAGGATCGTGGTCGCCCCCGTGCGGCGCGGCCACCGCGACGAGGCGCTGCGCGAACTCCTCGCCCAGCTGGCCATCGCCTCCGGCCTGACCCTGATCGCCGCCGGTGCCCAGAACCTGCGCCTCGACGTGCCCGCCGACCGCGACGACGAGATCACCCGCCTCGGCCACACCCTCAACCACATGCTCGACCGTCTCGAAGCCTCCGCCGGGCGCGAGCGCCGAAGTCCTCCAGGAGGAGCAGGCCGCCGACCGCCGCGTAGCCCCAGTGGTCGAGGAGCGGGGCCAGGTCGGCGAACACCCCGGGCAGGGGAGGTGCGGGCATGGCGGATCACTTCTGGAATCGAGGCTACCGGGCGGACGGACCCACCACTCGGCTCCCGGTGGCCCGGCGGCGGACGGCGGTGAGCAGGGGGCCGAGGGCCAGCAGGGTGCCGAGGGCCGCGTAGCCGTGGGTGAGGGTGGTGAGCGAGGCGATGACGGCGACCAGCAACGGCCCGCCGGCGTCGCCGAGTTCGCGGCCGAGTTCGGCGGCGCCCATGGTCTGGCCCAGGCGCTCCCGAGGGGTCGAGGAGGCCAGCGCGGCGAAGCCGAGCGGGGTGATCAGACCGGTTCCCACGCCGATCAGCGCGGCCCCCAGGAGGACCCCGGTCAGCCCCGGCAGCATCGCGCAGCCCAGCCCGGCAGCGGTGAACAGCAGTCCTGCGGTGATGCCGGACCCGGTCGTCAGGCGCCCCGCGTCCAGAGCCCGCCCGGCCCGCGGCTGGACCACCGCCGCGCAGGCGGCCAGCACCGACACGGCCGCACCGGTGGCCACCGTCCCCAGCCCGGCGGCCCGGCCCGAGACCGGCAGGAAGCCGACCCCGACCGAGAGGGCGGCGGTCGCCGCCGCCAGCGCGGACGTCGGGACCAGGAAGGCGGGGTCGGTGAGGCGGCGGGCAAGGTCGAGGACCGTCTGCCGGGTCTTGGGCAGCGGCGGTACGACGGGAACGGCGACCGCGGCCCACACCGCGACCGCCGCGCCGAGCACGGCCAGCACCGTGAACAGCAGCCGAAGCCCGCCGGCCCACACCAGCACGCCGCCGAGCAGCGGGCCGAGGGTGTAACCGATGGACTTGTAGAAGCCGTAACCGCCGAACGCGCGACCGTGCTTGGCGGCCGGGTTGAGGCGGGCGACCAGGGCGGAGGCCGACGGGGAGAAGGCGGAGGCCGCCGCACCCTGGCCGAGGCGGGCGGCCCACAGCCACCCCGGACTGTCGGCCACGGCGTACAGCGCGGAGGCGACGGCGAAGGCGACGAGGCCGCCGAGCAGGACCGGACGCGCTCCGACCCGGTCCGCGAGGGTGCCGAACACCGGCTTCAGGAGCACCTCGGCGCCGTCGTACAGGGCGAGCAGCCCGCCCAGGACCAGCAGCGAGGTCACCGCGCCCTCGGCGTCACCGCCGAGGCTGGCGGCGATGCCGTGCGCGCCGAAGGCGGTGGTGAACCCGGCCGCGTACAGCGGCCGCATCTGCCGGTCGGGCGCCGACGGGGTTCTGGCCGTCCGGCTCATCGGTCGTCGTCCTCCGGTGTGCCGTGCAGGGCCGCGAAGACGCGCTCCGCGTAGTCCTCGCAGGCGGCGGCGCACTCCTTGAGCCGCTTGCCGGCCTCGGCGGCCTCCGGTGCGCCGAACACGTCACGCGCGGTGAGATCGCGGTGCCAGCGTCGCAGCCGCTCCAACGACTGCTCCTCTTCCTCCAGTTCGGCGAGGGTGAACTTGGCGATGCGGATCTCCTTCGCCAGTTCCTCCTCGAACTTGCCGCAGTCGGAGAGGAACTCCGTCCAGTCCTCCGACCGCGCTGCGGTGAACAGCGCCTGGAAGCGGGCCGCGTCCTCGGGCCCCCGCCCGGACGCGTTGAGGGTCACCGCGTGCCCCTCCCCCGCCTCCGTCAGCTCCAGCGCGCGGGCGATGCCGTCGGCGAAGACGGGGACGTCCGGTACGGCCCAGACGCCCTGCCCCAGCGAGAGCGCACCGATCCTGCGCAGCTCCCGCCAGACCCCCACCCGATGCCGCGACGGCTGGGCGGGCAGTCTGATCACGAGGACGAGCCAGCGGCCCACAGGTTCTGCATTCGACACGGTTTCGAATGTAGCAGGCGTTACATTCATGATCGTACGAGTGGGTGAGTCCGGGTGGCCGTAGAGGAGGTCAGGCGTTCAGTGCTCCGGTGGCCGGCAGGCCGAGCAGGGCCACGCCGATGACGATGCGGTAGATCACGAAGGAGACGGCGGTCCCGACGGCGAGTGGTGCGGCTCCCACCCCGGCACCCACGGCGTCCTTCAGCTCGTACAGGCCGGCGCCGGTCAGGGCGGGGATGCCGAGGAAGAACGCCAGGCGGGTCGCCGCCACCCGGTCCAGGTCGAGGACGAGCGCCGTGGACATGGTGGCGCCGGAGCGGGAGAAGCCGGCTCGCCGTACCTGGCCTTCATCGTGGCCCTGCACGTGGCCACCGCCGCGGCCCTGTTGTTCTTCTACCGCGAGGACTGGGTCCGGATCTTCCGAGCCCTCGTCGGCGTCGCCCGCACGCGCCGCGTCGAGACCTCCACCGAACGCCTCGCCATGCCGCTGATCGTGGCCACCGTCCCGGTCGGCATCACCGGCCTGGCCCTGGAACACACCTTCCGCACCCTCTTCGCCAAACCGCTCGCGGCGGCGGTCTTCCTCACCCTGAACGGCCTGATCCTGCCGGCCGGAGAACGGCTTCGGCGCCGCTCCGAGCAGCGGGCCACGGCGCCGGCCCTTCCGGGCGGTCCGGGAGCGGCACTGGCGACCGGGACCCGTACGGCGGGGACGGCGATCCGGAAACTGGAAACCCTGAGTTACCGGGGGCCGGCGTCATCGGCCTGTTCCAGACCCTGGCCCTGTTCGCGGGGATCAGCCGGTCGGGCATCACCTTGGCCGGCGGGCTGCTGCGCGGCCTGGACCACGAGGACGCCGCCAAGTTCTCCTTCCTGCCGGCCACCCCGGTGATCCTGGCGGCGGGCGTCCTGAAGTTGCCGACCTCGGCCGGTCCCGCCGGCGCCCACATCCACGGCCAGGTGACCGTCGGATTCTGCACCGCCGCCGTCGCCGCCTCCATCGCCGTCCGCTTCCTGTCCCGCTGGTTCACCACCCGCACCCTCACACCGTTCGCCGTCCACTGCCTGCTGGCGGGGGCGGTCAGCGCCGTCCACTTCGCCTGACAGATCACCTCGCGGGTGGGGGCCGTCAGTCCTCCACACCCCGTCGCACGCGCCGCGACGGGGCGAACTCGTACAGGTCCAGGACGGCGGGCGGGTCGGCGAGGCCGGGGCCGCCGGCCGCCACCCAGTCGGCGATGTCGGCCGTCGCGTCGGGGTCGTTGACCAGGCCGAGCCAGACCGGCCGGCCGCCGGCCGCGCGGCCGGCGGAGGACGGCTGGACGACGATGACGTTCGCCTGCTCGCAGGCGTCCAGGCAGTTCACCGCCCGGACCCGGGCGACCGGACCCACCTGGGACTTGAGCGTGGCGAGCTGGGCGGCGTGGTCGACGCCGGGGATCTTGTCGGTTCCGCAGCAGCAGCCCCGGCAGACGGTGACCGTGCACCGGGGCTCACCCTGTGCGGCGGGTGCCTTGCGGCGGCTCATTCGGCGGCCCGCTGCCAGGCCGTTTCGCGCAGCAGGCGCAGTCCGTTGAGGCCGACGATGACGGTGGAGCCCTCGTGGCCGGCCACGCCGAGGGGCAGCGGCAGGGTACCGATGAGATCCCAGGCGACCAGGCCGGCGATGAACAGGCCCGCGATCACCAGGTTCTGCACGACCAGCCTGCGGGCGCGCCGGGACAGCGCGACCACGGCCGGAACCGTGCGGAGTTCGTCGCGCACGACCACGGCGTCGGCGGTCTCCAGCGCGAGGTCGGACCCCGCCCGGCCCATGGCGACGCCGGTGTGGGCGGCGGCGAGCGCCGGAGCGTCGTTGACTCCGTCGCCGACCACCAGCACCTTGCGGCCCGATGCTTCCAGTTCCCGCACGGCGGCCACCTTGTGCTCGGGCAGCAGTCCGGCCCGCACATCGTCGATGCCGACCTCGGCGGCGAGGCGGGCGGCGGCACGGGGGTTGTCACCGGTCACCAGAAGGGGCGCTGATCCTACGAGGGCGGTCAGCGCGGACACGGTCGCGCCGGCGTCGGCACGCAGCCGGTCGGCGATACCCAGCAGCCCGGCCGGAGCGCCGTCGACGACGACCACGACGGCGGTCCGGCCGCCGTCCTCCAGCTCACGGGCGACCACCATGGCCCGCGCGGATCGCGGGTCCCCGGCCCCGGTCAGCAGCCGTGCCGGCGCCCCGACGGAGATCGCGTGGCCGTCGACGGTCGCGGTGACCCCGACACCGGGGGTGGAGGTGAAGTCCTCCGCGGCCGGCAGGGCGAGGCCCTTGTCCCGGGCCGCGTCGACGACGGCGCGGGCGAGCGGGTGTTCGCTGGGGCGCTCGGCCGCGGCGGCGAACGTCAGCAGTTCCTTCTCGTCCGGCCCGGCCCCGGCGAGCGGCCGGATGTCGGTGACGCGCGGGGTGCCCTCGGTCAGGGTGCCGGTCTTGTCGAGCGCGACCGCGTCGGTCTCGCCGAGGCGCTCCATGACCACGGCGGACTTGACCAGCACACCGTGCCGGCCGGCGTTGGCGATGGCGGAGAGCAGCGGCGGCATGGTGGCCAGGACGACCGCGCACGGCGAGGCCACGATCATGAAGGTCATCGCCCGCAGCAGCGAACCGGTCAGCGCCGCCCCGAAGGCGAGCGGTACGAGGAAGACGGCGAGGGTCGCGGCCACCATGCCGAGCGAGTAGCGCTGTTCGACCTTCTCGATGAACAGCTGGGTCGGCGCCTTGGTCTCCGACGCCGCCTCCACCATGCGCACGATCCGGGCGATCACCGAGTCGGAGGCGTCACGTTCCACCCGCACGCGCAACGCGCCGGTGCCGTTGAGGGTGCCCGCGAAGACCTCGTCGCCCGTCTCCTTGGCGACCGGCAGCGGCTCGCCGGTGATGGTCGCCTGGTCGACGTCGCTCGCGCCGTCCAGGACCCGCCCGTCGGCGCCGACCCGCTCGCCGGGCCGCACGAGGACCAGGTCGCCGACAGCCAGCGCCTCGACGGCGACGGTCTCCTCCTCCCCTGCCGCCGTCAGCCGCGTTGCCGCGGCCGGGGCCAGGTCGAGCAGACCGCGCACGGAGTCGGCGGTGCGGGCGGTGGCCAGCGCCTCCAGGGCACCCGAGGTGGCGAAGATGACGATCAGCAGCGCGCCGTCCATCACCTGCCCGATCGCCGCCGCCCCGAGGGCCGCCACCACCATCAGCAGGTCGACGTCGAGGGTCTTCTCCTTCAGGGCCTCAAGTCCCGCCCAGCCCGGTTCCCAGCCGCCGGCCGCGTAGGTCAGTGCGTACAGCGGGCCCCAGGTCCAGGCCGAGGCGCCGGTCAGCTGCAGCGGCAGTGCCACCAGGAAGAGCACCAGGGCGGCGGCGGCCCAGCGGGCCTCGGGCAGCGTGAGGACACGGGTGCGTCGGGGTGCGGTGCCCTCACGCGCGGGCGCGGCCTGGCCCGGGGACGGCGGGGCGAGGGTGGAGGAGGTCATCGGAGCGGGGGTCCTTCATGACGGACGGTACGGCGCGGCCGCGGACACCGCATGCACCGGATGCAGCGGTTCCGCACCCCCACCGTACAGGACCACATGAAGAGACGTTCATGTGTTCATGTCTACTGGTCCGTAGGATGAAGCACATGGGCCATGGAGCTGACGCCGAGAACACCACCACCGCCGCCGCCACCGTGCGAGAGCGCCTGGAGACCGTCGGCGCCACCGACGTGGCCACCACACTGCAGGCGCTGGCCACCCCGTCCCGGCTGCGGATCCTGGCCCGCCTGCAAGAGGGCCCGTGCGCGGCGACCGAACTCGCCGACGCCGTCGGCATGGAACAGTCCGCCTGCTCCCACCAACTGCGGCTGCTGCGCAACCTCGGCCTGGTCACCGGTGAGCGGCGCGGCCGCTCGGTCATCTACGCCCTCTACGACAACCACGTCGCCGAACTCCTGGAGCAGGCCCTCCACCACGTCGAGCACCTGCGCCTCGGCCTGCACGACACCCCTGCCACGGCAGGCACGTCGACTGGGGCGGTCACCGTCACCCGGGTGAACTGAGTCGCCCTCTCAGACGTCCACGGGAACCGGCTCCCTCACCTTCAGGCGCCCGTCGCGGCGCGGTCGCGCCACCAGTGCCGCGCATCCGAACCCAGCACCGGCCGGTACCACCCGCGGCAGCCACCTCACTCCAGCGTCGAACAGCGCCTCGACGGCCAGGTTGCCGAGCGAGATCGCGATATCCGAGGCGGCGTGGTGCGTGGCGACCACCCGCACGGCGTAATCCACGCCCGCCGCGTCTTCGTCACCTGGAGCACGGAAAGTCCGACTCGTGCGACCCGTCCGCACCGCACCCGACGGCGACCCGCCGCAGCGCGCCACGGGCGCCGATCGCGGCCATCCTGGATCCAGCGAGCGACAGCTCTCGCCGCCGATCACCTACAGGTTCCGCAGGGGAGCCGCATCATCGGTGACCGAGTTGACGACACCGGCAGCCCAAATCCGCCCCGGATTCGATAGGCGGGTGTGATGACTTTGTGCGGTTGTGTCTTCGCACCTGGCGCGGTGCGGGTGGAGCGAGTGCGGGTGGCTGCGTGTTCGGCGCGGTGAAACTCTCGAGGAGACAGGTGGCCGGCGTCGATCATCCGGGCGGGACCGACCATGCCATCAGGGGCCGCCGTCCTTCTCCGTCTCCCCGGGCCCACCGCGACGGAGGGCGTCCCTCATTGCGCTGAGCTTCGCGGTTGTCGCCGGGGTCCATTCCTTCTTCTGTTCAGCGCGACGGAGGGCGCCCTCGATCTCGCTGAGCTTCGCGGAGGACAGGACGCCCGCCCGCTCGATCAGGTCGTCCCGGGACACCGTGGTCAGCCACGTGCAAGGGGTAAGGCCCGGGCGCGGGAAACCGAACCGCAGCACGCCTTCAAGGGGCAGTCCTTCCGCGGCACCCACCGCCACCTCGATGCCCAGGCCGCTGATGTCGACGCCCGCCGGAGCGACGACCTGCATCACCCGGATCCCGGACGCGTCGTCTCCCGACAGCAGGACGACCAGCCGCCGCTCGTCGAACTCGACCCACCAGACTTCGCCACGTTGCACATGCCCTCCTGACACGGGACGGCGGGCGGACCGGCCCTGACGCGCTGTGGAGACGGGGGCGGCCACCGTTGACCATCGGTGTGTGAAGACCGAGGGTAAGCGGTGTCGCGGTCGCGCCGGTTCCCTGACCTCGGCTCCGGCCGCTTGGCCACCGGCACCCGGACCTCAACGGGACCAGCGGAGGCAGCCTCAGACCTGCGGGCCGAGGTTTCGGTAGATCTCCGTCGTCGCCTGGGAGAAGTCCATGGTCATGAAGTGGAGGCCGGGGGCTTCCTCGCCGATCAGGCGGCGGTGCTGAGGCTGGGGATGCGGCGCAGCGAGCGGATCGTGGTGACCGGCATGATCTCCGGGATGACCGGCGTCGGACATCCCGCGGCCGCCACGCGGTCGCGGAAACGCAGGTAGGTAGGTGTCCACGTCGAAGAACATCTGGGTGATCGCGTAGTCGGCTCCGGCCCGGCACTCGTCCACGAAGTGCCTGATCTCGCCGTCCCAGTCGGGTGAGCGCGGATGCAGTTCCGGGAAGGCCGCGACACCGACGCAGAAGTCGCCCGACTCCTTGATCAGGCCTGGCGGTCGAGGTCCTCGCCGTGCTCCAGCAGGGCGAGTCGGGTGGTCATGCGGAAGGCGCGCCGGCCGGGGCGCAGCCGTGGGGAGAGGTGAAGGGTGCGCACTTTCTCGTCGTAGCGGTGCAGCCGTTCGCCGAGGTCTGTGCCCGGGCCGGGCTGGACACCGTCGTCTGCGAGGCGGACGCGATCGCGGCCCGCACCGCCCGCGACCGGGTGGCCGACTCCCTGGACCGTGCCGTGCGGCGTGGCGAGCTGGCCCCGGAAGCCGCCGACGACGCCCTCGCCCGCCTCGTCCTCGCCGGCAGCCCGGACGATCTTGCCGACCGGCAGCTCGTCGTCGAGGCCGTCATCGAGAACCCGGACGCCAAGACGGAGATCTTCGCCGCCCTCGACAAGATCGTCGAGGACCCGGCGGCCGTCCTGGCCACCACCACCTCCTCGATCCCCGTCATGCGGCTGGGGATGGCGACCAGCCGTGCGGACCGGGTCGTCGGCCTGCACTTCTTCAACCCGGTCCCCGTCCTGCCGCTGGTCGAGGTGGTGACCTCCCTGCACACGTCACCGCAGACGGTGGCGACCGCGACGGAATTCGCCACCGCGGTCCTCGGCAAGACGGGCATCCGCTCCCAGGACCGGGCGGGGTTCGTCGTCAACGCCCTGCTCATCCCCTACCTCCTCGCAGCCGTCCGAATGGCTGAATCCGGCTTCGCCACCGCCACCGCCACCGACATCGACACCGGCATGGAACTGGGCCGCGCCCACCCCGTGGGCCCGCTCAAGCTCGCCGACCTGATCGGCCTGGACACCGTCGCCTCCATCGCGGAGTCCCTCCACGACGCGTTCCGGGAACCCCTCTACGCCCCGCCGCCGCTGCTCCAGCGGATGGTGCAGGCGGGACTGCTCGGCCGTAAGTCCGGCCGGGGGCTCCACACCTACGACCAGGGCTGAGGGCCTGGTACGACGCGGGCTGAGGGGCCCGCGCCGCCGCAGGGGTGAGGGTCCCGCGCGGCGCGACGGGAAAAGGGCGGGAAGCGCGTGTGCGACGCTTCCCGCCCCTCCGCGTGCCGCTCCTGGCGTGTCCTGAAGTGTTCCCCGTCACCTTCCGGGTGCTGGACGGCTCCCTTCCGCGCGGGGCGAGAACCCGTAGGCTGGCCCGAGCAGCTGGTTCGCCCCGTCCGCCAGGCGGGGTGTCGCAAGAGGGAACCCGGTGAGAATCCGGGACTGCCCCGCAGCGGTGAGCGGGAACGACCGCCGTCATACGCACTGGGTCCGACGTACCGGGCCTGGGAAGCGACGGCCAGTAGGTGTCCGCCGGGAGACCGGAGGACGTGCCCGCAAGTCCGAAGACCTGCCAACTGCCCGTGCGCGGACCGTTCCGTGCGCGGACACCCCGGTGACCTCGAGGGCGGGTCGGCGTACATACCTGACGGGACGACCGTGCCTTTCCCGCGCGAGGTCGTCGCCGTCCGGTTCGTCACCCCTTCGCGCTCTCGTCCCGTCTCCGGGATCTCAGGGAATCGTCTCGCGAAGGAGATCTCCGTGACCACCGAGTCCGCGGCCGCGGCAGCACGGGCCACCGTGTACGGCTACCCCCGCCAGGGCCAGAACCGGGAACTGAAGAAGGCGATCGAGGGCTACTGGAAGGGCCGCGTCACCGCCGACGCCCTCCGTGCCACCGCCGCCGAACTGCGCACCGCCAACTGGAAGCAACTCGCCGAGGCCGGCATCCACGAGGTGCCCACCGGCGACTTCTCGTACTACGACCACGTCCTCGACACCACCGTCATGGCCGGCGCGATCCCGGCCCGCCACCGGGCCGCCGTCGACGCCGACGCGCTCGACGGCTACTTCGCCATGGCCCGCGGCACGCGGGACGTCGCGCCGCTGGAAATGACCAAGTGGTTCGACACCAACTACCACTACCTGGTGCCCGAGTTGGGCCCCGACACCGTCTTCACCGCGAACCCCGCCAAGCAGGTCGCGGAGCTGCAGGAGGCCCTGGCCCTCGGCCTGACCGCCCGCCCGGTGCTCGTCGGGCCGGTCACCTACCTTCTCCTCGCCAAGCCGGCCCCTGGCGCTCCGGCGGACTTCGAACCGCTCACCCTCCTGGACCGGCTGCTGCCGGTGTACGCCGAGGTCCTCGCCGACCTCCGCGCGGCCGGCGCCGACTGGCTGCAGCTCGACGAGCCCGCCCTGGTCCAGGACCGCACCCCGGCCGAGCTGGACGCCGCGGCCCGTGCGTACCGCGACCTCGGCGCCCTCACGGACCGGCCGAAGCTCCTGGTCGCCTCCTACTTCGACCGGCTCGGCGACGCTCTGCCGGTACTGGCCAAGGCCCCGGTCGAGGGGCTGGCGCTGGACTTCACCGAGGCGGCGGCCGCCAACCTGGACGCCCTGGCCGCAGTCGGCGGGCTGCCCGGCAAGCGGCTGGTCGCCGGGGTCGTCAACGGCCGCAACATCTGGATCAACGACCTCCAGAAGTCGCTGTCCACCCTCGGCACCCTCCTCGGCCTGGCCGACCGGGTCGACGTCGCCGCCTCCTGCTCGCTCCTGCACGTGCCGCTCGACGCGACCGCCGAGAAGGACATCGAACCGCAGATCCTGCGCTGGCTGGCCTTCGCCCAGCAGAAGACGGCCGAGATCGTCGCCCTCGCCAAGGGGCTTGCCCAGGGCACCGACGCCATCACCGGCGAGCTCTCGGCCAACCGCGCCGACCTCGCCTCCCGCGCGGGTTCGCCGATCACCCACGACCCCGCCGTGCGCGCCCGCGCCGCCGCGGTCACGGACACGGACGGCCGCCGCTCCCAGCCGTATGCCGAGCGCGCCGCCGCCCAGCGCGCCCACCTCGGGCTGCCGCTGCTGCCCACGACGACCATCGGGTCGTTCCCCCAGACCGGCGAACTGCGGGTCGCCCGTGCGGACCTGCGCACCGGGCGCATCGACACCGCCGGGTACGAGGAGCGCATCAAGGCCGAGATCCAGGAGGTCATCGCCTTCCAGGAGAAGTCCGGCATCGACGTCCTGGTCCACGGCGAGGCCGAGCGCAACGACATGGTCCAGTACTTCGCCGAGCAGCTGACGGGGTACCTCGCCACGCAGCAGGGGTGGGTCCAGTCGTACGGCACCCGGTACGTCCGTCCGCCGGTCCTCGTCGGGGACATCTCCCGGCCCGAGCCGATGACGGTGCGCTGGACGTCGTACGCCCAGTCCCTCACCGACCGCCCGGTCAAGGGCATGCTGACCGGCCCGGTGACCATGATGGCCTGGTCGTTCGTCCGTGACGACCAGCCCCTCGGCGACACCGCCCGCCAGGTCGCCCTCGCCCTGCGCGACGAGGTCGACGACCTGGAGGCAGCAGGGACCTCGGTCATCCAGGTCGACGAACCCGCGCTGCGCGAGACCCTGCCGCTGCGGGCCGCCGACCGGGACGCCTACCTCGCGTGGGCGACCGAGGCATTCCGGCTCACCACCGCCGGAGTCCGTCCGGACACCCAGATCCATACCCACATGTGCTATGCCGAGTTCGGCGACATCGTCCAGGCCATCGACGACCTCGACGCCGACGTGATCAGCCTGGAGGCGGCCCGCTCGCACATGCAGGTCGCCCGCGAACTCGCCGCGCACGGCTACCCGCGCGAGGCCGGACCGGGTGTCTACGACATCCACTCCCCCCGCGTCCCGAGCACCGAGGAGGCGGCCGGGCTGCTGCGCACCGGCCTCAAGGCGATCCCGGCCGAGCGGCTGTGGGTCAATCCCGACTGCGGCCTGAAGACCCGCGGCTGGCCCGAGACCCGGGCCTCCCTGGAGAACCTGGTCGCCGCCGCCCGCACGGTCCGGAGTGAGCTGCCCGCCTCCTGACCGGACGCCCGTACCAGGGCCGGGACGCCACAAGCGTCCCGGCCCCGTGCAGCAGCACGGCCATCGCCAAGGCACAGGAGGGGGCTCATCGGCGCGGAGCAAACCGCGGCAGATCGTCGTGGACGGCAAGCCCATGATCGCGGTGTCCGCGAAGGAGTTCGAGAGTCTCCTCGCCATGCGCGGACAGCCCGGCAGCCAGACCGCGAAGATTCGGGTGCGGGCCCGTGGCCAAGTACGGCTCCACCCCTCGGCGGCCGTACGTCCGTTTCCCGATTCGTCTTCCGCGAGGCTCAAGACCTGCTGCCCTGACCGCACTTCGTGACCATGGAACGTTATCGAGGGGAGGGGCGAGACAGTGTTGAGCGCCTACAGCGTTCGGCCGCCCTTCGCACCGAGCCGGGCCCCCACGCCGTACGAGAACCCTACCTTCGAGCTGCGGCTGATGGCGGACGGGCCCCGGCCACGGATCTTCCACCAGGGCCAGGAGGCAGGGGTACTCGGCACGCAGCCGCCCGGCACCGCACCGTCCCGAGGTGGTCCTCGCGGCTCGCCGCCTGACCGCCCGAGGGCGAGTGTCGTGGCTCACCGGCCGGCGCACGTCGGCGATCAGTTCGTCCTGACGACGGCGGGGGGCCGCCAGGTTCCGTCGAGGGCCGCCGGGTCGGGCCAGTAGGCGCGCAGATAGAGCGCGAAGCGGCCGGCCGGGGCGGGCAGCCAGTTGGAGCGGTGGTCCTGGTCGGCGGGCGGTCGGGTGCACGCGTACAGGGTCAGGGAGCCGTCGTCGGCCAGGCGCAGGTCCTTGTTCTTGGTGCCCAGGGAGTAGCGGTTCAGCGGGTTGGGGTGGAAGAAGTGGTGCTCGTTGTAGAGGGTCACCGACCAGAAGCCCTTGACCGGGGGGAGGGCGTCGGCGGGGAAGGTGAGCGTGTAGCCGTGTTCGCCGGTGAGGGGTTCGCCGTCGCGGTCCAGGTCCTGGTAGAAGTACGCGGTCTCGGCGGGCGTGTTGACGAAGATGTTCGCCTTGCCCATCGCCGTACGGCTGAGGTAGTCGCCACCGAACGCGGCCCCGTTGCGCTGGGTGCTCCAGTGGTGGTCGAGCGGGATGCCGATGTTGCGGAACTCGAACAGGTCCTTCACCAGCGTGGCATCGGCGTCGAGGGCCGCCTCGCGCAGCACCACGGCGGCCTTCGGATCGCGGGCGGCCTCGGCCGCGAGCGACCGGAACACCCCGTACAGGGCCTCCTCCCCCGGGCGCGGGGGCACTTCGTCCAGGACCGCGGGGAAGGCGTCGAAGAACGCGGCCGGGTCCACCCACTGGGTCTCCTGCTCTCCGCCGGCCGCGTCCCCGGCCGGGTAGGAGGGGGCCGCGGACCAGTCGGTGGTGCGGGCGGTGCCGGTGTAGTCGGTGAGCGGATAGGCCATGACCTGGTCGACCAGGGGCTGGATCGCGGCGCGCTCCTCGGCGGTGTCGTTCATGAAGACGCGCGGGATGCACACCGCGACCCGGGTGTCGAACCGGAACACCTCCGTGATCCCGGCGGGCACGTCGCCGGCCCAGTCGGCCGGTGCCAGCAGATAGCAGCCGGGTTTCGTGCCGTACATCGCGCCGAGCCGCGCGAACGCCTCGGTGCGCTGGTCCACCACCTGGTAGACCCAGAAGCGGTCACCGAAGTCCGGGACCTGGATCACCGTCGGCCCGCGCCGGGCGTCGGTGATCCCGAAGCCGTAGACCACGTCCTGGTTCGGGCATGCCACGATGCGCTCGCCCGGCTCGATGTAGTCGCGCAGCATGCCCACGGTCCCCGGCGGACCGGCCGGGACGATCCCGCCCAGCAGGCCCGGCGCCGGGAGCCGTTCCATGAGGGCGAGCCGGTTGTGCAGGTTCACCAGCGGCCAGCCCCACAGGTAGGCGAACCGGCCCGTCGTGCGCAGATAGTCCTCGGTCATCCGCGAGCCCGGCACCGGGGGCGCGAGAGACGCGAGGGTGTCCGGAGCGTCCGCGGCATTCGGAGCTGAAGGTGGCATGGTCCGAACCTACGGTCGTGGTCCGGCCGGGACACAGTCGAACTGAGCCGTCCGGGGCCGTCGCCCGGGGCGGAGCCGGTGGGACTCGGTGCCCGGGCAGGGCAGAGCCGTATTCGACCGCACATGGATCACCGTGGGCTGATCCCGCACGCCTCGTCGTGCGCCCGGGGGTCATCCTGGAGGTCTCCGCAATGGTGAGACCTCCCTTCCGCGAGCTGCGCGCTGCTGCCGGGTCCGGTGCGCGGCGCCGCACGTCGGCGGCGATCCCGAGTGCCCTGGCGTGGTGCTCGCGCCGCGTACCGCTCCGTCTCCGTCCGGTGCGCGGGGCGTGGCAGTGCCGGTTCACGATCGATGCTCGAAACGGTCCACGCCGCGGCAACGCGCCCAGGGGTCTCGGGTCACACTCTGACCAGGGCGGTGTTACGGGGGGGCGATGGCGAAGTCCGGGTCGGGGGCGGTGCGGCGGCCGAGGAGTTCGGTCCGGATCCAGACCCGCGACCCGTTCGTCCTGCACGACCGGGCCACCTCCGCCTACCACCTCTACGGCAGTACGGACCCCGGCATCCGGGACGGTCCCGGCACCGGGTTCAACGCCTACCGCAGCACCGACCTCCTGCACGGGGAAGGCCCGTTCGCCGCCTTCCGCCCGCCCGCGGGGTTCTGGAGCGAGGGCTCCTTCTGGGCCCCGGAGGTCCACGAGCACCGCGGCCGCTGGTACATGTTCGCCGCCTTCACCGCTCCGGACGGCTACCGCGGCACGCAGATCCTCGTGGGCGACACGCTCCAGGGCCCGTTCGCCCCCTGGCGCGAGGGAGCCGTCACGCCACGCAAGTGGCAGTGCCTCGACGGCACCCTGCACGTCGACGCGTCGGGGACGTCCTGGATCGTGTACTGCCACGAGTGGACCCAGATCCACGACGGGGCGATCCTCGCGCAGCGCCTCGGCGAGGACCTGCGGCACACCACCGGAACACCCGTTTCCCTCTTCAACGCCTACGACGCCCCGTGGACCCGCCCGCTGCCCGGGGTGTCGGAGCGGTTCCCCGCCCCCGTCACGGACGGGCGGTTCCTCTTCCGCCTCGGCAGCGGCCACCTCGTCATGCTCCGGTCCGGCCACGGTGAGCAGGGCTACGCGATGGGCCCCGCCCACTCCGCCTCCGGGCGGGTCACCGGGCCCTGGAGGCAGGACGAGCCCGCCCTGTGGCCGGCGGACGGCGGTCACGGGACGGTCTTCCGGCTCGCCGACGGATCCCTGGCCCTCACCCTGCACCAGCCCAACAACACCCCGGACGAACGGGCCGTCGTACGACGCCTCGTGGAACACGACACCACGATCACGACCGAGGACGCCCCGACCTCCCGGCGATCTCCCCGTCCCCTCGTCTCCGTCCGTACGCCCGCCTACGGTCCGCCGGACACGAGGTCTCGCGGAAGCGGCCACCAGATGCCCCGCTCAAGGCCGCTGGGGAGAATCCGGGGAAGCGGGGTCACTCGTCCCGGATGAGGCTTCCTTGCCTCGTGAAGGTCAGGGTCGGCTGCGACCCGTACCAGATGGTGCCTGGATGACCGCACAATGCGTGGGTGGAAAACAACGTCGTCATCCGTCCGGCCGTCTCCGATGAACTGGACGTCGTCGCTGAACTCCGATGGCAGTGGGTCCTGGAGAACCAAGACGCTCCCGTCACCGGGCGGGCGGAGTTCGTGCGGCACTTCGTCACGTGGGCGAGGGAGAACACGTCGTCGCATCGCTGCATGGTCGTGGTGCGCGATGAGGTGATCGTCGGCATGGCCTGGCTGGCGGTCCTCGCGCGGGTGCCCAGCCCGCACCACCTGCGACGGGCATCGGGCGACCTGCAGTGCGTGTATGTCGTTCCCGGCGAACGCGATGGCGGCCTGGGCGGCCGGCTCATCGACGCGGTCCTGGATCGCGCTCGGGAACTCGGGCTCGAACGCGTCACCGTGCACTCCAGCCCCCGTGCGATCTCGGCCTACTCCCGCCACGGTTTCGAATCATCGCCCCGTCTGCTTCACGCCCGCGTCGCCCGCACCACCTCCTATCCGTGACAGCCGCCGAGGAGCTGCTTCGCCCCGCCGGCCCTCGGTCACGGCCGTCTGTGCGGCGTGCGGTCACGGTTGAGTGCGGCGGCCAGTCGCGTGCGCGGGTCGCAGGACGCCCGAGGCGTCCAGGGCCGTGCGCATGGCTGCTGCCAACCCTGGCGCAGTCCGCCCCGGGGTTCCTGGCCGGGCGGGCGCGACCGCGGGCCTTGGGGCTGCCGTGCCGTGGTCTTCGAAGAAGTTGAGCCAGAACCTTCTCGGGTTCTGGCTCACTTTCCCGGACCAAGGGGTCACGTAAGGGCCGTCAGAGGTTGTAGCGCTCGACCTTGAGGACCCAGTTCTGCACCCCGCCCTTGTCCCCGCTGCTGACCTTGAGCTTGACCTGGGCGTTGACGCTCCGGTTGGTGAACTCGGGCTCGAAGCGGACCACGCGAAGGAAGGTGTGGCTGGACCACTCCGGGTTGCCGCGCGCGGTGATGTAGCGGTGGTTGTTGCTCAGCGGCTCCGACTGCTCGCTCCCGAAGAAGACCGTGGCGTTCATCAGGCCCTGGCCGTCGCCGTTCTGGTCGGAGGAGAGGGCCTCCGCCGAGAAGGTGGCCAGGAAGATCGCGCCGTAGGAGGGGGCTCCCTGCCCCAGGCTCAAGTCGACGGACGCGCCCGGGAGGTCGATCCACGAGGTGCTGTCGGTCTCGAAGCGCTCGGTCTCCCACTTCGCGTAGGTGATGTTGGGGGCGCTGGTGATGCGGAAGGAGTTCGGCGGCGGCGTGCTCATGGGCACTCCTTGTCGGTGCGGGGGATGGGTGTCGCCGGACGTTGAACTCGCCTCCGTGTCAG
Source organism: Streptomyces sp. NPDC048288 (assembly GCF_043201555.1). Classification (NCBI taxonomy): domain Bacteria; kingdom Bacillati; phylum Actinomycetota; class Actinomycetes; order Kitasatosporales; family Streptomycetaceae; genus Streptomyces; species Streptomyces sp. NPDC048288. The sequence continues at coordinate 415,047 of NZ_JBICZD010000006.1, forward strand.
CGGTGTTCGCGTCGTGCGGCGTGAGGTGAGGATCGCCGTGCACCGCGCCCTCCACACCTGCATATTTGACTTTTAGTAGTCGACTGAACACTTTCAGTCGCGATGTGCGGGCATCCCTGATCCCTGCCGCAGCACCCGACCCCGACGCGTCGGTCACGTGTCCTGAAGACCCATCGACGCTGGCGGGATGGCATGACCGGCTGACCTGGGACGAAAGTCCGGAAACACCTCACCCACCCGGATGACCCCCCATGTGACAAAATGTGAAGAGTGGCTTTTTGTGCCGCAGACCGGCGAGAGGAGTGCTTCATGATCGCCAAGCTGCTCCGCAAGCTGTCCTTCACGCGCCACTACGGTGCGTACGGCGCCCACGAATGGGACGCGTACGCCGGCGGCGAGCAGGACTGAACCCACAAGCCGGCGGGCGCCCTGGGGCGGGCGCCCGTTCCCGGCCACGCGGCCGGCGGCATCGCCTGGACGGGGACGAGAGCCAGGGACGAATTCATGGGCCGAAGTGATGAGCCGCCGAGGTTGCCCGGCGGCAGTTACGCGACCTGGAGTCGCGACCGGCTGGAGGTGGCCCGTCGCGGCGCCGAGGAGTGCGGGGACGTCTGGCAGCTGGAGTCGGGGGTCTACGTGGCCGCCACGGCCGCACCGTGCGAAGCAGTGCTGCACCGCGCACGGGACTTCCCCAAGGCCTTCTCTCCCCTCTTCCCGCCGTTGAAGCGGCCGGGCGGCGCACCGGCACCCGAGGAACGTGCGCACGCGCACGCGGCCCGGATGCACGGACTCCGTGCGCAGGCGGTCGCCGACAGGATCGGTGAGATCGCGCCCCGGACCGCCCGGTTCGCCGACCAGTGGCCCACGGGCCAGGACGTCGAGATCCTGCCGCCGGTGCGGCACGCCCTGGCGGAGATCGGTGTGCACTACCTCTTCTCCGAGGACGCCCCGGCCCTGCTGCCCCATGCGGCGCAGCTCTTCCTGGCCCGGGAGGTGCTCGTACGCCCCTCGCGATGGGTATGGCCGCGCTGGATGCCCACCCCGGCACGGCGATTCCGCACCCGGCAGCAGGTCGCCTTCACCGACGCGCTGCGGGCCGTCGTACGGCGGCGTCGCTCGTCGGGCCGGCTCGGTGACGACCTGCTGGGACAGCTGCTCCGCCCCTCCCCCCGTTACGGGCTGCTGCCGGAGGAGGCCGTCCTCGACACCCTCCCCGGAATCACCGTCGCCACCTTCGAGACCCCCTCCCGGGCCGCCGGATGGATCCTGCTCCACCTGGCCCGGCACCCCCGGGCGGCCGCCCGCGTCGCGGCCGAGGCCGCCGCGCTCCCCGCGGACCCGGCCACGACGACCCGCGCCCACCTCAAGGGCCTCACGTACACCGAGGCGCTGGTGAGTGAGGTGCTCCGGCTGTACCCCCCGAGCTGGCTGCTGACCCGGGATGCCCCGCGGCAGACCCGGCTCGCCGACTACACCATCGGCGCCGGGTCCACCGTCCTCGTCTGCCCCTACACCGCTCACCGCGACGCACGGGAGTACGCCGAACCGGACCGGTTCCTGCCCGAACGCTGGCTCGACGGCACGGGCTCTCCGGCGAAACCCGGGGTCTTCCTCGCCTTCGGTACCGGACCGCACGGCTGCGAGGGAGCCGCGCTGGCCATGGCCGTGCTGACGCTCCTCACCGCGCAGACCGCCCGCCGCTACCACCTGAGCGAGCCGCCGGGACCCGGACCCGGCTACCAGGTCACCACCCTCGAAGGCCTCGCGACCGTCGGCCTGCGCCTGCGCGCCACCGTGCGCGGCTGAGGACGGTCCTGCCGGCCGGGATCACAGACTTGCGGATCACCGGTTCATGGTCCGGCCGTCGTGTGCCGCCGGTCGAACTCGTCGGCGAGCAGGCCCATCATGACGAGGTCGTGGTGCCGGCCGGCGAGGAAGACGTGTTCCCGCAAGCGCCCCTCCTCGGTGAAGCCGAGCCGGCGGAAGAGCCCCAGCGACGCCTCGTTGTGGGCGAGGACCGCGGCCAGGCACTTGTGATAGCGCCGCTCGGCGAACATGAAGCGCAGCAGCAGCGCCACCGCTTCCAGCGCGTAACCCTTGCGCCGGTGGTCGGACCCGATCTCGACATCGACCTCGAACCAGCCTGAACGACGGCCGGTGCGGTGCGAGCCGACCGTGCCGACCAGCACCCCCGTGGCCGTCGCCTCCACCGCCAGCCGGAAGCGGTCGTCATCGCCCCCGGCGACAGCCTGCTCCTTCGCCCGGACACGGTGGCTCTCGGCGGACCGCGGCAGCTCCGGCCGGCTTCCTCGCCGCCCGTCGTCGGCGGCGAGGCCCATGAGCGCCGTCCAGTCGTCGGGCTCGACGGCGCGCAGGCGGACTCCATGACCGGTCCAGGACGATTCCATGGTCTCTTTGATAACGCCGCGGTGTGCGCGAGACCGCGAGGCACACCGGGACGGGTGGTGGCCGCCACGCTCGTGAGCGGGCCCCCGACCTGCGGTCACCTGATCGATCAGCGCTGGAATCGCCGCTGCCGAGGCCGCTGTTAGGCTGATTCTCCGACGATGTTCCGGCACGCCGTGCCCCACATCTTCCGGCGTGACGGAGATCCCTCCCGGATGCACGGTGAGGAAGCGCCCATGTGCCCCATGTGCCATCCAGACCGCGACTACGCCCGGCACCTGCGGGCGTTCAGGCGCGCCGGTCGCATCGCGGTCGTCGGCGCTTCGCTGGCGGGGCTGCGGGCCGCGGAGTCACTGCGCGACGAGGGGTTCACGGGATCGTTGACCATCATCGGTGACGAGCCGTGCGAGCCCTACGACCGTCCACCGCTGTCCAAGCAGGTGCTGACGGGGTGGGTGCCCGCCGACGCCACCACGTTGCCCCGGCGCCGCGCCGTCGATGCGCAGTGGCTGCTGGGCGTGCCCGCCGACGGGCTGGACCTCGCGTCGCACCACGTGCGCCTCGCCGACGGGCGCGGGGTTCCCTTCGACCGGCTGCTGATCGCCACCGGGGTGCGGGCCCGGCCGTGGTTCGTCGAGTCCGAGGCGGCCCTGGACGGAGTCTTCGTCGTGCGGACGCGCGAGCACGCCGAAGGCCTGCGGCGGGCCCTGGCCGCCGGGCCGTCCCGGGTCCTGGTCATCGGTGCGGGGTTCACCGGCTGCGAGATCGCCTCCGTCTGCCGGGAGCGGGGTGTCCCGGTGACGGTCGCCGAACTCGCGTCCGCCCCGCTGGCCGGGACGCTCGGACCCGTGATCGGCGAGGTCGCGGCCGACATGCAGCGCGCTCATGGTGTGGACCTGCGGTGCGGTGTCCAGGTCCTTCGGCTGGAGGGCGACGCGCGGGGACGGTTTCGCCGTGCTCATCTCGACGACGGCTCCACGGTCGACGCCGAGGTGGCGGTGGTGGCGTTCGGGAGCCTCCGCAACACCGAGTGGCTGCGGGGATCGGGGCTGGCGGCGGGCGAGTGGGGCGTCACCTGTGACACGGGCTGCCGCGCCCTGGATGTCAGCGGTCAGGTCACCGGCGACGTCTTCGCGGCGGGGGACGTGGCCCGCTGCCCGGACCCCGTCTACGAGCACCGGCTCGTCTCGCTGGAGCACTGGGCGAACGCCGTGGAGCAGGCCGAGGTCGCGGCGCACAACATGGTCAGCGCCGAGGCCGGGCAACGGCCCCACCTGTCCGTCCCGCTGTTCTGGTCGATCCAGTTCGGCGTCAACATCAAGTCCGTGGGCGTGCCGGCCTTCGCCGACCAGGTGGTCGTCGCCCAGGGATCGGTGGCCGACCACCGCTTCGTCGCCGTATACGGCTACCGGGGCCGGGTCGCCGCTGCCGTCAGCTTCGACAACGGCAGGTCGCTGAACCACTACCGACGGTCGATCGAGACGGCCGCCCCCTTCCCGCCCCGCTGCCCCACGCCCGACCGAACCGAAGACCAGCGCCCGGTGCCCGCCGGCTTCCCCGACCCCACCCCGTCCGGGCCGCACACCACGGGCCACGATCCGGACGCACGCCGCCGCGTCCCGGCCGTGCACCGGCAGCCGCCGTATCCGCCACATCCGCCACATCCGCCGAGGGAAGGCCTGTCCACCGCGAGCGGAACCTCCGGCACACTGCAGCGGATCTACGACTACTCCGCCCGCGCCGACCCCTACCCGCTGTACGCCGAACTGCGCGAGACACCGGTGGCCCGGCAGCAGGACGGCAGCTATGTCATCAGCACCCATCGCGAGATCACGGACGTACTGAACGACCCGCATCTGAGTTCCGACGTGCGCAACCTGTCGGGTCCGCTGCCCTCGGACGAACCCCCTTCGTCGTTCATCCACATGGACTCGCCCGAGCACGACCGGCTGCGGCGGCTGGCGATGCGGCAGTTCGGCCCCCCGCACACCCCTGGGCTGGTGAACGGGCTCGAAGGCTTCCTGACCGCCACCGTCGGAAGGCTGGTCGACGGCCTCGCGGACCAGGAACGGATCGACGTCGTCGACGATTTCGCCTTCCCGCTCCCCTTGGCCGTGACCTGCCATGTGCTCGGCGTGCCACGCGAGGACGAGCCGAGGTTCCACCGCTGGGTGCACGACATCATGGACTCGGTCGACTACGACCCCGCCACCGACCCGAAGGAGAAACGGGACAGGGGCGTGCGGGCCCGCGAGGATCTGCGCCGGCGCCTCGGTGAGCTGGTGGCGCAGCGCCACGGCCGACCGGGACACGGCCTGCTGTCACGGCTGGCCAACGACGACGGGCCCGACGGGCGGATGACCGACGCCGACATCGTCGCCACCGCCAAACTGCTCCTCGTCGCCGGTCACGAGACCACCGTCAACCTGATCACCAACGGCATGCTGACGCTGCTGCGCCACCCGGACGTGCTGCGCCGATTGCGCGACGACCCGGATCTGGTCGTCCCGCTGGTCGAGGAACTGCTGCGCTACGAACCGCCGGTGCACATCATTCCCTGGCGGGCCGCGTACAGCGACATCACGGTCGGCGACACCGTCATCCCCAAGGGCTCCCAGATCATGCTGATGCTGGCCTCCGGCAGCCGTGATCCGGACCGCTTCCACGATCCCGACCGCTTCGACCCCGACCGGACCGACAACCAGCACCTCGGCTTCGGCAGCGGCATCCACCTCTGCTTCGGCGGCCCGCTGGCCCGCCGGGAGACCCAGATCGCGCTGACCGAACTGGCTCGCCGCCTCGACGGGCCCGCCCTGGTCGCCGACCCGCCGCCGTACCGGCGCAGCCCCGTCCTCCGGGGGCCGGTCCGTCTGGACATCCGGCAGGGCGGCAAGTGCGCCTAGCCTGTCGCGGCTGCGCGTGTCGCCGCGGTCATGCGCCGGACCGCTTCGGTGAGCAGTTCGGGTGAGGTGGCCAGGTTCAGCCGGGCATGTCCCGCGCCGCCGGTACCGAAGGCGGGGCCGGAGCTGAGGGCGACCTCGCCGTGTTCGAGGAAGACGGCTGCGGGGTCGTCGCCCAGGCCGAGCTGCCGGCAGTCCAGCCAGGCGAGGTAGGTACCCTCCCCGGGCCGGTAGCGGATGCCGGGCAGGTGTTCCGCAAGGAGGTCGACGAGGAGTCCGCGGTTGGCGTCGAGGCCGTCCAGCAGGTCGTCGAGCCAGGGGATGCCGTCGCGCAGGGCCGCGGTGTGGGCGATGACGCCGAGGTGGCTGGGGCCTTCCTGGACCCAGGCGGGGATCCGGGCGAGGTCGTCGGCGGCGGCCGGGCCGGCGAGGGCGACGGCGGCCTTGAGGCCGGCAAGGTTCCACGCCTTCGACGCCGACATCAGTGCCATGCCGTTCTCGGCGCCCGGAACACTCAGGTACGGCACGAACACAGCCCCCGGCATGACGAGGGGGGCATGGATCTCGTCGGAGACGACGCGGACGCCGTGCCGGGCGGCCAGGGCGGCGACGGCGGTGAGTTCGCCGGCGGTGTGCACGGTCCCGATGGGGTTGTGCGGGTTGCACAGCAGGTAGACCGGCCGTGGGCCGTGCTGGGCGGCACGCGCGAACGCCTCCTCCAGAGCGGCGAGGTCGATGCGCCGGTCATCGCCCAGCGGGGCTTCCGCGATCCGCCGGCCCGTGTGCTCCACGAAGTGGTAGAAGGGCGCGTAGACAGGGCAGTTGACCACCACGGCGTCGGAAGGTGAGGAGATCACGTCGAGCACCTCGACGATGCCGCGCATCACGTCCGGCATCATCGCGGTGCGCCGGACGCTGATGCCGTCCCAGCCCCACCGCTCACGGGCGAACTCCGCCAGCGCCTCGGCGTACGCGGTGCCCGCCGGGTAGCCGGTGTCGCCACGGGTGACCGCGTCCGTGAGGGCCCGGGCCACCGGTTCCGCGAGCAGCACATCCATCTCGGCCACGAACAGCGGTAGCACGGTGCGGGGGTACACCTGCCATTTCTCGCTCGTGCGCAGCCGGAGCCGGTCCAGGCCGACCTGGCACAGGGGGTTCGTTTCACCGGACATATCGCTGTTCGAGCTGCTCATGACGCGAAGAGTAGGCGGGATTCCCCGCCAGGTGTTTGCCTTGTTTCGCCGCCTGGGGGCCTTTGTGCGAGGATTCGTCGCATGGACGACATCGACCGCGAAATTCTTGCGGAGCTCCAGCGGGACGGCCGGCAGACGATCACGGAGCTGGCCGAAAAGGTGCGGGTGAGCGTGTCCCGCTGCCAGCGCCGACTGCGAGAGCTGGAACGCAGTGGCGTGATCAGCGGCTACCACGCCACCCTCAACGGCGCCGCCGTCGGGCTGGGCTTCGAGGTGCTGGTCTTCGTGCACCTGCGCCACGGCGACCGCGAGCAGCTCACGGCTTTCGACGAAGGACTGGCGGCCATCCCCGAGGTGATCCAGGCGGAGCGCCTGTTCGGCACCCCCGACTACCTGCTGCGGGTGGTGACCGAGGACCTCGATGCCTACCAGCGCCTCTTCGAGGAGAAGCTGGCCACACTGCCCAACGTCAACCAGCTGTCCTCGACGATCGTCATGAAGCGGGTGATCGCCACCCGCCCCATGCCCGTCCAGGGAACGAATGGTTGCGTGACATCCATCACAGCTGATCCCGGACCTAGCCGTACCGGATAGTAGAAGGCACTCTGACGACATAAAGGATTTGTCCGGCTTGGGGTGCACAAGGATCACGCGTGGATTCACGGCTTTCCGTCCGCGAACTACTTTCATCCGTTCTGCGCGCACACAGGGATTCTGACGGGGCGACAGATCTCCGGGGAGGTCCCGGAGGCCGCACCGGCATCCCCCACTCCCCCGGCAAGAGCCGCGCAAGCCTACTAAGCGAGCTAGTACAGACGCCCTTTGCGCTCCTTCCAAGGGCGTCTTAACAATGGCGACCCGCAGGACGACGCCGCAGTTCAGGAGCGGGTTACGCATGGGCAGACATCGTAAGAACACGCAGTACCGGCGGATAGTCATCGCTGCCGTCGCCGTGGGCGCCGTGGGCATACCGTCCGCCGCCATGGCCTGTACCAACTGGCCCGGCAGTGGTGACGGCCGGTCCGACAGTGCCGCGAACAGCGCGACGAACGCCTCGTGGAACAAGAAGGGCTGGTGGAACGACGCGAGCTGGGGCCGTCCCTGGGACGCCGTCCAGACCGGCGAGCCCTCGTCGACGGCATCGGCGACACCGAGCGCCACGAAGACCCCGAGCGCCAGGAAGAAGACTCCGCACGCCCCCGCGAGCGCCAGGAAGACCACCGCGCCGAAGCCGAGGGCCACCGCGTCGCCCAGCGCCCGGAACACCACCACCGCCGCCGCCTCTGCCGCGGCCCCGAAGCCGTCGAGCACGCCGAGCGCGTCGAGCACCCCGAAGACCACCGGCACGGCGTCCGGCGTCGTCGCCCGCGTCGTGGCACTCGTCAATGCCGAGCGCGGCAAGGTCGGCTGTTCCGCCCTGACCGTGAACACGACCCTGTCGAAGGTTGCACAGGCACACAGTGCGGACATGGCGCTGCACCAGAACATGTCGCACACCGGGTCCGACGGCTCCTCGCCCGGGGACCGGATCACCGGCGCCGGGTACACCTGGAGCACCTACGGCGAGAACGTGGCCTACGGCTACGCCACTCCCGAACAGGTCATGGCGGCCTGGATGGCCAGCCCCGGCCACAAGGCCAACATCCTCAACTGCGCGTTCAAGGAGATCGGCGTCGGTCTCGCCCAGCCCGGCGGCTACTGGACCCAGGACTTCGCCGCCGCCCGCTGAGCGAGCGGTACAGGGTCAGGTGCCGCCGGGCCGCCTCGGGCCAGGTGTGGGCGGCGGCCAGCTCGCGTCCGGCGGCCCGCCTGGCCGGGTCCTCGGCCGTGAGGGCGTGGCCGAGTCCGGCGGCGAGCTGGGCCGGCGTGGTGGCGAAGCGGGCGGCGGGGCCGAAGACCTCGCGCAGGACGGGCAGGTCCCGTACGACCAGGGGGACGCCGGCGGCGAGGGCTTCCATGGCGGCGAGGCCGAAGCCTTCCTTGCGGGAGGGGAAGGCGAAGGCGTCGGCGGCCGCCACCAGGGCGGGCAGGTCGGAGTCCGGTACCGGGCCCAACACGACCGGTTCCACGCCGAGTTCGGCGGCCCGGGCCTCCCAGCGGGTGCGGTAGTCGCGGTAGTCGAAGAGGGTCTCGCCGCCCGCGATCACCAGCCGTACACCGGGGTGGTCGGCGCGCAGCAGCGCGTACGCCTCCAGCAGGTCGAGGGAGCCCTTGCGCGGTTCGATACCGCCGACGGTCAGGAGGTAACGGCCCAGGCGGGAGCGCCAACTCGCCCTCGCCGTCGGGTCGGTGGCCGCGAAACGGTCGTAGGCCACGCCATTGGGGATCACCTCCGCGGTCAGCCCCCAGCCTTCACGCAACTCCCCCGCCACGGCCGTCGACACGCAGACGTGCGCGTACGGCTCGACGATGGCCCGCTCATGGCACGCGGCCAGTTCGGGGGTGGTGAAGTGGTCGATGTGGTGGACCGTGCGGACGCAGGGGCCCACGGCGTTGGCGCTGATGCAGTCCTGGGCGTGGACGATGTCGTAGGGGGCGGGGTCGAAGGCGTCGCGAAGGGTGGCGATGGAGCGCAGGACGCGCCGGCCGACGGTCTCGTCGGCGGGGCCGTCGGCGAACGGCACGATCCGGAGTCGTACGGCCGGACTCACCGGCCGGAAGAAGCCGGTGTCGCCGCCCCGGCCCAGGGTCCACACCGTGACGTCCTCGCCGAGCGCCGCCAGGGCCTCCGCGAGGTGGAGGGTGTGCACGACGCCGCCGCGCGGCCTGGTGGAGTAGCTGAGCAGGGCGATCTTCACGAGGGTGCTCCCGGGGGCAGGTTACGACGGGTTCTCGCGGTAGGCGGAGGGGCGGCGCTCGTCGAGGTGGCGCAGGACGCGGCGGGCGCGGTCGATCTCGGCGGCCACGTCGACCTCGGCCACCGCGAGGCCCGCCTTGGACCAGGTGCGGGCGAGGATGTCGCCGCCGGGGCCGACGACCTTGGCCTGGCCGAGGAAGCGCATGCCGCCCATCGCGCCGGTCTGGTTGGAGGAGGCGAGGACGAGCTGGTTCTCGGCGGCGCGGGCCTGGTCGTAGAGGTCGAAGAGCCTGGCCTGGCGGTCCTGGGCCATGCGCGGGGCGCGGTTGGTGATGGAGGTGGGCCAGGCGGAGAGGCAGGCGAGGATCTCGGCGCCGTCCAGCGCGAGGGAGCGGGCGGACTCCGGGAAGGTCTTGTCGTAGTCGATGAGCATGCCGAGGCGGCCGACGGGGGTGTCGAAGGCGTCGAAGCGGTCGCCGGGCGTGTAGGCGGCGGTCTCGCCGGCCGGGAGGTGGACCTTGCGGTGGCGGCCGAGGACGCCGTCGCCGCTGACGCAGACGGCCGCGTTGTGGCGTTCGTCGCCGGCGTCCTCGCAGTAGCCGACGCACACCACCATCTCGGCGGCCAGCCGGGCCACCTGGTGGATCAGCGGGTCGTCGGGCTTGAGCGCCGGGGGCAGGGCCTCGGGGTCGGGGTGGCGCAGGTCGGCGAGGTAGCCGCCGAGGGACGCGTCGGGCAGGACCAGCAGTCCGGCGCCGGCGGCGCGCGCGTCGTCGATCAGCTTGGCGATGCGGGCGAGGTCGAACTCCAGGTCGCGGCCGAAGTGGGCGGCCGCGGCCGCGATCCGGACGGTGCTCATGTGCTGACTGCTCCCGCGTACGTATAGGTCTCGGGCCGCCGGTCGCGCAGGTGCCCCATCGACCGGCGGGCGGTCCGAAGGGCCTGGGCGACGTCGAGTTCGGCGACGGCGATGCCGGCCGTGACGCCCGTGTCGGCGAGGATCTCGCCGCCGGGGTCGACGACCTTAGCGCTGCCGACGAAGCGTAGCGACCCGAAGGTGCCCGCCTGGTTGGCCGACAGCCACACGATCTGGTTCTCCAGGGCGCGGGCCCGGTCGAAGAGGTCGAAGCGGCGCTTCCAGCGGTCCTGTTCGAGGTCGGCGACGGCGTTGGTGCGGGCGCCCGGCCAGGCCGACACGCACACCCCGATCTCGGCGCCGTCCAGTGCCAGCGCCCGGGCGGACTCCGGGAACGCCTTGTCGTAGCAGATCATCATCCCGATCCGGCCGACCGGGGTGTCGAAGGCGTGGAAGCGGTCGCCGGAGGCGTAGGAGGCGTCCTCGCTCAGCGGCTGGTGCACCTTGCGGTGGTTGCCGAGGACACCGTCGCCGGTGACGCAGACGACGCTGTTGTAGCGGTTGCCGTCGGTGTCCGCCTCGCAGTAGCCCGCCACCACCGTCATCTCCCCCGCCAGCGCGGCCAGTCGGCGGATCTCGGGGCCGTCCAGGGCGAGGGCGGGCGGGCCCTCGTCGAGTTCCGCGGAGTCGTCGAGGCTGAGCAGGTAGCCGCCCAGGCACGCCTCCGGCAGGGCCAGCAGCCGTACGTCCTGCTTCCGTGCCTCCTTGATCAGCCGTTCGGCGATCGTGAAGTCCTCTTCCAGGTCCCGGCCGAACTCGGCGGCGACGGCGGCCATCCGCAGCGTGCTCATGCGGCTCCCATCCCGGTCACTCCTGAGGCGACCGCTTCGGTGATCTCGCCGTCGGGCCAGCGCAGCCCGACGCCTTCTCCTGTGGTCAGCGCGCCGCACACGGCGCCCGTGGCCGGTCCGGCGGGCAGCGGCGGGGCGCCCGGTCCGTCGGCGGTGAGCATCGCGTAGCCGGGGAAGCAGGTCAGCCAGTCGCCGACGGTGGCCTCGGGCGGTCGCGGTACGGCGGCCACGTCGAGCACCGCCCGGCAGCCGCTCGCCTCGGCGAGCATGCCGAGGGTGCCTGCGATCCCGGCCATCGACACGTCCTTGGCCGCGGCGGGCCGGGCGACGGCCACCGCGCCGGTCATGGCGCGCAGTTCGGCCGTACGACGGTGGCTCGTCGAGTCCCACTGGCGGCCCCGGTAGCCCGCGCGCCAGCCGCCGCCGAGGTCGGCGGTCAGCCGCACCTCGTGCCCAGGGCGTCCGCCGCCGCCCGGCACCGGACGCGCCGTCCGGCCCAGCGCGGTCACGGAGAGGGCGGCGGGGACGCCGAGTTGGGTGTGGCCGCCGAGCACCGGGACGTCGTACGCCCGCGCCGCCCGCGCCAGTCCGTCCAGCACCCGGGCGGCATGGGCGGCGTCCCGCGCACCCACCGCGTCCAGCAGTCCGAGGGGTGAAGCACCCATCGCCGTAAGGTCGTTGACGTTGACGAGGACGGCGCACCAGCCCGCCCAGCCGGGGTCGCGCTCGACCATGGACGGCACGATCGCGTCGCACGCGGCGATCACGTCGGTGCCGGGCACGGGCGCGCCGTCGTCGCCGACGAATCCCCCGCCGCCGAGGGCGGCCCGTGCCCCGGGCAGGGCCCCGCCGACCGGGTCCCGCCGCCGGGCACGGGCCGCCGGCTCGCGCAGGCCCGCCAGCAGCGGACCGAGGGCGGACTTCACCGCCGCCGCCTGGGCCGCGATGCGCCCGATGGGCCAGCGCATCAGCGTGTGCGGCGTGTCGGCGACTTCGACCGCGCGTACGGAACGCCAGCCGAGCCGCCGGAACAGGGGTTCGCTCCGCACCTGGACGGTCGCGTCGAAGCGCAGCACGCCCTCGGCCTCGGCCCGCGCGCACGCGGCCCGTACCAGCGCGGCGCCGATGCCCCAGGGGCCGCGGGCGCCCGGCGCGACGACGAGCCGGCCGCCCGCCCACCAGCCGAGGTCCGGGCCGTCCGCCACGGGCCCCAGCCGCACCCCGCCGAGGACCGTGCCCGCGGCGTCCTTGGCGACCAGCACCAGGGTCCGCGGGTCGGCGTCCCGATCGTCCAGGTCGTGGCCGTCGAACAGCCCCTGTTCGTGCACGAACACGTCCCGGCGCAGCCGCCGGTAGTCCGCCAATTCAGCTTGTGTGCCTGCCTCTTCGACTCGGAAGGAGGCCGTGCGAGCGAGGGTGTTCCGGTCGCCCAGCAGGGCCAGGATGTCGTACGGCCGCTCCAGGGCCGGCTCCGGGGATCCGTCGAGCAGCACTCCCCTCACCCGCCCGCCGTCGACAGCACGCTGCACGCCCCGCAGGCCGCGCACCCCGCCCTCTGGTCGGCGCCGCGCATCCCGGCGGCCCGCAGCCCGGCGGCGACGCCCTCGGTGACGTACCGCAGCAGCTCCGCACTCGGGGCCCTGATCCCCTCGCGGGCGGCGAGGGTGCCGCCCATCGGGCGGAAGGGGACGACGAAGGGGTACACCCCCCGTCGGATCAACTCGCCCGCGCCCGCGATGAGTTCGTCCGGGTTCTCGCCGAGGCCGACGAGGAGGTACGTGGAGACGCGGTTGGGTCCGAAGACGCGGACCGCCTCGTCCCAGGCGGCCTCGTACTCGGCCAGCGGGACGGTCGACTTCCCGGGCATCCAGCGGCGGCGCACCGCGTCGTCCAGGGACTCGACGTGGATGCCGATCGCGGTGGCCCCGGCATCGTGCAGGGCGCGGATCCAGGCGAGGTCGGCGGGCGGTTCGCACTGGACCTGGACGGGGAGGCCGGGGACGGCCCGCAGGACGGCGCGCACCGACCGTACGAGGTTGCGGGCGCCGCGGTCCGGGCCGGTGGTGGTGCCGGTGGTCATGACCATCTGCCGGACGCCGTCGAGCCGTACGGCGGCCTCGGCGACCTCGGCGAGCTGCGCCGGGGTCTTGGCGGCCACCGTGGCACCGGAGCGCAGTGACTCCTCGATGGTGCAGAAGCGGCAGCGGTCGGACTCGGCGTAGCGGATACAGGTCTGGACGACGGTGGTGGCGAGGACGTCGGCGCCGTGCAGGCGGGCGATGTGCTCGTACGGGACGCCGTCGGCGGTGGTGAGGTCGTAGAACCCCGGGCGCTGTACGGGGGTGAGGGTGAGGCCGGTGTCCGTGAGCTGTCCGGTCTCCTCGCCCAGCCACACCCTGCCGTCGCGGACCCGGTAGGGGCTGTCGGGGTTGCGGGGAAGCGCGGCACCGGCACCGTCGACGAGGACGTGTCCGTCGTCGCTGGGTCCCGCGCCGTCGGGCCGTCGCACGGGCGTGTCCAACGCGATTCCGTGCAGGGCGAGTTCGGCGCGGGTCATGATCCGCACATCCACCGTCGATCCGGTGCCGGTGCTCATCGCGGGGTCTCCCTACAGCTGGTAGGTGGAGTTGATGATGGCGCCCTTGCGCGCGTAGTGGATCAGCGCGTCCTGGACGTCCAGGGGGTGGGTGGGGATGACGCCCTCGATGAGGTCCTCCTCGCGGGCGCCGTGCAGCGACAGGCCGAAGCGGCAGCAGAAGACCTTGCCGCCCTCGGCGATGAACGTCTTGAGCTGGTTGTTGATGTTGTGCTCGCCGGGGAAGGCGGAGTTGCCGGTGGTCGGGAAGCCGCGGGTGGCCAGGCAGTTGAGGGAGCCGGGGCCGTAGAAGTAGATGGCGGTCTCGAAGCCCTTGCGCAGGGCGCGGGTCGCCTGGAGCACGGCGACGAAGGACACCGAGGACTCGTGGGCGATGCCGTGGACGAGGGTGAAGTAGGTCTCGCCGTCCTCGGCCTGGTAGTCGGGGAAGACCTTGGTGGAGCCGTAGATGCTGGAGCCCTCGGGGAGGGAGGGGTGCGGGATCTCGTCGAGGGACTTCTGCTCGACGTCGCTGAGCTGGGCGGCGGTTTCGGACACGGGGATCTCCTTGCGCGAGGCGGTGGTTGGCGAGGGGGTGGTCGGCGAGGGGCGTCGGTCAGTCGTAGAGGGCGGCGAAGGTGTCGCGGAAGACGAGGTCGGCGAGTTCGCCGCCGCCGGTCGCGGCCGCGAGCCGGGCGTACTCGCCGGTGAAGTCGCCCCAGGGCTGGTCGCTGGCGAAGAGCACGCGGTCGTGGCCGATGCCGCGCTGCTCGATCTCCCGGGCCAGCCAGTACGGCAGGAAGCCGATGGCCCAGGAGAGGTCGGTGTAGACGCGCTTGCCGGCGGTGATCCAGTCGAAGAACCGGGAGCCGGCGAGCTTGATGTGACCGCTCATCCCGCCGCCGAAGTGCACGAGATGGACGGGGACCCGGTCGGCGTACCAGTCGACGAGGTGGCCGACCTCGTCGATGTCGGAGGCGGCGCCGGGCGAGGTGTGGACGTGGACCACCAGCCCGTGCCGGGCCGCGGTGGCGAAGATACGGTCCAGCGGCGGGCGGCAGGCCGGGTCGGTGGGACGGCCGCCGAGCAGGAAGCTCAGCTTGAGCGCCTTCACCCCGGGCTCGCCCGCCAACGCCAGTGCCTGCGCGGTGCGTTGCTCGTCCTCGGGGCGCGGTGAGACCCACAGGCCGGCCCGGATCCGGTCGTCGGACTGGGCGGCCTCGATCGCCAACTCGTTGAAGGAGAAGGCGATGGCGGGGTCGGGGACTCCGTAGTTGGGGATGACCAGGGCGCGTTCGGTGCCCTCGGCGTCCAGGTCGGCGATCAGCTGCTTGATGGTGGCGCGGGCGGTGGTGTCGGGGTGGACGGGCGGGCCGCCGTAGAAGGGATGGGCGGGCAGGACACCGATGTGCCGGTGGGCGTCGAAGACCATGGTCCGCAGGGGCCCTTCAGCCGATCGGGAGGGCGGAGGCTAGGGCGCTGGGCGCGCCGGTGAGGGTGCCGCAGACGTCGGCCAGGCGGCGCGAGGCGTCGATGTGGTCGGCGAGGAACTCGGCGTCCCGTCCCACCGCCTCGAACCGGCCCGAGCCCCAGGTGTACTGCCAGGGCAGGCCCAGGAAGTACAGGCCGGGAACGCTGCCGACGCCGCGCCGGTGCATGGGGTAGCCGCGGCCGTCGAAGGCGGGGATCTCGATCCAGCGGTGGTCGCGGGCGAAGCCGGTGGCCCAGACGACGGAGGTGACACCGGCCTCGGTGAGGTCGAGGACGCCCGGCTGGTCGTCCGGCTGCCACACGGGCCGGTAGCGGGCCTCGGTCGGCGCCGGGATGCCGGCCGCCTCGATGTGCGCGTCGATGGCGTCCTTGATGCTCTCGGCCACCCCGTCGGCGTGGTCGAGGTTGGTCTTGAGGTCGTCGGCGAACTCCAGCACCGGTCCCTCGACCTCCGTGAGGCGGCCGTACAGGCGCATCCCGTCGCGGGCGAAGGCCCGCAGGTCGATGTCGCGGCCTCCGTCGCGGCCGGTGACGTAGTGGTTGACCCGCAGCCGCACCGCGTCGGCGTCGTCGAAGCCGTCGATGTTCTTGGTGTAGTGGCCCATGTCGTCGAGCCAGGCCACGCAGTCGCGGCCCCGGTAGAAGCGGGCGACGCGCGGCGCGCTGCCGACCGCGAGGTGGACCTGGCGGCCGGCGAGGTGGAGGTCCTCGGCGATCTGGCAGCCGGACTGTCCCGTGCCGACCACGAGGACGGCGCCGTCGGGGAGTTGGTCCGGGTTGCGGTAGCCGGAGGAGTGGAACTGCTCGATGGCGGCGGGCAGTCGCTCGGCCGTCCGGGGCAGCTTCGGCGTGTGATAGGGGCCGGTGGCGACGACGACCTGGTGGGCGGTGAACTCCCCTGCCGTGGTGGTGACTTCGAAGACGCCGTGCGCCGACCGGCGCAGCCGGGTCACCGACACGCCTTCCACCAGCGGCGGCCGGAAGGCGGCGACGTACTCCTCCAGGTAGCGCACGATGTCGTCGCGGACCATGAAGCCGTCGGGGTCGCTGCCGGTGTAGGGGTGACCGGGCAGCCTGCACTGCCAGTTGGGGGTCACCAGGCAGAAGGAGTCCCAGCGGCGCTCGCGCCACTCGTGCCCGACGCGGTGGGCCTCGATCACCACATGGTCGACACCGCGCTCGCCCAGGCAGTGACTGACCGACAGTCCCGCCTGGCCGCCGCCTATCACGACCGCCGCGATGGGGGTACCGCCCAGGTCCTTCAGACTCTGGGGGAGGGCTCCGTCGAGCCGGGGTACGGGGGTCATCGTGGGGTTCCGTCCGCGTTGAGGAGCGCCTCGACCAGGATCCGGCCCTCGGCGGGGAAGGCGCGGACACGGGCCGTCTCCTCAAGCCGCTCCAGCTGACCGGAGGCACCGGTGCAGAAGAAACCGAATTTCTCCCGTACCCTCTCACCGGCGATTCCGAGCGCCGTCCGACTGCGCTCCAGGAAGTCGTCCACCGTGTACTCGGTGCCCACCGTGAAGTAGTCCTCGATCACCGTGGAGGGGGAATAGCAGCGCTGGACGTCACCATCGGGCCAGCGCACGTCGAAATACATCTCGGGCATGACATCCTCCATGCCTGGCGCCGGGTTCCTCACCCCTCGCCGCTGCGTGTGACCACTACTTCAGCCAGCGGCGATTGCCGAACCAATTCATCGGGACTAAAGGGGAGTTACGTAAACCTCACGCGGGTGCGGTCCGGGCTTCGTCGAATGTGCCCCGGAGGCAAATTCCCGCCCGCGCGAGGAGACCGACGAGATGCACAGGGCCGGGATCACCGCATTCATCGGGCCCCTGGCCCCTCCTGGACCAGGAGACGGACGACGTGGCGGTACGAAGGAGCGGGCCTCCGAAGGGAGAGCCCGCCCGGTGGTCGACTTGTCAGCGCTTGAAGACGTCCTTCGTCTTCTCCTTGGCCTGACGGGCCGCGCCCTTCGACTTCTTAGCCTGCCCTTCGGCCGTCATCCGCTCGTTGCCCACGGCGCGGCCAACCGTCTCCTTACCGTGCAGGCCGCGGACAGCCTGGTCGCCCACGTCATGCGGACGCTCGCCGCGACGTTCGACCAGCACCGGAAGGAGCTCGAAGAGCAGTGGAGCCGAGGCGGGGACGCCGACACCGAAGCGCCGCGTACGGCGCTCCGCCACTACCGCTCGTTCTTCAACCGCCTGCTGACCAGCTGAAGAACCCGGGCGGGCCACCCTCACCCCACCATCAGCGGCCGACACGTCATCCTGCTCGTGATCGGGCTCGTCCTGTTCGTCCTCGGCTCGCTCGGCCACGCGGTCGCCGGCCGACGCCACTACTGGTAGCCGGTGCGGAGATCAGGGTCGGCGGCGGAGACGTAAGGCGTCCTGGGCCTGCGCACCTGCACGGAGAGGACGGTAGCCGACCGTGCCCGCGCCAGGCATCCGGATTTGGGCCGCCGCCCAGGAGGGGGGTACTGCCCCTACCTGGAACAGCCTTGCCTTCCTCATCCGTGTGACCAGCGCTTCCATTGATCGTGCCGGCGCCCGTCCTGGAGAACGGCCCGGCCGCCTGACCGCACCAGCACGAAAGAGACGTTTCACGATGGAACTGTTGAAGAAGCAGCCGACGGTCAAACTGCCGGCCGAGTGGTTCACCGGGGACGCATGGGCCGACGTCCTCCACCGCGGCGAGGATCCCTCCCGTGTCCGGGCCAACACGGTCCGCTTCTCCCCCGGTGCGCGGACCGCCTGGCACTCCCACGGTCTGGGCCAGGCCCTCTACATCGTCGAGGGCATCGCCCTGATCCAGTCCCGCGGCGGAGAGATCCTCGAAGCCCGTCCGGGCGACGTGGTCTGGACTCCGCCGGGCGAGGAGCACTGGCACGGCGCCGCGCCCGACCACTTCATGACGCACATCGCCCTGTGGGAGACGGACGACGTCGACTGGCTGGAGCACGTCGGCGACGCCGAGTACGGCGGCCCCCGCCAGGGCACGCGCGCCTGACCTTGTTCGTTCCGTCGGCGGCGCGGACAAGGTCGTACCCCCGCGCCGAGGCCGTCAGCCCTCGCGCGGCCCGAGCCCGGGATCGTTCGGGTGTTCGGTCAGTGGTGTCGTCTCCGTGGAGAGCCACGGCGCCTGGGGAAGCGAGTCGAGGACGATCCGCAGGTCGGCGGGGTCACGGGCGCGCCACAGGCCGAGCGCCCTGTCGCCCGGGGTCTGCCACAGCCGGACCAAGTGGCCTTCTTCGGCCAGCTCCTTCGCACGGGCCGCCTCCGCCGGGGCCGTGTCCGCCAACGCCCGCGACGGGGCGCCCTCGGCGGCGAAGGCGACCAGGAACTCCCGGGCCGCGCCCGCCGCCCCTCGCGAGGCCGGGCCCGGGTCGTTCGGGTGCGGGGTGAGCGGTGTGACCTCGTCGCTGCGCCAGACACGCAGCGGCATGGCGGCGAGGAGGTCCTCCAGGCGTGCCGCGTCCGGGGCGGCGAACAGCCCGAGGGTGCGCCACTCGCCGGGCCGCAACGGCGGCCGCCAGAGCCTCAGCAGGTGGCCCGCCGCCGCGAGCCCGCGGGAGTTGGCGGCCTCACGCGCGCGGACGTCGTCGACCTCCTCCGGAGAGGTTCCCTCCGGGACGCGGGTGGTCATGGTGACGAGGTATTCCATGGCGGATCGCCCTCCGGCCCCGAGACTCCCGGCCCCGTCGACGGCCGTGCCGGCCGGGGCCGGAGCCCGTCGGCCCGGTTCGGCGCCCGGAAACGTTGTGCCGCTCCACCGTCTCGCACCCGGAGGGCGATCGCATCCGCGCCGGGGACGTCCGGTACCGCACGAGGCTCGCCGCACCGCGCTCGCCGCACCGCGCCGACAGCGTCCGGGCGGTCGTTCGCCGTGCCCGCCCGCCGTCGGTGAGGAAGCCTGGAGTCCACCGTCGGCGGTCCACGTCATCAGCGAGGTGCGGTCATGGCTCACACTGTCGGTCCTGAACGCCGGCCCTGTGCCGTTGCGGTGCTGGGCGGGCCGACCACCGTCATCGACATCGGCGGGCTGCGCCTGGTGTGCGATCCGACGTTCGACGAAGCGGGCGCCCACGGCTGTCTGACCAAGACGGCCGGCCCCGCGGCGACCGAGGCGGACCTCGGTGCCGTCGACGCCGTACTGGTCAGCCATGACCCGCACCCCGACAACCTGGACACCAGGGGACGGGCTTTCGCGCTCCGGGCTCCGCTCGTGCTGACCGGTTCTGCCGCGGCCGGGCGGCCGGGCGCACCCGCGCAGGCGCTCGCGAACTGGGAGACCGCCCGCGTCGTCCGGCCCGACGGCGGGGCGCTCGACATCACCGCCGTTCCGGCCCAGCACGGGCCGGACGACGGGGAGCGCGACCAGGACGGGCACGTGAACTGCGAGGTGACCGGCTTCGTCCTGAGCGGCGACGGCCTGCCGACCGTCTACGTCAGCGGTGACAACGCCTCCGTGGGTGTCGTCGCCGAGATCGCCCGGCGCCTGCCGCGGATCCATGTCGCGGTTCTCTTCATGGGGGCGGCCCGCGTTCCTGCCAAGATGCGCGGGCGCCCGCTGACGCTGTCCGCGGAGCGGGCGAGCGCCGCCGCGTCGGTGCTGGGCGCGCCCGTCGTGGTTCCCGCCCACTGCGACGGCTGGGCCCACTTCAGCGAGGAGCGCGCCGACATCGCGAACGCGTTCGACGACGCCGGACTCACCGGATGCCTGCGCGTGGCGCAGAACGGCACCTGGATCGACCTGCCGTTCTGACCACCGACCAGTCCGCCGGACCCGGCCGACGCCGCGCTCACTTGAGGAGCACGAGCAGCCGGTCCGCGAGGACCGCGGACGAGTGCGGGTTCTGACCGGTGATGAGGTTGCGGTCCTCCACCATGTACGGCTCCCAGATCGGACCGCGGCTGAAGTCGATGCCGACCTTCTCCTTCAGCTCGGTCTCCAGCAGCCACGGCGCCCTGGGGGCCAGGCCGACGGCTGCTTCCTCCTCGTCGGTGAAACAGGTGATCCGGTACCCGGCGAAGGGCGACTCACCGTGGATCCTGGTGGCCAGGATCGCCGCGGGGGCGTGGCAGACGATGGCGAGCGGCCTGCCGGAGGCGAGCTGTGCCGTCAGCAGCCGGCCGACGTCGGCGTCGAAGGCCAGGTCCGCCATCGGTCCGTGGCCGCCGGGCAGGTACACCGCGTCGTAGTCCTCCAGGCGGACGTCCGACAGCTTGAGAGGCCGCCGCATCACCTCCGCGGAACGGATGATGGCCTCCAGTTCGAGGGCGCCCTCCTCACCGCCCGCCATCGACGGGCGCAGGCTCATCATGTCGACGTTCGGGGTCACACCGCCCGGCGTCGCGACGACGACGTCATGGCCGGCCTCCGTGATCTTCTTGTACGGCATCGCGAATTCCTCGGCCCAGTAGCCGGTCGCGTATCTCGTGCCGTCCTTGAGGACCCAATACGTCGCCCCGCTCACGATGAAGAGCACTTTCGCCATCGCACTCAGCCTCCTCGCCACGCCTTGCTCGATGAGGAATCCGATGAGGAATCCGATGAGGAACTCGACCGCCTTCCAGCCTAGGCACACACGTGCCGAGACGCATTTGAACAGCTCTCCCACGATCCGTCCGGGCCGCCGAACTCCCCTGTCGGACCCCGTCCTTGAAGCCTTGAAGCGCCGCGGACCTCCGCACAGACCGTGGCCGACACCGGAGTGACAGGTGCCGCCGCACGTCGACGAGCACTACCGGTCACGGAACCGGACACGGCGGCCGTGCTGGTGGGGCTCGTCATCGGGCGCGTCACGGCACTGAAGAGCGCCGCGCTGGGCGCCACCGCTCCCGCCGCGTCTCCGGTCCCGACGGCGGAGGGCGCCCGTCACCCCGGCTGCGGGGCGGCCACCCGGCGTACCAGGTCCGTCCAGGTGTGGCGCAGGCGCTCGGTGCTGACGTGGGGCTCCTCGCGCAGGTGGTCCAGGGTTTCGAGGTTCACGAAGGCGAGCATGGCGTGGGCGAGCAGGTCGTGGTCGGCCTGGACTCCCGCCTCGTGCAGGAGGGCTGAGATGTGGGCGTGGAAGGGGCGGCCGTAGGGCGAGATGCGGCGGCGGTCGCAGGGGACCCGGCGGCCGAGCGCGGGTCCCAGGTCGGTGGCGTCGGCGACGCGGTCGATCAGGGCGCAGCCGAACGCGGTCAGCCGGTCGCCGGGCGGTGCGCCCGGCCCGAGCGGCGGGGGCCCGGAGGTGTACGCCTCGTGGAAGTCCGCCTCGACCTGGTCGACCAGTGCCGGCGGCAGTCCGTACCGGTCGCCGAACCGGCGGAAGAGCGTGCCCTTGCCCACGCCGGCCTCGTGGGCGACCGCGTCCATGGTCACGTTCCCGGCTCCCCGGTCGGCCACCAGCCGGGCGGCCGCCGCCAGCGGCCGGGCACGGTCGCGGGCCGCGTCCGCCCGCTCCGCCGCCGGGTCGTCCGATGGCCGGGTCATCCCGCGCTCGGCGGTGCCAGACGGGCGTACACACGTCCGTCCGCCACCCGCACCGGATACACGGGGACGGGACGGGTGGCCGGCGGGTCGAGCGGGCGCCCGGTGCGCAGGTCGAACCGGGAGCCGTGCAGCCAGCACTCGACCGTGCACCTGTCGACCTCGACCTCGCCCGCGGAGAGCGAGACCGCGCTGTGCGAGCACACGTCGTGGACGGCGAACAGTTCCCGCCCCCGAAGGACCAGGGAGACGGGCACGCCCTCCGCCTCGAACCGTCGGGGCACGCCCTCCTTCGCCAGTGACGCGGTCCGCGGCCGGGACCCGCCCACGGTCCGAACCCTTCTCGGCACTTGGACCTGGGTTCCGGGTGGTCCGGTGGCTACTTGTCGATCTGGAGCACCGACATCATGCCCAGGTCCTCGTGGTTGAGGACATGGCAGTGGAGCACGGTCCGGCCCGCGAAGTCCGCGAACCGGACCCGGATCACCATCCGGCCCCGCTGCGGGATGTCGACGGTGTCCTGGAAGCCGTAGTTCCGCTGCGGCCTGCCGTTGATGCTCATCACCTGGAAGTCGTCGGTGTGCAGATGGAAGGAGTGGACCTCGTCGGTGTCGTTGCGGAGGTTCCACTCCTCGACGGTGCCGAGCCGGGACCGGAAGTCGACGCGATGCAGGTCGAACCGCTTGCCGTTGACGTAGAACTTGGTGCCCGCCTTGTTCTCGGTGTACGTGATCGTCTTCCGGGCGGCGACCCGGGCCGCGGCCAGGTCCTGGGCCGGGGCGAAGGCGGTCGGCAGGGGCTGGGCGGTCATCGGCTCGCCGGTGGACCGCACGGTGGCGAGGGTGGCCTGCGGGAACTGGTTGCCGGCCTTGCCCGTGTTGTACGGCAGGGTCTCCAGGAGCCGTGTTCCCGGGGGACCGCCCTGCACGAGCACGTCGTAGCGCGCACCGGCCGGAATGATGAGCGAGTCGGCCTGGTAGACCGTGTTGACCGGGAAGCCGTCCTGGGCGACGACGTGGAACTTCTGTCCCTTCAGGGCCACCTTGTAGAAGATGTTGGCGCCGATGTTCGCCAGCCGCCACAGCTGGGTCTCCCCGGGCCGGATCGCGATCCTCGGGTTGAGCTGCCCGTCGACGGTGCGGGTGGTCGGCGCCCCCATCTTCAGGTTCTGCGTCTTGATCCGGTCGCGGACGATCTGGAAGTCCTTGAGCGCGATGACGTGTTCGGTGAGATGCCGCAGCCCGGACGGCAGGTACTGCTCCAGCCCGTCCACGACGATGATGCCGGACATGCCCCCGGCGGTCTGTGCCGCGGAGTCCATGTCGGGGTGCGGGTGGTACCAGTAGGTGCCGGGAGCGAGGTTCTTCGGGAATCGGTAGGCGTAGTGGAACGTCTTGCCGGGGGCGATACTCAGAAAGATGTTGTCGGAATTCCCGGACGGCGAGACATGCATTCCGTGGACGTGCAGATTCGTGTGCTGGTCCAGCCGGTTCTCGAACTCGACGTCCATGCGGTCCCCCGGCCTCAGCCGCAGCGTGGGCGGCATGTACTGACCGTTGTAGGTCAGCGCCCAGAGCCGTCGGCCGGCGAGGTCGACCTTCTTCCGCTCGACGACGATCCGCGTCTTCAGCAGCCCGTCCACGCTCGTCACCTCCGCCGGATCCCGCAGGTCGGCGGTGGCGGGGCCGGTGAGCGCCGGTGACGGGGAGACCGGGGTCGGCCCGGAGGACGCGGGCGACGGCGACGCGGACGACGCATGCGCGGGCGACGCGTGGACGTGCAGGTCGCCCTCCGCCAGGGTGCTGCAGCCCGGCGCCAGAGCGAGTACGGCGAGGGCGGACCCGGTCACGGACCATCTCCGTACGAAGCGCGAATACATTCCTGTCTCTCTTCCGCAGGCGTTTCGTGTACGACGGGAAATCCGGATCTCCGGCCGCCATCATGCACCGGCGTCGGCCGCGCCGAATTCAACGACCCACGGCGGAAGGGAACGGGATCGTCTTACGGAGTCGTGACGTACGGGTGTGGGCACGTGGTCCGGCGCCCGTGCGGGCCTAGCGTGGCCGTATGCGTGTACTGGTCACCGGCGGTGCCGGGTTCATCGGGTCCCATGTCGTCGAGGCGCTGGCAGCGCGCGGGCACGAGACGGTCGTGTTCGACGTGCGGGACGATCCGGGCGCCGATGTGCGCAGCCCGGTGGCGGTGGGGCGGGCGCTCGCGGGCGTGGACGCCGTCTGCCACCAGGCCGCGATGGTCGGCCTCGGCGTCGGGTTCGGGGACGCCGCCGAGTACGTCTCCCGCAACGATCTCGGTACGGCCGTGCTGCTCTCCGGGATGGCCGAGGCGGGGGTACGGCACCTGGTGCTGGCCGGCTCGATGGTGGTGTACGGAGAGGGCCGGTACGCATGCCCGCGGCACGGTGTCGTACGGCCCGGGCCGCGCGCGGCCGCCGATCTGGACGCCGGGCGGTTCGAGCCGAACTGCCCGGTGTGCGGCGCCGAGTTGACGCCCGGACTGGTCGGCGAGGACGCGCCCGTCGATCCGCGCAACGTGTACGCCACGACCAAGCTGGCCCAGGAGCATCTGGCCGCCGCCTGGGCCCGGTCGACGGGCGGTTCGGCGGTGTCGCTGCGCTACCACAACGTGTACGGCCCCCGGATGCCCCGCGACACCCCCTACGCGGGCGTGGCCTCCTTCTTCCGCTCGGCGCTGGCCCGCGGGGAGGCGCCGCGGGTGTACGAGGACGGGCGGCAGCGGCGGGACTTCGTGCACGTCCGGGACGTGGCCGCGGCCAACGCGGTGGCGCTGGAGGCGGGGGCGGCCCCTGGCCTGCTCACCGCGTACAACACCGGCAGCGGCGAGCCGCACACCGTCGGGGAGATGGCCCGCGCGCTGGCGGAGGCCCACGGCGGCCCGACGCCGGTGGTCACCGGGGAGTACCGGCTCGGCGACGTACGGCACATCACGGCCGACTCCTCCCGGCTGCGGGCCGAGCTGGGCTGGAAGGCCGAGGTCGGGTTCGCGGAGGGGATGCGGGAGTTCGCGGCCTCGGAATGAGCCTTCGCGGGCTCGCGATGAGCCTTCGCGGGCTCCCGGCCTTCGCGGGCTCGCGATGAGTTAGGGCGCCGTCGGCAGGGTGACCTCGAAGCGGCAGCCGCCGGGGATGTTGTGCACGGTGGCGTGGCCCTGGTGGGCCTCGACGATCCCGCGCACGATGGCGAGGCCGAGTCCGGCGCCGGCCGGTGGGGTCCGTGCGTGGCTGCCGCGCCAGCCGGTGTCGAAGACCCGGGGCAGGTCCTCCTCGGGGATGCCGCCGCAGCCGTCCGTGACGGACACGACGACCCCCTCGGGGCCGCGCTCGGCGGCGACGGCGACCGTGCCGTCGGGGGGTGTCCGGCGGATGGCGTTCACCAGCAGGTTGCCCAGCACCCGGCTCATCTCCTTGCCGTCCACCTCGACCGGCACCGGCTCCACCCGGTCGCCGACCAGCCGTACGCCGTGCTCGCGCGCGAGCGGGTCGGCGCCCGCGAGGGCGTCGCCGACGAGGTCGTACAGCGACATCCGGCTCGGGCTGAGGGCGAGCGTCCCGGCGTGGATGCGGGAGAGTTCGAAGAGGTCGCCGACCATGTCGTTGAGGCGTTCGACCTCGGTGCGGATCTGCTTGAGGTAGCGGTCGGGGTCGGTGGCGACACCGTCCTCCAGCGCCTCCGACATGGCGCGCAGCCCGGCGAGCGGGGTGCGCAGATCGTGCGAGATCCAGGCGACGAGTTCCCGGCGCGAGGTCTCCAGCGCGCGTTCCCGTTCCCGGGACTCGGCGAGCTTCGCGCTGGTGGCGGCCAGCTCGCGGCTCACCTCGGCGAGTTCGGCGGTGGCCGGGGTCACAGGGGCGGCGAAGTCGCCGTCCTCGCCGAACGAGCGTGCCGCGAGGACGAGTTCACGGCTGCGGGCGGCGACCCAGCGGCCCAGTATCAGCGCGGTCGCCAGCGACACCGCGGCCGCCATCGCGACGACCGTCGTCACCACCGACAGGTCGTGCGAGGAGAGGAACATCGCCCAGGCCACGGCGAGGGTGCCGGCGAGCATCGCGACCACGCCGACGGACGCGACGACGGCGACGGACGCGGTCAGCGAACGGCGCCGCAGCAGGCGCAGCACGGCCGCCCCCAGCAGGCCCGTGCCGGCCGCCCCGGCGAAGGCGTACAGGGCGATGAGGAGGGTGTCTCGCATGTCAGGCCACCCCTTCCCCTTCTGCCGCCGTATCCTCCGGTCCCTGTCCGGTGGGCTCGAAGCGGTAGCCGACGCCCCACACCGTCTGGATGAGGCTCGGCCGGGCCGGGTCGTCCTCGACCTTGGCACGCAGCCGTCGGACATGGACCGTGACCGTGGACAGGTCGCCGAAGTCCCAGCCCCACACGGCGCGCATCAGGTCCTCCCTGCCGTACGCCCGCCCCGGGTGCCGCAGGAAGAAGGCGAGGAGGTCGAACTCGCGCAGGGTGAGGGCGAGTTCGACGCCGTCCTTGGTGGCGCGGCGGGCGCCGGGGTCGAGGGTGAGTCCGGCGGTGGACAGGGCGTGCGCGGCGGGCGCGGGGCGGCTGCGGCGCAGCACCGACTCCACCCGGAGGACGAGTTCCCGGGGGCTGAAGGGCTTGGTGACGTAGTCGTCGGCGCCGACCTCCAGGCCGAGGATCCGGTCGTCCTCGTCGCCGCGCGCGGTCAGCATGATCACCGGGACGGGGGCGCGGTCGCGCAGCCGTCGGCAGACCTCCAGGCCGTCCATGCCGGGCAGCATCAGGTCGAGCACGACCAGGTCCGGCCAGTGGGCGGCGGCGCGGATCAGCGCGGTGGGGCCGTCGGCGGCGTGGTCGACCAGGTAACCGGCGCGGTCGAGATACCCGGCGACCACCTCGGCGACGGTCGGGTCGTCGTCGACGACCAGGACCCGGGCGGATTCGGTGGTGGGCCGGTCCGCGGTGAGCTCGTACGGCTGCTGCATGCCTCCACCCTCGCACCGGGCCGTCGCGGGTGTCGCGCCCGCGGGTGGGGGCCGGTCGCGACGTCCGCGTTTCGTAAGAAACCCGGGGCCGGGGAGCCCGGGTCCGACGTCCGCGTTTCGTAAGACGCCGACGCCCGGTATGCCGGGTTCGCGTTCGTAGGGTGAAAGCCGTGACCACCTCATCTTCCTCACCGTCGACGGACGTGGACGTCGTCCTTCCCTGTCTGAACGAGGCCGCGGCCCTGCCCTGGGTGCTCGGCCGGATCCCGGTGGGCTGGCGGGCCCTCGTGGTCGACAACGGCTCCACCGACGGCTCGGCGGACGTCGCCCGGGCGCTCGGCGCGACCGTCGTCCACGAGGCGCAGCGCGGCTTCGGCGCGGCGTGCCACGCGGGGCTGGCCGCGGCCACCGCCGACATCGTCTGCTTCTGCGACTGCGACGCCTCGATGGACCCGGGGCTCCTGGTGCCGTTCGTGCGGGAAGTCTCCGACGGGGACGCCGACCTGGTGCTGGGGCGGCGGCGTCCGCAGGGGCGGGGGGCGTGGCCGGCGCATGCCCGGGCCGGGAACCTGGCGCTCTCGCGGATGTTGCGGCGCCGGACCGGGCTGCGGCTGCACGACCTCGGGCCGCTGCGGGCGGCCCGTCGGGCGGGGTTGCTGGCGCTGGACCTCGACGACCGGCGCAGCGGCTACCCGCTGCAGATGGTGGTGCGGGCCGCCGACGCGGGGTGGCGGGTGGTGGAGCACGACGTGCCCTACCGGCCGCGTGTCGGTTCCTCCAAGGTGACGGGCACGTGGCTCGGCACGTGGCAGGCGGTGCGGGACATGGGGAGGGTGCTGCGGGAGCCGGCTCGGGTGCGGGTGGGTGGGGGTTGATCGCGCCCACGCGGCGGAGCCGCACATCGACAGAGCCCCGCGCCCCTGAAGGGGCGCTGCGGCCGCCGCTTCTTCTCAGCGTGGGCGGCACCCTGCCAGCGCCGGTAAGCGTCCCCCCGCCCCCAGCCCCAGCCCTCCGCACCAGCCAAGGAACCCCACATGACCACCCTTCTCGTCATCGCCAAGGAGCCCCGTCCCGGCAGGGTCAAGACGCGGCTCACGCCGCCGTTCTCGGCCGAGCAGGCCGCCGCTCTCGCGGAGGCGTCGCTCGCCGACACTCTGTGGACCGTGGCGGAGACGCCCGCGACGCGCCGGGTCCTGGCCCTGGAGGGCGCCCCCGGCCCCTGGCTGCCGCCGGGGTTCGATGTCGTGCCGCAGTGTGCCGGGGGGCTGGACGAGCGGCTCGCCGATGCCTTCGCCCGGTGCAGCGGGCCGACGCTGCTCATCGGCATGGACACCCCGCAGGTCACCCCGGCCCTTCTCGCCGTGGACTTCGGGGAGTGCGACGCGTACTTCGGGCCCGCCGAGGACGGTGGTTTCTGGGCGCTGGGGCTGGCCGATCCGGATCCGGCGCTGCTGCGCGGGGTGCCGATGTCGGTGCCGGAGACGGGGGCCGTGCAGCGGCGGCGGCTCGTCGCGGCGGGGCTGCGGGTACGGGATCTGCCGCGGCTGCGGGACGTGGACACCGCGGCGGACGCGGCGGCCGTCGCCGCCCTCGTTCCGCACGGCCGTTTCGCCGCCGCGCTCGCCCGGTACGCGGCGCACAGCGGAACGGGCCGCCGATGACCGTCCCGCCGGCCGTCGCCTGGACCGGCGCCGACCCCGCCGACCCGTACGCCGCCGCCCTGCGAGCCGGCCAGGGTCCGCTGTTCCTGAGGCGGACCGACGGGTGGCTGCTGCCCCTGGAGGTCGAGCGCTGGTGCGCCCGGGCCGACCCGGTCGACCGGGCGGTCCTGGACCGCTGCGAGGGCGCCGTCCTCGACGTCGGCTGCGGCCCCGGGCGGCTTGTCACCGAACTCGCGTTCCGGGGCCGTACCGTGCTCGGCATCGATGTGAGCGCCGCCGCAGTCGAGCACACCGTGCGGCTCGGCGGCCAGGCGCTGCGCCGCTCGGTGTTCGAGCCGCTGCCCGGTGAGGGCCGCTGGGGCACCGTCCTGCTCATGGACGGCAATGTCGGCATCGGCGGCGACCCGGGCACCCTGCTCGGCAGGGCGGCGCAACTCCTGGTACCCGGAGGGCTGTTGATCGCCGAGACGGCCGCGGTGGACGTCGACGAACGGGCCGACGTGCACCTGACCGGCGACGCCCATGACGCGGTCGGCGCCCCGTTCCTGTGGGCGCGGCTCGGCACCCCGGCCCTGCTGCGGTACGCGCGGGGCTGGGAGCCGGCGGGTCAGTGGGCGGCCGGCGGGCGCCGCTTCGCCGCCCTGCGCAGCCGGCGCGCCAGCAGCAGCGCCGAGCCGCCGAAGAGCACGGCGGTGATCAGCAGCCAGCGGGTCAGGTAGCCGTCCGGGGAGAGGCCGGTGGCCGACCGGTAGTGCCCGGCCATCGCCCCGCTGATCAGCGGGAACCAGACCAGCAGGAGCAGCGCGGAGAGCGCGGCCGGGACCCGGACGTACAGCACCCACTCCCGGCGTCCGGCGGCCCCCAGCCCCCGTACCAGCGCCCGGTCGGCCAGCGAGTACAGCGGCAGCAGCACCAGGTCGTGCAGCAGGGCCGCCCCCACCACCCACAGGGCCACGCCCAGCCAGTCGCCGGCCAGCAGCCGGACGCCGGCGTAGGCGGCGAGCGCGAACGAGCAGACCAGGAGGAGGAGTTGGAGGGGGCTGCCGAGGGCAGGGCGGGGGAGCATCACAGGTCTCCGAAGGTCATCCGGGCCACCCACTTGGTGTTGAGCACACCGGGTGCGGCGGGCACGATCACGCGGGCCGGGTAGCCGTGGTCGGGGGACAGGTCCTCGCCGTTCACCTGGAGGGCGAGCAGGGAGCGCGGGTCGGCGACCTGGTTGGCGCGCAGGGCCGCGCGCCGGAACGCGCCGTGGAGCTGCAGGGACTCGACAAGCACGTCCGGCGGGTCGCCGTCGTAGCCGACGAGGGCGGCGAGGTCGCGCAGCCGTACCCCGCGCCACCACTGGTCGGCGGTCGACCAGCCCTCGACGCAGGCGATGGGCAACGCGGCGCTGTGCAGGGGCAGTCGGAGGAGTTCCGGGCGGGTGAGGCGGACGGTGCGGCCGTCGCGTCCCGTGACGACGAGCCGCCATGCCTCCGCCCCGGTCTCCCGCGTGTCGATCCCGGCGTAGGCGGCCGTCTTGTTGATCTGGAAGCCGTTCGGGCCGCTGCCGGGGTCGGCTCCGCCGTGCGGGGCGAGCAGAGCGGTACGGCGGAACGCGCCGCCGATGCTCTGCCCGGCCGTGGTGACGAGCAGGAGCAGGGAGGCGCCTGAGACGAACCACAGCGCCCCGCGCCGGGAGACGGTGGGCGCGGTCGGCCGTGGCGACTCCAACTGAGCCTCGTCCTGACGCCGTTGACGGACCGCCCGGACGGCCGCCGGGGTCTTCAGGGCCGCGTGGGCCAGGAAGGCGGCGAAGAAGACCCAGGCGCCGTAGAAGTGCAGGGGGTAGAAGGAGCCGGGGAAGAGGTAGTCGAGCTGGATGTTGAGGACGCCGGTGGTGAACTCGAAGAGGCCGCCGCCGACCAGCAGGAGCAGCGAGATCCGCTCCAGGGCGTGCGCGAGGGAGCGGGCCGGGGGCAGCGTGAACAGCTTCGGGACCACCGACCACAGCTTGGCGAGCAGCACCGGGATCAGGGCGATGCCGAGGGTGACGTGCAGGCCCTGGGTGAGCCGGTAGAGCCAGGAGGGGTTCGTCGGCCAGGAGAACAGGTAGAAGCCGAGGATGCCCTTGTCCGGGGTCTGGTCGTTCACCGGCGCCAGGTTCGGGTTGTAGGCCGCGTACGACAGCAGTCCCGTGACGAAGAGGACGGTGATGCCGACGAGCAGCACGAGGCCGAGCACCGAGGTGAACCAGGTGCCGCGCAGCGGGCTGCGCCAGAAGCCGGGGGAGGTGGGAAGCCGTGGGTCGTCGTCTCGCATGGTCCGACCGTAGGCCGGGAGAACCCCCGGAACGGGGCGCCGACCCATGACGAAAGTCTGACGTCAGCCCCTTGATCCACGCTCCGGCCCGGTCGCCGACCTAGCGTTCCGGTGTGACCCGTGCTCCCCGTCCCGACGGCCGTGCCGATCTGTACGCCGTCCTCGCCGCCGCCCTGCTCGTGCTCGTGGCCGTCCTGGTCGGCCGGCACCTCCAGGACGCCTACCGCGTCCTGTTCGTGCACTGGCCGCCGCTCTTCGCCGACTGGGACCCGCACGTGGGCCCGGGCACCCCGTCCGCCCTGCTGGTCGCGGCGGGCGTGGTGGCGTACGGCCCGCGTCTGGCCGTACGGCTGCCGTGGCGCGGGCTGCTCGGCGCGGCCTGGGGCGCCTGTCTGGCCTGGACGTGGTCGCTGGCGCTGGTGGACGGCTGGCAGCGGGGGGTGGCGGGCCGGCTGACCAGTCCGAACGAGTATCTGACGGTCATCGGCCGGTTTCACGACATCCCGGCGACCCTGCGCGACTTCACCCACCACATCGTCAGCGGCTCCCCCGCGCCCTGGCCCGCGCACATCGCCGGGCATCCGCCGGGCGCCACCCTCACCTTCGTCCTGCTGGACCGGATCGGGCTGCACGGCGGCGGCTGGGCGGGCGCCTGGTGCATCACCGTGGGGTCGTCCGCCTGTGTCGCCGTCCTGGTCGCGGTGCGGGCGCTGGCCGACGAGCGGCTCGCCCGGCGGGCCGCGCCCTTCCTGGTGCTGGCCCCGGCCGCGGTGTGGGTGGGGGCCTCGGCCGACGGGTACTTCGCGGCGGTCGCCGCCTGGGCGGTGGCCCTGCTGGCGCTCGCGGTGACCGGACGGTCCGTGGCGTGGGCGGCGGGTGCGGGGCTGCTGTACGGGCTGACCTGCTATCTGTCGTACGGCCTGACGCTCTTCGCGCTGGTCGGGGCGGCGGTACTGGTGCTCGGCCGGCGCCGGGTCCGGGCCCGCCCGCTCGTCCTCGCGCTGCTGGTGGCGGGGGCGGCGGTGGTCCCGCTGGTGTTCACGCTCGCCGGGTTCGACTGGTGGGAGGGGTACCGGCTGCTGGTCACCCGCTACTACCAGGGGGTGGGCGGGACCCGTCCGTACGGCTACTGGGTGTGGGCCAACCTGGCCTGCACGGTGGTGATCACCGGCCTGGCGACGGCGGCAGGGCTGCGGCGGGCGGGCGCCGTCCTGCTCCACCGCCGCACCGCGCCCGCCCCGGAGCTCCGCCTCGCCTTCCTCGTGGCCGCCACCCTGCTCGCGCTGCTCGTCGCCGACCTGTCCGGCATGAGCAAGGCGGAGACGGAGCGGATCTGGCTCCCGTTCGCGATGTGGCTGCTCCCGGCCTGCGCCTTCCTGCCCCGGCCGCGGGTCTGGCTCACGGCCCAGGCGGTACTGGCGCTGCTGGTGAACCATCTGCTGTTCACGGGCTGGTGACGCCTGCGGGGAGCGGAGGCCGGGCGGTCCGGCTAGGTGAGGACCGGGCGGTCCGCGTCCGCCGTCCGGACCTCGGCCCCGGCCGCCGCCGTGAGCTGCGGGAGGAGCCGCGCGAGCGCCGTCCCGTCGTCGAGCGCATCGAGCAGCCGGGCCTGGTCGGCGTGGACGCGGTGGGCGGCGCGGGCATACAGGTCCTGGCCGCGTTCGGTGAGGTAGAGCAGGACCCGGCGGCGGTCGTGGGGGTCGGGGCGGCGGTGCACCAGGTTGCCGGCGACCATCCGGTCGACGAGCTTGGTCAGGCTGGGCGCCGGCATCAGGGCGTGGTCGGCGATCTCGGACATCGGGTGTCCCCGGCCGTCCCCGACGAGCGACAGGACGCGCCACTCCTCGACCGCGCAGTCCTCCTCGGCCAGCACCGCGGCCAGCCGTTGCACGATGCGCCGCTCGGCATGGCCGAGGAGATGGGCGAGGTCCGGCGAGGAGGGTACGGACGGCATTGCCGGTGTCCTTCCGTCAGGTCTACTGTGCGCGCAGAATACGAGTCTTGGCGAGGGCGCCGGGGCCCGGGACCGGAATCCGCGTTCCCCATGCCCGCACGGAGGTGGCCCGATGCGTCCGGCGCCGCCGAGCGACCCGACGGGTGTGCCGCTGGTCGTCGCCCTGGTTGTTCCGTTGCAGGGGCCGGCGGGTGTCCTCGGGCCGTCCTGCGAGTCGGCGGCGCGGCTGGCGGTGGAGGAACTCAACGCCACGGGCGGGGTGCTGGGCCGGGAGGTCCGGCTGCTCACGGTGGACGGCGGGGCGCCGCCGGCCCGGGTGGCGGCCGAGGTCGGGGCGCTGGTCTCGCTGGGCGCCGTGGACGGGGTGGTGGGCTGGCACACCTCGGCGGTCCGGCAGGCGCTGCTGCCCCGGGTCGCGGGCCGGGTGCCGTACGTCTACACCGCGCAGTACGAGGGCGGCGAGCGGACTCCCGGCGTCTTCCTGACCGGTGAGACCGACGCCGCCCAACTGCTGCCCGCGATGCGGGTGCTGGCGGAGTCGGCCGGGGTGCGGCGCTGGTGCACGGTGGGCAACGACTACGTGTGGCCGCGGGTGACCGCCCGTGCGGCCCGCGGGTATGCGCGGGAGTGCGGCGGCCGGGTGCGGGACGAGGTGTTCGTGCCGCTGGGGACGGAGGAGTTCGGCCCGGTGCTGCGCCGGGTCGAGCGGTGCGAGGCGGACGCGGTGCTGATGCTGCTGGTCGGCGCGGACGCGGCCCGCTTCAACCGGGCGTTCGCCGGGTACGGGCTGCACCAGCGCTGCCTGCGGCTGAGCACCCACATGGACGAGAACATCCTGCTGGCCACCGGCGCGGACGGCACCGACGGGCTCTGGGCGGCGGCCGGTTTCTTCGAGACCCTCGCGACCGCCGAGAGCCTCGACTTCAGCGCCCGGTACGCGGCGCGGTTCGGGGTGCACGCGCCCGTGGTGGGGAGCCTCGGCGAGTCGTGCTTCGAGGGGGTGCGGCTGCTGGCGGCGCTGGCCGAGCGGGCGCGGTCGCTGGACGTGCGGGCGATGTGCGCGCTGGGGGACGCGGTGTCGTACGAGGGCCCGCGGGGTGTCGTACGGCTGCGCGGCAACCATCTTGCCCAGCGGCTGTACCTGGCGCGGGCGGACGCCTTCGACTTCCATATCGTCGCCCAACTCTGAGCCGGTGCCCGATACTTCCCACGGGAAGTATCAAGGTTTGTCTTTTAAAGCGGGTGAAACGTTCGGGAAACAGCGTGCCGCGACTCTTCCGTGCAAACGACCGGGGACGAGAGAGGGCAGAGTCGTGACGGAGATCGTCGGCAAAGAGGCGCCGCCGGCCGTGGCGGACGGCGGGACGGACAGCCGGACGGACGGCAAACGGACGTACAACGACTGGGCGCAGAACGACACCCTGGAGGACTACTCGCTGCGCTACGCGCCGAAGTCCTTCCGCCGCTGGACCCCGTACGTGGTGGCCACCACCGCGCTGGGCGGCATCGCCTATCTCGCGGACTTCGCGATCGGCGGCTCCATCGCCATCTCCAACGGCTTCTCCAGCGCGATGGTGGCGATCCTGACGGCCGCGGTGGTCATCTTCCTCACCGGTATCCCGATCTCGTACTACTCGGCCAAGTACTCGATCGACATGGACCTGTTGACCCGGGGCGCGGGCTTCGGCTACCTCGGCTCGACGCTGACCTCGGTCATCTACGCCAGCTTCACCTTCATCTTCTTCGCCCTCGAAGGCTCGATCATGGCGCAGGCCCTGGAGCTGGGCCTGCACATCCCGCTCGCGGTCGGGTATCTGATCTGCTCCCTCATCATCCTGCCGCTGGTCATCTACGGGATGACCGCGCTGTCGAAGATGCAGGTGTGGACGCAGCCGGTGTGGCTGGTGCTGATGGTCGCGCCGTTCGTGTCGATCGCGATCCAGGAGCCGGGCAAGTTCTCGGAGTTCACGCACTTCGCGGGCGACTCCCCCACCGGGTCGAGCATCAGCATGCTCGGGGTCGGCGCGGGCGCCGGTGTGGCGCTGTCGCTGATCGCGCAGATCGGTGAGCAGGTGGACTACCTGCGGTTCATGCCGGACAAGACGCCGGAGAACGGCAAGAAGTGGTGGGGTGCGGTGCTCTCCGCCGGTCCGGGCTGGGTGGTGCTCGGCGCGGCCAAGCAGATCGGCGGGGCCTTCCTCGCCTTCTACATCGCGGGCAGCGTGGGCCTCGCCAAGGCCAACGAGCCGATCCAGCAGTACGTGTCGGGCTTCAAGACGTTCGCGGCGCCGGTCGCGCTGGGCCTGGCCACGTTCTTCGTGATCCTCTCCCAGATAAAGATCAACTCGACGAACGCGTACTCCGGTTCGCTGTCCTGGTCGAACTTCTTCTCCCGGCTGACCCACCGTCACCCGGGCCGGGTCGTCTACATCTTCCTCAACGTCGGCATCGCGCTGGCCCTGATGGAGGGCGGTGTCTTCGGCTTCCTCAACACCGTGCTGGGCTTCTACTCCAACGTGGCGATCGCCTGGATCGGCGCGGTCGTCGCCGACCTGGTCATCAACAAGCCGCTGGGGCTGAGCCCGTCGTACATCGAGTTCAAGCGCGCCCATCTGCACAACTTCAACCCGGTGGGCTTCGGTTCGATGCTGATCGCGTCGGCGGTCTCGATCGCCGCGTACTTCAACGCGTTCGGGGAGTACGGCAAGGCGTACTCGCCCTTCATCGCGCTGTTCCTGGCGATGGTGCTCTCGCCGCTGTTCGCGGTGCTGACCAAGGGGAAGTACTACATCGCCCGCGTCGACGACCTCGCCGAGCCGCTGCTCGGCGCGGACGGGCTGCCGTCGGCGGTGACGCTGACCTGCACGGTGTGCGCGACCGACTTCGAGCGGCCGGACGTGGCGAACTGCCCCTTCCACTCGGGGGCGATCTGCTCGCTGTGCTGCAGCCTGGAGAAGGACTGCCACGACTCCTGCAAGACCGGGCCGGTCGCGCTCGGCATCCCGGCGGTGCGCTCCGCCGACCGGCCGGACCCGTCAGGAGCGTGACCGGCCGGTCGTCACGGGCGGGGGCCGCCTTCCCGCGCATGCTCCGGGAGGGCGGCCCGCTCCAGCGCGGGGGCGGCACCGTCGTCCGGGTCGGGGCACAGCGCCTCCGCCTGGGCACGCTGGTCGTCGAGGAGCGGGAAGGAGAGGTGGGCGAGGTCGCCGGGCGGGGGCGCGGTCAACGACCACAGGGGCGCGGGGGTGCCGTCGGCGACCGCGGCCGGGGCGTCGGTGAGGTTCATGCGCTCGCGCAGCCGGCCGTAGAAGTCCATCGCCGCCAGCCGCACCACCCGCAGCCGGGCCGGGGCGGCGTACACGCCGATCCAGTCCCCGGGTCCCAGGACGCCCCGCACCTGGCCGTCGACGCTGACCGCGGCCTGCCCCGAGCGTTCCAGGACCCGCAGGCCGACGGCCTCGTTCGGGGCCGTGACGACCGAGCGGTTGAACGTCATGTGCGGGGCGACCGGGGTGAAGACGAGCGCCTCCGCGCAGGGCGAGACGACGGGGCCGCCGGCGGCGAAGCTGTAGGCGGTCGAGCCGGTCGGGGTGGCCACCAGCAGCGCGTCGGCGGAGTAGGAGGCGAGCAGCCGGCCGGAGACGTAGACGCCGACGGAGACCTGGCGGTCCCGGGAGAGTTTCTCCAGGACGACGTCGTTGACGGCGGTGATGTGCAGGGGGACGCCCCAGTCGGTGTCCTGCGCGCAGTCCGTGCGGATCTGGGGCGGTGGCAGCAGCGGCCCGCGGCCGTACTGCATCAGCGTCTCCATGTCGGCCGGCATCTCCAGGCGGCGGGAGGCCCGCATGGTCAGCAGCAGCCGGCTGTCGACGCTGAACCGGTCCTCGCGGACCGCGTCCAGCGCCGCCCGCACCGAGCGGACCGGCACCTCGGTCAGGAACCCGACCCGGCCCAGGTCGACGCCGAGGACGAGGGCGTCGTTGCGGGCGGCGAGCCGGGCGCCGCGCAGGAAGGTGCCGTCCCCGCCGAGGGTGACGATCAGGTCGGGGTCGCCCGCGGCCTCGACCTCCTCCCCCGAGTGGTGCCGTCCGCCGTCGTGCCATACGTCGATGTCCGTGCACCGCACGCCGTGCTCGGCGGCCCACTCCCGTACGGCGCGGGCCGCGTCCACCGCCTCGGCGCGTCCGCCGTGCACCACCAGTCCGAGCCCGTTCACTGCCATCTCCGCCTCCAGGACACCGTGATCGGCCGCTGTTCCCACGCTGTCACGGCGCGGCCGATCTGTCGGGCGGAGCGGGGTCACAGGCCGAGGGAAATGGCCAGCCGGGCGAGCTGGGCGGTGGTGTTGATGTCGAGCTCGGCGCGGATCCGGCGGAGGTAGGCGCCGGCCGTGTGCCGGGAGGTGTCCGCCGGCTGTCACAGGCCTGTCACGAGCGCCGTGCCGGGAGCCCGGACCCGGGAACCGGGGCGGATCGGTGCTCCGTGTCGGCCGGGATCATCCTGGGGAGAAGAGCCGGCCGTGCAGGTTCCGCGAAGGACGAGCGGCGAGGGAACGGCGTCCCACCCCTCCCAGCCACCCGGCGCGGACCCGCGCCGCCCCCAGGGGGCCCGCACCGCCGAGGCCACGATCGACGCCCGGGGCGTCGTGACCGGCTGGAGCGACGGGGCCGCGCTGCTGCCGGGCTGTCCGCCCGCCGAGATCCTGGGGCACCGGGCGGCCCTGCCGCTCGCCGAACCGGACCAGAACGCCTGGCGGGCGGCCGCCGCCGGGACGCCGTGGAGCGGGACGGCCGCCCTGCGCCATCGGGAGGGGGCACCGGCTGGACCGGGACGTCCTGGTCCACCGCAGGCCCTCCGGCGAGCGGCCCGGCGGCGCCGAGCGGCTGGTGGTGTCCGCCGTGACCGGCCCGGCGCCGCCGCGTCCGGCCGGGCGCTCGGAGCCTGGGCCTTCGACGGGTCGCGCTGCGTCCGCGCCGGCACCCGGCGCGCGCTGTCGCCGGCCGAGGGGACGATGCGGGGGCTGCGGCTGACGGACATCGCGCCCTACCCCGGCAGCGCCGAGGCCGAGACGAGGATGTGG
Organism: Streptomyces sp. NPDC048288; assembly: GCF_043201555.1. Taxonomy (NCBI): domain Bacteria; kingdom Bacillati; phylum Actinomycetota; class Actinomycetes; order Kitasatosporales; family Streptomycetaceae; genus Streptomyces; species Streptomyces sp. NPDC048288. The sequence goes on from NZ_JBICZD010000006.1 coordinate 452,591, forward strand.
CGGGTGCCGGGCGGTGGCGGGCCGCAGGAGAGCCGCCTCCGCCTGGACCCGGCCGACCCGGAGCGCGCGCGGCACGTGTGGCACGCGTGGCTGGTGCCGCTGACGGACCCGGACGGGCGGGCGCGGGCGGTGGCCCTGACGGCCCGCTCCGACCCCTCCGAGCGGCTGGTACGGCAGCGGCTGCCGCTGAGCGATGCCGGGTGCGCATCGGCACCGGCTCCGACGTGCAGCGCACCGCGCGGGAGCTGGCCGACGTCGCCGTCCCCGCCTTCGCCGACGTCTGCGCGTGGGCCTGCTGGACACCCCGCCCCGCCCGGGGCAGCCGAGCCACCTGGGGCAGCGCACGGAGAGCCGCGAGGGCAGGGGTCAGCGGTCCAGTACCGGGCGGGCCCAGGCGGGTGGCGGCGGGGTACCACCGATGGTGTCCCGGCCGGCCGTGGGGGCGCCGTCGGCGGACCGGTCCGCGGGCGCCGGCTCCTCCGCCGGGCCGGCGCCGTGCGCGGCGAGCCGCAGCGCGCCCACGAACTCCAGGCAGGTGCCGTACCGGTCCTCGGGCGCCTTGGCGAGCGCCCGGGCGAACACCTCGTCGAACTTCGGCGGCAGCCCCGACCGCACCTCGCTCAGCGCGGGCGGCCGGTCGTACTGGTGCGCCCACAGCAGCGCGATGTCCTCGTCCCGGACGAACGGCGGCCCGCCGGCCAGCATCTCGAACACCACGCAGGCCAGGCTGTAGAGATCGCAACGACCGTCCACCGGGCGGCCCGAGATCTGTTCCGGCGCCACGTAGTCCAGCGTGCCGACGAACTCGCCGACCGTGGTGAACCCCGTCAGCGACAGCGACTTCTTGGTGAGGCCGAAGTCCGTGAGGTAGACGTGCTCGGGGTGCTCGCTGTCCGTACCCTCCGCCACCAGGACGTTGCCGGGCTTCACGTCCCGGTGCACCAGGTCGTGCTCGTGCGCCGCGTCCAGCGCGGAGGCGACCTGCGCGGCGACGCGCAGCGCCGTGTCCACCGGCAGCACGCCCTCCTGGTCCAGCAGCGCGCGCAGGTCCGGGCCCGACACGTACCGCATCGCGATGTAGAGCACGCCCTCCGTCTCGCCGGCCTCGAAGATCGGCACGATGTGCGGATGGTCGAGGGCCGCCGCCACCCGCGACTCGTGGGTGAAACGGCGGCGGAAGGTGTCGTTGCGGGCCATCTCCGGGGCGAGCAGCTTCAGGGCGACGGTCCGGTCCAGGCGCAGATCCGTCGCGCGGTAGACGACGGCCATGCCGCCGCGCCCGATCTCGCCCTGGACCTCGTAGCCCGCGATCCGCGTCGCCATCACCCGTCCGCCCGTAGCGCCGGAAACCTTGCCAAATCGTATCCAGCACTGCTGCATCTACGCGAAACGACGGTGGACGAAGGCCCAGATGACCTGCACCACCCTGATCCGCACCATGATCGGTCCCGTCGTCGCCCATCTCCGTGGCCTGGGTGTCGTCGGGGCCCTTGCCCGGGGGCCGGCCGTGCCCGGAGTGGAAATTCACCGTCTACAAGGGGGCCGCCCGCCAGCCGGTCCAGCGCGAGACGGTCACGAGAACGACCGTGGCGTTCGGGGGCCGCTCCCGGTATTGCGGGTATTTCTCGCGCAACGGCTCGACGAGCGCCGCGTCGGCGGAAAGCAGCGTCGCGTCGCCGTCCGCCCGGACCCACCAGAGGCGGTCCCAGTTCTCGTCGTCGTACAGGTCCACGAGCAGCGAGACCGACGGCCGCGCGGCGATGTTGCGCAGCCGCTTGAGGCGGGGTGTGGTCTTCGGCTTGTGGTCGACGGCGGTGACGATCCCGTCGGCGCCGTACCGTGCGAAGACGACCGGCACCAGGTGGGGGCGGCCGGTCTCGTCCACGGTCGCGAGGCGGGCCACCCGGGCCGCGGTGAACCGCCGCCGCGCCTCGTCCTCGGAGAGTTCCGGCACCGCGCGCCCCTCCCCCGTCAGGCCCCGGCCCCGCGCAGCGCGTCGAGCACGTCGGCGTCGGTCAGCTGGGCGAAGTCGTCGTACCACTGCCCGACCGAGCTGAAGATCACCGGACGGTGCGGGCAGACGACGAGGTCGGCCTCGGCGGCGAGCGCGTCGAGGGAGTCGGGGGCGCCGACCGGGACGGCCAGGACGGTCCGGGCGGGGTTCCGCAGCCGTACGTGGCGCAGGGCGGCGCGGGCGGTGTTGCCGGTGGCGAGGCCGTCGTCGACGACGATCGCGGTACGGCCGCGCAGTTCGGGCGGCGGCCGGCCCTCCCGGTAGCGGCGCTCGCGGCGGCGCAGCTCCTGCCGCTCGCGCTCCACGACGGGGGCCAGGGACTCCTCGTCCAGGCCGAGGCGGGTCAGGGTCGCGAGGTCGAAGAGCGGCGGGCCGTCCCCGGCGAGCGCGCCGACGCCGAACTCCTCGTGGTAGGGGGCGCCGATCTTGCGGACGACGAGGACGTCCAGCGGGGCCGGCAGCTCCCGCGCGATCTGTGCGGCGACCGCCGCGCCACCGCGGGGCAGGGCCAGCACGATCGGGTCCGGCAGCTCCCCCTTGTCGCACGACTTCCGCAGTACGGCGGCGAGTTCGCGGCCCGCGTGGGCACGGTCCCGGTAGCGCACGGCCGGTCCTCTCCGGGTGAGGTCGGGTCCCCTTCCTCCATGCTCACACCCGAGGGCACCGGAAGCCGAGTCCGCCCCCATTAATTCGCACACGCATTCTATACACCGTGTGTATAGTCCCCGCATGTCACTGTGGAGCAAGCTTCCGATCAAGAAGAGGGAAAGACGGCTGTTCGGGTTCCCGACCGTCGCCGCCGTCTGTCTCGCCCTGACCCTGTCCGGCTGCGCGCAGGTCGACACGACGTCACCCGCCGACGCCCGCGCCCACGCCGTGAAGAACGGTCAGGCCCGGTTCGGGACCGTCGACTGCCGGGAGGCGAAGTGCATCGCGCTCACCTTCGACGCGGGCCCCAGCGAGAACTCGGCCCGGCTGCTCGACATCCTCAAGGAGAAGCACGTCCCGGCGACCTTCTTCCTGCTGGGCAAGCGGCACATGGAGAAGTACCCGGAGCTGGTGAAGCGGATGGCGACGGAGGGGCACGAGGTCGCCAGCCACACCTGGGACCACAGGATCCTCACGCGGATCCCGGACCGGCAGATACGCGAGGAACTCACCCGCCCCGACGACACGATCGAGCGCCTCACCGGCCGCAGGCCCACCCTGATGCGTCCGCCGCAGGGCCGCACCGACGCGAACGTGCACCGGATCTGCCGTGAGCTGGGCCTCTCCGAGGTGCTGTGGAGCGTCACCGCCAAGGACTACCTGACCACCGACCCCCGGCTCATCACCCGACGGGTCCTGGACCAGGCGTCCCGGGACGGGATCATCCTGCTCCACGACATCTACCGCGGCACCGTCCCGGCCGTGCCCGGCATCATCGACGCCCTCAAGGAACGCGGCTACGTGTTCGTGACGGTCCCGCAGCTGCTGGCCCCCGGCAAGGCCGTACCGGGCGAGGTGTACCGCCCTTAGGGGCCGCCCCTAAGCCACCCTTGGGCGCCGCCCCTGAGCCACCGCCCACGTGAGGTGCAGCTCCTCCGGTGAGCGGTGGATCATCGTCGGCCGCATGGTGACCGGGCGGCCCTCCGCGAGCCGCAGGCCGGGCAGACGGCGGGTCAGTTCCTCGACGGTGACGCGGAGTTGCTCGCGGGCCAGCTGGGCGCCGACGCAGGCGTGGGCGCCGAAGCCGAAGGCGAGGTGGCGGGCGGGGGCGTCGCGGGTGATGTCGAACGTGTCGGGGCGGGGGTGACGCGAGGCATCGCGGTTGGCCGCGCCGAAGGCGACGAACAGCTCCGCCCCGGCCGGGAGTTCGGTGCCCGCGAGGGTGAGCGGCCGGGTGGTGACCCGGCGGAAGCCCTGGAGCGCGCCGTCGTAGCGGGCCGCCTCCTCGACGGCCGCCGGGATCAGGTCGGGCCGCTCGCGGAGCAGCTCCCACTGGTCCCGGTGGCTCAGCAGGTGCAGCACGGTGGTGCCGATCAGCGCGGTGGTGGTCAGGTGCCCGGCGATCAGCAGGTTCTGGAGATGGGCGACGGCCTCGTGCCGGCCGTCCGGCGGGAGTTCGCCCTGCCCGGGCTGGGCCACGGAGGCGACGATCTCCGTGGCCAGGTCCTCGCGGGGACGGGCGTAGCGGTCGCGGGCACAGCGGTCCAGGACGTGCTGCATGGCCACCACGTCCTCGGCGGCGGCGATCTGCTCGGCCTCCGGCAGCGGCCGGAACAGCAGCTGCTCGGCCCGGTGCCCGCCGTGCACGACGAGCGGCACGTCGGCGGGGTCGATTCCGACGATCCGGCCGATGACGTCACCGGGCAGCCGCAGGGCGTACGCCGACATCAGCTCCACCCGGCCGTCCTCGGCGAACCCGTCGACGAGGGCGGCGGCGCGCTCCCGGGCGTACGGCAGGGCCGCCGCGACCCGGGCGGGCGACAGGGCGCGCACCAGCGGGGCGCGCAGCCGCTGGTGGCGCTCCCCGTCCGAGGTGACCACGACCGGCCGGCCGCCGAAGCCGCGGCCCAGCACCTCCAGCGCGGCGGGCGAGGGCAGCACGTCCGGCCGTAACGCGTTCGCCGACGAGAAGTCCAGCGGGCGGCGCAGCACCTCGCGGACGTCGGTGTCCCGGGCGACCAGCCAGGCATCCAGCTCGGGCACGTGCAGCAGCCCCTCCGCCGCCCGGGCCCGGGTGTAGAGGGGATAGGGCTCGCGCATCAACTCGTCGAGACTGCCGTGCGGTTCGTGTTCCACGAGACGCCCCCCGGGACGACGGCGGTACGGGTCGCGCTCATGGTGCCGTACCGCCGTACGCCCACGACAGGGTCCCGGCCGGAACCGGTCGGAAACCGGTCAGAAGACGACCCACCAGCCTTCGCGGGCCGCCTGCTCGGCCGTGTACGACACCCCGTGCACCTTGAGGCCCGCGGCGTCGAGGAGGGTGATCTCGCCCCCGTGGTTGCCGAGTTGGGCGCCACCGGAAAGCGGCACGGCGAGCGTGGCGCCGGCGGCCAGGGGGCCGGCCGGGACCGGGGAGGACTGGCCGATGCGGTCGACGAGCCGCCAGCCGGTGAGGTCGGCCGGGGCGGGCGAGGCGTTGAGGAGGGTGACGGCCTCCGCCTCGGGGGCCGGGCCGGGCGGGTTGACCAGCGCGGCGACGATCCGCACCGGCTGCCCGCCGGTGGCGGGGCGGGAGACGTCGACGTCGGGAAGGGTGTGGCCGGTGGCGTCGTCGGTGTGCCAGGCCTGGCTCTGGAAGGCGAGGAAGACCCCGACCCAGCGCTCCTGGCCCTGGCCGTCGCCACCGTCGATGTCGCCGCCGGGGAGGCGGATGAGCAGCCCGCCGTCCTGCCACACCCCGTCGTCGGCGGCGAAGCGGCCGCTGTTGCCCTGGTTCATGTGGATGTCGTGGACGCCGTTGCCGGGCAGGAAGCCGAACACCTTGTCCTTGACTGCGGCTTCGGGCCCCCAGCGCTCGCCGAAGAGGTACAGCCGGGCGCGGGGGTCGTCGACCGCCCGCCGGACGTAGTGGTCGAGCAGGTCGGCGAGGTCGTTGTCCGGGCCGGGGCGGTCCGCGGGCAGGACGCGCATCTTCGCCGGGTCGAACAGGTTGCCGCGCACGAAGTCGAGGTTGGGTCCGCCGGGCCCGGGCGGCAGGGTGTTCCAGCCGCTCGTCAGGCCCTCCAGGCGGGCGGTGAGGGGGTGCCTGAAGTCGTCGTCGACGAGGTAGAGCAGGTCGGCGGGCTTCTGCTGGGACAGGACGTTGACGGCGGCCCGGTAGTCGGTGCCGGAGTCGTCGGTGAGGTGGATCTGGTAGTGCGGGGTCCCGGCGGCGCCTTCGCGCCGGATGCCGACCGCCCGCGTGATCAGTACGCCGTAGGTCTTCAAGGGCATGATGACCAACTCCCCGTGAAGGCGGGCGGTTTGCCCGCCATGGCGGGAATCGTACGGGTCCGGAGCCCGGTCGGGCCCGGGTTGGACGATTCTGTCGGTCCTGTGAACAGTCGGTGCGCGTCCCGTAACCGGTGGCCGGTTCCCTACGATCGTGCCGTGGTCAACTTCCTCCTCCAACGGACGGCTCCACTGCCGATCGACGAGGCGTGGCGCCGGCTCACGGAGTGGTCCCGGCACGCCGACGTGGTCCCGCTGACCCGGATCACCGTGCTCACCGATCCCCCGACCCACGAGGGCACGGTCTTCGTGGCGCGCTCCGGACTCGGACCGCTGTCCTTCGAGGATCCCATGGAGGTGACCGTCTGGCATCCCCCGCAGGACGGCGGCCCCGGCCGGTGCCGGCTGGTCAAACACGGCCGGGTGGTGCTCGGCTGGGCCGAACTGGAGGTGCGCCCCGGCCCCGGCGGCCGGACCCGGGTGCTGTGGCACGAGGAGCTGCGGATCCGGGGGCTGCCGTCGGCCTTCGACCCGCTGGTGCGCCGGACCGCCCGGGCGGTGTTCGGGCGGGCGGTCAACGCCCTGCTCCGCAGCCCCTGACCCGGCGCCCCTTGGCAGACCCCGGCCGCACGATGGACAGTGGCCCTCCGGTGCCGAACGGTCACCGTGGGTCGACGCGGCCGGGGAGGCTCGGAGGTGGCGTTCTTCTCGCCCGGGGAAGCGAAGCTGTTACGGGAGGCGGGCCACGCGCGCGGGTGGGTCCGCGGCGAGATCCTGATGCGCGAGGGCGAGGCGGCCGACTCCGTCGTGCTGCTCACCGGCGGTCTGGTGAAGGCGACGGTCGACTCGGCCAACGGCTACACCAGCCTGCTCGCCCTGCGCGGCCCCGGTGAACTCCTCGGCGAACTCTCCTGCATCGACGGCCGGCCGCGGGGCGCGACGGTCACCGCGATGCGCCGCAGCGAGGGCGTGGTGGTCGCCTCGGACGCCTTCGTACGGCTCCTGGAGCACGACGCGGGCCTGTGCCTGTCGGTCCTTCGCACGGTCGTGGGCCGATTACGGGACTCCGACGGACTCCGCGCCGAACAGGGCGCCCGCACCACCCGCGCTCGGGTCGCCGGCCTCCTGGTGAAGCTCGCCGTCCAGTACGGCTCGGCCGCGCCGGAGACGCTGCCGGGCGCGGTCGCCGTCCAGGTGAACCAGCGTGAACTGGCCGCCGCCACCGGGGCGTCCCGGGAGTCGGTGGTGCGCTGTCTGCGGGCCATGCAGCAGGAGGGGCTGGTGGCCACCAGGCGGGGGCGGACCGTCGTACTCGACCTGGCGGGGTTGCGGCGCTGGGCGGAGGAGGGGTGAACCGGCCCGCTTGCACCCCGGTCGCATGAGAACGGAACTCCCGCCGCCGTATGCGTCATTTGACGCTGTGCCACGGCCGGGAAGGCGCTTCCATCGTCCCCTGGCGCCCGGACCGGTACGGCGATCGGGGGAACGGACCGGGCGCTCCGCTCGACGGGGGAGGTGGCCGGCTCGGGGAGGCTAGGCCACCGACCCGATCCGCCGCGCCGGGGCCGACGTCGCGTCGTGGTGGATCGGGGTGTGGGCCCCGGTCAGGGCGGCCCCGCTGCCGCCACGCCGGTTCGCGACGATCTCGGCGGCGATCGAGAGCGCGGTCTCCTCGGGCGTACGTGCCCCGAGGTCGAGACCGATCGGGGACCGCAGGCGCGCCAGCTCCAGCTCCGTGACCCCGACCTCGCGCAGCCGCTCGTTGCGGTCCAGGTGGGTGCGGCGGGAGCCCATCGCGCCGACGTACGCCACCGGGAGGCGCAGGGCGAGCCGGAGCAGGGGGACGTCGAACTTGGCGTCGTGGGTGAGGACGCACAGGACGGTGCGGCCGTCGACCGGGGTGCGCTCCAGGTATCGGTGCGGCCACTCGACGACGATCTCGTCGGCCTCCGGGAAGCGGGTCCGCGTCGCGAAGACGGGCCGCGCGTCGCACACCGTCACCCGGTAGTCGAGGAACTTGCCGACGCGGACCAGCGCCGACGCGAAGTCGATCGCCCCGAACACGATCATCCGGGGCGGCGGGACGGACGACTCGACCAGCACCGTGAGCAGTGCTCCGCAGCGCGAGCCCTGCTCTCCGATCTCCAGGGTGCCGGTGCGGCCCGCGTCCAGGAAGGCCGCCGCCTCGGCGGCGACCGTGCGGTCCAGTTCGGGGTGGCCGCCGAAGCCGCCCTCGTACGAGCCCTCGGCATCGACGAGCAGGGCGCGGCCCACCAGTTCCCCGGGCCCGGTGACGATCCGCGCGACCGCCGCCGCCTCCCCGCGGACGGCGGCGGCCAGCGCGGCCACCACCACCGGCCGGACGGCATCCGCCGCCCGGACCGGCGTCACGAGGATGTCGATGACACCGCCGCAGGTCAGCCCCACGGCAAACGCGTCCTCGTCGCTGTACCCGAAGCGCTCCAGCACGGTCTCCCCGTCCTCCAGCGCCTGCCGGCACAACTCGTACACCGCCCCCTCCACACACCCACCGGACACCGACCCCACAGCCGTGCCCTCGGCATCCACCGCGAGCGCGGCCCCGGGCTGCCGCGGCGCACTCCCGCCGACGGCCACCACCGTGGCCACGGCGAAGTCCCGCCCTTCGGCGAGCCACCGGTCCAACTCCTCGGCGATGTCCAGCATGTCCGGATCTCCTAAACGAGGTTGAGGGAAAGCGCCCCGCCAGGGGCGCGGGGAACTGCGCGACCAGCCACAACGGACCCGCAGCCGACCACCGGCCCCTTCACGGCCGAGCCAGCCGAGCGTCTAATGGACGCCCAGCCAGCTCTCAATGGGCTTGAGGGCGAAATAGACCAGGAAGATCACTGTCAGGCCCCACATAAATGCCCCGATCTCCCGAGCCCTGCCCTGAGCTGCCTTGATGGCGACGTAGGAGATGACACCGGCGGCCACACCCGTGGTGATCGTGTAGGTGAACGGCATCAGAACGACCGTCAGGAACACCGGGATGGCGGTGGCCCGGTCGGCCCAGTCCACGTGCCGCGCGTTCATCAGCATCATCGCGCCGATGACCACCAGGGCCGCGGAGGCGACCTCCTGCGGGACGATCGCGGTGAGCGGTGTGAAGAACAGGCAGGCCGCGAAGAAGAGGCCGGTGACCACCGAGGCGAGCCCGGTCCGGGCGCCCTCGCCGACACCGGTCGCCGACTCGATGAACACGGTCTGCCCGGAGCCGCCGGCGACCCCGCCGATCGCGCCGCCCGCGCCGTCGATGAACAGCGCCTTGGACAGGCCCGGCATCCGCCCCTTGTCGTCGGCCAGCCCGGCCTCGGTGCCGACGCCGATGATGGTGGCCATCGCGTCGAAGAACCCGGCGAGCACGAGGGTGAAGACGATCATCCCCACCGTCATCGCGCCGACCTTGCCCCAGCCGCCGAACTCGACGTGCCCGAAGAGCGAGAAGTCCGGCATGGAGACGGCGGAGCCGTGCAGTTCGGGGGCGGCGCCGCTGGCCCACTGCTTGGGGTCGATGACCCCGGCCGCGTTCAGGACCGCGGCCACCACCGTGCCGCTGATGATGCCGATCAGGATGGCGCCGGGCATGTTCCGGGCCTGGAGCATGAAGATCAGCAGCAGGGTGCCGGCGAAGAGCAGCACCGGCCAGCCGGCGAGTTCGCCCGCGGGGCCGAGGGTGACCGGGGTGGCCTTGCCCTGGTGCACGAAGCCGGACTTGTAGAAGCCGATGAGGGCGATGAACAGGCCGATGCCCATGGTGATGCCGTGCTTGAGGGCGAGCGGGATCGCGTTCATGATCATCTCGCGCAGGCCGGTGACGACCAGGAGCATGATGACCACGCCGTACAGCACGCACATGCCCATCGCCTGCGGCCAGGTCATCTGCGGGGCGACCTGCGAGGAGAGCACGCCGGAGACGGACAGGCCGGCGGCGAGCGCGAGCGGCACCTTGCCGACGAAACCCATCAGGAGGGTGGTGAAGGCCGCGGCGAACGCGGTCGCCGTGATGAGCGCCTTCTGGCCGAGCGTGTCGCCGGCCGCGTCCTTGCCGGACAGGATCAGGGGGTTGAGCAGGAGGATGTACGCCATCGCCATGAAGGTGGTGACGCCGCCGCGGACCTCCCGCGCGACGGAGGAGCCTCTCCCGGAGATGTGAAAGTAGCGGTCGAGCCAGGAGCGTCCGGCCGGGACGCGGGTGCCTTCTCCCGCGTCGTCGGCCGTGGTCCTGGGCTCCACTGATTGCTGGGTCATGGTGCCGTCTCCCAAGGTTCACAGGGGCACCCGTGCGTCGCCTTCCACGACGTACGGGATTTGGGATGTGCACGGCCCGGGGGACGGCCCAGGACGGACATTGGGGGCCCGGGGGATCAACTCCCCCGGGAAACACGCCGGTTCGACCCCGGGGGGTCAGGTGCCCGTGAGGTGCTCCGGGCGTACCGGCGTCCTGTTCAGCTCCAGGCCCGTCGCGTTGCGGATCGCCGCGAGGACCGCCGGAGTCGAGGACAGGGTCGGTGCCTCGCCGATGCCACGCAGCCCGTACGGGGCGTGGTCGTCGGCGAGTTCGAGGACGTCGACCGGGATGGTCGGCGTGTCGAGGATGGTCGGGATCAGGTAGTCGGTGAAGGAGGGGTTGCGGACCTTCGCCGTCTTGGGGTCGACGATGATCTCCTCCATCACCGCGACACCGAGGCCCTGCGTCGTACCGCCCTGGATCTGGCCGACGACGGAGAGCGGGTTGAGCGCCTTGCCGACGTCCTGGGCGCAGGCCAGTTCGATCACCTTGACCAGGCCCAGCTCGGTGTCGACCTCGACGACCGCGCGGTGCGCGGCGAAGCTGTACTGGACATGGCCGTTGCCCTGCCCGGTGTGCAGGTCGAAGGGGACGGTCGGCCGGTGCCGCCACTCCGCCTCGATCTCCACGGCCTCCTCGCCGAGGACGTCCACCAGGTCGGCGAGCACCTCGCCGCCGTCGGTGACGACCTTGCCGCCCTCCAGGAGGAGTTCGGCGGTGGCCCAGGCCGGGTGGTACGTACCGAACTTGCGGCGGCCGAGGTCGAGGACCTTCGCGCGGACCAGCTCGCAGGAGTTCTTCACGGCGCCGCCGGTGACATAGGTCTGCCGGGAGGCCGAGGTCGAACCGGCCGAGCCCACCTCGGTGTTGGCGGGGTGGATGGTCACCTGGGCGACGCCCAGCTCGGTCCGGGCGATCTGCGCGTGGACGGTGACCCCGCCCTGCCCGACCTCCGCCATCGCGGTGTGCACGGTGGCCACCGGCTCGCCGCCGACCACCTCCATCCGCACCCGCGCGGTGGAGTAGTCGTCGAAGCCCTCGGAGAAGCCGACGTTCTTGATGCCGACCGCGTAGCCGATGCCGCGTACGACGCCTTCGCCGTGGGTGGTGTTGGACAGACCGCCGGGCAGCTGCCGTACGTCCGCCTCCTCGCCGGCCGAGAGCCACTGCTGCTCCGGCGGCAGGGGCATCGCGGTGACCCGGCGCAGGAGTTCGGCGACCGGGGCCGGGGAGTCGACCGGCTGGCCGGTCGGCATGAGCGTGCCCTGTTCCATGGCGTTCAGCTTCCTGAACTCCACCGGGTCCATGCCGAGTTGCTTGGCGACCTTGTCCATCTGCGCCTCGTAGGCGAAGCACGCCTGGACCGCGCCGAAGCCGCGCATGGCGCCGCAGGGCGGGTTGTTGGTGTAGAGGGCGATGGCCTCGATCTCGACGTCGTCGACGACGTAGGGCCCGATGCCGAGCGAGGAGGCGTTGCCGACGACGGCCGGGGAGGCGGAGGCGTAGGCGCCGCCGTCGAGCACGATCCGGCACTTGACGTGCGTCAACTTGCCTTCGCTCGTGGCGCCGTGCTCGTAGTAGAGGCGGGCCGGGTGGCGGTGGACGTGGCCGAAGAAGGACTCGAAGCGGTTGTAGACGATCTTCACCGGTTTGCCGGTGCGCAGGGCCAGCAGGCAGGCGTGGATCTGCATGGACAGGTCCTCGCGGCCGCCGAACGCGCCGCCGACGCCGGACAGCGTCATCCGCACCTTGTCCTCGGGCAGGCCGAGGACGGGCGCGATCTGGCGCAGGTCGGAGTGGAGCCACTGGGTGGCGATGTAGAGGTGGACGCCGCCGTCCTCCTCGGGCACCGCGAGGCCGGACTCGGGGCCGAGGAAGGCCTGGTCCTGCATGCCGAAGTAGTACTCGCCCTTGACGATGACGTCGGCCCGCTTCGCCGCCTCGTCGGCGTCACCGCGGACGATCGGCTGGCGGTGCACGATGTTGGGGTGCGGGACATGACCGATGTGGTGGTCGTCGCGGTTCTCGTGGACGTGGATCGCGTCCGGGGCGGTGGCGGAGGCCTCGTCGGTGATGACGGGCAGCTCGCGGTACTCGACCTTGATCTTCGCGGCCGCTCGGCGGGCGGTCTCCGGGTGGTCGGCGGCGACGATCGCGACCGGCTCGCCGTGGTGGCGTACCTTGCCGTGCGCGAGGACCGGGGTGTCCTGGATCTCCAGGCCGTAGTTCTTCACCTCGGTGGGCAGGTCGTCGTAGGTCATGACGGCGTAGACGCCGGGCTGGGCGAGTGCCTCGCCGGTGTCGATCGAGACGATCTCGGCGTGCGCGACCGTGGAGCGCAGGATCTGGCCCCAGAGCATGTCCTCGTGCCACATGTCGGACGAGTACGCGAACTCGCCGGTGACCTTGAGGGTGCCGTCCGGGCGGAGCGTGGACTCGCCGATGCCGCCCCGGGTCTGGGAGCCCTGGGTGACCTTGGTCGGAGTGCCGAGGGGGGCGCCGTTGGTGGGCATCCGGGTCAGACCGCCTCTCCCTGCCGGGCGGCCGCGAGGCGGACCGCGTCCATGATCTTCTCGTAGCCGGTGCAGCGGCACAGGTTGCCCGAGAGCGCCTCGCGGATGTCCGCGTCGCTCGGGTTGGGGTTGTGCTCCAGCATCTCGTCGGCGGCGACCAGCAGACCGGGCGTGCAGAAGCCGCACTGGACGGCGCCGGCGTCGATGAACGCCTGCTGGACCGGGGAGAGTTCGGTCCCCTCGCCGGTCTGGGAGTCCTGGCCCTTGGCGGCCCAGCGCTGGGCCTGGTCGAGCGAGGTCCCGCAGGCGGTGCCGCGGTCACGCTGCCTGGCGTAGTCCGCGAGCCCCTCGACGGTGACGACCTCCCGGCCCTCCACCTGCCCGGCCGCGACCAGGCACGAGCACACCGGCACCCCGTCCAGGCGGACCGTGCAGGACCCGCACTCCCCCTGCTCGCAGGCGTTCTTCGACCCGGGAAGGCCGAGCCGCTCGCGCAGCACGTACAGCAGGCTCTCGCCCTCCCAGACGTCGTCGGCTTCCTGCGGACGTCCGTTGACGGTGAAGTTGACGCGCATCAGGCGACACTCCCCTTCTGAAAAGTAGTGCCGCGGTACGACTCCCAGGTCCAGGTGAGCGTGCGGCGGGCCATGACCGCGACCGCGTGGCGGCGGTAGCTCGCGGTGCCCCGGACGTCGTCGATCGGGTTGCAGGAGGCGGCGCACAGGTCCGCGAACTGCTTGGCGACCGACGGGGTGATGATCTTGCCGTTGTCCCAGAAGCCGCCCTCGTCGAGCGCCGCGTTCAGGAAGTCCTCGGCGGTCTTCGCCCGTACGGGTGTCGGGGCGGCCGAGCCGATCCCCGTCCGCACGGTCCGCGTCTCGGGGTGCAGGGCGAGCCCGAAGGCGCATACGGCGATCACCATCGCGTTGCGCGTACCGACCTTGGAGTACTGCTGGGGCCCGTCGGCCTTCTTCACGTGGACCGCGCGGATCAGCTCGTCGGGCGCGAGGGCGTTGCGCTTGACGCCGGTGTAGAACGCGTCGATCGGGATCAGCCGCGAGCCGCGCACCGACTCGGCCTCGACCTCGGCCCCCGCCGCGAGCAGCGCGGGGTGGGCGTCGCCGGCCGGGGAGGCGGTGCCGAGGTTGCCGCCGACGCCGCCGCGGTTGCGGATCTGCGGGGAGGCGACCGTGTGCGAGGCGAGGGCGAGGCCCGGCAGCTCGGTGCGGAGGTGCTCCATGATCCGGGTGTACGGCACCGAGGCGCCGAGCCGTACGCTCTCCTCGCCGGTCTCCCATTCGTAGAGATCGCCGATGCGGTTGAGGTCGAGGAGGTACTCGGGCCGGCGGTGGTCGAAGTTGATCTCGACCATCACATCGGTGCCACCCGCGATCGGCACTGCGGTGGGGTGCTCGGCCTTCGCGGCGAGCGCCTCCTCCCAGCTGGCGGGGCGAAGGAAGTCCATGACCGGCTCTCTTCTCCGTCTCGTGAGTCTCGTGAGTCGTGCGGATTGAGCCAATCCGTGTGCGGCGGGCCCGGCTCGTTCATGTCCTGTTAACGCGGAATGAGGCCAGTACACCGCCCCGTACTCCAGCGGGGTCAGTCACCGAAACCATGAAGGAGTTGGCTGGCCAGCACGGGCATCTTGTAGATTCGTATGAACGGAGGTCATCAGTAACCTCTTGGTTTTCCTGTGGAAACGCTGGAAACGCCCTGGCGACCGCCGGTCGCGGTCCCGCAGCTCTCGGTCACGGCCCGCGGAGGCGCCCGCCGGGTGCCTTCCCCGTGACCCTTCAAGATTCATCGTAGATTTCGAGACACAGAACGGCGGCGACGAGATGCGGCTGCGCGCACTGCTGGACACCGACGCGCTGGGCCTGCGGCTGCTCGGCGGCGAGGACGAGCTGGACCGCACCGTACGCGGGGTGATGACCACCGACCTGCGGGACCCCAGCCGCTACCTCTCGGGCGGCGAGCTGGTCCTGACGGGCCTGGCCTGGCGCCGGGACGCCGCGGACTCCGAGCCGTTCGTACGGCTGCTCGTGCAGGCCGGGGTGGTCGCGCTGGCGGCCGGCGAGGCCGAGCTGGGCGACGTCCCGGACGACCTGGTGGCGGCCTGCGCCCGGCACCGGCTCCCGCTCTTCGCGGTCCATGAGTCGGTGGCCTTCGCGACGATCACCGAGCATGTCGTACGGCAGGTCAGCGGCGAGCGCGCCGGGGACCTCGCGGCCGTCGTGGACCGGCACCGCCGGATGATGACCTCGGGCCCGGCGGGCGGCGGCCCGGACGTGGTCCTGGACCTGCTGGGCTCGGACCTCGACCTGCGCGCCTGGGTGCTGTCCCCGACCGGCCGGCTGATCGCGGGCTCCAAGGTGGCGGGCCCCGCGCTGCCCGCCGGCACCTGCGCCGGACTGGCCGCCGAGCACCTGGCCGCCACCCGCACCGGCCGCCGCGGCCCGCACCGCGTGCTGCTCGACGGGACCACGTACTCCCTGTTCCCGATCGGGTCCAGCGGGCGCTCTGCGCAGGGTGCCCGGGACGTCCGGGAGACGGTCCTGTCGGACTGGCTGCTGGCCGTCGAGGCGGACGCGGGCGACTGGCCCGAGGAACGGCTCGACCTGCTCCAGGGCGTCACCCAGCTGATCTCCGTGGAACGCGACCGGCGCGACGCGGCCCGCACGGTACGGCGCCGGCTGGCCCAGGAGGTCCTCGAACTGGTCCAGACGGGCGCGGCACCGGCCGAGATCGCCGCCCGGCTGCGGGTGGCCGCCCCCGTGCTGCTGCCCGGCCTCGGCGCGGCCCCGCACTGGCAGGTGGTCGTCGCCCGCGTGGAGTGGGACGGCGGGGAGGTCGAGGGCGGTCCGGTCGCCCAGTCCCTGCTGGAGGAGATCCTGGTCGACCCGCTGGCGACCGGCCCCGAGCCGTCCGACCGGATAGCGGTGGCCCACACCGGCGACGAGGCGATCGCCCTCGTCCCGCTGCCCGCCGTCGCCGCCGAGCACGACGGCTCCGAGTCCGGCATCCACGCCGACGCCCTCCTGGAGGCGGTCCGGGACCCGCTGACGGCGGGCCTGAACGACGACGGCCGGGTCACCCTCGGGGTCAGCGCGGCCGTGCACTCGGCGGAGGGGCTGCGCGGCGCGCTGGAGGAGTCCCGGCACGCCCGCCGGGTGGCCGCCGCCCGCCCCGGCCGGGTCTGCGCGGCCGGCCACCAGGAACTGGCCTCCCACGTCCTGCTCCTGCCGTTCGTCCCCGACGACGTCCGCCGCGCCTTCACCGCCCGGCTCCTCGACCCCCTCCGGGACTACGACCGCCGGCACCGCGCCGAACTGATCCCCACCCTGGAGGCGTTCCTCGACTGCGACGGCTCCTGGACCCGCTGCGCCACCCGTCTCCACCTGCACGTCAACACGCTGCGCTATCGCGTGGGCAGGATCGAGCAGTTGACGGGCCGGGACCTGTCCCGGCTGGAGGACAAACTCGATTTCTTCTTGGCGTTGCGGATGAGCTGAGGTCACGCGGGCGGTCGGGCGGCTCGCGCCAAGTGCCGCCACTGTCCCACGACTTTGTGAAATTATTCACCCACCCTCTTGGCCCCGCGCGGCGATCGGTGCTGGAATGCGGCCACCACTTCACTGCTCGACGGCGCGCTAGGGGAGGGCAACGTGGCGTATTCCGCCATGTCTGGGAACGGAACGAACGCCGGTGACGATCCGCTCCAGACCGCGGTATGGCGGCTGCGCTCGCGGGCCTGCTGGGTCGACGCGGCGGCACTGCTGCCGCCGGACACGCCGGCCTTCTCCCTGCAGCGGGCGGGGCTGATGGTCGAGCGGTGCCTGTACACCGAGGGGGGCTGGGAGGACGCCGAGGACGCGTTGCGGACGGCGGAGGCGGTGGCCCGGACCGACGAGGAACGGGGCGCGGCGGCCTGCGAACGCGGCCAACTCGCCTACGCGGCCACGCTGCACGGCGTCCGCGACCGGGCCGACGAGGCGCGGGCCGCGCTCGGCAGGGCGGCGGCGCTGATCCCTCCGGGGGCGCACGGGCGGGCGCTGCTCGACTTCCGCCGGGGCCTGCTGGCGGAGAACCTGACTCGCTCCCCCCAGGCGGCCCGCGCCGCCTACCGCCGGGCCCACGCGGCGGCCACCGCCCACGCCGACCCGCTGCTGCTCTCCTTCACCTGGCGCCACCTGGCCGGACTCGCCCTGCGCGACGGCGAGTTGAGCGAGGCCCGGCACGGCTTCGCCGAGTCCCTGCGGATCAGGGAGGAACTGGGCTACCTGGTGGGCACGGCCCCGGCCCTCGCCTCCCTCGCCGACGCGGAGTCCGAACCGGAGGCCTCCCGGCTCCGCGAGGAGGCCGGCCGCCTCTTCCGCCTCCTCGGCGGCGTCCCGACCTGGCTGGCACGACAGCTGACGCCGCCCGCACCTGGAGCGGCTACGGCGTGACGGCGGGGGCGGGGGTTCGCAAGCCCGCAGCTAGCTAACCGGCGTGACTGCAGCGCCCCGACAGGGGCGCTGGGGGTCCCCCCGGCCGAAGGCTGGGGGAGGAACTGCGCGACCAGCCCCCACCGGCCCGCACCCGGCACCCGATCCACACCCCCTACGGCGGGCCCCCGCGCAAACCCCGCCCCCGGTCAGCTCACGTCGGCGAAATGCCCCGCCACCAGCGTCCGCACAGCATCCAGCTCCCCCGCGATCAACGCCTCCAGCAGCGCCGCGTGCTCGGCCGCGTCCGACATCAGCTCGGCCCGCGCCCCACGCAACGGCAGAGCCCGCCGGTGCAGGTCCTCCGCGATCTGCACCAGCTGCTCGTTGCCCGCGAGGCCCAGCACCGCCCGGTGGAACGCCCGGTCGGCCTCCGCGTACGTCGCCCGGCACCCCGTCGCCGCCACCCGGACCGATTCCTCGGCCAGCGGCCGCAACGCGGCCCACCGCTCGGCCGGCACGCTGCGCGCGAGCCGCATCATCACCGGCACCTCGATCAGCGCCCGCACCTCGGCGAGTTCGGCGAGCTCCCGCGCCCCCCGCCGCACGACCCGGAAGCCGCGGTTGGGCACGACCTCGACCGCGCCCTCCAGGGCCAGCTGCTGCATCGCCTCGCGCACGGGCGTCGCGGAGACCCCGAACCGCTCCCCCAGCGCGGGGCCCGAATACACCTCGCCGGGCGCCAGCTCACCGCTGGCCAGCGCGGTACGCAGCGCGTCCAGGATCTGACCGCGCACGGACGCCCGCTGCACGGCGGGGCGCGGCTGCGGGATCGGCCGCTCACTGTGCGTGTGCTCGCCCCGCGCGGCCGGCGCGTCGGCGGTGTACCCGGCGGACTCCCGGGCCGTCTCACCGGAGCGGGTCTGCGCCGGCACCCGGGCCGCCTCGGCGGGAGCCCGGTGCGCGTCCTGCTTCACGGGTCCTCCTCCGGGTCGTCGGCACTTGGGTCATTAACGGCGGGTTGTTACTTGTCCGTCAAGCACCTTAGGCGCACAAGGCGCTGGTTCAAATTTCCGAACGACTGGGTAAGGTAAGGCTTACTTATCTGGCAGTCGGTCCGCACCCGATCGGTGGTAGCCCATGACCTCCCCCGTCTCCGCCGCCTACGCGCGCCTCACCGAGGTCTGCCCGGACCTGGTGATCACGGAGCTGGGGCCCGGCGAGGCGGCACCGCGGGGCGGCGGCTGGATCGGCGCCGCCGAGCTCGCCGCGGGCGGCCCCGGGCTGGACGCCTTTCTCTCCTGGGACGAGGACCAGATCCGGCAGGACCACGGCCGGCCCGCCCGCCCCGACGTGGTCGCCACCTTCGGCCTGCACCGCTACAGCTGGGCCGCCTGCCTGCTGATCACCCTCCCCTGGTTCCTGGACCGCCGGGTCCCCCGCCTCCCCGCGACCGGGGTGTCGTACGACCGCACGGCGGGCCTGATGGCCGTGCGCGTCGCCTCCTTCGCCTGCCTCCCGGGCGACCCGGCCGCGGCGCTGCCCGGCGCGGTGGTCGTGGCCGGCGAGGAGGCGCTGCGGGCCGAGGTGCGGGCGGCCGTCGCCGAGCACCTGGAACCGGTCCTCGGGGGCTTCGGGCCGCGGATGCGGCGGCGCGGTCGCGCGCTGTGGGGCATGGCGACGGACGAGATCGTCGAGGGGCTCTGGTACATCGCCGGACTGCTCGGGGACGAGCCACGGGCCGTACGCGAACTCGAACAGCTGCTCCCGGGCGCCACCAAGCCGTACGTCGGCTCGGCCGCCTTCCGGGTGCTGACCGGGCCGGCCGGCGAGCCGCTGCCGACCCGGGACCGGGCGAGCTGCTGCATGTACTACACGCTGCGCCCCGAGGACACCTGCGTCACCTGCCCCCGCACCTGCGACGACGAGCGGATCGCCAAACTGGCGGCGGCCACCGCGGCCTGAGGTTCTCTCAGGCCGTCGTACGGACCCACCCCCGGGCCGGAGCACCGCCCGGCATCCACTAGGATCGCCGGTGACAAGATCGCTCCTGCGTCGACAGTGAATTCACAACTTCCTCACTTGTCGCAGGAACTTTCCGAGGAACCACCCGTATGGGTAGTCTTACTCGAACTCAACTCCCGCCCCTCAAGCGGCAGTTCGAGCAGAATGCCGCCCTGGGGCATCCCCTTGCACTTCCTTGGCGGCCTCTTGCCCCGAAACCCCCTGAGGGCCAGTGGGATTGGGCCACTATGGCGGGCGATACGCCCTATCCCAATGCAAGGGACCCCAGATGAGACTGACCGACATATCGCTGAACTGGCTGCTACCCGGCGCCGTACTGCTCCTGGGCATGCTGGTCGCGGTGGCGGTGCTGGCGCGCTCCAAGCGGTCCGGCGGGGAGCACGCGAAGGACGACTCGTGGGAGCGTAGCGAGGAGCGGCGTCGGCGCAAGGAGGCCATATACGGCACCGTCTCCTACGCGCTCCTGTTCGCCTCCGCGTCGGTCGCGGCGGCCCTCTCGTTCCGCGGACTGGTCGGCTTCGGACAGGAGAACCTCGGCCTCTCCGACGGCTGGGAGTACCTCGTGCCGTTCGGCCTGGACGGCGCGGCGATGTTCTCCTCCGTCCTCGCGGTGCGCGAGGCGAGCCACGGTGACGCGGCCCTCGGCTCCCGCATACTCGTGTGGACGTTCGCCGGCGCCGCGGCCTGGTTCAACTGGGTGCACGCGCCCAGGGGCGTCGACCACGCGGGCGCTCCGCAGTTCTTCGCCGGCATGTCGCTGTCCGCGGCCGTCCTCTTCGACCGCGCGCTGAAGCAGACCCGCAAGGCCGCGCTGCGCGAGCAGGGCCTGGTGCCGCGTCCGCTGCCGCAGATCCGTATCGTCCGCTGGCTGCGCGCCCCCCGCGAGACCTACAAGGCCTGGTCGCTGATGCTCCTCGAGGGCGTGCGCAGCCTGGACGAGGCGGTCGACGAGGTGCGCGAGGACAAGCGGCAGAAGGAGGCGAACCGGCTGCGCCGCCGCGAGCACGACCGCCTGGAGCGGGCCCAGCTCAAGGCGATAAGCCGGGGCCACCGCGGCTTCGTCGGACGCGGCCGGCAGGACGAGGTGCACCAGGTGGAGCGCGCCTCCCAGCCCACTGCGGAGCCTGCCATAGCAGCGCCGGAGCAGCTGCCCGTACGCCAGCGGCCCTCCCTGCAGCCCGTCCGCAAAGGGTCTGACCCGATCACCGTCGACCTGACCGCGGAGGACGACACAATGGCGCTCCCGCGGCTCGACTCGCTGGAGCGCAAGCTCAAGGACCTTGAGCAGCAGTTCGGCTGATCACCGGCTGCCGTACGACACCTCGGGACGGGGGCGTGACCTTCAGGGTCACGCCCCCGTCCCGTTGGGTACGAGGCGGCGGCTAGGCCGCTTCCGCGTCCAGTTCGAACCACACCGACTTGCCGACCTCGTGCGCCTGCACACCCCACGCGTCCGCGAGGGAGTTGACCAGGACCAGGCCCCGGCCATGGGTGCCGTCACCGGTGTCCGGGGCGCACACGCGTGGCCTGCGGGCGGTGAAGTCCCGTACCTCCACGCGTAGTTGGCTCGGCTCCACGACGGCCGTCAGGACGGCCTCGCGGTCGGTGTGGACGAGCGCGTTGGTGACGAGTTCGCTGGTGAGCAGTTCCGCTATCTCGGAGCGGCCCGGATTACCCCAGTGCCGCAGCAGTTCCCGCAGTTCCCTGCGCGCCTCGGGCACCGCCCGCAGGTCCGACCGTCCCAGCCGGCGCCTGAACTGCGATGGATGTTCCCGTTCCGTCGTGTCGGCTTCTTCCCCCGCTGTCTTCGCCGAGGAGGCCCCGATGGCCACGGGACCGCCCCCTCGTGCCTGACTGTTCATGACCCCCGCCTGCACGCTGTTGCCGGTTCCCCTCCTGATCGAACACGTTCACGGGGATCCATGCCCGCTCGGGCACGGGCCAGTCATGTCACGTCGATGACGCCGGGGTGTTCGGCCATGTCCCGGAACGGCCCCTGCCGGTACGCCGCCGCCCGGACCGTCCCGTACGCGCCAACGGTGCCACGGACCAGGCGTGAATCAGCCCCTCGCACAACCCCCCGAGCTGATTCACGCGGTCCATGACACCGGCGAAGCTGGCCGAAAGCCGACCTTCCGGCTACTGACCGCGGAGGCCCGTGGTGCCGATGTGAGTGATCTTGTGGGTACGGCGGTCCACGTCGACGACCAGCTTCGTGGTGGTGTCGCGGCTCCAGGTGAGGGTGATGACGGCCTCGGTGTGGTGTGCCGTGCCGTTGTCGGTCACCTTCCACTTGAGCGGGGTGTTCTGGGCCCGCAGCACCCCGTCGGCGTGCTCGCGGTCCTCCCAGGCCGCCAGCTTCTTCAGGTAGGCCGGGTCGATGTAGTGGGCGCGCAGCGCGGTGGGCAGGTCGCCGCTGCCGTCCGGGTCGGTCTCCGCGTCGATGTAGGCGCCGTAGAAGTCCGCGATGCGGGTGATGTTGTCGGCCGGGCTCCCGCTCACGCTGTGCGAGGCGCCGGCCGAGGCCTGGGCGGTGGCGCCGAGCCCGAGGGCCACGGCGAGGACGCCGGCGGTGAGGGCGGCGCGGGTCTTGCTGCTCATGTCTGTTCCCCGTTTTCTGTGTCTTGGTGTCTTGGTGTCTTGGTGTCCTGCGTCTGGGGCCGCCCTCCCCTCCCCCGAGGGAGAGGGCGGCCCCGGTCCTGGTGACCGTGCGTCAGTGGAGCTTGTTCACGGCCGTGGTGGTGGTCTTCTCGAAGGCCTTCACGGGCGCGTCCACGAAGCCGCCGAGCTGCCCCCAGTCCACGACGGTGACGGTGCGTCCCTCCCGGCCGATGGAGATCAGCCGGATGTCACTGGCTCCCCAGGCGGTCACGGTGCGCAGGGCGTAGACATGGGCGCCGTCCCCGACCGGGAGGGTGCCGTGGTCCTGGAACGTGGCCCGGATCTGCGGGTCCGCCATCTCGATCCGGTCCGCGCAGGACACGATGTCCTCGTCGAGCTTCGCGAACCGGCCCTTCGCCAGGCGGACGCTGGGCAGTTCGGCGCTGACCTGACGGGCACTCGTGTCGAGGTCGGTCCGGAACTTCCGGTACCAGGAGTCCTGGCCGCCGCCGAGCCCGACGCCGACGCAGATGTCCTGCTTGACCTCCGCCGGTATGCCGGCGGTGACCTTGCCGGCCGTCCAGGACGTGCCGGGGCGGGGCGGAAGGTCGGCCGCGGCGAGGAAGCCGGGTGCCTTCGGGGCGGCGGCCGCCGGTGCGGCGAGCGCGGTGCCGACGGCCAGTGCGGCGCCGGCGAGTGCGGTGAGCGCGGCTGCTCGGGTGCGCTTGGGCATGGGTGATCCCCCGTGAATCGGTGCATGGGTGTGGGATGCCGCCGACGGCTCCGGATGGTCGGTCCGGGCCTGGTCGGTGCGGCACCAGAAGCATCGGCGGTCACCCGCGGCCACCGCAACGGCCCCCGCCCGTTCCGCCGCCCTGGAACCATCCCAGCCCCGCTGACGTGCAGGTATATGAGTGCCTGGGATACGGACGACCGGGGGAGGGTGCCCGTGCGCGACGACGTCGAGGAGTTCGCGGCGCTGCTGCGGCAGTTGAAGGACCGTACGGACCGGAGCTACGGCTCCCTGGCCCGCCGCCTGAACATGAACACCTCCACCCTGCACCGCTACTGCGCGGGCGAGGCGGTGCCGCAGGACTTCGCTCCGGTGGAGCGCCTGGCGGCGTTCTGCGGGGCGACGCCCCAGGAACGGCTCGAACTCCACGAACGCTGGCTGCGGGCGGTGGCGGCCCGGCAACGACCGCGTACACCCTTCGCGGATCCGGAGTCGGATCCGGATCCGAAGTCGGAATCGGAATCGGAATCGGGGACCCCCGAACCGGCGGCGGAAGCCGGAGAACAACCGCTGCCGATTCCGCCCGCCGCCCCGCGCCCCTGGTACTGCCGTCGCCGCACGGTCGCCGCCTCGGCCGTGGCCACCGTCCTGCTGGTGACGCTCGGCAGCCTGTCCGCCCTCTCGGACGACCGGCGCCCCGACGACACCGCGGCCCGGCGCTCCGGCACCTCCCCCACGACCGCCGCAGGCGACGCCCGGCGCCACGACCCCTCGCCCACCGGCCCGGCGCCGAGCCCGACCTCGTCCACCCCTTCGCCCACGCCTTCCCCGGACGGCGCGAAGACCCCCACCCCCTCCGGCCGGAGCACGACCACCGCCCCGGCCCCGACCGGCGTCCCCCTCGCCTGGACGGCCGACTCCCAGATCTGGGAAGGGGGCTGCGGCCACGACTACGTCATCGACAAGCAGCCGGCCCAGGTACCGCCCCCGCCCGTCCCGCAGGACGCCGGCACCTGGGCGGCCACCCAGAACGCGGTGCACGGCGGCAACACGATCGTGGAAATCTCCGTGCAGGGCCGTTCGACCACCGCCGTCGTCCTGGAGGACCTGCGGGTGCGGGTCGTCGGCCGTACCGCGCCCGCGCCCGGGATCGCCTACTCCACGACCGACGGCTGCGGCGGCGGGCTCACCCCGCGCTACTTCGACGTGAACCTGGACAAGGACCGTCCGATCGCCCGCCCGGTGGCCGGCCAGGGCCCGGACGGCGGCACCGTCTCGACCATGCGCCTGCCCTACCGGGTATCGTCCACGGACCCGGAGGTCCTGCGCGTCAAGGCGAACACCGTCGGCTGCGACTGCCGTTGGTACCTCGAACTCGACTGGTCGTCCCAGGGCCGCTCCGGCACGGTCCGCGTCGACGACCACGGGCAGCCCTTCCGCACCAGCTCCATCAAGGGACTCCCCCACTACTGGTACGGCTTCGTCGACGGCGCCCGCCAGTGGGTACCGCTCACCGGCTGAGCTACGGGCGGGGCACGTTGCGGAGGTTGGAGCGGGCCATCTGGAGCATGCGGCCGACGCCCCCGTCGAGGACCATCTTGGAGGCGGACAGGGCGAAGCCGGTCACCATCTCGGCCTTGATCTTCGGGGGGATGGAGAGCGCGTTGGGGTCGGTGACCACGTCGACCAGGGCCGGTCCGTTGTGCTGGAAGGCGTCCTTGAGCGCGCCGGCGAGCTGCTTCGGTTTCTCGACCCGCACCCCGTAGGCACCGCAGGCCCGGGCGACGGCCGCGAAGTCGGGGTTGGTGTTGGCGGTGCCGTACGCGGGGAGTCCCGCGACCAGCATCTCCAGCTCGACCATGCTGAGCGCCGAGTTGTTGAACAGGACGACCTTCACCGGCAGGTCGTACTGGACCAGCGTCAGGAAGTCGCCCATCAGCATGGCGAACCCGCCGTCGCCGGACATCGACACGACCTGCCGCCGCCGGTCGGTGAACTGAGCGCCGATCGCCATCGGCAGCGCGTTGGCCATCGAGCCGTGCGAGAAGGAACCGATCACCCGGCGGCGGCCGTTGGGCGAGAGGTAGCGGGCCGCCCAGACGTTGCACATCCCGGTGTCGACGGTGAACACCGCGTCGTCGGCGGCGAGTTCGTCGAGGACGGAGGCCACGTACTCGGGATGGATCGGGACGTGCTTCTCCACCTTGCGGGTGTACGCCCTCACCACCCCCTCCAGCGCGTCCGCGTGCCTCTTGAGCATCCGGTCGAGGAACCGCCGGTTCTCCTTGGCCCGCACGCGCGGCACCAGACAGCGCAGCGTCTCGCGCACGTCGCCCCACACCGCCAGGTCGAGCCGGGAGCGGCGGCCCAGCACCTCGGGGCGGACGTCGACCTGGACGATCTGCACGTCGTCGGGGAGGAAGGCGTTGTACGGGAAGTCGGTGCCGAGCAGGATCAGCAGGTCGCACTCGTGGGTGGCCTCGTAGGCGGCGCCGTAGCCGAGCAGTCCGCTCATGCCGACGTCGTACGGGTTGTCGTACTGGATCCACTCCTTGCCGCGCAGCGCGTGGCCCACCGGCGACTTGATCCGCTCCGCCAGTTCCATGACCTCCGCGTGCGCGCCCGCCGTGCCGCTGCCGCAGAACAGGGTCACCTTGTCCGCCTCGTCGATCATCGCGACCAGCCTGTCCAGCTCCTCGTCGCCGGGGCGGACGGTGGGCCGGGAGGTGACGACGGCGGCCGAGGCGGTCTGCTCCGGGGCGGGCTGGTCGGCGATGTCACCCGGCAGGGAGACGACGCTCACCCCGCTGCGGCCGACCGCGTGCTGGATGGCGGTCTGCAGGAGCCGGGGCATCTGCTGCGGGTTGGAGATCAGCTCGCTGTAGTGGCTGCACTCCTGGAAGAGCCGGTCGGGGTGGGTCTCCTGGAGGTAGCCCAGGCCGATCTCGCCGGAGGGGATGTGGGAGGCGAGGGCGAGCACCGGGGCCATGGAGCGGTGGGCGTCGTAGAGGCCGTTGATGAGGTGCAGGTTGCCCGGGCCGCAGGAGCCGGCGCAGGCCGCCAGTCTGCCGGTGATCTGCGCCTCGGCGCCGGCCGCGAAGGCGGCGGTCTCCTCGTGGCGGACGTGGATCCAGTCGATGGCGGAGTTGCGGCGGACGGCGTCGACGACCGGGTTGAGGCTGTCGCCGACGACCCCGTAGAGGCGGCGCACACCGGCGCGGACGAGGATGTCGACGAACTGCTCGGCGACGTTCTGCTTGGCCATGGCGGACGGGTGCCCCTTCCCTGTGCGTGGATACCTCCCATCCACGCACAGGGACCGCCGTCACGCCTCCCAGACGGCCGCCGCCGTACGGTCGTCCGCGTAGCCCTTGACCCGCACCTGGGCGTCCGCGAGGAACGCGGCGAGGCCGGGCGGGGTACGGCCGGACCAGCGCCGGGACAGATAGGCGCAGAGGGCGGGCTCGCCGCGCAGCGGGTCGGCGAGGCCCCCGGTGCACATCACCAGGGCGTCACCCGGGCGGGCTACCGAGGCCCGGAAGAGGAAGGGGTCGCGGGGCGGTTGGGGGGCCGGTTCGTACGGGCTCGGCGGGGTCGGGATGCCGAGGTCCATGGTGAGCCGGTCGCCCTCGGGGGTCTCGGCGGGCAGCGAGCCGAAGCCGACCACGGCCTCCCCTGCGGAGTCGCTGTCGACGCGCGGTTCGATGTCCTGCCACTGGCCGTCCCGGAGCCGGAACAGCCCGCCCGCGCCGGTGCCGAAGAAGACGCGGGTACGGCACTGGGGGTGGGCGGGGAGGAGGAGGCAGCGCAGGCTGGCCGCGTACTCGTCGGAGGCGACGCCCTGTTCGGCGGCGCTGGCGCGGAGCTTGCCGAGGCTGCGGTCGGTGAGCCGGTGCAGCCCGGACTTGAGGTCGCCGCGCCGGGCGGCCTGGATGTCCTCGGTGAGCCGCTGGTGGCTGCGGCCCACGGCCCGGGCGATCCAGGCGCAGACCTCGGCGGCGGCCCGGTGCGCGCCCGGGGTGGCCCGGGCGCCGGTGGCCATCGCGACCAGCACCAGCGCCTGGTCACCGGTCCCGAACCGGGCCGTGAGCAGCGCGTCCCGGCGCGGCTCGCCCCGGTAGCGGGCGGAGTCCCCGCGCTGGGAGACCGCCCGCAGGGTGCAGGAGCCGTACCGGGCACCGTCCAGCACGGTGTCGGCGACCAGGTCGTCGAGCCCGTCGGGGTCGGCGGCGGGCAGGGCGGTGGGCTCGGCGTCATAGGTGGGCGGACCGGAACCCACGTACTCCACGGAGGAGGCGGCCGGCGCGGGCAGCAGGGCAGCCGACGGCGAGTAGGACGCCGGCGAGTCCGGGACCGGTACGGGCGGCGTGGGGTACGGCGGGGGCGAGTCCGGGGCCGACGGGGCGGCCGCCGGGGCGGAGTACGCGGCCGGGGCGGGCGGCGTGAGGTACGGCGAGGGCGAGTCCGGGGCCGACGGGGTGGCCGGGACGGAGTACGCGGCCGGGGCGGAGTACGGCGGGGGCGGGTCCAGGGCCGGGGCGGGTGGCGCGGAGTGCGCGGCCGGGGCGGTGGGCGGCGTGGGGTACGGCGGGGGCGGGTCCGGGGCCGGGGCGAGTGGCGCGGAGTGCAGGGGGAGGGTGGTCAGGTCGAGTCGGGTCGCGGGGTGGGCGTCCGCCGGGACGTCGTCGTCCGTCTCCAGCGGTTCCTGGTCGTCCTCGTCCCAGGGCCAGGACTTGGGGTCGGCGCCGGCGTCCTCGGCCTCTACGGGCGCCCCGGTGACGGCGGTGGGCGCGCGCTGGGCCGGCACCGTCGGGGATGGCCCTGGCGGTGGCGACGGCGGTTCGTCCTCGGGTTCCACGACGACGCCCCGCCGTCCCCCCACCGTGTTCTTCGCCGAGACGAAGCGGTCGTCCACGGAATCGGGCGCGGTCGTGGGGCCGGTGTCCTCGGTGGAGTCGTCGTACAACTGCCCCCACCAGTCGTCCTCGTGACGGGCGGGCCTACCCCCTGGCTGACTCATGCCCCTAATTGTCCACCGCACGGGCCGGATGAAAACGGGGCATCCGGAAAATCCCGCACCCGACCCGGTCTCGAACGGCGTGTCGAGGGACATCTTGAACACCCGTACGAGGAAAGGGAGTCGAGGACACGCGGGGGGCTCGGGAGACACGGGGGACGCACGGCACCGATGACACGTGTGAGTCGCCGGGTGGTCCCACCCCCCACGGGAGAACCACCCGGCGACGCCCGGAGTGACCCGGCCCCAGATCCCCTACGCGTGCGCGCGTCATGGGCCCGGGTCACCGTTCGGACGGCCGGACGCGACGGCGTCGGCCGGAAGGCCAGATTGTGACGGGTGTTCCTTGCGACCAGCTGTGAATCACGGGTCCGGACCCCGTGGATCACGGATCCCGATCCCATGCATCACCCCCGCGGATCCGAGGCGGCACAGGTTCGCGGTCCGGATCCGCCGCGGGGCTGCCGCGGTGACGTGATCTTGGCAGAGTGACCGGCGGTACGGGGATGATGTGCCCCGGCGGGTTTGCGCCGTGGCCGGTTCCCGCCAGGGCGCCGCGCCCGGCTTCGAGGAGGGAAGCGGTCGATGCTGACAGCGCTCGGTCTGGACGAGTGGGACGAGTCGGCGTACCGCGCGCTGGTGTCCGTGGGCGCCGCCGACGTACCCGGTCTGGCCCAGCGGCTGACGCTGGCCGAGCCGGACACCGAGCGGGCGCTGCGCCGGCTGGAGCGGCACGGGCTGGCGGCCCAGTCCTCGGGCCGGCCGGGCCGCTGGGTGGCGGCACCGCCCGGGGTCGCGCTGGGCGCGCTGCTCACCCAGCAGCGGCACGAGCTGGAGAAGGCGGAGCTGGCGGCGGCGCTGCTGGCCGAGGAGTACCGGGCGACGGCCGCCGAGCCGGCGGTGCACGACCTGGTGGAGGTGGTGACCGGCGCCCCGGCCGTCGCCCAGCGGTTCCTGCAGCTCCAGCTGGGCGCCTCGGACGAGGTGCGCGCGCTGGTCACCGGCAATCCGGCGGTGGTCTCCGGGACGGAGAACGACGCGGAGGAACAGGCCGCGGACCGGGGGGTGCGGTACCGGGTGGTGGTGGAGCGGTCGGTGCTCGATCTGCCGCACGGGATCACGGAGTTGACGGCCGCGCTGGGCCGGGACGAGCAGGTGCGGGTGGTGGACCGGGTCCCGACCAGGCTGGTGGTGGCCGACCGCGCCCTGGCCCTGGTCCCGCTCACCTCGCACCGCTCCGAGCCCGCCGCGCTGGTGGTGCACGCCAGCGGCCTGCTGGAACTCCTCTGCGAACTGTTCGAGTCGGTGTGGCGTACGGCGCTGCCACTGCGCCTCGGCGCGTCCGGGGTGGCCGAGGAGCCGGCGGACGGCCCCGACGCCACCGATCTGGAGGTGCTGTCGCTCCTGCTGGCCGGGATGACCGACGCGAGCGTCGCCAAACAGCTCGATCTGGGCCTGCGGACCGTGCAGCGCCGGGTGAAGCGGCTGATGGGACTGGCCGGGGTGACGACCCGGCTGCAGCTGGGCTGGCACGCGTACGAGCGGGGCTGGGTGGCCCGGGACTGACGTACGCGGCACTCTGGGCAGATGGGAGCAGGGGAACTCCTGCTGGTCGGCCTGGTGCTGGTGCTCGGCCTGTGCGGAGTGCTGGTGCCCGGGGCGCCGGGTTCGTGGCTGGTGTGGGCCGCCGTGCTGTGGTGGGCGCTGTACGACCCGCGCCCGGTGGCCTGGGCGGTCCTGGTCGGGGCGACCGGGGTGCTGCTGGCCTCGCTCGTGGTGCGCTGGGCGCTGCCCCCGCGCCGGCTGCGGGCGAGCGGTGCCACACCCCGGATGGCCTTGTACGCCGGGACCGGCGCCGTCCTCGGCTTCGTGCTGCTCCCCGTGCTGGGCGCGATCCCCGGTTTCATGGCCGGGATCTACCTGCACGAACGGCTCCGCCTGGGCCGCCGTACCGAGGCGCTGGCCGCGCTGCGCGCCACCATGGCGGCGGGCGGCTCCAGCGTGCTGGCCGAACTGTTCGCCTGCCTGCTGATCGCGGCGGGCTGGCTGGCGGCGGTGATCTGGGGCGGCTGACCCGCCCCTTCGCCCGTTCTCTCAGAGCAGTTCGTCGAGCGGGACGGCGGCGGCCAGGGCGCGCATGCCGGCGTCGTTGAAGTGCAGGTGGTCGCCGGGGTCGTAGGCGGGCCGGATGCGTCCCGGCTGCTCCGGGTCGCGGACCACGGCGTCGAAGTCGACGACCGCGTCGAAGACGTGTCCGGTGCGGATCAGCGCGTTGACCTGCTGCCGTACGGCCTCCCGGGCCTCGGTGTAGCCGCTGTACCCGGCGTACGGCGTGAGCGTCCCGCCGACGACCCGGATCCCCCGCGCGTGGGCGCGCGCCACGACGGTCCGGTAGGCCCGCACGAAGTCCCAGGGGTCGGTGGCCTCGGGGGTGCCCTTGATGTCGTTGATGCCTTCGAGGAGGACCAGTGTCCGGACGCCCGCCCGGCCGAGAGCGTCCGCGTCCAGCCGGTGCAGCGCGCTCGGCCCCCCGGTGCTGTCGCTCAGCAGCCGGTTGCCGGAGATCCCGGCGTTGAGGACGCCCATCCGCAGGGGGCGCAGCCGGTCGGCGAGCCGGTCGGGCCAGCGGTGGTTGGTGCCGATGCTGGAGCCGTTGCCGTCGGTGAGGGAGTCGCCGAAGGCGACCACACTGCCGAGGGGCACGTGGTCCACGTCGACGCCGGAGACGTAGTACCAGTTGCCGGTGGTCCGGGTGAAGGCGTCCCCGCTCTCGTCGGCGGCCCGCCCGGCGCCCGCCTCGGCGAGGTAGCTCGTCTGCAGCGCGACGCGGTGATAGGTGGCCGGTCCGGAGTCGCCCGGGGTCTCGACGGTGACGAGCAGGTCGGCGGCGGCCGGGGCGGCGAGCGGCACGGGGTCGCTGACCAGGTCCTGTCCGACGGGGACGACGGCGGTGCCGGAGCCGTCGAAGGTGGCGAGGCGCATCGACCCGGGTACCGCGTCCGCGCCGGTGCCCTGCCGGAGGGCGACGGTGACCGCGCCGAGCCGGAGCGGCGCGCTGCCGAGCCGGTTGCTGATCCGGACCCGTACGGCGCTGCCCCCGACGCTCAGATGCACGACGTTGCGGAACGCGGCGCCGGGGACCTGGCGGACGGTACCGGAGGGCGCGGCCTCCCAGCTCCCGGCCCACGGCGAGGGCGCGGGGTCGGCACCGGCCCGCCCCGTCGCCCCCATCACCAGCAGCAACGCCGCGCCGACGACCCGCCCGACCTTGACCATCCGCACGCCCGCCCTTCCGAAGGCCCACTGGAGGGGAAGGTGACATACGGAGGGTGGGAGGAGCGGCAACTTGACCGGGGGGACACTCGGGTGGCGCAGCGCGGTGGGGGGCGGCCGGAGGGGGGTGGTGGCGGTGGTGGGGCGGCTGCAGGTGGGTGGGGGCTGGTCGCGCAGTTCCCCGCGCCCCTTACGGGGCGCTGTCCAGCCGCTTCTTCTCAGCCACGGTCAGCCGCGGGCGGCACCCGGCAAGCGCCGGTGAGCGACACCCCCCGGCCCCAGCCACCGCCTACGCCACCGCTCCCTCCAGCGTCAGCAGCCACACCTTCCGTTCAAGTCCCCCCGCGTACCCGGTCATCGAACCGTCCGCGCCGATGACCCGATGGCAGGGCCGCACGATCAGCAGCGGGTTGGCGCCGATCGCCCCGCCCACCGCACGGACAGCCATCCTGGACGCCCCGATCTCCGCGGCGATCTCCCCGTACGTGGTGGTCGCCCCGTAGGGGATGCCGTCGAGCGCACCCCACACCCGCTCCCGGAACTCGGTGCCGTGTGCGCTCAACTCCAGGTCGAACTCCTTCAGTTCACCGGCGAAGTAGGCGGCGAGCTGTTCCTCGGCGGCCCGGAAGGGGCCGGTGTCGGCGGGCCGGCCGGGCGCCACGGTCCGGCCGCCCTTCTGCCCGGGGACGGAGAGGGAGGTCAGCGCCCCCTCGGCGTCGGCGGTCAGCAGCAACTCGCCGACGGGGGAGGCGATCCGCGTCCAGTAGGTGAAAGTGACGTCCATCAGTTCCTCGACTCTTCCTCTGCGTCTGCCTCTTCCTCTGCCTCTTCCCCTGCCACGAGCAGGTGCCGGACGGCGTACGACCGCCACGGCCGCCACTCGTCCGGTACGTCCGGGCCGGGCGGGGCGACGTCGGGGTCGCCGAGCGCGCGGACGCGGATGACGGCGACGATCTCGGGGTCCAGCCCCGGCAGGGCCCCCAGGGCGGCCTCCGCCTCGTCCCGGTCGGCGCCCGGGTCCAGCCGTAGGGTGCCGTCCGCGAGCGCGGCGGTGAGCGCCCCGAGCGCGCCGCCGGGCTCCGCCTCGGCGAGCACGGCGGGCTCGGGGAAGAGATGGGTGAGGCTCCCGGAGGGCGCGTCCGGCGTCTTGCCGTAGCGCCGGACCAGCCGCTCGGCGGTGGCGGTGCCGACCAGGGCCCGTACGGCCGCCTCCGCCGGATCCGCGGCGCCGGGCGACCGCAGTCCCGGCCGGGCGGCGACCAGCGGGGCGAGCCGGGGATCGTCGGCGAGGCGCTCGTCGATGGCGTACGGGTCGGAGTCGAGGTCGAAGAGCCGGCGCAGCCGCTGGACGGCGGTGGTCAGATCGCGTGGGTCGGTGAGCCGGAGCCGGGCGTCGAGCCAGCCGCCGGGATGCGCGCCGCCGCCCGTGCCGGTCGTACCGGCCCGTTCCTCGACGGCGACGACGGCGTGGCCGTACGGCAGGCGCAGGGTACGGCGGTAGGTGCGTGCGCCGGGGGTGCCGGTGACCTCCTCCACGCCGGACACGGCCTCGCGTTCCAGCAGGTCGAAGACGGGACCCGCCTGGTACGGGCCGCGGTGGGCGAGCCGCAGCGGGATGCCGGCGGCCGGTGAGCCCCGGCGGGCGCCCCGGCCGCCGGGTGCCGCCTCGCGCAGTGTGCTCGGGGTCGTGGCGTAGACGGCGCGGATCGTGTCGTTGAACTGGCGGACGCTGGCGAATCCGCTCGCGAAGGCGATCTCCGTGACCGGCAGTGCGGTGGTCTGCAGCAGCACGCGTGCGGTGTGGGCGCGCTGCGCCCGGGCGAGGGCGACGGGTCCCGCGCCGAGTTCGGCGGTGAGCTGGCGCTGCACCTGGCGGGCGCTGTAGCCGAGCCGGTCGGCGAGGCCGCCGACGCCCTCCCGGTCCACCACACCGTCGCCGATCAGCCGCACGGCCCGGCCGACGACATCGGCGCGGACGTTCCACTCGGCGGAGCCGGGCACCGCGTCGGGACGGCACCGCCGGCAGGCCCGGAACCCGGAGCCCTGCGCGGCGGCGGCCGTCGGGAAGAAGCGGACGTTGCGGCGCTTCGGCGTGACCGCCGGGCAACTCGGACGGCAGTAGATCCCGGTCGTCTCGACAGCGAAGAAGAACGCGCCGTCGAAACGGCCGTCCCGGCTGCGGACCGCCTCGTACCTGGTGTCTTCGTCCATCACGCCTTCAAGTGTGGGCGAAGGCGGCGGACCGGGCTGGCGGAAATCGGACGGGGCGCTGGCAGCGCCCCGCCGCACTCACCCGGCTACCGCCACCGCCCCCGCTTCGCCTCCATCGCCGCCTTTCCCTCGGCGCCCCGCTTCTTCCAGTCCTTCTTGATCTCGGCGCGGAGCCGGGCGTCGGTCTTCGCGACGATCCACTGGTTCTCCCGCATCAGCTTGCGGTAGCTCTCCAGTCGGCGCACCGGCAGTTCGCCGGCCTCCACCGCGCGGCGGACCGCGCAGCCCGGCTCGGACTCGTGTCCGCAGTCGGAGAACCGGCAGCCCTCGGCCAGTTCCTCGATCTCGGTGAAGACCTGGCCGACCCCGCTCTCGGCGTCGAACAGGCCCACGCCGCGCAGGCCCGGCGTGTCGATCAGCACGCCGCCGCCGGGCAGGGCGAGGAGGTTGCGGGTGGTCGTGGTGTGCCGGCCCTTGCCGTCCACGTCCCGGGCCGCCTGCACCTCCATCACGTCCGCGCCGAGGAGCGCGTTGGCGAGGGTGGACTTGCCGGCGCCGGACTGGCCCAGCAGCACCGAGGTGCCGGAGCCGACCAGCGAGACGAGGAGGTCGAGCCCCTCGCCCGCCTGTGCGCTGACGGTCAGGACCGGCACGCCCGGGGCCGTCGTCTCGACGTCCTCGACGAGGTGCGCGAGCGTCACCGGGTCCGGGACCAGGTCGGCCTTGGTGAGGACCACGACCGGCTGCGCCCCGGACTCCCAGGCCAGCGCCAGGAAGCGTTCGACACGGCCGAGGTCGAGTTCGACGGCGAGGGACACCGCGACGATCGCGTGGTCGACGTTGGCCGCGAGGATCTGCCCCTCGGACCGCTTGGAGGAGGTGGAGCGCACGAAGGCGGTACGGCGCGGCAGATACGCCCGTACGTAGCGCGGGTTGCCGCCGGGTTCGACGGCGACCCAGTCGCCGGTGCACACGACCCGCAGCGGATCGTGCGGGGTGACGAACGCGGTGTCGGCGCGCAGCGTCCCACCGGCGGTGACGACATCGCACTGCCCGCGGTCGACACGCAGGACACGCCCGGCCAGCAGGCCTTCGGTGTCGTAGGGGGCGAACTCCTTCGCCCATGCCTCGTCCCAGCCGTAGGGAG
The DNA here is from genome assembly GCF_043201555.1 of Streptomyces sp. NPDC048288. NCBI lineage: Bacteria > Bacillati > Actinomycetota > Actinomycetes > Kitasatosporales > Streptomycetaceae > Streptomyces > Streptomyces sp. NPDC048288. The sequence goes on from NZ_JBICZD010000006.1 coordinate 486,782, forward strand.
CGAGAGCGGAGAAAACAGCGGAGCTGGAAGTCAAGGGTGACCCTTCGAAGGGCGGCCCCGGGAAAGTGAATCGGTCAGCCGGTGGCCGCGGAGGTGGAGTGGATGAACTTCCGGATGCGGGCAGCGCCCATCACAGAGACAGCCATCGGTCACACCTCCCGTACTTCTCTCGGCTCTTCCATTCGGCTGACGGCGACCGTCAACGGCCGCCGTGCGAAGCGGTCCTCACCCTAGGGCAGCTCCCGACCGGGTGCCACAGGTTTTTGTTTCGGCGGGGGGTGTCGTACCGGGCACGGAATGGTTGCGGCATGGGTGACCGGGCACGCCGGTGCCGGGGCTGCGGCAGCATGACGGGCCATGAGCAGAGACCGCTGTGTCGACTTCCTGCGCGCGTGGGCGATCGTGCTGGTGGTCCTCGGCCACTGGCTGATCACGGCCCTGGTCCGGGAGCCCGACGGCCGGATCACCGCCCCGGAGCTGCTGGCGACCGTGCCCTGGACCCAGTGGCTGACCCTCGCGTTCCAGATCATGCCGCTGTTCTTCCTGGCCGGGGGCCATGCCGCCGGCGGGTCCTGGGCACGGGCCCGGGCGGCCGGGGACACGGCCGCCGGGTGGCTGGGGCGGCGGGCGCTGCGGCTGCTGCTCCCGACCGGCGTCTACAGCGCTCTGGTGCTGCTCGCCGTCGGGATCTGCTCGGCGGTCGGCGTGGACCCGGACACGCTCGCGCTGGTGGGCTGGGCGATGGCCATGCAGTTCTGGTTCCTTCCGGTGTATCTGCTGCTCAGCGCGCTGACGCCACCGCTGTACGCGGCGCACCGGCGGTGGGGGCTCCTGGTCCCGCCGGTGATGGGGGCGGTGGCCCTGGTGGTCGACGTGCTCGTGCTGACGGTGCACGCGCCGTACCTCGGGCTGCTCGACTACGTGCTGGTGTGGGGTGTCGCCTATCAGCTGGGCTTCTGCTGGCGGGACGGGCTGCTGACGAGGAGTCGGCTCCTGCCGCTGGTGATGGCCTCCAGCGGCGCCGTGGCCTTCGCCGCGCTCGTGGCCCTCGGGCCGTTCCCGGTCAGCCTGATCCTGGTGACCGGGCAGACCCCCAGCAACACCGATCCCCCGTCGGCCGCGATGCTGGCGTGGGTGGTGGCCCAGGTCGGGCTCTGCCTCCTGGTCGCGCCGGCGGTGCGGCGGCTGCTGGAGCGCGAGCGGGTGTGGCGCCTGGTCCGTCCGGTGGGCGCGGTCAGCATGACCCTGTATCTGTGGCACATGCTGCCGGTGCTGGCCGTCGCCGCCGCGTTCTACCTGACCGGCCTCGCGCCCGAGCCGGTCCTCGGGTCCGCCGCGTGGTGGGGGCTGCGCCTGCCGTGGCTGCTGCTGCTCGGGGCCGTCCTGACCGGCGTCGTCGCCGCCCTCCGGCCCCTGGACCGCGGGCTGGGCGCGCTGTACGCGCGGACCGGTCCGGACGCCGCTCCGGACGCCGGTCCGCGTCGCGCCTGGCCGCGTCGCGCCTGGCCGCGTCGCGCCTGGCCGTTGTGGCTCGGCCTGGCCCTCGCCGTCGCCGCCCTGGGACGGCTGGCCGAGCGGGGGTTCGCGCCCGACGGCCGGTTCCCCGTGCTGCCGGCCCTGGGCCTGGCGCTGGGCACGGCACTGGTGACGCTCAACCGGTGGACGGCGGGCCGCCGGTCCGAGCAAACCGAGAAGGCTCGCGTCGCGGACCGGGTGTGACACCGATCCGCCGCGGTCCGCGGCCCTGGGCACGCGCTCGCGGCCCTGCCCCTTCCTCCTCCTCAGGCTCCGAACGGCCCCGGTATCTCCCCCGACCCCCGGCGGATCAGGCGGGTCGGCATGACCACTGTGCGGGGTGGTGAGACGTCGCCGTGGATGCGGGCGAAGAGCAGGTGGGCCGCGCTGGTGGCGAGGGCCACCGGGTCCTGGGCGATGACGGTGACGGGCGGGGTGAGGCGGGCGGCCAGGTCGAAGTCGTCGAAGGCGACGAAGGCCAGGTCGGTGGGGAGGACGGTGAGGGCGCTGAAGGCGAGGGGTTCGTTGCCGGCGAACAGGGCCGTCGGGGGGTCGGGCAGGGCCAGCATCGCGGTGACGGCCCGGGCCGCCTCGGCGCCGGGCCGCAGGCCGTCGCCGACCAGTGCCGGGTCGGCGGCGATCCCGGCCTCCTCCAGTGCGGCGAGGTAGCCCCGGCGGCGTTCGCCGAACGTCCAGATCCTCGGCGAGTCGCCGAGGTACCCGATCCTGCGGTGGCCGTGGGCGACCAGGGACGCCACCGCCTCCCGCACCGCGGCGAAGTTGTCGACCACCACGGCGTCCACGTCCAGGCCGGGTGCCGCCCGGTCCACACAGACGATCTTCGTGCCCTGCGCCTGGGCCGGGCGCAGGAAGCGGTGGCTGCCGGCGGCCGGGGTGAGGATCAGGCCGTCGACCCGGCGGGCGGTGAACGCGGCGATCACCTCGCGCTCCCGGCGCAGGTCGGCGCGGCTGGAGCCGATGAGCATGATGCTGCCGCGCTGCCGGGCGACGTCCTCGGCGGCGGAGGCGACGGCGGCCATGAAGGGGTCGGTCACGTCGTCGACCAACAGCCCTATGGTCTGGCTCAGTTCGTGGGTGCGGCGCAACTGGCGTGCCACGTCGTCGCGTTGGTAGCCGAGTTTGCGGACGGCGGCCTCCACCCGCGCGGCGGTGCGCGGGGCGACCGCCGCGTCGCCGTTGACGACCCGGGACACCGTCATCGCGCTGACGCCCGCTTCCGCGGCAACGTCCTTCATGGTCGGCCGGGTGGCTGCCACGCCACGTCCTCCACCTGCGTCACGTTTGAGCGTCGACTCGTTAACGTTACCAACTCGACGGCAGATCAACGGCCGTGTGAACAAGGGGAGTTGAGGGGGCCGATCAGGGCGGCCGGAGACCGGCTGCACCACCCTTGACACCCCGCTGTGAGCGCCCCAAGAATCAGCCAAGCTGTTAACGATACCAACCAGAAGGCACAACATGGCCTCTGCAAGGGAACCACTGCTCACAGCACATGGGGTGGTCAAGCGTTTCGGCCACGTCCAGGCGCTCTCGGGCGCCGATTTCACGGCGTACCCCGGCGAGGTCGTCGCCCTGATCGGCGACAACGGTGCCGGCAAGTCCACTCTGGTGAACGTCCTTTCGGGCGTCCTGTCCCCCGACGCCGGCGAAGTCCGCCTGGACGGCGCCCCGGTGCGGTTCTCCGGGCCGATGGACGCCCAGCGACAGGGCGTGGAGACGGTCTACCAGGATCTGTCGCTCGCGCCCGATCTCGACGCGGCGGCCAATCTCTACCTCGGCCGGGAGATGGTGCGCGGGGGGCTGCTCGGGCGGCTCGGCGTCCTCGACCGGCCCGCGATGCGCCGGGAGGCGGTCCGCGCCTTCGCCGAGCTCGGCGTCGAGCTGAAGGATGTGACGGCTCCTGTGACAACGTTGTCCGGCGGGCAGCGGCAGTCCGTCGCGGTGGCCCGTGCGGTCGCCTTCGCCCACAAGGTCATCTTCATGGACGAGCCGACCGCCGCGCTGGGCGTCGTCCAGCGTGCCCGGGTCCTGGAGACCGTGCGGAGGGTCGCCGACCGGGGCATCTGTGTCGTGCTGATCAGTCACAACATGCCCGAGGTGCTGTCGGTGGCGGACCGGGTGGAGGTGCTGCGGCTGGGCCGGCGCGTGGCGTCGTACACCGCGGCCGGGACGACCATCGAGGAGCTCGTCGGGGCGATGACCGGGTCGCTGGACGGGCCGAACGGCGGCGGCGGGAAAGCGGAGGGCGGACGATGACGGCGGAGAGCAAGGCGACGGCCGTCGAGGGCCGGGCCGGGGTGCCCGACTGGCTGCGGCGGGCCGCGACCCTGAACGAACTCTGGACCTTCGTGATCCTCGTGGCCCTGGTCGCGTTCTTCACGATCGCGGCGCCGGGCAAGTTCTTCACCACGTACGACATCACCCAGATCGCCGTGAACGCGGCCATCTATCTGGTGCTCGGTGTCGGCATGACCTTCGTGATCATCACGGCCGGGATCGATCTGTCGATCGGCTCGGTGCTGGTGCTGGCCGCGGTGGCGGCGGGCGAGTACAACCTCCATCACGGCGGCCCGGACTCGGGCTGGGGCACGGTCGCGTTCTGCGTGGTGATCGCGCTTGCCGTGGGCACCGCCTGGGGCGCGCTGCAGGGCGCGGTGGTGGCGACCGGCAAGGTGCCGCCGCTGATCGTGACGCTGGGCGGGCTCGGCGCGGCGCTGGGGATCGCCGAACTCGCCACCGGCGGCCAGGACCCGGCCGGCGCGGCCTCCACCCATCTGCAGAACAGCCTCGGCTTCGGCAAGGTGCTGGGCATCCCCTGGATGGTGATCCTGGCGGCCGTGGTCACGGCGGCCTTCGGCTGGGTGCTGGGCAGTACCCGGTTCGGGGAGCACACGCTCGCCATCGGGTCGAACCCGACGGCCGTACGGCGGGCGGGCATTCCGGTGGGCCGGCATCTGGTGAAGGTGTACGGGCTGATGGGGCTGCTGGCCGGGCTCGGCGCGGTGATGTGGCTGGCCTCGTACGGCACGACGTCGATCGCCGGGCACTCCACCGACAACCTCAAGGTGATCACCGCGGTGGTGCTGGGCGGTACCAGCCTGTTCGGCGGGCGGGGTTCGGTACTGGGCACGGTGATCGGCGTCTTCATCCCGGCGGTGCTGACCACCGGGCTGATCGTGATCGGCGTCCAGCAGTACTGGCAGGACGTGGCGGTGGGCGTGGTGCTGGTGGTGGCGGTCTACGTCGACCAGCTGCGCAGGAAGACCCGGGACCGCGCATGACCGCATCGCTCGTGACTACTGAATCGCTCGTGAAATCGCACGTGACTAAGGAGGACTCTGTGATGAGGAGCATTCGCAGCAGGCGCCGCATGCTGGTCGCGGTGGGCACGGTTCTGGCTCTCGGCGCGGGGGCCTCGGCGTGCGGTTCGTCGAACGACAGTGGCGGCTCGGGGAGTTCGGGCGGCGCGAAGGGCAAGAAGGTCCGGCTCATCACCGGCGTGAAGAGCGACCCGTTCTACATCACCATGACCTGTGCCGCGCAGGAGGAGGCCAAGGCCAAGGGGATGGACTTCACGGCCGACGGTTCCGCGCAGTGGGACGTGTCGGTGCAGCGCCCGCTGCTGGACTCGGTGGCGGCGGCCCGGCCCGACGGGCTGCTGATCTCGCCGGTCGACACCAGCGCGCTGACGCCGTCGCTCAAGCAGATCCAGTCGGCCGGCACCAAGGTGGCGCTGGTGGACACGACCGTGAGCGACGACTCCGTCGGCATCACCCGGATCTCGTCGGACAACGAGAAGGGCGGCCGGGTCGCGGCCGACGCGCTCGCCAAGCTGATGAACGAGAAGGGCTCGGTCATCGTCATCAGCGTCAAGCCCGGTGTGTCGACGACCGACGCGCGGATCAAGGGCTTCACCGAGGAGATGGGCAAGTACCCGGACATCAAGGTGCTGCCCACGCTCTACGACAACGACCTGCCGGCCACCGCGGCCTCCCAGATCCAGTCGACGCTGGCCGCCCACCCGGACCTGGGCGGGGCGTTCGCGGGCAACACCAACACCGGTACCGGTATCGCCACCGGACTGAAGCAGGCCGGCAAGCAGGGCAAGGTGAAGGTGGCCGCGTTCGACGCCGAGCCCGACGAGGTCGCCGCGCTGAAGGCGGGCACCCTGCAGGTGCTGGTCGCCCAGGACCCGGCCGCGATCGGCAGGCAGGCGGTGGACCAGCTCGCCAACTCCTTCGAGGGCAAGTCGGTCAGCAAGTCGATCGGCACCAACATGGTGGCGATCACCAAGGACAACATGAACGACGCGTCGGTCAGCAAGTACTTCTACAAGTCGCAGTGCTGACGGCGGGCCCGAGCAGGGGAGTATGACGAACGGTCAGCGGCCGGGCGGTCCCACCCTCTTGGGTCCGCCCGGCCGCCGGTCGTACGGACGGCTCAGCTCACCGAGCAGTCCGCGCCGTTCAGCGTGAAGCCGTCCGGCGCCGAGTTGCTGCCGCTCCAGGTGCCGAGGAAGCCGAAGGACAGGGTGCCGTTCGCGGCGACCGACTGGTTGTAGTCGGCGGCGTCGGCGGTGACCTGCTCGCCGCTCTGGCTGACGCTCGCGTCCCACATCTGGGTGACCCGCTGGCCGTTGTGGAAGAGCCACTGCACCCGCCAGCCGGCCAGGGCCCGGGAGCTGGTGACGGTGACGGTGGCCTGGAAACCGTCGTTCCACTGGTTGACCAGGTCGTAGGCGACCTGGCAGGTGGCCGCCGGGACGGTGCTCGGGCTCGCGGAGGTGGTGGTGCCCTTGTGTCCGGAGCCCGCCGTCGACGAGGAGGTGCCCTGGGGCTCCGGGTCGGGGTTCTTGTGGGCCGGTGTGCCGGTGGTGGCCGAGGAGGACGGAGCGGCGGAGGCCGACGTGTGCGTGGGGGTCGGGTCGCCGGACGGGAGGACCGCGGTGGGGTCGGCGACCGGCTGGCGGTCGTCGTGGGAGGCGGCGGCCGTGTCGTCGCCGGAGCCGCTGCCCATCGGCATCATCGACACGCCGAGCGCCACCAGCGAGATCAGCACCGCCGCGCCGAGCAGGCCGTGCCGCAGCACCTTGGCCCGGCCGCTGCCCTCCCTGGGGTCGGCGCCATCGTTGTCGACGGCACCGGGCCGCCCGGCGCCGAGCCGTACCTCGGCCGCGCGGCGGCGGCGCTCCAGGTAGGCGAGGCCGCCCCAGCCGATGACCCCGCCGGCCAGTGCCGCGGGCAGTCCGCCGCCGTGCAGCCGCAGACAGGCGGCGGCCTCGGCGCACTGCACACAGGTCGCGAGGTGCCGGGAGAGGTCGTCGGGCGTGTCGGCCCCGGCGGACCGGGTCACCGCGTCGAGCAGCCGGGCGTAGCTGCGGCACTCGGCGTCCATCGGCGTGTCGAGGTGGGCGCGGTGGCACCGGTCCCGGAAGAGCGCGCGGACCTGCTCCAGTTCCTGGGCGGCGACGGCCGGGTCGAGACCGAGCCGACGGGCCACGGAGGACAGCGGCAGCGCCTCGACCTCGGCCAGCCAGAGCAGCGAGGCGTCCGCCTCCTGCATGTCCCGCAGGCCGCGCAGCGCGACGGGCCGCTGCAACGGCAGGCCCGTGTAGCGCGTGGCCTTCTCGGAGTTGAGCCAGAGCCGGAGGTCCGGATCGAGTTTGTGCCCGAGCCCCTCGGCCTCCCAGCTCGCGGCCGTGTTGCGGACGGCGGTGAGCAGCAGCGGGATCATGGGCAGCCGGGCGGCGCGCCGGCCGGAGCTGCGGCCCGGCGCGAAGTCCGTTTCGCGGGCCTCGCGCATGCCGAGCGTGAAGGCCTCGGTGGCCAGTTGATTGGCCGTCAGAGAGCCGGACGTGCACAGGTCGGCATAGGAGAGCACCGCGTCCCAGCATTCGGAGAACAGCGCTGCCTCGGTGGCGTCCTGAGGGGTCGGCAGGTCGGGCATGGGTCTCCTGCATCCAAAGCGAGGTCAACTCACCATATTGGCAATGGAGTTGGGGGGAACCTCGCGGCAGGACCCGAGCTTTTCACGTCTCCTGCACAACTGACAAGCGGCATATGCAAAACCGGTTACCGGTGGTCGTGCCACGGATTCTCCCCGTCACCCATACCACCGGCCACCGGCTTCACGTCAACCGCCGCGTGCAGTCGTCCGGCCTCTCGGACCGGCGAGAGAACGCTTTCGTACCCGCCGTGACCCACAACTCCGGCCTCTAGTACGGACAGCGACCGCGTTTCGACTCACCGTTCCCGAAAGTCACTTGCGACGGCCGGACGCTACACCTTCGTCGGCTCCTGGGCGGGCAGGCTGTCCATGAAGGAGCTGACGGAGAAGACGGCGCGGCCGGGTCCGGGCGGGCCGTAGCCGGGCGGGGAGGAGAGCCCGAAGTCCTCCATGGTCTGGCGGTAGGCCTGGAGCAGCCGGATGTGGTACTCCAGCGGGGCGCCCTGCGGGTTGGCCTTGCCGAGCGGGGTGGTGGGCTCCGGGCACCAGGTGGTGAAGCGGGGCGTGATGCCCTGGGACATGAAGAAGCGCAGGCCCTCGGTGGTGGACGCGATCGCCTCGTCGACGGTCTTGAACCCGAACGGCTCGGCCATCTCCACGCCGGCCACGAAGTTGGGGATCACGTTGCGGGCGCCGAAGATGTCGGCCGAGTCCAGGATCCGCTTGTGCCACTCGTCCCGGCCGACGTACCGCTCCTTGCCCGGGCAGTACATCTTGAACAGGTACTCGTCCCACACCTCGTAGTTGGGGTGGTAGATCTGCACGCCGTAGTCCTTGAACCGCTGCACGTCGTCGCGCGGCAGCGCCTGGGCGACGACCTTGCCGATCCAGCGGCCCGGGAAGCGCTCCTCGATGGCCTTGGCGTAGTGGCCGTAGAAGTCGGCCTCGTCGCGCCCGGAGACCGTCTTGGTGATGGCGCCGCCGGTGAGCGTGTAGGCGGTGGAGGTCTTCGCGGTGTCGTACCGGTCGATGATCTCCAGGGCTTCGAGGACCTCCTCGACGTCCTTCACGCCCGTGTACGGCCGCCCGGCCGCCTTGTGCTGGCGCCAGTTGTGGTTGATGTCGCAGTACTGGCACTCCTCCTTGGCGCCGAAGTACTGGCAGACCCGGAAGACGGTGAGGTAGATGAGGTAGCCCCACTGGATGGTCGGGGCGACCTCCATCACGGACTTCCCGTTGGAGAGCTTGTGCCGGTAGTACTCCGGCATCGGCGGCACGCCGACGTCGGCGATCCGCTTCCCGTCGAGGTAGAGCCCGAGCATGCCCTCGTCGTCGGCGGCGACGCGGTACGGCGAGGTGGGGTTCACCCGCACCGACACCACGGTCCGGCGCAGGTCGTACGGCCCGCCGGTGAGGATGATCTCCTCCGGCGGCCGGCGCAGCGCGGCCTCGCCCAGCTCGGGCAGGGTGCCGTGGTCGAAGGAGAAGATGAAGTACGACTTCGGCTTGACCTCGCCGTTCTCGTTGTCGCTCAGCGCGGACGGGTCGAAGGCGACACCGCCCCGGAGCAGGTCCTCCTTGAAGACGGCTTCCCTCGGTACGTGCGGGAACCTCTCCATCAGATCCTCGACCAGCGCGGTACGGCTGCCCATCCCGTGTCTCCTCCCGGCTCAGGCGTTCGGCTCCTCACGGTATGCCCCCACCCGGCCGTCAGCCGTGCCGGGTCCCCTCACGGCGAGCGATGTGTCCCGGTACGGGGGTGTTCGGGGGCAGTGCGGGATCCGTCACGGGGGCACCCCAGGCCGAGGTCAGCGGCAGCACACCGGCCCAGAGCCCCAGTTCCGCGTCCGGTCCGTCCCCGTCCTCCGGCGCACCGGTACGGATCTTGACGGAGGCCTCGTCCAGGGGGAGGGCGAGCAGGGTGGTGGCCGCCAGCTCCCTGCGGTTCGGGCGGCGGGCGTACGACCACTGCCCCGGCGCCGAGTGCTCGGTGAGCAGGCGCAGGCCCGTCAGCTTCTCCTCGGGGTCGGTCACCTTGCGGGCGGTGCCGTGGATCATCGCGCTGCGGTAGTTGACGCCGTGCTCGAAGACGGACCGTGCCAGCACCAGGCCGTCGACCTGCGTGACGGTCACGCACACCGGGGTCCCGCCCGCCAGGCTGCGGCTGGCCACCGAGCCGTGCAGGTACAGCTGCCGCTCGTCCCGCCCGTACACCGTCGGCACGACCAGCGGCCGCCCCTCGACCACCACGCCGAGATGGCAGACGAACCCGGCGTCCAGGATCGCCTCCAGATCGGCCCGGTCCAGGCTGCCCTGCTCGCGCAGGCGGCGGTGCCGGGTGAGGTCGGTGACGGGAAGCCGGTCTGCGGTCATGACCCGCAATCTACCGATACCGCAGCAGCATGGCCACACTTTCGCCGATTACGCATATCAAGAGCAACGATTCAACGAAATCCGCAGATCACCGGGCATCCCGTCCGGCTCAGGCCCCGCCGGCCCGCCGCGTCGACTCCCGCAGCACCACATGCGTCCCCAGCACCAGGTGCTGACCGTCCGGCAGTTCGTCGCGGTGCAGGGCGAGGCGGACGGCGGCGCGGCCCAGTTCCTCCTGGGGCACGTGGACGGTGGTGAGGGTCGGGTGGACGTCCCGGGCGACCGGGATGTCGTCGTACCCGGCCACCGCGAGGTCGTCGGGGATACGGCGGCCGGACTCCCGTACGGCCTGGATCACGCCCGTGGCGATCATGTCGGTGGCGGCGAAGATCGCCGTGAACTCCCTTCCGGACGCCAGGAGTTCACGGGTGGCCTGGTAGCCGTAGGAGCGGGAGAAGACGCCGTCGAGGATCAGGTCCGGGCCCGGCGCGAGGCCGAGGAGTTCATGGGCGCGGGTGAAGCCGGCGATGCGCTGGGCGCTGGTGGAGAGGCCGGGCACGCGGCCGAGGTAGGCGACGCGCCGGTGGCCGCCGGAGAGCAGGTGGCCGGTGAGGGCGAAGGCGCCGCCCTCGTTGTCGTAGTCGACGACCGTGGCGGGGACGCCCGGGCCGAGCGGTGGGCGGCCCACGAGCACCAGCCGGGAGCCGGACCGGTCCAGGGCGTGCGCGAAGTGGGTCATGCGGTCGTGGTAGGCCCTGTCCTCCAGGGCGCCGCCCACCACGATCACCGCGTCGGCGCGCTGCTCCCGCATGGTCTCGACGACGGCGAGGATGCGCTTCGGGTCGCCGTGGGTGGTGCAGAGCATGCAGAGCCGGCCCTCCGCCGAGGCCTGCTCCTCGACCCCGCGGGCGATGTGCGCGTAGAAGGGGCCGGTGACGTCGTCGACGACGAAGGCGACCGTCTTGTTGGTGGCACCGCCGAGCGCGCGGGCGTGCGCGTTGACCACGTAGTCCAGCTCGCGCATCGCCTTCATGACCTTGGCGCGGGTCGCGGTGGCCACCGGATAGGTGCCGCCCAGGACCCGGGAGACGGTCGACGCGGAGACCCCGGCCCGCGCGGCCACGTCCCGTACCGTCGAGGCGTCCCCGTTCGGCGCCGGCTGCGCTCTCTTCACCACCGCTCGGCTCCCCTTCCTCGCGTGTTCAGGTCACCCTACGAGACGGCCGTCACGCGGCCCGCTCCAGGACCGACTGGTCGATGAGATGGGCCAGGCCGTCGCCGCTCAGGAGGCGCTCGGCCTCCTCCACGACGGTGAGGCCGAGCCGCGCCACCTCGTTGCCCTGCGAGCCCGCGAGGTGCGGGGTGAGGTAGGCGTTGGGGAAGTCGAAGAGGGGGGAGTCGGCCGGGAGGGGTTCGGGGTCGGTCACGTCGAGGATCGCGGTCAGCCGGCCGGTGCGCAGCTCCCCGATCAGGGCGTCGTGGTCGACGAGGGAGCCGCGCGCGGTGTTGACGAGGACCGATCCGTCCGGCATGAGGGCGAGTTCGCGGGCGCCGAGCAGATGCCGGGTCTCGGGGGTCTGCGGGGCGTGCACGGTGACGATGTCCGAGGTGCGCAGCAGGTCGTCCAGGGGCAGCAGGGGGACGCCGAGCCGTGCGGCCTCCGCCTGGTCCACGTACGGGTCGGCGAGGCTCACCACCAGGTCGTGCGGGCGCAGGAGTTCGATCAGCCGGCGGCCGATGCGGGAGGCGCCGACGATGCCGACCCGGCGGTGGAAGTTGCCGATGCCGGGGACGATGTCGCCGTAGGGGAAGCCGGCGCGGCGGGTGCGGAGCAGGTCGCGGAAGGCGAAGACGTCCTTCCCCGCGAGCAGGATCATCGCCAGCGTGTACTCGGCGACGGGCAGCGCGTTGGCGGCGGCCGCCGAGGAGACGACGATGCCGCGCCGCCACACCTCGGGCGTGGTGAAGCCCTTGACCGAGCCGGCCGCGTGCAGGACGGCGCGCAGCCGGGGTGCCGCGTCCAGGGCCGCCGGGTCCAGCACCGGGCAGCCCCAGCCGGTGACGAGGACCTCGGTGCGGGCGAGCGTCTCCCGTACCCGGGGGTCGGTGAAGTCGTGCGCCACCAGAGTGGGATCGATTTCTACACACTCGCGCAGCCGCGCGAGCACCTCCGGCGGGAAGATGTGCGGCACGTTCTGGGCCGTCATGGCGAACAGTGCCTGGGGACGCTCGGGCAAGGAAGTGACCTTCCGGCTCGGTGACGCGCGGATAGCAACCGGTCTCTACCGTAGGTCTCGGCGAATGAGAGGGTCAATGGACACGCACTCCCCGGAGTCCGACGGCGGACGACGGAGGACGACCGGGATGGCACGGCTGACGGCACGACAGGGATGGGACGGCACAGATGACGGATCCGGCGCAGAAGGTCACCAACTGGGCGCGCAACATCGCCTACACGGCCAAGGAGTTCCACCGGCCGCACACGCCCGACGCGCTCCGCGCCCTGGTGGCGGGCAGTGCGCGGGTGCGGGTGCTGGGCAGTGGGCACTCCTTCAACCGCATCGCCGACCCGGGCCCGGAAGGCGTCCTGCTCTCGATCGCGGACCTGCCGCCGGCCGTCGAGGTGGACACCGCGGCCCGTACGGTCCGGGTAGCGGGCGGGGTGCGGTACGCCGAACTGGCCCGCGCGGTGGACGCGCACGGGCTGGCGCTGCCCAACATGGCCTCGCTGCCGCACATCTCGGTGGCCGGCTCGGTGGCCACCGGCACCCACGGTTCGGGCGTGACCAACGGGCCGCTCGCGGCGCCGGTCCGGGAGGTGGAGCTGGTCCTCGCCGACGGCTCGACGGAGGCGATCGCCCGCGGGGACGCCCGTTTCGAGGGCGCGGTCACCTCGCTGGGCGCGCTCGGGGTCGTCACCGCGCTCACCCTCGACCTGGAGCCGGCCTACCGGGTCGAGCAGACCGTGTACGTCGAACTGCCCCTGGAGGGGCTGGACTTCGCGGCCGTGTCGGGGGCCGCGTACAGCGTGAGCCTGTTCACCGACTGGCGGGAGCCGGGCTTCCGTCAGGTGTGGGTGAAGCGGCGCACCGACCGGCCCGCCGTGGACTTCGGGTGGGCGGCGCCCGCGACGGAGGCGATGCACCCGGTGCCGGGCATGCCGGGCACCAACTGCACGCAGCAGTTCGGGGTGCCGGGACCGTGGCACGAGCGGCTGCCGCACTTCCGGGCGGAGTTCACGCCGAGCAGCGGGGACGAGCTGCAGTCGGAGTACCTGCTGCCGAGGGCGGCGGCGCTGGACGCGCTGCACGCGGTCGACGGCATCCGGGACACCGTCTCCCCCGTCCTGCAGACCTGCGAGGTGCGGACCATCGCCGCCGATCCGCAGTGGCTCAGCCCCGCCCACGGCCGGGACTCGGTCGCCCTGCACTTCACCTGGGTGGACGACCTGACGGCCGTACTGCCGGTGCTGCGGCGGCTGGAGGCGGCGCTGGAGCCGTTCGACCCGCGGCCGCACTGGGGCAAGGTGTACGCCGCGCCCGGCGAGGTGCTGCGCGGCCGCTACCCGCGGCTCGACGACTTCCGCGCCCTGGCCCGGGACCTGGACCCCGCCGGGAAGTTCACGAACCCGTTCGTGGCAGAGGTCCTGCGGGACTGACCCACACTTAATCCAACCCTTAAGGTAATGGCTTGTCGAAAGCGCTTCCCAGGCCATAGCGTTGCGCCGTGTGAAGCACACATCACGGGACATCCGCACCGCGAACCGCTACGAGGTACTGCGGCACATCATCGCCGAGTCTCCCACCTCCCGGCAGGAGCTGGCGTCCGTCACCGGGCTGAGCCTGGCCACGGTCGCCACGCTCGTCGGCGAACTGCTGGAACTGCGGATGATCACGGAGGTCGGGTTCGAGGACTCGGCGGGCGGCCGTCCCCGGGGCCTGGTCGCGGTCAACGCGTCCGGGGGCGCGCTGATCGGCGTCGACATCGCCGAGACGTACGTCCATGTCGAGCTGTTCGACCTCGGGCTGAACGTGCTGGCCCGCGCCGAGGAGGACATGCGTCCCGGCGAGCACCGGCCCCAGCAGGTGGTGGGCCATGTGGCCGCCGCGGTCGGCTCGGTGGTCGCCCAGGCGGGCGTGGAGGGCGCGCGGGTGCTCGGCGTCGGGGTGAGCGTGCCGGGGCAGGTGGACCGGGACACGGGCATCGCCGAGTACGCGCCCAACTGGGACTGGCACGACGTGCCCCTGCTCGACCTGCTCTCCGAGCACATCGCCTACCCCCTCCACCTGGACAATCCGCTGCGCGCCTGCGCGGTGGCCGAGCAGTGGTTCGGGGCGGCGCGCGGGCGCGGGGACACCGTGGTGGTGAACCTCGGCACCGGGGTCGGCGCCGGGCTGGCGCTCGGCGGCGGGCTGCACCGGGGCGTCAGCAACAGCGCGGGCGAGTGGGGCCATACGACGCTGGTGCTGGACGGCCGGCTGTGCCACTGCGGCAACCACGGCTGCGTGGAGACATACGTCGGCGCGCCCGGCATCATGCTCAACCTGCGGGAGCTGAGCCCGCAGAGCCCGCTGCTGCATCCCGAGGACCAGACGGCCACCGTCGACGCGCTGGCCCGGGGCGTGGCGGACGGCGACCCCGTCGCGGTCCGGGTGGTGCGGGACACCGCGCGCTACATCGGCGCCGGAGTCGCCAACCTGGTCAACCTGCTCAACCCCGAACTGGTCGTGCTCAGCAGCTGGGTGGCCCGCAGGCTCGGCGAGCCGCTGCTCGACGAGGTGCGCGAGGCCGTCCGCCGGCACGCGCTCGGCCGGCCCTTCGCCGCCACCGAGATCGTCCTCTCCCCCATCCCCACCGACCCGGTCTGCCTGGGCGCGGCCACCTTCGCGCTGGAGGGCGCCCTGCGCTCCGTGGGGCTGCGAAACCCGGGACGGACGGCCCGTACCGCACCGTCCGTGCGCTGACCCGGCCGTCCTCCCGGTGATCGAATAGTCCAAATCGCGGGTCGATAAATCCATTGCCGGGCTATTCGGCGCTCTGCGACCGTCGTGACGTATCCGCGGCCGGTCGGCCTCAAAAACCGACCGGCCGTATGTCGTGCACGGAATAAGGGAGTCACCCAGCGTGGCCGCAAGCATCGAGGTCCGCGGTCTGTCCCGCACCTTCCACACCACCGTCCGGCGCCCGGGCTTCGCGGGCGCCCTGCGATCCCTGGTCAACCCCGAGCGCGTGGAGAAACACGCGGTCGCCGACATCACCTTCGACGTCGCCCCCGGCGAACTCCTCGCCCTGCTCGGCCCGAACGGCGCGGGCAAGTCCACCACCATCAAGATGCTCACCGGCATCCTCACCCCGACCGCCGGCGAGGCCCGGGTCGCGGGCGTGGTGCCGTACCGGGAACGGGAACGCAACGCGCGGAACATCGGCGCGGTGTTCGGGCAGCGGACCCAGCTGTGGTGGGACCTGCCGGTACGCGAGTCGTTCGCCATCCTGCGGGACATCTACGAGGTGCCGAAGGCCGAACACGCGGCCCGCCTGCGGGAGTTCGACGACCTGCTGGAACTCTCCGCGTTCTGGGACACCCGGGTCCGCCACCTCTCGCTCGGCCAGCGCGTCCGCTGCGACCTGGCCGCCGCCCTGCTGCACGATCCGCCGGTCGTCTTCCTGGACGAGCCGACCATCGGCATGGACGTGGTGGTGAAGGAGCAGGTCCGCGAATTCCTGCGGTACCAGGTCGCCGAGCGCGGCCGTACCGTGCTGCTGACCACCCACGACATGACCGAGGTGGAGCGGCTCGCCGAGCGGGTGGTGCTGGTCAACCACGGCCGGCTGGTGCTGGACGGCTCGCTGGACGAGATGCGCCGCCGCTTCGGCTCGACCTGGCAGGTGCGGGCCACGCTCGCCGACGCGCACACGCCGGTCGTCCCGCTGCCCGGCATCACCGTGGTCCGCCGGGAGGGCCCGCAGGTGGTGTTCGGCCCGGACGGCGCCGCCGCGCCCACGGTCCACGAGGCGCTGAAGCTGGTCATCGAGCGGCACGAGGTGACCGGTGTGGCGGTGGACGAGGCGGACCTGGAGGACGTGATGCGGGCGGCCTACACGCAGGCGAAGGCCGAGGCGGTCTGAGATGGCCCTCCTGTACGCCTGGCGCGCCGCCCGGGTCACCCCGCTCGGCGAGCTCTACACCCCGCCCCGGATGACCGGGGTCCTGCTGCGGCTGACCGTGCAGGTGGTCCTGGTCGCCTCGCTGTGGCACGGCCTGTACGCCCAGTCGGGGACGACCGCGGGCATGGACCGCGGGCAGGCGGTCACCTACGCGGTGCTGGCCGTGCTCGCCTCCCGGCTGCGGGAACTGGACCAGTACGCGGGCCGCGACTCGGTCATGCAGCACATGCACTTCGGCACCATCGTCTACTGGTACCTGCGCCCGCTGTCGCCCCGGCGCTATCACGCGCTGCGCGCGGTCGGCGAGCAACTGTACGGGCTGGCCTGGGCGCTCGCCGGGTACGGGGTCTGTCTGGCGGTCGGGGTGGTGGACCCCCCGGGGTCGGCGGCGGTGGCGGCGGTGTTCGCGCTCAGCCTGCTGCTCGGCCAGCTGGTCCTGTACTACGTCATGCTCCTCATCGACCAGTTCTGCTTCTGGACGCTGCGCAACAGCGCCGCGATGCTGATCCTGGTCTTCGCGCAGAACCTGCTGTCCGGGGTGTACGCGCCGCTGTGGTTCTTCCCGCACTGGTTCATCACGCTCAGCTCCTTCCTGCCCTTCCAGGCGACGCTGAGTGTGCCGCTGTCGCTGTACGTGGGCCGGATCCCGTTGTCGGACGCCGGTCTCCAGCTGGGCATCCAGGCCGGCTGGGTCGTGGCGCTGCACCTCTTCACCCGTTTCGTGTGGCGGCGAGCCGCCCGCCGTGTCATCTCCCAGGGAGGCTGAGGCCGTTGAACGCCGTCCGGATCGCCTGGCGCATCACGCGCCTCAACTTCCGCGCACAGCTGGAGTACCGCACCGAGTTCCTGATGATGATCGCGATCGGCGCGGTCTGGCAGGTGTCGGTCATCGTGTTCGCCACGGTGCTGCTCACCCGGTTCACCGGGATGGGCGGCTGGGACAGCTCGGACGTCCTGCTCATCCCGGCGACGCGGATGCTGGCGCACGGCCTGTTCGTGCTGATCCTCGGCCGGGTCCACGGGGTGGGCCGGTACATCCAGGAGGGCAGGATCGACGCCTACCTGCTGCGTCCGCTGCCCGTGTACCGGCAGGTGCAGCTGGAGTACTTCCCCACCAACGCGATCGGCGACCTCACGGTGGCCGCCGGCCTGATGGCGGGCGCGCTCGGCCGCAGTCACCTCGACTGGACGGCGGGCCGCGTCTCGTACCTGGTCGCGGCGGTGCTGGGCGGGATGCTGCTGGAGGCCGCCCTGTTCACGGTGGTGGCCTGTGCCTCGCTGCGCTACCCGGCCGCCGACTACTGGAGCCGCTGGCTGGAGGAACTCCTCGGCACCTTCGGCAGCTACCCGCTCAACGTCCTGCCCCGGGCGGTCGGCGGCTTCCTCACCTTCGGCCTTCCGCTCGCCTTCGTCGCCTACTTCCCGGCGGCGGTCCTCACCGGCCACGGCCACTCGACCGGCGCCCCCTACTGGCTGGCGGCGAGCTCCCCCCTGGTCGGCCTGCTCGCCTATCTGGCCGCGAGGTGGCTGTGGCGGTGGGCGCTGGGCCACTACACGGGGGTGAACGGCTGAAATCCGCTGCGGAGTTGAGGGCTCGTCAGCCGAGGAGCGTCCGCCGGACCCGGTCCGCGAAGGCGGCCGGGTACTCCACCGTGCCCAGGTGCCCGCCGGGGAACTCGGCGAAGGTGCCGCCGGTGTGCCGGGCCGTGAACTCCGCAGTCTCATAAAGGAGTTGCCCCCGGGATTCGGTGCCGGCGGCCACGGTGAGGCGGGGCAGGCCGGTGGCCGGGCGGTAGGCGGTGAACGGGCGCAGGACATGGTCGAGGAAGACCGAGAAGGGCGTCGGTCCGTCGCCGGTGGCCGGGCGGCCGCTCTCCAGCTGACCGATCAGCTCGGCGCGCAGCCGCTCCCCGTCGGGCAGCAGGGTGACGCAGGGCGGTTCGTGGGCGACGACGCCCCGCAGCCGGGCGGGGTGGCGGGCCGGCAGGTCGAGGGCGGCGATCCCGCCCGCGCTGGTGCCGAGGACGTACGCCTCCTCGCCCTCGCCCAGCACCTCCGCCAGCACCCGGGAGGCGCCGTCGCTCCAGTCCTCGACCCGCTGGTCGGCGACGGGTTCGCCGAGGCGGCCGTGGGCGAGGCCGAGCGGGTCGTAGGTGACGACGGTGAAGTGCGGGGCCAGATGGCCGATCAGCGGGTCCAGGCCCATCGGGTGGCCGGCGCCGCCGGGGAGCAGCAGCAGGACGGGTCCGGTGCCGGTGACGTCGTAGGGGAGTTCAGGCATGACGGTCGGTCTCCTCACGGGGCCAGTGGCCGAGGGCGATGTGCAGGGCGTCGACCGCCCGGTCCCAGGAGGCGCGGACATCGCGCGGGGCGTTGAAGCCGCCGCCCGCCTCCAGGGCGCAGTAGCCGTGGAAGGTGGCGCGCAACAGCCGTACGGCGTCGGTGAGATCGGGCTCGTCGAGGCCGTAGCCGCGCAGCATGCCGTAGGTGATCTCGACGGTTCGGCGCATGGCCGGGTTGCCGGGGTCGACGAGGGCGGGGTCGACGCGGATCCGGGTGGCCGCGTACCGGCCGGGGTGGGCGAGGGCGTAGGCGCGGTAGGCGTCGGCGTAGGCGGCGAGGGCGTCCTTGCCGGACCGGCCGGCCACCGCGGTGGCGATGCGGTCGATCATCTCGCCGCCGGCGAGCAGCGCGAGCCGGTGCCGCAGCTCGTTCAGGTTTCTGACGTGCGAGTAGAGACTCGCGTCCTTCACGCCGAACCGGCGGGCCAGCGCGGAGAGCGTGACCTGCTCGAAGCCCGCCTCGTCCGCGAGTTCGGCCGCCGCCTCCACCAGCCGGTCGACGGTGATCCCGGCCCGGGCCATACGCCCACCTCCCTAGTCTCTCTAGTTCTCATCCTAGGGGTCCTAGGTTTGACAGGTCCAGCGATTATCGCCGGGACACGGTCGGCGTAGGGTTGCCGGGTGCGGAAGGGGGAGCCGTGACGAACGAGGCGCGGCGGGCGGAGCGGGCGGCGCGCCCGGGGGTGACGGCGGGGCGACCGCTGTGGCGGCAGCGGGACTTCGGCTTCTTCTGGCTCGCCCAGACCCTGTCCGTCCTCGGTGACTCCTTCAGCCTGATCGCGCTGCCCCTGCTGGTCCTCCAGGCGACCGGCTCGGTGGCCCGGATGGGGCTGCTCACGGCCGTCGGCGGGGTCGCGATGGTGCTGGCCGCCGTCTTCGCCGGGGTGGTGGTGGACCGGGTCGACCGCCGCCGGCTGCTCATCGGCTGCGACCTGGTCCGCATGGTCCTCTACGGCCTGGTCCCGCTCGTCTGGCTCGCCGGACCGCACCTCTGGCTCCTGTACCTGGTCCTGCCCCTGTGCGAGGCCGTCGGCATGCTCTTCGCCGTCGGATACGTCACCGTCGTCCGCGGACTCGTCGACGTCACCCGGCTCACCGAGGCCAACGGGCGGGTCAACGCCACCGCGGCGGCGGCCGGGGTGCTCGGACCGCTGGGCGCGGGCCTGGTGGCCGCCTGGGCCGGACCCGCCGACGCGGTGGCCGCGGACGCGGCCAGCTACGCCGTCTCGGCGGCCCTCCTCCTCTTCGTACGGGTCCGGGAGCGCACCGAGGACGAGCGCCCGGCCGAACGCAAGGGGGTGTGGCGCGACCTGCGTACCGGGGTCGGCTACCTCGTCCGGCACCCCGTGCTGCGGTCGGTCACCGGGCTGCTCGCCGTCTTCAGCTTCCTCAGCCTCGGCATCAACGACCTGCTGATCTACCACCTCAAGCACGACCTCGGCCGGGACGACGGCACGGTCGGCACGGTCATGGCGATCGGCGCCGTCGGCACCATCGCCGGAGCGCTGCTGGTCGCCCGGGTGCGACGGAGGCTGGGCTTCGGGCCGACCTGGATCGGCGCGACCGCCCTGTGCGGTCCGGCCTTCGCCGGGCTCGGCTGGGTGGGCACGGTACCCGCCGTGGCCCTGCTGAGCGCGGTCTACCTGGCCTGTGTGGGCATCGCGGGCACCTGCTCCATGTCCCTGCGCCAGGAGATCACCCCCGAACCGCTCCTCGGCCGGGTCACCGCCGCCCACTGGACCCTGCAGTACTCGCTGGCCCCGGTCGGCGCGGCGGTCCTCACCTGGGCGGCCGAGCGGTACGGCACCGCGCCCGTGGCCGCCGTCGCCGGAGTCTGCTGCACCCTGATCGCCGTCGCCGGCCTGTGCACGCCGGTCCGGCATGCGGCTCCCCGAAAACAACTGTCCTAGGGACGGGCAACCTTCCGCGGGCCGGCGGCGACCACAGGGCATGACAACCGCACCACGCACCACAAGACACCGCCGGGTCCACGCCTTCCGCAAGCCCGCGATCGGTGCCCTCGCCGCGGCGGGCCTGCTGGCCGGCGCCTGGTACGCCACCGCCGGCGCCGCGACGACCCCGGACCTCAAGGTCACCTCCACGGCGGTCGCCCTCAGCGCCAAGTACCCCTATCTCTCCGCGGGTTACAACAACACCCGGGAGTGGAACCGCACCGCCACCGCGGTCGCCCCCGACGGCACGATCCGGGTCGCCTGGCCCGCCGCCGACGGCGTCCATGTCACCCCGCTCACGGCGGCCGGCAAGCGGTCCGGCGCCGACACGGTCGTCAAGGGCGCCAAGGAGGTCGGCGGCCTGGTCGCCCACACCAACGGGTTCGCCCTGCTCACCCGGGTCGCCGACACCAACAAGTGGAAGGACACGGCGGCCGCGATCATCCGCTACACCGGCAACAAGCAGACCTGGTCCGTCAAGCTCACCGGCACCGCCTCCCACGACACCTCCCCCACCCTGGACGGCCAACTCACCTGGAACGGCTCCAAGTACGGCGCCTACTTCGTCGTGCACGGCGCGGGCGGCTTCGCCGACGGGCACTACGGCGACAAGCTGTCCTACGTCAGCGCCAAGGGCAAGAAGCTGAGCGGCGGCTGGAGTTGGGGCTGCAGCCACAACGAGGGCATAGCCCTGCACGCCGAGACCTCCGGCGCCTTCACCTCCCTCTGCTTCGACGACTGGCGCTCGGGCCTGTTCGTCTCCACCGGCATCGGCGCCCCGGACGTGGCCCCGGTGGTCCAGCGGGAGCAGTGCTGGGCGGGGTACTGCGGTGGTACCTTCCCCAGCCGCACCGGCGACCTCGTCAAGTCGTCCACCGGCCGGTACGCGACCGCGTTCGCCTCCCGGGGCGCGGCCTCCGCGAAGAAGAACCCCGACGACAGCAGCGGGCGCGGCTGGACGGTCACCCCGAAGACCGCCACCCACCAGGTCGCCGTCGCCTTCCTGAAGAACCGCAACTCCGGCCCCGGCAAGGCGATCTACCTCACCGGCGCCAAGACCGTGGAGAACGTCAACGTCCACCTCGCCCCCTATGGCAAGGACAAGCTCCTGCTCTCCTGGGAGTCCCTGAAGAACGCCAAGTGCTCGGCCGGCACCTGCACCGGCACCTTCACGGGCACGCATCTGCGGCTGATCAACTGGAGCGGTGACTTCGTCAGCGCGGGCAAGGTGGTGAGCGCCCGGATCACCGGTGACATCGCGGTCCTCAAGGACGGCTCCCTCACCTGGGCCTACGCGCCGGTCACGCCGAGCTACGGCACCCCGCTCACGGGGGCGTCCCCGACCACGAAGACCCTCCGGATCGCCCGCCTCACGCCGTGACGCGTGCCGCCGTGGCCAGTGCCTCCGCGATCCGGCGCACGACCCGTTCGGGCAGCGCCGGATCGCGGGCGGCGTCCTCGGCGGTGCCGGGGGGCTCTCCACCCCGTGATCGCCATGGTGCCCTCGGCGGCTCAGTCCCGCGCGGCTTCCTCCACGACCACCCCGGCACCGGGCCATCGGACCCGCACGCCGGGACCCCCGTGCCACCGCACGGTCAACTCCCCTTCTCCTTCGGCGCGTACCGTCACCGTCTCCCCCAGCGGTACCGCGTCCACGGCACCCGTGAGCCGGCTCAGCGCCACGAACAGGGTCGGGCCCTCTCCCGTGGCGCCGGTGAGCGTGTCGTCGAGGCCCACGGCGGGCAGCAGTTCGGCCCGCAGGCCCTCCGGGGCGGCCCACCCGGTCACCCGTACCGACGTCCCGGGCTCGGCGCCCGACACGAGGAAGGCACGCACCTCCACGGCCCCGTGCGCGAGGACCACCGCGGTCACCCGGGCGGCGCCCGCACCGGCCGTGTGCCGCGAGGCCGCCCAGCCGTCCCCGACGCCCAGCGGCTCGATCTCCGTCCGGCTCGGATCGCCGCCGACGATCACACTGTTGTCGTACGACGCCGAGGGCCGCGTCACGGTCGAGTAGCCGAGCCGGGTGTAGTACGGGTCGTAACGGACGTCCTCGCTGCCGTGGTTGTGCAGCCGGACCACGCCGTCCGCACGGGTGGACTGGAGCAGCCAGTTGGCGGGGGCGATCGGCGTGACCGCGTCCGTACGCTCCGCCGGGCCAGGTTCCTCCGTCGCCGTCCACACGTCGTGGTCCGCGGGGAGCAGCAGGCCGAGGAAGCCCTTGCTCGCCCAGTAGGGGGAGGCGGGGCCCGAATAGCCTTGCAGGACGGCGGAGTCGGGGCCATGCCAGCCGAGGGTCAGCAGGCCACGCTCGTCGACCGCGCCCCGGTCGAGGAAGTACTTCAGGGCGCCGGAGGCCAGCCGCCGGGTCTCGCCGGGGGCGAGGGGGGTGCGGCCGGTGAGCGCGCCGAGCCAGAGGGGGGCCGTGGTCGCGAAGCGGTAGGTCAGGGAGCGGCCCTGGTGCAGCGGGGCGCCGTCGCCGCCGAACAGCCGAGCGTAGTCGGTGAGATGGCGTTCCAGGCGGCCGCCGTACAGGTCGAGCAGCTCCGTGTCGTCGGCGAGCCAGGCGTGCAGCACCGGGTAGAGGTGCATCGCCCAGCCGTTGTAGTAGTCGAACTTGCGGCCGTCGCCGTCCGTGTA
The DNA here is from genome assembly GCF_043201555.1 of Streptomyces sp. NPDC048288. Classification (NCBI taxonomy): domain Bacteria; kingdom Bacillati; phylum Actinomycetota; class Actinomycetes; order Kitasatosporales; family Streptomycetaceae; genus Streptomyces; species Streptomyces sp. NPDC048288. The sequence goes on from NZ_JBICZD010000006.1 coordinate 509,736, forward strand.
CCAGCCGTCGCCGACGTACCAGTCCTCGATGCGGGCCAGGCCGTGGTCGACCGCCTTGTGCGCGGCCTCCGGCTCGTGGCCGATCTCGGCGAGGAAGCCGCCGACCGTCACCGGGAACAACTCCCAGTTGCAGGGCCAGGGTTCGGCGGTGAGCGCGTCGCCGAGCCAGGCCGCGGCGCGCTGGCGTACGGCGTCGTCGAGCCGGTCCCAGAGCAGCGGGCGGGTCAGGCGCAGGGCGAGGGCGATCGAGGCGGCCTCGACGAGCGGCTGGCCGCGGTCCCCGATGCGCGGCCAGGCGCCCGACACCCCGGCGGCGAGCCCGTCCGCGTACCGCTGGAGCGCGGTCTCGTCGCGGCGGAAGGCGGCGAGGAGCAGGGTGCGGGCGTAGCCCTCCAGGCCGTCGGAGAGCCGGCCGGACCAGCTCTCGTGGTCGCCGGGGAGGTGGTAGAGGGCGCGGTCCTCGGTGGCGTACGGCTCCACGGCGGCGAGCAGGGAGTCGGCCGCGGCCTCCCAGTGGGCCCGGGTGTAGCCGGTGACCGGGCTGGGACGGCGGTCCTCGGGAGGCAGTTGCATCGGTGCTCTTTCTCGCTCGAACCAGAACTCGAACCGAACCTCGTACCGGTTGAACCTGGGGCGCCCCGGTTCCGGTCGGGACGCCCCAGGGGCTCAGTGCGCCCGCACGGTGCCCCGGGGCACCAGGTGCTGGGCGAGCAGTTCGTCACGCACCAGGCCCGCGTAGACGGCGGCGCCGTACGCGGAGGTGTGCGTGTTGTCCTTCTTCTCGTTGTACAGGTACAGCGCCTTGGAGCCCTCCACGCCGAGGGACTCGACCAGCGCCTTGGTCTTCGCCGTGAGGTCGATCAGCGGAACGTCCTCGGCGGCGGCGACCGAGCGGATCACCTCAGGATGATTGACGCCGAGCCCGTTGACCAGAAGGGCGATGTCATTGTTCAGCGTGCCGTCGGAGTTGAACCAGCGGCGCACGATCGGCGTGACCAGCACCGGCCGCCCGCCCTTCTCCCGTACGCCCGCCACGAGGGTCTCCAGATTCGCCCGGTAGGTGGCCTCGTCCGTGGTCTTGTCGTTGTGCGCCAGCTGGATGAGGACCAGGTCGCCCGGGTGGATCAACGGCTGGACAGTACCCCAGAGCTGGGGGTTCTGGAGGTAGGTCACCGTACTTTCGCCGGAGTCCGCGTAGTTGGCGACGGCGACGCCCTTGCGCAGGAACTGCGGGAGCTGCTGGCCCCAGCCGGAGTAGGGGTCGGCGGGCTGGTCGCAGACGGTGGAGTCGCCGACGAGGAAGAGCTGCCGGGTGTGCCGGGCGGCGGGGGTGACCCTGATGCCGGCGAGGGCGGGGGCCGGGCCGCCGATCGTCAGGTCGAGGCCTGGGGTTCCGTCGGGGCCGGTCGGCTCGCCCTCGGGCGTGCGGACGTTCACGGTGAAGGCGCGGGTGATCCGCTGCCCCGCCGCGGTGGCCGTCTCCGGGAGCAGCGAGCGCCGGGTCTCCCCGCTGATGGTCGTGGCCGCCGCGCTGTCGCCGCCGAGCCGGACCGTCACGTCGTAGTTCCCCGGCGGGACGTCGAAGTGACAGGCGGTGGCGGTGCAGTTCCCGATGCCCAGGGGCGGCTGCCGGTCGTGGGCGTGGGCGGCGGGAGCGGCCGTCAGGCAGGTGCCGAGGACGACCGCCGCGAGCGCGGCGACACGTACTGGGTTGAAACGTCTCACCCGGGACTCCTCCGTCGTGACGACATGGCCTGGCGAGGACCGTACCCGCACCCGCAAGCGCTTTCTAGACCTTGGACCGGTTTCACAAGATTGCCAACTCCATGCCGCCGAAAGCCCTTTCGCGAAATCGATTCAACTGTCACCCTCACAGACACCCGCACCCCCGCCCCACCGAAGGAGGCACCCCCATGTCCGGAGTCAACGGGAGACCGCTCGGACGCCGCACCTTCGTCCTCGGCAGCGCAGCCGCAGCCGGTAGCGCGGCGCTCGCCGGACCGCTAGCCGAGAGTGCGTCGGCCGCGAGCTTCGGCTGGTCGGACGACGGCTCCAACTACGTCGTGGACACCGGCGCCAGTCTCGTCTTCAAGGTCAGCAAGACCAACGGCGACCTGACCTCGCTGGTATACAAGGGCACCGAGTACCAGGGCTACGGCGGCAAGAACTCGCACGTCGAGTCGGGCCTCGGCACCTCCACGGTGACCATCGCCCAGTCCGGGACCACGATCCTGATCTCGGTGACGTACGGCACGCTGAAGCACTACTACGCGGCCCGCAGCGGCGAGAACAACGTCTATGTGTGGACCAACAAGGCCGACTCGTCCGTCACCGCCACCCGCTACATCGTGCGCGTCAAGGCGGGCCTGTTCCTCAACGACGAGCCGGACTCGTACACCTACGCGCCCACCGTCATCGAGTCCGCCGACGTCTTCGAGAAGTCCGACGGCCAGACCCGCGCCAAGCACTACTCGAAGCTGCGGGTGATGGACTACGACTACATCGGCTGGACGACCGGCAGCGTCGGCCTGTGGGTCGTGCGCAGCAACCACGAGAAGGCCTCCGGCGGCCCGTTCTACCGCTCGCTGCTGCGCCATCAGAGCGCCGACGGCGGCGGTCTGTACGAGATCCTGTACTACGGCGAGAACCAGACCGAGTCCGAGCGCTACGGCCTCCAGGGCCCGTACGTCATCGCCCTCACAGACGGCGGCGCACCCTCCTCCTCGCTGTACGCGGGCACCCTCACCACCTCCTGGGCGGACTCGCTCGGCATCTCCGGGTACGTCTCCGCGAGCGGCCGGGGCCGGGTCGCGGGCGTCGGGATCTCCGGGCGGGACACGGCGTACGCGTACACGGTCGGCCTCGCCAACTCGGCCGCGCAGTACTGGGGTTCGGCGCGCTCCTCGGACGGCTACTTCTCGATCGCGGGGGTGCTGCCGGGGACGTACACCCTCACCGTCTTCAAGGGCGAACTGGCCGTCTACACCGGCTCGGTGACCGTGACGGCGGGTGCCACGACCACCCTCAACACGATCGCGATCGCGTCCTCCAACGACCCGAGCAACGCCTCGGCGATCTGGCGGATCAACAACTGGGACGGCACGCCGAGCGGGTTCAAGAACGCCGACCTGATGACGTACGCGCATCCGTCGGACGTCCGGGCCGCGTCCTGGACCGGGAACGTGGTGATCGGCAGCGGCACCGAGACCTCGGCCTTCCCCTGCTACCTGTGGAAGGACGTGAACAGCGGGATCATCGTGTACTTCAGGCTGACGGCCGCGCAGGCCGCCGCCGCGCACACCCTCAGGATCGGGGTGACGACGGCCTACGCGAACGGCCGGCCGCAGGTCGTCGTCAACGACACCTGGACCTCCGCCGTGCCCTCGCCGCCCACCCAGCCGAGCACCCGGTCGCTGACCGTGGGCTCCTACCGGGGCAACAACAACACGTTCACCTACAGCGTCCCGGCGTCCGCCTGGCTGACGGACACCAGCGCCTACAACACGCTGAAGATCTACGTGGCCAGCGGCTCCGGCACGACGTCCTTCCTCAGCGCCGGCACCTCGATCGACGCGATCGACCTGCTGGCCTGAACCACGGCAACCCTCCCGGCCCGGGCGACGACTTGAGGGCATGACCGCTTCCAACGACCAACCCCCCGCCCACGCCCGGCGCCGTCCCATGGCGCTCGTCACCGGCGCCGTGGCGGCCCTCGGGCTCGCCGCGGCGTCCCTGGCCGGGCAGGCCCAGGCCGCGTCCACCCTCACCGTCGCCAAGGACGGCTCCGGGATGTACACCACCGTCCAGGCGGCGGTGAACGCGGCCGCCGCCGGCGACACGATCTCCGTCGCCAAGGGCACGTACCAGGAGATCGTCAACGTCCCGGTGAGCAAGACCGGGCTGACCCTCAAGGGCGCCACCGGCAACGCCGAGGACGTCGTCATCACCTATGACCGGGCCGCCGGTTACACCGACGCGAGCGGCAACAAGTACGGCACGCTGGGCAGTTCGGTGGCGACCTTCTCCGCGAACAACCTCACCGTGACCGGGCTGACCGTCCGGAACACGTTCGACAAGGACGCCCATCCGGAGATCACCGACACCCAGGCCGTCGCCGTGACCGCGCAGGGCGACCGGCAGACCTTCCGCAACGACCGGTTCATCAGCCGCCAGGACACCGTGCTGAACTGGGCGCCGTCCGCCACCGGCCAGTACCGCCAGTACTTCTTGTCGTCCTTCGTCACCGGGGACGTGGACTTCGTCTTCGGGAACGCGACCGCCGTCTACGACCGCGTGAACATCGTGCTGCGCGACTCGGGTGCGGCCGCGGGCGGCCTGAACGGCTTCCTCGCCGCGCCCAACACCAGCTCCGCGAAGACGTACGGGATCCTGGTCACCGGCAGCACCGTCAGCAGCTCCGCGGCGGCGAACACGTACTACCTGGGCCGCCCCTGGCACCCGACGTCGGACGCGGTCGGCCAGCTGGTGATCCGGCAGACCTCCCTGCCGGCGGCCGTGAAGACCGCCGGACCGTGGACCGACATGAGCGGCTACTCCTGGAAGAACGCCCGGTTCTTCGAGTACCGCAACACCGGGGCCGGGGCCGGCGTGAACTCCGACCGCCCGCAGCTCACCGACTCCCAGGCCGCGAACTACACGGCCCAGAAGTACCTGGCGGGCACGGACGGCTGGAATCCCGTCGGCTGACCGGCGGCTGACTGATGCTCAGCTGCCGCGCGTCCACTGCTGGTTGGTGCCGCTGTTGCAGGTGTACGTGATGATGGCGGCCGAGTTGGCGGTGGACGCGCCGTTCACGTCCAGGCACTCACCGGTCGTCCGGGCCTTGATGTTGACGTAGGAGCCGGAGGTGACCACCGACCACTGCTGGGTGGTGGCGCCGGTGCAGTCCTCCTGGGTGACGTTGGTGGAGTTCTCCTGGAGGCAGAGCGAGCTGCCCCGGCCCATCAGCTCGTAGTAGCCGGTGCCGAGGTCCTTGAACCACCACTTCTGGTTGGTGCCGCTGTTGCAGGTGTACTGACTGATCGCGATGCCCTCCCAGAGGGACTGGTTGGGGACGTCGGCGCACTTGCTGCTGTGCCGGGCGATCAGGGTGTTGTACGTGGCGCTGGTGCCGCCGACCGTGCCCGCGGCGGTGTCGACGGAGACCTCCGGGTACCAGGACATCGACATCGAGGTGTCGGTCGGGAAGGTCAACGGCAGCCACACGTAACGGGAGTCGTTGACGGTGCCGCCGAAGGAGTTGCCCCAGCGGTCGCCCATGTAGAGGTACGAGGTGCCCGAAGTGCCGCTGACCGGCAGGACGTAGGCGGTCTGGGAGTTGTACGCCGTGGAGTCGCCGACGTTGCTCCAGGAGGTCCAGGGGCCGGCGAGCGAGGTGGCGGTGGCGTATTCCTGCTGGTTGGCGCTCCAGCCGGTGGCGCCCGAGGTCAGCATGAAGTAGACGCCGTTGCGCTTGAAGAGGGCCGGGGCCTCGCGGTGGCCGCCCGCCCACGGGTTGGCGACCAGGCTGTCGATCGCGGTGTAGTCGGAGGTGAGCTTGTAGATGTGCAGGTCGTAGTTCTCGTTGGCCGCCGAGACCATGTAGGCGGTGCCGTCCGTGTCGACGAAGGTCGTGATGTCCCGGGACATGTACTGGCCGAGCGGCTGGAAGCTGCCCTGGTAGGTGTAGCTCCCGTCGACGGTGTCGGAGACGGCGACGGCGGCCTTGGCCTCGCTGTAGTCGACGCCGTTCTCCTTGTGCATCCACATCACGAACTTGCCGGTGGAGGCGTTGTAGATGACCTTCGGGCGCTCGATGTAGGCGGTGGAGAGCTCGGAGGCGGAGGACTGGGTGAGGACGTGGTTGCGGAACTCCCAGGTCTTCAGGTCGGTGGAGCGGTAGGCGTCCACGTACTTGAAGGTGTTGTCGGAGTTGCGGTCCTCGCCGAACCAGTAGTAGTAGGAGCCGACCTTGATGACCCCGCCGCCGTGGGCGTGCACGATGTTCCCCGAAGTGTCGGTGAACTGGGTGCCGTTGGTGACGGTCTGGGAGGCGGCCGCGGCGGGTCCCGCGGTGGCCAGGGCGCCGACCACCGCCAGACAGAGGGCCAGCAGGACCGCGTACGCACGTCTCATCTCACACGCTCCTTGGGGGGAAAGGACTGCGGTCCGGGATTCCGAACGGCAGGTGGCATGACGAACGTTGTGATCGCCGAAAAGGTAAGGGTGTGTTACCCGTGGGTCAACGGGTCTGACGAGACATGGGGGAAAGCGATTTCCAAGAGATCGCCGCCGGGGCCCGTTTTTCTGTTATCGAGGACCACCCGACCCCGTCTCCCCTCACGTGCGCACCCCTCTCCACACCACCGCAGCGGTCGCCGGCGCCCTCGCCGCGCTGCTGGCCTCCGCTCCCCCGGCCCTCGCCGCCGGCCCCCGGGACGTCACCGCAGACGTGCTGGCCGGCCGGGACGTGACCCTCACCGGCGACACCGTCGTCGTCGTACCGGCCGGCACGACGACCTACGACGGCGTCCTGCGCGGCGAGGGCACGCTCACCGTGCGCGGCGGCGGCACCCTGATCCTCACCAAGGACGGCGACTTCACCCTGCCGAAGGCACGGCAACGGCAGATCGTCCGCACCCAGGGCGGCAACCACCCGTATACGACCGTCACCCGCCCCGACCCGCCCGCGATCACCGTCGAGCGCGGTACGACCCTGCAGTACGGCACCGGCGGCGGCACCGGACTGCTCGGCCACTTCCCGTACGACACGCCCGGCTACCAGCTGAACCAGCTCAACATCCGCGTCGACGGCACACTGCGGCTCTCCCTGACCCGCACCTTCAACATCGGCACGATCAGCGGCTCCGGCCTGGTCACCCAGCCCCGCGGCATGTGGGGCACCCTGGACCTGGCGGGCACCCACCCCTTCTCCGGGGTCATCGACAACGGCACCGGGATGGCGGTCGGCCGCCCCGAGTACCCGGTCGCGCTGCCCGCCGCCCGCGCGATCCTCAACCAGGGCTCCTGGATCATCGACACCCCGCTGTACCAGACGGTCACCCTGCGCCAGAACTTCTACCAACGGGAGTACGGCAGCGACGTCAACGTCCACTCGCGGCCCGGCAGCAAGGTGGTCCTCACCGGGCAGTACGGCTACAGCGACCAGGGCGGCGACACCGACCCGTCGCTCAGCGACCCCTCGCTCAACTGGAAGGCGATTCCCCACCAGTTGAACAAGCGCGGCACCAACATCGAGGGCGCCGACGTGCACTGGGGCGACGGCACCACCCACCGCATCTTCATGCCGGGCACGAAGGACACCGTCTACATCAACCTGCACGCCGCGAGCGGCCGGCGGTCCCGGCTCACCTTCGACTACGACGGCCCGGTGACGCTGGGCGCCCCGATCGGCGGCGGCCGCTACCACGACACGCTCGCCGCGCCCGGCGCCGGGGACATCGTCGTCGCGGGGACCCGCGGCAACGACGTGACCTTCGCGGCCGCCCAGGACTACGACGGCTCGACGACGGTCGAGAAGGGCGCGGTGCTCCGGCTGGGCTCGGGCGCGCGCGGCGGCGACGGCTCCCTGCTGACCGGCACGCCGACCCGCCGGATCGTGAACGACGGCACGCTGTACGTCCGCAACACGTCGACCCCCGTGACCCTGTCCTACCTCGGCGGCTCCGGGTCACTGGTCCAGTCGGGCCGGGCGAGGACCACGCTCACCGGAAGCTCGGTCGCGTACACGGGAACGACGACCGTCACCGGCGGCACCCTGGCCCTGCGCTCCGGAGCCACACTCGCCCACAGCAGGGCGATCCGTCTCACCTCGGCGGGCGCGAGGCTGGACGTCGGCACGGCCGGCCTCCGGGTCGCCACCAGCCTCTCGGGCAGGGGCACGGTGCGGGGCGCGGTGACCAACGACAGCCTGGTGGCGAGCGGGTTGACCGTGCAGGGGGACTACACCCAGCACCGGCGCGGCGAACTGGTGCTGCGGGAGGCGCCGTTGAAGGTGACCGGCCGGCTCGCCCTGGCCGGCGCCCTCGACCTGTCCGACGCCGGCACGGCCCCGGCCCGCCACATCACGGTGATCGACCACACCGGCACGGCCCGCACCACCGGCGCCTTCGACGGCCTGCCCGAGGGCACCGAGGTGAAACTGGCCGACACCGTCTACCGGATCACCTACCGGGGCGGCGACGGCAACGACGTGCTCCTGAACGCACAGCCGGCCAAGGCCACGACGAAGACCGACCCCACCGGCTCCCCCGCCACCGCTCCCCCGACCGTGACCACCCGCTCCGCCGCCGACTCCTCCCAGGCCTTCGGCTGGTGGCCGTACGCCCTCGCCCTCGGCCTCCTCGGCGGCCTGATGGTCCCGGCGAGCCTGCGCACCCAGAAGAAGGGACGGCGAAGGGGCGGGCGACACGCGGGATGATGACGCCGGACCCGACGCACACCTCCGAGGAAGGCGGCTCGGCATGGCCTACGGATACATCGGCTCGATGAAGACCCGGCCCGGCAGACGCGACGACGTGGTCGCGATCCTGCTCTCCGCGGCCGAGAACCTCCGCGGACTCGGCTGCCGCAGCTACGTGGTGGGCCTGGCCGACGACGACCCGGACACGATCGTGGTCACCGAGGTCTGGGAGTCGAAGGAACACCACGACGCGTCGCTGCGGCTGCCCGAGGCCAAGGAGGCGATCACGGCCGCCATGCCCATGCTGACCGGCGAGTTCACCGGTCGGGAACTGACCGTCGCGGGCGGCTTGGGCGCCGACGGCTGACGGATCACGGCGGCGGTCGGTGGGCGGTTGAGTGGGTGGTTCAGTGGGTGGGGCGGTGGGTGGGGCGGTGTGGGGTTCCGGGTGTGTCCTGGGCCGGTTCGTCGGTGATCTTCGCCATGCCGCCCACGCTGATCTCCGGGCCGTTCGAGCCGGAACGTACGACGGCCGTGATCGTCGCCGGGGTGCCGAGTGCGTCGCCCATGTCGGCGGTGACGCCGGGGCGGCCGTCGCGGGCCAGGTGGGCGGCGAGGCAGGCGGTGCTGTTGGCGTTGGCGATGTCCTCGGGGACGCCGATCGACGGGGCGAACATGCGGGCCGCGACGCGGCCGTCCGGGGTGGGGGCGGAGTAGAGGTAGCAGCCGAGCAGGGCCGGCCGGTCGCAGGCGGCGCGCAGGCGGTCCGGGTCCGGGGTCAGCGCCGCGAGGGCGGACCGGGTGGGCAGCGGGAGCAGCAGGCGGGGGCGTCCGAGCGAGGCGATGACGGCGCCGGGGGTGTCGGCGGCGAGGCCCAGCGCGGCCAGGACGTCCTCGTGTTCGCCGTTGCGGGGCGCGCGCAGGGTGACCGGTCCCGGGGCGAACCAGGCCTCCAGCTCGCCGTTCGGGTGGCGGACCGCCCTGCCCCGGAGTGCGCCCGCCGGGGTCCGCACGGTGACCTCGCGGGTGCCGGTGCGGTCGGCCAGGACGGCCAGCGCCGCGACCGTGCCGTGGCCACAGCCGGGGAGTTCGCCCTCGCTGGTGAAGAAGCGGAGGGAGACCTCGGCGGTGCCCGCGTCGGCCGAGGTCGGGCCGGTCGAGAGGAACACGGCGTGCGAGGTGCCGGCCCGGACGGGTACCGCGCGGCGCTGTTCGTCGGTGAGGGGGCCGTCGTCCAGGACCGCGGTGGGGCTGCCACCGCGGCCGTCGCGCAGACAGGCCCGGACGAGGGTGACGTTCACGGCGGCGAGCCTAGTCGACTAGCGTCATGTCATGACCAGCAACAGCTCCCCCAGCCTCGCCGACGCCCTCGCGGCCGGGACGGTCGTCCTCGACGGCGGCATGTCCAACCAGCTGGCGTCCGCCGGGCACGACCTGAGCGACGAGCTGTGGTCGGCACGGCTGCTGGCCGACCGGCCCGACGCGGTCGGCGACGCGCATCTCGCGTACTTCAGGGCGGGCGCGGACGTCGCGATCACCGCGAGCTACCAGGCCACGTTCGAGGGCTTCGCCCGGCGCGGGATCGGACCCGAGGAGGCGGCCCGGCTGCTCGCGCTGAGCGTGGAGCTGGGGCGGGACGCGGTGCGGCGGGCGCGGGACGAGGGGATCGTACGGCCGTTGTGGGTGGCCGCGTCGGTCGGGCCGTACGGGGCGATGCTCGCGGACGGCTCCGAGTACCGGGGGCGGTACGGGGTGAGCGTCGACGAGCTGGAGCGGTTCCACCGGCCGCGGATCGAGGTGCTGGCCGGGGCGGGTCCTGACGTGCTCGCGCTGGAGACCGTGCCCGACGCGGACGAGGCGGCGGCGCTGCTGCGGGCGGTGCGGGGGCTGGGGGTGCCGGCCTGGCTGTCGTACAGCGTGGCGGGCGGGCGGACCCGGGCCGGGCAGCCCCTGGAGGAGGCGTTCGCCCTGGCCGCCGACGTGGACGAGGTGATCGCCGTGGGCGTGAACTGCTGTGCGCCGCAGGACGTGGAGTTCGCGGTGGAGACGGCGGTGCGGGTGACCGGGAAGCCGGTCGTCGTCTATCCCAACAGCGGTGAGGTGTGGGACGCGGAGGTCCGGGCGTGGACGGGGCGGTCGACGTTCACGGCGGAGCAGGTTGCCGGGTGGCGGAAGGCGGGGGCTCGGTTGATCGGGGGGTGCTGTCGGGTGGGGCCGGAGGGGATTGCCGGGATCGCGAAGGTGGTGTGAGCGGCGCCGGTTCGCCGTGAGAGTGCGGAGGGAGGGCGGCTGCGGGCCGTGGGGGCTGGTCGCGCAGTTCCCCGCGCCCCTGAAGGGGCGCTACTGTCCCCCGGGGAACCGGTTGGCGGGGGTGGGGTTGACCAGGAAAAGCGATGATGCGGGCCGGAGCACCATCAGAGATGTGGCCGCACGGGCGGGGGTGTCCGCGTCCACCGTCTCTCGTGTGCTCGCCGGCGACTACCCCGTCAGTGCCGCCACGCGGACGCGCGTCCTGCGGGCGGTCCGTGAGCTGGACTATGTCGCCGATGCCCGTGCGAAGGCCGTCGCCGGCGCCGGGACGCCCACGCTCGCCTTCGTGCTCGAAGACATCACCGGCCCCTCGTTCGCGCACATGGCGCACGGGGTGGAGCGGGAGGCGGCTCGGCTGGGGCATCTGAGTCTGGTGTGCAGCACGGACGGTGATGTGCGGCGTGAGCTGGAGTTCATCGAGATGATGCGGGCGCAGCGGGCCGCGGCCGTGATCCTGGTCGGCGGGGCGGCGGACACGCCCGAGTACCGGGAGCGGACCCGGCGGATCGCGGACTCGCTGGCCTCGGCGGGGTCCCGGCTGGTGCTGTGCGGGCGGCCGCCGCTCGGGCCCGGCGCGCCGGTCACGGTCATCGAGTACGACAACGAGGGCGGGGCCTACGCCCTGGTCTCCCATGTGCTCGCGCAGGGCCATCGGCGGGTGCTGTTCCTGGGCGGGAAGCCGGACCACACGACGGCGCTGGGGCGGGAGCGGGGATACGCGGCCGCGCACCGGGCCAGGGGGCTGGAGCCCGACCCCGCGCTGCTGCTGCACGGGGACTTCACGCGGGACTCGGGGCACCGCCTGATGCGGCAGGCGCTGGCGCGGGAGCTGGAGTTCAGCGCCGTGGTCGCCGCCACCGACATGGTCGCGGCGGGGGCGCTGACCGCGCTGCACGAGGCCGGGCTGGCGGTGCCGGGGGACGTGTCGCTGGCCGGGTACGACGACATTCCGTTCGCCCGTGATCTGCACCCGGCCCTGACCACCGTGCACGTGCCCTACGAGGAGCTGGGGCGGCTCGCCGTACGCACCGCGCTCGGGCACGGCGGGGAGTCGGCCGACGAGCACCTGCTGCTAGGGACGCATGTCGTCGTACGGGACTCGGTGGCGGCGCACGGCGGCCATTGACCGACGCAACCGGCGTACGGCGAGGGCGAGTTCGGCCGACCGGTCGGGGTGGGGCGGCCGGGGCTCCGCGGCCGTCCAGAGCGCGAGGTCCGCGTCCCGGAGGCCGGGTACCGTGCGGGGCTCGCCGTCGCCGACGACGCGGACCGGGTGGGTGTCGTCCCAGGCCTGCCAGCCGGGGTCGCCGGTCGTCGCGAAGCGGACCCACGCGCCGTGCATGGCGTCGGCCAGGTCCTGCGGGGCGTCCTCGCCGGCCAGCCGGGCGGAGTCGGGCCGGTCCCCGGTGTCGAAGACGAAGCCCAGCTCCAGGGCGTGGCAGGCGCCGAGGCCGGGCCGGCCGGAGGGCCAGGCGAACTCGTAGAGGTACGACGAGCCGGGGCGGGCCTCGGCCAGGCGGCGCAGCGGAAGGCGGAGCAGGTGGTCGGTGACCATCTGGCCGACGATCTCGGCGGGTCCCGCCTCCGGGTACCGGGCGCGGTAGCCGCGCGGCACCTCGTGGCCGACGTGGCAGCGGGCCATGGCACCGGCGAAGGCGACCGGGCCGAGCCGGTCGACGTGGTCGTGGAGACCGCCGGGGACCAGCCAGAGCCGGTACTCGTCGCGGGTCCAGCCCATGAGGAGGTCGACGCCCCCGGCCGCCTCGCCGTCGAGGAGGGCTGCCATCGGGTCGCGCGGGACGAGGTCGCCGTCGACGACGATGCCGAAGGCGGGGCCGCCGAGCACCGGGCTGCTCAGCCGGCTCACCTCGGCCTGGGTGCGCAGCAGCAGTGCGCGGTCGGCCTCGGCGAAGGCCTGGGCGGTCGCGGGGATCTTCAGCCGGTTCGCCATCCGGCGGACCATGCGCCGTACCTTGTCCCGGTCCGCGGCCTCGGGCGGGCCGCTCTGCAGCACTGCCCTGCGGATCAGGCCCTGGGCCTGGGGGGCGGCGAGCAGCGCGCCGGCGCTGATGGCGCCGGCGGACTGGCCGCAGAGGGTGACCCGGTCCGGGTCGCCGCCGAACGCGGTGATCGCCTCGTGGACCCAGCGCAGGGCGGCGAGTTGGTCGCGCAGGCCGGGGTTGGCCGGGGTGTCCGGGAACAGTCCGTAGCCCTCCACGCCCAGTCGGTAGTTCACCGAGACGAGGACCACCCCGTCACGGGCGAACGCGTGTCCGTCGTACACCTGCACGGCAGAGGATCCCCTGGTCAGGGCCCCGCCGTGCAGCCAGAGCAGGACCGGGAGCCGGGCACCGGGGCCCGGCTCCGGGGTCCACACGTTGAGGTTGAGGCAGTCGTCGCCGGGGATCACCGGGTCGGACAGGTACTGCGCGAACGCCTCCGAGTACGGCGGTTTGGGCGCCGTCGGCCCGAAGGCGCCCGCGTCCCGGACGCCGTCCCAGGGTTCGGGCGGCACGGGCGGGCGGAACCGGTGTTCCCCGAAGGGCGGGGCGGCGTACGGGATGCCGCGGAACACGGCGATGCCGTGCTCCCACCTGCCGCGCACCGCCCCGTACGGGGTGTCGGCCACAGGGTCCGTCGAGTCCGTCGGGTCCGTCCGGTCTGCCGTCATCCGCCACCAGCTCCTCCCGCCGCGCGTACCGGTACGCCGGTACGACAAGAGCACCACATCCGCTCCCGGTATTCCGGCACGCACGGCGTTCGGACGGACGTTCGGACTGACGTTCGGGGCTACTTGGCGTACATCAGGGTGCCGAAGCCGAGCTGGTCGTAGCCGCCGCTGGTGGAGCCGTAGTCACCGCCGCCGCCCTCGGGGGCGACGAGGTCGTAGTACATGGCGGAGATGTACTTGTCGTCGAGGCCTATACGCCGGTTGTAGTGGAAGTGGAGCATCGCCCACACGGGGCGGAGCTGGCCGCGGGAGGAGTCGGAGATCACCGTCTGGGAGGACTGGGCGCAGCTCTGCCCGGTGCCCCAGGTGTAGGTGGTGTACGGCACGTCCTGGCCGAGGTTGTACTTGGCGACGTACTGGGCGGCCTTCATGAACCGCCGGTCGTCGTACGAGTACAGGTCGTCGCCCTGGTTCCAGGCCATCTCGCAGATCGCGCCCATCTGGCCCATGCCCATGACGGTGTGGCCCTGGTCGCGGCCGGACTCCTGCCACTGGCCGAGGCCGTAGCCGTCGGAGTCGGTGTAGAGGTACGGCACCGCGTGTGCGAGGGACCCGTTGCCCGCGCCGGACTTGAAGTAGGTGACGGCCTGGTCGTACTTGGCCGCGTTGTCGGTGAGGATCCCGATGGCCATGACCGAGGCCATGTTGCACAGGTCCCAGTTGGCCCAGTAGTTGGTGATGCAGGCGTCGTTGTGGTTGGTCAGGAAGCTGTTGTTGAGCGGGTAGAAGACGTCGACCATCATCGTCTGGAACGCGGCGAGGTCGAACCCGGCGTAGCCGCGCATGAGTTCGGCGGCCTGGCAGAACTCCCAGCCGTAGATGCCGGCGGCGAGGAACCGGTCGGCGTTCCCGGTGAGGGTGGTCAGCGTGGACGACCAGGCGTTGAGGATCTTCACGGCGGTGTCGCCGTTGGCGGCCGTACCGGCGACCTTCCAGCGCAGGGCGTTCTGGTAGGCGGCGGCGATGTCGTTGTAGAGGATGCCGTAGTTCTCGCCGGTCCCGCCGCGGATGATGGTGGCCTGCGGGTTGGGCGTCCAGGTGGACGCGGAGTGGGAGTTGGCGGTCAGCCGGTTCCAGCCGGACAGCCAGGGGTCGGTGCCGGCGGCGACCCGCACCTTGGCGCGGTTGATGTCACCGGCGTTGTGCAGCATGCCGGGGTGGGTGAAGGCGGCCGGGGCCGCGTCGGCCACCCTGGGGGCGGTGACCGTTGCGGCGACGGCGAGCGCGGCGGCGGACTTCAGGACGCCACGGCGGCTCAATCCGCCTGTTTTCGTTGGTTGTTGTTCGCGGCGGCTCATCGCGATGGTTCTCCTTCGGTGGGGGGAGTTCAGGTGAGTCGGACGCTCACCTCTTCGAACTGCGCGGTGCCGAGGGCCGACGGGGTGCGGGAGCACACCACCAGGCCCACGTGGTAGGGGGCGTCACCGAAGGAGGGGATCTCCCCGTCGGCCACGGGGGTCCAGGTGACGCCGTCGTCGGTGGACAGGGCTGCGGCGAAGGCGGTCCCGGTGCGCTTCAGCCGCAGCAGGGCGGGGAGGGTGACGGCCGCGCCGCCGGTGAAGGCGGAGGCTCCGGCGACGGTCCTGCGGAGCATGAGCTGTGCGGTGGTGCCGCCGGTGACGACGACTCCGGCGGCCTGGTCGAACGGCGACAGCGACTTCGCCATCAGCAGGCCCACCCGGTCGGCGCTCGCGCCGGTGCGGGAGACCAGCCGGGCGACGATCTCGCAGTCGCCGCCGACCGGCTGCCGTACGAACTGGCCGGTCATTCCCTGGCCGTTGGCGTTCAGGTCGACGCCCGCGCCCCGCACGGTGAAGGTGCCGTCGTGGTAGGACGTGCTGCCCGGCGTGGTGATCGCGACCACGCCCAGCGTGCCGAAGGCGCGGTCGTCGAGCACGGTGTCGCCGAGGTCCCCGTACGTCCACGGCTCGGGCGGCGCGGTACCGACGGTGAGCGCGAGGGTTCCGGTGGTGGTGCCGGCGGCGTTGGCCGCGGTGGTGGTGACGGTGAACTCGCCCGTCCCGCTGGGGGTTCCGGAGACCAGACCGGTGCGCCGGTCGATCCGCAGCCCGCCGGGCAGCCCGTCCGCCGTGAACAGCACGGGCTCGTGCGCGGCCCGCAGCAGATGCCGGAAACCGGCGCCCTGGTTGGCGAACGCGGCGCCGGCGGAGGTGAGCCGGGGTGGCGCCGGGGTCGGCATGACCGCCTGGACCGGCGTCGAACGCGGGCCGCGTCCCGCGGTGTTGGTCTTCGCGACGGTGTAGTGGTAGGTCGTGCCCGGTGTGCCGGTCGCGTCGGTGTACCGGACGCGGGTGCCGAAGCCGACCGGGCCGACGCCGGTGGCGAGGGTCCGGTACGGTCCGTCGGCGCGGGAGGCGCGCAGCACCGTGTAGCGGGCGGACGGGTCCGGGTCGCTCCAGGCCAGTTCGACGGCGTCGTCACCGGTGCCGGCCCGCAGGTCGGTGGGGGTGCGGGCGGGGCGCGGCACGCACCACACCGGGCCGGACGGTGCGGTCACGCCGACATTGTCGAAGGCGCCGGTGCCGGTCCCGGCGTACTCCTCGTCGACGCCGAGGCAGGAGGTGAGCAGGAGGCCCGCGTACGCGGTCCGCCCCAGCTCGACGTCGGTGGCGCCGACCTCGGTCCAGTGGACGCCGTCCGGGGAGACGGCGCCCGTGCACCGCGGGCCCTTCCGGGTCACCCGCACCCAGTAGGGCGCCCGCAGCCGGTAGCCGTCGCCCGCGCCCTCGACACAGGGCGCCTCCAAGGGGGTCGCCGATGCGGGCAGCGCACCCAGGTCGGAGAGCGGGAAGGCCGCGTTCACGGTGATCGCCTGCTGCTGGGAGGGCGGCACCGGGGTGCTGCCGGTCGCGGAGACCTCCGCACCGGCCGCCGGACGTACCGTCCACACCCCGCTCCAGGTGTGCAGCGGCAGCCCCTGGATCAGCATGGCGGCGTGGGCCGCGTCCGCGTCGAGGGAGGCGCGGACGGTGACGCCGATCTTGGAGTACTGCGAGCTGAGCGGCCACACGATCCGCGCGGTGACGGTGCCGTCGCCGCGCAGGGGCAGGTGGACGAGGCGGTAGGTGTCGTCGGTGCCGCTCGCCTCCAGGAGGAAGCGCTCGCCGTCGAAGACCGCGGAGCCGGGGATCCGCACCTCTCCGACATCCTGGGTGGACCAGGGCCCGGGGAGTCCGGCGGAGGCCGCCGCCCACGCGGAACTCCCGCTGCCACCCAGGGAGTTGGCGGCGGCGACCGTGTAGTAGTAGGTCCGTCCGGCCTGTACGCGCCGGTCGGTGTACGCCGGACCCGCGACCCCGGACGCGATCTCCTCGTAACGGCCGTCCGCGGCGCCCGCCCGCAGCACCGTGTAGGAGTCGGCCCCCGCCGAGGGCAGCCAGGTCACGGTGACGGACCGGTCCTCCCCCACCGCCGTGACACCGGCCGGCGGCGTCGGCACGCGCGGCGCGGTCGCCGTCGCACCGGCGTAGGCGAAGGTGCCCCAGCTCGGCAGGTCGTCGTTGCTGCCCTCGACGACCCGGGCACCGGCGGGGCCGCGGAAGACGGCGTTCCTCGTGTACGGGGTGTCGAGGCCGCGCACACCCGCGTAGTGCGCGTACGCCATCTCGTAGATCGGCGGCAGGGTGCCGCGCGAGGTGGCCGAGACGGCAAGCTTGATGTACTTGCCGGTGCGGTCGAGGTCGGGGACGAAGGGGACGTCGCCGCCGAGGTTGTAGCGGGCGGCGTACTCGACGTTGGCGAGGATGCGGTTGCCGTCGAAGCCCCAGAGGTCGACGCCCTGGTTCCAGGCGACCTGCGCGGCGTCGGCGAGCAGGCCGACCGCGAGCTGTTCGTGGCCCTGGTCCCGGCCGCTCTCCTGGCCCTGGCCCGCGTCGGTGACGATGCGGTGCAGGACGCTGCCGTTGCCCGCGCCGGCCGCGGCGAAGCGCAGTGCGTCCTGGAAGAGGGCGGGTTCGTCGCAGAACACGCCGATGGCGAGCAGGGACTGAAGGGACGTCAGGTCCCAGTTGCCGTTGGCGTAGAGCATGTAGCAGGACAGGGCCGGATACCAGACGCGCAGGAAGGACTCCGCGCAGCGGGCGATGTCGGCGTCGCTCCAGCCGTCGTAGCCGGTGTGGCGCAGGAGTTCGGCCGCGTTGACGAACTTGAAGGCCTGGAGCCCGGCGCCCAGTGGGCCGTCGGCTCCGGTGACGGCGGTGAGCGAGGCGGACCAGGCATCGAGGATGTCGCGGGCCTTGTCGGCGTGTGCGGTCTCGCCGGTGACGGACCAGAGCAGGGCGTTCTGGTAGGCGGCGGCCGAGTCGGCGACGGCCTGGTTCTGGTAGTTGGCGGGACCTCGGCCCCAGGTGGTGATCTGGCCCGTGTTCTGCACGGCGTACGAGGCGGAGGAGCGGGCGTGGGCCGCGAGCGCCAGGTAGCCGTCGTAGACCGGGGACTGCTTGGCGGCGACCGCGGCCTTCATCCGGGCGAGGTCCGCGGCGGAGTGGAGCAGGCCGGGGTGGGCGAAGGCTCTGGTGGCGGTGTCGCTCTCGACGGCCGCCGCGGTGCCGGGCACGAGCAGACCGCTCGTGCCCGACGCCAGCAGCAGGGCCGCCGTGCCGCCGAGGAAGCCCCGGCGGCTGGTGGCGGGGAGGCTCATGACGCGGTGGCCGCCTCCGCCTCGGCGGTGGTGAGGAACCTCAGGTTCGTCACGTGCTCGTTGGAGAACCACTGGATGGCGTCGGTGGTGTAGTACCAGCTCGGCTTCTTCATCGAGTCGGCGATGACGACGCCGTTGACGACGAGGTTCTCGAAGGTGACGTTGTTGATGGCGTGGTCGGCGTCGTAGCCGAGGAGGAGCGACGGGTTGGCGTGGGTGCCGGTGTAGCTGAGGTTCTTGACGTAGACGTTCTCGATGCCGCGGCCGACCGAGGTGTTGTACTTCGTGTTGTACATGACCTTCATGTAGATGACCTGGCCCCAGCGGAAGTCCTCGATGCGGACGTCCTCGATGCGGACGTTCCTGATGAGGTTGGAGTCGCCGGGGTTGAGGGCGATGCAGCCCTGGTAGTTCATCTGCGGCTCGCGGTGGTCGAGGACGTCGATGTTCCTGATGAGCAGGTTCTCGATCGTCTCGGGGGCGTCGGTGTTGCCGTGGGTGCCGACGTTGACCGGGTGGGCGACGTCCGCCCACAGGGTGCAGTTCTGGACGGTGACGTCGCGGGTGTCGCCGTAGTAGTTCCAGCGGTGGCAGTAGATCGCGATGCAGTCGTCGGAGTTGCGCATGAAGCAGCCGTCGAAGGTGACCCCGGTGCTGGAGAAGACGTCGAAGCCGTCTCCGTTGCCCTTCGAGCTGAAGGCGCGCGCCTTCTTCACATGGACGTTGTGGCTCTCGGCGAAGGTGCCCGCGTAACCGGCCGGGTTGAGGATGATGACGTCCTCGACCCGGATGTTCCTGCTGCCCTCGCTGAGGATGGCGCCGCCCGGGTTGTTGTAGAGGATCCCGCGTCCGGTCAGGCGGGCCTTCTCGACGTCCTTGAAGTAGACCTGGGCGGTCAGGACGGCGCCGCCGGCCAGGTAGACGGTCTTGCCGCTGGGCACGGTCAGGACGTTGCCGGTGACCGAGTGAACGCCGGGACCGAAGTAGATGACGTCGGGGTCGTCTGCGGACGGTGGATCGCAGTCGACGTGGTTGGTGATGACGTGCAGGCAGTCGAAGATCTCGTCGTTGATCTGGACGACGACGTCCTTCGGCTCGTCCAGGGTGAACACCAGTGTGTCGCCGCCGAGTTCCGGCGTGATGCCGAGCGCGTCCGGGCGGATCCTGGCCTTGGTGGTCCCGCCCTTGAGGTACGTGACCTCGATCTCGACGGAGCCCCGGAAGTCGAAGTACACCATCGAGCTGCTGTAGACCTTGCCGGATCCGGTGGTGGCGTTGATCTCCTCCAGTTGGGGCCGCCAGATGTCCGGGGTTTGCCAGTCACCGTCGGGGGCGGTGCGGACTCTCACCCTGAAGCTGGTGTTCGTGGGCATGGCGGCCGGGCGGGGGTAGGTCACCAGCCTGGGGGCGGACTTGTTGCCGGAGGCGTCGGCCCGGGCCGCCGTGGCCGTCACACCGGTCAGACCGGCGGCGAGGACGGTGGCGCCGGCCGCCTGGAGGGCCGTACGGCGGGACAGGGGCGTGTTCATGCGTGACTCCTTGCGACAGTGGGCTACTTGAGACCGGACGTCGACATGCCGGCGACGAAGCCGCGCTGGGCGACGAGGAAGACCAGCAGGATCGGGACGACGTACATGACGGAGGCGGCGGCCTGCAGATGGGTGACCGGCTGGCCGGCCTCGGTGACGTAGGTGGTCATGACGGCGACGGCGAGCGTGGTGCGGTCGGTGGAGAGCAGCAGTTGGGGGGCGATGTAGTCGCCCCAGGTCCAGGTGAAGGCGATCACGAAGCTCGCGGCGAGGACCGGCCAGGACTGGGGCAGGAAGATCCGCCAGAAGATCCCGGCGTAGCCGCAGCCGTCGACGATCGCGGCCTCCTCCAGTTCCCGGGGCAGTCCGGCGAAGAACTGCCGGAAGAGGAAGACGAGATAGGGGGTGGCGGCCAGGCCCCACAGCACCCAGGGCCAGTAGGTGTCGACCATGCCGAGCTTGGCGAAGATCAGGTAGGTCGGGAGCAGGGTGACCATCTGGGGCAGCATCATCGAGCCGAGCAGGATGCCGAACAGCGCCTTCTTGCCGGGCGCGGACAGCCGGGCGAAGCCGAAGCCGACCCAGGCGGAGCTCAGCGTCACGAGGGTCGCGTAGAGGGTGGCGATGATCAGGGAGTTGCGGGCGTAGCCGAGGAAGTCGATCAGGCGGTAGGCGTCGGCGAAGTTGTGCCACTGGAGGTGGGCGGGCAGCCAGTGGACGGGGGACGCGGCGAGTTCGGCGGGGGTCTTGAGGCCGGTGAGGACGAGCCAGCCGAAGGGGCCGAGGAAGAGGCCGGTGATCGCCACCAGGGCGGTGTAGAGGACGAGACGGCGGCCGTGGATCCGCGTCCGCGGGCCGGGAAGGGGGGCGGTCACTTCTTCGCCTCCGGGTCGACGTTGTAGAACACCACGCCGGACGTGGCTTTGAAGATGACGGCGGTCACCAGCAGGATCAGCACGAAGAGCACCCAGAGCAGCGCCGAGGCGTAGCCGTAGCGGCCGAGCGCGAAGTACTCGGCGAAGACGTGCATCATGTAGAGGTAGGTGGACTGCGGGATGGCGGTGACGCCCGCGGTGGTGCCGTCGGGGGCCAGCAGCAGCGGCATGATGGTCTGCACCGAGGCGATCACGCCGGTCACGGTCTGGAAGAGCAGGACCGGTGACAGCAGCGGCACGGTGATGCTGCGGAAGGACCGCCAGGCGCTCGCGCCGTCGATCCGGGCGGCTTCGAGGAGTTCCCGGGGGATGTCCTGGAGTCCGGCCAGAGAAATGATCATGATGTTTCCGGCGGCCCACAGCACGGTCATCAGCAGGACGTAGCGGGCGTAGGGGTCGGAGAGCCAGTTGAGGGCGTCGAGGCCGAGGCCGGTCAGTACGCCGTTCGCGGCACCGGAGTTCTGGTCGAAGAGCCATTTGAAGGCGAGTCCCGCGCCCACCGGGGGCACCACGGCCGGCAGGTACAGCAGCGTCCGGAACAACCCGCGGGCCTTCAGCGGCCGGTTGACCAGTACCGCGAGACCCAGCCCGGCGACGATCGACAGCGGGACCGAGGTGACGGCGAACAGACCGGTCCGGCCGAGCGCCTGCCAGGTGATCGAATCACCCAGCAGCTCGCGGTAGTTGGCGAGGCCGACGAACCGCCAGCGCGGCGAGAGGCCGTCGAAGGTGGTGAGGCTGAGCCACAGGGCGTAGCCCATGGGGACGATGGTCAGCAGCAGGAAGCCGATGATCCAGGGTGCGGTGAAGAGATAGAACGCGCGGTGCCGTCGCGTGGTCATGGAGGAGCGGGGGCGCTCCGCCGACCGGGTCCGGCCGGTCGCCGCGGCGGTCCCGCCCCGCACGGCGGGCATCTCCTCGACGCTCATCCCACCTGCTCCTTCCCGCGCTTGAGCTGCTCGTTCATGGTCGAGTTCAGGTGCCGGGCGAGGGTGTCCACGGACATCTCGCCGCGCATCGCGGCCGGGGCGGCCTGGTTGAAGAGGGCGTCGAGGGCGTCCGTCCGGGCGTACGGCGTGAAGGAGATCACCGAGAAGTGCCGCAGTTCGGCCTGCTGCACCTTCAGCACGTCCTGCTGGTAGCTCTCCTGATGGGGCATCAGGGACCGGAGCGACTTGAGCGTGGGGATCCCCCAGCCGCCGGACGCGCGTGCCTTCGCCGGGGCCTCGCCGAAGAACCACTCGAAGACCCGCCAGGCCGCGTCCTTGTTCCTGGCCTTCCTCGGCATCCACATCCCGGTGGCGCCCTGGCAGGAGCTGATGCGCGGTCCGCCCGCGAAGACCGGTGCCGGTGCCAGCCGGGAGACGGCGGCGAGCTTCTTGTCGGTGTTGATCAGACCGCCCAGCCAGTAGCCCGAGTTGGACATCGCCATCCGGCGGGCCTGGTAGGTGGGTCCGTCCCAGCCGTTCGGGTCGGGCTGGATCAGGCTCGGGCCGACCTTGGCCCGGCACAGCTCGATGTACCAGTCCAGTGCCTTGCGGGCCTCGGGGGCGGTGAAGTCGACCCGGGAGAAGTCGGCGCTGAAGAGACTGCCGCCGGCCGAGGCCGTGAGACCGGACAGCAGGGTGGAGGCGCCGAGGCCGTTGTAGCTGCCGCCGAACACGGTCGTCTGGCCCTTGCTGGTCCGGGTCAGCCGCTTCGCCTTGTCCAGCCACTCCTCGAAGGTGACCGGCTCGGTCTCCGGCGGGGGGTCGACGCCCGCGCTGTCGAACAGGGCGGTGTCGTACCAGTACATGGAGTCCTGGGAGAAGTCCTTGGCCATGCCGTAGCGCGGGCCCTTGCCCTGGGTGCGGCCGTCGTAGCGCCACAGGTCGTTGACCGGATCGAGGTCGTCGGCCTTGAGGACGCCGCTGGCCGCGAAGTAGGGGTCGAGGTTCTCGGCCACCCCTCGTGCCGCGAGATACGGCGTGTCGACGGCGCCGACGCCGCGCACCAGGTCGGGCGGGTTGCCGCTGGTCATCATCGCGATCAGCTTGGTGATGTCGTACCGCACCGTGTTGATGCGGATCCCGAGTTCCTTGTGGGCCTGCGCGAGGAGGTCGGTGCTGATGTCGTCGGCCTTGGTCATCAGGGTGACGGTCTCGCCCGGGCCGCCGACGCTTCCGGACACCGGAAGGGCACAGCCACCAAGCGCGGCCGTGGCCATCGCGGTGCCGCCGAGCGCGAGAAACCGGCGCCGGCCGACCGGAGCACGGGCGTGCGTCTGCATGGACTTCCCACTCTCTGCACGGAGGTGACGAGACATCGACTGGTAGGCAACCGGTTGCTATGGGCGGTGAGGGGAGCTTCAACCCGTGGGAGGGCACCGTCAAGAGGCGTGGCGAACTTTCGAAAACCCTTCGTCCGCAACCGGTTGCTCTTGCGCACCGGTTGCTGTTCACGGGCCGTTCGATCGACCGTACGTCGAAAGATTCCGACTCATACCCCTTGCTGGGAGCGGCTGAGCCGTCCTACGGTCTCGTGGAAACCGGTTTCTAAGGCACCGCCGAGCCGCCGCCCTCCTCCCGAGAGCGCCCATCTCCGAAGGAACACGGTCACATGAACTCCACCAGGTTGGTCCGCGCCGCGATCGCGGGTCTCGCGCTGACAGGTCTGCTCGCCGCCTGCGGCGGATCGGGCTCCGGCTCCGACGGCTCCGACGCGGCCTCAGGACCGGTCACCCTGCCCTTCTGGGGCTGGGCGAACGGTCAGGAGGCCGTGGTGAAGGCGTTCAACGCCGCCCACAAGGACGTGCGGCTGAAGTACACGAAGGTCACCGACCAGCTGACCATGCAGAAGCAGCTCACCAACGCGGTGAAGGCGGGCAACGCGCCCTGCCTGGTGCAGAACACCGCCGAGTACGTGACGAGCTGGGTCGCGCAGGGCGCTCTCGCCGACATCACGAAGTACGTCGGCACGGCCAAGGCCGAGTTCAACTCCGGTTCCTGGTCGGCCGCGCAGGTGCAGGGCAAGCTGTACGGCGTCCCCACCAGCTCCTCGCCGAACTTCACGATCTACCGCACCGACGTCTTCCAGAAGTACGGCCTCAAGGCGCCGACCACCTGGGACGAGTTCATCGCCGCCGGCAAGGTGCTCAAGAAGCACGGCGTCAAGATCACCAACTACGCCGGTGAGGACCCCAGCACCCTGGAGGTCCTCGCCATGCAGGCGGGCGCCCACTGGTACGCGATCGACGGCGACTCCTGGAAGGTGGACTTCCAGGACGCGGGCACCCTCAAGGCCGCCGCCGTGATCCAGCAGATCGTCGACAACGACCTCGACTCGAAGCTGTCGTTCGCCGACTACGCGGCCGTGCAGCGCAATTACGACAACGGCGGCACCGTCACCCGTCAGATCTCCACCTGGCAGATGGCCGGCATGGTGCAGAACTTCACCAAGTCCTTCGGCAAGTGGGCCCTCGCCCCCTGGCCCGCCTTCGCCGGCGAGGCAGCCAAGACCCCGGCCGGCACCAACCTCACCGGCAGCGTCACCCTCGTCACCAAGCAGTGCGCGCACCAGCAGCAGGCCGCCGAGGCCGCGTTGTGGATGTCCACCGACGCCGGCGCGGTGAAGACGATGGCCAGCCCGACCACCGGCAACGGCGTGATGCCCGCGCTCGCCGACAGCAGTGCCTACGTCGACGAGGCGATCTCGCAGAAGCTGCTCGGGGCGAACTACGACCCGGCCAAGAAGGTCGTCACCGACAGCCTGGGCACGGTCACCACGGACTGGACCTTCGGCCCCGACTGGACCGCCATGTTCACCGAGCTGCAGAGCGGCTGGGCCAAGGTGGTCAGCAAGCAGCAGAAGGTCACCGACCTCCTCGCCCACATGCAGCAGTGGACGGTCGCCGACCTGAAGTCCCGCGGCATCGGCGTCAAGGGCTGAGGCGGCACGGATGGTCCGCTCCCAGCGCTGGAAGGGCGCCGCCTTCACGGTGCCCTTCCAGCTAGGTTTCGTCTTCCTCTATCTCGTCCCGATCGGGTACGCCGTCCACCAGTCGCTGTACCGCTCCCAGTCCTCCGGCCTCGGTCTCGGCGGCACCACGGACCGGTTCGCCGGTCTCGCCAACTACCGCGCGGGCCTCACGGACCCGGCGTTCCTCGGCTCCGTGCTCCGCGTGCTCCTCTTCGCGTGCGTACAGATCCCGGTGATGCTGCTGGTCAGCCTGCTCCTGGCGCTCTTCCTGGACGCGCTGACGTCCCGGGCGGCGGGCCGCTTCCGGGTGCTGCTCCTTGTGCCGTACATGATCCCGGGCGTCGTGGCGGCCATCGTCTGGATCAATCTCTACAGCCCCGACGTCGGTCCCCTCACCCCCCTGGGCAAGGTCTTCGGCCTCGACTGGAACTTCTTCTCCCCGTCGATGGTGTGGCCGTCCATCGGCAACCTGCTCACCTGGCACGGCATCGGCTACAACATGGTGATCATCTACGCGGCCCTGCAGGGCGTCCCGCGCGAACTCTTCGAGGCGGCACGGCTGGACGGCGCCTCGGAGCGCCGTATCGCCCTGAGCATCAAGGTGCCCTACGTCCGGGGCGCGCTGGTCCTCACCGGCATGCTGTCGATCATCCAGATGCTCCAGATCTTCAACGAGCCGGCCCTGTTCCGCAACGTCACACCCCAGACGGTGAACGACAGTTTCACCCCGATCATGGTGATCTACAACCAGGCTTTCAACGCGGGCAACTACCACTACGCGGCGGCCCTTTCGGTCCTGCTGGCCCTGTTCCTCGGCATCGCCTCCTTCCTCTTCTACCGGCTCACCGCGAAGGAGGCCGACTGATGGCGCTCACCGAGGAACGCACGAGCACCCACCACGTCCGGCGCATCGACAAGCCCGACCCCGCGTCCCGTTCACGGGGCGGCCAGCGCTTCCTCCTCGTCGGCCTCGCCCTGGCCAGCGCGTACAGCCTCTTCCCGGTCTGGTGGCTGATCGTCGCCGCGACGAAGGACCGCACTGCCCTGTACCAGAGCAACGGCCTCTGGTTCTCCGGCTGGCACCTCTGGACCAACCTGCGCCAGCTCTTCACCTACGAGAACGGCATCTTCCTGCGCTGGACCGCCAACTCCTTCCTCTACGCCGGAGTCGGCTCCCTCGGCGGCACCCTCATCGCCCTCGCCACCGGCTACGGCCTGGCCCGCTTCCGATTCCCCGGCCGCGACCTCGTCTTCGCCTGCGTGGTCGGCTCCTTCCTGATCCCGATCGCCCTGCTCACCCTTCCGCTGTACCTGCTGTTCTCCGAGATCGGCCTGGTGGACACGCCCTGGGCGATGCTGATCCCCTGCCTGATCAACCCGTTCAGCGTCTACCTGGCGAAGGTGTACACCGAGGCGACGGTCCCGTACGAACTCCTCGAAGCGGCCCGCATCGACGGCGCCGGCGAGCTGCGCATCTTCTTCTCGATCGTCCTGCGCATGATGACGACCGGCGGCGCCACGGTCTTCCTGCTGGCCTTCGTCAACACCTGGAACGCCTTCTTCCTCCCCCTCACCGTCCTGCGCGGCGAGCAGAACTGGACTCTCAACCTCGGCCTGTACAACTGGTCCGGCAAGCGCCTGGAATCCGGCGTCGACCTGACCAGCCTGGTCCTGACCGGCGCCCTGCTCTCCATCGTCCCGATGGCCGTCATGATGATCGCGATGCGCCGCTACTGGCGGACCGGTGTCACCCTGGGAGCCCTCAAGTGACCGTGCTCCACAACCCGCTGATCCGGGCAACGCCCCGCCCTTAGGGGCGCGGGGAACCGCGCGACCGGCCCCCACCGCCCCGCAGCCGACAACGCAACCCCTTGTTGCACCCTCCGATTCACCGGCGCAATGGCCGCGACGCACGTCGTGGACCTCGTCGGCGCCTCTTTCACCGCGGATTTCACGGATTTCCAAGTCATCTGCGCCCCCGGCTGATCCGCCCACCTCTGTTCGAAGTTTCGAAAGTCCCGCCAGCGGTGATCCCGCGAATTCCCAGGTCTTCACGCCGTGTTGACGCGCACCTATCGTAGGAAGCGCTTACTGCACGGCTTGCGCACAGACCGCGGAAGCAGCGTTGGTCGCAACTTTCGTTACTTTCGTTGGCCCAAGGGCGGGCCGGAGAGGCGGGTTCCCCATGGTCCGTGCGGGAGGTACGAGCGTGGCGGCGGCCGGTCCGACGCTGGCGGTGGTGGCCCGCGAGGCGGGTGTCTCCGTGCCGACCGCGTCGAAGGTGGTGAACGGCCGTGAGGACGTGGCCCCCGAGACCCGCCGCCGGGTCACCGAGGCCCTGGAACGGCTCGGTTACGTCCGCAGGCCGCGTTTCGACGCGGCGAAGGCCCCCGCCCTGATCGACCTGGTCGTGCACACCCTGGACAGCTCGTGGTCGGGCGCGGTGCTGCACGGGGTGGAGGAGGCGGCGCACGAGGCGGGGCTGGAGGTCGTCGTGTCGGCGGGGCTGACCCGGACCCGGCCGGGCGGACCGGAGCGCGGCTGGCTGGACAAGCTCACCGCGCGGGGGTCCTCCGGGGTGCTGTTCAACCTGGCCGAGCTGACCCCGGCGCAGTACGCCTGGCTGGACCACCACCGCATCCCGTACGTGCTGATCGACCCGGTCCACGAGCCCCCGGCCGGTGTGGTCTCCGTCGGGGCGGCGAACTGGCAGGGCGGGGTCACCGCGACCGAGCACCTGCTCGCCCTCGGCCATGAGCGGATCGCGGTGATCGCCGGCAACCGGCGCCGGATGTGCAGCGGCGCCCGGGTGGCCGGCTACCGCTCGGCGCTCGCCTCGGCCGGGCTGCGGCACCGCGCCGAGTACGTCCGGCACGCGGGCTTCGACGAGGGCACGGCCCGGCACCGGATGCACGAGCTGCTCGATCTGCCGGAGCCGCCGACCGCGGTGTTCGTCTGCTCGGACCGGATGGCGCTCGGGGCGTACGCGGCGCTGGCCGAACGCGGGCTGCGGGTGCCGCACGACATCAGCGTGGTCGGCTTCGACGATCTGCCCGAGGCCCGCTGGGGCACCCCGGCGCTGACGACGGTCCGCCAGCCGCTGTCCGAGATGGCGGCGACCGCGCTGCGGCTGCTGGTGCGGCTGATGCACGGGGACCGTCCGGAGGGCACCCGGACGGAGTTGTCGACGCAGCTGGTGGAACGGGCGAGTACGGCTCCGCCGCCCGCTCGTTCGGCCCTACGCGGGTGACCGCGCTCCCCTCAAGATCGTTTACCGGGCATGACACTCACCCTGCGCACGGCGGCCGCCTGCGCGCTCGCCGCGGCCGCCCTGACGACGACGGCCCTGGGCACCGCCCACGCCACGACCCGGACCCTCGCCCCGTCCCGGCAGCACGCCGCGGTGGCCGCGCCGCTCGACGAGCACGACCCGAAGGAGGACGTGGAACTGGACGAGAACGGCCGTCCGGACCTGAACGAGGACTGAGCGCGCACAGCCCCGCGCCCGACATGGGCGCGGGGCTGTGCCGACGAGTCGCTCAGTCGTCGTCGTCCTGGCGCGGCTCGCCGAGCAGCGCCTGGATCGCGTCCACGGCGCTGCCGTCGTGGTCGCTGCCGGCGTCGCCTCGCCCGGTCTGGACGTTCGCCGTGCGGTCCACCTCCAGGATGGAGTCCGCGTGGGAGTTGTCGATCACGGTGATCAGACTGCCGGCCGCGTGCACGGGTGCCGCGGCCACGCCGAGGAGCGCCGCCGTGACGGCCGCGGCGGTCCGCAGCCGTGTCACACGCCCACGCCCTCGGGCTCGTCGAGCCGTTCGCGGGCGATGTTGCGCTCCAGCAGGGTCGTGGACGCCTTGACGCCGACCCCGCTCGCCGCGTCCACCTCGGGCAGCCTGCCGTCGGCGGCCTTCAGCTCGCCGAGCGCCGAGTTCATCGCCTCGTGCGCGGCGAACAGACACGGCGTGGAGTAGATCGCGACGTCGACGCCGAGGTCGTCCAGTTCGGTCAGCGAGAGCCTCGGCGACTTGCCGCCGGCGATCTGGTTGAACAGCAGCGGCTTGTCGCCGACGACCTTGCGGATCCGGCGGATCCACTCCTCGCTGCGCACCCCGTCGACGAGGATCACGTCGGCGTCGGTGGCGGCGAGCCGCTCCGCGCGGTGCAGGATGTCGTGCTCGTCGGTGGCGTCCGTACGGGCCACGACGACCAGGTCGTTGCGGGTCTCCAGGACCTTCTCCAGCTTGTCCAGGTATTCCTCCAGGGGCAGCACCTGTTTGCCGTCGGCGTGCCCGCAGCGGCGCGGCCGCTTCTGGTCCTCCAGGATCACCCCGGAGGCGCCGATGCGTTCCAGGCCCTCCACGACGTGGCAGGCGACCTCGGGGTCGACGTACCCGTCGTCGATGTCGACGAGCAGATGGTGGTGCGGGAACGCGCCCCGCAGCCGCTGGACGAAGGCCACCATGTCGGGCCAGGCGATGAATCCGATGTCCGGCAGGCCGTAGTACGAGGCGGCGAATCCGAAGCCGGAGACGAACATCCCGTCGTAGTGCTTGGCCGCGATCGACGCCGAGTACATGTCGTACACGCCGATCAGCGGGGTGGTTCCCGGCCCGGCGATCTGCTCGCGCAGCTTCTTCCCGTAAGTCAAGGTCCGGCTCCTCCTGTGGGTGGGTGGCGCGAAGGCACGAGCGGCCTCCACGTCTCGACAGCCCTTTGCCAAGACAAGAGCATCTCTAGATACGCACGTGACTATCTCCGTGCGCGACCTTTACTCACCCCAATGGCCGAGCGGGTTCACCGGAGAAACGTCACTGGCCGGGCCGTGCGGCCCAGGTGATGCCCCCGTGCAGATGGGCCAGGAAGGCCGGATCCCGGTAGGCCTCCGGGGCGTGCCCGAGAGCGGTGTAGAACACCCGTCCGGCCCCCTGCTCACGGCACCAGGCCAGCGGGTGGTCGTCCCCCATCCCGCCACCGTCGTACGACGACTCGTCGGCGCGCAGCAGCACCCGCGCCCGGCCGCGCGGGCTGTCGCGGAAGTCGTACCACTCGTCGGTGAAGTCCCAGACGGCGGGCAGGTGCCGGGTCGCCGGATGGCCGTCGTCCTCGACGAGCACCTTGCCGGGCTGGTACTCCGGGTGGCGGTCGAAGCGGGCGCCGAGGAGTTCGCCGTAGTACGGCCAGTCGTACTCGGTGCAGGCCGCCGCGTGCACGCCGGCGAAGCCGCCGCCCGCCTCCACGTAGGCGGCCAGCCGCGCGCGCCCGGCCGGGGTCAGGATCTCGCCGCTGGTGGAGAGGAAGACGACGGCCGCGTATCCGTCCAGCGGCTGTTCGAGGGCGGCCGGGTCCTCCGTGGCGTCGACCTCGAAATCGCCGAACTCCCGTACGGCGGCGATGCCGTCCGGGATGGAGTCGTGGCGGTAACCGGTGGTGCGGGTGTGCAGGAGCAGTCGAAGGGCCATGACCGCATGGTCGCCCAGGGACCGCCGCGGCTCAAAGGCCGGGGGTGGGCACGCTGTTGTCGGGGACGCCGTCCCCGCCCGGGGACAGGTCGCCGCGCTGCACCGGAACGTCGTCGGTGAAGGCCGGGTCGGGCGTCGGCAGCAGGGTGTCGAGTTCGGCTGCGGTGGGGCGGTGGACCGCGCGCAGCGCCTTCTTCAGCACGGCGCCGGAGACCCCGCCCTCGCCTTCGAGCCACACCACGCAGTCCTTCTCGGTCACCTCGTACGTGTACCGGCCGGCGTAGCGCGCGTGGTCGGTGTAGAGGTGGATGACGGCACCGGTGCGGTCCGCGTAGGAGGCGGAGAAGCCTTCGTCGCCCTGGACGCCGACGGACTGCTGGGCGAGGGTGAAGCCGGCGGCCTCGGTGACGTACACCATCTTCGGGTTGATGCCCAACGCCGCTGCCTTGGAGGCGAGTTCACCGGGATCGGCGGGCGCACCGGAGCCGCCGGCGCCCGCCTTCTGCGTTCCGCAGCCGGTGAGCAGGGCGGCGGCGAGGAGCAGGGGCGGCAGGACGCGCACGGCACGGATCATGCGCCCATCGTGCCGCACAGGTGTTCCACAGGCACCGGGTTTTCCGGTCGCCGCGCCACCTGTACGGACGCCCGTCCCCTCGCCGCCGACGGACTCACCACCGCCCGCACGGTGACCTGGGCGATCAGTCCGCCGGACCTGGACGCGGCGGTCGCGGCGGCGGCGCGGGTGTGCGACCACGGCCCCGGCACCCCGCTGCTCGCGCCGGCCGCCACCGCCCCCGCCCCGACCTCGGGGCCGGTGCGCTCTCCTTCGCCGTCGGCACGCCGAGCCGGGCCGTGTCCGATTCGTTCAAGACCGGCGGCGGGCTCTCCGCCTACGGTGACGCCATGACTCCGCGATTCGCCGTGATCGGCCTCGTCACCTCCGACCTGGCCGCGTCCCTCGCCTTCTACCGCCGCCTCGGCCTGGCCTTCCCGCCCGACGCCGAGGAGCAGCCGCACGTCGAGGCCGAGTTGCCCGGCGGCCTCACCCTCGCCATCGACACCGAGGAGACGATCCGCTCCTTCCACCCGGGCTGGCAGCCGCCCGCCGGCGGGGGCCGCGTGTCGCTCGCCTTCCGCTGCGGTTCGCCCGCCGAGGTGGACACCGTGTACGAGGACCTGGTCGGCGCCGGACACCACGGCGAGCTCAAGCCGTGGGACGCCTTCTGGGGCCAGCGCTACGCGACGGTGCACGACCCCGACGGCAACGGTGTCGACCTGTTCGCCCCGCTACCGAAGTAGCCCGGTCAGCGGCGCTCCCGCCAGTTCCCGCACCTCGCGGGAGAGATGGGCCTGATCCGCGTACCCGGCCCGGACGGCCGTCTCCGCGAGCGGCACCCCCGCCCTGGCGAGCGCGAGCGCCCGCTGCATCCGGAGCACCCGGGCGAGCGTCTTGGGTCCGTACCCGAAGGACACCAGGGACCGGCGGTGCAACTGCCGGGTGCCGATGCCGAGTTCATCGGCGGTGGCCGCCACCGCACGTCCCGCGTCCAGCGCCTCGACGAGCCGTGACAGCAACGGGTCGCGGGGCACGGCCCGGTCGAGCGCGATCTGTTCGAGCGCGGCGCCGGGATCGTCGGCGCCGTCGACGCGGGCGGTCAGCCGCCGTACGGCGGAGGCCGCCCACAGGTCGCTCAACTCGACGCGCCGGTCGCGGAGTTCGTGGGCCGGGACGCCGAGGAAGCCGGGCGCGGCCCCCGGCGGGAAGCGCAGGCCCGTCCACACACCCGTGCCGCCCTCCGTGACATACGCGCGCGTGTCGGGCCCGGCGACCAGCAGCCGCCCCTCGTTCCAGAGCAGGTCCATGCACCCGTCGGGCAGCACCCGCCCCGCACCGGCGGCAGAAGGGGCATTCGTCCACACGACCGCACCGGCGAGCCGGGACGCCCTTTCCCTGTACACATACGCCAGCGTAGACGCGCCCCGTCAGGGGCGCGGGGAACTGCGCGAGGACCCCCTGCAACGGTCAGCCGCCCACCCCCCTCAGCCCGTCCGATGCTCCTGCGGACTCACCCCGTACACCCTCTTGAACGCACTCGACAGCGCGAACGCGCTCCCGTACCCGACCCGCCGCGCGATCGTCTCCAGCGTGTCGTCGGTGTCCCGCAGCGCGTCCGCCGCCAGGGCCAGCCGCCAGCCGGTCAGGTAGGTCATCGGCGGCTCGCCCACCAGTTCGGTGAACCGCCGGGCCAGGGCCGCCCGAGACACGCCCGCCTTGGCCGCGAGGGCGGCGACCGTCCAGGGGTGGGCGGGGTCGTCCTGGAGCAGCCGCAGCACCCGGCCGACCACCGGGTCCGCCAGCGCCCGGTACCAGCCGGGCGCCTCCGCCTCCGGCCGGGCGAACCACGCCCGCAGCGCGGCGATGACCAGCAGGTCGAGGAGGCGGTCGAGGACCACCTCCTGGCCCGGTTCGTCGCGGACGATCTCCGCCATCAGCAGCGGGGTGAGCGGGCACTCCCAGACGTCGGCGGTGAGCGTCAGCAGCGGCGGCAGCGCCTCCAGCAGCCGCCCGCTGATCTCGCCCCGCAGCAGATACGTGCCGATGAACACCACCGTGCCGCCGTCCAGGCTGCCGCCCCAGGTGCGGACGCCCAGGTCCATGGAGCCGTTCAGCGGCCGCCCGTCGGGGCGGGCGCACTCCGCGCCGGGCAGGATCAGCGCCTGCGGGACCGTACCGGGGTCGTCGGCGCAGGTGTACGGGTCGGGGCCGCGCGCGATGGCGAGGTCGCCGGCCCGCAGCCGCACCGGGTCCCCGGTGTCGGGCAGGATCCAGGCGTCGCCGCGGACCATGAGCATCACGGTGAGCGGGGCGCGGTCCTCGACCCGCACGCCCCACGGCGGGTCGAAACAGGCACGGATCATGAAGGCGCCCCGGGCGCGGGGGCCCTCCAGCAGGCCCGCGAGAGCGTCCATGGGGCCAGCGTAGACGCGCGCTTATGGGAACGAGCCGTTCGGCGATGGGCGGCGGTCGCGGTACGGCGGTTGACTGGCTGGCATGACCTCGAAAGCGCGGGACACGCGGGACATGACGGTGGTGGTGACCGGTGCGACCGGTCGTACGGGGAGCCGGGTCGCCGACGCGGCGCGGGCGGCGGGGCTGACCGTGCGGCCGGCCTCGCGGGCGCAGGGCTTCGACTGGCGGGACCGGTCGACGTGGGCGGACACGCTGCGCGGCGCGGACGCCGCGTACCTGGTGTTCCCCACGGACGTCGGCTCGCCGGAGGCGACGCACGCGGTGGGGCTGCTGGCCCACGAGGCGGTGGCGCTCGGGGTGCGGCGGCTGGTGCTGCTCTCCTCCCGGGGCGAGGAGCGGGCGCGGCCGACGGAGGAGGCGCTGCGCGAGTCGGGGGCGGACTGGACGGTCGTACGGGCCGCGTGGTTCGCGCAGAACTTCAGCGAGGGTCCGCTGGTGGCGGAGTTGCGGGAGAGCGGGGAGCTGGTGTTCCCGGGCGGGGCGGTGCGGGAGCCGTTCATCGACCTGCGGGATGTCGCGGAGGTGGTGGTGGCGGCGCTGACCGACGGCGAGCGGTACGCCGGCCGGGCGCTGACCGTCTCGGGGCCGCGGCTGCTCACCTTCGGCGAGGCGGTCGCGGAGATCGCGGCGGCCACCGGGCGGGAGCTGTCCTACCGGGCGGTGACGGCACGTGAGTACGGCGCGCACCTCGCCGCCTTCGGGGTGCCGGAGCCGGAGGTCGAGTTCCTGGTGGAACTGTTCGAGTCCCTGCTGGACGGCCGGAACGCGTATCTCTCGGACGGGGTGCGGGAGGTACTGGGCCGGGAGCCCCGGGACTTCGGGGACTTCGTCCGGGAGACCGCGGCGACGGGCGTGTGGAAGCCCTGACCGCTCAGCGGCTCTCCGGCTTGGGCTTGTGCGGCGGGTGGCTGCTCTTCACATGGGTGCGCAGCCGGGCCGTGACGTCCTCGGGGGGCAGGAAGCGGGACCAGCGCTCCGGGAACTCGGAGGGCATGTCGGGGTCGTCGGGGTCGGGGTCCACCTCGCGGGCCGCGGCGGCGCGGGCGACGTACTCGGCGACCTGGACCTCGCGCAGCCGTTCGTTGGCGGCGCGGGCCGCGGCGGTCGCGGCGGCCGGCCAGACCCGGTCGATCGCGGCGTTGACCGCGGCGCCGACCAGCACGGCGAAGGCCGACACACCGATCCACAGGAGCACGGCGACGGACGCGGCGAGCGAGCCGTAGATCGTCGCGCCCTCGATGGTGTTGGTCAGGTAGATGCGCAGCAGGAAGCTGCCGAGGACCCACATGCCCAGGGCGACCAGGGCGCCGGGCACGTCCTCGATCCACGGCGAGCGGACCGGCACGGAGACGTGGTACAGCGTGGTCAGGAAGACGATGGACAAGACGATCACGACCGGCCAGTACAGGACCTGAACGAGCGTCTCCGACCAGGGCACGATCCCGACCACCGCGTCCGGTCCCGCCACCATCAGCGGCAGCGCCACCGAGCCGATCAGCAGCGCGGCGATGAAGAGCAGGAAGGAGACGATCCGGGTCTTCACGATGCCCCGGACGCCGTCGAGGCCGTACATCACGGTGATGGTGTCGATGAAGACGTTCACCGCGCGGGAGCCCGACCACAGGGCGAACAGGAAGCCGATGGAGATGACGTCGGGGCGGCCGCCCTTCATCACGTCGTGCAGGATCGGCTCCGCGATCTCCTTCACGCCCTTGTCGGACAGGACGGTGCGGGAGGCCTCCAGAAGGTTGCTCTCCAGGCTGGCGATGGTGTCGGCGCCGGTCCAGTCGTCGACGTAGCCGAGCAGTCCGATGAGGCTGAGCAGCAGCGGCGGGACCGACAGCAGGGTGAAGAAGGCGGCCTCGGCGGCCAGGCCGAGGATGCGGTACTCCATGCAGGAGTTGACGGTGTCCTTGACCAGCAGCCAGGCCGTCCGGCGCTTGGAGACGTTCCGGTAGAGGGCCCTGGCCCGATGGAGCCGGCCGGAGGGCGGCTCGGGGGTATCGCTTGCTGGCTGCACGCCCTAACGGTATCCGCCGTCCGGGGCGCTACTCATCTTCCGGGGCCCCGATCGTGATCTTCCGCGAACAGCGGATCACGCGACGCGGCCGGCGGTGCCGCTGTGTCAGGCTGGAGACCACCGCCGTCGCCCCGGGTAGGTTCGCAGACATGGCATGCACCACCACCCACACCGTGACCAACCAGCCTCCCCCGCTCGTCGGATACGACCTCTTCGGCGCCGACCACGCCCTCGTCGAGGCCGTCGGGCGGCACACCGCCCCCGAGCTGCTGGACGAGGTGCGCGCCGAGCTGTCGGGGATCGGCGTCTCGGCCGGTTCGGCGCAGGTGCAGGAGTGGGCGGCGCAGGCGAACGAGCACCCGCCGCGGCTGCGCACCCACGACCGCTACGGGCACCGGACCGACGAGGTCGAGTTCCATCCCGCCTGGCACCGGCTGCTCGGCAAGGGCGTGGGCGCGGGCCTGACCACGGGCTGGGTACGGCCGTCCGGGCACGTCCGGCGCGCGGCCGCCTTCCTGGTCTGGACCCAGGCCGAGGCCGGCAACTGCTGCCCGCTGTCGATGACGAACGCGGCGGTGCCCGTGCTGCGCGCCGACCCGGAGCTGGCCGCCGTGTGGGAGCCGCTGCTGACGTCCGTGATCTACGACCGTGAGCTGCGGCCCGCCGCCCGGAAGGCCGGCGCCCTCTTCGGCATGGGCATGACGGAGAAGCAGGGCGGCAGCGACGTACGCGCGAATACTACCGCCGCGGTGCCGCTCGCCGAGTCCGGGACGTACACCCTCACCGGACACAAGTGGTTCTGCTCGGCGCCGATGTCGGACGGCTTCCTGGTGCTGGCCCAGGCGCCCGCCGGGCTCACCTGTTTCCTCGTCCCCCGGGTGCTGGCGGACGGCACCCGCAACGCCTTCCTCCTGCAGCGGCTCAAGGACAAGCTCGGCAACCGGTCCAACGCGTCGAGCGAGGTCGAGTTCGACGGGACCTGGGCGCGGCGGGTGGGTGAGGAGGGGCGCGGGGTGCCGGCCATCATCGAGATGGTCGCCGCGACCCGGCTGGACTGCGTGCTGGGCTCGGCGGGCCTGATGCGGCAGGCGGTGGCCCAGGCCGTGCACCACGCCACTCACCGCGAGGCGTTCGGCGGCCGACTGGCCGACAAGCCGCTGATGCGCAACGTACTGGCCGACCTCGCGATCGAGTCGGAGGCCGCGACCACCCTCGCGCTCCGGCTGGCCGCCGCCTACGACGACGGCAGCGAGGCCGAACGGGCGTTCCTGCGGCTGGCGTTGCCCGCCGCCAAGTACTGGGTGACCAAGCGCTGCGCTCCGCTGACCGTCGAGGCCGCCGAATGCCTCGGCGGCAACGGCTACGTGGAGGAGTCGGGCCTGCCCCGGCTGGTCCGCGAGTCCCCGCTCAACTCGGTCTGGGAGGGCGCCGGCAACATCCAGGCCCTCGACGTCCTGCGCGCCCTGCACCGCGAACCCGGCGCCCTCGACGCCTACCTCCAGGAGATCGGCCGCGCCCACGGCGCCGACCACCGCCTCGACCGCGCCGTCAAGGACCTCTTCTCCGAACTCGCCGACCTGGAAGGCATGGAAGCCCGAGCCAGACGCCTCGTGGAACGCCTGGCGACGGTCCTCCAGGGTTCCCTACTGGTCCGCTTCGCCCCACCAGAGGTGGCGGACGCCTTCTGCGCGTCGAGGCTGGGCAACGACTGGGGCTCGACCTTCGGAACATTGCCGACGGGCCTGGACCTGACCACCGTTGTGGATCGAGCAAGGGTGACTAGACCCGCCTAGGGGCGCGGGGAACTGCGCGACAAGCCCCCACCAACCGTCAGCCGCCGACGCACCGCCACCACGCACCCTCTGTCGCGCACGGCCCAAGCGCCGCAGGCAGGGGTGGTGCTGCGCCGACACGGCACCACCCCCGCCCCCTCGGCCCATGTCAGGCCATTGACGCCGTGGCGTCGGCTCAATTTTCGGCCACCCCCGGCTCGTTCACCAGGGTTGCAAGGGGTTGCAACATCTCGGTGACTGTGTGCGGACTGTGTGCCTCCGGCATCGGAAAACGGCAGTATGAGACACGGAGTCGGACCGGAAACCGCCGCCCGGACGGCTTGACAGCGACTCATCGATGCCTTTTTCAAGGCGTATCCGGGAGGACCTCCGTGGGGAACCCGCCGATGGACGTGGCGCGACTCGCCGCGAAGAACGCGGCACAGGCGGCGCGGGTACTGAGCGAGGTGCGCGAGGCCAGACTCGCCGGGAACCGCGGGCGGGTCCCGCCCCGGCCCGTGATCGAACAGTCCTGGGGGCGGATGCTGCGCAGCGGTGTCGACCCCGACCACGACTTCCGCACCGGGCTGCTGTCCGCCGACGAAGTCCGGCGCAGACGTGAGGAGTCACCGCTCAGGGACGTGCTGCCGGTGCTGCGCGAGGGGTTGCTTTCGGTCGCGGACGTCGCCCAGCACATCATGGTGGTGGCGGACGCCGACGGCCGTGTGCTGTGGCGGGAGGGTTCCTCGCCGGTGCTGCGCAAGGCGGACGGGCTGGGCTTCGAACTCGGCGCCGACTGGCGCGAAGACGTCGTCGGCACCAACGGGGTCGGCACGCCGGCGGTGGTGCGCCGGCCCGTGCAGGTCTTCGCCGCCGAGCACTTCGTCCGCTCGCACGCCTCCTGGACCTGCTCCGGCGCCCCGATCACCGACCCCCGGGACGGCGCCCTGCTCGGTGTGGTGGACGTCAGCGGCCCGCTGGAGACCATGCATCCGGCCACCCTGGCCTGGGTGAACTCGGTGGCCAAGCTCGCCGAGGCGCGGTTGCGGGAGCTGCATCTGGACACGCTGGAGCGGCTGCGGGCGGTCGCCGCGCCGGTGCTGGCCCGGCTGGGCGGGCGGGCGTTGGTGGTGGACGCCGACGGCTGGACGGCGGCGGTGACCGGGATGCCGTGTCCACGGCGGCTCACGCTGCCCAAGTCCCTGTCGCCGGGCCGCCGCCTGCTGCCCTCGCTCGGACTGTGCGCGGTGGAGCCGCTGGCCGGGGGCTGGCTGCTGCGGGCGGTGGACGAGCCGGTGCCGGTGGGCGGGGGCCGGCTCGTGCTGGACCTGACCCGGCCGCGCCGGTCCTCGGTGACCGTCGGCGGCGGCGCGGGCTCCTGGTCGCGCGAACTGAGTCCCCGGCACGCCGAGTTGCTGTACCTGCTGGCGACGCGGCGCGCCGGGCGCAGTGCGGCCGGGCTGGCCGAGGACGTGTTCGGGGACGCCTCACGGACCGTCACCGTGCGGGCCGAGATGTCCAGGATCCGGCGGTATCTCGGGGCGTTGCTCGAACACCGGCCGTACCGCTTCCGGGAGGACGCGGAGATCGAGGTGCTGTTCCCGGACGACCCGCGCGACCTGCTGCCGTACTCGACCGCCCCGGCGGTGACGGCGGGTCGGACGCCGGGCCGACGGCCTGAATAAGTGTCGCCTTACTCTGGGCTTATTTAACGCATCCGGTGCATCAGGGGAGGTATCTTCCGCATATTTACGGGGTCTTCGAGGTACGGCGGCCCGGACTGCCGTAGCATCCCGGTACGGGCCTCCCCACCTGCTCCTCGGTCAACGTACGGACCATCAGGCGCAGTTGGCCCGCCTCGGGAGGAGACATGAAGCATCGCGGCAGACACCGGCGACGCAGGCGGGGCGCGGCACTGCGCGCCGCCCTGGCCGGGACCGCACTCGCGCTCACCGCGACTGCCACGATCGTCAGCGCCTCGCAGGCCACGGTCGCCGAGGACCCCGGCGCGCTGAAGCCGCTGGTCTCCACGACCGACAGCGCGCGGCTGCAGTTGCAGGAGCACCTCGTACCGCACCGCTCGCTGGACCGGCTCGCCGCCGCGATGGGCGGCACGATCGGGGTCGCCGACGTCCTGGCCACCGCCGACCACACCCTGCGCGAGGCGGCCGACTGCGACTCCGGGGACCGGGACTCGCTGCCGGTCACCCCGGCGGCCGACGAGGCGTACTGCTGGGACCCGGCCGACACCCTCACCGACGACTGGCGGCCCGCGTCGGTGACCACCTCCTCCGACGCCGACGACGACGGCCTGTGGGGCGCCAACCGGGTCGTCCTGGCCGGCTGGACGCACAGCACCGACACCGGCCCCGCCGCCTCCCGGGGCCTGGCCCGGGTCGCCGTGATCAACACGAACGACCCGGCGCACCCCTCCTACTCCTGGGTCCTGCTGACCGTGCCCAGCGCCGACGGCAGCACCTACCGGGGCCTTTCCTCGCAGATCTCCGGCATGGCCTGGTACGAGGACAAGCTCCTGGTCACCACCGTCCAGGGCAGCACCGACGCGCTCTACGTGTACGACCTGAACCGCATCCAGCGCACCTCGGTGCTGGCCGACGCGATCGGCCGGGTGCGGGGCGGCTGGTCGGCCGACGGCTTCCGGTACGTGATGCCCGCCGTGGGCTCGTACAGCTTCACCGCCGGAGCCTGCTCGGCGAGCGGCGCGCCCTGTCCGAGCGCGCTCTCCGTGGACCGCGGGACGGCCCCGGACAGCCTGGTCCTCGGCGAGTGGACCTCCGCGGACAGCGACCGGCCGGCCCGGCTGTGGCGGTACGCGTTCGACGAGGCCTCCCAGCGGGACGGGCTGCTCGCCACGGACACCTTCGGCCGGGCCGACGCCGTCGAGGCGTACCGGACCGGGGTCTCCGAGATCCGGGGCGTGCTGTCGTACCGCCCGCCGGGCGCGACCGGCTCCCTGTGGTACGTCGGCCACCTCCCCGGCGCCATGGACGGGCACGGCGGCCTGTGGCGGCAGGACACGAAGGGCGCCCGGGCGGCGCGCTGCGGCTCGGACGACTCGCACCGCTGCTGGGCCGAGGGCACCGGCTCGCTCTCCTACGCCCCGGACACGGGCGAGGTGTGGTCGGTCACAGATCGCATGCTGTTCTCGGTACCGCTGCGCTCGATCGACGCGTCGCTCGGATAACAGCCGTCGACACGCCCGGGGCCGGGATGATTGCCTGGCCCCATGAGCACCATCGCCGTGACCACCTGGTCCCTGGAGCAGACGTCCCCCATCGACCTCCGCCCCGCCGCCACCCCCGACGGCGACGCGGTCCGGATCGTCCGCTCCGCGGTCCCCTCCCCCGAGTTCAGCCGCTTCCTGTACGCCTCGGTGGGCGGTGACATCCGCTGGACCGACCGGCTGGGCTGGAGCCACGCCAGCTGGCAGCAGCACCTGGCGCGGCCGGGCGTGGAGACCTGGGTCGCCTACGACCGGGGCACCCCGGCGGGCTACGTCGAGCTCGAACCGCAGGACGACGGGGTCGTGGAGATCGTCTACTTCGGTCTGATCCCGGCGTTCCGGGGCCGCCGGATCGGCGGCCACCTGCTCTCGTACGGCGCCGCCCGCGCCTGGGACCTGGCGGAGCGGTGGACCGAGCGCCCGCCGACCAAGCGGGTGTGGCTGCACACCTGCAGCCTGGACGGCGAGCACGCGATGGCGAACTACCAGCGACGCGGCTTCCGGCTCTTCGACACGAAGACCGAGGAGGAACCGGACGTAACGGCGCCGGGGCCCTGGCCGGGGGCGCACCCGGACACCCGGCCGTAAACACGCCCCCGGCGTGACGCACGACACCTTGTCTCACCATTCAGAATAGATCCGTCCGAATCGCGGACAATGGTGGACTGCCCGGAGATCCGCGTGACACGCTTCCGTCATGTCTGGAACTGGAATTGCCTTGGTGAGTCGGCGGCACGTCGACCTCGGCCGCATGTCCAGCGCCATCTGTCCGGCGGGCTGAGAGCACAGCACCGCCGCGCTTTCCTGTCCAGACCTTCCGTCGCGCAATGTTGCGCACGTATGCCCGCATGCGCCCGCACGCGCAGGTCAGAGCCGCTTCCC
Organism: Streptomyces sp. NPDC048288; assembly: GCF_043201555.1. NCBI lineage: Bacteria > Bacillati > Actinomycetota > Actinomycetes > Kitasatosporales > Streptomycetaceae > Streptomyces > Streptomyces sp. NPDC048288. The sequence continues at coordinate 550,688 of NZ_JBICZD010000006.1, forward strand.
CGCCTGTCCCGAAGGACGTATCAACCATGGCCGCCACCCCGCAGAACCCTGCCGCCTCCGCGCCCCGCCGCAAGGTGAGCCGTCACCGCGGTGAGGGTCAGTGGGCTATGGGGCACTTCACCCCGCTCAACGGCAACGAGCAGTTCAAGAAGGACGACGACGGTCTCAATGTGCGGACACGCATTGAGACGATCTACTCCAAGCGCGGCTTCGACTCGATCGACCCCAACGACCTGCGCGGCCGTATGCGCTGGTGGGGGCTGTACACCCAGCGCAAGCCCGGCATCGACGGCGGCAAGACCGCCATCCTGGAGCCGGAGGAGCTGGACGACAAGTACTTCATGCTGCGGGTGCGGATCGACGGCGGCCGCCTCACCACCCAGCAGCTGCGGGTGATCGGCGAGATCTCGCAGGAGTTCGCCCGGGGCAGCGCGGACATCACCGACCGGCAGAACATCCAGCTGCACTGGATCCGCATCGAGGACGTTCCGGAGATCTGGAACCGTCTTGAGGCCGTCGGGCTGTCCACCACCGAGGCGTGCGGCGACTGCCCGCGTGTGGTGATCGGCTCGCCGGTCGCCGGTATCGCCGAGGACGAGATCATCGACGGCACCTGGGCCATCGACGAGATCCAGCGGCGCTACATCGGCAGCAAGGAGTTCTCCAACCTGCCCCGCAAGTTCAAGTCCGCGATCTCCGGCTCGCCGCTCCTGGACGTGGTGCACGAGATCAACGACATCGCCTTCGTCGGCGTGGACCACCCCGAGCACGGCCCCGGCTTCGACCTGTGGGTCGGCGGCGGCCTCTCCACCAACCCGAAGATCGGCGTCCGGCTCGGCGCCTGGGTGCCGCTGGCGGAGGTCCCGGACGTCTGGGCCGGCGTGATCGGCATCTTCCGCGACTACGGCTACCGCCGGCTGCGCACCCGCGCCCGCCTGAAGTTCCTCGTCGCCGACTGGGGCCCGGAGAAGTTCCGCCAGGTGCTGGAGGACGAGTACCTCAAGCGCCCGCTCGTCGACGGCCCCGCGCCGGCCCAGCCGCTGCAGCGCTGGCGCGACCACGTCGGTGTGCACCGGCAGCAGGACGGCAACTTCTACGTCGGCTTCGCCCCGCGCGTCGGCCGGGTGGACGGCGCCACCCTGGCGAAGATCGCGGACCTCGCCGAGGCGCACGGCTCGGGCCGGGTGCGCACCACCGTCGAGCAGAAGATGATCATCCTCGATGTCACCGAGGCACAGGTCGAGTCGCTGGTCGAGGCCCTGGAGGCGCTGGACCTCACCGCCCGGCCGTCCTCGTTCCGGCGCGGCACCATGGCCTGCACCGGCATCGAGTACTGCAAGCTCGCCATCGTCGAGACCAAGCAGCGCGGCAGCTCGCTCATCGACGAGCTGGAGCGCCGCCTGCCGGACTTCGACGAGCCGCTCACCATCAACCTCAACGGCTGCCCCAACGCCTGCGCCCGTATCCAGGTCGCGGACATCGGTCTCAAGGGCCAGCTGGTCCTGAACGACGCGGGCGAGCAGGTCGAGGGCTACCAGGTGCACCTGGGCGGCGCCCTGGGCCTGGAGGCCGGTTTCGGCCGCAAGGTCCGCGGTCTCAAGGTGACCTCGGAGGAGCTGCCCGACTACGTCGAGCGGGTGCTCAAGCGTTTCCAGGCCGAGCGCGAGGACGGCGAGCGGTTCGCCGCCTGGGCGTCCCGTGCCGACGAGGAGGCCCTCTCATGAGCGAGCGGGCCGCCCCCTTCTACTGCCCCTACTGCGGCGACGAGGACCTGCGACCCAGTGAGCAGGGCCACGGTGCCTGGGAATGCGCGGCCTGCAACCGCGCATTCCAGCTGAAGTTCCTCGGGCTGCTCGCCCGGGGGCTGAAGCATTCCGAAGCCGGAGGGGATCAGATATGACCACCGCTCAGGAAGAGCGCACGAGCGAGGAGTTGAAGGCGCTGGCCGAGCAGGCCGGCCGCGATCTCGAAGACGCCTCCGCCCTGGAGATCATCCAGTGGGCGGTGGACACCTTCGGCAAGGGCTTCTGCGTGACCTCCTCGATGGAGGACGCGGTGGTGGCCCATCTGGCGTCGCGCGTCCAGAAGGGCGTGGACGTCGTCTTCCTCGACACCGGTTACCACTTCCCGGAGACCATCGGCACCCGGGACGCGGTCGAGGCCGTGATGGACGTCAACGTCATCACCCTCACCCCGCGCCAGACGGTCGCCGAGCAGGACGCGGAGTACGGCCCGAAGCTGCACGACCGCGACCCCGACCTGTGCTGCAAGCTCCGCAAGGTCCAGCCCCTGGAGCGGGGCCTGACCAAGTACGCGGCCTGGGCGACCGGGCTGCGCCGCGACGAGTCCCCGACCCGGGCGAACACCCCGGTCGTCGGCTGGGACGAGAAGCGGCAGAAGGTCAAGATCTCCCCGATCGCCCGCTGGACCCAGGACGACGTGGACGACTACGTCGCCGAACACGGCGTACTCACCAACCCCCTGCTGATGGACGGCTACACCTCCGTCGGCTGCGCCCCCTGCACCCGCCGGGTCCTCGAGGGCGAGGACACGCGCGCCGGCCGCTGGGCCGGGCGGGCCAAGACCGAGTGCGGGCTGCACGAATGACGACCACCGCGTCTTCGACGAACCCTACGAACCAGGAGAACACCGTGACGACCGGAGCCACCGTCTGGCTCACGGGTCTGCCGAGCGCCGGCAAGACCACCATCGCGTACGAGCTGGCGGGCCGGCTGCGCGACGAGGGCCACCAGGTCGAGGTGCTCGACGGCGACGAGATCCGCGAGTTCATCTCGGCGGGCCTCGGCTTCAGCCGCGAGGACCGGCACACCAACGTGCAGCGCATCGGCTTCGTCGCCGAGCTGCTGGCCCGCAACGGCGTCAAGGCGCTCGTCCCGGTGATCGCCCCCTACGCGGACAGCCGCGACGCGGTGCGGGGGCGCCACGGCGAGAACGGCACCGCGTATGTCGAGGTGCATGTGGCGACCCCGGTCGAGGTGTGCTCCGTACGCGATGTGAAGGGTCTGTACGCCAAGCAGGCCGCCGGTGAGCTGACCGGGCTGACCGGCGTCGACGACCCGTACGAGGAGCCCGAGACGCCCGATCTGCGGATCGAGTCGCAGGACCAGACCGTCGCGGAGTCCGCGGCGGCGGTGCACGCGCTGCTGAGCGAGAAGGGACTGGCATGACGACGACCGTGGCGGCTCACGGGGAGGGCACGGGCACCCCGTACGCCCTGTCCCACCTGGACGCGCTGGAGTCCGAGGCGGTCCACATCTTCCGCGAGGTGGCGGGCGAGTTCGAGCGGCCGGTGATCCTGTTCTCCGGCGGCAAGGACTCCATCGTCATGCTGCACCTGGCGCTCAAGGCGTTCGCCCCGGCGGCGATCCCCTTCACCCTGCTGCACGTCGACACCGGCCACAACTTCTCCGAGGTCCTGGAGTACCGGGACCGCACGGTGGAGCGGCACGGGCTGCGGCTGCACGTCGCCTCCGTGCAGGACTACATCGACCGCGGTGTGCTGCGCGAGCGCCCGGACGGCGTCCGCAACCCGCTGCAGACCCTCCCGCTGACCGAGAAGATCCAGAGCGAGAAGTTCGACGCGGTCTTCGGCGGCGGCCGCCGGGACGAGGAGAAGGCCCGCGCCAAGGAGCGGGTGTTCTCGCTGCGCGACGAGTTCTCCCAGTGGGACCCGCGCCGCCAGCGCCCCGAGCTGTGGAACCTCTACAACGGCCGGCACGCCCCCGGCGAGCACGTCCGCGTGTTCCCGCTCTCCAACTGGACCGAGCTGGACGTATGGCAGTACATCGCCCGCGAGGGCATCGAGCTGCCGGAGATCTACTTCGCGCACGAGCGTGAGGTGTTCCGGCGCAACGGCATGTGGCTGACCGCCGGGGAGTGGGGCGGCCCGAAGGACGGCGAGAGCGTCGAGAAGCGCCAGGTGCGCTACCGGACGGTCGGTGACATGTCCTGCACCGGTGCCGTCGACTCCGACGCCGGCACGCTGGACGCCGTGATCGCCGAGATCGCCGCCTCCCGGCTCACCGAGCGCGGCGCCACGCGCGCCGACGACAAGCTCTCCGAGGCCGCGATGGAAGACCGCAAGCGCGAGGGGTACTTCTAACCATGACCACCAGCACCACGGAACTCGGCCTCACCGAGACCACCCTGCTGCGGTTCGCGACCGCGGGCTCCGTCGACGACGGCAAGTCCACCCTGGTCGGACGGCTGCTGCACGACTCCAAGTCGGTCCTCACCGACCAGCTGGAAGCCGTCGAGCGCGCCTCCGCCTCACGCGGCCAGGACGCCCCCGACCTGGCGCTGCTCACCGACGGGCTGCGCGCCGAGCGCGAGCAGGGCATCACCATCGACGTGGCCTACCGCTACTTCGCCACCCCGAAGCGCCGGTTCATCCTCGCCGACACCCCCGGGCACGTGCAGTACACCCGGAACATGGTCACCGGCGCCTCCACCGCCGAACTGACCGTGGTCCTGGTCGACGCTCGCAACGGCGTCGTCGAGCAGACCCGCCGGCACGCCGCGATCGCCGCCCTGCTGCGCGTCCCGCACGTCGTCCTCGCCGTCAACAAGATGGACCTGGTCGACTACCAGGAGTCGATCTTCGCCGGGATCGCCGAGGAGTTCACGGCGTACGCCACCGAGCTGGGCGTCCCGGAGGTCACCGCGATCCCGATCTCGGCGCTCGTCGGCGACAACGTCGTGGAGGCGTCCGCGAACATGGACTGGTACGGCGGCCCGACCGTCCTGGAGCACCTGGAGACCGTCCCGGTCAGCCACGACCTGGCGCACTGCCACGCCCGGCTGCCCGTGCAGTACGTGATCCGCCCGCAGACCGCCGAGCACCCCGACTACCGGGGCTACGCCGGCCAGATCGCGGCCGGCACCTTCCACGTCGGCGAGGCCGTCACGGTCCTGCCGTCCGGCCGTACGACGACGATCTCGGGCATCGACCTGCTCGGCAAGCCGGTCGACGCGGCGTGGACCACCCAGTCGGTGACCCTGCTGCTCACCGACGACATCGACGTCTCGCGCGGCGACCTGATCGTCCCGACCAAGGACGCCCCGGCGACCACCCAGGACGTCGAGGCGACCGTCTGCCACGTGGCCGACCAGCCGCTGGCCGTCGGCCACCGGGTGCTGCTCAAGCACGGCACCCGCACGGTCAAGGCGGTCGTCAAGGACATCCCGTCCCGCCTGACGCTCGACGACCTGTCCCTGCACCCGCACCCGGGGCAGCTCGTCGCCAACGACATCGGCCGGGTCAAGATCCGTACCGCCGAGCCGCTGCCGGTCGACTCCTACGCCGACTCGCGCCGCACCGGCTCGTTCATCCTGATCGACCCCGCCGACGGCACCACGCTCACCGCGGGCATGGTCGGCGAGTCGTTCGCGTCCCCCGAGCCGGTCAAGGACGAGACCGAAGACGACGGCTGGGACTTCTGACATGACGATGACCGACGTCTACTCGACGTTCGCGAAGGAGGGCGGCCGCGTCGGCAGCGGCGCCCTCGGCAGCGGACAGGGCGGGGTGGCGCGATGTGTGCGTTGACGTACGCGCACCGCTTGCGCGCCCTCACCCCCCACCCGCCGTCCCGGATGCGACGAAGACCTGCCGACCTCCCGGCCACGACCTGAAAGACCGTGACCGCCGGGCCAACGAGAGGAACGCCTCCCGTGCCTGCCAACCGCTCCCAGCTCCTCCGCCGCGGCATAGCCGCGCTCGCCGCACTTCCCCTGCTCACGCTCGCCGCGTGCGGGTACGGGTCGGACTCCACGGCCGACAACGCCAAGGAAAAGGTCTCCGCCGGATCCTCGAAGATCGACGGCCTCGACTCCGTCAAGATCGGCTACTTCGGCAATCTGACCCACGGCACCGCGCTCGTCGCCCGTCAGCAGGGCTACTTCCAGAAGCAGCTGGGCGCCACCAAGGCGGCCTACCAGATCTTCAACGCCGGCCCCTCGGAGATCGAGGCACTGAACTCCGGTTCCATCGACATCGGCTGGATCGGCCCTTCCCCGTCGATCAACGGTTACACCAAGTCCGACGGCAAGAGCCTGAAGATCATCAGCGGTTCGGCCTCCGGCGGCGTGAAGCTCGTCGTGAACCCGAAGAAGATCAAGTCCCTGAAGGACGTCAAGGGCAAGAAGATCGCGACGCCGCAGCTGGGCAACACGCAGGACGTGGCGTTCCTGAACTGGATCGCGGACCAGGGCTGGAAGGTCGACGCGAACACCGGCAAGGGCGACGTGTCGGTGGTCCGCACCGACAACAAGATCACCCCGGACGCGTACCAGTCCGGTGCCATCGACGGTGCCTGGGTGCCGGAGCCGACCGCGTCCAAGCTGGTCGCCGAGGGCGGCAAGGTACTGCTCGACGAGTCGACCCTGTGGCCGGACAAGAAGTTCGTGATCACGAACATCATCGTGCGCCAGCAGTTCCTCAAGGAGCACCCGAAGGCCGTCGAGGCGGTGCTGAAGGCCTCGGTCGAGGCCAACAAGTGGATCAACGCCAACCCCGACCAGGCCAAGGCGGTGGCGAACAAGCAGCTGGAGGCCGACTCCGGCAAGGCACTGCCGGCGGACGTCCTGGACCCGGCGTGGAAGTCCATCCAGTTCACCGACGACCCGCTGGCCTCCACCCTCAACACCGAGGCGGAGCACGCGGTCAAGGCCGGTCTGCTGGAGAAGCCCGACCTGAAGGGGATCTACGACCTGACGATCCTCAACAAGGTCCTCAAGGCCGAGGGTGAGACCACCGTCTCCGACGCCGGTCTCGGCAGCAGCTGACGGACCCCGACGAGATCCCAGGAGGTGACGACCATGGCCACGACCCTCGCCAAGGCCGACGAGACCGTCGAGTACGCGGCGCGGCTTGAGCACGTCTCGAAGTCCTTCGCCGGACCGGGTGGACAGCAGCTCGTCCTGGACGACATCAGCCTCGATGTCGCCCCGGGTGAGTTCGTCACCCTCCTGGGGGCCTCGGGCTGCGGCAAGTCCACACTGCTGAACCTGGTGGCCGGCCTGGACGCGCCGACCACCGGTTCCATCGCGACGGACGGCCGCCCGGCCCTGATGTTCCAGGAACACGCCCTCTTCCCGTGGCTGACCGCGGGCAAGAACATCGAACTGGCTCTCCGGCTCCGCGGAGTCCCGAAGAACGAGCGGCGCGGCAAGGCCGAGGAGCTGCTCGAACTGGTCCGGCTGAAGGGTGCGTACGGCAAGCGCGTGCACGAGCTGTCGGGCGGTATGCGGCAGCGGGTGGCGCTGGCCCGGGCACTCGGCCAGGAGAGCAACCTGCTGCTGATGGACGAGCCGTTCGCGGCCCTCGACGCCATCACGCGTGACGTGCTGCACGACGAGCTGACGCGGATCTGGACGGAGACCGGCTTGTCCGTTCTCTTCGTCACGCACAACGTGCGCGAGGCGGTCCGGCTCGCGCAGCGGGTCATCCTGCTGTCGTCCCGACCGGGTCGCATCGCGCGCGAGTGGACGGTCGGCATCCCGCAGCCTCGTCGCATCGAGGACGCGCCCGTGGCCGAACTGTCCCTTGAAATCACCGACGTACTGCGTGGGGAGATCCGCCGCCATGGCCAGCACTGAGACCACGCCGACGCAGGACGCCGGAAGCGTCGAGGCGGGCCTCGACGCGCTGGAGACCTCGGTCGCCGGCCGGACGCCCTTCAGCCAGACCTTCAAGAACAAGATCCTGCCGCCGATCATCGCCGTCGCCGTGGTCCTGATCGCGTGGACCCTGCTCTACCCGGTCGTCGACAACCCGTCGAAGCTGCCTTCCCCCTCGGATGTGTGGAGCGCGGTCGAGGACCAGTGGCTCAAGGGAACCCTCCTCGAATACATCTGGGGCAGCGTCTCCCGCGGCCTGCTGGGCTTCCTCCTCGCGCTGGTCATCGGTACGCCGCTGGGCCTGCTGGTGGCGCGGGTGAAGTTCGTCCGCGCGGCGTTCGGCCCGATCCTCTCCGGCCTCCAGTCGCTGCCTTCGGTCGCCTGGGTGGCGCCGGCGGTCATCTGGCTGGGCCTGAACAACTCGGTGATGTTCACGGTGATCCTGCTGGGCGCCGTGCCCTCCATCGCCAACGGCCTGGTGTCGGGCGTCGACCAGGTTCCCCCGCTGTTCCTGCGGGCGGGCCGCACTCTGGGCGCGACCGGCCTGCGCGGCACCTGGCACATCGTGATGCCGGCCGCGCTGCCCGGCTATGTGGCCGGTCTCAAGCAGGGCTGGGCGTTCTCCTGGCGTTCGCTGATGGCCGCCGAGATCATCGCCCAGTCGCCGGACATGGGCATGGGCCTGGGCCAGTTGCTGGAGGTGGGCCGTACCAACAGCGACATGTCGACGGTCTTCCTGGCCATCCTGCTCATCCTGTTCGTCGGTATCGCGATCGACCTGCTCATCTTCAGCCCGCTGGAGCGGTGGGTGCTGCGCAGTCGCGGTCTGCTGGTGAAGAGCTGAGGTCCATGCGTACGAAGCCCGTTCTCCTCGTCATCGCCCACGGCAGCCGCGATCCGCGGCACGCGGCGACCGTCCACGCCCTGGTGCGCCGGGTACGGTCGCTGCGGCCCGGGCTGCGCGTGGAGACGGGCTTCCTGGACTTCAACATCCCGTCGGTGCACGGGGTGCTGGAGTCGCTCGCGGCGGAGGGCGTCCGGGACGTCGTGGCCCTCCCCCTGCTGCTGACGCGCGCCTTCCACGCGAAGGCCGACATCCCGGCGGTCCTGCGCGACGCGCCGCCGCAACTGCGCATCCGCCAGGCGGAGGTCCTGGGCCCGTCCCCCCTGCTCCTGTCGGCCCTGGAACGGCGCCTGTACGAGGCGGGACTGTCCCCCGACGACAAGTCCTCGACCGGGGTCGTGCTGGCGGCGGCGGGGTCCACCGACCCGGAGGCGATCGCGGTGATCGCGGAAACCGCGCGGGAGTGGCGGCGCACCGGCTGGTGTGCCGTGCGGCCCGCGTTCGCCTCCGCGGCCCTCCCCCGCACCGAGGACGCGGTACGCGAACTGCGGGAGCTGGGCTGTGCCCGGGTGGCCGTGGCCCCCTACGTCCTCGCCCCCGGCTTCCTCCCCGACCGGATAGCCCGGGGCGCGGCGGAGGCGGACGTGCTGGCAGAGGTGTTGGGCCCGGCGCCGGAGGTGGCCCGGGTGCTGCTGGAGCGGTACGACGCGGCGCGGCGGCCCGCGCTGGCGGCCGTGGGGGCCTGAGGACGGGCCGGGGTTCGCGGTCCGGCGCTCCCCTGTGGCGTCGGACCGCGAACAGCCGGCCTACGGCGGGGGCTCTCGCGAGGTTCCCTGCCGTGGCCGGCTCTTACTACTGCGTCGAGTGCGGTGAAGGTGTCACACCTGGGGCTTTACCGGTTCAGGTTCCCAACGACTTGTCCCTATTGGGTAGTTGATCGGGTGGTCGCGGTGACCGTGGCGGCGGGTCCGAGGCCGGCCGCGGTGACCGCGGCGACGGTCACGGTGTAGGCCGTGCCGGGAGTGAGCCCGCCGATCACGCGGAACATGCCCTTGGCGGAGGGCTGGGTCACCAGTACGTCCCGTCCGGTGACGTCGATCGGGGCACGGCCGTCGGAGACGGTCACCCGATAGCCGGTCACCCGGGCGTCGCCGGTGCCGGTCGGCGGGGTCCAGGCGAGGGTGGCCGCGGTGGCCGAGGTGCGGAATTTGGGGGCGGTCGGTGCGGCCGGGAGGGTGGTCGCGGCGGTCGGGGCCAGCGGTGCCGAGGCGAGCGAGGGGGCGCTCTCGCCCCGGGCGTTGCGGGCGCTGACCGCGACGGTGACGGGGCCGCCCCCGGAGACGCCGAGGTGGATCAGGGCGGTCCGCTTGAACTCGGCCGCGGAGACGCTCTCTTCGGCGACCTGGCTGCCTGTCGCGTCGTAGGCCCGGGCGGTGTAGCCGGTCACCGGTGAACCGCCGTCCGCGAAGGCCGGGTTGAAGGTCACCCACAGCGCGTCGGTACCGGCCGTCGCGGTCCCGACCCGGGAGGGCGCCTCGGGGACGGAGAGGGCGCCGGTCCGGCGGTCGAGGAGGTGCCGGTAGGCGGGCTCAAGTCCCGCGTCGCCGAGGACGTCCGGCGGCACGTCGGAGAGTCCCGTCATGATCGTGTTCCCGGTGGTGACCAGTCCCTTGTTGTCGCCGTCGGCGGTGCCCTCCTCCCACCAGTTGTCCTTGACCAGGGTCGGGTCGTTGTTGCCGAGGGCGTCGCGGTAGTCGGTGTGCCGGGAGGCGACGTTGGCGTAGGAGGCGTGGTAGAGGACGTTGCCCTCGACGGTCTCGTAGGTGCAGCCGTTGTCGGTGTAGACGTTCTTGCCCAGGCCCCACTGGTCGTGGATGACGTTCCCGGTGACCTTCTCGCCGTCCGTCATGGAGGTGCCGGTCAGGCCCTGGGTGTAGATGCCGCCGCCGTCGTCGAGCATCTGCATGTAGTCGAAGATCAGGTTGTTCCGTACGGCGTTGTCGTGGCTCGGGTTCGGGGTGGCCGCGTCGCCGATCTTGTCGGGCCAGCCGCCCCAGCCCAGGGAGACGGCCGAGTAGCCGACGTGGTCGATCTGGTTGTGGGCGATGGTGTCGCGCTCGGTGTAGCCGTTGAGGATCGCGACCCCGCCGTGGTATTCGCGGGGCAGCCCGTAGAGGTGGTTGTCCGTCACCTGGACGCCGGAGGCCGGGGTCTGTCCGTCCACTCCGCCGATCTCGACGCCGTTGCCCGAGATGTCGGTGAAGACGCTTCCGCTGACCGTGGAGTCCGCCGAACCCGCCCCCAACTCCAGCCCGGACGCGCCGAGATGGGCGAAGACGTCGTCGGCGAACTCGATGCGCCGGCCGTACGCGAAGGTCACGTTGCCCGGCATCTTCGTCCAGGAGGCGAACGGGCAGGTGCCGCCCGCCACGTACTGGCACAGGCCCTGGGTGGCCCAGCCCTTGTCCCCGGTGACGGTGTAGCCGGCCTGGATCTCGGAGAAGCCCTCGGGCGTGGACGGGGTCAGCCAGGTGGCGTACCCGAACTCGATACCGCGGAAGGCGATGTCGTGCACGGGCGCGTCCGCCGTGCCCCGTCCCTCGACGAGTTTCTCGGCCGCGGCGGCCTCGACGTCGGCGCGGGCCACCTGTTCGCCCTTGCGGGGCAGGTAGTAGACCCGGTGCGCGCTCCGGTCGAGGTACCACTCACCGGGCTGGTCGAGGAGTTCGTAGGCGTTCTCGACGTACGACGGCTCGCCGCCGTTGGTGAGTCTGCCCGGGCCGACCATGCTGACGGTGCGGCCGGGGATGTCGGGGAATTCCACCCGCTTGTTGGAGTTGTCCCAGCAGGGCTGGGTCATGGTGATCGTGGTGCCCTCGGCGGCGGCGATACGGCAGCGCGGCTCGGTCCACTGGCCGAGTCCGTTGCGCTCGATGTTCCAGAGGGCCTCACCGCTGGTGTACACGAACTCGGCGTCGGCGGGGTGCTTCCAGTGGGCGATCGTGTCGGAGGAAGCGGTGTAGCCGGTGGCGGTCTGGGTGAGCGTCACCGGAACGGCTCCGCGGGCCCGTTGCGCCCGCACCCCGTCGACGTACAACTGCCGTGTGTCGCGGAGGCCTTGGGGCGCGGGCGCGGACCACAGCCCGGCCCGGCCCGGCACCCGCTGCCAGCCGGTGACCCGGCGGCCGCCGCTGATCAGGGTGTCGTCGCCAGTGCCCTGCCAGATCACCCGGTGGCCGCCCGCGCCGGAGTCGCGGGCGTCGAGGACGAGGGGCTTCGTGCGGCGGTAGGTGCCCGGGGCGAGGTGCACGGTGAGGTCGGCGCTCAGGTGGGCCACCCGGGCCCGGACCAGGTCGCGGGCGCGGTCCAGGGTGCGGACGGGGTGGCGGGCGGTGCCGTCGGCGTGGTCGTCGCCGGCGGGTGAGACGTAGACGTCGGAGGAGGCCGCGGCCCCGGCCGCCGGGGCCGGGGTGGCGAGACCCGGGGTGCCGAGGGCGAGAACGGTGGCGGCGAGGGTGACGAGGGCGGCTCTTCGGTGCGCGGGCATATACCCCTCCCGTGGGATCAGCCGGTACCCAACGCCGGGAAAGGTAGGAGCATTTGGATGCCCGAGTCAATGAAGGGGACAGAAATACGGGAAGCGATCCGGCCAACTCCCTTGATTCATCGGATCGGTACGCCCTCTTGACCTTGCCCCCGGGACAAGGCCCAGGGTTCCGGCATGGAAACCTGCCTGAAGCAGACGCCGTACAGCGATCCGGGCGGCCTCGACGTCGGGGGCCTGCCCCGTGATCCGCGCGCGCTCACCCGGATCGTCCGCGGGCTGATCGTTCACCGGGCGGAGGGCGGGCGGCTCGGCTACGACATCCCCGAGGAGCGGCTGCGCCACGACGGCGAGGCCCGCTACGTCCGGGAGATCCTGCGCCTGCTGCGCGAGCGCAAGGACGCCCCGCTGACCGGACCCCGCTCCTTCGACCAGCGGTTCGTCGGAACCTGCCGGGACTTCTCCCTGCTGCTGTGCGCGCTGCTGCGGGCGACCGGGACACCGGCCCGCATCCGGGGCGGCTACGCCACCTACTTCGTCGAGGGCTTCCACGACGACCACTGGGTGACCGAGTACCGGGCGCCCGACGGCGGCCGGCGGCTGGCGGACGCGCAGGTGTCCGCCGACTTCTACGACGTGCCCTTCGACCCGCTGGACGTGCCCCGGGACCGGTTCGTGGTGGCGGGGCGGGCGTGGCGGGCCTGCCGGGCGGGCGAGGCCGACCCCGGGACGTTCGGGGTGTGGTCCGAACCCGGGCTGCGGGGCCTGTGGCTGGTGCGCCGCAACGTGGTCCTGGACCTCGCCGCCCGGCACGGCACCGAACCGCTGCCCTGGGACGGCTGGGGCCGCCTCGCCGGTCTGGAGGACGGCGCGCCCACCGCGGAGGAGCTGGCGCTGGTCGACGCCGTGGCGGCCGCGGACGACCCCGGCGAGCTGCGCCGCCTGGCCCGGGACCCGCGGCTCGCGGTACCGCGCGAGATCCGGTCGCGGGCCCCCTTCCTCGGCCTGCGGACGGTCACGCTCCCCGCGCCGTGAGCTCCACCAGCTTGACGACCGTGTTCCAGTTCCGGGTGGTGGCGATCAGCCCCTTGTTGATCCGGGGCCGGGCCAGCGCCTCCGCCAGCTTGGAGCGGCCCAGGCCGTCCGGGGCGTACAGGTACAGCGCGCGGTCGCCGAGCCGGAACTCCTCGGGGAGGTGGGCGGCGGGGTCCATGTCCGCGAAGCGTTCCGGGCCGACCGGCGCCGAGAAGTAGGTGACGTGCAGCTGCTTGGCCTCCAGCTCGGCGGCCGGGAACGGACAGGCCTCGGCGACCGCCTTCAGATAGGCGTGGTCGCGGACGAGCACGTCGACGGAGAAGCCGAACCGCTCCTCGATCGCCCCGCCCAGCTCGGCGGCGAGCGACTCGGCGTCCCCGTGGCCGCAGGAGAAGACGGCCTGCCCGCTCTGCAGATAGGTCTGCACGGAGTCGTGGCCCAGCCCGGTCATCAGCCCGCGCAGCTCGGCCATCGGGAGCTTCTTCCGGCCGCCCACGTTGATCCCGCGCAGCAGCGCCGCATACGTCGTCATTCGAACACCTTAGAACGGCCGTCGTGCCCCGTGGGGGTGGGCACGACGGCCGTGCCGGGCAGGCCGGGCTGCCCGAAACTCTGGCCGATCGGACCGGTCCGGATCAACTCCTACACGCACCTGTGACTTGTTCAACAAGGTTTCGCAATCACAAAGAGGACCCCCGTCGTCGGAAGGGACAGCCCTGATGAACACCCCCGAGATGGGGCGATAGATGTAGGGGCCCGACATCCTCCTGGGTGACGACGGGCGGCCGCCGTACTTCACCGGAGAGCACGACGAGTCGCTCTTATCCGGCCCCTACCTTCGATTCCAGCGAAGGAAGTCGTGAAGAGACCGTGGCGGCCGGGGGCCGTCACCGCACACGAGGGGGCAATCCCGTCATGGGGAACGGAGACACGCGGGTGCGGGGCCTGGCCGCCCGGGCCGGCGGCTGGAGCGCCCGGCACCGCTGGGCCGCCGTCGGCATATGGGTGCTGTTCGTCGTCCTGGCGATGGGACTCGGCTCGGCGGCCGGCCGGGTCGACGTCGACGAGAGCGACCAGCTCAAGGGCGAGACGCACACCGCAGCGAAGATCATCGACGACGCGGGGATCAAGGAACCGGCCGGTGAGACGGTCCTGATCCAGGGCAGGGACGGATCGGTCAAGGCCACGGACGCCGCCTTCAGGGCCGCCGTCGCGGACGTGGTGAAGGCCGTCGACGGCACCGGCAAGGTCACGGACGTCACCTCGCCGTACGACGCCGGGACCATCTCGAAGGACGGCCGCAGCGCGCTGGTCCAGTTCGACATGCGCGGTGACGCGGAGACCGCCGCCGACCGGGTCCAGCCGGTCCTGGACGCGGTGGCGGGGGTGCAGAAGGCGCACGGCACGCTGCGGATCGAGGAGATCGGCGGCGCCAGCATGAACAAGCAGTACGACGACGCCTTCGGCAAGGACTTCCAGCGGGCCGAGTACTCGGCCGTACCGGTGGCCTTCGGCATCCTGCTGATCGCCTTCGGCGCGCTGGTGGCGGCGCTGCTGCCGGTCGGCCTCGCGATCACCGCGATCATGGCGACGATGGGCCTGATGGGCCTCGTCAGCCATCTCCAGCCGATGAGCGACACCGCCAACTCCGTGATGCTGCTGGTCGGCCTGGCGGTCGGGGTCGACTACTGCCTGTTCTACCTCCGCCGGGAACGGGAGGAGCGGGACGCCGGCCGGGACGCGGGCGCGGCGCTCAGGATCGCCGCCGCCACCAGCGGCCGGGCGATCATCGTCTCCGGTGTCACGGTGTGCGTGGCGATGGCGGGCATGCTCTTCACCGGCCTCGCCGAGTTCGAGGCGATGGGCCTGGCCTCCCTGATGGTCGTCGCGGTCGCCATGGTCGGCTCCGTGACGGTGCTCCCCGCACTGCTCTCGCTCCTCGGCGAGCGGGTCGAGAAGGGCCGGATCCCCTTCCTGCGCCGCCGCAAGCGCACGCAGGGCCCCTCCGAGAGCCGCTTCTGGACGGCCGTCCTGCGGGGCGTCCTCGCCAGGCCGCTGGTCTCCGTGGTCGTCGCGGTCGGCGCCCTGCTCGCGGTCGCCGCGCCCGCCCTGGGCATGAAGACCTCGCAGCTCACCCTGGACCAGGAGTTCGGCCACTCGCTGCCGATCGTGGGCACCTACGACCGGCTCAACCAGGCCTTCCCGGGCGGCTCCGAGCCGGCCGAGGTGGTCGTCAAGGCGAAGGACATCAACGCCCCCGAGGTCAGGCAGGCCCTGACCGACTTCCGGGAACGGGCGATCAGTTCGGGCGTCTCGCGCGGCCCGGTCGACATCAAGCTGCACGACGCCCAGAACGTCGCCCTGATCTCCGTGCCGCTGGTCGGCGGCTCCGACATGGACAAGGCCGGCCAGAGCCTGCAGAAGCTGCGCGACGAGGTGCGGCCCGCCACGCTCGGGAAGGTCGACGGAGTCCAGGCCCCGGTGACCGGGAACGTCGCGGGCAACGAGGACTTCAACGACCAGCTGATGGGTTCGGTCGTCCCGGTCTTCGCCTTCGTGGTGGTCTTCGCCTTCCTCCTGATGCTGCTGTCGTTCCGTTCGCTGACGGTCGCGATCACCTCGATCGTGCTCAACCTGCTCTCGGTGGGCGCGGCCTACGGCATCCTGGTCGCCGTCTTCCAGCACGGCTGGGGCGCCTCCCTGGTGGGCGCGGAGGGGGTCGGTGCCATCGTCACCTGGCTGCCGCTGTTCCTCTTCGTGATCCTCTTCGGCCTCTCCATGGACTACCACGTGTTCGTGGTCTCCCGGATCCGCGAGGCCCGGCTGCGCGGCCGGTCCACCCGGGACGCCATCCAGCACGGGGTCGTCACCACGGCCGGGGTCGTCACCAGCGCCGCCGTCATCATGGTCGCCGTGTTCGCGATCTTCGGCACGCTCTCCATGCAGTCCATGAAGCAGATGGGCGTGGGCCTGGCGGCCGCGGTCCTCATCGACGCGACGGTCATCCGGGGCGTGCTGCTCCCGGCGGTGATGGCCCTGCTCGGCGAGCGCAACTGGTACCTGCCGAGCTGGCTGCGCTGGCTGCCGGACCTGACGCACGACGAGTCGCCGGAGCCGGTGGCGCCGGACCGGCACGGCGAGCACGACCGGCTGCCCGTCTAGCGACGCTCTGGCAGCACCCTGCTGGTAACAGCCTCTGACACAGGGTCCGTTGGTCTCCGGGGGAGCCAACGGGCCCTGTCCGTGCGGCTACGACCGCTCAGCGCTGGTAGCGGGCCAGCACCAGGTTGCCGTCCTTCTCCAGCCGGTGGCGGAGTTCGTCGATGCCGATGGCACCGCTGTAGTACTCCTGGAGGGCCGGGGTGGCCACCTTGTCCTTCCACTCCGGGTAGCCCCGGACCGTCTGGGCGGGGGCCGGGCCGAGGTGGGCGGCGAGGGCGGTGCCGGTGGCCCAGCCGTACTTCGCGGTGTGCAGGGCGGGATCCTTCAGGGCCTGGGTGCCGGTGGGCAGCATCCAGTCGCCGAGGGCGAGCCTGACCATGTTCTCCGGCCGGAGCAGGAAGTCGATGAACTCGACCGCCTCCTTCTTGTGCGGGCTGTCCTCGGCGACGGACAGCGTCTGCGGGCTGACGCCCTGCGCGAGCCCGTCGGCACCGGCCGGGGCGGGCAGCACCTCCCAGTCGAAGCCCTTGGGCGCCTGCTGGACGATCTGCTGGCGGTAGGAGAAGCCGAGCGGCACCATCGCGTACTTGCCGCCGAAGAAGCCCGGCAGGGTGTCCGAACCGCCGCTGCCCAGGGTGGAGCCGGGCGCGCTGTGGTCGACGTCCACCTGGTCGTGAACGGTCCGTGGCACGACCTGGTCGGCGGCCTCGAACCGCACGGTCACCCTGCCGTCCGCGTCCCGGTGGAAGAGCCGCCCGCCCGCCGACAGCGACAGGTTGAGCGTGGCGGAGACGGGCTCCTTGAGCGGCCATGCGACGCCGTACTTCCCGCCGCCGCTGAGCCGCTTGGTGATCTGCCGGAACTCCGCCCAGGTCCAGGGGTGTTCGGGGGTGGGTATGCGCACACCGGCCCGGTCGAGCCAGGTGGTGTTGGCGATCAGTACGCGCGGCTCCTGGAGGAAGGGCACGCCGTACACGCCGTCGCCGAACGTCGCGGTGTCCCAACTGCGCTGCGGTATCTCGGACTTCAGCCGGGCCGGCAGCAGATCGGTGAGATCGGCGAGGTAGCCGCCGTAGGCGAAGTCCGCGAGGTCGTCGGAGGCGTCGTGGATGATGTCCGGGGCCTCGCCGCCCTCGAAGGAGGTGAGCAGCTGGTCGTGGACGCTGTCCCAACTTCCCTGGACGTACTCGACCTTGACGTCGGAGTGGGTGGCGTTCCACTCCTTCACCAGCTCCTTGTTGGCGGCCACCGACTCCTCCTGCCAGGCCAGGGACTGGAAGCGGAGGGTGATCGGGCCTTTGCCGTGCCGGGTCCCGGACGTGCATCCCGCGAGCAGCAGGAGGAAGGCGACGACGAGTACCGCGATGCCCCGGGTCCGCATCAGCTCTTCACCGCCCCGGCCAGCATCCCGCCCGTGATCCGCCGCTGGACCAGCGCGAAGACCAGCAGCGAGGGCAGGGTGGCGAGGAAGGCGGCAGCGGCCAGCGGTCCCAGGTCGGCCACGCCCTCGGCGCCGATGAAGTGGGTGAGGACGACCGGCAGGGTCTGTTTCTCCGGTGTCTTCAGCAGCACCAGCGCGAAGAAGAACTCGTTCCACGCGGTGACGAAGGCGAACAGCCCGGTCGCCACGATCCCCGGCGCCAGCAGCGGCGCCGTCACCGACACCAGCGTCCGCAGCCGCCCGGCCCCGTCCACGGCCGCCGCCTCCTCCAGTTCGACGGGCACCGCCCGGACATAGCCGACGAGCATCCACAGCGCGAACGGCAGCGCCCACACCACGTAGACCAGCACCAGGCCGGACAGGGAGTCGATCAGCCGCAGGTTCTTCAGCACCAGGAACAGCGGGATGATCACCAGCACGAACGGGAAGGCCTGGCTGACCACCACCCAGCCGGTGGCCGCCCGGGAGAGCGCGGTGCGGCGCCGGGCCATGACGTACGCCATCGGGGTCGCGAGGAGTACGGCGATCACGGCGGCGCCGAGCGCGGCCAGCAGGGAGTTGAGGCCGGCGCGCAGCAGCGGCTGTTCGTCGAAGGCCTGGCGGAAGTTGTCCAGGGTGGGGTGCCGGGGGATCCAGGTGGGGTGCGGACTGCCCAGCTCCTGCGGGGGCTTGAAGGCCGTGGAGAGCAGCCAGAGCAGCGGGAAGGCCAGGAAGACGAGATAGGCGAGCAGGGCCGCGTACTGGCCGACGCGGGTGCCGGTACGGGTCCTCACGCGTCCTCGCCTCCCCGCAGCCGGCCCGCCAGGAAGACGGCCAGCAGCACCGCGATCACCGCGACCATCACACAGCCCATCGCGGCCGCGTACCCGAACTGGCCGTAGCGGAAGGCCTCTTCGTAGGCGAACAGCATCGGCAGCCGGGTCCTGCCGCCGGGGCCGCCGTTGGTCAGGACGTAGACCAGGGCGAAGGAGTTGAAGTTCCAGATCAGGTTGAGCGCGGTGATCGCCAGGGCGACGGGTCTGAGGGCGGGCCAGGTGACCGTGCGGAAGCGGCGCCAGGCGCCCGCGCCGTCCACGGCGGCGGCCTCGTGCAGTTCGCGCGGGGTGTTCTGGAGGCCGGCGAGCAGCGCGACCGTGGTCTGCGGCATCCCGGCCCAGACGCCCACGACGATGACGGCGGGCAGGGCGGTGGCGAGGCCGCTCAGCCAGTCCCGGCCGTCGCCGAGGCCGAGGTCCCGCAGGGTCTCGTTGAGCACGCCCGCGTCGGGGTTGTAGACCAGCCGCCACATGATGCCGACCACGACCTCGGGCATCGCCCAGGGGACGATCGCGAGGGCCCGGGCCAGCCACCGCAGCCGTAACTCCTGGTCCAGGAGGAGGGCCAGGCCGAGCGCGAGCAGGAACTGGGGCACGGTCACGCCGACGGCCCAGACCAGGCCGATCCGGAACGACTCCCAGAAGAGGGTGTCGTGCAGCAGGTCCTGGAAGTTGAGGCCGCCGATCCACCGGGTCGCCGCGGTGCGGCCCGACTGGGCGTCGGTGAACGCCAACAGGATGCCGTAGAGCAGCGGGCCGACGCTCAGCACGAGGATCGGGATCAGGGCGGGCAGGACCAGGAACCAGGCGCCGCGGTCGGTGACACGTGCGGCGGCCGGCCGCCTCGTACTCGCCGCGTCGGTAACCAATGCCACGTCATCCCCCTTTGCGCGGCCCGGTCGGGCCTGGACATGGTCGTGAAGGCCGGAGGTCCCGTCAAGGCACCGCGCACACCGTCCGACCTCCGTGGATGCGAGACTGACCGCCGGATGGCGAGAAGACGACGCCGTGTGCACCCGCACAGCCACGGGTGCGCGGGCTTCGCTCACGGACACGGAGGCGGACCATGGACGAGGCAAGGGCGCGGGACGTACTGGCGGCGGCGGATGTGCTGCCCGGTGCGGCGGCCGGCGCCTCGCTGCTCGCGCTGGGCGAGAACGCGGTGTTCGCCGCAGGGGACCTGGTGGTGAAGGTCGGCCGGGACGCCGAACTCCTCGACCGGGCCCGCCGCGAGCTGGAGATCGCCGGCTGGCTGGCGGAGGCCGACGTACCGGCCGTACGCGCCGCCGAGCCGAAGGCGCGGCTCGTCGAGGGCCACCCGGTGACGGTGTGGCACCGGCTGCCGGATCCGGTGCGGCCGGCCGAGCCGCGCGATCTGGCCGAACTGCTGCGCATCGTCCACGCACTGCCCTCTCCTCCCTTCGCCTTGCCGCCCCGCGAGCTGCTGGGCGGTGTGGAGCGCTGGCTACGGCTGGCCGGCGACGCGATCGACCCCGCCGACGCGGCATACCTGCGGGAGCGCCGGGACGGCTTCGCCGCGGCCGCGGCCGCGCTGACGCCCCACCTGACGCCCGGTCCGATCCACGGGGACGCGCTGCCCCGCAATGTGCACGTCGGGCCCGAGGGGCCGGTGCTGGTGGACCTGGAGACCTTCTCCTCGGACCTGCGCGAGCACGACCTCGTGGTGATGGCACTCTCCCGGGACCGGTACGGGCTGTCGGCCGAGGCCTACGACTCGTTCACCGAGACCTACGGCTGGGATGTGCGCGAGTGGGAGGGGTGCGGCGTCCTGCGCGGAGCCCGGGAGACGGCCAGTTGCGCCTGGGTCGCCCAGCACGCCCCGAGCAACCCGAAGGCCCTGGCGGAATTCGAGCGCCGGGTGGGATCCCTGCGGGACGGCGACGAGTCGGTGCGCTGGTACCCCTTCTGAGGAGCGCCCCGAAGGGGCGCGGGGCTGTGTTGGATCTGCGGCTACCGCCGCGTGGGCGCGACCAGCCCCCACCGGCCTGCGGCCAACAAACCACGTAACCCGGTACTCAGACCACGTCGGCCAGCTCCCGCAGGGGCCACGCCCCGTCCACCACCGCGTCCGCCTCCCCCTTGCGCCGCAAGAACTGCTGGAAGTCCGCCGCCCACTCCGCATACCACTCCACCTGGCGCCGGTGCAGTTCCGCCGGACCCAGCGCCGCGATCTTCGGGTGGCGCTCGGCTATCGCACCGGCCAGCCGCGCCGCGGCGAGCGCGTCCGCGGAGGCGTTGTGGGCGGCGGCGAGAGTGATGCCGTACTCGGCGCAGACCGCTTCGAGGTTGCGCTTGCCGCGCCGGTAGCGGTCGACCCAGCGGTCGATGGTGTACGGGTCGACGACCGGCGCGGGGTCGAGGCCGCCGAGGCGGTCGGAGAGGGACGGCAGTCCGTGGCGGCGCAGTTCCGCCGCGAGGAGGGTGAGGTCGAAGGTCGCGTTGTAGGCGACGACCGGGACGCCCGTCTTCCAGTAGCCGGTGAGGACGTCCGCGAGGGCGTCGGCGACCTGGTCGGCCGGCCGGCCCTCGGCCGCCGCCCGCTCGTTGCTGATGCCGTGCACCGCCACCGCGTCCGCCGGGATCTCCACGCCCGGATCGGCCAGCCACTCGCGGCGGCCCAGTTCCTGCCCGGCCCTGACCTCGATCACGGCCCCCGTGACGATCCGCGCCTCGCGCGGATCCGTACCCGTCGTCTCCAGGTCGAAGCCGATCAGGAGCTCCTGGTGCCAGCCCATGGGCGGCCCCCCTTCTTGGTGGTGCTTTCCCCCAGTGGTCTCCACCCTCGCATGCGCCACTGACAATCAGAGGACCGGCATTCCGCTTAGCGCCGCGCACACATCAGGACACCGGGCGCGAATCCGCCCAAGCCATTTCGAACTCCTCGCGATATGTCGGGAAGAGCCCGGTTTCCACGACGTCGTCGGTCTTGACCACCTTGTTGCCGTTGCGCAGCACCAGCACCGGCGACTCCATGCCCCGCGCGCCGCGCAGATAGGACTGGATGATCCCGACGCCGTCCGCGCCGTCGCCGTCCACCAGGTAGGCGGAGAAGCGGGGGGTGTCGTCGTACACCTGGATCTCGAAGGCGCCCGGATCGCGCAGCCGGGACCGCACCCGGCGCATGTGGAGGATGTTCATCTCGACCGAGCGGGCCAGTTCGCCCCGCTTCATCCCGAGTTCGCGCTCGCGGCGCTTGACCGCGCTGGAGGCGGGGTTGAGGAAGAGCAGGCGGACCCGGCAGCCGGTCTCGGCGAGGCGGACCAGGCGGCGGCCGGAGAAGTTCTGCACGAGCAGGTTGAGGCCGATGCCGATGGCGTCCAGCCGGCGGGCGCCGCCGAAGAGGTCCTCGGCCGGGAACTGGCGCATCAGGCGGACCCGGTCGGGGTGCACGGCGACCACGTCCGCGTAGCGGTCGCCGACCAGGTCCTCCACCGCGTCCACCGGCAGCCGGCGCGCGGAGGGCACGTCACCGCCCGCGCCGAGCATCTCCAGGAGCCGGGCGGAGGCCCGTTCGGCCTGGTCGAGGACGGCACCGGACAGGGCGCGGTTGCGGGAGACGATGTTGCGGGTCACCTCCAGCTCGTCCAGGGCGAGTTCCACGTCCCGGCGCTCGTCGAAGTACGGCTCGAAGCAGGGCCAGTGCTGGACCATCAGCTCGCGCAGCTGCGGGAGGGTGAGGAAGCTGAGCACGTTGTCGTCGGCGGGGTCCAGCAGATAGCCCTTGCGGCGGCTGACCTCGCGGACGGCGGCGGCCCGCTGGACCCACTCCTGGCCGGCCGGACCGGCCGCGGCGACCACCCAGTCGTCGCCGTGGACGGGTTCGTAGATGGGCCGCAGCACGGCGGCCACGACGGCCCGCATCCGCTGCTCGACGAGGTTCAGCCAGATGTAGGCGCGGCCGGCCCGCTGGGCGCGCGTACGCACCTCGAGCCAGGCGTCGGCGCCCCACTCCAGCTCCGGCCCGATGGAGCCCGTGGCGTCCATCGGCCGGGCCAGGGACACCGCGCCGGGCGGGACGTCTGTGGAGTTCCCCTCGTGACCCTCGTCACCAGGGGGCAGCTCCAGGCCTCCCGAGCCCACCCGTGCACCGCCTTCCGCTCCCCCGAGCTCTCCCCGTGCCAACGATCAAGGAAGGGTACTCCGCGAGCGGTCGGCGGTGCAGCCGGATGGACAGTGTCGTTTCTCAACTACCGTTTCCGGGCTGACCGTTCTGATCGGCAAGGGCGGCCGGAGTGAGCGGATTCATAGCGGTGACGTCACGCGGGGCGATGGAGAAGCCCTGCCAGTGGACCGGCATCGGCTGCTGGTCCTCGTCGCGCGCGATGTGGTGGAAACCGACGTTCACCCAGACCACAGGGTTGGTGAGGGTCTGTCCGTTGACCCACTTGTCGACGGTCTTGGGGTGACCGGTCGCGCAGCCCGGGTTGTTGCTGGCGAACAGCTCGCACTTGTCGTACTGGGTGAAGTAGACGTCGTGCTTGGTGAAACCGTGACCCGGGTACTTGTTGGTCGCGCCCTGGACGATCTCGTACGAACGGGCGTGCCCGTCCTTGTTCTTGCCGGCGGTGCTGACCACCCGCCACCACCGCATGTTCTTGGAGTCACCGGCGAGTTCCTTGGTGACGTTGGTGCGGGTGGTCTTGTTGGTGGGCGCCTCCTGGCCGTGCGTCGGGGCGCTGACCACCGAGTCGTACTGCTCCACGCGGCTCTTGGAGGAGCCGTCGAGGTCGAAGTTCAGCTTCCAGAACACGTTGTGGCTGTGGCTGGTGGCGTAGGCGTGGGCGCCCTTGCCGATCGGCCAGCCGCGGCCGTCGCCGGCGTCGTAGTCGCCCGGCGAGAGGCTGCCGGTGGCACCGACGTTCATGTTGATGGTGCCGTCGTCCTGGAACCGCCACTCGGTCATGTACTCGTACCAGCCGACCTTGTTGACGGTGTAGACCAGCAGGTCCTTGCCCTGCTGCTGGTACACCCGGTTGCCGGTGTCGGCCTGCATCCGGTAGGCGTGGCCGCGCGAGCGGGTCGTGGTGCACAGGCCGTCGACGTTGGGGTGGGCCGGGTCCCAGGCGTCGGGGACCTTGACGGTCTTGATGGTGCCGCCGGGGCACTCGGCCGAGGCCAGCGGCACCAGGCCCTGGGCGAAGCCGAAGCCGGTCAGGTCGTCGTACTCGACGCTGCCGTCGTCGTAGGGGACGTCGATCTGCGCGAGCCGGGCGCTGGCGAGGACCTTGATGGGGGCGGCCTCGCCCTTGGGCTGGTAGGAGATGTGCTCCAGGACCAGTCCGGCCTTGCTGTCGTAGCGCCAGCACATCCGCCAGGTGGTGCCGGTGGAGAGCTTCTGCTCGATGCGGTAGGCGGCGGAGCAGTCGGCGGCGGCCGCGGCGGCCCGCTTCGGCTGGGCTACGGCGGGCCCGGCCGCGGTGGTCGCGCCGGCCGCCAGCGCGGCCACGGACAGGCCGACGGCGGCCGTCCTGCGGGCACGGCTGATTCTGGGCACACGCGCGTGCGCGCGCTCGTTCACGTGCATGACGAAGTGACTCCTCGTACGGAAGACGCGGTGAAGTGCGATGGGCGGGGCGAACGGCGTCGGCTCAGCGGCCGAGCTGCACGACCTTGCGCGCGCTGAGGTCGACGATCAGCGAGCGGGCGTCGATCCACGGCCCGTTCTTGACCTTCGGGAAGAGCCGCACGCAGCGGTGTTCGCCGCACTTGTCGAGCGCGGCCGGCTGGGCGCCCGGAGTGGCGCGGTAGACCGCGCTGTTGAGCAGCAGTTGCTGCTCCGGGTCGGTCAGTTCGCTGCCGGTGGCGTCCTTGAAGTCCGCCTTCAGGCCGGCGCCGAGCGGGTCGCCGATCAGCAGCTTGAGCGCCTGGACGTTCTCGTCGTGGCTGAGCGGCGGCTGGACGCCCTGCCGGCTCGTGGTCTGTTCGACCTTGCCGGTGTCGAGGTTCACGGTCCGGGTGACGAGGCTGTCGTTCCGGTAGTCGTAGAACGTCACGTCCGCGCGGCGCGGCGAGTTCGAGCTGTCCAGTTCGTTCGCGTCCGGCTCGGCGAGGTCGACGCTGATCCGCTCCGGTCCGCGGGCGCCCTCGGCGTTCTCCCCGGCGTTGAACATCTGCTTGGTCAGAGCGAGTTGTTCGACGCGCTTGGTCTCGTCGTCGGTCAGCGGGTCGCTGCCCGTGCCCTTCTTGCCCTCGGCCGGCGCCTGTTCCACCACGCCGCCCTTGACGGCGTCCTGGCCCTGCCCCTGGCCCGCCGACTGCGCGGCGGCCGTGCCGCTTCCGTCACTCCCTCCCGACTCGTTGGCCCCGGCCGTGCCCGGCAGGGTGATCCCGACCATCACGGCGGTCCCCGCCACCGCCAGTCCCGCACCGGCCACCACTTTGCCCAGATGGCGGTGCACTATCTTGCGCACATCTTCCCCCTACTCCCCCTTGGTCACAGGGAGTACGTGTATGCCCCACTGGTTCGGCACACCTCGCCCCACGGGCCGCTGTGTGCACTGGTCGCGGGGTAAGAGGGGCGTAAGTCACCTGGGGTTCCATTACTTTCGGGCAGACTCATGACCAAGGCGCCCCCGGGCGCGAGACACACCTGGAAGAGTCGACTTCATGCAGGTCTGGCCTGGAGAGGCGTATCCGCTCGGTGCCACGTACGACGGCGCCGGGACCAACTTCGCGGTGTTCACGGAGGCCGCGGACCGAGTGGAGCTGTGTCTGCTGCACGACGACGGCTCCGAGACCGCGGTGGAGCTGCGGGAGAGCGACGCCTTCGTGCGGCACGCGTACCTGCCGGGCGTGATGCCGGGGCAGCGCTACGGCTTCAGGGCGCACGGCCCCTACGACCCCGGGCGCGGGCAGCGCTGCAACTCGGCGAAGCTGCTGCTCGACCCGTACGCGAAGGCGGTCAGCGGGTCGGTGCGCTGGGGCGAGGAGGTGTACGGCTACCACTTCGGCGACCCCGACAAGCGCAACGACCTGGACTCGGCGCCGCACACCATGACCTCGGTGGTGATCAACCCGTACTTCGACTGGGGCGACGACCGCCGGCCGCGCACCGAGTACCACCACACGGTGATCTACGAGGCCCATGTGAAGGGCCTCACCATGCGCCACCCGGGCCTGCCCGAGGAGCTGCGCGGCACCTACGCGGGCCTGGCGCACCCGGCGCTCATCGAGCACCTGGTGGAACTGGGGGTGACCGCCCTCGAACTGATGCCGGTCCACCAGTTCGTGAACGACCACCGCCTGGTCGACATGGACCTGAACAACTACTGGGGCTACAACACCATCGGCTTCTTCGCCCCGCACAACGCGTACGCCTCCTGGGGCGACCGCGGCCAGCAGGTCCTGGAGTTCAAGTCGGCGGTCCGCGCCCTGCACGAGGCCGGGATCGAGGTGATCCTCGACGTGGTCTACAACCACACCGCCGAGGGCAACCACCTGGGCCCGACCCTGTCCTTCCGCGGCCTGGACAACCCGTCCTACTACCGCCTCACGGACGACCCCCGCTACTACATGGACACGACGGGCACCGGCAACTCCCTGCTGATGCGCTCGCCCCACGTCCTCCAGATGATCATGGACTCGCTGCGCTACTGGGTCACCGAGATGCATGTCGACGGCTTCCGCTTCGACCTCGCGGCCACCCTCGCCCGGCAGTTCCACGAGGTGGACCGGCTGTCCTCGTTCTTCGACCTGGTCCAGCAGGATCCGATCGTCTCCCAGGTGAAGCTGATCGCCGAGCCCTGGGACGTCGGCGAGGGCGGCTACCAGGTGGGCAACTTCCCGCCGCTGTGGACCGAGTGGAACGGCAAGTACCGCGACACGGTGCGCGACCTCTGGCGCGGCGAGCCCCGGGCGCTGGCCGAGTTCGCCTCCCGCCTCACCGGCTCCTCCGACCTCTACCAGGACGACGGCCGCCGTCCGCTGGCCTCCATCAACTTCGTCACCTGCCACGACGGCTTCACCCTGCACGACCTGGTGTCGTACAACGACAAGCACAACGCGGCCAACGGCGAGGACAACCGGGACGGCGAGAGCCACAACCGCTCCTGGAACTGCGGGGTCGAGGGCCACACCGACGACCCGGCGATCCTCGAACTGCGCGACCGGCAGATGCGCAACTTCGTCGCCACGCTGATGCTGTCCCAGGGCGTGCCGATGATCGGCCACGGCGACGAGTTCGCGCGCACCCAGCACGGCAACAACAACGCGTACTGCCAGGACAACGAGGTCTCCTGGGTGGCCTGGCCGTCCCCCGAGGACGACAGCGACCTGCTCTCCTTCACCCGCGCGATGGCCCGGCTGCGCAAGGAGCACCCGGTCTTCCGGCGCCGCCGCTTCTTCCACGGCCGCCCGGTCGAGGGCACCCACGACGACCTCTCCGACATCGCCTGGTTCACCCCCGAGGGCCACGAGATGGCCCAGCAGGACTGGGACTCCGCCCAGGCCTCCGCCCTCACCGTCTTCCTCAACGGCAACGCCATCTCGGAACCGGGCGCACGCGGCGAGCGCATCGCCGACGACTCGTTCCTCCTGATGTTCAACGCGTCCCCCGACTCCCTGGACTTCGTGGTCCCGGTGAACCACGGCCGCCAGTGGGAGGTGGTGGTCGACACCGCCCAGGCCGAGGGCGTACCCCCAGGCCCGAAGGTGGACGGCGGCGCACGCCTGACGTTGACGGGCCGAAGCCTGACCGTTCTGAAGAGGCCCGCATAGACGCGCCCCGTCAGGGGCGCGGGGCTGTATTCGATATGCGGCTACCGCCGCGGGGCGCGATCAACCCCCACCGGCCCGCGCTGTGACACAAAAACACACAGCGCGGGTACAAACATCCGCATGACAGCCGTGCCGACAGCCACCTACCGCCTCCAGCTCCAGCCCAGCTTCCCCTTCTCGGCCGCCGAAACCGCCGTGCCGTACCTCGCCTCGCTCGGCATCTCCCACCTCCACCTCTCCCCGATCCTGGAAGCCGTCCCCGGCTCCACCCACGGCTACGACGTCGTCGACCACGCGCGCGTACGCGAGGAACTCGGCGGCGAGGACGCGCTCCGCGCCCTCGCGCGCACCGCGCGGCAGCACGGTCTCGGCCTCGTCGTCGACATCGTGCCGAACCACATGGCGATGTCCCCCCGCCACAACCGCGCCCTGTGGGAGGTCCTGCGCGAGGGCCCGAAGTCGCCGTACGCGCGCTGGTTCGACATCGACTGGGCGGCCCAGGGCGGCCAGCTGCTGCTGCCGGTGCTCGGCGCCCCGCTCGGCGACGTGCTCGGGCAGCTCGTGGTCGACGGTGACGTGCTGCGCTACCACGAGCACGCCTTCCCGCTCCGGGCCGGCACCGCGGACCTGCCGCTGCCGGAGCTGCTGGACGCCCAGTGGTACCGCCCGGCGTGGTGGCGGCTGGCCCGCACCGAACTCAACTACCGACGGTTCTTCAGCATCTCGGAGCTGATCGGGGTGCGGGTGGAGGACCCCGAGGTGTTCGAGGCGACCCACGGCAAGATCCTCCAGCTGCTGCACGAGGGCGTGGTGGACGGGCTGCGGATCGACCACCCCGACGGGCTCGCCGACCCCGACGGCTACCTCGCGCGGCTGCACGAGGCGACGGGCGGGCGCTGGACGGTGGTCGAGAAGATCCTGGCCGACGGCGAGCGTCTGCCGGCCGGCTGGCCGGTCGCGGGGACCACCGGGTACGACGCGCTGCGGCAGGTGGACGGCGTGTTCACGGATCCGGCGGGCGCCGGTGAACTGCTCGGACAGTACCGGCGGTTCGCGGCCCCGCAGACGGACCGGGGCGGCGACTGGGCGGCGACGGTGCGGCGGGCGGCGTACAAGGTGCTCACGCACGAGCTGGCGGCCGAGACGGACCGGCTGACGCGGGTGGCCGCGCGCGTGTGCGCGACGTCGCAGGATGCCGGGCTGCGCGACCGGGCGCCCTGGGCGCTGCGCACCGCCCTGCAGGAGCTGCTGGTGCGGATGCGGGTGTACCGGCCGTACGCCTCCGGTGACGTGGCGGCCGTGGTCACCGAGCGGGCCGCCGAGGAGGCCCGTCTGGCCTTCGTGGTGCCCGAGGAGGGCGGCGCGGTGGACGTGGTGCGCGGGCTGCTGCTGGCCGGGGACGGGCCGGGAGCCGCCGAGTTCCGGACCCGGTTCGCGCAGACGGCCTCGGCGCTGCGCGCCAAGTCGGTGGAGGACACGGCGTTCTACCGCTATGTGCCGCTGCTGTCGGCGACCGAGGTGGGCGGGGACCCCGGCGCTCCGGGCGTCTCCCCCGACGCCTTTCACGCGTACTGCGCGCGCGTGCAGCGCGACTGGCCGCTCACCGGGACGGTGGTGACGACCCACGACACCAAGCGCAGCGCCGATGTGCGGGCGGCGCTGGCCGTGCTCACGGAGTGCCCGCAGCGCTGGGCGGACGTGCTGACCGAGGTGACCCGGGACGGCGAGGGCGGGCCGGACGCGCAGCTGGCCTGGGCGGCCTGGCAGACGGTGTTCGGGCTCGGCCCGGCGGAGCCCGGGCGGGTGGCGGAGGCGCTGCTGAAGCATGTGCGGGAGGCGGGGCTGTACACGAGCTGGACGGAGCAGGAGCCGCCGTACGAGGAGGCGGTGGCCTCGTTCGTCGCGGCGGGGCCGTGCGGGCCGCCGGGTGAGCCTGTGGCGGCCTTCCGGGCCTCCCTGGCGGCGCATGTCCGGGCGAACGTGCTGGGCACGGCTCTGGTCCATCTGACGATGCCGGGGGTGCCGGACGTCTACCAGGGCACGGAGGGCGAGTACCGGGCGCTGGTGGACCCGGACAACCGGCGCCCTGTGGCGTTCCCGCCCGCGCACCCGGGCGAGAAGGACGCGGCGACGGCGGCGGCGCTGCGGCTGCGGGCGCGGCGCCCCGCTGTCTTCGGCGACACGGCGACGTACGCGCCGCTGCCGGCCGAGGGCCCGGCCGCGGCGCACTGCCTTGCCTTCGCGCGCTCCGGGGAGGTGGTCACGGCGGTGACCCGGCTGTCGCTGCGGCTGGCCACGGCGGGCGGCTGGCGGGACACGGTGCTGCCGCTGCCGCCGGGGCGGTGGGCCGACGTGCTCGCACCGGGACGGGAGTTCACGGGGCACGCGCGCGTGGCGGAGCTCTTCGAGGCGCTGCCGGTGGCGCTGCTGGAGCGGGTGGAAGACGGGGACTGAGGGGCGCATTCACCCGTACGAGTGAAATGCGGGTCCGGGTGGGGGCCTTGCTGAAACTCGCCGGGCGCGGACGGCGTCCGTATGGGCGCGCGGAGCCGTTCCGCGCCCCGGAGTGACTTCGCACCCCCAGCGGCGCCCACCGCCCGGCCGGCCGACGGTTCGTGCCCCTGGGCGCCCCCTGGAGCCTCCCCCGGGAGGTTCTTGACAGTTCACCTATGCCGTGCGGGACTGGGGAATGCGAAGCCGGGCGGACAAGTCGGGGGTGAGTCTCCTGCCGGAGCTGCGTTACCCCAGTGTTCCCGAACTCGTCGCAACCGCCCGGGCATTGGCCGCGCACCGGCCCGGCCTGTGCACCTTGCGGCAGATCGGCCTCTCCCGCGCGGGCAGACCACTGCACCTGCTGTCCGTCGGGCACGCCCGGCGGGCGGTCCTGGTGGTCGCGGGTGCCCACGCCAACGAGCCGACCGGGGGCGGCACTCTCCAGGTACTGGCCGAGCGGGTGCTGCGGGAGCGGGAGCTGCGGGCGGACACCTCCTGGCACTTCCTGCTCTGCGCGGACCCGGACGGGGCGAGCCTGCACGTCACCCCGGCGCCGCGCAGCCTGTTCGACTACCACCTCGGTTTCTACCGGCCGGCGGGCCCGGAGCAGCCGGAGTGGTCGCCGTCGGTGCTGCCGCCGGACCGGCTGCCGCCCGAGACCGTGGCCCTGCTCGCGGTGATCGACGAGCTGCGCCCCTACCTCCAGGTGACCCTGCACGGCACCGATCTGGGCGGCAGCTGGGTGCAGCTGACGAAGGACGTGCCGGGGCTGGCCGAGCCGTTCGCCAAGTCCGCGGCGGAGCTGCACATCCCGGTGGAGACGGGCGCCTCGGACGCCGCGGGCTGGCCGGCCTCGGGGCCCGGGGTGCGGGTGATGCCCGGTCCGGAGACGGGGGTGGCGTACCCGAGCATGCCGGACGACGCACGGCACAGCACCTGGTACCACGCGCACCGCTACGGCGGTCTGACGGCGGTGATCGAGGTGCCGATGTGGGCGAGCGACCTGGTCGACGACCCGGCGCCGCACCCGGCGCCGGCGGCGGCGATGCGGCGCCTGGCGCGCCGGCTGCTGCGGGACTCGCGGGAGGTGGAACGGGTGCTGGCCGAGGCGCTGCCCCGGCTGGACGGCCTGGACGGGCCGCTGCTGCGGGCGGCCCGCTGGGCGCTGGGGCTGATCCCGGGGCTCGCCGAGGACTGGATCGCCCGGCAGCCGGTCGACACCACGATGGCGTACGTCGGCAGTGTGGACGCCTTCGGGCGGCGGCTGCCGCTGCGGGCGGCCTCGATGCTGCTGCGGGTGCTGCGGGAGGCGGACGACCGCGCGGCCCCGCGGCTGGAGGAGCTGGTGGCCGCCTGGTGCGAGGCCTACGGGGAGCGTTTCCGGGCCCGCTGGGTGCCGCTGGAGCGCCAGGTGGAGCATCAGTCCCGGACGGTGCTGGCGGCCGCGCAGCACGCGCGCGAGGGGGCGGCGTGAGGTCTCGGGGGCCGCACGCCGCCCGCCCCCGGGGTCAGCCGTCGAGGGCGAAGACCGGCCCGGTCCTGGCCGCCATCACGCAGGAGTTGGAGAACGTCTCGCGGTAGTCGATCGGCCGGCCGTTCCACTCCCCGCGCGCCTGGGCCGTCACGGGCGCGTAGAGCATCGGGCACATCGCGTTCTTGGGCGGGGCGATACGCGTGATGTCACCGCCGACCGTGTCCAGTTCGGCACAGGCCTCGGCCGCGTGCGTGTGTCCCTGGGGCGGGTCGCACAGCAGCAGGGTGCCGCGCGTGTCACTGGAGCGGCTGTCGCCCTTGGTGACGGTCAGGAAGAGGTAGTCGCCGCCGCGCGTGGCGGCGGGCGCGGCCTGGGCCGGGCCGGCGGCGAGGAGGGCGGTGGCCGCCAGCAGGGCGCCGCCGGCCGCTGTCGCTCTGATCAGAGAGGTCATTCCCTGTGCATCGGCACGGCGGCCTCGGCGCCCCAGCCCGGCTCACCCGAACGGGCACCCGCGCGCGCGTGGCGGTGCGCCAGTTCGAAGGCGCTCAGGACGACGCGCGTCTGGTACTCGGCCTGGCGTGCGACCGGGATCCAGCGGGCGCCGAGGGAGTCGTGGTAGTCCGCGCACCAGGTGTCGATCAGCCGGTCCAGGTCGGGCAGCGCGTCGGCCGGGTCGTGCCCGGTGCTGCGCAGCAGCTGGTGCAGCAGCCCGGCGGTGCGCAGGGCCAGCCGGCGTCCGGCGATGCGCAGCGCGGCCAGGTGGGCGCTGCTGAGCGGGGGCAGCGGGCGGGCGCTGCCCGCGTCGGTGTCGGGGTCCCAGGCGTCGGCGAGGCCGGGGCAGACGAGCAGGTAGTCGTCGACCGGCGCGAGCAGCCGGGCCGCGTCCGGGGCCGCGGACAGCTGGGTCCTGACCCGCGCCAGAATGCCGTCCAGGAGGGCCGTGTCCGCCCGCAGGGTCCGGCTGACGGCCCGCAGCGCCGCGTCCCGGTCGGCGGGCGGTGCGCCGTCCTGGACGGCGTTCACGCCCCACATCGGCGCCTCGACGATGGCGGTGACGGTGCCGTGCCGGTAGGGGTGGAACCAGGTGGACTCGACGGCGGCCTCGGTGATGGCGGCGGCGAGGTCGCCCCGGCGGGGCGGCGGCACCCGGTAGACGGCCGGGCCCAGGGCCGGCCAGTACAGCGTGTCGTAGGCGCCGAGTTCCCGGGGGATGCCGAGCCGGCTCGCGGTGTGCGTGAGGCGGCGGTCGAGGCCCGGCAGGTCGCGGGTGAGCTCGACGAAGCCGCCGCCGACGTCGACGCCGTGCAGCGAGCACTGGAGGAAGGGCCGCAACTCGTCCTGGACGTCGAGCAGCGCCCGGGTCTCGGGCAGCGCGACCGCGTCGGCCCCGTCGGGCAGCCACTCGGGCTGCTCCAGGAAGCCGGGCCGGAAGAAGTTCCGGAAGTAGTGGCCGAGGGT
Organism: Streptomyces sp. NPDC048288; assembly: GCF_043201555.1. Classification (NCBI taxonomy): domain Bacteria; kingdom Bacillati; phylum Actinomycetota; class Actinomycetes; order Kitasatosporales; family Streptomycetaceae; genus Streptomyces; species Streptomyces sp. NPDC048288. Next base: position 583,331 of record NZ_JBICZD010000006.1, read on the forward strand.
GTACGGCCCCGCGAGCCAGCCCTCGTTGCGGCGCGAGCCGTCCGGATCCAGGCAGAGCAGCAGGTGCCAGGTGACGTCGGCGGCCTCGGTGAGCCGGGAGTCGGCGAGCACCCGGTCGGCGAGGCGCAGCACGGTGGCGCCGCCGATGGGTTCGTTGGCGTGCGGGCCGGCGACGACCAGGGCGTGCCGGCCGCCGTGACCGATGGAAAGCAGCCACATGGGCGTGCCCGCGCGGGAGGTCCCGACCCTGCGCAGCCGGGCGTCCCGGGGCCGGTCGGCGGCCAGCGCGGCCGCCCGGGAGACCAGCTGGTCCACGGACGGGTAGCGGAGGAGCGGCAGAACACACCTCCACAATGCGGTGCCGTCGGTTCACATGATGTGCATGGCGTCCACACAGTCAGTCACGACTTCAGGGGTACGTCAACACCGCGACGGGCATACGTTTTTCAGCCACTCGGAGACAGCGGCCGGCAAAGGGCGGGCTCAGGAGGCCGCGAGCCGGAAGGACACCCGGCCGAAGCCGATCTGGTCCCCCTCGCGCACGACGGCGGCGCCGGTCACCCGGCGGCCGTTCACGGTCGTGCCGTTGGTGGAGCCGAGGTCCCGGAGTATCCACAGGCCGCCCTGGCGGCGGAGTTCGGCGTGCACCCGGGAGACCGTCTCGTGGTTGAGCCGCAGCCCGTTGGCCGGATCGCGTCCGATGCGCAGCGGATGGCCGTTGCCGGGGTGCGGCAGCAGCAGTTTGGGCAGCCGCTCGGCCTGCCAGGCCCGGCGCAGCCGCACGGTGAACCCGGAGACGGCCTCGACGGTGCCGAAGAGCACGCGCGCGAAGCGGCTCTCCTGGGGCAGGTCCGCGGTGAGCGCCGCGAGTTCGTCCGCGCGGCGGGCGGCCAGCGCCAGCTCCATGCGGCGCACGAACGTGTCGTGCGACAGCCGCCCCATGACGACGCCGTCACGCAGCACACTCAGCGCCTTCTCGCGCTCCGCGTCGGACAGCCGCGCGGGGTAGGTGTGGAACTCGAAGGACGACGTCACGCTGCCGATTCTGAGTCAGTGAACCCCGAGTGTCCAGAAAACGGGGAAACGGCCGTCACGCGCGCGTACGGACGGCGACACCCTCCGGGAAAGCCGGGATTCAAAAGCGGTCTGATCGCTTTCCCGGCACGATGGACGGACTACCTCACGATGAGCCAGACGAAGGGGACCGTCCGTGCAGTTCGAGGTGTGGGCACCGCAGGCAGACCGGGTGACGCTCCATTGCGACGGCGTCACGCGCGCGTTGGAGCGCGATCCGCGGCGGCCGGACTGGTGGACCGGTGCGGCGGACGCCGAGGACGGCACCCGGTACGGGTTCGCCCTGGACGACGGCCCGGTGCTGCCCGACCCGCGCTCGCGCCGCCAGCCGGACGGACCGGACGGGCTCAGCGCGGTCGTCGACCACGGACGTCACCCATGGCGGGCCGAGTGGCCCGGCCGGGCCCTGCCGGGCGCCGTGCTCTACGAGCTGCACGTGGGCACGTACACCCCCGAGGGCACCCTGGACGCGGCCGCCGCCCGCCTGGAGCACCTGGTGGAACTGGGCGTCACCCACGTGGAGTTGATGCCGCTGTGCCCGTTCCCCGGCCGGCACGGCTGGGGGTACGAGGGGGTCTCGCTGTGGGCGGTGCACGAGCCCTACGGCGGACCCGAGGCGCTGAAACGGTTCGTCGACCGGGCCCACGAACTCGGGCTCGGCGTCGTCCTGGACGTCGTCCACAACCATCTGGGCCCCTCCGGCAACTACCTGCCCGCCTTCGGGCCGTACTTCACGGAGACCCACCACACGCCCTGGGGCGCGGCGGTCAACCTGGACGCGCCCGGTTCGGACGAGGTGCGCGCGTACCTGGTGGGCAGCGCGCTCGCCTGGCTGCGCGACTACCGGATCGACGGGCTGCGCCTGGACGCGGTGCACGCGCTGTGCGACACGCGCGCGTGCCACTTCCTGGAGGAGCTGTCGACGGCCGTGGCCGCCCTGGCGGCCGAGTCGGGCCGGCCGCTGTTCCTGGTCGGCGAGTCCGACCTGAACGACCCGCGTCTCATCACCGCGCGCGCGGAGCACGGTCTCGGTCTGGACGCGCAGTGGAACGACGACTTCCACCACGCGCTGCACACCACGCTGACCGGCGAGTCCCAGGGCTACTACGCCGACTTCGCGCGCGACCCGTTCGCCGCCCTCGCCAAGACCCTCACCGGCGGCTACTTCCACGACGGCGCGTACTCCAGCTTCCGCGGCCGCCACCACGGCCGCCCGCTGGACCGCGCGCGGGTGGCCGGGCACCGGCTGCTCGGCTACAGCCAGACCCACGACCAGGTCGGCAACCGGGCCCAGGGCGACCGGCTCTCGGCCTCCCTCTCCCCCGGCCTGCTGGCCTGCGCGGCCACCCTGACCCTGACCGCGCCCTTCACGCCGATGCTGTTCATGGGCGAGGAGTGGGCGGCCGGCACCCCCTGGCAGTTCTTCACCGACCACACGGACCCCGAACTGGCGGAGGCGGTACGGCGGGGCAGGCGCCGGGAGTTCGCGGCGCACGGGTGGGCCGAGGAGGACGTACCCGATCCGCAGGACCCGGCGACCCGGGACCGGTCCTGCCTGGACTGGTCGGAGCCGGAACGCGAGCCGCACGCGCGCGTGCTGGCCTGGTACCGCCGGCTGACCGCGCTGCGCCGGGAGCAGCCGGACCTCACCGACCCCGACCTCGCCGACACCAAGGTGGCCTACGACGAGGAGGCACGCTGGCTGGCCTTCCGGCGGGGGGACGTACGGGTGGCGGTGAACCTGGGCAAGGAGCCGGCCGCCATCCCGCTCGGCACCGGACGGGTGGAGGTGCTGGCCGCCTGGGACCCCGTGGCGGCGCCGGGCGCGGACGGGGTGCTGCGGGTGCCGGGCGAGTCGTGCGTGGTGCTGACCCGGCCCTGAGCGGCCGGCCTCGCTACGGCTCCACGTCGTCCCCGTCGTCCTCGGGGGCCTCGCGCAGCTCCGTCACCCGCTCCAGCAGGATCGCCTCCCAGGCGCGCCGGAGCCGGGTGCGCAGCAGCGGCAGGGGGCTGTCGTCGCGGCCTTCCAGGCGGTCGGCGAGGCGGATGACGGTGTCGCAGCGGGCCAGCCACAGGCCGCGCAGGCAGGGCCGGGCGCCGTAGCCGGCGAGGGTGGCCGCGCGGACGGCCGCGCCGGAGCCGACCGCGAGGGCGAGCCCGGCGATGTCCTCGGCGGGGTCGCCCACCGCCGCGTCGGTCCAGTCCAGGACGCCGCGCACCCTGCCGTCGGCGCTGACCACCAGGTGCTCGCCCTTGAGGTCGTGGTGGACCAGCACGGCCGTACCGGGCTGCGCGGCGAGCTGGGCGGCGCCCGGCGAGGTGAACTGGAGCAGCGGCGCGGGATCGAACTCGTCGGCGGCGGCGAGGCGTTCGGCGGCGGGTACGGCCATCCGGCGCAGCGCCTCCAGGGAGCGCGGCGGGGTGCGCGGCACACCGAGCGTCTCCGCCTGCCGTACGGGCACCTCGCGCAGGCCGGCGAGCAGCCCGGCCAGGTCGGCCTCACCGACCGCGGAGACGTCGTGCTCCTCGGCCGTGCCCCCGGCGATCGCGGTGTCCAGCGTGTAGGTCAGGCCCGGCGCCCACTCGCCGTGCGCGACGCTGGTCGGGACGGTGACCGGCAGGTGCGGGCGCGCCAGGTCGCGCAGCCGCAGTTCGCGGCGCTGCCGGGCGGCGGCCTCCCGGTCGGGCGCCAGCCGCAGCACATGGCGGGTGCCGACCCACCAGGTGGAGTGCTCACCGCCCGCCGCGACGGGCCGGACGTCCGGTCCCGAGGTTCCGGTCGCGCTCTCCTTGAGCAGCGAACGGACCAGTCGGCGGACGGTGTCCGCGGTGGGTGTCGGTGCCTGGGTCATGGATCGCGCCGTTGCCGTTCGGGTGGGATAGGGGCGAGAAGATACTCCCGGGGCCGGGTCGGTCAGCCCACTACGACCATCTCGCGGGTGGTGTTGTTGAAACGACGTCCGCCCTCCTCGGTCACCGTGACGATGTCCTCGATCCGCACGCCGAAGCGGCCCGGCAGATAGACGCCCGGCTCCACGGAGAAGCACATCCCGGGCACGAGCGGCTGCTCCTCGCCCTCGATCATGTACGGCGGCTCGTGCGTGGTGACGCCGATGCCGTGGCCGGTGCGGTGGATGAAGAACTCGCCGTACCCGGCGTCGGCGATGACCGCGCGGGCGGCCCGGTCCACCTCCTGGCAGGCCACGCCGGGGCGGACGGCCCGGAACCCGGCCTCCTGGGCGGCGCGCACGAGGTCGTGGACCTCGCGTTCCTCGGCGGTCGGCGGGCCGACGTGCACGGTGCGGGTGGTGTCGGAGCCGTAGCCGTCCTTGAGGCCGCCGAAGTCGAGGACGACCATGTCGCCGTCCTGGATGACCCGGTCGCCGACCTCGTGGTGCGGGTTGGCGCCGTTGGGTCCCGAGCCGACGATGGTGAAGTCGACCTGTTCGTGGCCGAAGCGGCGCAGCAGGTCGGCGAGGTCGTGGCCGACGTCGGACTCGCGGCGGCCGGCGAAGGGAACCTTGCGGATCTCCTCGAACGTTGAATCGGCGGCGGCTCCGGCGGCCGCGAGGAGTTCGAGTTCGGCCGCGTCCTTCACGGCGCGGAGCATGGGCAGCGCGTCGGTGAGGGAGGCGTACGAGGTGTCCGGAAGTGTCTTCTGCAAGCCCAGCAGGTGCATGGCCCAGGCGTTGTCGCTGATACCGAACCGGCCGCCCTTGCCGAGCAGGTCGGCGGTCACGGCGTAGGGGTCCTTGCCGTCGGTCCAGTCCCGCAGGGTCAGCACGTCCGCGCCGGCCGACTTCGCGGCGTCGGGCGCCTCCAGGGTGGGGACGACCAGCACGGGGTCCCTGCCGGGGGCGAGGACGAGGAGAGTGAGCCGTTCGGTGACGGCGGTGGGGGTGTAGCCGCTGAGCCACACCATGTCGGGGCCGGGGGCGATCAGGAGGCCGGCGAGTCCGGCGTCGGCCGCGGTGTGCGCCGCGCGCGTCATGCGGGCCCGGTAGTCGTCGGCGGTGAAGGGCGCGGCGGGTGTCGTGCCGGTCATCCGGGGCCTCCTTGCGCGGGTGAGGGGGCTGTAGGGCCTCGGTGAGCATCCTGCCGGGTGTTGTGGGGCGGCGCGAGCCGGTTTGCGCGGAAGCGCCGTTGTGTGTCTCGGTTGTGCGGCGGGTGCGGCTGCGTCGTGGCTGTGGGCGTTGTCAGGTGACGACTCCTGGTACCACCGTCAGCTGCTGATACCCCCCGCTCTCGTGCCGCACCGTGAGCTTGGCCTCCCTGCCCGGGCGGGCCTCGGTCACCGCTCGTACCAGGTCAGCGGCGTCGTCGATCCGCCGGTCGCCGAGTTGGAGGAGCACATCGCCCCTGACCAGGCCCGCCGAGTAGCCCGGCCCGGGCACATGGACGCCCACCACCAGTGCGCCCACCTTCTCGGCGTCGACGGCCTCCACGCCGAGCGTCGCGGCGACGGTCCAGGACGGGCTGGGGGTGAGGGACGGTGCCGGCCTGGGCGTCTGCGGCGGGCCCTGCCGCTGCAACTCCGCAACCCTGCTCAGGCCGATCACCGTGGCGCCGACCGTGCCGATACCGACCCCGGAGAGCACCAGCACCGTGCCGGCGAAGAGGCCGAAGAGCAGGGTCCTGATCCGGCGGCCGCGGCGGCGCGCGGCGTGCGGGCGGTGGGCCGGGTCGGGTGGGGGGTCCTCCCCGCGTTCCTGGCCCGGGATCGGTTTGGGACGCAAAGCGGTCTGTTCCATGGTTCGCCTCCAGCCCGAGCCCTACCCGGCGCACGCGGGCGCGACGAGTCACGAACGAGTGAGACTGACCCGGGGTCAGGAGCGGGAAGCCTTAGGCCTCATCTGCGTCCCGGGCACCGTCGACCAGGATCGCCACCAGGGCCGCGGCCGCCCCTGCGGGGGTCCCGGCGTACACCAGTTCCACCCGGTGGATGACCCGGGGCGCGGTGACCGGGACGGCGACCGTGCCGGGGACGCCGGTGGCCGTCCGGCGGGGCAGCAGGGTGAGGCCGTGGCCGGTGGCGGTGAGGGTGGTGAGGGTGCGGAGGTCGGAGCCGTCGTAGCGCAGGGCCGGGCGGAAGGCGCCGCCGCCGGTCGCGGTGCGCAGCTGGGCGAGGGGCAGGGCCGCGCCGGGTGCGTCCAGCCAGCGGGCGTCGGCGAGGTCGGCGAGGCGCAGGCCCGGGCGGCCGGCGAGGGGATGGCCGGCGGGGAGCAGGACGGCTACGGGTTCCTCGCCGACGCCGTGCGTGGTCAGCGGTGCCACGTCGGGCAGGCGCAGCGGGTCGCTGGGGGCGGCGAGGCCGTCGAGCAGACCGAGGTCGGCGGCGCCGGTGGCGACGGCGGCCGGGATCTCCTCGCGGGGCAGGACGCGCAGGGTGACGCCGTCGGCGGGGAGCGCGGCGAGGACGCCGGGGCCGAGCGCGGTCGGGGTCGCGGCGAGGGTCAGGCCGGGCACCGGCGCGGCGGCCATCCGTACGACGTCCGCGCGGGCCGCCTCCAGCCGCAGCAGCAGCGGCCCGGCGTGCTCCAGGAGCCGTTCCCCGGCCGCCGTGGGGGTCACCGGGCGCCGGGTGAGCAGGGGCGCTCCGAGGTCCTGTTCGAGGGCGGCGATGTGCTGGGAGACCGCGGACTGGGTGTAGCCCAGGGTGCGGGCGGCCTCCGAGAAGGAGGCGAGGCGGGCGACGGTGACGTAGGTGCGCAGCAGGTGCGGGTCCATGCCGTACAGGGTCGCATCAGAATCGCTTATCGAGAGTGCACCGATCATCGTTGGACGTGAACCGGAAACGGCGCCCAGGATGAGGGCATGACGAACTCCGCAGCTCGGACCGCACGGACCGCCACGATCGCCCTGGTCGGGGACCGCTCCCCCAACGTCGTCTCGCACACCCGGATCCCGCACCTCCTGGCCGCCCTCGCCGAGCGCGACCGGCTGGTCCTGGACGCCTACTGGGTTCCCTCCGAGGACGCCGAGGACGTGGCCGCGGTGCGCGGCTTCGACGCCGTGTGGGTGCTGCCCGGCAGCCCGTACCGCAGCGAGGCGGGCGTGCTGCGCGCGATCCGCACCGCCCGCGAGGAGGGCATCCCCTTCCTGGGCACGTGCGGGGGTTTCCAGCACGCGCTCCTGGAGTACGCCCGCAACGTCTGCGGACTGACCCGGGTCGCGCACGCCGAGAACGACCCCGACGCCGAGGACCTCCTCATCGAGCCGCTGGCCTGCTCGCTGATCGGGCACGAGTCGGCGGTGACCGTCGAATCGGGCTCGCTCGCCGAGGCGGCGATCGGCTCGGGACGCACGGTCGAGCGGTACTTCTGCTCGTACGGCCCCTCCCGCCACCTCGACACGCTGCGCGCCCACGGACTACGGCTGTCGGGCCACGACGAGGACGGCCATGTCCGCGTCGCCGAACTGCCCGGCCATCCCTTCTTCCTGGCCACGCTCTTCCAGCCCGAGCTGGCCGGCGACGGCTCGCGCCCACACCCGGTGGTCCGGTCGCTGGCGCGGGCTGCGACCGCCCACGCCGGGGAGCGGCCGCGCACGTCGGCGTGAGACCGCGACGACGCCGGTCCGGGTCGCAGCCGGAGTGCGTGGTCAGCGGCGGCGCCGGTCCGGGGCACGGCCGGAGTCCGTGGTCAGCGGCGGCGCCGGTCCGGGGCACGGCCGGAGTCCGTTGCCAGTGGCGGCGCCGGTCCGGGGCGCGGCCTGAGTCCAATGTCGGTGGCGGCGCCGGTCCGAGGCCGCGGTCGGAGTCCGTTGTCAGTGGTGGCTGTTACGTTCTGTGACATGACCGATGACTGCCTGCGGCTGCTCCGGCAGCACCGCCGCCTGGCCGAACTGGCGGCGTTCCCCTTCAACTTCGACCTGGACCGGGCCGCCCACGGCCACCTCGAACCGGTCCGCCTCGCCTCCGGCGGCTCGCTGGAGGTCGTGGCGGGCTGCGACACCGGCGGCACGTATTTCGTGTGCGCGGACGGCTCGTTGCTGTACGCGAGTTCCGAGGGCTCGGCCGGGATCATAGGGTCGTCCGTCGACGAGGCGCTGGAGATCGTGATCGGCCTGCCGGGCTGGCGCGACTACCTGGGCCTGGCTCCGGCGGACGGCGAGGAGGCGATCCTCGCGCGGGTGGCCGAGATCGAGGACGAGATCCGGGAGTACCACGGCATCGACGCCGAGCGCGCCGAACTCCGCGCCGCGCTCGGCCTGCCCGACCGCTCCCCCGTCGACCTGCTCGGCAGACTGCACACGGCCCTGCTGCGCACCGAGCCCGACTTCCTCCTCCTCAACGCGGACGAGGACTGCGCCTACGACCTGCTCGACCCGCACCCCCGGCCGCCCCTGTGGGAGTCGGTACGGCACGAGGTGCCCGGCGACCCGGCCGGCCGGCCGCTGACGACCTGGGCCCGGCTGGCCGCCGACCAGGGGCTGACCGAGCTCGCCAGAGTGGCGTTGATCCGCCGGATGGACGAGATATCCATGGACCAGAGCCAGTTGCTCCGGCCCGGCAGCAGGAAGGAACTCGACCTGTCGCCCCTGCGCCTGCTGGCCGAGGAGTTCGACCGGCTGGGCGACCCGCGGCAGGCCGAGCGCGCCCGGAGTCTGTACACCGCCCTCCAGTAGAAGGTGGAGGTGCTCGTCGTCAGCCGACGGGGAGGGCCGGGGCGAGCGGTGGCCGGTCCGGCAGGAAGCCGTGGGCACGGCGGGCCAGGTGGTCCGGCTGGTAACGGTCCACATGTCGGTGCCAGTTGAGGATGCCGGCCATCCAGTTCTGCAGGTCCAGGACATAGTTCCGCATGGCCTCACGGGCCTCGGCCGACAGCTCGAAGTCGTCGCACACGACGGGGAGTTCGCTCGCGACGACATGCTCGAACTGCCGCATCCGCTGGGTCATCAGGTCGTGCACGACCCGGAGGGCGGTGGGGTAGTCGACGCCGAAGAAGTTCTGGACGACGAGGATCGCGTTGTGGAGCTCGCCCTCGTACTGGATCTCCTTCTGGTAGGAGAAGACGTCGTTGACGAGCATGCCGTAGTCGATGGCGGCGTTCTCCAGGGAGCGGACCGGGCCGCTGCGGTAGACCTCGGGCGGGATCGCGGGGCCGTGGCCGCGGCGGGCCAGGCTCAGGGTGAGGTCGGAGCCGAAGGTGTCCCGGCGCATCTCCAGGTAATCGACGGGGTCCGGGACACGGTGCTGGAGGTGGTTGGCCATCTCCCAGAGCCAGCTCTCGGTCATCCTGTCGACGGCCTGCCTGAGGAAGAGCCGGCCGTCGGCGTCCATGCCGGCGGTGGTGCGCGCCCACAGGTCGGCCAGGCCGCGTTCCATGCCGGTGACCGGGGCGGGGACGGGGTCGTCGGCGAGCGGCATGCAGGCGGACAGCCGGGCGGTGGCGAGCCGGGCGCCGGCCAGGTCGCGCCGGGTGCCGAAGTACAGGGGGTAGTAGTCGTCGGCGTAGGTACCCCAGGCCAGCCACTGGGCGCTGAGGTCGAGTTCCTCGGGGGTGGCGTCGGGGTCGAGGCCGGCGGCGCAGAGCACGAGGTCGCCGGCGGCGAGCTTGTCCTCGTCCCAGACGCCCTCGGCGAGCATTCCGGTGCCGTGCATCCAGGCGGTGAGCCGGGGGCGGGCGGTGTCGAGGTGCGGGCTGAGTTCGGCCTCGTAGGGCATGTGGAAGTCGGGCAGGAGGGAGGGGCCGACCTGCTGGAAGGGGACGTGGGTGTAGGCACGGAGGCGTTTCGCGGCGGCCTCGGCGAGTAACGCGCCGACGTCCGCGGCGGACGTGCCGGGGCCGGTCAGGGTCTGCCAGGGGGCGGTCTGGGCGGTGGCGCCCTGGTTCATGTAGCGGCTGGAGCGCAGATGCCATTCGTGGCCGCCGGACTGCCAGTCCTGCAGGCCCTTGGTGTAGGCGGCGATCGCGGCGGCCTGGTCGGGGGTGAGGCCCTTCTCGACGGCGAGGGCGGGCACTTCGGTGAGGGCGGTGTGCTCGAACTGGTGGAGGCGGGAGGTGAGGATGTCGTTGACCGTGTCGGCGGCCTCCTGGGTGGAGCAGTCGAAGAAGGTCTCCAGGACCAGCACGCCGTTGCTGTTCTCGCCCTCGTCCTCGACCTCGCGCTGGTAGGAGAACAGGTCGTTGCGGAGGTGGACGGCGTCCGCGAAGGTCTCCATCAGCACCCGCAGCGGCCGGGTCCCCGAGACGGCCGCGGGCACCTCGGCCGTCGCGTACTCGACGAGCCCCGCCGACCAGGGGGCGCCGCCGACCTTGCGGCGCATCTCGATGTACTCGACGGGGTTGGCGATCCGCCCCTCGTTGATGTTGGACAGCTCCCACATCGACTCGTTCAGCAGGTGCTCGGTGGCGACCGAGAACCGGCGGCGCCAGTCGACCGACATGGACGGCACGGTGCGCGCCCACAGGTCGGCGAGGCCCGCCTCGACCGGGTTCTCCGGCTCCGGCACGGGTGTCGAGAGGTCGAGCGGCATGAACAGCGGGAGCCGGTCGAGATGGGCCTTGCCGGCGGCGCGGTCCTGGGTGCGCTTGAACATGTCGAGGAAGTGGTCGTCGAAGAAGAACACCCACACGTACCAGTCGGTGATCAGCGAGAGGGCGGGGCCGTCGCAGTCGGGGTGGGTGTAGCCGCACAGCAGGCCGTAGTCGTGTGCCTCCAGGTCCGCCTGGGTCCAGATCCCGGAGCCCTCCAGCATGCCCATCTCCCGGGCCCACTCGGTGGAATGGGTCCGGGCCTCCTCCAGATGCGGGTTGAGCCGCGCGGGATACGGCATGTAGAAGTGCGGGAGTTCGAACGGCTGCGTCATGGCCAGGGCCCTACCCGTGGGCTCCGACGGCCATCCGCCGCGCGGCACATGATCACACCATCGCGTGAACCGGGGCGGTATCCGGGAACTTCGGGCGCCGGCTGTGGCGTTGGACGGGCATCCCTCGCCCCCGGGCCACGGCCGGACCGGTGGTCAGACGGTCGCGGTGCCGAACCAGCGGGGCAGGCGGTCGAGCAGTTCCCGCTGGTCGTCGCCGAGCCACGCCACATGACCGTCCGGGCGCAGCAGGACGGCGGGCGCGTCCAGTTCCTCGCCGGCGTCGACGACATGGTCGACCCGGTCCGCCCAGCCCGCCACCGAGAGCCGGCCGGTCCGGTCGAGCAGGAGTCCGCGTCCGGCGCGCGTCAGCTCGTAGAGGCGTCCTTGTTCCAGCCGCATGTCCCGGAGCCGGCGGCCGAGGAGGCCGGGCCCCTCGCCGAAGTCGTAGCGGACGGACAGCGCGGCGATCTTCTCGATCAGGTACCGGTTCACCTCCTCGAAGTCCATCAGTTCCGCCACCAGCCGGCGCACCGCCCGCGCACCGGGTTCGGCGGACAGCAGTTCCGACTGGGCCCGGGTGTTGTCCAGTACCGCGGCGGCCACCGGGTGCCGTTCGGTGTGGTAGCTGTCCAACAGCCCCTCCGGCGCCCAGCCGTTGACCTCGGCGGCCAGTTTCCAGCCGAGGTTGAAGGCGTCCTGGATGCCGAGGTTGAGGCCCTGCCCGCCGGTCGGCGGGTGGATGTGCGCCGCGTCGCCGGCCAGCAGCACCCGCCCCGACCGGTAGCGCTCGGCGAGCCGGGTGGCGTCGCCGAAACGGGAGATCCAGCGCGGGGAGTGCACACCGAGGTCGGTGCCGGCGAACTCCCGCAGCCGCAGCCTGAACTCCTCCAGGGTGGGCGGGACCGCGCGGTCCTCGGACACCCCCGCGGCGGGCACGATGACGCGGTGCACGCCGTCCTCGCGGGGCATGACGCCGAACCGGGCGCTGGTCCTGCGGACCTCGGCCACCACGGCGGCCAGCTCCTCCGGCGGTACGGCCACCTCCAGCTCGCCCAGCCAGGTCTCGTTGGCGGCCGGTTCGCCGGGGAAGGCGACGCCGAGCAGCCGGCGTACGGTGCTGCGGCCGCCGTCGCAGCCGACGAGGTAGCGGGCGCGCAGCCGCGTGCCTCCCCCGCCGGCCGCGCCCTCACCGGCGGGGGTGCCCCCACCGGTCAGTTCGACGGTGACACCGTGCTCGTCCTGGGCCAGTCCGGTCAGTTCGGCGCCGCGCCGGATCTCGGCGCCGAGTTCGACGGCCCGCTCGGCCAGCAGGCGCTCGGTGACGGTTTGCGGAATACCGAGAACGTACGAATGCGCGGTGTCCAAGCGGTCGGGCCAGGGCGCCGGAATACCGGCGAAAAAACCGCCGGTGGCGAACTTCTGGCCGAGTGGGAGGAACCGCTCCAGCAGCCCGCGCTGGTCCAATATCTCGACACTGCGTGCGTGCAGCCCGAGCGCGCGGGACTGACCGGTCGGCACCGCCTCCTTCTCCAGCACGAGCACCCGCACCCCGTGCAGCCGCAGTTCACCGGCGAGCGTCAGTCCGGTCGGACCGGCGCCGACGACGATGACATCGAGCATCGAAATCCCCCATAGGGCCATAGAAAAGGAAAGGCGTGCACAGTGCGCGGATCACCGATCTCCGCAGGTGACCGGCTACGGCCGGAGATTCTGCAACAGCGACCGGGGCTTGCCGCAAGGCCCCCGGTGCGCTATACGTTGAGAGTGGCGAGGAGCGGACGAACTCCTCGCCTTTCGTATTTCCGGCATGCGCGCCGGAGGGCCCCTTCCCCCGAAGCATTCACACGCCATCCATTAGGCTGCCGCCGTTGGTCGACTCATCGGACCAACAGATTCAGGGGGCGGGGGCCGATGAACAACGCGACCGAGGTGTTCCAGCCGTTGCAGGCGGACGATCCGCCCAGGGTGGCCGGGTACCGCCTCGCCGCACGGCTCGGCGCCGGGGGCATGGGCCGGGTCTATCTGTCGCACACCCGGGGCGGCCGTCCGGTGGCGATCAAGGTGGTGCGGCCGGAGCTGGCCGACGACCCGGAGTTCCGGCGCCGGTTCCGCCGGGAGATCACGGCCGCCCGGCGGGTCCGGGGCGCGTACACCGCCGAGTTGATCGACGCCGACGCGGACGGCGTACCGCCGTGGCTGGCCACCCTGTACGTGCCCGGGCCCGCCCTCTCCGAGGTCGTCGCCCGGCGCGGTCCGCTGCCGGTGCCGGCCGTGCTGTGGCTGATGGCGGGGGTCGCCGAGGCGCTGCAGGCGATCCACGGCGCGGGCATCGTGCACCGGGACCTGAAGCCCTCGAACGTGCTGCTGGCCTCGGACGGTCCGCGCGTCATCGACTTCGGCATCTCGCTGGCCGCCGACGCCACCTCGCACACCGCGACGGGCACCGCCATCGGCACCCCCTCGTTCATGGCTCCCGAGCAGGCCTCGGGAGGCGAGGTCACCCCGGCGACCGACGTGTTCGCGCTGGGCCAGACGGCGGCGTTCGCGGCCCTGGGCGCGCCGCTGTACGGCGACGGCCCCGCCGTCAACGTGCTGTACCGGATCGTGCACTCCGAACCCGACCTCGCCCCGCTGCCCGAGGAGGTGCGTCCGCTGATCGCCCGCTGTCTGGCCGCCGACCCGGAGCGGCGGGCCACCCTGGCGGAGATCGTCGACTGGTGCCGACGGCGGCTGGGCCCGGACGCCGACGCGGGCGCCGGACCGGCCGTGTGGCAGGAGATCACCGGACCAGAGGTGGCGGTGCCCGCCCCCGCGCCGACCCCGGTTCACCCTCCGCTGACCATGGCGGCCCCGGTCACCGTCACCTCGGCCGCCCCCGCCCCGGTCGGGCCGCTCCTCCCGCCGACCCATCCGTTCGCCCCGCCGCCGGAGCGGGCGGAGGAGCGGCCCGGCCGCCGCAGACGGGCCGTGCTGATCGGGATCGCCGCCGTGACCTCGGTCGTCGGCACGCTGACGGTCATGGCGCTGATACTGACGCAGACCGCCGACTGGGTCCGCCAGCAGACCGGGACCAGGTCCTCCGGCACCCCGGATCCGGCGGCCGGCGGCCGGTCGGCGGGTTCCACCTCGCCGAAGTCGCCGGACACCGCCGCCGACACCGGCACCACCGCGGACACCAGCGGCGGCACCGCTACCGGCTCCGGCACCTCCGCCGCTCCCTCGGTCACGGCCCCGCACCCCGAGGCGTACCCCCAGGTGTGGGTGGACGAGAAGAGTTCCCTGAGCTTCAAGGAGCCGGTCGAACGCGAGAACCGCAAGGGGGACGTGCGCTTCGACTGCAAGGAGATCGGGTGCGCGCTGGAGAGCGACACCAGCGTCATCGAGAACGTGTGGGACAACAAGGCCCAGGGCACCCTCGAAACCTGCCGTGACTCCCTCACCGCCTCCAAGAACCACAGCCTCACCCTGAACGTGGCCGCGGCCGGCAGCCTGATCTGCGTCAAGTCCCGCTCCGGGGACATCGCGCTGCTCGTGATCACGGTGAAGTCGACCGCGCTCTGGGACCGTCCCGGGATCAGCTTCATGACCGCGGACATGACCATCTGGCGCAAGGCGGCCTGAGCTCCGCCGTCTTGCCGGACCCGGGCCCCCGGGCCACGGTGGTGCCATGACCTCCTCCGCGCGCTCCGGCGAGGCACCGCCCGTCCCCGACGTCTTCGACCCGCGCCGGTACGCGGGCGGAGTGCCGTACGACGACTACCGCGTGCTGCGCGAGCACCATCCGGTCTCCTGGCAGGAGGAGCCGGAGGTGCTGGGGTGGCCGGCCGGGCCGGGGTTCTGGGCGGTGGCGCGGCATGAGGACGTGGTACGGGTGCTCAAGGACCCGGGGACGTACTCCTCGTGTCTCGGCGCGACCCAGATCCGGGACCCGGACCCGGCGGACCTGCCGTTCATCCGGCGCATGATGCTCAATCAGGATCCACCGGACCACGGGCGGTTGCGGCGCACGGTGAGCCGGGCCTTCACCCCGGGGCGGATCGAGCGGTTCGGTGCGGTGGTACGGCAGCGGGCGCGGACGCTGTTCGCGCGGGCCCTGGAGACGGCCCGGGCGGGGGACGGCACGGTCGACCTGGTCGCCGCCGTCACCGACGAGTACGCGCTGCTCAACCTCGCCGATCTGCTGGGGGTCCCGGAGAGCGACCGCGGACTGCTGCTGCACTGGACGCGACGGGTGATCGGCTACCAGGACCCGGACGAGGCCGGACCCCGGACGGTCGACGACCGAGGCCGGCCGGTCAACCCCCGTTCCCCGGCGATGCTGCGGGACATGTTCGACTACGCCCGCCGGCTCGCCGCGTACAAGCGCCGTCATCCGGCGGACGACGTGCTGACCGCCCTCGCGCACGACGCCGAACTCGCCGACGGGGAGCTGGAGATGTTCTTCTTCCTGCTCACGATCGCCGGCAACGACACCGTGCGCTCGGCGGCTCCCGGCGGGCTGCTGGCGCTGGCCGAACACCCGGAGTCGTATGCCCTGTTGCGCGCCGGGAAAGTGCCGGCCGACACCGCCGTGGACGAGTTGCTGCGCTGGCATCCCCCGGTGCTGACCTTCCGCCGGACCGCCGCGCGGGACACCGAACTCGGCGGGCGGCGCATCGGGAAGGGCGCCAAGGTGGTCGTGCTGCACGCGTCGGCCAACCGGGACGAGCGGGCCTTCGCCGCACCCGGCCGGCTCGACCTCGGCCGTACCCCGAACCCGCACGTCTCCTTGGGGGACGGGCCGCATGTCTGTCTGGGCGCCCACTTCGCCCGGCTGCAACTGCGCTCGCTCTACGCGGCGGCACCGCCGACACTACGGCCCGCGGGACCGGCCGGGCGGCTCGTCTCCAACTTCATCAACGGGGTGAAGTCGCTGCCGACGGAAGTGGGTTGACCTGGATCAGCGCATGGGTGCCGGCCGTGCGCCAGCGCTGTCCCCCGGCGGCGTCCGGAGCCGTCTCGGTGTCCGCGGAGAGTCCGGTGATCACATCGGACTTGAGGGTGCGCAGCGCGGCCACCGGGCCCGGGAACCAGGCGGTGACGTCGGCGAAGGGGGTGGTCGGGGGCCAGCGGCGATCGCCCACCAGGCGGCGGTAGTTGAGGTCGCCCTTGAAGAGCGTGAGGTCGGCGGAGGCGAACTCGGCGCGCAGGTCGTCGGGCATCTCGGCGTAGGGCAGCGGGGCGCAGGAGAAGGGGTGGGCGCGGACGGTGAGCCGGCCGTCCGACATCGCGGACCAGAGCGTACGGCCGTACGCGGCGGCCGTGCCGGGTGCGGCGGTGAGCCTGCGCAGGGCGTCGAGGACGTCGGCGGTCGTGGCGTCGGAGACGTAGTAGGGGTACGGCTTGATGTGCAGGACGGCGCGGCCGGCCCGCCCGGTGTCCAGGAGGTGGGCGATCAGCAGCAGGTCGGGGACGAGTTCGCGGCCCGCGTTGTCGGCGACCAGGCACAGGGTGCCGCCCCGGAGCAGCGGCCACAGGGCGGCGCTGTCGTCGGCGACCAGGGCGGAGACGGCCGCGCCCGCCTCCGCGGACAGGCGGAAACCCAGGTCGGCGCGGTTGCCCCAGAGGGAGCCGTGCAGCAGGGCGTGGTCCGGGTCGTCGTCGAGGGTGTCGAGGGCGGCGAGTTCCTCGTCGGTCTCCTTGGCGTCGAGTTCGGCGAGCTTGAACGGGCGGAACGGGTCGATGCCCTGCCAGGGGCCGGTGCCGAAGTAGCCGACGGCGTCCAGGAGGCGCCGGTAGAACCAGCTCTCGGACCACAGCCACGGCACGTCGAACCAGGACTGTCCGGCGTAGGCGTCCAGGCCCCAGTCGTGCCACCGGTCGTGGCCGGGCAGGGCTTCGATGGCGCCCTCGGTGCAGTTGCGCAGCAGTGCGTCGAGGGCGCGGTGCTGCTCGGGGCCGTACGGGAAGGCGTCCCGCACCTGCTGGATGATCGCGGGGTGGCGTTCGGCCAGCACGCTGTGCGGGAACGGGCCGGTGGTGCCGAGGATCACGGGTGCGGCGGCGGAGTCGGGCATGGGCGTCACGCTATCGCGCGGGCCGCCCGGCTCCGCCGAACGCGGGGCGCCGGTCACGCCGTTCTGATCTCGCGCTCCAGTTGCGTGGCGAGGGTCAGGTAGCGGGCGCGCCGGTGCACCGGGACCAGGCCGCGGATCATCAGGAACCACATCTCGGCGACCCTGCGCGGCAGTCGTCCCACCGGTTCCAGGTTGCGGCCGGCGACCCGGGTACCGACGAAGAAGCAGACCAGCGAGTGGGCGACCGCGCCGACGTCGATGTCCGGGTGGACGTCGGACTCCTTGACGGCGCCCGTGAGTTTGCGCGTGGCGAACTCCAGCCACTCCGTGAACGGGTGCCTGAGCGGCGGCCGTACGGTGACGTCCGCGGTGGCGAGCCGCAGTCCCGCGCGCGGGATCGGGCCGTCGACGGAGAGCCGGGCGATCGCGAACGTGGTGCGCATCAGGCCCTCCAGCGAGGAGTAGCCGCGGCTGTCCATCTCCCTCACCAACTGGCCGGAGGTGCGGGACTGGAGCTCCATGATGGCCTGGGCCAGGTCCTCCTTGGCGGCGAAGTGGAAGTAGAGCGCCCCCTTGGTGACCTGCGCGTGTTCGACGATCTCGCTCAGGCTGGTGGATTCGTAGCCGTGCCGGTCGAAGAGGTCGGCGGCGGCCGTGATGATCGTGGCACGGGTCTGTTCCGCACGTAACTGCCTCGCCATCGACTCAACACTCCTTCACGACATCACGGCTTCACGACTTCGTGTTCTCGACTGCACGGCTTCAAACCGACGGGGCATGCGGTTTGTTTTTTACCCCGTGCACACGATAGCTCACCGTGCGGCAGCGGGAGACAACTGTGCGGACCTGGTGACGGACACGTGTAAGTCGCGCCCGCCGAGCTTCGACCGGCGCCCACAATGCACAAACGGACGAGATCAGAACGCGTCCCTCCCTCGTGTTCGTGCCGGTTTCCGGAAGCGATGCGCAGAGCCGGGCGCACATCGGTGATCGCCACGATACGAGCCGGACGGTTGGTTCTCAACGGCGCACGGGGAGTCCATAAAACGGACGAGCCGGTCGGCGGCGTACACACCGACCGGCGCTGTGATCAACCGCGCTGAACGGTGCGCGCCCGGTTCCCGTACTCACCTCAGCAGTCCTTGTACCCGCGCCCGCCGAGGAGACGTCCCCGATGACTCGGACGACCGACCGGATGAAAGCCACGGGAGCCGCCGTGGCGGCTCCGCTTCTGCTCCTGTTCTGGGCGGCGGGGCCCGCCCAGGCGCACGGCGCGCCCACCGATCCGATCAGCCGGGTCTACGCCTGCTCGCCCAGCGGCGGCAGCGCCGGTACGGCGGCCTGCAAGGCGGCGATCGCGGCGAGCGGGCAGAACTTCGTCGCCTGGGACAACCTGCGGGTGGCGGACGTCAACGGCCGGGACCGGCAGGTCATTCCGGACGGAAAGCTGTGCAGTGGCAACCTGGCGGCGTACCGGGGGCTCGACCTGGCGCGCGCGGACTGGCCCGCCACCGAACTGACCCCGGGCGCCCGGCTCACGATGACGTACGCCTCGACGATCGCGCACACCGGCACGTTCAAGCTGTATCTGACCAAGCCGGGGTACGACCCGACGAAGCCGCTCACCTGGTCCGAGCTGCCCGCGCAGCCCTTCGCGGAGGTCAAGGACCCGCCGCTGACGAACGGGGCGTACCACTTCGGCGCGACGCTGCCGGCCGACCGGACGGGCCGTCAGCTGCTGTACACCATCTGGCAGAACAGCAGCACGTCGGACACCTACTACTCGTGCTCCGACGTGGTGTTCACGGCCAAGAAGGACGCGAAGAAGGACACCGGGGGCGACGCGGGGAAGGGCGGCGGGGCGACGGCGAGCGCGAAGCCGCGGGCGAGTGCCACGCCGACCCCGAGCGCCTCGAAGAGCGGAGCCGCCCCGGCACGGACGACGGCGGCGGCGTCCCCGGTCTCCCCAAAGACCGGAACCACCGCCGCCGACAGTACTCCCGTGGCCTCCGACACGGACTCCGGTTCGGGTCCGTCGGCGCCCCTGCTGGCGGGCGGCGCCGCGGCGGTGCTGGTGCTCACCGGCGGCGCCGCCCTGGCCTTGCGTCTGCGTCGACGCTGACTGGCCGAGTCAGAAGGTCAGTTGACGAAGACGGCGGCGCCGTTGTCGCTGACCGGGGCGTACTTCGCGGTGAAGTAGCCGGCCGACGGGCAGAGGATGGAGCCCGAGGACTTCGTGAACGCCTGGTTGCTGAAGGCGAGGCTGTTGTCGGTGTTGCTGCTCGTGCCGCTCAGGCTGGCGGCCTGGTAGACACAGGTGATGCTGCCCAGCAGGGTGGTCAGCTTGACCGTGGTCTGGACGGTCGAGCCGCTCGGCGGGGTGACCGTGACGCTGCCGTCCGAGGAGACCGCCGTGGTGTACGGCAGGTTGTCGACGGTGATGCTGGAGACGCCCGTCACGCCGGTGACGTTGCTGGTGCAGCTGCTGAAGGTCTGCGCGGTGGCCGACTCGGTGGCGGTGCCGGAGGCGGCCGGGTTGTCGGTGACCGTCGCGGTGAAGGTCGAGGCGGCGCAGGTGATGCCGCTGGTGCTGGTGGAGCTGGAGTAGAGGGTGGCGGTGGTGCCGCTGGCCAGCGACGCGGTGAGGGTGTCACCGACCGCGACGGCGGTGCCGCCGGCACTGCCGGTGGTGAGCACCGCGCCGTCGGCGGAGGCGGGCACGGTGGCCGCGACCGAGAGGGCGACGACGGTACCGGCGAGGGCGAGGAGAGAACGCGTACGCATGCGGGTTGCCTCTTTCTTCGGGGGGACTTGCATGGGGTGAGGTGGGGGGTTCTGGGGGCGCGTGTGCGGCGCCAGCCGTTGCCGACCCGTGACGCCTTCTCCGTACGTGACGGACCGGCAACGGCAGCCGTGCCGGACCGGCCGAAAGCCTGGGGGGGTTAGGCCTCCGGCCGGGCCGGTTGAGGGCGTTCGGGCACGGCCCCTGGGGGGAAGCGACCGTGCCGACGCCGCGAGCGGAGCGGGATCGAGGAGGCCGGGAAGCGGTCGATGCCGCTCGGCGGATCCGGCGCCACGGATCCGAAGGAAACCAGGGAGATTTGTAGACCTGATCAACCGTCAACGTCAAGGCCGATCAAGGGAGTTGAGCAACCGATCAAGGGAATGCAAGGTCAGAACAGAACTGACGCATATTCAACACCCTTTTTTCACAACTACCTTGACCCTGAAAAGTAACCGCCGGTAACTTTCGGCGTGGCTACTGCTGCGTAACGAGAAAGCCCTTGCGTCCGCCGGGAGTTGTGAGGAGGCGTGCGCGGCAGCCGCTGTCCGCGCCAGGACAACGCGCCAACTGAAGCCCAACCAGCGTGACTAATGCATGGGAGCAGACATGGCCTCGTCCTCGGACGTTCCGTCCGCCGACAACACGCCGGAGAACCCGGGAAGCGGTTCTCTTTCCGAAACACCAGACACCACCGGGGTCACCGGAGGGGACCAGAGACGCGGTCGGGTCCGGGCGCGCCGGGCAGCGGTGATGGCGATCCCCGCCACCCTGGTCGCCGCGGGTCTCGCGATCTTCACCGCGCAGGGTGTCCTGGGAGTGCAGTTCGCCATCTCCGGCATGCCCTTCGTGGTGACCGCGGACCGGCTCGACGGCACCGGCTTCGAGCAGTTCGGCGCCCTCGACAACATGATCGAGAACAGCCCCAACGCCGGTGACACCGGCGGCCAGGAGCTGGTCGTCACGTCGGTGGTGAAGAACGGCACGATCACCAACATGTGCCAGAGCGTCGACCTCGGCGGCATCCAGCTTCTCCTCACGGCCGGCGGCGGGTCCAAGCCGGTGTCCGTGCAGAACCTGGCGATCGACTCCGACGACATCAAGGGCGACGCCACCTTCAACAACATCGAGATCGGCCGCGACGCCAGCACCTTCGACAAGGGCGGCGTCCAGGGTCCGAAGGGCGTCTACGGCCAGCAGGCCGACAGCGTCGTGATCGAGAACCTCTACCAGCACAACTTCGCGGCCACCGCGGCCGTCTTCAAGCTCCCGAACCTGCACATGTCGTTCGCCGACCACGGTTGCGACTGATGACCGACTCAGGGACCCGGAGCGAGCGCTTCCGGCAGTGGCGGGGAGAACGGCCCTTCGCGGGGGGCGTGCTGCTCGTGCTGGCCGGTGCCGAGATCCTGGTGACCATGAAGGCACCCCTTCCGGTCATCCTGCACATCGGCATGCAGGGCCTGGCGGGTTATCTCCTGCCGGCCCTGATGATCGTCTGCGGCGTGCTGACCGTGTTCAACCCGGCGCAGCGGCTCTTCTACTCCGTTCTCGGCATCCTGCTCTCCCTGGGAACCTGGCTCACCTCGAACCTCGGCGGTTTCATGGTCGGCCTGCTCCTCGGGGCGGTCGGCAGCTGCATCACCTTCGGCTGGCTGCCGGACCAGGAGCCGCGCGTCAGCCGCCGGAAGCGACGCAAGGCGGCGCGAGCCGCCGCGCAGGGCTTCGGGGACGGTGCGGAAGCGGTTTGACAGATAAAGAGAAAGAAGAAGGGGCGGCCGGTGGATATCGGCCGCCCCATTCTTTCTGTGTACGGCCCCCTGGCACGCGCTTCCGCCGAACGGGTGACTTGGGAACTTCTTTGCCGTTCTGGTGAGTTCATCGGGCAGTCGGGTGGCGTGTGGTCCGCCCGGGTGTGCGTGACGAGTGCGGCGAAGGAGCGGCGGGCTTCATGGTGTTCAAACGGCTGCTGGGAGCGATCGGGGTCGGTGGGCCCTCGGTGGACACGGTTCTCGACAGCGGAGTGGTGGTGCCCGGCGGAGCGGTGTCGGGGCGGGTGTGGCTGAAGGGCGGCTCGGCGGCGGTGGAGATCGAGCACATCGGGCTCGAACTGCTCGCGCGGGTGGAGGCGGAGCACGAGGACGGGGAGAGCGAGGGCGCCGTCGTCTTCGAGCGGTTCACCGTGGGCGGCGGGTTCCGGCTCGGCGCGGAGGAGAAGCGGGAGGTGCCGTTCAGTGTGCCGGTGCCGTGGGAGACCCCGGTCACCGAGTTGTACGGCCAGCCGCTGGGCATCGTGCTCGGGGTGCGCACCGAGGTCGGGGTGGCCGGTGCCCGGGACAAGGGCGATCTGGACCCGCTCACCGTCGGGCCGCTGCCCGTCCAGGAGGCGGTGCTTGAGGCCCTGGGACAGCTGGGGTTCGGCTTCCGCTCGGCGGATCTGGAGTACGGCCGGATCGGCGGCACGGGCCAGCGGCTGCCGTTCTACCAGGAGATCGAGCTGACCCCGGCGCCGCGGTACGCGCACGCGGTGAACGAGATCGAGCTGACCTTCCTGGCCTCCCCCACGGGTCTGGAGGTCGTCCTGGAGGCGGACAAGCGCGGCGGCCCGTTCTCCTCCGGGCACGACGCGCTGACCCGGTTCACGGTGCGCCACGAGGACGTGCCCGCGCTCGACTGGAACGGCGAGGTCGACGGCTGGATCCGCCAGCTGATCGCGCACCGCGAGTCCTACGGCGCCCACGCGACGTACGGCCATGTCGAGCACCACGGCCACGACGAGCACCACGGCCACGACGACCGCCACCACTCCGGACCGGGCCTGGGCACGGCGGTCGCCGCGGGTGCGGCGGGCCTCGCGGTGGGCGTGGTCGGCGGAATGGTGGCGGCCGAGGTGGTCGACGAGATCGGCGACTTCTTCGAGGGGGACGAGGACTAGGCCCCGTCCGGGCGCCGGGGAGGCGTCAGCTCGGGGAGGCGGTCGGTTCGCCGGCCGTCCTGGGCTCCGGCTGCGCGGCGGCCGGGGCCGGCTCCGCCGCCATCTGCACCGACGTCGGTTCCACCGGGGGCGCGTCGTCCGCCTTCATCGCCTTCGCCTCGCTCTTGAGGATGCGCATCGACTTGCCCAGGGCCCGGGCGGTGTCGGGCAGCTTCCGGGAGCCGAAGAGCACGATGAAGACGATCGCGACGATCAGCAGATGCCAGGGTTCGAGTCCGTTGCGGAGCATGGCCGCCCCCTCCCTTTCTCACGTTTTCTCGGGCCGGCGGAGAGGGCTTCACGCGCCTCGGCCGGGCAGCGACGGTTGCTACATTGCGCAACTGTACAACCCGGCTGGGAAACGGTGGACAAACGCGGCCCCACGACTGTCACCGCTCGCGGGTCATCGCCCACGCCGGTCGTGACGTGCCCGCACGGCCCGCAGCGCCAGGGCGTACAGCCCGAGGACGGCGGCGAGCAGCAGGTGGTAGGCGGGCGGCAGGCCGGTCATGCCCAGGGCCGCACCCAGCGGGCTCGGCGGAAGCAGCAGACCGACGGCGGCCAGGACGGCCGCCGCCCGGCCGACGGGCCCCGGGCGGACACCGCCGCGCAGCAGGAACATCACCAGGGCCTGGGTGAGCAGGTTCTCGGTGAACCAGGCCGAGTGGAAGACGGCCTGGTCGTCGAGGGCGTCGGGGCCGCGCAGGGCGAGCGCGAGGACGCCGAAGGTGGCGAGGTCGGCGATCGCGTTGAGCGCCCCGAAGCCGGTGATGAACCGCAGGAAGGCCCGCGACCGCAGCACGGTCGGGCGGCGCAGCGCCGCCGGGCCGGGGCGGTCGTGGGCGAAGGCGAGCTGGGCGGCGTCGAAGCAGAGGTTCTGGGCGAGCACCTGGGCCGGGAGCATCGGCAGGAAGGGCAGGAGCAGGCCCGCGGAGAGCATGGCGATGACGTTGCCGAGGTTGGAGGAGAGCGTGACGCGCAGATAGGCGGCGATGTTGGCGCTGCTGTGCCGGCCCGCGGTGACGGCGTGCCCGATCGCGCCGAGGTCCTTCTCGGCGAGCACGACGTCGGCGGTCTCCCGGGCGAGGTCCACGGCGGTGCGGGGGGCGACACCGACGTCGGCCGCGCGCAGGGCGGGGATGTCGTTGACCCCGTCCCCGAGGAACCCGACGGTGTGCCCGGCGGCCCGCAGTCCGGCCACGATCCGGGCCTTGTCCTCGGGGGTGCAGCGGGCGACGACGGTGGCGTCGAGGTCGTGGGGATCGCCGGCCACGGCCGTCCGCGCGGTGTCGAGGCCGAGGTCCCGGCAGGCGCGGGCCGCCGTCGCCGGGTGGTCGCCGGTCAGGATCCGGACCGTGATGCCCAGGTCGGTCAGGCCGCGCAGCGCCTCGGCGGCGCCGGGGGCAAGCGCGTCGCGGAAGGTGACCAGGCCCCGGAAGGCGAGGCCGCGTTCGTCGGCGGAGGTGTAGCCGCGGGTGCGGGCGGGGACCTCGGCGGTGGCGACGGCGAGCACGCGCAGCCCGGTACCCGCCTCGCGGGCGGCGAGGGCGAGCAGGCGCTCACGTTCGGCGGGGTCCAGGTCGCAGCGGTCCAGGACGTCCTCGGCGGCACCCTTGGTGACCAGGAGACGGCAGCCGAGGGCGGCACCGGCGACGATCGCGGTCGCCGTGCGCCGCTCGGGGTCGAAGGGGACGGCGCCGAGGCCGTCGTACTCCTCCCCCACCGGTCCGGCCGCCGTGAGCAGGGCCTCGTCGAGGGCGTCGGGGGCGGGGAGTTCGGCGAGCTGGAGGGTCCACCAGGCGCCGACGGCGGCCCAGCGCAGCACCTCGGGGTCGTCGTCCCCGTCCGGTCCCAGCGCGCGTTCGACCACCGGCCGGTCCTGGGTGAGGGTGCCGGTCTTGTCGAGGCAGAGCACGTCGACCGCGCCCAGGTCGTGCAGGGCGGGCAGCCGTCGTACGACGACCCGGTGGGCGCGGGCGAGCAGGGCGGCGCCCCGGGCCAGGCAGGTGGTGACGATCACCGGGAGCATCTCGGGGGTGAGCCCGACGGCGACCGCGACGGCGAAGGGCAGCGTCTCCAGGCCCCGGCCGCGCAGGGCCGCGTTGGCCATGAGGACCAGCGGCGGGGTCAGCAGCATGAACCGGATGAGCACCCAGGAGATGCCGTGCACGGAACGGTCGAAGGCGCTGGGCTCCCGCCGCCCGCCGGCCGCGCTCTGCGCCACGGCGAACCGGGTCCGCTCCCCCGTCTCCACGACCACCGCCGTGGCGCTGCCCGAGGCGACCCCGCTGCCCTGGAAACAGAGACAGGGCTCCTGGAAGGGGCCTTCGGCCGCCGGGTCGGGGACATCGGCGGCGGCCTTGGCGACGGGCGCCGACTCCCCGGTGAGCACGGCCTGGTGCACGGTCAGTCCGCGGGCGCGCAGCAGTCGTACGTCGGCCGGGACCAGGTCGCCGGGGCCGAGCCGTACGACGTCGCCCGGGACCAGTTCCGCGACCGGGACCTCCCGGGCCCGCGGTTCGGTGTCCTCCCCGGTGCGGCGCAGGACGGTGGCGGTGCCGGCGACGAGTTCGCGCAGGGCGGCCAGCGAGCGGTCGGCGCGGTGTTCGCCGGCGGCCCGCAGACCGGCGCTGACCGCGACCAGGGCGAGGATCACGACGGCCGTGCCCCAGGAGGCGACGAGGGCGGAGACCAGGCCGAGGGTGAGGAGGACGGCGGTGAAGGGGTCGCGCAGGGCCCGGAGGCAGCGCAGCGGCCAGGAGGCGCTGTGCGGGAGGCGCGGGGTGTTCTCGCCGACGTCGGCGAGCCGGGCCGCCGCCTCGGCCTCGGTCAGCCCGCGCGGTCCCGTGTCCAGCCCGCGCAGCACCTGCAGCGCGGTGGCGGCCTCGCCCTCAGAGACCACGGAGACGGCGGGGGGCCGGGAGTTCGGCACCGGTGGCGCGGGCGGTGAGCCGGCCGACGAGGAGGCCTACGACCTCGACGACGTCCGGGTCGTCCAGGAGGTACACCTGGCGGCGGCCCTCCCGGCGGGAGCGGACGAGCCCGGCGAGCTTCAGCTTGGTGAGGTGCTGGCTGACCGCGGGCAGCGCGCCGCCGACCCGCTCGGCGAGGCCCGTGACATCGCTCTCGCCCTGCGCCAGGGCCCAGACGATGTGCAGCCGGGCGGGCGAGGCGAGCAGCCCGAAGGCCGCGGCGGCTTCCGTGAGCACGTCCGCGGAGGGGTCCTCGATACCACTGCCGGGCGCTGTCGCCACCGTCGTACTCCTCCTGACCACCCCAAGGGAGGCACCAGTCTAGGGCGCGGGAACTTCTCGGCCGCCGGGGCAGTTTCTACGTTGTTGTAGAAGTAAATTCTTGGCAAGCGACGTTCTTGGCAAGCACATACCGACCGAGGAGTGAGTGCGCATGGCTCTGTGGGACCGCATCAAGGATTCCGCGACGCAGATGCAGACCCAGCTCGTGGCGAAGAAGAACGACCTGAAGAGCGGTGCGTTCCGCGACGCGAGCATGGCGATGTGTGCGCTGGTGGCGGCGGCCGACGGCACCATCGACCCGGCGGAGCGGCAGCGGGTCGCGCAGCTCATCGCCACCAACGAGGTGCTGCAGAACTTCCCGGCGGACGACCTGCGCCGCCGTTTCGAGGAGAACCTGAACAAGCTGACCACCGACTTCGCCTTCGGCAAGGTGAGCGTGCTCCAGGAGGTCGCCAAGGCGAAGAAGAAGCCCGCCGAGGCGCGTGCCGTCATCCAGATCGGCATCGTGATCGGCGGCGCGGACGGCGACTTCGACAAGACCGAGCAGGCCGTGGTCCGCGAGGCCTGCTACACGCTCGACCTGCCGCCGCACGAGTTCGACCTCTGACCGGCACGCCCGGACGGGGGCGGCTCACATCCGTCGGCTCGTGGCCCAGCAGAGCGCGGTGAGGGCCATGGCCACGGCACAGGCCGCCTCCGCCGAGCCGTCCAGGTAGGCACTGCCCAGGACTGCCACGCCCAGGGTCGCCCCCAGTTGCTGTACCGCGTTCAGCGCACCCGCCGCCGAACCGACCTCCTGGGGGCGCAGCGGCTTCAGCGCCAGCGTGAAGAAGGCGGGGGTGAACAGCCCCGCGCCGAGGCCCACCAGGGTCAGCGCGGGCAGCAGCGGCCAGGGGTAGCGGGTGGACCCGGTGGCGGTGTACCCGGCCGCGGCGGCGGCCAGACCCGGGAGCACCAGGGCCAGACCGTACGGCATCATGCGGCGCCGGGCGCCGTGCCGGCCCGACAGCCAGGACGACACGGCCAGGCCGGCCGACCACGGGGTGAGGCTGAGACCGGCCGCCAGTACGCCCTGGCCCGCCTCCAGTTGGAGTTGCAGGACCACCGCCGTCAGCAGGCCGTTCGTCACCGCGAAGAACGCCGTCGAGGTGGCGAGGGCGGGCAGGAACCCCCGGTGGGTGAAGAGGGTGGGTTCGAGCAGCGGGGCGTTCGCGCGGCGCTGGTGCAGCGCGAACGCGGCCAGCGCCAGCAGGCCCGACACCAGCGACGCCCAGCCGCGCGGGGGCAGTTCGGTGAGGTCGGTGCCGATCAGGGGGTAGACCAGCAGGCCCGTGCCGGTCGCGGCGAGTGCCGTGCCCGGCCAGTCGAGGGTGGGGCGGTGTGGCGCGCGGTTCTCCAGGAGCTTCGGGGACAGCACCAGGACGACCACGGCGAGCGGCACGTTCACCAGGAACGCGGCACGCCAGGAGGAGCCGAACAGGTCGGCGTGGGTGAGGACGCCGCCGAGGATCGGGCCGCAGACGGCCGCGAGGCCCATCACCGGGCCGATGCTGCCCAGTGCCCGGGACATCTCGTCGCCCGTGAACATCGCCCTGATCAGTCCGATGGTCTGCGGGATGATCACGGCCGCGGCGGCGCCCTGGACGGCGCGGAAGGCGATCAGCAGGGCCGGGGACGGCGCCAGGGCGCAGGCGGCCGAGGCCACGGCGAAGAGGGCGACACCGAGGACGAAGAGCCTGCGGCGGCCCGCGATGTCGCCGAGACGTCCGCCGGTGATCAGCAGGACGGCGAAGGGGAGGGTGTACGCCGTGCTGAACCACTGGACGTCGGAGACCGGGCCGCCGAGGTCGGCGTGCACGACGGGGGCGGCGACCTGGACGATCGTCGCGTCCAGGAGGTTCATCGCCTCGGCGAGGAGCAGGGCGAAAAGGGCCGGCCACCGCCACCGGTAGGGCGTGGCGGTGGCCGGCGGACGGACGGTCGCGGATGTCATGGGGTGGCGGTCCTCTCACGCTCGGGGCCTGGCGTGGGACAGCCTGCGAGCGGCGAGGAGCGGCGCACCGGACCCGGCCGGACAATCGCGGTTTTCCTCCGCCGACCCGGCCGTCGGTGACGGAATCCGACACCGACGGCACGGGACGAACGGCCGGCGGTGGTCAGTCCTCGGTAGTAGCGGTCGACCAGCCGGCCCGCGGCGAGCCGGGCGGCACCGCGCAGGGTCTCGTCGGCGTACGCGGCGAGCGGGCCGCCGCCCTCCTGGAGCCAGATGGTGCCGAGCGGCCGGGTACCGGCCCGGATGCCGACGACCAGGCGCCGCCGGGCCCCGAGGTCGGGCCGGGCGCCGACCTCGACGACGTCCTCGCTCTCCCGGACCCTGCGGTACACGCCCTCCTGCCGCAGCAGGGCGAGATACGGCTCGGGGCAGGAGCGGCCCAGCACGGAACGGCGGCGCAGGTCGTCCGCGTCGTCCACGGAACCGGCGTGGGCCAGGACGCGGTGGGCGGTGTCCTCGATGCTGACGGGGCCGCCGGCGAGGGCGGCGACGGTCTGGGCGAGGGAGTAGAGGTCGCCGTGCGAGCGGTCGTCGGCCGCGGCGGCGGCCCGGACGAGTTCGCCCTGGACGACGGCGGCGACCTCGTCCCAGCGGATGCCGGCCGGGACGACGAGGAGGGTGGCGCCTGCCTTCTCGGCGGCTTCGCGGAGCGCGGGGTCCTCGCGTACGGCGACGGCGGCGCCGGGCGGGCGGCCGGCGAGGTCCGTGGACCGGGCGCCCACCGCGAGGACCAGGGTGCCGGGGGTGGCCGCGGGACGGTCGCCGGGTTCGGTGATGACGACCTCGGTGACGGGGGTGGCGCGGCGGGCGGCCGGCAGGACGGTGGCGCCGAGGAGGTCGGCCATGCGGGCCGGCGGGGCGGGCACGGGGGTGCCGAGGTCGTGAGGCATGCGGGCACATGAGAGGGACGGGGCTTGGGGGGTCGGGGGCGCGTGCGCCCCTCACAGGTCCGCCAGGACCCTCAGCAGCTCCATGGCCGCGCTCACGTCTCCCGACAGGTCCCGGTCCGTCATGTCCGCCGACAACGCGTCCGCCGCCGCCTCGAACGCCGGGATCCTCGGTGGCACCGGGGCCAGCCGCAACGCCCGTACCGCCGTGACCAGTTCGCAGGCCAGCACCACCGGGTACGCCTCGGTCGCCCGTTCCGCCTGTTTCACCGCCTGGCCCGCGAAGCCGGCCGTCTCCTCCAGGCCGTGGGAGAGGACGGCGTGGCCGGCCGATGCCGGGGCCGCGCCGGCACGGATCTCCGCCAGGGCCGAGTGGGCCGTGTACTCCAGGATCATCGTGCCGGAGCTGCTCGTCGGGCCTGTGGTCAGGAAGGCGGGGAGGCCGGTGAGGTCGGCGCGGGTGAGGGCCTGGAGGCGGGCCGCGGAGAACTGGGCGGTCTGCAGGAGGGCGAGGTCGAGGCCGTCCAGGGCCAGGGCGAGCGGGGCCGCGAAGAAGCCGCCGTGGTGGTAGACGTCGCCGTCGGGGGCCAGGACGGGGTTCTCCGATGGGCAGTTGATCTCCGTCTCGACGACCTCCCGGAGCCGGTCGGCGGCCTCCAGCGCCGCGCCGTGCACCTGGGGGAAGGCCCGGAAGCCGTACGGGTCCTGGACACGGCGGCCGGTGGTGAGGGAGCGGTCGGGGATCGCGAGCAGACGCCGTATCTCCGCGGCGACGCGGGCCGGGCCCGGGTACGGGCGCAGGGCGTGCACCTCGGCCGCGTAGGCCTCCGCCGAGCCGGAGACGGCGGCCAGCGAGAGGGCGGCCACCACGTGCGTGGCGCGCAGCAGGACGTCCAGGTCGTGGCAGACCAGGGCGGCCCGGCCCAGGGCCAGGGCGTTGCTGCTGAGCAGGGCCAGCGAGTCGCCGGGGCGGAGGGTGACGGGGGCGGGCAGTTCGGCGTCGGGTTCCGTGGTGAGCCAGGGGCGTTCGCCGATCAGGGTGAGGCCGGTCTGGGCCAGGGCCGTCAGGTCGCCGGTGCCCACACCGCCGTACTCGTTGATCGCGGGGTGGACGCCGAGGCGCAGGGCATCGGTCAGCGCCGTCACGAAGGACGGGTGGATGCCGGAACCGCCGGCCAGCAGCTGGTTGGCGCGGACGGCGAGCAACGCGCGGGCCCGGCGGGGCGACAGCAGGGGGCCGGCGCCGCCGGCGTGGCTGCGCAGCAGGCGCAGGGTGTGGCCGGCCGCGTCGGACGGGTCGACGGCGACGGAGCGCAGGGCGCCGACGCCGGTGCCGCGCCCGTACCAACGGCCTTGCGCGGCAAGGTCGTCGGCGGTCCGGTGGGCGCGGCGGACCCGGTCGAGCGCCTCGGGCGGTACGACCGGTTCGGCGACGGCGTCGGCCAGCCGGACGAGTCCGGACAGGCCGAGGCCGTCGCCGTCGAGCACGACACGGGGGCGCGGGGGCACCCGTCTCGGTACGTCGGTGGTGCCGCCGTCCAAGGGGGTTCGGCGACGGGTCAGCTGAGGCCGACCTTCTTCAGCCAGGCCTGGGCGACGTCCAGCGGGTCCTTGTTGTCCGACTGCACCTGGGTGTCCAGGTCCAGCAGGGTCGCCGTGTCCAGCTTGGCGGAGACGGCGTTGAGGGCGTCGGTGGCCGTCTGGTTCAGGGCGCTCTTGTAGACCAGGGGCTGGACGTTCTCGAAGCCGAAGAGGTTCTCCGAGTCCTGGAGGACGACGAACTTCTCCTTGGTGATGGTCGGGTCCGTGCTGAAGATGTCGCCGGCCTGCACCGCGTTCTTCTTCAGGGCGGCTGCGGTGAGCGGGCCGCCCGCGTCGAGCGCCTTGAAGGACTTGAACTCCAGGCCGTAGACGTCCTTCAGGCCGACCAGGCCCTGCTGGCGGGTCTGGAACTCCGGCGAGGCGCCGATGACCAGGTCCTTGGCGATGTTCTTCAGGTCGGCTATGGACGACTTCTCGGTGAGGTTGTACTTGGCGGCGGTGGTCGCGTTGAGCGTCACCGTGTCCTTGTCCTGCGCGTCCGCCGGGTCCAGCAGCGTCAGCTTGGAGTCCAGCTTGGCCTCGATGGCCTGGGTGGTCTCCTCGACGGTCTTCGGGGCGGCCTTGGGGTCGAGGTAGGCGAGCAGCGCGCCGTTGTACTCGGGCAGGACCGAGATCGAACCGTTCTTGAGCAGGCCGTAGGTGGTCTCACGGCTGCCGATGTTCGACTTGTAGGTGACCTTGACGCCCTTGGCCTTGAGCGCCTCGCCGTAGATGTCCGCGATCAGGATGCTCTCGGCGAAGTTGTTGGAGCCGACGACGACGGTGTCGCCACTCGCCTTGCTGTCCGACAGCGGGTCGGACTTGCTGTCGTCGGAGGAGGAACAGCCCGCCAGCAGGGCCGTCGTCGCGGCGAGCGCGACGGCCGCCACGCCTCGGTATGTCCGGATTGACCTGCTGGGAAGGGTGTTGGGAGTCACGGTTGCCGTTCCGGGAGCTGTGGGAAGGGTGGGGGTGTTGCGAACCACTCCGGACGATCCAATCCAGCCCGTTCTCGGTCAGTCAAGTGTCTCCGGGTCACCGATTGGCTTCGATCCGTGGCCAGTTGTGGACGGAGCGCGGTCTCTTTGTAACGGATTCTTGATAAAGAGCAAGCGGAACGGCCCTTCAAGAACGCTGTAGTCTCACGGCAGTTGATATCGGTCACAGCGGTGCACGGGGCCCGCTACTCGGTGTCGTTCCGCAGCAGCTCGGGGTGAAGACGCCCCCCAGACCAGACACCCTCATGAAGGAGGCCCGGTGTCCACGAACCAGGTGGACGCGCCCGTCCGGCCCGCCCAGGAGCGGGGCGGGATACGGGGATTCGCCGACCGTTGGCCCTTCCGGCGCAAGCTCAACCTGCTGGTCGGTGTACCGCTCGCCGTCATCGGCGTACTGCTGGCGTATGTCTTCACCGACCTGGTGCAGCAGTCCAGCAGCGCGGACTCCGCGGCGCAGATGGTCCGGGACAGCGCCCAGGTGGCGCGTCTCGTGGACAAGGTCGAGGCGGAGCACCAGCAGGCGATCCTGTTGTCCGTGCGTTACGAGTCCGGTGCCTCCAGGCCCTCGCAGACGGCCTACCGGACGGCGCAGGAGGCGGTGGACGCCCAGGTGGAGACGGTCCGTCACACCTTCGGCGACCGGCTGCCGGACACCGAGGCGGCCGCGCTCCGGCAGGTCGAGGGTCTGACCAGCCTGCGCGACTCCGTCGAGCAGTCCTATCTGCCGGCCGACAACATCGACCCGGCGTACGCCAACGCGGCCAACGACCTGATCGACGGCCTCGGCCTGGACCGCAACGCCAACCTCGCCTCCACCTTCACCGGCAACCTGCTGGACTCGCTGCTGCGCGCGGACGCCGCCCACGGCGCCTTCGAGACCAACGTGCTCGCGGCGACCACCGGTGACACCAACGCGCTGATCGAGTTCACCAACGCGGTCGGCGCCTACGACCTCTACCAGCACCAGGCCGACCGCTTCAGCCGGTTCGCCACCGAGGGCCAGGCCCGGCAGCTCGCCGACGTCGAGCACACCAAGGCGCAGAGCACCATCGCCGAGTCCTACGCCGAGCTGCAGATCGACCCGACCAAGCTGCAGTCCGGCAGTCAGCAGGAGATCCGGCAGGCCGTCAAGGACGCGCTGACCGACTACCCGGCCTATCACGACCAGGCCACCGCCCGGCTGACCATCACCACCTCGCTCATCGGCCAGATCGCCGACCGGGCGGACTCGGCCGCCGACTCCGCGCGGTGGCGCGCGATCTGGCTGCTGAACGGCTCGCTGCTCGGCTTCGTCCTCTGGTTCGCCCTGTCGGTGCTGGTGCGCCGCTCCGTGATCCGCCCGGTGCAGGCCCTGACCGGGGTCGCGCACGAGGTCGCCGAGGTCGCGAACCGCGAGCTCGCCCGGGTCGCCGACGACGACGCCGAGGACTCCGGTCCGCCCCGGCTGCGGGACATGCCGGTCACCGCCCGCGACGAGATCGGCGACCTGGCCGAGGCGTTCAACCAGGTGCAGACCACGGCGGCGGCCCTGCTCGAACGCCAGGTGCTCAGCCGCCGCAACACCGCCGAGATGTTCGGCAACGTCGGCCGCCGCGTCAGCAACCTGACCACCCGCCAGCTCGCGTTCATCGACGCGGTGGAGCGCGCCGAGACCGACCCGGCGCTCCTGGAACGCCTCTACTCCATCGACCACATCGCCGTCCGCCTGCGCCGCAACGCCGACAGCCTGATGCTGCTGGCCGGCATCCGCGAGACCGTCCTCGCGGCCGGCCCGACCCCGGTGTCCAACGTGGTCCGGGCCGCGCTCGGCCAGATCGAGGGCTATCAGCGGGTACGGCTGTACGCCGGCACGGACTCCATGATCGAGCCGGACATCATCGGCGACCTCACGCTGATGGTGGCCGAACTCCTGGAGAACGCGGTGTCGTTCTCCCCGGCGGGCAGCCCCGTCGAGGTGACCGTCCGCTCCAGCGACCAGGGCGCGCACATCGTTGTCACCGACCACGGCCTCGGCATGAGCGCCGAGCGGCTGGCCGAGGAGAACCAGCGGCTGATCCGCCGTGAGCGCCTCGACCTGGTGCCGACCAAGGTGCTCGGCCTCTTCGTGGTCGGTGCGCTGGCCCGGCGCTGGGAGATCGGCGTCGAGCTGACCCGGACCCCGGGCGGCGGTGTGACCGCCGAAGTGACCCTGCCCAGCACGCTGTTGCTGACGATGAGCGCGGTGGCCGACACCGCCGGCACCCCGCTCGCCGCGGAGCCGACGGCACCGGAGATCACGGCGTCGGCGGCACCCGCCGAGCAGGTCGGCCGGACCGGACCGACCTGGGCCACCTCGGTGCAGGCCGCCGACGAGCCCGACGGTCCGCTCCCCCGCAGGCTGCCGCGCCGCGAGCCGGCCGCGGAGACCGCGCCCGGGTCCGAGGCGGCGGCCCCGCTGATCCCCGCCGCCCGCTCCGGCGAGCCGCCGGCCGCCCCGGACGCCGACTCCGCCGACTCCGCCGACGGGAACCGGCCGCTGCGCCGCCGGGTACGCGGTGCGACCCTCCGCACCACCGTCGGCGCGGCCCAGACGCTCTCCCAGCCGGCGCGCACCCGCGACGCCGAGGCCGAACGGGACGCGCTGGACGAGTTCGAGGCCGCGGTGGAGCGCGCCCGGCGCGACAGCGAGACCGGAAGCCACGGACGGCCCAGGCCGCACATCGACCCCCCGAACCCCCCGCAGGACCAGAACCACCTTCCGGAAGGAGCCGAGCAGTGAGCACGTCGACAGGTGACACCCCGACGGGCGGCATCACGCCGACCGACCTGCAGGCGGCCGCAGCCGACTTCACCTGGCTGCTGAACCGCTTCGCCACCGAGACCGCGGGCGTGGTGGACGCGATCGCCGTGTCCTCCGACGGTCTGCTGATCGCGGTCTCGGAGCTGCGCGAACGCGCCCACTCCGAGCGACTGGCCGCGATCGTCTCCGGCATCACCAGCCTGGCCGCCGGAGCCTCCGGCAACTACGGCCTGGGCGGCCTCAACAAGGTCATCATCGACCTGGAGGGCGGCCATGTCATCGTCTCCGCGATCGGCAGCGGCGCCGTGCTCGGCGTGGTCGCCGACAACGAGGCCAAGCTCGGCAACATCGCCTACGAGATGACGCTGTTCGCCAACCGTGCCGGTTCCGCACTCAGCCCGCAGCTCGTGCTGGAACTGAAGAACAGCGTCGGCGTCCCACAGACGCGCTGACCGGGACCGCCGGTCGAGAGAGGAAGACACAGCCATGGCGGACGGCACCCCGCCCCCGGGCCCGGACCCGGTCGGCCCCGCCCCCGCCGTACGGCCGTTCCTGGTCACCGCCGGCCGGGTGGCGGACAGCGCCTCCGGACCGGCGATGCCCGTCGAGACCCAGGTGGTGGCCACCACCGCCGGGCTCGCCGCGCTCGCCCGGCTCTCCTTCGAGCAGCACGACATCGTCGCCGCGTGCCGGATTCCGCAGTCGCTCGCGGAACTGGCGGCGCGGCTGCGGCTGCACCTGAACGTGGTCCGGGTGCTGGCCGAAGACCTGCGCGAGGCCGGACAGCTGTCCGTGCATGTGCCCGACTTCGAGGCCACCCACGACTCGTCCGTCCTGCGCAGGGTTATCGACGGCCTGCGGGCCATCCCAGACTCCCGAGGGGTACTCCGTGACACCGACTGACTCGCTGACCCGGGGCGCCGGGCGTACGGCCGTACGGCCGCCGCTGCCGGTGAAGATGGTCATCGCGGGCGGTTTCGGCGTGGGCAAGACCACCGCCGTCGGCTCGATCTCGGAGATCGAGCCACTGACCACCGAGGCGTCGATCACCGAGGTCGCGGCGGGTGTGGACGACCTCTCGCTCACTCCGCGCAAGACGACCACGACCGTGGCGATGGACTTCGGCTGCATCACCATCGACCCGACGCTGAAGCTGTACCTGTTCGGCACGCCGGGGCAGGAACGCTTCGGCTTCATGTGGGACGACATCGTCGAGGGCGCGCTCGGCGGTCTGGTCATCGTTGACACGCGTCGCCTCGACGACTGCTACGCCGCGGTCGACTACTTCGAGCACAAGGGCATCCCGTTCGCCGTCGCCATCAACGCGTTCGACGGGAAGGTCGAGCACACGCTGGACGAGGTGCGGTGGGCGCTGGACGTCGCCGAGGCGACGCCGCTGGTCGTCTTCGACGCGCGGGACCGGGGGTCCGTGCGGGACGCGCTGCTCGTTGTGCTGGAGCTGGCGTTGGCGCGTAGTGGGGGGTAGGGCGGTGGGTGGGGAACTGCGGGCCGTATGTGGCTGGTCGCGCAGTTCCCCGCGCCCCTTAGGGGGCGCTGCTATCCCCTGCGTACGCCAGGAGACACCGTCAGTCTCTGTACCGCCCAGAAGATGCCCAGGGTGATCAGGGCCATCGCCGCCACCAGGGTCGCGCCGCCCACCACCTTCTCGTAGTTCTTCTGGTAGAGGCCGTCGATGATGTAGCGGCCGAGACCGCCCAGGCTGACGTAGGCCGCGATGGTCGCGGTGGAGACGATCTGGATGGCCGCGGAGCGCAGGCCGCTGAGGATCAGCGGGAGGGCGACCGGGAGTTCGACCTGGAAGAGGACGCGTGCCTCCGGCATGCCCATGCCCCGGGCCGCGTCCACCGGGGACGGGTCGACCGAGCGCATCGCCTCGTACGTGGTGACCAGGATCGGCGGTACGGCGAGGATCACCAGCGGGATCATCACCGGCAGCATGCCGAAGCCGAGCCAGATGAACATGAGGACCAGCAGACCGAAGCTGGGCAGGGCCCGGCCGGCCGTGGCGATCAGGGCGAGGGTGTTGCCGCCGCGCCCGTAGTGGCCGGTGACCAGCCCGATGGGCAGGCCGATGGCCGCCGCGTAGGCGAGGGCCTCCAGGGAGTACTGGATGTGCTCCCAGAGCCGGGTGGGGATGCCGTCGTAGCCGTGCCAGTGGGAGCTGTCGCTGAAGAAGGCGTGGACGAAGTTGAGGACGTTCACCGGGTGCTCTCCTTCGGCATCCAGGGCGTCAGCACACGGCGTACGAGGACGAGGGCGGCGTCGGCCAGGATGGCCAGCACGGCGGTGGTCACCACCGAGTTCACCGCCAGTTCGGGGCGGTGGTAGATGTTCGCGTCGTTGAGCAGGTTGCCGAGCGCGCCCTGGTTGCCGATCAGCATGCCGACGCTGACCAGGGAGATGCTGGAGACGGTGGCGACGCGCAGGCCCGCGATGATCGCGGGGACGGCGATCGGCAACTGGACCTGGAAGTAACGGCGTACCGGGCCGAGGCCCATCGCGGTCGCGGCGGCGAGGGTCTCCGCCGGGACCGAGCGGACGCCGTCCACGATGGCCGGGACCAGGACCACCAGGCTGTAGACCGCGAGCGGGATCATCACCGTCGTCTCGGTCTGGCCCGTGTAGTCGATGAGGACGACGAAGAAGGCCAGGGAGGGGATGGCGTAGAGGATCGTGGTCACGCCGAGGACCGGCGGGTACAGCCAGCGGAAGCGGACGCAGAGCTGGGCGATGGGCAGGGACACCAGCAGACCGGCCAGCACCGGGATGAGGGCCTCGCGCAGGTGGAGGCCGATCAGTCCGAAGTAGGTGTTCTGGAGGTCGCTGGGGATGTCGAAGAAGCCGCTCATCCCCCGACCTTCGCGTTGTCGTGGCCCTCGGCGTGGGCGGCGCGGATCGCGGCGCCGATGACCTGCTGCGAGACGACGCCGACCGCGCGGCCCTCGCCGTCCACGGCCACCGCCCAGCCGGTCGGCGAGAGCACCGAGCCGTCGAGGGCGGCGCGCAGCGAGTCCTTGCCGGGCACGAAGGGCCGTCCGTACGGGAGCAGTCGTGCCGGATCGATCGAACCGGCGGTGAGCGCGCGCGGCTCGCCCCAGCCGAGCGGCCTGCCGTCCAGGTCGGTGACGAGGAGGTAGGGGGCGTCCGTCGAGGTGCGGGCGCCGAGCTTGGTGGCGTCGGCGTCGATCGGGACGATCGGAGACCGCTGCAACTCGAGCCCGGCGGACGGGAAGAAGGAGAGCCGGCGGATGCCCCGGTCGGCGCCCAGGAAGTCCTCGACGAAGGCGTCGGCGGGGTCGGTGAGCAGCTCGGCGGGCGGGGCGAACTGGGCGAGGTGGCCGCCGGTGCGCATCACGGCGACCATCGTGCCGAGCTTGATCGCCTCGTCGATGTCATGGGTGACGAAGACGATCGTCTTGCCCAACTCGTCCTGGATGCGCAGGAGTTCGTCCTGGAGTCCCTTGCGGACGACGGGGTCGACGGCGGAGAACGGCTCGTCCATCAGGAGCACCGGCGGGTCGGCGGCGAGCGCCCGGGCCACGCCGACGCGCTGCTGCTGACCGCCGGAGAGCTGGTAGGGGTACCGCTTGGCGAGCGCCGAGTCGAGACCCACCCGCTCCATCAGCTCGGCCGCCCGGGCGCGCGCCTTCTGCTTGGTCCAGCCGAGCAGCCGGGGCACGGTGGCGATGTTGTCGATGATGGTGCGGTGCTGGAAGAGCCCGGCGTTCTGGATGACGTAACCCATGGACCGGCGCAGGGTGTTGACCGGCTGCGCCTGGATGTCGGCGCCGTCGAGCAGGATGCGGCCCTCGCTCGGCTCGACCATGCGGTTGATCATCCGCAGGGTCGTCGTCTTGCCGCAGCCCGAGGGGCCGACGAAGACGGTGATCGAGCGATCCGGTATCTCCAGGGAGAGTCGGTCGACGGCGACCGTACCGTCCGGGTACCGCTTGGTGACTGAATCTATCCGTATCAAAACGCCGAATACCCTTCGGGTTTGGCAGAGAGTGCCCAGTTTTCGACCACGGTCGCCGTGGTACAGGCCGTTGTTGAGAGAGTTTAAACCGCAAGTGTTTCAGTACTTTGGCGACTGACTGGTCGTCTTCAGTCTGTGACCTGCCGGTGTCCACTGTGCGCCACCTGTGAGTTCCCTGATTCTCATTGTTCGCTCAGTGAAGCCTCAGGACCGCCCCAGACGACGCCCCGATCGTCATCGTCATGAACGAAACGAACGCGGGAGGCGTCCGGCGCCGGTCGGTCGAGATCGTGGTGCCGGTCTACAACGAGGCCCATGTCCTCGCCGACAGCATCGGCCGTCTCCACGCATACCTCGAAGAGTCCTTCCCGTTCCCGTTCCGCATCACGATCGCGGACAACGCGAGCACGGACGCCACCTGGACGGTGGCGACCGGCCTGACCCTGCGCCTGCCGCACGTCCACGCACGGCGGCTGGAGGAGAAGGGCCGGGGCCGCGCCCTGAAGCACGTGTGGAGCCGGTCCACGGCCGATGTGGTCGCCTACATGGACGTCGACCTCTCCACGGGACTCGAGGGCTTCCTGCCCCTGGTCGCGCCGCTCCTGTCCGGACACAGCGACCTCGCGATCGGCAGCCGGCTGCACCGGCAGTCGGCCGTCGTGCGCGGCCCGAAGCGGGAGTTCATCTCGCGCTCCTACAACCTGCTGCTCAAGGCCGGGCTCGGGGCCCGCTTCTCGGACGCGCAGTGCGGCTTCAAGGCCGTCCGCACCGACGTCTTCCGCGCCCTCGCCCCGCACATCGAGGACACCGCCTGGTTCTTCGACACCGAACTTCTCGTGCTCGCCCAGCGCAACGGGCTGCGCGTCCACGAGGTCCCGGTCGACTGGGTCGACGACCCCGACAGCCGGGTCGACATCGTCCGCACCGCCGTCGACGACCTGAAGGGCATGGGCCGCATGTTCCGGGCCACCGTCACCGGCCGCACCCGCATCCAGGCCGTACCCCGCCGCACCACCGTCCCCCAGAACGTCACGGCCCTGCCCGCCCCGGCAGCCACCGCCGTCGAGCCCATGGAGTACGCGTCATGACGACCCTCGCCCCGCCGCCCACCCCGGTCCAGGACGGCCGCCACCGGGCCGCCACCCCGCCGGTCTCCCGCGCCAGAAGGCTCTTCCTGGGCGCCCCCGAGGACCCGCGCTGGGCCCGCCCGGCCCTCTGGGCGATCCTGCTCCTGGCCACCGCCCTGTACGCCTGGAACCTCTCCTCGATCACCGGCAACACCTTCTACGACGCGGCGGTCTACTCCGGCACCAAGAGCTGGAAGGCGTTCTTCTTCGGCGCCCTGGACTCCGGCAGCTTCATCACCGTCGACAAACCCCCCTTCGCCCTGTGGGTGATGGGCCTGTCCGCCCGCGCCTTCGGGTACGGCACCTGGCAGTTGATGCTGCCGATGGTGGCGGTCGGGGTCGGCTCGGTCGGCCTGCTGTACCGCCTGGTCAAGCGGGACTTCGGAGTCGTGGCCGGTACGATCGCCGCCCTCGTCCTGACCCTCACGCCGATCACCGTCGCCATCAACCGGGACACCAACCCGGACCCGATCCTGGTCTTCCTGATGCTGCTCGGCGCGGCCGCCCTGCTGAAGGCCGTGCGCACCGGAAAGTTGATGCCGCTGGTCTGGTCGGCGGTCGCCATCGGCTTCGCGTTCAACACCAAGATGATGCAGGCCTACGTCGTACTGCCCGCGTTCTTCGTGGTCTATCTGTGGGCCACGAACCTGTCGCTGGGCAGGCGCGTCCGCAACCTGGCCGTCGGCACGGTCGCCCTGGTCGTGAGCAGCGCCTGGTGGATGGTGATCGTCGACCTGATCCCGGCCTCCTCGCGGCCGTACATCGGCGGCTCCACCGACAACACGGTCTGGGACCTGGTCATCGGCTACAACGGCTTCGGCCGGATCTTCGGGGCGAGCTCCTCGGTGGGCTCGGCGGGCAACGGCGCCAGCTTCGGCGGCAGTTCGGGTCTGTACCGGATGTTCAACGACATCATGGGCGGCCAGATCTCCTGGCTGATCCCGTTCGCCGCGATCGCCCTCGTCGGCGGCCTGGTGCTGCGCGGCCGGGCGCCGCGCACCGACGCCAGGCGTGCGGCGCTGCTGCTCTGGGGCGGCTGGTTCGTCCTGCACTTCCTGACCTTCTCCCTCGCCGAGGGCACCTTCCACCCGTACTACGTCACCGCCATGGCGCCGGGGATCGCCGCCCTGGCCGGCGCGGGCGGGGTCATGCTGTACAAGGCCTTCCGCGAAGGCTCGGCAGCCGCGTGGGGCTGGGTGCTTCCGGCGGCCGTCGCCGCCAGCACGGTCTGGGCGGTCGTCCTGCTCCAGCGGGTCTCCGGCTCCGGCACGGTGTACACGGTCGCCGAGCTGGTGGCCGCGCTGGGCGGTGCGCTCGCGGTGGCCGGGCTGCTGGTCGGGCGGTTCATGAAGCGGCAGAAGCTGATCGGCTTCGCGGCGCTGGCGGCGATCGTCGCCCTGCTGGCCGGACCGGCCGCGTACTCCGTCTCGGCGGCCACGACCGCGAGCACCAACGGCACCAACCCGACGGCCGGGCCCAGCACCGGCGGTGGCATGGGCGGGATGGGCGGCGGCGGTGGCCAGCGCCCGAGCGGCAGCGCGCCGAGCGGGACCAAGAGCGGCAGCGCCCCGAGCGGCACCGGAAGCTCCGCAAGCTCCGGCGGGCAGTCCATGGGGCAGCCGCCGACCGGGACGGGAAGCACCGGCACCGAGTCCGGCACCGGCTCCGAGTCCGAGTCCGGCTCCAGCTCCAGCTCCGAGTCGCAGTCCGGCCGTACCGCCGGAGGCATGGGCGGCGGCCAGGTCAGCTCGGCGATGATCACGTACCTGAAGAAGCACCAGGACGGCGCCACCTGGCTGGTGGCGG
This sequence comes from Streptomyces sp. NPDC048288, assembly GCF_043201555.1. NCBI lineage: Bacteria > Bacillati > Actinomycetota > Actinomycetes > Kitasatosporales > Streptomycetaceae > Streptomyces > Streptomyces sp. NPDC048288. Next base: position 624,510 of record NZ_JBICZD010000006.1, read on the forward strand.
TGGCCACCGACCAGACGGCCTCCTCGATCATCCTGGAGTCCGGTCAGCCCGTCATCTCCATGGGCGGCTGGTCCGGCAGCGACAACGCGATGACCCTCGCCAAGCTCAAGAGCCTGGTGAAGTCCGGCAAGCTGCACTACATCGTGGTCAGCAGCGACGGCGGCCAGGGCACCAACACCGAGATCGCGACCTGGGTGAAGAAGCACGGCTCGGCCGTGAGCGCCTACAGCGGCCTGTACCGCCTGGACGCCTCCGACGTCAGCTGATCCCCACCCCGGAAGAGAAGGGGGGGCGCCCGGAGCGGCCGCCTTCTCGTGTCGTACCCGGGGTCACGCGGCGACCGGCAGCCCCGGCGTCCGCAGCACGGCGCGGTCCGCGTCCACCACGAACACCTCGCAGCCCGGGCGGCCCGCCGCCCACGCGGCGCCGTCCGTGCCCATCGCGAAGGCGGCCGTCGCCGCGGAGTCGGCCTCCGTCAGCGTCGGGGCGACCACGGTGACGCTGAGCAGGCCGGTGGCCGGACGGCCCGTGCGGCCGTCGACGATGTGGTCGCCGCGCTCGTAGCGCCCGGAGGTGGCCACCGCCCCGTCCGTGATCTCAAGGACCAGGCACAGCTGATCGGCGTGCTCGGGGTGGCGCACCCCCACCCGCCAGGGCCCGCCGGCCGCGACCACGTCTCCCCCGGCGTTCAGGCAGAACCGCTTCGCCCCGGCCGCCGACAGCAGCTCCGCCGCCCGCTGCACCGACCAGCCCTTGACCACCGCGCACGGGTCGAGACCCCGCCCCGGCAGCCGTACGTCGAACGCGCCGCCGGTCGCCAGCCGGTACTCCTCGCACAGCGCGAGCACCTCGGCGAGGTCCGGGCTCACCTCGGACGCGGAGAGTTCGCCCCGGTCGAGCCGGGAGACCTCGCTGTCCGCCCGGAAGGGGCTGAACCGCGCGTCGACCTCCCGCAGCCAGCCGAAGACGGCGTCCGCGGCCGCCGCGAAGTCCCCCTCGTCGTCCACCCGCAGCGAGACCGGGAACCCCATGACGTGTTCGACTCGGTGCATGGTCAGCCCTTCGCGTCGATCGCGGCCTGGAGGGACTCCCTGTAGCCGTCGCTGGTGATCGTCGCGCCGGAGACCGTGTCGATGTCCGCGCTCTGCGCCTTCAACGTCTCCGAGATCAGCACCGGCACCGCGGCCGTCGTCTGCGGATGATTCGGCTGCTGCAGCATCTTCACCGCGGAGATCTTCTCCCCGGCGAAGGTCACCTGGACCTGGACGGGACCCTTGTCGGTGTTGACCGTCGAACCGGCGACCACCTTCGCGGCGGCCGAAGCCGAGGCGGACGAGGCGGAGGCGGACGGCGAGGGCGACGCGGAGGACGACTCGGTGTTGTCGTCGATCGCCGCCTGCAGGGACTTCTTGTACGCGTCGCTGGTGATCGTCGCGCCGGAGACCGTGTCGATGTCCGCGCTCTGCGCCTTCAGCGTCTCCGAGATCAGCACCGGCACGGCGGCAGTCGTCTGCGGATGGTCCGGCTGCTGCAGCATCTTCACGGCGGTGATCTTGTCGCCGTCGAAGGTCACCTGGACCTGGACCGGGCCCTTGTCGGTGTCGATGGTCGTGCCCTTGACGACCGTGCCGGACGTGGCGGCGGAGGAGGAGGCCGAGGGAGTCGGCTCGGCGGCGGAGGTGGTCGTACCGCCGATGGACGGCTCGTAGCGCCAGACGGGGATGAGGCCCGCGATGCTCAGGGCGACGACAGGTATGGCTCGCTTCACGGTGTCTCTCTCATCCCGCCAGGCTGAAACGCTCGAAGTGGATCTGCGGCTTGGGCACGCCCAGGTCTCCCAGGGTGCGCAGTACCGCGTTCATCATCGGGGGCGGGCCGCAGAGGAAGACGTCCCGGTCGGCGATGTCCGGCACCAGGCGGACCAGCTCGCGCGGGGCCAGCTTGTCCGGGACCGGCGGGCCGGTGACCAGGTGCAGCTCGGCGCCCTTGGCGACGGCGAGGTCGCGCAGCTCGTCGTAGAGGACGGCATCGCGGTCGCTGCCGACACGGTAGATGACGATCGCGTGGCCTTCGATGTCCTCGAGGAGCGCGCGGACCGGGGTGACGCCGACGCCGCCCGCGATGAGCAGGGACTCGGGCTTCTGCCGGTGCAGGGTGGTGAAGGCGCCGTAGGGGCCCTCGGCGAAGACGCGGGTGCCCGCCTTCAGGTGCCGGAGGCCGGCGCTGCCGTCGCCGGCCGCCTTGGCGGTCAGGCGCAGGGTGCGGCCGTCGGGGGCGGCGGACAGGGAGAACGGGTTCGCCTGCCACCAGCGGTCCCTGGTCAGGAACCGCCACAGGAAGAACTGGCCGGCCTGGGCGCCGAGCCGGTCCAGGTCGCGCCCGGTGACGTACACGGACACGACGTTGTCCGACTCGGGGACGACGGCGGAGACCCGGAACTGGTGCCGGTAGTTGCGCCACAGCGGCAGGACCAGGCGGCCGAGGACCACCGAGCCGAGCGCGACGCCCCACACCGCGTACCAGTACGCCGTGGCGGCGGACGACGCCGTGAAGGTCGTACCGACCGCGACCTGGTGGCTGAAGGCGAGCACCACGGCCACGTACGTGTACAGGTGGATGAAGTGCCAGGTCTCGTAGGCGAGCCGGCGGCGGGCGTAGCGGGCCGAGACGGCGCCGACCACGAGGATGATGCCGAGCGCGACCACGGCCCTGAGCACGCCTTCCGTGGTCTCCGCGAGGTCGACGATCTCGCCGACCGGGCCGACGCCCGCGCCGTCGGCGTAGCCGAAGCCGATGAAGACGGCGTGCGCGAGCAGCGTCCACAGCAGGGCGAAGCCGGTCCAGCGGTGCCAGGAGGTCAGCCGGTCCATGCCGATCCGGCGGTCGAGCCAGGGCAGCCGGGCCACCAGCACCAGCTGGAACGCCATGACGAGGGCGCCGTACAGGCCGAAGAGGCGGCCGATGACGATCAGCGCGTTGGAGGCGAAACCGGCCTGGGCGAAGAAGTAGGCGACCACGGCCGCGTTCACGGCGAGCACGGCGTACAGGCCCGTGCGGGCCACCACCCTGGGGCGTATCGCCGTGGGGGGCGCAGGGGGTGATTGGACGGTCGTCACGGGTCGGCAGCTCCTTGATCGGGTCCTGGGAGTCGAGCTTCACCCGTGGCCGCTGTCGTTTTCCTGTCGGGATGCTTTCAACTGGTTATCGATGTGTTCTCTGTGTGAGCAGGGGTCTGGCGCCCACGGCCGGGTGGCGCAATATGAGCGGGTGGAAAAAGTACGACTCCTCGTCGTGGACGACGACCCGCCGATCGCCGACCTGGTCGCGACGGTCGCGCGGTACGAGGGCTGGGACGCGGTCACCGCGTATTCGGGTGAGGACGCGCTGGCCCGGGCGGCCGACTTCCGGCCGGACATCGTCGTGCTCGACCTGATGCTGCCGGACCTGGACGGCTTCGGGGTGCTCGACCGGCTGCGGCACTCCGGGACGATGGTGCCGGTGGTGTTCCTCACGGCCCGCGACGGGGTCGCCGACCGGGTCGCGGGGCTGACCCGGGGCGGGGACGACTACCTGGTCAAGCCGTTCGCCGTGGAGGAGCTGATGGCCCGGCTGCGGACCGTGCTGCGGCGCAGCGCCGGTCCCGGCTTCCAGCGGTCGGTGCTCCGGATCGCCGATCTGACGATGGACGAGGACACCCGTGAGGTCCGCCGCGCCGACCGGCTGCTCTCCCTGACCCCCACCGAGTTCGAGGTGCTGCGCTACCTGATGCGCAAGTCGCCGACCGTGCTCACCAAGGCGCAGATCCTCGACCATGTGTGGGAGTACGGCTTCGGCGGCCGCTCCAACGTCGTGGAGCTGGTGGTCAGCCGGCTGCGCCGCAAGATGGACGAGGCCGGCGGGGAGCCGCTGATCCACACCGTGCGCGGCTTCGGGTACGTCATCCGGCAGCAGGCCGCGGAGTGATCGGCCGGCTGCTGCGCTCGTACCGGAGCATGCGCCTGGGCACCCGTCTGGCGCTGGGACTGGGGGCGCTGGCCCTGGTGGTGTTCGCGGTCGTCGGCACGGCCCTGACCACCTATATGCGGGACTATCTCTCGGCCCAGCTCGATGACCAGCTCGGGCTCGCCCAGACCGCCCAGTCGAAGAGCATCGTGCAGAACGGCACCCTCCAGGGCAAGAAGTACTACCACTGGTACTACGCCGTGTACGACGTCTCGCACGGCACCCCGGTGCTGCGCAAGCCCGAGGAGAGCAGTGACCTGCCCTCGGACATCGCCCCGCTCACCTCGGTGGCGAAGGCGCAGATCGCCGCGGGCACCGAGGTGCTGCGCACCAAGGACCTGACCGGCCAGGGCGAGTACCGGCTGCGCGGCTGCGAGGTGGAGCCGGGGGTGGTGCTGGTCAGCGGCGCGCCGACGGGCACCATCGACGACACGGTACGACAGCTGGTCACCGTCCAGGTGGTGGCGTTCGGGCTGGCCCTGCTGGCGCTGGTGGTGTTCGGCCGCCGGCTGCTGCGCAGTGGCCTGGAGCCGCTGAGCGACATGGCGCACACCGCGCACGGCATCGCCTCGCACAACCTGACCGAGTCGGCGGCCCGGCTGCCGCTGCGCGCGGCCAAGCGGGGCGGCGGCCCCGAGGTCGAGGAGCTGCGCACCGCGTTCAACACGATGCTCGAACACATCGACCACTCCCTCGCCGTCCGCGCCGAGGCCGAGCAGCGGCTGCGCCGGTTCGTCGCGGACGCCTCGCACGAGCTGCGCACGCCGCTGATGTCGGTACGCGGCTACGCCGACCTCTTCCAGTACGCGGCCGCCAACGCCCCCGAGGAACGCGACAAGCACCTGGCCCGGCTGCGCGCGGAGGCCGCGCGGATGGGCATCCTCCTCGACGACCTGCTGCTGCTCGCCCGGCTGGACGCGGCCGAGGTGGAAGCCCCGCTGCGGCTGGAGGACACCGATCTGACCGAGCTGGTGCGGGAGGCCGCGGACGCCTTCCGCGCGGCCCACACCGGCCATCCCCTGACGGTGACCACCGGCCCGGACCCGGTCCCGCTCCGCCTCGACCCGGTCCGTATCCGCCAGGTCCTGGACAACCTCCTCACCAACGCGGCGGTGCACACGCCCACGGGCACACCGGTCTCCGTGTCCGTCACCGTCACGCCCGATTCGGCCTCCGTGAGCGTCGGCGACCGGGGCCCCGGCATCCCGCCCGCCGACCGGGCCCAGGTCTTCGACCGCTTCTACCGCGTCGACAAGGCCCGCAGCCGCGACCGCGGCGGCAGCGGCCTCGGCCTCTCGGTGGCCCGCGCCCTCCTCCAGGCCCACGGCGGCACCATCACCCTGACCGACGCCCCGGAGCACACCACCGTGTTCACCCTGACTCTGCCCCGGCTGAACGGCCGGTGAGCGCGGGCACGCTCCCGAACGCGGGCCCGAGGGCCGGACCGTCGAACGCCGTGCTGCCGCCGTCCCGGGCGCCGATCGGGGTCGGTACCCGCACACCTTGTGCCTGATGAGCGGTCGTCGCCGGCGCGTGGAGCGGTGTCCGTCCGGCGATATCCCCTCGCCTCGGTGGAGCGGAGAGGTCAGGCCACCGCCCTACCCGCCTAGCCCTCCTCTGGTTCGAGCGGGCCCTGCCGGGGATGTGGGCGCGCCGCGAGGACCGCGACGTCGTCCTCGGCGTTGCGGGCGTCGAGGCGGGTGAGGATGGATTCGAGGAGGGCGTCGACCCCGACGGCAGGGCTGAAGTGGAGGGCGGCCAGGCGGTGCAGGGAGCGGTCGATGTCCTCGCCGCGGTGTTCGACGAGGCCGTCGGTGAAGAGGATCAGGGCCTGGTCGGGTTCGATCCGGTGGGTGGCCGACTCGTAGCCGCCGAAGCCGGTGCCCAGGGGCGGGCCCACGGGGACCGGCAGGAGTGAGGTCCGGCCGGCCCCGGTGATCAGCGCGGGCGGCAGATGGCCGGCGCTGGCCAGGGTGACCTGGCCGCGGCTCGGGTCGACGCGCACCAGCAGGCAGGTCGCGGGTCTGCGGTCGGCCTCGGTGGCAGCGATGTCGTCGAGCTGGCGCAGCACCCGGTGCGGAGGCAGCTCGGAGGAGGCGATGTAGCGCAGGGAGGAGCGGTAGGCGTTCATGTCGACGGCGGCCTCCAGGCCGTGGCCCATCACATCGCCGACGACCAGCAGGGTGCGCCCGAAGTGCAGCCGTACGGTCTCGCACCAGTCGCCGCCGACCAGCACCCGCCCGCCGGCCGGGAGGTAGCGGATCGCCACGTCGAGGTTCGGGTGTGGGCGGCCCGGCTCGGAGAGCAGGGCCCGCTGCAGGTCGCCCGCGGTGCGGTTGACCTGCTCGTACTCCCGGGCGTGCCGGATGTGGGAGGCGGCGCGTTCGGCGAGGAGGGCCAGCAGCTCGGCCTCCGCACGGGTGAAGGCGATGCCCTCCCGGGCGCACACCAGGACGCCGTACTGGTCGGACCCGCTGGTCAGGGGCGCGCACAGGGCCGGACGGATACCGCCGGCGGCCGGGCGGGACAGCCAGGGGTCCGCCCAGCGGTCGGCCGCCGGGGTCCCCGCGTCCCGGGCCACCGCCGTCGCCCAGCGGGCGTCCGGCAGCAGGTCGGGGTCGCCGGTGATCGACTCGTAGCCGGAGACGGTGTCCCCGGTCCGGCGCATCACGGCCGCGCCGCCGCCGACGGTCCGTACCACCGCCCGGGTCAGTTCCGTGCAGGTCGTGGGCTCGTCGAGGGTCGTGCCGATGCCCGCCGCCACCGTCCGCAGCAGCCTCAGCGGCGCGGCCGGATCGCCGGCCGCGGTGAGCCCGTCCGGGCCGCCCCGACGGGCCGGCCGGCCCGACCGGCCCGGGCCGTCGGCGGACGCGGCTCCCCTGCGGGACTGGAACCATCGCGCGACACCCGACACCCTCACAGAATCTCAAACAGCACCGCACCGGGCACCAGCCACTCACACCTCAGGGCTGTCGGAGGCGGTTCGCCGGGCCGGCGAGCGCGCAGGTTGCCGCGGCCTACGGCCGTGCGCCCTCGCCCCAGGGGTGCGGCAGGCGGCCGCGGCACGTCCACGACGAACGGTTCACCCCGGGCGGCCCCGCGCGGGTGCCCGCCGTCGCCCGCGCCCGCCGAGGCCGCTCCCCGGCGCCGAGGAGCGAACCCGCCGGTCAGCCCCCGTCCGGTGTCCAGGCCGCGACCAGCTCCAGCAGGCCGGGGAACCGGGTCTCGAGGTCGTCGACGCGGACATGGCTGCGGCGCTCCAGGCCGTACTGGCGCTGCCGGGTGACGCCCGCCTCGCGCAGGGCCTTGAAGTGATGGGTCAGCGAGGACTTGGGCCGGTCGAAGCCGAACCAGCCGCAGGTGTGGTCGAACCGCTCGGACTCCAGCAGGAGCTTCTGCACGATACGCAGGCGCAGCGGGTCGCTCAGGGCGCCCAGCACCACCTCCAGCCGCAGGTCCTCCACCGCCGGCTCGGGCAGCGGCTCGGGCAGATCCGCGGGTACCGGCAGCACCTTGAAGTCCGGCACCCGCACCGATGCCTGACGCGCCGTGGATGGCATGGACAACTCCTCCTGACCTGAATCCCCTGTACGACTCCAATCGTACTGCATGCTATGTTCGAGGAAACTCGTACTGCACCAGCAGGAGGGACCTGTCATGTCGGAGAGTCGAACCGCACCCGTGAAGGCGGTGGGCGGGCGGGAGGCCGCGGTGGAGGAGCCGCCGCGGGCGGGCACCGCTCCCACCTGGTGGGTATGGCTGGCCGCCTGGCCGGTGACGGCCGTCTTCATCCTGTCCAACGCGGCGACGCCGCTGTACGTGCTGTGGCAGCGGCAGATCGGGTTCTCCAAGGGGACCCTGACCGTGATCTTCGCCTTCTACATCGTCGGCCTGCTCGGATCCCTGCTCGTCTCCGGCGTCGTCTCCGACCGGCTCGGCCGCAAGACGGTCCTGCTGCCCGCGCTGGGGCTCGCGCTGGCCGCCTGTGTCATCTTCGCGACCGCCGGCGGCGTGGCCGCGCTGATCGTGGCCCGGCTGTTCACCGGCATCGCCGTCGGCGCGGTCGTCTCCGCGGGCATGGCCGCCGTGACGGACGTGGCAGGCGGGCACCGCAAGCGGCTCGCGGCCCTGCTCGCCTCCTGCGCCATGGTCTTCGGGGCCGGCCTCGGCCCGCTCCTCGCGGGCGTGCTGTCCGAGACCCTGCCCGGCCCCACCGTCACCGTCTTCGTGGTGGAGATGGCGCTGCTCGCCACCGCCGTCCTCGCCGTGCTGCGCATGCCGGTGCGCCGCCCCGCCGGCCCCGCCAAGGGCGCCTGGATCCGCGTACCCGGTGTCCCGCACGGCAGCGGCCGGCAGCTCGTCCTCGGCATCGCGGTGTTCGCGCCCGGCATCACCGCGACCTCGTTCGTGCTCTCGCTCGGTCCTTCACTGCTGTCCGGCCTGCTCGGCACCACCAGCCGGATCGTCGCCGGAGCCATGGCGTTCGCGATGTTCCTGGCCGCGACCGGTGTGCAGTTCGCGGTGCAGAAGCTGCCCCGGCGCACCATCCTGACCGCCGGCGCGATCAGCACCACGCTCAGCATGATCACGCTGGTCACCGCCGTGCACACCTCGTCGGTCCCGGTGCTGATCGCCTCCGCGCTGCTGGCCGGGGCCGGTCAGGGCATGGGGCAGCTCGGCGGGCTCTCCCTGCTCAACCACAGCGTGCCGGCCCAGCGCCTCGCCGAGGCCAACGCGGCCCTCAACGTGGGCGGTTACGTACCGGCGGGCCTGTTGCCGGTCTCGGCCGGCTACCTCAGCGACGCCATCGGGCTGACCAGCGGCGCGACCGTGTTCGCCGTCGTCCTGATGAGCCTCGCCGTCACCGGCGGCCTGGTGGTCGTCGCCTCCCGGCACAAGGTCGCCGAGCCCGCGTGAGCGGTCGGCACCCGCACACCTCCCTCCCCTGGCGCACCGCGGCACCGGCCGCGGTGCGCCGTCGTACCGGAGTCGACCCCTCACGCGCGGATCGCGTGGAAGAGCAGCTCGCTGGACTCGGCCCAGCGGTCCGCCACATCCGTCCGGCCGTGCAGCACGTCCGAGATGTGCTGGGCGCCGAAGAAGGCGGAGACCAGCACGCGCGCGGCCGCCCGCGGGTCGACCCCGTCCCGGAGCTCACCGGAGGCGGCGGCGGCGAGCAGCAGGGACTCGAGGAGTTCCGTCCAGTCGAGGTACGGCGTCGGCAGTTCGGCGTCGATCTGCGGGCGCTCGATCTGCAGCCGCGCCCCCGCCTGCACGATGACGTCGTCGCGGAAGGCCACGGCGGCCCGCTCCAGCAGGCGGGCGGCGGTGCCGAGCGGACCGTGCCCCTCGGTCACGACCTGCTCCAGCAGGGCCGGCCAGCGCGCGTAGTGCTCCTCCACCACGGCGACCGCGAGGGCCTCTTTGGTGGGGTAGTGGAAGTAGACGGCCCCCTTGGTCATCTCCACCCGGTCGGCCACGTCCTTGACCGAGGTGTGGCGGAATCCATGCTCCGCGAACAGCTCCGACGCCGCGGTCAGCACCAGCTGCCGGGTGCGCGCGGACCGGTCCTGCTTGGGATCGGGCCCCCTTCTGGTGACGATCTTCCGGTGGGCGAACGAGGAATACGCCGACTGCGGCTCCACCATGGCTCTGTTCCTCTGTGTCTGGCGGCTTCCACCGGCTCTGGCCGGCTTCCACGGGTACGGACATGACGTGTACGACCCGGCGGACGGTTCCGTCCGGCCAGGTTGGCGAAAAACGTTCTCTACAAGAAACCTTCTGGAAGGTATCTTTCTCAGGGTCGCATCCCGTGGGGACGGGACGACAGCGGGCCCGCTCCCGCTGCCGCGACTACGGGGAGGAAGCAGAACATGCATTTCGTACCACCACTCGCCCTGCCGCCGGAACCCCACGGCCTCCAAGACCCCTGGAACGGGCTCCGTTTCGACCACCCCGTGCCGCGCGAGACGGTGCACAAGTACGAGGCCTCGGAAGTCCTGCTCACGGATGCGGCACGGCTGGAGGAGGAACGGTTCGCCGTCGGCGCCGCATGGCACCGCGACCACTTCCTGGACGACCAGGGCGGCCCGACGTCCGACCCGGTCCTGCTCGCGGAGACGGCGCGGCAGGCGGCCATCCACCTGTCGCACCGCTTCCACGAGGTGCCGTACGGCCACCACTTCGTCCTCGGCGAACTCGGCGTGGAACTCACCGCGCCGCTGCCCGCGCCGGGTACGGCGCCCCTCGTGCTCGGTCTCGACACCCGGTGCCTGCGCACGGACCGGCATCCGCGCCGGACGAGGCTGGAGCTGGACGCGGAGGTGCACTCGCCGGCCGGCCGGGCGGGACGGGCGCGGGTGCGCTGGGAGGTGCTGGAGCCGCGCCGCTACGCGCTGCTCAGGAAGCGCGGCACCGCCGACGCCTGCGCGGCTCCCGCACCGGAGCCCGCCAGGGCCGTACCCCTGGCGCCGTCGCGGGTCGGGCAGCGGCGGGACCGCGACGTCCTGATATCCGCCGACCCGGCGCGGCCCGAGCGCTGGTGGCTGCGGCTGGACCTCGACCACCCCGTCCTGTTCGACCACCCGTCGGACCACATCCCGGGCATGGCGCTCCTCGCCGCCTTCCGCCAGGTGGCCGTCGCCACCGCCGCGGACCGGCCCCGGTACATAAAGTCGATGGTCACCCGGTTCACCTCGTTCGGCGAGCTGGACCTGCCGGTGTCGGTCACCGCGGAGCGCGTCGGCGACGTGGACGGCACCGGGCGCGAGGTCGAGCTCCTGCTCCGGGCGGAACAGGGAAGCCACGAGCTCGCGTCCGCGCGCGTGATCTCGGCGCTGCCGTGCGCCGACCGCCGGCTCGCCGGAGCGACATGCTGACCGTGCCCCGGACGGACCGCGCACCGGCACGCCCGGTCCCGGAGCCGGCCGGACTCACGGAACTCGCCCGCGAGGCGGCACTCCGGGCCGAGGAGCAGCGCAGGCTGACGCCCGAGGTCGTCGCCGCCATCACCGCCGCCGGCTTCCCGCGCCACTTCGTGCCGGGCCGCTGGGGCGGCGCGGCCGGGGAGTTCGGGGCGCTCGTGACCGCCGTCGCGGAGGTCGCGGAGTCCTGCGGGTCCACGGCGTGGTGCGCCGCGCTGTATGCCGCGCACGGCCGGCTGGCCGCCTATCTGCCCGCCGAGGGGCAGCGCGAGGTCTGGGAGCGGGGCCCCGGCGCGCGGATCGCCGCCGCCGTCGTACCGCCCCAGGGGCGTGCGGTGGCGGAGGGAGACGGCTGGCGGCTCGACGGTGAGTGGCGGCCCGCCAGCGGGGTGGACCACGCCGACTGGGTGCTGCTCGCCTCGTGGACGCCCGGCGGCGCCGAACCGGAGCACCGGATCTTCGCCGTGCCCCGCGCGGAGCTGTCGGTGCGGGACACCTGGCACACGTCGGGGCTGCGCGGGACGGGCAGCAACACCGTGGTGGCCGACGGGGTACGGGTGCCGGGCCACCGCTCGTTCACGCTGGACGCGCTGCTGCGCCCGCAGCCCGGCGCGGCCCGCTGCCACACCGTCCCCTTCCCCATGGTCGCCGCCCTCCTCTTCGCCGCCCCCCTGCTCGGCATCGCCCGGGGAGCCCTGCGCGCCTGGATCCGCGAGCGGACCGCCGTGGCGTCCCCGCACCCGGCGACGCACACCGTGCTGTCCCGGGCGTCGGCGCACATCCACTGCGCCGGGCTGCTGCTCGGCGGAGCGGCCGAACGGGCCGACCACGCGGAGATCACCGCGCTCGCGGTCGCCGAGAACCGCAGGGACGCGACAGCGGCCGCCGCCCTGTGCCGGGAGGCGGTGGACGAGCTGTTCCGCACCTGCGGTCTGCGCGCCCAGTCGCCGGACCACCCCGTGCAGCGGGCCTGGCGGGACGCCACGGCGGCGGCGGGCCACGCCACGCTCGACCCCGACGCCGCGGCCCGGGCGTACGCGGCCGCCGTGCTGTCCGCGGAACCGGGCGGCTCGCCGTGACCGAGGCACGACACCAGCCGTCCATGGCCTTCTTCGACGTCGACGAGACCCTGCTGGCCACGAAGACCCTGCTCGACTTCTGGGACTTCTGGGCCGCTTCGGGTGCCTGGCCGCTCCCCGACCGCGTGCCCGATCTGCGGGCCCTGGTGGCGGCGGGCGGGGACCGCGACACCCTGAACCGGGAGTACTACCGCCGGTTCGCCGGAGTGCCCGTCTCCACGCTGACCTCGATGGCGCGCCGCTGGTACGACGCCCACAGCCGGGGGCCGCGGGCGTTCGTGACCACCGCGGTCGAGGCGCTCGACGCCCACCGGTGCCGTGGCGACGAGGTGGTGCTCGTGTCCGGTTCCCTGCGCCCGCTGCTGGAAGCGGTGGCGGAGGACTTCGGGGCCGCCGCGGTGCGGTGCGCCGAGCAGTCCGTGACGGACGGCGGGCTGCTCACCGGCGAGGTGGACCGCCCGATGATCGGACAGGCCAAGGCCGACGCGGTCACCGCCTTCGTACACGAGCGGGGAGCGCGCGCCGAGGACTGCTGGGCCTACGGCGACCACGTGAGCGATCTCGCCATGCTGCGGTCGGTCGGGCATCCGGTGGTGGTCGGCGGCTCACCACCGCTGACGGCGGAGGCCCGGCGGGCCGGCTGGACCGTGCTCGCCGGGCACACCGGGCCGCGCCGCACGGCGGTGGGCGGCGGACGGTCCGTGGCCGCCTCGGACAACAGCCGATGACCGGCCGGTTCCCCCCTCCCCAAAACATTCCTTCGCGAGGGTATGTTTATTCCCTCGTCAAGACTGGAGGGCACCCGCATGGTCAGACAGGAACGGGCGCTGCGCACCCGGGAGAAGGTCCTGGACGCCGCAGCAGAGGAGTTCGCCGTCCAGGGCTACAGCAGAGCCACGCTCAACGCCGTGGCCGCGCGGACCGGGATGACGAAGGGTGCCCTCTACGGGCACTTCGCGTCCAAGGAGGTCCTCGCCTGTGCCCTGCTGTCACAGTCCCACGAGGTGTGGGAGGAGATAGTGCTGACCCGGAACACCCCCGGCGTCACCGCCCGGACGGCGCTGGAGACCCTCGTCCTCGACCTCGCCCGCCGGCTGAAGGCGGACGTCCGGCTGCGGGCCGCCCTGCGGCTGGCCACCGACTGCCCGAGCCTGACCCGAGGGCTGCCGGACGTCTCCGAGGACGTGCGGCGCGGCCTGGTCGAACTCGTCCGGCGCGCGCAGCAGGAGGGCAGCATGCCCCCGCGTCCGCCCGAACTCGTCGCCCAGCTGCTGCTGGCCGCGATGCACGGCGCGCTGCACGCGTCCTTCGGGCCCACGGGGTGCACCGACGCCTCCGCCTGGGAGGCGGTGTGGCAGCTGCTCCTGGACGCGCTCACCGGCGATCCCCGGACGCCGCCGGGCGACCGGGGGACCGAAGGAGGAGCGCACAGCCGATGAGCAGTGCGTTGCGAACCCGTTAAAAATACCTTCGAGAAGGATTTTTCTGTGATGCTGAGGTGGCCCCGGTCCGCCAGGGCCGCCTCGGCACGGCAGCCGGCGGACCGGGCCGCGGTCAGGACTCGACACCTGCAAGGGGGAAAAGCGAATGACTGTGCTGGACGAACGGGTCGGGCCGTTCCCGCTCGGCCGGATCCACGACAAGGACACCCTCGGTGACCCGACCCACGAAGGAGTGGGACACGCCGTCACCCACGCCGAACATGTCGACGACTTCGACATGCGGCACCTCCGCTATTTCCTGACCGTGGTCCGGGCGGGCACTGTTTCCGGAGCCGCGCAGGAACTGCGGATATCCCAACCGAGTCTGAGCCAGCAGATCAAACGGCTGGAGCAGCGGATAGGCGCACCGCTTTTCATCCGGAGTTCACGTGGTGTCGAATTGACCACGGGCGGGCGAGCATTCCTGAGGGAAATCCAGAGCATTCCCGGCCAGCTGCGGTCCGCCATCGCGGCCGCCGCCCCGTCTCCCCTGGTCTGGCCCGTGGGCGTGTGCGGCGGCGTACCGGCCGAGGTGCTCGCCGAGGTGCAGAACGGCCTCACCGGCCGGCCCGGCGACCGCGCCGAGGGCCGCGCGGAGCCGGCGCTGCGGATGCGCTCCGTCAACGCGGCGGACCAGTCGGAACTACTGCAGCACGGCGAGCTCGCCTTCGGGATCGTACGGCTGCCGGGGGCCGTGCCCGGTCTGGTACGGGCCGTGGTCTGGGACGAGCCGCTCGGCGTCGTCATGGACGCCGGCCATCCGCTGGCCCGCCGCCCGGGGCCGACCTGGTCGGACCTCTCGACGCAACGGCTCCTCTGGTACGACGAGGGATGCGCGCCCGGTTACGCGGACACCGTGCCCGCCCAGCTCGCCGCCCTCGGCTGGAACGCGGCGCTGCACCCCATCGACCAGGACCAGCAGGCCCTGTTCGTGCACGCGCTGCAGACCGCGGGCGACGTGGTGGCGCTGCGGCCGCGGCTCGCCGTCCAGGGCGACCCGCAGCTCGTCTGGCGCCCGCTGCCCACCAGGGCCGCACCGCGCGAGCGACTCGCCGTCACCGCGCTCGCCGACGGCCGCTCGGCCCGCCATCTGCGGACGGCGGCCGGCCGGCGCGGCTGGCCGCTCCTGACCTGATCACTCTTCCCCTCCCCCCCGGGGGGGGGGGGGGGGGGGGGGGGGGGGGGGGGGGGGGCGGGCGGGGGGGCGGGGGGGGGGGCGGGGCGCGCCGGCCCCCCATCTCGGCCGGCGGGCCGCCGGCCGCGGCGGGCGTCTCCTCACCTCATCAATCACCCCCCCCCCCCCGGGCGCCCCGCCCCCCCCCGGGCCCCCGCCCCGACCCTTTTCTTGGGCGAGCCTGCCTCGACCGGCAGCACCGGAATTTCACCGGAGACCGGCCGGAATATTTCATTCCGCGCACCGGAAGGTGAATTGGGTCACCTCCATAACCCCGGCCCTATGGCCGCCACGCGCTTTCCGTCTTGGACAGCGAAGAACACCGGAACCTAGCCTTTGAACACGAAACCAGTGGATGCGGAAATCGTTTCGTGGCCCTTTGTTTCGCACCTCATTTCCGATCCTTCCATCGGCCGCGCCGGGAAACAGAGGAGAAGCGTGATCTCGACCAAGCTGACCGAGCTGCTGGACATCGACCATCCGATCGTCAGCGCCCCGATGGGCTCCGTCTCCGGGGCCCGGCTCGCCACCGCCGTCACCCGCGCCGGAGGGCTGGGTCTGGTGGGCGTCAGCTACGGCGACGCCGCCTTCATCGACGAGCAGGTGGCCGCGACGGCGGAGCACGGCGGAGCCTGGGGCGTCGGCTGCGTGATGTTCACCTTCGACGAGCGACCCGGCCTGTGGGACAAAGTGCTGGGCTACGCGCCGCCGGTCATCGCCCTCTCCTTCGGCGACGCCGACCAGGTGCGCCGGTACGTGGGCTCCGCCGCCGAGAGCGGGGCGCGGGTGGTGGTGCAGGTGCACGACACCGAGCAGGCGGCCGTGGCCCTGCGGGCCGGGGCCCATGTGCTGGTGGCCCAGGGCGCCGAGGCCGGCGGCCATCACAAGACCCGGGCGACGCTGCCGCTGATCCCCGCCGTCCTCGATCTCGCGCGGGGCGCGGTACCCGTGGTGGCGGCCGGCGGTTTCGCGGACGGCCGGGGCCTGGCGGCCGCGCTGGCCCTCGGCGCCGACGGCGTGATGATGGGCACGCGGTTCGCGGTCACCGAGGAGTCCATGGGCACCACCGGCTTCAAGCGGGCCCTGGTGTCCGGCGCCACCGCCGACCTGGTGAACACCCGTTCCTTCGACGTCGTGCGCGGCATCCCGTGGGACGAGATGTACACGGCACGGTCGGTGGGCAACGCGTTCACCCGTGCCTGGACCGGGAAGGACGCGGAACTGGCCGCGCGGCGGGCCGGGGTCGAACCCGAGTGGACCGCGGCGGTCGCCCGCGACGACACGGGGCAGCGGGCGCTGTTCGCCGGCGAGGTCCTCGACCTGGTCGACGACGTGCCGTCGGCCGAGAGCGTGGTGCGGGACACCGTCGCCGAAGCCGAAACGGTTCTCCGCCGACTCGCCGGGAGCATCACGCCCGCGCCGTGAACACCGGCCCCCCTCCTGCCCCCTGACCGGCCACGTCCCGAACCCCCGGACGGGCGCCGATCCCCGAACCGACCGGAGTCCTGAAGTGATCCACGTCCTCACCCTCACCTACCTCGTCTCCCGCGAGACCGTCACCGCGCACCTTGCCGAGCACAAGGCATGGCTGCGCGACCACTCCGACCAGGGGCGCATCCTGCTGAGCGGGCCCCGCCCGGACGGCGGCGCCGTCATCGTCACGGCCGACCTCGACGAGGCCACCGTGCGCGAGCTGGTCGCCGGCGACCCGTGGACCCGGCTCGGCGTCGCGTCGTACGACATCGTCGCCTTCGAGGCGCGGGGCATCAGCCCCGGCGTGGTCACCGCCGCCGAGCCGGACGAGAGCGTGCTGCTCATCAACGTGGCCACCACCGACGACGCGCCGGCCTCGGTCGACGCCCTCGCCTCGGCCGTGGAGCACGTCGCCGCCACCGCCGACGGCTTCCGCGGCTCCCGCCTGCTGACCAGCGTCGACGGTGACGCGATGGTCAACCTCGCGGCCTGGGCGGACGAGAAGCGGTTCAACGCCATCTTCGACGACCCCGAGTTCCAGCGCCGCTACCGGGCCTTCGCGGACACCACCACCGGCGCCAAGTACCGCCTGTACCGGACGAGTCGGGTCATCACCCCGAACCGCTGACCGGCCGACCAACCGACCGGCCCCTCACCGCACGCCAGACATCTAGGAGACACCATGCCCACCTCGTCCACGTCCGCCGCGTACGACCTCGTGGTCGTCGGATTCGGCGCCGCAGGCCTGTCGGCCGCCCTGTCCTTCGCGGAGGCCACCGAGGGCCGCGAGACGCCCGCCCGGATAGCCGTGCTGGAACGGTCCGCCGAGCAGGAGCGCGGTGGCGCCACCCGCTGGACCGGCGCGTTCCTGCGGATCGACCAGAACAGGAAGCTGGACACGGACTGGGCCGAGCACGTCCGCCGGGTCTCCGGCGGCCTGGCCGACGTCGACTACTGCCGTACCGTCGAGCGGGAGGCTCCGCAGACCCTGGCCTTCGTCGAGAAGCACGGCGTCGAGATCGACTTCGCGGACTTCCCGCTCCCGCACACCTTCGAGGCGGGCACCCCGTCCATGACCCCGCCGGCCAGCCCCCGGGGCGGCGGCGCCTCGATCGTCGAGCACCTGGGCGCCGCCCTGGAGCGCGACCCCCGCGTCGAGATCCACTACGAGACCGAGGCGCTGCGCCTGACCACCGCCGAGGACGGCTCCGTGGACGGCGTCGTGGTGCGCGGATCCGACGGCCGCACCCGGCAGTTGACCGGCCGCGCGGTGGTGCTCGCCTGCGGCGGCTTCGAGGGCAACACCGAGATGCTCACCCGCTACCTGGGCGACCGCGCCTGCGACCTCCCGCTGATCGCGCCGGGCATCGCCAACAACCGCGGCGACGCGCTGCGCATGGCGCTGGAGCTCGGCGCGGACACGGCCGGCCAGTTCGACGGCATCCACGCCGAACCGGTCGACCGCCGTACCACCAAGGCCGACTCGGTGCTGTACGGCTTCCCGGCGGGCATCTTCGTCAACGGCCGGCTGGAGCGGTTCTTCGACGAGGGCCGTGACACCTGGGACAACACCTTCGAGCACATCGGCCACGAGATCTGGAAGAACCAGGACCAGGAGGCGTACTGGATCGCCGACGCCAAGACCCTGGCGATTCCGGGCATCATGAACTCCCTGCTCAGCGACGTGCCGCCGGAGCAGGCGGACTCCCTGGAGGAACTCGCCGGGAAGCTGGGCGTCGACGCCGAGGGCCTGGAGAAGACCGTCGCCGAGTTCAACGCGGCCGTCGCCCCCGGGGAGTTCGACCCGACCCGGCTGGACGGCAAGCACACCGTCGGCATCACCCCGCCGAAGTCCAACTGGGCCACCCCGCTGGACACCGCGCCGTTCATCGGCGTCCCGGTGACCGCGGCGATCTGCTTCACCTACGGCGGTGTCCGCACCGACCTCGACGCCCGCGTCGTCACCCCGTCCGGCACCGCCATCCCCGGCCTGTATGCCGCGGGCGAGGCCACCGGCCTCTTCTACCACGCCTACCCGCCGGCCACCTCGGTCCTGCGCTCGCTCATCTTCGGACGGCTCGCCGCGCACCACGCGGCCACCGCCCGGCAGACCGTCTGACCCCACCCACAGTCAGCAGCTTCTGGAGACTCCATGAGTATCGTCAACATCGACGTCACCCTCCGCGACGGCGGCTACCGCAACGGCTTCGCCTTCCCGCTCGAGTACGCCCTGAAGCACGCGA
Organism: Streptomyces sp. NPDC048288; assembly: GCF_043201555.1. NCBI lineage: Bacteria > Bacillati > Actinomycetota > Actinomycetes > Kitasatosporales > Streptomycetaceae > Streptomyces > Streptomyces sp. NPDC048288. Next base: position 642,885 of record NZ_JBICZD010000006.1, read on the forward strand.
GGCTGAGCGTCGAGGCCGGCTTCGACTGGATCGAGATCGCCTACCGCAAGGGCTCCCTGCTCCCGATACCCGACCTCGGGCTGACCGGCCGCGGCGACGACGAGTTCATCGCCGCCACGGCCCAGGAGATCGGCCCGGAGCGGGTCGCGATGATCCTGCACCCGAAGAACATCACCCGCGCCGACCTGCCCGCCATGTACGCGGCGGGTGCGCGGCTGGTCCGGATCATCCTGCCCGCGCGGGGCTACGAGACCGGCCTCGACTACATCCGCCAGGCCAGGGACACCGGCTTCACGGTGGGCGTCAACTTCGCCCGGATCAGCCAGTGGCCGGGCCGGGACGTGGTCGAGGTGGCCACCGCCGCCACCGACGCCGGCGCCGAGTTCGTCTACCTCGCCGACTCCAACGGCAGCCTCTCCCCCGTCGACACCACCGACCTCACCACCCTGGTCAAGTCGGTCACCGGCGGCCCGGTCGGGCTGCACGCCCACAACAACCTGGGGCTCGCCCTGGCCAACGCCATCAGCGCGGTCGCGGCCGGCGCGACCTGGATGGACTCCTCGATCCAGGGCATGGGCAAGGGCCCCGGAAACCTCATCGCCGAGCAGTGGCTGGCCCACCTCGACCGGACCGACCCCGAGGCCGCCGCCCGGCTCGACCTGGCGCCGGCCCTGGAGCTGGCGGACCTGCTGCTCGCCAACATCCCCGAGGGCAGGCCCTCGTTGCCGCTGCCGGACCTGGTCCTCGGCCGCTACGACCTGCCGGTGGAGCACCGCAAGGACCTGCTCGGCGAGCACGGCGAGGCCATCGCGACCGCGCGCACCCTCGCCGGCGTCCGATGACCCACGCCCGACCGGTGCTGCCGACGGCGGTCTTCGGACCGGAGACCGCCGCCGGCGCGCCCCACGCCCTCGTCCTGGCCCCGGTCATCCCCCACTGGGACGAGGGGGCGTTCTTCGCCCCGGTCATCCGGACCCTGGCCGGGGCCGGGCTCCGGGTGACCGTCGTGGACACGCTCTCCCTGTGGGACGAGACGGTGGACTCGATGGCCGCCCTCGTCGCCCGCTGGCGGGCGCTGCTGCCGGACTTCGGCCGCGTCGACCTGCTCTGCGGAAACGCCCTGGGCGGCGCGGTGGCCCAAGCCCTGCTCCCGGACTGCGCCGCCGGCACGGCGGCCCTGCTCGTCTCGGGCCCCGCCCGCACCGATCCGGTCCTGGAGCGGCGGCTCGCACAGATCGCCGACCTGGCGGCGGCCGGCCGGCCCGGCCCGGCGCTCGCCCTGCTGAACCGGCGGGTCCTCCCGCACGACGCACCGGCGTCGGCCCCCGTCCCCGTGCGGGCCGACGCGGCGGCCGGCCGCAGGCTCGCCGCCGGAATGCGGCTGCTGTCCGGGATCGACGTCGGTGCCGCCGTACGCGCCCACCCGGGCCCGTTGCTCCAGATCGTGGGCAGCCACTCCCAGCTCGTCACCCGGCGGCACACCGCCGCCGCCCCGCACCACAGAGTGCACGTCGTCGCCGGGGCCGGTATGCGCCCCCACGCCGAACAGCCCGCGAAGGTCGCCGCGCTGATCGAGACCTATCTGCGGGAGAAGGGAATCCAATGAAGTCGGCTCCGAGGAACGCGCCGAGGAAGAGCGTCGCCGTCCTGCCCGGCGACGGCATCGGCCCGGAGGTCGTCGAGGCCGCGCTGCGCACCGTCGAACGGCTCCGTCTGCCCCTGGACTTCCGGTTCGGGGAGATCGGCTGGGAGTGCTGGCGCCAGGAGGGCGACCCGGTGCCCCAGCGGACCTGGAAGCTGCTGGAGGAGACCGACACCTGCCTGCTGGGCGCCATCACCAGCAAGCCGCTGCGTGAGGCGGAGGCCGAACTCACCCCGTCGCTGCGCGGTACCGGCCGGACGTTCGTCTCCCCGGTCATCCAGCTCCGCCAGCGTCTGGGCCTGTACGCCAACATCCGCCCGGTCACCGACCTGGACCACGGCCGGTTCGACTTCACCGTGATCCGCGAGAACACCGAGGGCCTGTACGCCGGTTACGACGTCCACGGACTCGACGAGGCGCTGTGGAACGCCGTGCGCGAGCACCCGAACGCCCTGGCCTCCGGCCCCGGGGAGAGCAGCGTCACACTCCGGCTGCAGACCCGGTTCGGCATCGACCGGCTGCTGCGGTTCGGCTTCGCCCACGCGGAGGCCCACGGCCACCGGCGGCTCACCGTGGTGGACAAGCCGATGGTCCTCCGGCAGAGCGGCAACCATCTGCGCGAACGTCTCGAACTGATCTCCCGGGACCACCCGGACATCGAGACCGAGATCCTCAACGTCGACGCCGTCGCCCTCTGGATGGTCCGCAGGCCCGAACGCTTCGGCGTCCTGGTCGCCGAGAACATGTTCGGCGACATCCTCTCCGACCTCGGCGCCGGCGTCATGGGCGGCCTCGGTCTCGCGCCGAGCGGCAACATCGGCGACCACGGCAGCTACTTCGAGCCGGTGCACGGCAGCGCCCCGGCCATGGCCGGCCAGGACCGGGCCAACCCGATGGCGATGCTGCTCACCATCGGCCAGATGCTGGACCATCTCGGCCTGCCCGTACCGGCCGAGGACCTGCGCGGCGCCGTCCGCGCCGTCGCCCGCGCCCGTACCACCGTCACCTACGACCTGGGCGGCGGCGCGGGCACCCGGCAGGTCGCCGAGGCGGTCGCCGCCCGACTGCCGGGCGGGGAGGCCGAGTCGGCGGCCACGGTCCCCGGTCCCGTGGCCGCCGTCCCGGTGGACGTGGTGGACCGGCTGGCCGCGCTCGACACCGCCTCGGTCTCCGACGCGCTGGACAGTCTCGGCATCGCCGGGGTGCTCGCCGGAATCAGCGCGCGGGTGCCCGGAGCGCGCACCGCGGGCCTCGCGTACACCGTCACCTACCAGCCGGTGGACCGTACCGACGGGAGGTTCCGCAACGCGGCCAACTACCTGGACGAGGTGCCCGCGGGAGCCTTCGTGGTGGTCGACAACGGCGGCTCCACCACCTGCACCAACTGGGGTTCGCTGCTGACCTCGGTGGCCCAGCGCCGCGGGGTGCGCGGCACCGCGCTGCACGGCTCGGCCCGGGACATCGGCGAGATCCGCGCCGCCGGATACCCGCTGTTCAGCACCGGCGCCACCATGGTGAGCGGCAAGAACCGAGTGGAACTCGCCGCGACCGGACGGCACATCACGATCGGCGAGGTCACCGTGCGCCCCGGTGACGTGATCGTCGCCGACGACAACGGTGTGCTCGTGGTACCCGCCGAACGGGCCGCCGAGGTGGCGGACCGGGCGGAACGCGTCGAAGGCACCGAGTCCGCCATCGCCGAGGCGGTCGGCACGGGCCTGCGCCTGGACGAGGCCCGCCGCCGGTTCGGCTACGCCAAGCCGTGGGAAGGCCCGGCCGACCCCGCCTCCCGCAATGCGTGACCTGGTACGACGGGTGGTGGACGTCCACTACCACGCCGGGCCCGACCTGTACCGGCGCCGTCTGACGACCGGCGGCGCCGGCCGGGCCTACGCGGAGGTCGACGGCTGGGTGGTGGTCAAGAGCCATCTGGGGTCCACGGCGGCGAGTGCCTGGGAGGCCCGGCAGGAGGGCCTGCCGGTCTCCGGCTCGGTCGTGCTGAACGATCTCGCCGGAGGAGTCCGCCCCCAGGTCGTGGAACAGGCCGTCTACGCCCACGGACCGGACAGCCCGGCCCGGCTGGTCGTCCACCTTCCCACCCTGGTCGGCCCCGCCCATCCGACCGCGCTGCGCCGGGAGCCGTTCCACCCCCGCCTCGACCCCGACCGCTGGCGGGGCGACCGCGTCGTGGACGGCACGGGCCGGCTCGGCGAGCGGGTGCGCGAGGTGCTCAGGGCCGCCCGTGACCTGCCCGTCGTCCTCGCGACCGGACACTGCGACCGGGACGAGACCCTGCGGGTGATCGACGAAGCGGTGCGTCTGGAACTCCCCCGGCTGCTGCTGACCCACGCCACCCACCCGATGTCCGGCCTCACCCCGGCCGACCTGGCCCAACTGGCCCGGGTTCCGGGCCTGTACGTCGAACTCACCGCCCTGACCCTCCTGCTGGGCCACCGGGACACCCGGCACCTGGCCGAGGTGGTGCGCGCCCATCCGCGCGTCGTGTTCAGCTCCGACCTCGGTCAGCCGGACCAGCCGGACCCCACCGACTGGCTGGCCACGAGTCGGCGCTGGTTCACCGAAGCCGGGCTGACGGCTCACCAGTTCCGCGCGGTCACCTCGGCCAACCCCGCGACACTGCTGGCGCTCTGACGTACGTCCTCGTGTCGACGCCCCCTTCCATCCACCGGAGGTATCCCGCCATGCCCCGCACTCCCGGCCCCTCGCGTCGCAGGGTGCTGCGCACCGCGCTCGCGAGCACGGCGGCGCTGTCCCCGACCCTCCTGGACACCGCGCCCGCGCACGCCGCCCGCCCCCGGACCGGGGCGCTGAGCGACCAGTCCGCCGTCCGTACCCTCACCCTGGGAGACACCAGGCTCACCTATGTCGTCGACGCGGCGATGGAGCTGGACCCCGTGGGCTTTCTCCCGGCCGTCCCGGCCGCCTACTGGCAGGAGCACCCGGAGGCGTTGACCCGTTCCGGCCGGATCGCCGCCTCGGCGGGCGGCGTGCTCGTCGAACGCGGCCGGCGCAGGCTGCTCATCGACGTGGGCCTGGGCGGCAACGTCCTGTCACCGGCGCTCGGTGTCTCCCGAGGGGGTGCCCTGCTGAAGACCCTGCGGGCGCTCCGGGTCGCCCCGGAGTCCGTGGACACCGTGGCCTTCACCCACCTGCACACCGACCACACCGGCGTCGGCTTCGTCCCCGATCGCGACCAGGCCCCGCACAAGGCGTTCCCCTGCGCCGGCTACCTGGTGGCGGGCGCCGAGTGGGGCCCGTTCTGGCGGGGGGAGATCAAGGTGGGAGCCCCGTCGTGGGACGGGTTCATGGTGCCGATGTCCCGCGTGCTGGGCGAGTTCGACGACGGCGACGAGGTGTGGCCGGGCGTCACCGCCCTGATCACTCCCGGGCACAGCCCCGGCCACACGACGTACGTGGTCTCCGCCTCGCGCGGCAGGCGGATCCTGGTCCTCGGGGACGCCTTCCACACGCCCGCGCAGCTGAGCCACCCGGAGTGGCCCTCCGGACCCGACGTGGACGTCGCGGGGGTGCTGAAGGCCCGCCGTACCCTGCTGGACCAGCTGCTCGCTCCCCGCACCTACGGCTTCGCGTTCCACTTCGGGGACCAGGCCTTCGGCCGCGTCACACGCGACGCGGCCGGTGAGGTCCGGTGGACGCCGGTACCGGCCCGGGCACTGCTGCCCAGCCCGGTCCGGCTCTCCTGAGCCCTGCCCTCAGCTCTCGTCCTCGGCGAGCCGCAGCGAGATCGAGTTGATGCAGTACCGCTGGTCGGTCGGGGTCGCGTACCCCTCGCCGTCGAAGACATGGCCGAGGTGCGAGCCGCAGCGGGCGCAGCGCACCTCGGTGCGGACCATGCCGTGGGTGCGGTCCTCGATCAGTTCGACGGCGTCGGTGTCCTTCGGGTCGTAGAAGGACGGCCAGCCGCAGTGCGACTCGAACTTGGTGGTGGAGGTGAACAGCTCGGCGCCGCAGGCGCGACAGGAGTAGACGCCCTTGGCCTTGGTGTCGGTGTACTCACCGGTGAAGGCCGGCTCGGTCGCCGCCTGACGCAGCACGGCGTACTCGGCCGGGGTCAGCTCCGCCCGCCACTGCTCGTCCGGCTTCTCTACGTCGTACGACATGACTCTCAGCCCCTTACTTCGCCAGGCGTTCCAGGATCCTCGGGCCCAGGTCGGTCACATCGCCCGCGCCCATGGTGAGAACCAGATCACCCGGCTTGGACATTCCCGCGATCACGGCGGGCACCTCGTCCTTGTCGTGCACGGCGGTGACGTCGGCGCCGGCGGCCCGCGCCGCCTCGATGATCAGCTCGCTGGTGATGCCGGGGATCGGGTCCTCGCGGGCCGGGTAGATGTCGAGGACGACCGAGGCGTCCGCGAGGGCCAGCGCGTCGCCCATCTCCTTGCCCAGCTCCTGGGTGCGGGAGAACAGGTGCGGCTGGAAGACGACCAGGATGCGGCTGTCACCGGCGGCGCCGCGCATCGCCTCCAGGTCGGCGGTCATCTCGGTCGGGTGGTGGGCGTAGGAGTCGATCACCTGGACGCCGGCCGCCTCGCCCTTGAGCTGGAGGCGCCGCTTGACGCCCGTGTAGGCGGCCAGGGCGGGTGCGAGTTCCGCGGCCGGGACCCCCAGGGCCACGCCCGCGGCCAGCGCGGCGACGGCGTTGTGGGCGTAGTGCCGCCCGGGGACGGACACCGCGAACGTCAGCTCGTCCCCGTCCAGCAGGACGGTGACCTCGCTCTTCAGGCCCTGCGGTACGACGGACAGCACCCGTACGTCGGCGTCCGCGGCCTCGCCGTACGTCACCGTCCGCACCTTCCCGGCCACCCGCCGGGTCAGCTCCCTGGCGCCCTCATGATCGGCGTTGATGACCAGCGTGCCGCCGGGCACGATCCGGTCCGCGAAGGTCTCGAAGGACTCGTAGATCTCGTCCATCGAGGCGTAGTTGGCGTGGTGGTCCAGCTCCACGTTGAGGACGATCGCGACCTCGGGCGCGTACTTGTGGAAGCTGCGGTCCGATTCGTCCGCCTCGGCGACGAAGATCTCACCCTCGCCGTGCAGGGCGTTCGAGCCGGGCGCGTCCAGATCGCCGCCGATGGCGTACGACGGCTCGCGGCCCAGCGCGGTGAGCGACACGGCCAGCATGGACGTGGTGGTCGTCTTGCCGTGCGTCCCGGCCACCGCGATCGGCCGCAGCCCGTCCATCAGCGCGGCCAGCGCGTCCGAGCGGTGCACCACCGGGATGCCCAGCTCGGCCGCGCGCGCCAGCTCGGGGTTGTCCTTCCGGATCGCCGACGACACCACGACACAGCTGGCGTCGTCCGCCAGGTGCCCCGCCGCGTGCCCGATGTGCACCGTGGCCCCCAGCGCCCGCAGCGCCTCGGCCGTCGCCGACTCCTTGGCGTCGCTCCCCGCCACCGCGGCACCGCGCTGCGCGAGGATCTTCGCGATCCCCGACATCCCGGCGCCGCCGATCCCGACGAAGTGCGGTCGCTCCATGGCGGAAGGAAGGCCGGGTGCCATGTGTTTCTCCCAGAGACGGTGACGTGCGAAAGCAGCCCTAGCCTATGTGCTCGGACACACGGTGCCGTGCAAGGGGCGCGAGCATCAGCGCCCCCGAAAGGGGCGCGGGGCTGTGTTCATATGCGGCTACCGCCGCGCGGGCGCGACCAGCCACAGCGCACCGGCACCCGCCGACGCACCGCACCCCCCTCCGGCGCCTACGCCTTACTGTGCGAGAACAACTTCAGCACCGGCACCCCCACCTTGTGCCGCGCCCGGGACGCCCAGTCCCGGTGGAAGAACTCCTCCACATAGTGCGGATCGGTCAGCACGATCACCTCGTCCGCGGCCACCTCTTCCACCAGCTTCCGCAGCGCGTCCAGCGGGTGGTCCTCGACCATCCGCCCCTCCGCACTGCTCCCGGCCGCCCGCAGGGCCGTCAGGGACACGTCCAGCGCCTGCTCGGCCGGGCCCTTCGCCGCGTCCCCCTCCGGGGTCTCCCGCTCACGCGCGGCCTCGTCGAGTTCGCCGAGTGCGATGTCGTCGATGGCCCGCAGCAGACGGTCCGCCTGGTCGCCGCGCGGCTGGAGGAGCACATGGAAGACGACCGGCTCGTCCCCGTGCAAGGTGGTGACGAACTCCACGTCGGCGGACGTCAGGGCCTTCTCGATCATCAGAACGCTTGTGAACACCAGGCGCCTCTTCTCCTTGGAGGACCGCTTCGGCCCTCTGTCCTCCGTGGGGCCGAGCACCCCTGCGGAAACCATCCTGCCCCGTGATCGCACGGGTACTGCCGGATTCAGTGTGCCCGCCGGAAGCTAAGCGGAACGGTAGATTCCGCTGATTTCAGGACCGACGGTAACGACCGAACAGGAATCCGGCCTCCTCAAGCAGGGACACTAGTTCGAAGCGCTGGGGTACCGCGACACCGGGGCCCCCGGCGATGCGCTGCGCGGCCCCCGCCGTGAGCATCGGCGAGACCGTCAGGCACAGCTCGTCGAGGACACCGGCGGCGATGAACTGCCCGAGCAGCCTGGGGCCGCCCTCGGTGAGCAGCCGGGTGTGGCCGAGACCGGCGAGGGCGCGGACCGCGCGGTCGGGGTCGACGCCGGTGCCGTCACCCGCGGTCACCACCCGGGCGCCGGCCTGCTCGGCGGCGGCGACCCGGTCGGGGGCGGCCGCCGCGCCGGTCAGGACCAGCGTGGGCACCAGCGGCGAGGTGAACAGCGGCAGCGAGAAGTCGAGGTCCAGGCTCGCGCTGACGACGGCGACCGCGGCGACCGTCGCCTGCCCCGCCGCGGCCCGGGCGCCCGCGAACTCCGCCCGCTCGCGTACCGGCCGGTACCCCTCCTGCCGTACCGTTTCCGCACCTACGACGACGACATCCGCGAGCCCTCGCAGAGTGCCGAAGATCCGCATGTCGGCCGCACCGGAGATGGGCTGCGAACGCCCGTCGTGCTGACCGGCCCCGTCGAGCGTGGACACCATGTTGGCCCGCAGCCACGGCTCCCGCCCGGCCGACTCCGGATAGGCATAGGCAAGAGCCAGCTCGCCGAGACTCCACTCCCGGCCACCACCCGCCCCCTCGCCCGGCGCACCGGAGCCGCCCACCCGGCCGTCGCCGGACCACCCCTGCCCCAAAGCCCCCCGCCCGTCGCCACTCCCACCGGAGCCCCCCACGCCACCGGGGCCGTCCCCCGTCTCCCAGGTCCCCCCGCCGGGGGCCCCGGCCTGGGCTGATGTTTGTTCGGTCACAGGGAACAGGCGTCGCATGTCGTGCAGTGTGGCACGGCAACTAGCATGGGTAACCGTGTCGTCTTCTCCTGCCGCATCCGAGGTCAGTCCCATAGCCGACGCGGGCCCGCTGTCGCTGTGCGCCCGTTCGCCGCACGTGCCCGCGGACCGGCTGGTCGCCGAGATGGTGCCGCCGCCGCGCTTCGACCTGGTGCGCTTCGCCACCTACCTCCCGGACCCGAACCAGCCGAGCCAGACCGAGGCCGTCGGGGTCCTCGAAGGCTTCGCGGCCGGTCTCGGCGGGGCGCACGCGGTGGCCGGCGGCGCGAAGCGCGGCTTCTTCGGCTTCGGGAAGGCCAAGGCGGCGAAGGTGCCCGCCGGGCCCCGCGGGGTCTACCTCGACGGCGGGTACGGCGTCGGCAAGACCCACCTGCTGGCCTCCCTCTGGCACGCCACCCCGGCCGAGCCGGCGCTGAAGGCGTTCGGCACCTTCGTGGAGCTGACGAACCTGGTCGGCGCCCTCGGCTTCCAGCAGACCGTGCGGACCCTCTCCGGCCACCGCCTGCTGTGCATCGACGAGTTCGAGCTGGACGACCCCGGCGACACGGTCCTGGTGTCGAGTCTGCTCGGCCGGCTGGTCGAGGCCGGGGTCGCGCTCGCCGCCACCTCCAACACCCTGCCGGGCAAGCTCGGCGAGGGCCGGTTCGCGGCCGTCGACTTCCTGCGCGAGATCCAGGGCCTGTCCGCCCACTTCCGCACCCTGCGCATCGACGGCGAGGACTACCGCCACCGCGGCCTGCCCGAGGCGCCGGCGCCGTACTCCGACGAGCAGGTGACCAAGGCGGCGTACGGCACCCCGGGCGCCTCGCTCGACGACTTCCCGCACCTCCTGGACCACCTGGCCAAGGTGCACCCCAGCCGCTACGGCGCGCTGACCGACGGCCTGACGGCGGTCTGCCTGACGGATGTGCGGCCGGTGCCGGACCAGTCGACCGCGCTGCGGCTGGTGGTCCTCGCGGACCGGCTCTACGACCGCGAGGTGCCGGTCCTGGCCTCCGGGCTGCCCTTCGACAGGCTGTTCAGCGAGGAGATGCTGAACGGCGGCTACCGCAAGAAGTACTTCCGCGCGATATCCCGGCTCACCGCGCTGGCCCGGGACGCCAAGGGGCTCGTAACCGCCGCATAGTCGGCCCGGTCGGCCGCTATTCGATCAAGCCCTCCAGGTCAAGAGCCTGATCGAGCCACCCCACCGGCATTTTTCACGCTCTCTTGGGCTCGCAACACCGATTTAACCCTGCAAACAACTTTGCAGGGTTAACGTGTTTCTTGACCAACCATTGACCTGTGCTTGGTGCACACGAGAGGCGTGAACTGCCGCGAGGGGGGCTCATGTTCCGAGGTACGACGGCCCGGACCGTGTTCTCGCTCCTGGCCGCCGCCCTGCTCGCCGTCCAGTTCTTCGCGCCCGCCGCAACCTTCGCAGCCGCGCACACCCTCAGTCATGTCGAGGCCAAGGCTCAGCCCGGACCGAAGTCCTCGGCGAAGGCCGTACGGGACGGCTCGCACACCCTCCGGGACCACGGCCTCTGCGGGGAGCCCCCCAGCCCCCCACCGACCGCGGACCGCCATCGCGCCCCCACCGCCGGCTGGGCCGACGACCGTCAGCCCGCCGCCCGGCCCACCGAGGCCATACACGCCTCGACGCCTCGCCAGGCCAGGCACCACCGCACGACAAGAGCCTCCAGAGCCCACTCACCGGCCGCGCTCCAGGTCTTCCGCTGCTGACGGGCGGGTTCCGCCCCGGCTCTTCAACCCCCCACGCCCGTCGTGCAAGCCCGACGCGCCGCTGTGGCGCGCCAGGAGGAGTCCACAGACCATGCAGCCCCTCATCGACAACGCCCGTACGTTCGGACAGCGCCCTGAGGAGTTCGCCAGACTCGCCGAAGGCCAGTCCCCGCAGGTGCTCTTCATCACCTGCTCCGATTCCCGGGTCGTCCCGGCCCTGATCACCGGCGCCCGCCCGGGCGAGCTCTTCGAGCTGCGCACCGCGGGCAACATCGTCCCGCCGTACGCCTCGGTCCACCCCACCAGCGAGGCGGCCACCATCGAGTACGCCGTGGAGGTGCTCGGCGTCCGCGACATCGTCGTCTGCGGACACTCGCACTGCGGCGCCGTCGGCGCGCTGGTGCGCGGCGACGACCTGACCGCCGTACCCGCCGTACGGGACTGGCTGGCCAGCGCCGAGCCGCGCCCGAGCGGGGCGGTGGAGGACCCGGCCGTGGCCGAGGGCGTGCAGAACCATGTGCTCGCCCAGCTGCTGCGGCTGCGCTCGTACCCCTTCATCGACCGGAAGCTGACGGAGGGCCGACTGACCCTGCGCGGCTGGTACTACGAGGTCCACACCGGTGCCGTGCGCGAACACCGCGCCGCCACCGACTCCTTCGAGGCCCTGTGAGCGCCACGATGACCAAGTTCCCTTACATACGTCAGGACTTCGCCGCCTCTCTCGTCGTCTTCCTGGTCGCGCTCCCGCTGTGCGTGGGCGTGGCCGTCGCCTCCGGTGTCCCGGCCGAACTGGGCCTGGTCACCGGCATCGTGGGCGGTCTCGTCACCGGGCTGCTGCGCGGCAGCAGCCTTCAGGTGTCGGGGCCGGCCGCCGGCCTGACCGTGCTCGTCTTCGAGGCGGTGCGGGAGTTCGGGCTGCCGGTGCTCGGGGTGATCGTGCTTGTCACCGGCCTCCTTCAGATCACCATGGGCGCCCTGAAGCTGGGGCGGTACTTCCGGGCCATCTCGGTCTCGGTCGTCGAGGGCATGCTGGCCGGAATCGGTCTGGTCCTGATCGCCGGCCAGCTGTATCCGGCGCTCGCCGCCAAGGCCCCCGAGTCCGGCCCCGGCAAGATCGCCGGACTGCCGGGGGCGTTCCTGGACGCCCTCGGGGACGGGAAGGCCCTGGCCTCCCTCGCCCTCGGCGCGGGCACCGTCGCGGTGCTGGTGCTGTGGAAGTACGTCCCGGCGCGGGTGCGTACGGTCCCCGGGCCGCTGGCCGCCGTCGGTCTCGCCACCCTGGCCGCGCTCTTCCTGGGCCTGCCGGTCGCCACCGTCGAGGTGCACGGGCTGCTGGGCTCCGTCCAGCCGCCGCCGCTGAGCGCCTTCGGCGAGCTGGCGAGCCTCGGGGTGATCGGCACGATCGTCGCGTTCACGCTGATCGCGTCCGCCGAGTCGCTGTTCAGCGCGGCGGCCGTGGACCGGCTGCACAGCGGTCCACGGACCAGGTACAACCAGGAGCTGATCGCCCAGGGCGCGGGCAACGCGCTCTGCGGAGTGCTCGGCGCGCTGCCGATGACCGCGGTGATCGTGCGCAGCGCGGCCAATGTGCAGGCGGGTGCCCGGACGAAGGCGTCCCGGGTGCTGCACGGTGTCTGGCTGCTGCTGTTCGCGGCCCTGCTGCCGGGAGCGCTGGGCTACATACCGATCCCGGCGCTCGCCGGAATCCTGGTCTACTCGGGCGCCAAGCTGATCCCGGTGCGCGCGCTGGCCGCGCTGTGGCGGGAGCACCGGGGCGAGGCGCTGATCCTGGTCGTCACGGCGGTGTCGATCGTCGCGGTGAGCATGTTCGAGGGGGTGCTCATCGGGCTGGCCCTGTCGATCGTCAAGACCGCCTGGGAGGCCTCGCACCTCAAGCTGGAGGTGGTCGACAAGGGCGCGGGCCCGATCGACGCCTATCTCTCGGGCAACGCGACCTTCCTGCGGCTGCCCAAGATCCTCGACAGTCTGGAGGCGCTGCCCCAGGACCGCCCGATCCGGGTGGACCTGTCGGGGCTGCACCACCTCGACCACGCCTGCCGGACCGCCCTGGAGAGCTGGGCCGAGCGGCACAGCGACGCGGGTACCGAGCCGGTGAAGGTCACGGCCGCCGAGGCCACCGCCACCGAAGCCACGGCCACCGGGGTCGCGGCGACCTGAGGCACGGCCGCCTGAACCGGCGGCCGCACCCGGGCCGGGATGCCGACGCCCCTCGGCATCCCGGCCCGGACCTGCTTCCCGGCGACCGTGGCCCCGACCCTCCCACCGGGCATATCGTTGCAGCATCAGATAAATCGGACCTCTTTACCTGGGGGTCGTGATGGTTCAGGAGCTGCTGGTCGCGGTGGTGTCGGCGCTGAGCGCCGGCGCGCTGTACCTGGCCGCCGGGGCGCGGGTCGTCAAGCAGTACGAACAGGGTGTGCTGTTCCGGCTCGGCCGGGTCACCGGTGACGTCCGGAAGCCCGGCTTCAACCTGGTGATCCCGTTCGTGGACCGGCTCTACAAGGTCAACCTGCAGATCGTGACGCTGCCGGTGCCCGCCCAGGAGGGCATCACCCGCGACAACGTCACCGTGCGCGTGGACGCGGTCGTCTACTTCCGGGTGGTCGACGCGGTGAGCGCGCTGGTCAAGGTCGAGGACTACAAGTTCGCCGTCTCGCAGATGGCCCAGACCTCGCTGCGGTCCATCATCGGCAAGAGCGACCTGGACGATCTGCTCTCCAACCGCGAGCAGCTCAACCAGGGGCTGGAGCTGATGATCGACAGCCCGGCCGTGGGCTGGGGGGTGCAGGTGGACCGGGTCGAGATCAAGGACGTGTCGCTGCCGGACACGATGAAGCGCTCGATGGCCCGCCAGGCCGAGGCCGACCGTGAGCGCCGGGCCCGGATCATCAACGCCGACGCCGAGCTCCAGGCCTCGAAGAAACTGGCCGAGGCGGCCCAGCAGATGGCGGCCACCCCGTCGGCCCTGCAACTGCGGCTGCTGCAGACGATCGTGGCGGTGGCGGCCGAGAAGAACTCCACCCTGGTCCTGCCCTTCCCGGTGGAACTGCTGCGCTTCCTGGAACGGGCCCAGCAGCCGGCGCCGAACGGCGACACCCCGGCGGAGATCAGCGAGAGCGCGGTGAGGCAAGGCCCGCCGCCCGGGTGACCCGGCGCCGCGCCACCTCAGAAAATCGGACATTCCACCCTACGTTCATACGGTGATCCGACTAGCACGCCGTCTTACCGGTACGACCGCCGTCTGCGTCGCCCTGGGCGCCGCGCTCGCCGCCTGCGGCACCGCCCAGGCGCCGCACGCCGGACCCCCGGCCCCCGCGAAGCCCGCCCCCGCCGCCAAGCCGCCCACGCTCGCGGCGGGCCCGGGCGGTACCGCCGCCGTCTTCATGAACGGCCCGCGCACCCTGGGCAAGACCGTCGCCCTGACCTTCGACGCCGACATGACCGCCGACCAGGGCCCGCGCGCGGCGGCGGGCGAACACTTCGACAACCCCGCGCTGATCGCGACCCTGCGCCGCCTGAAGGTGCCGGCCACGGTCTTCATGACCGGCCGCTGGGCCGACCAGTACCCGGACCAGGCCCGCTCCCTCGGCCGCGACCCGCAGTTCGAGGTCGCCAACCACTCCTACAGCCACTACGCCTTCACCGGCGACTGCTACGGCCTGCCGACCGTCTCCGCCGCGAACATGAAGTCGGACGTGGAGCGCGCCTACGCCGCCCTGCTCCGGGCCGGGGTACCGCACCCGATGCCGTACTTCCGCTTCCCCGGCGGCTGTTACGACAACCAGGCACTCCGCGCGGTCGGCGCCCTCGGGGTCACCGCGGTCCAGTGGGACGTGGTCAGCGGCGACGCCTTCGCCACGGACGCCGACGCCGTGACCCAGCAGGTCCTGGACGGTGTGAAGCCCGGCTCCGTGGTCGTCATGCACTGCACCCGCAGCGCCGCCCCCACCACCGAACAGGTGGTCCGCACCGTCGTACCGGAACTCCGCAAGCGAGGCTTCCGCTTCGTGAAGGTGTCCGAGCTGATCGGGGAGACACCGGGTCACCGGTGACCGTCCTACGCTGGGGACATGAGCGACGAGGGCTACTGCACGATCACCGGGGCCGCGAAGCCGCCTGCGGCCGACGGGCCGCCGTATGCCGAGTGTGTGCTGTGCCGGGAGCCGACGGAGTACCCGGAGTCGTACAAGGGCATCACGATGTGCCCCCGGTGCGAGTGGCTGGAGGGGCAGCGGAGCGCCTGTTCAGGGTGAGCGGCGGCCGTTGAGGGCGCAGGCGATGGCGAAGGCCGCGGTGGTGAGCAGGGCCGCCGCGGCCGGCGGCAGCGGGGAGACCGGGATCCGGCCGGACTCCGAGCCGGTGACCAGGCCGCTGACCGCCGCGTGGGCCGGGGAGCCGGCGACCACCGTGGCGAGCAGCGCGGCCAGCAGCATCGTGGGCACCGCGCGGCCCGGCGAGCGCAGCAGCGGCCGGTTGGTGAGCGCGCCGACGGCGGTGCCGAGCAGCGCGCAGACGAGGGTCGCGAGCAGGCCGGCGGCCCCGGCCCGCAGGGGTGACACGGGGAGCCGGTGGTCGTTGGTGGCGTGCCGGCTGATCACCGTCACGAGCAGGGTGGCCGCCGTGCCGAGCAGCGCGGCGGCGAAGAGCGCGGTGAGCAGGGCGGCGAGATGGGCCCTGGCCGGGCCGCTCGCGGCGGTGACACAGGCGCGGGCGGCCGGCGGTTCGCCGGTGACACAGATCCGTACCAGCCAGGCGGCCACCGGCAGCAGCGCGGCGGCCGTGTAGCCGAGCGAGTCCAGCACCGGCTGGCCGCTCTGCACGCCCACACCGAGGAACACGGCGTACAGGATCACCGGCGGCAGCCAGCGCTGGGAGCGCAGGAGGAGTGCGGTCTGGTAGCGGAGGAGTGCGGTCATGGGCGGTCTTTCTCGTCCGGTGGGACGGCTGGGGCAGCTGGGGCGGTTGCGGGGCCCACGGTGACCACGTGCCAGGGCGGGTCGGTCGTGAGGAGGGCGCGCAGGACCACGTCCGAGTGGGACGCGGGAACCGTAAGACGGTAGGTGCCGGGGGTCGGTTCCTCGGCCGAGGACGCCGTGCGGGTCGCGTCGGCGGGGAGACGGCCGCCGGCCGGGCCCCGCACGGTCACCACGGTGTGCGGGCCGACGGGTGGGGCCACCGGTACGGCACCGGGGGCGAGGGTGCCGTCGACCACCCGGTAGATCGCGTCGGGCGCGCCCGCGAGCCGCCGCGGATCGTGATCCACGAACACGACGGCGCCCCCGGCGGCGGTGCGTTCGGCCACCGCCCGCTCCAGCTCCGCGCGCGCCTCGGCGTCCAGGCCGGTCCAGGCCTCGTCGAGGACGAGGAGCCGGGGGTCGGCGAGCAGGGCCTGGGCGACCGCGACCTTCTGGCTGGTGCCCTTGGAGAGCTGGGCCATGGGGGTGGCCGCGTAGGCGGCGGCGCCGAACCGCTCCAGCCAGTCCGCGGCGCGGGCGGCGGCCGTACGGCGGGAGAGGCCGTGGACCGTGCCGAGGTGGGTGAGGTAGCCGGAGGGGGTGAAGGGGAGCGCCGAGGGGAAGCGCTCGGGGACGTAGGCGGTGCGGGGGCGGCCGGTGATCCGGCCCTCGGTGGGGCTGTCTATGCCGGCGACCAGGCGGAGCAGGGTGGACTTGCCGGTGCCGTTCGTTCCCTCGACGCGGGTGAGGGAGCCGGGGGTGATGGTGAGGTCGACGCCTCTTAACACCCAGGGGCCGCGTATGCCGTAGCGGCGGCCTACGCGGGCCAGTTCAAGATCACGGTGCATGGGGACATTGTCGTGCGGGACGGGGGTGCGTGGTGCCCAACGCGGCGGGGTGCGGGTACGTGGGTGGCTGGTCGCGCCCCCGCGGCGGAGCCGCAAAACGGGCACAGCCCCGCGCCCCTTAAGGTTGGTGCGGTGAGCGCTCCCTTCCAGGTCTCGGCCAATAGTCGTGACGAAGCACCCCAGTTCGTGTTGCCGCTTGTCGTGCGGATCGAGAAGGCGGCTCCGCCGGCCCGTACCGACGCCCTGGAGACGGCCGCCCGGGCCGTGCTGACGCTGCTCAGTGATCCGCGCGCCCTCGGGGACGGGGAGTGGGCGCAGGCCGTTCGGG
Source organism: Streptomyces sp. NPDC048288 (assembly GCF_043201555.1). Taxonomy (NCBI): domain Bacteria; kingdom Bacillati; phylum Actinomycetota; class Actinomycetes; order Kitasatosporales; family Streptomycetaceae; genus Streptomyces; species Streptomyces sp. NPDC048288. Next base: position 659,721 of record NZ_JBICZD010000006.1, read on the forward strand.
ACTGGGAGGACGCGCGGATCCGGAAGGTGGTGCGGCGGGCGCGGGGAGCCGAGTGGCGGCGGGCCGAGGGGCTGCCCGGGATCACCCTCACGGGGAAGGCGGCCGAGGTACGGGTGTTTCCGCCGGTTCCCCTGGACGGGTGGCCGAAGGATCTGGCCAAGTTGCAGGTGTCGGGGACCGAGCTGGAGGACCCGGAGCCGCCCGCCGGCGTCGACCGGTCCGCGCCGGTGCTGTGGCTGAACCCCGAGTTGGAGATGTCCGCGGGGAAGGCGATGGCGCAGGCCGGGCACGGGGCCCAACTGGCCTGGTGGGCGCTGCCGGAGGAGGAGCGGGTGGCTTGGCGGGACGCCGGGTTCCCGCTCGCCGTACGGACCGCCGATCCGGCCGAGTGGCGTGAACTGACGGGCGGCGGGCTGCCGTTGGTGCGGGACGCCGGGTTCACCGAGATCGCGCCGGGCAGCTGCACGGTGGTCGCGGACTATCCGGCACTTCGCTGACCTGCACTTTTTTAACTTCCCTGGAAAACTTTACCGTTTGTTTGAGCGGCGCCGCCGTCCCGGCCGTAACTCCTGGCACTGAACCAGCGACACGGGGAGGCACCCCTTGCGGCGTTTGAACGGAACGGCCCTCATTCTGGCGACCCTCGCCGGTACGGTCGGCGCGCTCGTGTACCCCGTGTGGTCGTACGCCGACCGCTCCGGCACCGGGCAGGCCAACGTGGCGGCGGGGACCGTGATGACCGAGTGGGGACCGTTGACGGCCTCCGACCGCGATCTGATCGTGCGGGTCCGGCTGGCCGGGCTGTGGGAGCTGCCGGCCGGGCAGCAGGCGATCCAGCGGGCGCCGAGCGCCGCGATCAAGGAGGCCGGCGACCACCTGATCGTCGGCCACACCGACCTGGACCGGCGGGTGCGGATCGTCGCGGCGCAACTGGGCGTCGAGCTGCCGAACGTGCCCAACGAGCAGCAGCAGGGCTGGCTCCAGGAGATGTCGGCGGCGACCGGCGAGGAGTACGAGTACAAGTTCGTGAACCTGCTGCGGGCCGCCCACGGCAAGATCTTCCCGGCGATCGGGACGGTACGGAACACCACCCGCAACAGCCTGGTGCGGCAGCTGGCCTCCGACACCAACCAGACCGTGCTGGACCACATCACGATCCTGGAGAAGACCGGCAAGGTCGACTTCGAGGCCATCGCCAACGAGATCGCCAACGGGACCACGGCCAGCCCGACCGGTCCGGCGGTGCCGGCGCCGGGGGTGGTGGCGCCCTCCGCGCCGGCCGCGCAGGCCAGCGGCAATGTGCGCACCACGTCCAAGCCGTCCCCCGCCGCGCCGGGCACGGTGAACACCGGGCGCCCCGACCCGGAGGCCTCCGAGGGCGGCGTGCTCAGCCAGTAGCCGAAGAGCTCCCCGGAGCGCGGTCCCGAACCTCAAATGTTGCTCTGAAGCGGCAGGCAGCACGGTTCGCGGGCGCGCTCCGGGGCCATACCCCCCTCACTCGGGGCAGCACTCGGAGCGGCACTCGGGGCAGGAGGGGGAGAACCATGACCTTGCAGCGGCTGGGCACGGGCATCGGCTGGCGGCCGGAGATCGCGGACGCCGTGGAGCGGATGCCGGGCATCGACTGGGTCGAGGTCGTGGCCGAGAACACCTGCCCGGGCCACCTCCCCGAGTCGCTGCGGCGGCTGCGCGAGCGCGGGGTGACCGTCGTCCCGCACGGCGTCTCGCTGGGCCTCGGCGGCGCGGACCGCCCCGACGAGGAGCGGCTCGCCGCCCTCGCCGAGCGGGTGGCGGCGCTCGGCGCCCCGCTGGTCACCGAGCACATCGCGTTCGTCCGCGCGGGCGGCCCGCTCACCGCCTCCCCGGCCCTGGAGGCGGGCCATCTCCTCCCCGTCCCGCGCACCCGGGACGCCCTCGACGTCCTCTGCGCGAACATCCGGATCGCCCAGGCCGCGCTGCCGGTGCCGCTCGCCGTCGAGAACATCGCCGCGCTGATCGCCTGGCCGGGCGAGGAGATGACCGAGGGGCAGTTCCTGTACGACCTCGTCGACCGCACCGGGGTCCGGCTGCTGATCGACGTGGCGAACCTGCACACCAACCACGTCAACCGGGGCGAGGACCCGGCCAAGGCGCTCGCCGAGCTGCCCGTCGAGGCCATCGCCTACGTCCATGTCGCGGGCGGCGTCGAGCGCGACGGCGTCTGGCACGACAGCCACGCCCACCCGGTGCCCCCGGCGGTCCTGGACATCCTCACCGACCTCGCGTCCCGGGTCGCGCCGCCCGGCGTCCTGCTGGAGCGGGACGATCTCTTCCCGGAACCGGCCGAGCTGGAGCGGGAGTTGGGGGCGATCCGGGCGGCGGTCGCGGCGGGTGGCGGGGGCGCCGACGGGCGGTCGGAACCCCCGGCACCACCGGCACCACCGGCCGCCGCCGAGATCCCCGACATCGCCGACGCCACCCGGCAGCGGGTCGGGCTCGCCCAGGCCGCGGTGCTCTCCTCGCTGGTCGCCGGGACGCCGGTCCCGGAGGGGTTCGACCGGGTGCGGATGGGCGTGCAGGCACGGGCGCTGGCGGCGAAGCGGGCGGATGTGGTGGCGAAGGTGGCGCCCGAGCTGCCGGAGATCCTGGGGACGGCGTACCGGGAGGCGTTCCTGGCGTATGCGCAGCGGCGGCCGATGACCGGGGGCTATCGGCGGGACGCCCTGGACTTCGCGGCGCAGCTGCTGCGGGAGGGGCGGACCGGGGGCAGCGGTACGCATCGGCGACTGCGGGCGTGGTGGCTGCAACGCTCCGGACCGGCGCCCCGGCGAAGGGCGCTGCTGCGGAGGGCGTGAGCGGCGGGGGCTGAGGGCGGGGGGTGTCGCTCACCGGCGCTGGCAGGGTGCCGCCCGCGCCCACCCGTGCCGCCCTGCGGCACGCCTGCCCGCGGCTTGAGAGATGCGGCCGTGGAGCGCCCCGTCAGGGGCGCGGGGAACTGCGCGACCAGCCACACTCCACCCGCACACGACATCCGCCCCACACCACAACCCACCCGCACACGACATCCGCCCCAAGCCCCCACACACCCACCTGGGTACTATGCCAAGCCCGCACGGCGAAGCCCCACCGTGCGGTGCTGGAGGCATCATGCGCGCGCGACCCCGACCCCCCGTCCAGGGGCGAGGCATACTCAGCGGGACCGGACTGATCATCGCCTGTCTGGCGGCGACCCTCGCCGCCCTGGTGTTCCCGATCTGGTCGTACGCCGACCGTTCGGACCCGACCGGCTCGGTGAACGTGCTCAGCGCGCAGACCGTGTCGACGGCGTACGGGCCGCTGTCCGCGCAGGACCGGGACTTCGTCGTCAAGGTCCGGCTGGCCGGGCTCTGGGAGCTGCCGGCCGGCGAGATGGCGGAGCAGAAGGGCACCACGGCGGCCGTACGGACGGCCGGGCAGCACCTCGTCGACGGGCACATCTCCCTGGACGCCCATGTCCGCAGCGTCGCGACCCAGCTGAACGTGCCGATCCCGAACCAGCCCAACGACCAGCAGCGGCAGTGGCTCGCCACGCTGACCGCGGCGCAGGGGCAGGACTTCGACCGGGAGTTCGCGAACATCGTGCGGCTGGCCCACGGCCGGGTCTTCTCCGTCGTCGCGCAGGTCCGCGCCGCCACCCAGAACACACTGGTCCGTGCTCTCGCCGACGACGCCAACACCACCGTCCTGGACCACATCAAGGTCCTGGAGGCCACGGGGTACGTCGACTTCTCCACGCTGGCGCAGCAGTTGGCGGTCACCCCCTCCCCCGCCGCCTCACCGCCGGTCTTCGCGCCGAGCGACGCGATCCCGGTCGGACCGTCGGCGACACCGTCGCCGTCCGCCGACAGCCCCTGACCTGCGCGGTAAACGGAACGTCACAGACCGACAACACTCGGTCCGGAATGTGAACAGGGCATGGCGGTTCGCAAGCCCCTGGCATAGAAACGTGTCATGTTCTGGGTCCTTCTCCTGCTCCTGGCCTGGGCCGTCGCCGGCACCGCCTGCACCCGGCTGTGCCTGGCCGCCGTACGGACGGCGGCCTTCGACGCGGACGCGGGCCGAGGGCACGATCTGACGTTGTACGAGGCCGCGTTCCTGTCCGGCGGACCCGCGCGGGTCGCCGATCTGACGCTGGTGTCGATGGCCCGGCAGCAGCGGCTGCTGCTCGCCCACACCGGCTGGGCGACCGTCGTCGACCCGAAGGGGCGGGACGAGATGGAGCGGTCGGTGATAGGGGCCATCGGGCCCGAGGGGCAGTCGCGGATAGCGCCGGTGCGGTCGGCGGCGGCCGACGCGGACGCCGTGCGCAGTCTCGGCGAGGGGCTGGTGCGGGCCGGGCTCGCGGTGCCCGACGCGGCGGCGCGGACGACGGTCGCGTCCGGCGTACGGCAGGTGCGGGCCGCCGCCGTCGCCGTGTTCGGCCTGGGGGTGACGGCGCTGCTGCTGCCCGCCCCGACCGACATGCCGCGCGACCTGGTCGCCGTCTGGTTCGCGCTGCCGTTCACCCTGACGCTGAGCTGTCTGGGCATCGCCCGGTTCGAGGTGCACCCGTACTCGCGCTGGGCCTCTCCGGCCGGGCAGCGGCTCCTCGGCACCCTGCGCCGGCGGGTGAACCGCACGGTCGACGACCACGCGCTGCTGACCTCCGTCGCCGTGCGCGGCATTCGCGCCGTCGGCGAACCGGAGCTGCGCGCGGCCTTCGCACACCGGGACCAGCCGCCGCGGGAGTGAGCGGGGGCGCATAGGGGGCATTGGCGCCGACACCGGCCCGATGGTGCTTGCCTTCACCGACAACCGGTCGAAATATCCCTTTTATTGCTGCCGTGCAGTCGCTGCGGTGCCGTTGCCGCCACGCCACCGCAGCCGTGCACCGAAAGGGATACGCCATGAGAGCCCCCGCCCTGTACTCGGCAGCCGGGTCCCTGATCCTGACCACCCTGGCCGCCGCCCCGGCCGGGAGCGCCCCCGGCGTCCCGGCCGGGGCGGCGGCCGAACTGCGCGGTACCGCCGTGGCCGCCGCGCGGGCCCGCGCGGAAGGCATCGACTTCGGCAAGTGCGCCCTCGGCCTGGAGCTGCCCGACGCCTTCCGGTGCGGCACGCTCAGCGTCCCGCTGGACTACGCGCACCCGGACGGCAAGCAGATCAGACTGACCGTCAGCCGGGTGCGGGCCACCCACAAGGACCCGCACAACAGCAAGCGCAAGGTGCCCCGGCAGGGCACCCTGGTCTACAACCCGGGCGGCCCCGGCGCCTCCGGCATGGCCTTCCCCATGGTCGGCGTGCTGCCCGAGTGGAAGCGCATCGCCGCCGCCTACGACCTGGTCGGCTACGCCCCGCGCGGGGTGGACCGTTCGGCGCCGCTGTCCTGTGTGGACCCCAAGCACTTCTTCAAGGCGCCCTCGCAGTCGCCGACGCACCCCTCCGAGTCGTACAAGAAGGCACGGATCAAGGAGGCCAAGGCGTACGCGCGGGGCTGCCTGAAGCGGTCCGGGAGCAAGCTCCGCTTCTACAACTCCCTCAACAACGCCCGTGACCTGGACGTGCTGCGCGCCGCGCTCGGCGAGGACCGGCTGACCTTCATGGGCGCCTCGTACGGCACCTACTTCGGCGCGCTGTACGCGACCCTGTTCCCCTCGCACGTACGGCGGATGGTGCTGGACTCCGCGGTGAACCCGGACCCGGCGCAGATCTGGTACCGCGACAACCTGGAGCAGTCCGCCGCGTTCGAGAGCCGCTGGGCGGACTACCGGGAGTGGATCGCCGAGCACGACGACGTGTACGGGCTCGGCGACACGGCCGCGAAGGTGCAGGCGAGTTACGACAAGGCGAGCCGGCGGCTGGCGAAGAAGGCGGCCGGCGGGAAGGTCGGGCCGGGGCAGCTGCAGGGCGCGTTCCTGTCGGCCGGGTACTACGACGACTACTGGCCGAGCCGGGCGGAGGCGCTGTCGAAGTTCCTGAAGGGGGACTCCAAGCCGCTGGTCCGGCTGGCGGCGCCCGCGCCGGAGGCGGCCGCCGAGGCGGAGAACGGCAACGCGGTCTACACGGCCGTCGAGTGCAACGACGCCCCCTGGCCCACGAAGTGGCAGACCTGGGACCGGGACAACACCCGGCTCGCGCGGACGGCGCCCTTCGAGACCTGGGACAACGCGTTCATGAACCTGCCGTGCGCCTACTGGCCGGTGTCCCGGCAGAAGGCCCTGGACGTGCAGACGGGCCCCGGTGAGCTGCCGCCGACGCTGATCCTGCAGGCCGAGCGGGACGCGGCCACGCCGTACTCGGGCGCGCTGGAGATGAACCGGCGGCTGGCCGGCTCGGTGCTGGTGACCGAGCGGGACGCGGGCACGCACGGCATCGGCGGCGGACCCAACAAGTGCGTCAACGGGTACCTGGACGCCTACCTGCTGGAGGGGCGGCTGCCGGACCGGCGCGCGGCCTGCGCGGGGCACCCGGAGCCGAAGCCGGCGGCGCCGGCCGACCGGCCCGGGCACAAGGAGCTGCGGGAGTCCCTGAAGGGCAAGGCCGACCAGCGCTGAGCGGCGGTTACGCGAGGCCCGCGACCAGCTCCGCGATGTCCTTGCGGCGGCCCGTGAAGAACGGGACCTCCTCGCGGACGTGCATCCGGGCCTCGGAGGCACGCAGATGACGCATGAGGTCGACGATGCGGTACAGCTCGTCGGCCTCGAAGGCCAGCAGCCACTCGTAGTCGCCGAGCGAGAACGAGGCGACCGTGTTGGCGCGCACGTCGGGGTAGCCGCGGGCCATCTTGCCGTGGTCCGCGAGCATCCGGCGGCGGTCCTCGTCGGGCAGCAGGTACCAGTCGTACGAGCGCACGAACGGGTACACGCTGACGTAGTCGCGCGGGGTCTCGTCGGCGAGGAAGGCCGGGATGTGCGAGCGGTTGAACTCGGCGGGGCGGTGCAGCGCCATGTTCGACCAGACCGGCTTGAGGGCGCGGCCCAGCCGGGTGCGGCGGAAGAGGTTGTACGCCTCCTGCAGCTGGTCGCTGGTCTCGGCGTGCCACCAGATCATCAGATCGGCGTCGGCGCGCAGACCGGAGAGGTCGTAGGTGCCGCGGACGGTCACGTCCTTGGCGGCGAGCTGGTCGAACAGCTCCTGGACCTCGTCGGCGTAGCCCGCGCGGTCCTCGGGGAGCACGTCCTTCAGCTGGAAGACGGACCACAGGGTGTAGCGGATGACCTCGTTGAGGTCCTTGGCCAGCTTGCCCTTGTTCGGGATCCTGCCGGACTCGGTGGTGGGGGCGTCGTCACTCATGGTCCCTATTCTCCCGCTCCGCCGTGCAGACTCTGCACCGGGTTGGCCGTCAGCTCCCGGACCCCGCCGAGGTCACCCGAAAGCTGGTCCACCGCCGCGTACGCGCTCGCGACGCAGGCGGGGATGCCCACCCCGTCGTACTGCGCCCCGCAGACCGCGAGGCCCGGGAGCTTGGCGACGTGCTCGCGGATCCGGGCCACGCGCGCGTGGTGGCCGACCGGGTACTGGGGCAGGCCGTCGGTCCAGCGGGTGACGCGGGTGGCGACCGGGGTGGCGTCGAGGCCGGTGGCGGCGCGCAGGTCCTGCCGGGAGACGTCGACGAGTTCGGCGTCCTCGCGGCCGAGGATCGCGGTCTCGCGGTACCGGCCGACCGAGGTGCGCAGCACCAGCACGTCCGGGTCCTCGTCGGCGATCCAGCCCCACTTCTGGGAGGCGAAGGTCGACGCCTTGATGGTGCGGCCGTCGACGGGCGGCACCAGGAAGCCGCTGCCGGCCGGGAGGCCGAGGCCGGTGCGGCGGTAGGCGAGGGTGATCAGGGCCATGGAGGCGTACTCGATCGCGGTCAGTTCGGCCGCGGCGGCGGGCGCCTCGGCGTCGAGCAGGGCGGCGGCGACGGGCGCCGGAGCGGCCATCACCACGGCGTCGGCGTGCAGCACCCGGTCGCCGGCGACGATCCGCCAGCCCTCCGGCTCCCGGCGCAGTCCGGTCACCGGTGTCCCGGTCAGGATCTCGCCGCCGCGTGCCCTGACGGACTCCGCGACGGCGAGCGGCAGGGTGCCGACCCCGCCCTCGATGCCCATGAACACCGGCCCGGTCTGCTGCTGGGCGACCGCCCTGGCCTGGATCTCGCGGACGGCCTCGGTGAGCGAGTCGTGGGTGAGCGCGGCCTGGTAGAGCTGCGGGACCGCCGAGCGCATCGAGATGCGGTACGCGTCGCCCGCGTAGACCCCGCCGAGCAGGGGCTCCACCAGCCGGTCGACGACCTCCCGGCCCAGCCGTTCCGCCACGTACTCCCCCACCGCCACGTCGTCGCCGACCTCCGTGCGGGGCAGGCCGGCGTCGCGCTCGATCCGGGCGAGGCCCTCCTCGGACAGCACACCGGAGAGCGCGGCGGCGGTGCCGGGGACGCCCATGACATGGCCCTTGGGCATGGGGCGCAGCGCGCCCCGGGTCCAGATCGAGGCGGTGGCGGTGGCCGGTGGCCGCAGCCGCTCGCCGAGGCCCACCTCGCGGGCGAGGGCGACCGCCTCGGGCCGGCGGGCCAGCATCGACTCGGCGCCCAGGTCGACCCGGACGCCCGCGATCTCGCCGGGCAGCAGCTTGCCGCCGACTCTCCGCGAGGCCTCCAGCACGGTCACGCGCGCGCCGCGCTCCAGCAGCCGGTGGGCCGCGGCCAGCCCGGCGATCCCGCCTCCGATGACGACGACCTGCCCCGTGCCCGTACCCGTTGCGCTCATGCCCCCCACTCTGTCAGACCCCTCCGGCACCGCCGCCCCGGCCCGGTGACCGGCGCGCGTCCGGACCGTGACCGCATCGGGACCGTCCCCGGCCAAACGTCCCGCCCCGCTCGGGCGTCGAAGAAGCGTCAGTCACCACGTCCCTCGGGGGGAACCATGCGACATCCCGTACAACCCGCCTTCGCCGGCCTTCTGCTCGCCGCCGCGCTCGTCCTCACCGGCTGCAGCGGGAACGACAGCTCGGACAACGGCGCCACCGCCAGCGCCGGCAAGGCCGACGTGAACAGCGCGGCGCAGGACGCGGCGGGCTCCGCCGGCGCCAAGGAGAGCAGCGGCCGGGGCACCGACAAGGCCCCGACCCTCACGGTGAACCACATCATCCGCACCGCCTCCCTGACCGTGCAGGTCAAGGACGTGCCCAAGGCCCTCGACGAGGCCCGCACCACGGCCGAGAACGCCGGAGGCTATGTCGGCGACGAGACCACCAGCCGCGACTCCCAGGGCCATGAACGCACCCGGGTGGTCCTGCGCGTGCCCACCGACCGGTACGACGAGGTGCTCTCCGACCTCCAGGGCGCGGGCAAGCTGCTCGACCGCACCGCGAAGGCGCAGGACGTCACCGACCAGGTGGTGGACGTCGAGAGCCGGATCAAGTCGCAGCGGGCCAGCGTGGCCCGGGTCCGCGAGCTGATGGGGCGGGCGGACAAACTCAGTGACGTGGTCACCCTGGAAGGGGAGTTGAGCACCCGGGAGTCCGACCTGGAGGCGCTGCTCGCCCAGCAGGCCTCCCTCAAGGACCGCACCAGCCTGGCCACCATCACCCTGTCCCTCACCCAGACCCCGGTGAAGAAGGCGGCCGCGAAGGACGACTCCCCGGGGTTCGTGGACGCCCTGTCCGGCGGCTGGCACGTCTTCGTCACCATGCTGCGCTGGATCGCCCTGGCCCTGGGCGCGGCCCTGCCGTTCGCGGCGCTCGCGGCCCTGCTGGCGGCGCTGTGGTGGAAGCTGGTCCGCAGGCGCCGTACCCCCGCGCGGCCCGGCAGCGAGACCTGAGCGAGCCTCCACCGGCCCTGAGCGAGCCCGAAATGCCCGCGCCCCGTAGCGTGTTCGCATGAGCATGAACGGTGGGCGGGAACGGCTGGTCGTGATCGGCGGGGACGCCGCGGGCATGTCCGCGGCCTCCCAGGCACGTCGGCTGCGGGGACCGGACGAGCTGGAGATCGTGGCCTTCGAGCGCGGCCACTTCAGCTCGTACTCGGCGTGCGGCATCCCGTACTGGGTCGGCGGTGACGTCGGGGAACGGGACCAGCTGATCGCCCGGTCCCCCGAGGAGCACCGGGCGCGCGGGATCGACCTGCGGATGCGCACCGAGGTCACGGAGATCGACGTGGCCGGGAAGCGGGTACGCGCGCGTGACGTCGATTCCGGGGCCGAGTCCTGGACGTCGTACGACAAACTCGTCATCGGAACCGGCGCGCACCCGATCCGCCCCGACATGCCGGGCGCGGACGCGCCGGGCGTGCACGGCGTGCAGACCCTCGACGACGGCCAGGCCCTCCTGGACACGCTGGCGGGCACCCGTGGCCGCCGGGCCGTGGTGGTCGGCGCCGGTTACATCGGCGTCGAGATGGCCGAGGCGATGATCAACCGCGGCTACGAGGTGACGGTCGTCAACCGCGGCCGCGAGCCCATGTCCACCCTCGACCCGGACATGGGCCGCCTGGTCCACAAGGCCATGGCGGGCCTCGGCATCACCATGGTCGACGACACCGAGGTCACCGAGGTGCGCACCGGCCCGGACGGCCGGGTGCGCGCGGTGGCCACGGCGGACGCCGAGTACCCGGCGGACGTGGTGGTCCTCGGCATCGGCGTCCGTCCCGAGACCGGCCTCGCCCGCGCGGCGGGCCTGCCCCTCGGCCGCCGCGGCGGCCTGCTGACCGACCTCGCCATGCGGGTGCGCGGCCATGAGGACATCTGGGCGGGCGGCGACTGCGTGGAGGTCCTGAACCTGGTCTCCGGCCAGGAGCAGTACGTCCCCCTCGGCACCCACGCCAACAAGCACGGCCAGGTCATCGGCACCAACGTGGGCGGCGGTTACGCCACCTTCCCGGGCGTCGTCGGCACGGCCGTGAGCAAGGTCTGCGACCTGGAGATCGCCCGCACCGGCCTGCGCGAGAAGGACGCCCTGCGCGTGGGCCTCCAGTTCGAGACCGTCACCATCGAGTCCACGAGCCGCGCCGGCTACTACCCCGGCGCGGACCTCATGACGGTCAAGATGCTCGCGGAACGCCGCACCGGCCGCCTCCTCGGCGTCCAGATCGTCGGCCGCGAGGGCGCCGCGAAACGCGTCGACATCGCGGCGGTGGCCCTGACGGCGAACATGACGGTGGAACAGATGACAGCCCTGGACCTGGGCTACGCACCGCCGTTCTCACCGGTCTGGGACCCCGTACTGGTGGCGGCGAGAAAAGCAGCATCAAAGGTCCGAGTCTCTTGAGGCGCGCCAGGGACACAAACCTAGGGGCGCGGGGCTGTGTCTGATATGCGGCTACCGCCGCGTGGGCGCGACCAGCCCCCACTAAGACGCCATTTCATTTGGTGAGTCGGCGGTGACATATGAGGGTCGCGGCGATGGCGGTGAAGGCGAGGAAGTGTTCCGGCTTGCGCTCGTAGC
>NZ_JBICZD010000007.1:0-66780 GCF_043201555.1 Streptomyces sp. NPDC048288
TCGGACGGGCAGCTGGAGTTCGTGGGGCGTGCGGATGCGCAGGTGAAGATCCGTGGGTTCCGGGTGGAACTCGGCGAGGTCGAGTCGGTGTTGGCCGCCCATGTGCAGGTCGAGCGGGCCGGGGTGGTGGCGCGCGAGGGGCGGCTGGTCGGGTATGTCGTCGGGGACGTGGACGCCGAAGCGCTGCGGGCCTTCGCCGCAACTCGGCTGCCCGAGTACATGGTTCCGTCGGCGGTCGTCGTACTCGACGCGTTCCCGCTCACCGTCAACGGCAAGATCGACCGCTCCGCCCTGCCCGCTCCCGACCTCGGAGCGGGCGGTTCCCGGGGTCCGGAGACGCCTGCGGAGGAGGCGTTGTGCGCCCTGTTCGCGGAGTTGCTCGGGGTGGAGGAGGTCGGGGCGGAGGAGAGTTTCTTCGCGCTGGGCGGCGACTCGCTGCTGGTGATGCGGTTGATCGCGCGGGTGCGGGCGGAGCTGGATGTGTCGGTGGGGGTCCGCGAGGTGTTCGCGGATCCGACGGTGGCCGGGGTGGCACGCCTGGTCGACCGGGCCGGGGCGGCCGCCGGCGCGCCGCTGCGCCGCCGGGAACGTCCGGAGCGGGTGCCGCTGTCTTTCGCGCAGCAGCGGATGTGGTTCCTCAACCGGATCGAAGGCGCCGACGGCGACGGTGAGGGGGCCGCCGCCTACAACCAGCCGTTCGCCCTGCGGCTGTGGGGCCAACCGGACGTGGCGGCGCTGGAGGCGGCGCTCGGCGACGTGGCGGACCGGCACGAGAGCCTCCGTACGGTCTTCCCCGACGTGGAGGGAGTGCCGTACCAGGAGATCCGCGAGGGGGCCGAGGGCCGCCCCCGGCTTCGGGTGATCGAGGCCGGCGCGCGCTGGCGGGAGGCGATGGCGGAGGAGACCGGGCGCGGATTCGACCTCGGGACGGAACTGCCGTGGCGGACCAGCCTGTTGAGGGTCGCGGAGGAGGAGTGGGTCCTGCTGCTGGTGTCCCATCACATCGCCTCCGACGGCTGGTCGATGGGCGTCCTGGCGCGGGACCTGAGGACGGCGTACCGGGCCCGGCACGGCGGCCGCCCGCCGGAGTGGGAACCCCTCCCGGTCCAGTACGCGGACTACGCGCTGTGGCAGCGCGAGGTGCTGGGCGAGCTGGACGACCCGGACAGCGCGGGGGCCGGTCAGATCGCTCACTGGAGGCAGGCGCTGGGCGGGGCGCCGCAGGAGACGGCGCTGCCCTTCGACCGCCCGCGCCCGGCGACGCCCTCGTTCCGCAGTGGTTCGGTGCCGGTCGGGGTGGACGCGGCTACGCATGCCCGGTTGGCGGAGTTGGCCGCCCGGAGCGGGGCGACCATGTTCATGGTGGTGCATGCCGCGCTGGTGGTGCTGCTGGCGCGGATGGGCGCCGGGGAGGACGTCTGCATCGGCACACCGGTGGCCGGCCGCTCGGACGCTCAACTGGAGGAGCTGGCAGGGTTCTTCGTCAACACCCTGGTCCTGCGGACGGACTTGGCGGGGGATCCGTCGTTCGCCGAGATACTGCGGCGGGTGCGTGAGTCGGACCTGTCGGCGTACGCGCACCAGGACGTGCCGTTCGAGCGGCTGGTCGACGAGCTGAACCCTGCGCGCTCCGCGGCCCGCAACCCGTTGTTCCAGGTGATGCTGGCGCTGCAGAATCTGCCTGAGGCGCAGTGGGACCTCGACGGCCTGACCGTCGAGGCGGTTCCGCCGGCACAGGCCCCCGCGGCCCGCTTCGATCTCTCCCTGTCGCTGAACGAGCGCCGCTCCGACAGCGGCACCCCGGCCGGTCTCGGCGGCGGGATCCTCTACTCCGCCGACCTGTTCGACGAGCGGACCGTACGCCGTCTCGCCGAACGACTGGCACGGGTGCTGGAGCAGGCCGCGACCGACCCCCAAGTCCACCTGAGCGCCTTCGAGTTGTTGGACGAGGCCGAGCGGTCCGCGGTCGTCGAGGAGTGGAACGGCACGGCGCGGGATGTGGACGCGTCGACGGTGGTGGAGCGGTTCCGTGGGTGGGCGGTGCGGACGCCGGGGGCGGCGGCGTTGTGGTTCCGGCAGCAGGCTTTGTCCTACGGGGAGGTGGATGCGCGGTCGGATGCGTTGGCGCGGGGTCTGGTTGCCCGTGGTGTGGGTCGTGAGTCGCGGGTGGGGCTGTGTCTGCCGCGTGGGGCCGAGATGGTCGTGGCCATGTTGGCGGTGTGGAAGGCGGGCGGGGCGTACGTCCCGTTGGATCCGGAGTATCCGTCGGATCGGTTGTTGTTCATGGTGGCCGACAGTGGTGCGGAGTTGGTGCTGGTCGCGGAGGAGACCGTGGACCGGTTGTCGGCGGACGTGGAGACGGTCCTGGTGGGCGAGTTGGGGACCGACTCGGGTGAGCTGCCGGAGGTCACCTCCGATCAACTGGCGTACGTCATCTACACGTCAGGGTCCACCGGTCGTCCGAAGGGTGTCGCGGTCGCGCATGCCTCCGTGGCGCACCTGGCGTCGGTCATGCGTCCCGTCCTGGGAGTGGAACCCGCGGTGACAGCGCTGCAGTTCGCGTCGTTCAGCTTCGACGCGGCGGTGCTGGACGTGGCCGTGACCCTCGCCGCCGGGGGCGCGTTGGCGATCGCCTCGCCCGACGAGCGGCTGGACGGTGCGGCGCTGGCGCGCATGGTCGAGGCGGCCGGGGTCGAGGTGGCGAGCGTGGTGCCCTCCCTGTTGCGTGCCCTGGAGCCGAAGTCGGTTGCGGGGGTGGCGAATTGGGTGCTGGGTGCGGAGCGGTTGGAGGCCGGTCTCGCGGCCAGGTGGCGTGCGGGCGCCCGTCTGTGGAACACCTACGGGCCCACCGAGGCCACCGTCATCACCACCGCCGTCCTGCTGGAGGAGGGCATCACCGGCGAGGACGCACCCCCGGCCGTCGGTCGGCCGCTGCCCAACGTCCGTACCTATGTGCTGGACGCGTATCTGCGGCCCGTGCCCGCGGGTGTCACCGGGGAGCTCTACATCGCCGGTTCGGGTCTGGCCCGGGGCTATGTCAACCGGCCCGAGCTGACCGCGGAGCGGTTCGTGGCCTGCCCGTTCGGTGCCGGCGAGCGGATGTACCGCACGGGTGACCTGGTCCGCTGGCTGCCCGACGGTGACGGCAACCTGGCCTTCGTGGGGCGTGCGGACACCCAGGTGAAGATCCGCGGGTTCCGCGTGGAACTCGGCGAGGTCGAAGCCGTGCTCGCCGCCCACCCGGACGTCAGGACGGCCATCGCGACGGTCCGCGAGGACCGGCCGGGCAACCCGCGCCTCGTCGCCTACGTCCTGCCGGCCGACCCGGAGGGCGGGCGGAGTGTGGAGACCGGGAGCGTGCGTGAGCACGCCGCGACGCGTCTCCCGGACTACATGGTCCCGTCCGTCGTCGTGGTCCTCGACGCCCTGCCCCTCACCGTCAACGGCAAGGTCGATCACGGCGCTCTCCCCGTCCCGGAACTGGACGACGGCGCCTTGGGCCGCCGGCCCCGGACCGAGACGGAGGAACTGCTCTGCGCCCTGTTCGCCGAGGTACTGGGCATCGACCGGGTGGCCGCCGACGGCAACTTCTTCGACCTGGGCGGCAACTCCGCGCTGGCGATGCACCTCGCGGGCCGGATCCGGTCGGAGGCCGGTGTCGAGCTGGACATGAAGCAGTTCTTCAGCAAGCCGACGCCGATCGGCGCGGCGCGCATCCTGGCCCTGAAGGAGCGGCCCCCGGTGGTCGCGGTCGAGCACGAGGGCGGTGTGGCGCCGGCGACGGCCGGGCAGCGGCTCGACTGGCGGCGCGCCGCGGCCAACTCCCGGACCCGGGCCCTGCAGTCGTCCGTGGCCCTGCGCCTGCGCGGCGAACTCGACCACGACGCCCTGCGGGCAGCGCTGGCGGACGTGGCGGCACGGCACGACATCCTGCATACGGTCTTCGCCGAGACCCCTGACGGCGGACTGGTCCAGCGGATCCTGGACGCCGACGACCCCGCCGCAGTTCCCGCCCTGCCGCTCGTCGAGGCGACCCAGGAGGAGCTTCCCGCCGTCCTCGCCGCCCGCGCCGACCATCGCTTCGACCTCGGACGCGAAACGCCCTGGGTGTCCACCCTGTTCGCGCTCTCCGACACGGACCACGTCCTCCTCCTCGTCCTCCACCGGATCGGCGCCGACGACGTGTCCCGGGACGCTCTCGTACGCGACGTCGCCGTGGCGTACGGCGCGCGCCGCGAGGGCCGTGCCACGGAACGCGCGCCGCTGCCCCTGCAGTTCGCCGACTACGCGGTGTGGCAGAACCGCCGACTCGCAGACGCGGAAGCAGAGGCGGAAGCAGAGGCGACGGCGGCGGACGCCGAGGGGAGTGGGGTCGGCGACCAGATCGCGTACTGGAAGGAGATGCTGGCGGACGCCCCGACCGCGACCGTCCTCCCCACGGACCGGCCGCGGCCCGCCCGGCCGAACCACCGGGCCCGCTCGGTGCCGCTGCGCGTCCCGGCCGCGACGCACGCCCGCCTGATGGACGTGGCCCGACCGCTCGGCGCGACCTCGGCGGCCGTCGTCCACGCGGGTCTCGCGATGCTCCTCGCCCGGATGGGCGCGGGTACCGATCTGACGATCGGCGCCGTGACGCAGCGGCCGGCGGCCGGCGGTGAACTCGAAGCCGCCATGGGCCCGTTCGCCGGGTTGCTGCCGCTGCGCACCGACATCTCGGGCGACCCGACGTTCGGGGAACTGCTCGGCCGCGTCTGGGAGACCGCAGGAGAGGCCGACGTACGCGGCGACGTGCCGTTCGCGCGCATCGCCGAGATCCTGGGCGTCGCGGACGAGGCGCCCGGCGACCCGCATCCGCTCTTCCAGACCGTCCTGGACGTACGGGAGGACACCGCGGAGAAGTGGGACGTCCCGGCGTTCCCCGGCCTGAACACCTCGACGGTCGACCTCGGTGCCCCGGCGTCCGGGTTCGATCTGTCGCTCCGGCTGACCGACCGCTACCGGGACGACGGCGGACCTGGCGGCCTCGACGGCACCCTGGACTACGCCGAGGAACTCTTCGACCGGGCCACCGCGGCCCGCCTCGCGAAGCGGCTCGTCCACGTCCTCCAACAGGTGGCGGCAGATCCCGGACTGACCCTGAGCCGGATCGACATCCTGCTCGGTACGGCGGAGTTCCGGCGGCTGACCGAGGAGTGGAACCTGGGCGCGGCCCGGGTCCCGGACGGCACCGTGCTCCCGGCGCTCGCCGAGTCCGCGGCCCGCGATCCGCGTGCCGTGGCCGTCCGCGACCGGGACGGTCACCTCACCCGGCGCTCGCTGGACCGGGCGGCGGGCCGGCTCGCCGCACGGCTGGACCGGCTCGGGGCGGGCGCGGGCGGTGTCGTCGTGGTGGCGGCCCGTCCCGGCACCGGCTGGGCGGTCGCCGTGCTCGGGGTGCTCAGGTCCGGTGCCGTGTGCCTGATCGCGGACCCGGACGACCCCGCGGGCCCGCTGGCGGCGGCCGCCGCGCTGGGCTGCGAGCGGCCGGCCGCGCTCGTCCGGTCCGGCGACGCCGCCGTGCCGGGGACGGGGACGGTGCCGGTACTGCGGGTGGAGGATGCGATCCGGGCCGGGAACAGCAGGCTGCGCCGCACCGCCACGGTCCGGGCGCCGTCGCCGTCCCAACCGGCGGTCGTACTCCCCGTGGAGGCACCGGACGGCACCCTGGTCGGCGAAATGCTGGATCACCGGTCCCTGCTCGGTCGGGTGATCGATCGTCAGGCGGCGTCCCCGGCAACGGGATCGGCCGACGGCGCGGTGCGTCTGGACGCGGCCGCACCCGTCGCCGAACTGCTCGTCGGGATGGTGGCCGTGCTGCGCGGCGGCGGCACCGTGGAACTGGGGGACACCACCGTCGTACCCGCGACGGAGCGGCCGGACCGTGAGCCGGCGCCGGCCGCCGTCCGGTTGCCCCGCACCGCGCGCGCCTACGTCCTCGACGCCTGGCTCCGGCCGGTCCCGGCCGGGGTGGCAGGCGATCTGTATGTGGCGGGCCCGTCCCTGGCCCGGGTGTATGCCGGCGCGCCGGGCCGTACCGCGGGCAGTTTCGTGCCCGACCCCTTCGGACCCGGTGGCGACCTGATGCTGCGCACCGGCCGGCGTGCGGCGTGGACCTCCGACGGACTGGTGGAGCCGCGCGCCGCGGAGGACGGCGGCGCCGACCTGTCGGCACCACGACGTGCCGGACGCCGACGCGACGACCTCGACGCGCTGCTGGCGCTGCGGTCCGGGGGCTCCCGCACACCGCTGTTCTGCCTGCACCACAGCACGGGCCTGGCCTGGTGCTACTCCGGCATCCTGCAGCACCTTCCGGAGGACCTCCCGGTCTACGGCCTCCAGACGCCCGCCTTCGCCGGCCGCGGGGCGATGCCGGACAGCATGGACGCGATGGTGGCCGGTCACGTCGAGCGCATCCGTGCGGTGCAGCCCGAGGGGCCGTACCAGCTGCTCGGCTGGTCCTTCGGCGCGGTGCTCGCCCAGGCCGTCGCCACCGCGCTGGAGGAGCAGGGCCAACAAGTCTCGCTGCTGGCGCTGCTGGACGGATTCCCCGGCGGACACCGGGAGGCGGAGAGCACCCACGAGGAGGACGGCGACGGGGTGGACCGCGAAGGGCGCGTGGTGCTCAGCGGTCCGGAGCTGGGGGCGCCGCTGGCCGATGCGTTCACACGCGACATGGAGGGGACGAAACAGCACATGATCGGGTTGGAGCGGCTGCACACACCCCGGCGCTTCGGCGGTGACGCGCTGCTGTTCCTGGCCACCGAGGGCGGTCTGGCCCAGATGTCGCTCGACGCGAAGCGCACGACCTGGGAGCAGTACATCGCCGGCCGCATCGACGGGATCGAGGTCCCCGCCAACCACATAGGGCTGCTGTGGGCCGAGAGCGCCGCGGTCATCGGGCGCGCGGTCGCGGAACGGCTCGTGGAGCAGCAGTCCGCGTCAGACACGTCGGACACGTCGGACACGTCAGAAAGGCAGAACCCCGCATGACGCAGTCGTTCGAGCTACAGGTCGACAAGCGCCGGAGCCTGCTGGACCCGGTGCCGGAACTCCTGGAGATCAGTGCGCGGGCGCCGCTCTCCAGGGCGCCCGGGGGAATGCCCGGCTGGATCGCGACCGGCCGTGAGGTGGTGCGGCAGATCCTCGGTGATTCCGAGCGGTTCTCCAACGTGCCGCCCCCGGAGCCCGGCGGCCGCAAACTCGATCAGCACGAGGGCAGCCTGCTGCACATCGACCCGCCGGAGCACAGCCGGTTGCGGCGGCTGGTGGCGCCCATGTTCACGGTGCGGCAGATGCGGCGGCTGGAGCCGATGATGGAGCGGATCGTCGCGGATCACCTGGACTTGCTGGAGCGGGCGGGACAACCGGCCGACCTGATGCGGCACTTCGCCCGGCCCGTGTCCGGCCTGGTCCTCGCCGAGATACTCGGCCTGCCCCGGGACGACCTGCCCGAGCTGTCCCGGCTGAGCGACTACCGGGCCGCCGGGCACAGCGCCCGCCGGAAGCCGGCGGCGACGGCGTACTTCAGGCACTTCGAGCAACTGGTCGCGGAGCAGCGCCGTCATCCGGGCGAGGGTCTGGTCGGGACGCTGATCCGGGAGCACGGGGACAGGGTGACGGACGAGGAGCTGGCCGGACTCTGCGAGGGCATCGCCAACGGCTCGATCGAGAACACCGCGGAGGCCATCGCCCTGGGCACCCTGGCCCTGCTGCTCCATCCCGAGCAGCTGGCCCTGTTGCGGGAACGGCCCGAGCTGATGGACCGGGCCGTGGAGGAACTCCTGCGCTACGTCTCGGTAGTGGCGGTCGTCTCGCCGCGCACGGCGTTGGTCGACGTGGCGATCGCCGGCGAGGTGATCAAGGCCGGCGAGGTGGTGTCGTGTTCGGTGCTCGCCGCGAACCGCTGCCCGCACGGCGACGGCCTCGCGGACGGCCTGGACATCGCGCGGGAGGAGTCCGCCAACCACCTGGCCCTGGGCCACGGCAGCCACTTCTGCCTGGGTGCCGGGCTGGCACGCGTGCAGATGCGGATCGCCTTCACCGGGCTGCTGGAGCGGTTCCCCGGCCTGCGCCTCGGCGCCGGGGTGGAGGAGCTGCGCTTCCGGCTGCTGGCTCCGCAGTTCGGCGTCGAGACGCTTCCGGTCGCCTGGTGACGCCGGTGACCGGCGCGGACGGGGGCGCGGCGCGCGTCGAGATCCGGGTCGACCGCGACAGCTGCGCGGGCTCGGGGGTGTGTGCCCTGTTCGAGCCCAGGTACTTCGACCAGTCCGAGGAGGACGGCCTGGCGCTGCCGCGCGTCCGCGAGGCGGCACCGGAGGCGCTGCCGGCGCTGCGCGCGGCCGCGTCCCGCTGCCCCGCCGGCGCCATCACGCTGGTGGCGTCCGACGCGCGGGAGAGTGCCGCCGGGGACCGGGCTGACTGAACGGTCGCGTGGGGCGCCCGTTGCAACCTCGGTGTGACCGGGTGCCCCGTAGAACTGGTGGTATGCCGAACACATTTCAGAAGCGTATGGCCGGGCCGGTCCTGGCGGTCCTTTCCGTGCTGACGGCCGGAACAATGCTCGTCGGCTGTTCGTCGGACTCGAAATCCACCGACGCGTCCGACGACGGCCAGGGCTCGTCGAATTCGTCGAGCGGCTCCTCCAATTCGGCCGTCGCCTATTCGCAGTGCATGCGCGACAACGGCGTCTCGAATTACCCCGACCCGAAGGAGGACAGCCAGGGCCGGGTGCAGTTGACGGTCCCCGCGGACGTCGACCAGAACTCACCGACCTTCAAGTCGGCCCAGTCGGCCTGCCAGTCCAAGCTGGTGCAGGGCGACACCGGCGCCGCCGCCAACAGCCGGTCCTTCGACGCGACGAAGGTCGCCGCGTGGGCGAAGTGCATCCGCAAGAACGGTATGCCCAACTTCCAGGACCCCAAGGTCGACGGCAGCACGATCATCATCGACGCCGACGCGGCCGGTATCTCCGGGCAGGACGACCCCAACTTCGCCAAGGCCACGGCCGCCTGCTACAGCATCCGGCCCGGCGGCAGCCTGATGGTCACAGGAGGGGGGCAGTGACCGCTCGCGAGGAGGGGACCGTGGAGACGGCCGCCCCCGAGAGCGGGGCGGACGTTCCGGGCGGGGAACTGGAGCCGAGGGCCGCGGCCCTCGCCTCCTCCTTCGACGGGAACGGCGGTGCCGTGGAGCAGCCGCCGCCCGAGGGCGGTCGCCCGCGGCGCCGCGGGATGCGCATCGCGCTGATCGTCGCGTGTGCGGTGGTGGTCGCCGTGGCCGCGGCCGGCGCCGCCTCGGGCGTGTTCGGCGGCGGGGACGACAAGACCGGGGCGACGGCGCCCTCCGGACCGCCCGCCACGGTGCAGGTGAAGCGGACGACGCTGACCAGCTCCCAGACCGTGGACGGGCAGCTCGGGTACGGCGACACCGCGGCGGTCCAGGCCCCCGGGTCGTCCGGCTCGGCGCAGTCCGGCGGGTCGGCGCAGGGCGGTGGCGGGGCCGGCTCCGGGATCGTCACCTGGATGCCCTCGGACGGCGACACCATCACCCGCGGACAGCCGGTCTACAAGGTCGACCAGCAGTCGGTGCCGCTGCTGTACGGCTCGGTGCCGCTGTACCGGACGCTGAAGCCGGGCAGCAGCGGCAGCGACGTCAGGATGCTGGAGAAGAACCTCCGGGCGCTCGGCTACCGGGGCTTCACGGTGGACGACACGTACGACTCCGGCACGGCCGCCGCCGTGGAGAAGTGGCAGGACAAGCTCGGCCGTTCGCAGACCGGGGAGGTGCGGGTCGGTGACGCGCTGGTGGCCTCCGGCGCGCGGCGGGTCGCCAAGGCGGAGCTCGCCGTCGGCGACACCCTCGCCGGGGACGTGCTCACTTGGACAGGAACCGATCGGGTGATCTCCGTCGACCTGCCCGTGCAGTACGCGGACCTGGCGAAGAAGGGCGGGGCCGCGACCGTCACGCTGCCGGACAACACCACGGTGACCGCCCTGGTGACGGACATCGGCACACCGACGTCGTCGAACGATTCCTCGGGCTCCTCGCCCGCCGGAGGTTCGGGGGGCTCCTCGGGCTCAGGCTCCTCCAACGCCACCGTCCCGGTGGAGCTGAAGGTCAAGGACGCCGCGAAGATCGGCGCCTACCAGGCCGCCTCCGTCAGTGTCGAGTTCGCGTCCGAGACCCGCGCCAACGTGCTGGCCGTGCCGATCAGCGCCCTGTTCGCGCTGCCCGGCGGCGGCTACGCGGTCGAGGTGGTGACCGGGGCGAAGACGGAGTACCGCGATGTGAAGCTCGGGACGTTCGGCAACGGCATGGTGGAGATCTCCGGCACCGGCATCACCGCGGGCACGGTCGTGGGGGTCCCGAAGTGACCGTCGCAGCCCACCCGGTGATCGAGCTGGCCGGAGTCAGCAAGTCGTACGGCGACGTGGCCGCCCTGGTCGACACGGACCTGGTGGTCCACCGCGGCGAGATGCTCGCGGTCGTCGGCCCGTCGGGCTCGGGCAAGTCCACCATGCTCAACATCATGGGCACGCTGGACCGCCCCTCGTCGGGGACGGTGGCGATCGCCGGCCACGCCGTGGACTCCCTCAACGACCGCGAGCTGTCGGCGCTGCGGGCCGGCACCATCGGCTTCGTCTTCCAGCAGTTCCACCTCGCCGCCGGAGTCCCCGCCCTCGACAGCGTGGCGGACGGCCTGCTGTACGGCGGACGGCCCCGCCGTGAGCGGCGTCGGCTCGCCGAGGCGGCGCTGCGCAGGGTGGGCCTGGGGCACCGGCTGCTGCACGAGCCGCAGCAGCTGTCCGGCGGTGAGAAGCAGCGGGTGGCGATCGCCCGCGCGGTGGTCGGCGATCCGCCGCTGCTGCTGGCCGACGAGCCGACCGGCGCACTGGACTCCCGCTCCGGGACGGTGGTGATGGAACTGCTCCACGAGCTGCACGAGGCCGGGACGACGGTGGTCGTCATCACCCACGACCGGGACATCTCGGCGTCCCTGCCGCGCGAGGTCAGGGTCCGGGACGGTCGTATCGAGCACGATTCGGGGGCACCGGGGCCCCGGGCCCTGGCGTACACGGGGGTGGAGCGATGAGCACGACGCAGTCGCCGCCGGCCGGCCGGGAGCGGCCCTGGGCCGAGCTGCCCCCGCCGCCGCGGCCCCGGGCGGCCCGGCTGAGCCTGTCCGACGTGGCCCGGGTGGGCGGCTGGGGCCTGCGCTCGCGGCCCATGCGGGTCTTCCTCTCCGCCCTGGGCATCGCGATCGGCATCGCCGCGATGATCGGCGTGGTGGGCATCTCCACCTCGTCGACGAACGACCTGAACAAGCAGCTGGCCGCGCTCGGCACCAATCTGCTCACGGTCTCCCCGGGCACCACCATGACCGGCGCGAACGCCCATCTGTCCGAGGACGCCGTCGCCATGGTCGGGAGCCGACCCGAGGTGATCTCGGCCTCCGCCACGGGGACCACGGACGCGAAGCTCTACCGCAACGACCGCATTCCGTCGGTGGAGTCCGGCGGCCTCTCGGTCAGCGCGGCGCGGACCGACCTGCTGCGGTCCATCGGCGGGCAGATCGTGGACGGCCGCTGGCTCAACGGCGCCAGCAGCCGCTATCCGGCCGTGGTGCTGGGCTCGGAAACGGCACGCAGTCTCGGCGTCCACCGGGCCGGCCCCGACGTGCAGGTGTGGCTCGGCAACCACTGGTTCACCGTGGTGGGCCTGCTGGCGCACAACGAGCTGCTGCCGGTCCTTGACACACAGGCCTTCGTGGGCTGGCCGGTGGCGGAGAAGGAGCTGTCCTTCGACGGCTATCCGACGACGATCTACACCCGGGCGAAGGACTCCGACGTCGAGAAGGTGCACGGCGTCCTGGGCGCCACGGTGTCCCCGGAGGACCCCAACGAGGTCAACGTCTCCCGTCCCTCCGACGCGCTGGCCGCCAAGAACGCGACGGACAAGACGCTGAGCGGGCTGCTGCTGGGCCTGGGCGGGGTCGCGCTGCTGGTCGGTGGCGTCGGGGTGGCCAACACCATGGTCATCTCGGTGCTGGAGCGGCGCTCGGAGATCGGGCTGCGCCGCTCGCTGGGCGCCACCCGGGGCCAGATCAGGATCCAGTTCCTCGCCGAGGCGCTGCTGCTCTCCGGGCTCGGCGGCGTGGGCGGCGTGCTGCTGGGCATCGGCGTGACCGACGGCTATGCCGCCTATCAGGGGTGGGCCGCCCTGGTGCCGCTGTGGGCGATGGCCGGCGGCCTGGCCGCGACCCTCGCCATCGGCGGACTCGCCGGCTTCTACCCCGCGGTCCGTGCGGCCCGGCTGCCCCCGACGGAGGCCCTCGCGACCAACTAGCCGGCGGCGGCCGTGCCTTGACAGTTGACAATCCGGACCGCGGCGCCCTCGCCGTCCACCCCCGTGCGGAGGGGGCGTCGCACCCCGGTCCGGTGTCCAAGTGCCCGGGTCGGTCGGTTGGACGCCCCTGTCGCGTCGGCGTCCGGCACGTGACACTGGTGACCCGACTGCAGTCGTCCCCGAATAAACAATACCTATATCCAGGGATTGCTCCTCGGATTGTTCCTCGAATTGGTGAGCCTTGTTCGTCCCATAAGTGACGGCTAGGGTTTTCTCATCCACCGAGGAATATGATCCGTGGGAGCGATTATGGCGAACCCGTTCGACGACGAAAACGGGACCTTTCTGGTGCTCGTGAACAGGGAGAATCAACACTCGTTGTGGCCTGCATTCGCAGAGATTCCGAATGGCTGGCGGCTCGCTTTCGGGGAGGCCACGCGCAAGGAATGCCTCGCCTATGTGGAGGAGAACTGGACGGATCTCCGTCCGCAGAGCCTCATCGACGCGATGAGGAAGACCGAGGCGGCCCACTGATGGCCGGCCAGACCGCGGCGACGCGACCCAGGGAGTACCTGTGGCCATGATGGGCGGGCCCGGACCGGTCATGGTCCGATCCGACGGGCCGGATTCCTCGAACGACAGACAGCGGGCGAAGCCCGGAACGACGAAAAGGATCATCCCGTACACCCGCGGGCACCGCCGCTCCATCGGCCTTCTCGTGGTCTGCACCACGCTGAACGCCCTCTGCGCGGTGGCCCCGCCCCTGCTGCTCAAGTACCTGATCGACGACGGCATCGTGGCCCGGGACACCGGGACCGTGGTCTGGCTCGCGGTCGCGGTCGCCGCGGTCTCCGTCCTGGCCGCGCTGGTGGGGTTCGGGGAGACCTGGTTCTCCGCCCAGGTCAGCGAGGGCCTCGTCTACGACCTGCGCGTGAAGGTCTTCGACCATGTGCAGCGGCAGTCGCTCGCCTTCTTCACCCGGGCGCAGACCGGTGCCCTGGTGAGCCGGCTGAACACCGACGTGATCGGTGCCCAGCAGGCGGTCACCCAGATGCTCTCCACCGTGGTGTCCTCCGGACTGACCGTCGTGTTCGTGCTGGCCACGATGTTCTACCTGTCCTGGACGATCACCCTGATCTCCCTCGTGCTGGTCCCGTTCTTCATCCTTCCCGGTCGCCTCATCGGCCGCCGTCTGCAGGGCCTGGCCCGTCGGCACATGCAGGTCAACGCCGAGATGGGCTCGCTCATGCACGAGCGGTTCAACGTCGCAGGCGCGCTCCTCGCCAAGCTCTACAGCCGTCCGGACCGGGAGACCGCCCGCTACGCGCGGCTCGCCGCCCGCGGCCGTGACATCGGCGTCCGCAACTCGGTCTCCATGAAGATGCTCTTCCTGTCGACCATGTTCATCGGCTCGGTCGCCACCGCCGTGGTCTACGGCGTCGGCGGAGTGCTCTCCGTGCACGGCGCCTTCCGGATCGGCACCCTGGTGGCCCTCACCACGCTGCTCACCCGGCTGATGGCTCCGGTGGGCCAGCTGTCGAACGCCCAGGCCGACGCGATGACGGCGCTCGTCAGCTTCGACCGGCTCTTCGAGATCCTCGATCTCAAGCCGCTGGTCACCGAGAAACCCGACGCGGTGGCGCTGCCGCCCGCCGCGACCCGCGACACGGCCCCCGGCGTCGAGTTCCGCGGGGTGTCGTTCCGTCATCCGAGGCCCGCCGACGTCTCGTTGGCCTCTCTGGAGGACTTCGCCACGCCGGCGGCCGAGCGCGACGGCGACAGTTGGGCGCTGCGCGACCTCAGCTTCACCGTCCCGGCCGGCAAGCTCACCGCGCTGGTCGGCCCGTCCGGCGCCGGCAAGACCACCGTCACCCACCTGGTGCCGCGGCTGTACGACCCGGAGGAGGGGACCGTCCTCATCGACGGCCGGGACGTGCGCGACCTGACGCTGGAGTCGCTGGGCGACACGGTCGGCATGGTCACCCAGGACGGGCACCTGCTGCACACGACCATCCGGGAGAACCTGCTCTACGCCCGCCCGGACGCCACCGAGGAGGAACTGGTCGCGGCCTGCCGGGCCGCACAGATCTGGCGGCTCGTCGCCTCGCTGCCCGACGGCCTGGACACCATGGTCGGCGACCGCGGCTACCGGCTCTCCGGCGGCGAGAAGCAGCGCATCGCCATGGCGCGGCTGCTGCTCAAGGCCCCGCCGGTGGTCGTGCTCGACGAGGCGACCGCGCATCTCGACTCCGAGTCCGAGGCCGCCCTCCAGCAGGCCCTCAAGACCGCGCTCGCCGGCCGGACCTCGCTGGTGATCGCGCACCGGCTGTCGACCATCCGGGACGCCGACCAGATCATCGTCCTGGACCAGGGGCGGATCGTGGAGCGCGGCACCCACGACGAACTGCTGGCACTCGGCGGGCTCTACGCCGAGCTCCACCGCACCCAGTTCGCCGGCCGCGCCCTCGCCGCCGAGACCGAGGACGACGCGGAGGAGCTGCTGGAACAGCGGATCCCGGAACCGGTGGTCTTCGGCCCCCGGCAGGTCGGCTTCGGACCCGGACCCGGCGGCCCGGGGATGGCAGGCCCGGGGATGGCAGGACCGGGTCCCCGACCGGTTTTCTTCGGTCCCGGCGGGCCCGAGGGGCCGGGCGGACCAGGAGGACCTGGCGGGCCGGGGGGACCGGGCGGTCCCGGCGGCCCGGGAGGCCCCCGACCGCGCTGAATCCGTCCCCCGGAAGCGGTGCCCGCGACGTCCCACGGCGTCGCGGGCACCGCTGTTCGTTTCCTCGAACCCCTACGCCGGGCCGGTCGCCGTGGGTGACAGGGGTTTCGAACGCCCAGGGGGACTGTTACGTTCGGTGTTGTCTACGGCGGGTGTGTTTATGGCGCTAGGTGTCGAAATAAGAAAGATATCAGCGTGGCCCGGCATTGGCGGCAGAAATACCCGCGGGACGGAGGGTTCGGAAGAAGGTTCTTCTTCCAGGAGCGAAAACAGCCGCCCGTCCTGACGGCGGGGGGCGGACAAGGAGTCGGGGTGGAGCACGGGGGAGTCATCGAGCAACAGTCCGTAGTTCAAGTGGAAATCGACGCTTTATGCCTGGCCGGTTCTCCTCGGTTGGCAGGCGAACGAAAAGAGCACATCGAAATACTCGCGGCGGCGCCCGACGCGCTGCCTCCGATCATCGTCCACCGTCCCACGATGCGGGTCATCGACGGCTTTCACCGGCTGCGCGCGGCCCGGCTGCGCGGGGACACCACCATCGCCGCCCGTTTCTTCGACGGCGACGAATCGGCCGCGTTCGTCCTCGCGGTCCAACTGAACGTCACCCACGGGCTGCCACTCGCGCTCGCCGACCGGCAGCGCGCCGCGGAACGGATCATCGTCTCCCACCCCCACTGGTCCGACCGCAGAGTGGCCACCGTGACCGGCATCGCCCCCGGAACCGTCGGCGAGATCCGCCGCCGGCTGGGCCCCGGTGCCACCGCCCCGGACGAGCGCAGGCTCGGCCAGGACGGCCGGATGCGCCCGCTGGACGGCGCCGCCGGCCGCCTGCGCGCCGGCGAACTGCTCTCCGAGAACCCGGAGTTGTCGCTGCGGCAGGTCGCCCGCGCGGCCGGCATCTCCCCGGAGACCGCACGGGACGTGCGCAACCGCCTGCGCAACGGGGAGGATCCGCTGCCCCGGTCCCGCCGGCGCGACCACGAGGCCGAGCCGGTCCACGACATCACCACGGAGACCGGCGGCGGATCCGACGCCGCCGACGGGACCGGCTCCGGGCCCGTCCCGGTGCCGCCGGGCGAACCCACCGCCCTGCGGCTGGCCCGTCCCGCCACCCGAACCCGCGTGGACGTCGGGCCCGACCGGGTCGTCCTGGTGAAGCGGCTGACCGCCGACCCGGCGCTGCGCTTCTCCGAGACCGGCCGCAGCCTGCTGCGGCTGCTCGCGATCCACGCGGTCCGCGAGGAGGAGTGGGACGCGATCATCGGCAACGTCCCGCCGCACTGCAGCGGCATCGTCGCCGACCTCGCCGTCCAACTCGCCGACATGTGGGCTGACTTCGCGACCCGCGTCCGGCGGGACGTGACGGCATCGGTCGGCTGACCGTCGTAGCGGCAGAACGGACATACCCGTCGCGGCAACGACCGCAGGACCGATCGACGAGCGACTACCCTGGAAGCAAGCTGTCGGGGGAACAGTGAGTCGGGGGGCCAGGTGCCGCACAACCTCCAGGAACGGAACGGGGAAGTCCAACAGCTCCACCAGCTCTACCGGGCGTGTGCCGCGGGCAGCGGCGCGGTCGTCCTCGCCGACGGACCCGTCGGCTGCGGCAAGACCGCGCTGCTGCGCTCGCTCGCCGAGTGGGCCGCCGGACAGGGCGCGCTGTGCGCGTCGGCGACGGCGTCGCCGGCCGAACGGCACGACCGGCTCGGCCTGATCGAACAGTTGATGACCGCACTGCGGGCGGCGGCCCGGTCCGTCGATGTCCGGGCCGCCGACAACTGCGCGGTGATCGCCGCGGCCGCGGCCGCCGGCGGCTACGCCTCCCGCGCGCTGCTGAGGCGCTTCGCACAGGCCGTCACCGGCCTCGCCGAGCGGGCACCGGTCCTGCTCCTCGTCGACGACGTGCACGTCGCCGACGAGGAGTCGCTCGCCTGCCTCCGCTATCTGATGCGCAGGATCGACGCGTCCGCCGTGCTCGTCGTGCTCACCGAGTGCGTCGGCCACGAGCGGGCGCTGGTCTCCTCGCACGCCGAGACCCTCTACCTGCCCCACAGCCACCGGATCCGGCTCGCGCCGCTGTCCGCCACGGGAGTGCGGCGCCGGCTGGCGGACCGGCTGGGCGCCCGCGCGGCGGACCGCGTGGAGGCCGCCGCCTGGCACCTGGCGACGGGCGGCAACCCGCTGCTGGTCGAGGCCCTCGCCGACGACGCGCGGCACGTCCGGACCGGCGCGGCGCCCGCCGCCGGACCGGTCAGCCGGGTGGACGCGACCGTCTGGCACCTGGCGACCGGCGGCAACCCGCTGCTGGTCGACGCCCTCGCCGACGGCACCCGGGACGACCACGCCGGCACCCCGCCGACCCGCCCGGTCCCCGGCCCGGCCTTCCGCCACGCCTATCTGCGCTGCCTGCACCGCGCCGGCCCCGCGGCCCTCGCGGTCGCCCGCGCCACCGCCGTACTCACCGGCCCCGTCACCGATCCCGCCCGCACCGACCCCGCCCTGATCGCCGCCCTCCTCGACGAGGACACAGCGGGCGTCCGGCGCACCGCCGACGACCTGTGCGAGGCCGGGCTGCTCGCGGACGGCACCGGATTCCGCACCGAGGCCGCCCGGTCGGCCGTCCTGGAGGACCTCCGCGCCGACGAACTGGCCGCCCTCCGCGCCCGCGCCGCCGAACTCCTGCACCGGGACGGGGTGCCCGCCCGGGCCGTCGCCGAACAGCTGCTCGCCGCCCGCGGCACCGCACGCTCCCGCTGGCAGGCCGACGTGCTGCGGGCGGCCGGACACGAGGCGCTGACCGCGGGCGACGCCGGGCCCGCCGTCGACTACCTGCGCCGAGCCGCCGAGTTGACCGCCGGCACCCCCTGCGAGGACGAGACGGCCGCCGCCCTCGCCGAGGCCGAGTGGCTCGTCGACCCCGCCGCGGCCGCCCGCCGGCTGCCCCCGCTCGTCCGCGCCGCGCGCACCGGCCGGGTGACCGCCAAGGAGGCCCGCGCGGTCGTCGAACAGCTCCTGTGGAACGGGCAGTTCACCCAGGCCGAGGCGGTGCTGCGCACGGTCGCCGAGCGCGCCCCCGGAGCCCGCGCGGAACTCGCCGTCCTGGACGACTGGCTCCGGCTGGTCCGCCCCGACCCCGACGCCCACATCCGGACCCGCGCCACCCCGATCCCCAGCGCCCTGCTCGCCCGCGCCACCGGACCGGCCGGTGACATCGGACCGGTCGGCGACATCGGGCAGGGCGGCGGCGCAGGGGACGGCGGGGGCGGTGCGGGCGGCGCCGCCGACCGGACGGCCCGGGGGACACTGCGCGGCACCCGCGTCGACGGCCCCCTCCCGGCCACCCTGCTGCTCCTGGCCTGTCTCCTGGAGGACGGCCGGCTGACCGGCGCCGACCGCTGGCCCGAACACCTGCTCGCCGAGCCCGGCCACCGTCATGTCCCGGTCCGGCGGGCCCTGTTGCAGACCGTCGCCGCCTCCACCGCGCTCCGCCGCGGCCAGGCCGACGAAGCCGGACACCTCGCCCGCGCCGGGCTGTTCACGCTCACCGCCGACGCCTGGGGCATCGCGATCGGCGCGCCCCTCGCCACCGCGCTGCTCGCGGCCACCGAGGCCGGCGACACCGCCGCCGCCCGCGCCGCCCTCGACGTGCCCGTCCCCGGCGCGATGTCCGGCACCCCGTTCGCGCTGCCCTACCGCTACGCGCTCGGCCGGTTCGAGGCCGCCCGCGGCCGTACCTCCGAAGCGCTGCGGCACTTCGAACGCTGCCGGGAACTCGCGGTCCGCTGGGGGCTGCACGGCCCGGGCTTCGTGGACTGGCGGCAGCGCGGCGCCGTACGACTGGGCCGCGCGCCGCGCCCGGCCACCACGGCCGCCCGCCCCGCACCGCTCCCCGAACTCACCGAATCGGAACGGCGGGTGGGCGCGCTCGCCGCGGCCGGCCGCACCAACCGGGAGATCGCCGACCTGCTCAGCATCACCGTGAGCACGGTGGAGCAACATCTCACCAAGGTGTACCGGAAACTCAAGGTGCGCCGCCGGGCGGATCTTCCGGAACCTCTCGCGCATTTCTCCGGGGAAGTTCTGCACATGGTCGAAGAAAGCCGCGTCTGACGTCGGACGGCGTTCCCCCGTAAATCTCTGGCCAATGCCCAGCGGCCTCTTCGACATGCCTTCCGGAACCCGTCCAACCGGCCTTCCCGCCTCTTGGACACGTTGTTGGGGCGACCGGAATCATGTGATGCTGACCGGGAAAACGGCGCGACCCACCTGATGATTCCAGGGCCATGGACGCCGTCGATTCTCACCGGGGGAGATGCGTTTCCGTGTCCGCCACCGCATTCCCGAACACCCCGTCCGACGGCCGTGTGCTGAGCAGGGGCGACCTGCACGCCAGCGTCCGTGATCCCGTCCTGGACACCATGACGTTCCTGAACGAGATCACCCACCGCTATCCCGACGCCATCTCGTTCGCGCCGGGCCGGCCCTACGACGGCTTCTTCGACATCGAGCAGGTCTTCGCCCATCTCCGCGGCTATCTCGACCACCTGGCCGCCCTCGGCCGGACCCCCGCCGAGGTGCGCACCGCGCTCTACCAGTACGGCCCCACCGCCGGGCAGATCCGCGGGATCATCGCCGACTCGCTCCGCGCCGACGAGGGCATCGACGTACCGCCGGAGTCGGTCGTCGTCACCGTCGGCGCCCAGGAGGCCATGCTGCTGGTGCTGCGCGCGCTCGTCGCCGGACCCGAGGACGTCGTCCTGGTGGCCAGCCCCTGCTACTCGGGCATCACCGGCGCCGCCCGGCTGCTCGGCGTCACCGTCGTCCCGGTCGACGAGGACGAGAACGGCTTCTCCCTCGCGGAGTTGGAGACGGTGGTCGCGCGGGAACGGGCGGCCGGCCGGCGGCCCCGCGCCCTCTACATCATCCCCGACCACTCCAACCCCTCGGGCAACACGGTGGACCGGGACACCCGCGACCTGCTGCTGGCCGCCGCCGAACGGCACGGCCTGCTGATCGTCGAGGACAGCCCCTACCGCCGGGTCAGCCCCGGCACCCCGCTGCCCACCCTCAAGTCGCTCGACCGGTCCCGTACCGTCGTGCACCTCGGTTCCTACTCCAAGACCGTCTTCCCGGGAGCCCGCGTCGGCTTCGCCGTCGCAGACCAGCAAGTCGTCGGCGAGGACGGGTACACCGGCCTGCTCGCCGACGAACTCACCCGGATCAAGAGCATGGTGACGGTCAACACCTCCTCGCTGAGCCAGGCCGTGGTGGCCGGCGCCCTGCTCGCGGCGGACGGCCGGATCTCCACGCTCAACGCCGGGCCCGCCGCCTACTACGGCGACGCCATGCGGACCACCCTGCACTGCCTCGACGCCCGGCTCCCGGCCGCGCGCCGCGAAGAGCTGGGCGTCCGCTGGAACCGGCCCGCCGGTGGTTTCTTCCTCTCCGTCCAGGTCCCTTTCCGGGCCGACAACGCGGCGCTCGCCCGTTCCGCGGAGAAATTCGGGGTGCTCTGGACCCCCCTCAGCTACTTCTATCCGGACGGCGGCGGAGAGCAGGCACTGAGGCTCTCCACCAGCTATCTGACGAAGACCGAGATCGAGGAAGGCACGGCGCGCCTCGTCGATTTCATCGAGGCACAGACGGCGGCGGACCGGGACCTCGTTCCCGGGCCCGTACACAGCCGGCCGCGCTGAATTTCCCGAACGTTCCCCAGGCACCTCCGAACGTTCCAGAACTTTTCCGAAAGGTGGAATCCGTGCGCGATTTCGGCACGAATCCGCGATCACGTCAAATACCGCGCAGCAAGTCCCGTATGTGGGGGTGGACCTTCCGATGACCATCACGCTCGAGGCAGGCGACGGCGTCGTCACCGCGGCGCACCGGCCGCGCATCACCGGCGTCGGCACCGCGGTGCCCCCGGCCTCGTACTCCCAGCAGGACGTCCTCGACGCCTTCGCGATCAGAGACCCGAAGATCACCTCCGTCTTCCGCAACAGCGCCATCGACCGGCGCCACCTGCAGCTGCCCGAGCCCGGCCCGGACGGCGTGCGCAGCCCCGAGAGCCAGGGCGACCTCCTCGACAAGCACAAGCGGGCGGCCGTCGAGATGGGCGCCGAGGCGCTCCGCGCCTGCCTCAAGCGGGCCGGCGCCGACCTGTCCGACCTGCGCCACCTGTGCTGCGTCACCTCCACCGGCTTCCTCACCCCCGGCATCAGCGCGCTGCTCATCCGCGAACTCGGCATCGACCGGCACTGCTCGCGCAGCGACATCGTCGGCATGGGCTGCAACGCCGGCCTCAACGCCCTGAACCTGGTGTCCGGCTGGTCGGCCGCGCACCCCGGGGAGCTGGCCGTGCTGCTGTGCACGGAGGCCTGCTCCGCCGCCTACGCCATGGACTCCTCCATGCGCACCGCGGTCGTCAACAGCCTCTTCGGCGACGGCGCCGGCGCGATCGCGCTGCTCTCCGGCCCGCGGGAGACGGCGCCCGCCGAGGAGGGCCCGACCCTGCTCAAGTTCGCCAGCTGCATCATCCCCGAGGCGGTCGGCGCGATGCGCTACGACTGGGACCGCGAGCTGGGCCGGTTCAGCTTCTACCTCGACCCGCAGGTGCCGTACGTGGTCGGCGCGCACGCCGAGATCGTCATCGACCGGCTGCTCGCCGGCACCGGGCTGCGCCGCAGCGACATCCGGCACTGGCTGGTGCACTCCGGCGGCAAGAAGGTCATCGACTCGGTCGTCGTCAACCTCGGCCTCACCCGCCACGACCTGCGCCACACGGTCGGCGTGCTGCGGGACTACGGCAATGTGTCCAGCGGTTCGTTCCTCTTCTCCTACGAGCGGCTGCTCGACGAGAAGGCCGCCGAACCCGGCGACTACGGCGTGCTGATGACGATGGGACCGGGATCCACCCTCGAGACGGTACTGGTGCAGTGGTGACGGGAGGCACGGGAGACGTGGGAGACGTGGACGTGACTGTGGACGAAACGCCGGCCCTGACCGTGGACGGCCGTCGGCCGCCGACGGCGGTGGCCGTGAAGGAACTCGCCGCCCTCTGTGACCGGGTGGAGGACGGCGGCCCCGCCGTCGCCGTGCTGCGGGTCAGCGGCGCGCCCGACCCGGACTGGACGGACGGTCTCGACACCGCCCTGGTCACCAAGTGGGAACGCACCCTGCGCCGCTTCGAGCGGCTCCCCGCGGTGACCGTTGCCGTCGCCGCCGGGGACACCGGCGGCACCGCCCTCGACGCCTTCCTCACCGCCGACCTGCGCCTGGCCGTGCCCGGCACCCGGCTGGTGCTGCCCTCCGACGGCGAGGCCACCTGGCCCGGCATGGCCGTCTTCCGCCTGGTCCGCCTCCTCGGCGCCGGCCGCGCCCGCCGCGCCGTCCTCTTCGGCGACCCGATCGACGCCGGACAGGCCCTGACCCTCGGCCTCGCCGACGACCTCACGGACGACCCGGACACCGCCCTGACCGACCTGCTCCTCCGCTACGCCGGCCACGGCGGCAGCGAACTCGCCGTCCGCCGCCAACTCCTCCTCGACGCCGCCACCACCCCCTTCGAAGACGCCCTCGGCTCCCACCTCGCCGCCTGCGACCGCGCCCTGCGCCGCCTCCCCACCGGAGAACCGGCATGACCACCACCCCACGGGACCCTTCCGGGGGACCGGGGCTTCCAGGTCAGGCACCCGCTGCGGACAACGCGGAGAACTCCGGAGCGCCGAAGCTTCAGCCCCAGGGACCTCTCGTGGAGGCCACCGGTCAGCCGAACCCCCAAGTCCCGCAGTCCGCCGACGAGAAGACCGGGGGAACAGCGCGCACCGTCGCGGCGGCCACCGGAGCACCGGACGTTCCGGGCCGGGGGCCTCTCGTAGGGGCCACCGGGCAGCCGAACCCCCAAGTGCCGCAGTCCGCCGACGAGAAGACCGGGGAACCGGCGCGGGCCGTCGCGGCGGCCTCCGGAGCACTGGACGTTCCGGGCCGGGGGCCTCTCGTGGGGGCCACCTGGCAGCCGAATCTCCAAGGCCGGGGGTCCGTTGACGAGAGGACCGGGGGACCGGCGCGGGCCGTCGCGGCGGCCTCCGGAGCACCGGACGTTCCGGGCCGGGGGCCTCTCGTGGGGGCCACCGGGCAGCCGAACCCCCAAGGCCGGCGGTCCGTTGACGAGAGGACCGGGGGACCGGACGTCCAGGGCCGGGCGCCTGCCGTGGGGGCGGGCGGTGCGTCGGAGCTGCCCGGACAGCGGGCCGGCGCCGAGGGGCCTGCGGCGCCGGACCTGAAGGGCCGGCCGCCCGCCGTGGCGGCCGTCGCCGGGGCCGAACCGGCCGGCTGGCGGGACGTCGTGGTGGCGTCCGCCGAGGCCGACCGGGTGTTGGCCGGGCTGGGGCGGCCGGAGGACCGGGGTGTTGCGGCGCGTGAGGTCGCCGAGGTGGTGAAGGACGCGGCCCGTGCGGCGCGGTCGCGGTTTCTCGATGTGCATGCCGATGCCGTGTACGACCGGCTGACCGACGGACGTACCCGGTGGCTCCGGCTCGACGAGCTGGTCGAGGCGGCGGCCGTCGCCTTTCCCGGTCTGGTGCCCGGTGCGGAGCGGATCGCGGAGGAGCGGGCCCGGCCGCAGGCCGACAAGGAGGGGCACGAGATCGACCAGGGCATCCTGCTGCGGGCCGTGCTGCGTTCGCCGGTCGCGGGCCCGCACCTGCTCGACGCGATGCTCCGGCCCACCGCCCGTGCGGTCGCGCTGCTGCCGGAGTTCCGGCGCACGGGCGTGCTGGAGACGGAGTCCGTACGGCTGGAACGCCGGGACGGTGTCGCCCGGCTGACGCTCTGCCGGGGCGACCGGCTCAACGCCGAGGACGAGCAGCAGGTCGACGACATGGAGACCGCCGTCGACCTCGCCCTGCTCGACCCCGGCGTCCGGGTCGGCCTGGTGCGCGGCGGCGAGATGACCCACCCCCGCTACCGGGGCCGGCGGATCTTCAGCGCGGGCATCAACCTCAAGAGCCTCAGCTCCGGCGGCATCCCGCTGGTCGGCTTCCTGCTCCGCCGCGAACTCGGCTACCTCCGCAAACTCGCCCGCGGCCTGTCCCTCGGCGATGCCGCGACCTGGCACACCCGGTATGCCGACAAGCCGTGGCTGGCCGCGGTCGACGGCTTCGCCATCGGCGGCGGCATGCAGATGCTGTTCGTCTTCGACCACGTGGTCGCCGCCTCGGACGCGTACCTCAGCCTGCCCGCCGCCAAGGAGGGCATCGTCCCCGGCGCCGGCAACTTCCGCCTCGGCCGCTTCACCGGGCCCCGGCTCGCCCGGCAGGTCATCCTCGGCGGCCGCCGGATCAGGGCGGCGGAGCCGGCGGCCCGGCTGCTGGTCGACGAGGTCGCCGAGCCCGAGGAGATGGACGCCGCCGTCGAACGCGGACTGGACCGGCTCGACGGCGAGGCCGTGCTCGCCAACCGCCGGATGCTCAACCTCGCCGACGAACCCGAGGACGCGTTCCGCGCCTACATGGCCGAGTTCGCCCTCCAGCAGGCCCTGCGGATCTACGGCGAGGACGTCATCGGCAAGGTCGGCCGCTTCGCGGCGGGAAGCGGGTGACGGATGCCGTACGCACGGATCGACGGCAGGGACCTCGCCTACGAGGAGTACGGCGATGCCGGCGCCCCGGCCGTGGTGCTGGTCGCCGGCACCGGCGCCCCCGGCCGGGTGTGGCGTGCCCACCAGGTGCCGGCGCTGCGCCGGGCCGGCCTCAGGGTCGTCACCTTCGACAACCGGGGGCTCGGCCCGGAGCCGCCCGGCTCCTTCACCCTCGCCGACCTGGCCGCCGACGTCGCCGCGCTGATCGAGCACCTCGGCGCGGCGCCGTGCCGGCTGGCCGGGCACTCGCTGGGCGCGATCATCGTGCAGGAGGTCGTCCTGGCCCGGCCCGAACTCGTCGACCGGGCCGTCCTGCTGGCGGGCGGCGGCCGCACGGACGCGCTGATCGCCGCCGCCTCCGCGGCCGACCTCGCGCTCGCCGACAGCGGGGTCCGGCTCCCGCCCGTGGTCGCGGCCCACCGGCACGCCCTGCAGAACCTCTCGCCCCGCACCCTCGACGACGACGCGCGGCTCACCGACTGGCTGAGCCTGTTCGAGCTCACCCTCCCCGATCCGGCCGCCGTCCGCGCCCAGCTGGGCCTGGAGCTGATCCCGAACCGGCTGGCCGCCTACCGCCGTATCACCCGGCCCTGTCTGGCCGTCGCCTTCGCCGACGACGTGGTGGTCCGTCCCCGCCTCACCCGCGAACTCGCCGACGCCATCCCCGGCTGCCGGTACACCGAGATCCCCGGCTGCGGCCACTTCGGCTATCTGGAGCGGCCCGACGAGGTGAACGCGGAACTCCTCGGCCATCTCGCGGGCACCCGGGTGTGAGGCCGTGCCACGGGACCCGTTACTTTCCGACCAGTCGGTCGGTCGCTCAGGCGGAGGGCTCCGTCAGGGTGCGCTCGCCGCGCCGGAGGATGACCAGGGCCGCCCACGCCATGGCCACCAGCGGGATGACACCCGAGACGATCACCTGGCCCCGGCTGGAGACCAGGCTGTTGGGGGTGCCCAGCAGATAGCCGAGGCCGATGCAGGTGCGCGAGAGCGCCTGGAAGCAGGCCCAGGCGCTGCCGTGCACCTCGGCCGGCACGTGGACGTGCACCGCGTTGCGCAGGCCGACGTTGCAGGCGCCGTTGCCGAACCCGGCCAGCAGGAACAGCGGGAAGATCACCCAGACGACCGGGAGCAGACCGGCGAGGATCAGCCCCAGCGAGATGGCGAGGACCCCGCCGATGATCAGCAGGGTGTGCCGGTTCTCCCAGCCGGGGCGGCCCGCGAGCAGCGCACCGGGGATGGACCCCAGGGCCCAGGTGGCCAGGAAGAGACCGAAGACGGTGTCGTTGCCGTCGGCGACGCCCCGCAGATAGAAGACGCCCGCGACGCTCTCGATGCTGGTGGCCAGCATCGCCGCCGCCAGCGCCGGCATCAGCGCGCCCACGACCGGCGCGTCCCTGAGCGCCCGGTAGCCGTCCGCGAGCCGGGTCGTGGGACGGCGGCCGATCGCCACGTCCACGGTGCTCGGCACCGCCAGCATGGTGCAGCCCGCGAGGACGAGGAAGGAGACCGCGTCGGCGGCGAGCAGCACGCCGGTGCCCCACTGCGAGTTGAGGAAGCCGGCCAGCGGCGGCCCGAGCAGCCCGGCCACCGACATGCCCGCCGTGAGCAGGCTGTTCGCCCGCCCGGTGTGGCTCTCGCCGGCGGCGACGGGCAGCATCTTGAACCCGGCGGCCACCGAGGCCACTCCGGCCAGGGCCGCCAGCGCGATCAGCGCCACCCGCACATGGAACCCGCCGACCGCGGTGGCCGCGCCGAGGGACAGCGCCTGGAGCAGCAGGGCCCACAGGCACACCACGCGGGCGCTGAACCGGTCCACCACCGAACCGATCAGCGGTGCCGCGACCACCGTGGGGACGAGCTGGGCCAGCATCACCTCGGTCACCCCGAAGCGGATGTCGTGGTCCGCCGCGTGCAGCACCAGCCCCAGGGAGGCGAGGGTGTCGCCGAGACTGGAGAACAGCGTTCCCGCGATGAGGATCTGCGCGGCGACCGGCATGGCGGTGCCCCGGCGCAGTGCGGCGAACGGCGCTCTCCGCGTCTTTTGCGTGTCCAATCCTGTCCAATCCGTCCGCTTGCCGGGCCCATTCGACCTGCTCGCGCATCAGATTAGGCCTGCTCGTGAAGTACTAGAGCGTTCACCGGCCACCGGGAGGAACCGCTTCCTGTCCTTTGCGCGCCCCGCCGGAACCCCGGGCGGGATCTCAATTTCTCAGCCACGCCGAGTGCTTCACCGAAAATCCACACATGTTCCACACCAACTCCGGCCGGGCCGTTAGCGGAAGGGCCGCTTCGCACGTCACCCCGGGAAGATGTGCATCCGGGGCGTTCCGGGCGTCCTTTCCCGGACCTGCCCCGCCGGTGCGGATGTTGGACGCACGGATGTCCCGCTGGGAACCGTAAAGCGTGTTTTTCGGCCAATCGCTGGAGTTGCGGCGGTCTCGGCCGGCGAACCGCTCCGCCCGGGCGTGCCGGTCCGGAATGAACCTTCCGGGCCGATGGGGTTATCGGTGCCGGCCGGATGAATGACCGGAAAAGGTCGGGACAACGGCTCGTCCCATTCCCCGAAGGGCGGAGAAAAGGGAACGAACCGGTATCTCCGGGAAGTTCGGCCGCCCCGCCCGGCCGAAAACCAAGTGCCCAGCTCCGCGCCCCTGCCTACACTCACCGAGTATCACGCACCGTAGCCGCAGAACGCGGCCACCGTGCTTTGCCGTGACGGGTTCGACGAATGAGAGGGAGAGGGCCATGCGTGACCGCACCGCTGCCGTCTCTCCCCGTTCCCGCTACGAGGTGATCCTCGTGTCCTCGTTCCCCCGGTGCCCGCCGCGCGGCCGGCACCGGACTCCGTGACATGCGACCGATCTGAGCAACCACCGGCATATACCTAAGTTTTGACGTGCCGTCAGTCATGGCTCGGCGACTTCGCCGCACGGGAAATTGCGCTGCCCCTTCCGGGAGTCATTCCGGGACCCCGCATTCGAAAGGCACCGGGCCATGCGCACCGAACTCCGCCCGAACTCCGTCAACCCCCTTGCCGTCGTTCGCAATCTGGGCATCCTCGCCCACGTCGACGCCGGAAAGACCACCGTCACCGAACGCATCCTCTTCGCCACCGGCACCATCCACAAACGCGGCGAGGTCCACGACGGCACCACCGTCACCGATTTCGACCCCCAGGAACGCGACCGCGGCATCACCATCTTCGCCGCGGCCGTCAGCTGCGCCTGGAACGGCCACCGCGTCAACCTCATCGACACCCCCGGCCATGTCGACTTCGCCGACGAGGTCGAACGCTCGCTGCGCGTCCTCGACGGCGCGGTCGCCGTCTTCGACGCGGTCGCCGGCGTGGAGCCGCAGAGCGAGTCGGTGTGGCGGCAGGCCGACCGGCACGGCGTCCCCAGGATCGCCTTCGTCAACAAGCTGGACCGCGCGGGCGCCGACCTCGACCGTGCCGTCGAGTCGATCCGCGCCCGGCTGCACCCGGCCCCGCTCGTCGTCCAGCTGCCCATCGGCACCGAGGACGGCTTCACGGGCGTGGTCGACCTCGTCCGCATGCGGGCGCTGGTCTGGGCGGGCGACGGCGGTACGGCGACGGAGGGGCCCGTCCCCGAGGAGTTGCGGGAGACGGCGGCCCGGCGGCGCCGCGCGCTGGAGGAGACGGTGGCCGAACTGCACCCGGCCGCGCTGGAGGAGTTCTGCGCGCCTCCCGGCCGGCTGTCCACCGGCACACTGGTCACCGCCCTGCGCGAGCTCACCCTGAGCGGCGAGGGTGTCGTCGTGCTGTGCGGCTCGGCCTACCGCAACCGGGGTGTCGAACCGCTCCTGGACGCGGTCGTGGCCTATCTGCCCTCACCGCTAGACGTCCCGGCGGTCCGCGGCACCCACCGGGGTGCCGGGCGGGAACGGCCCGCCGACCCCGAAGCGCCGTTCGCGGCGCTCGCGTTCAAGGTGACCGCGACCGCCACCGGACGCCTCACCCATGTCCGCGTCTACTCCGGCACGATCGAGAAGGGAGACACCGTGCTGGACCCGGCCACCCGCCGCACCGAACGCGTCGCCCGCATCCTCCGCGTCATGGCCGACCGGCACCAGCCCCTCGACCGGGCGGTGGCCGGTGACATCGTCGCCGTCGTGGGCCTGCGGTCGGCCCGGCCGGGCGCCACCCTGTGCGACCCGGACGCCCCGCTGCTGCTGGAACCGCCCGGCACCGCGGAACCGGTGGTCTCGGTCGCCGTCGAGGCCCGCCGCCGTACCGACACCGGCCGGCTGGCCCAGGCGCTGGCCCGGCTCGCCGAGGAGGACCCCTCCCTGGTGGTGCGCAGCGACGTCGAGACCGGGCAGACCGTGCTGTCCGGGATGGGCGAACTCCACCTGGAGGTCGCGGTGGAGAAGATCCGCCGCGACGGCGGTCCCGAGGTCACCGTCGGCCGGCCGCGCGTGGCCCACCGGGAGACGGTGTCCCGCGGGGTCACAGGACTGGTGTACCGGCACGTCCACCAGACCGGCGGGGCCGGGCAGTTCGCCCATGTCGTCCTGGACGTCGAGCCCCTCGGGCCCGAGGGCGGCTTCGCGTTTCGGTCGACGGTCACCGGCGGCCGGGTGCCGCAGGAGTACGTCCGCGCGGTCGAGGCCGGCTGCCGGGACGCGCTCGCCGAGGGCCCCCTCGGCGGGCACCCGGTGACCGGGCTGCGGGTCACCCTCACCGACGGGTCGACGCATGTGAAGGACTCCTCCGACACGGCGTTCCGCACGGCGGGCCGGCTCGGCCTGAGGGAGGCCCTGCGGGCCTGCGCGATGGTGCTCCTGGAGCCGGTCGCCGAGGTCACGGTCACCGTGCCCGAGGACGCGGTGGGCGGCGTCCTCGGCGATCTGGCCGTCCGGCGCGGCCGGGTCACCGGCTCGGAGACCCGGGCCGGGGCGGCGGTCCTGACGGCCACCGTGCCGCTCGCCGAACTGTTCGGCTACGCGACCCGGCTGCGCGGCCGCACCCGGGGCCGCGGCACCTTCACCACCCGCCCGACCGGCTACGCACCGGCACCGGCACCGGCCGAGACGCCCGTCCGGTGAGGTGACCGCGGGGTGAGGTGACCCCAGGTGGGGGTCGGGGGCAAGCCCCCCGACCCCCACCGCCGCGGGCAACGACCCGTCGAAACACAACCGTTGTGGAACGGCGGCCGCCCCCTCTCCGGCCAGGTCGCGCGGCTTCGGCCCAGGTCACACAGGCGGCCGCGGGCGCGCATCCGTCCCGGAACCGGCCGCTCCCCGGCCTGCCTGCGCGGATACCCGTGCCGGATCCCTTGACGAGCCCGCCTTCCGAGGATTAACTCACGTCCTAAATTAAGCCATGAGGGGCTTCGGGAGCCGAACGCGCGAAGCCCTCTCGGGGTTCTCGACTCCCGGAAAGGCACAGCTGGAGCCATGCGCAGCATCCGAGCCGCGGCCGTAGGCGCCGTCACCATGTCTCTCGCCCTCGCGGCCACGGCCTGCGGTGGCGGTTCGTCCACCGGCGGCGGGTCCGACGACTCCCCGAAGACGCTCACCTACTGGGCCTCCAACCAGGGTGCCAGCATCGAGGTCGACAAGAAGGTCCTCCAGCCCGAGCTCGACAAGTTCCAGAAGCAGACCGGCATCAAGGTCAAGCTGGAGGTCGTGCCCTGGTCCGATCTGCTCAACCGGATCCTGACCGCGACCACTTCCGGCCAGGGCCCCGACGTGCTGAACATCGGCAACACCTGGAGCGCCTCGCTGCAGGCGACCGGCGCGCTGCTGCCCTGGGACGCCAAGAACTTCGGCAAGATCGGCGGCAAGGACCGCTTCGTCGACTCGGCGCTCGGCTCCACCGGCGCCGAGGGCAAGGACCCGGCGGCCGTACCGCTGTACTCGATGGCGTACGCGCTCTACTACAACAAGAAGATCTTCGCCGACGCCGGCATCTCCCAGCCCCCGGCCACCTGGGACGAGCTGATCGCCGACGGCAAGAAGATCTCGGCGAAGGGCAGGTCGGTGCTCGGCGCCGAGGGCGGCAACGTCTCGGAGAACATCCACCACACCTTCGTCTTCGCCAAGCAGCACGGCGGCGACTTCTTCACCGCCGACGGCAAGCCGGACTTCACCAACGACAAGGTCGTGGCCGGGGTCAAGCAGTACGTCGACCTGATGGCCAAGGACAAGGCCATCCCGACCGGTGACGCCGAGTACGCGCAGAACCAGTCGGTCAGCGACTTCGCCAAGGGCAAGCAGGCCATGCTGCTGTGGCAGTCGGCCTCCGCCAACCTCAAGTCGCAGGGCATGAGCGACAGCGACTACGGCATCGCGCCCGTGCCCGTGCAGTCCGGCACCCCCGGCACCGGCGCCCAGGTCAACTCGATGGTCGCCGGCATCAACCTGGCGGTCTTCAAGAACACCAAGAACCTCGACGGCGCGACCAAGTTCGTGAAGTTCATGACCAGCGACGACGAGCAGAAGATCCTCAACACCGCCTACAGCTCCATCCCGCCGGTCAAGGCGGCCCAGGAGGACGCGGCCTTCAACACCCCGGCCAACTCCGTCCTGAAGAACACCCTCGCCACCAGCGCCGCGGCCCTGCCCCAGGTGGCGGCGGAATCGCAGTTCGAGACCACCGTCGGAACGGCCGTGAAGAACCTGTTCGCCGACGCCGCCGCCGGCCGCGCCATCACCACCGACTCCGTGAAGGCAGAACTGGAGAAGGCCCAGCAGCAGATGCCGGCGGCCTGAACACGATGACGACCACCACCACCGCCGTGCACGAACCGGCGCGGGTGAACTCCCCCGGGGCGGCGGGCGGCTCGGGCCGCCGCCCCGGGCGGATCCGCCGCATCGGACTGCCCTACCTGCTCCTGCTGCCCGCCCTGCTCCTCGAACTCCTCGTCCATCTCGTCCCGATGGTCATCGGCGTCGTGATGAGCTTCAAGGAGCTCACCCAGTTCTACATCCGCGACTGGACCACCGCCCCGTGGGCCGGATTCGACAACTACAAGCTGTCGGTCGAGTTCAACGCCCCCATCGGCAAAGCCCTGTTGCACTCGTTCACCGTCACCGTCGGCTTCACCCTCCTCTCCGTCGGCCTGTGCTGGCTGATCGGCACCGCCGCCGCGGTCTTCATGCAGGACACCTTCAGGGGCCGCGGCCTGCTGCGCGCCCTGTTCCTGGTGCCGTACGCGCTGCCGGTCTACGCGGCCGTCATCACCTGGGTGTTCATGTTCCAGCACGACAACGGCCTGGTGAACCACGTCCTGCACGACCAGCTGCACCTCACCGACAAGCCGTCCTTCTGGCTGATCGG
This sequence comes from Streptomyces sp. NPDC048288, assembly GCF_043201555.1. Classification (NCBI taxonomy): domain Bacteria; kingdom Bacillati; phylum Actinomycetota; class Actinomycetes; order Kitasatosporales; family Streptomycetaceae; genus Streptomyces; species Streptomyces sp. NPDC048288. Next base: position 32,050 of record NZ_JBICZD010000007.1, read on the forward strand.
CGACAACAGCTTCTGGGCGCTGCTCATCGTGTCGGTGTGGAAGGGCTGGCCGTTCGCCTTCCTGATCGTGATGGCCGGACTCCAGAACATCCCGAAGGAGTTGTACGAGGCGGCCGCCCTGGACGGCGCGGGAATGTGGCAGCAGATCCGCCGCATCACGCTCCCGTCCCTGCGCCCGGTCAACCAGGTGCTGGTCCTGGTGCTGTTCCTCTGGACGTTCAACGACTTCAACACGCCGTACGTGCTGTTCGGCAAGTCCGCCCCGGAGGCCGCCGACCTCATCTCGGTCCACATCTACCAGGCCTCCTTCGTCACCTGGAACTTCGGCACCGGCTCGGCCATGTCCGTGCTCCTGCTGCTCTTCCTGCTGGTGGTGACCGGCGGGTACCTGGTGTTCACCTCGCGCGGACGGAGGACCTCGGATGTCTAGCTCGCCCATGGCCCCGCCGCGTTCCTTCCTCTGGTCCCGGCGGATCTTCCTCACGCTGCTCACCGGGTTCGTGCTGATCCCCGTGTACGTGATGATCTCCAGCTCCCTGAAGCCCCTCGCGGACGTCACCGGCAAGTTCCGCTGGCTGCCCAGCGGGCTGACCGTCCGCCCGTACATCGACATCTGGTCGACGGTCCCGCTGGCCAAGTACTTCGTGAACTCGCTGATCGTGTCGGTCGCGGCGACCGTCTGCTCGGTCGTGGTGGCGGTGTTCGCCGCCTACGCGGTCAGCCGGTACGAGTTCCGCGGCAAGCGCGTCTTCACGGTCACCGTGCTGTCCACCCAGATGTTCCCGGGCATCCTCTTCCTGCTCCCGCTGTTCCTCCTGTACGTCAACATCGGCAACGCCACCGGCATCGCCCTGTTCGGCTCCCGGGGCGGCCTGATCCTCACCTATCTGACGTTCTCGCTGCCCTTCTCGATCTGGATGCTGATCGGGTACTTCGACTCGGTCCCGCGCGACCTGGACGAGGCCGCGCTGGTGGACGGCTGCGGACCGCTCGGCGCGCTCTTCCGGATCGTGGTCCCGGCCGCGATCCCCGGCATCGTCGCGGTCGCCGTCTACGCCTTCATGACCGCCTGGGGCGAGGTCCTCTTCGCCTCCGTCATGACCAACGACACCACCCGCACCCTCGCCGTCGGTCTCCAGGGCTACTCCACGCTCAACGACGTGTACTGGAACCAGATCATGGCCGCCTCGCTCGTGGTGAGCGTCCCCGTCGTGGCCGGCTTCCTGCTGCTCCAGCGCTACCTCGTCGCCGGGCTGACCGCCGGCGCCGTCAAGTGAACCCACCCGGTTCCGAAAGGACTTACGTGACCATCGACCTCGCCGCCCTCCCGCACGACTTCCTGTGGGGCACGGCAACCGCGGCGTACCAGATCGAGGGGGCCGTCGCCGAGGACGGCCGCGCACCCTCCATCTGGGACACCTTCTCGCACACCCCGGGGAAGATCGCGGGCGACGACAACGGCGACGTCGCCTGCGACCACTACCACCGCTGGCGCGAGGACATCGGTCTGATGCGGCAACTCGGCACCAACGCCTACCGGCTGTCGGTCGCCTGGCCCCGGGTGCGGCCCGCCGGTGACGGCCCGGTCAACGCCAAGGGCCTGGACTTCTACGACGGGTTGATCGACGCCCTGCTGGCGGCCGGCATCACCCCCTCCGTCACCCTCTACCACTGGGACCTGCCGCAGGCGCTCCAGGACCGGGGCGGCTGGCCCGAGCGGGCGACCGCCGAGCATTTCGCCGCGTACGCCTCCGTCGTCGCCGAACGCCTCGGCGACCGTGTCCACCACTGGACCACCCTCAACGAGCCCTCCTGCTCGGCCTGGATCGGCCACCTGGAGGGCACGATGGCCCCCGGCCGGACCGACCTCACGGCAGCCGTCCGCGCCTCGTACCACCTGCTGCTCGGCCACGGCCTGGCCGCGCAGGCGATCCGCGCCGCCGCGCCCGGCGCCCAGGTCGGCATCGTCAACAACCTCTCCACCGTGTTCGCCGCCTCCGACCGGCCCGAGGACGCGGCCGCCGTCCGCCGCCACGACGGACACGTCAACCGCTGGTGGCTGGACCCGGTGCACGGCCGCGGCTTCCCGGCCGACATGGTCGAGACGTACGGCGTCGAACTCCCCGAGCGCCCCGGCGACCTGGAGACCATCGCCACCCCGCTGGACTGGCTGGGCCTGAACTACTACTTCCCGGCCTACATCGAGAACGACCCGAACGGCCCGGCGCCCTACGCCCGTTCGGTCCGCCGCCCGGACGTCCCGCGCACCGGCATGGACTGGGAGATCGACGCGAGCGGCATCGAGACGCTGCTGCTGCGCCTCACCGACGAGTACGGGGCCCGCAAGCTCTACGTCACGGAGAACGGCTCCGCCTACCCGGACGTGGTCCGCCCCGACGGCACGGTCGACGACCCCGAGCGCCAGGAGTACCTGGCCGCCCACCTCGCCGCCTGCGCCTCGGCGGCCCGCAAGGGCGCCCCGCTGGCCGGCTACTTCGCCTGGTCGCTGCTGGACAACTTCGAGTGGGCGTACGGCTACGACAAGCGCTTCGGCCTGGTCCACGTCGACTACGACACCCAGGTCCGCACGATCAAGGGCAGTGGCCACCGCTACGCGGACATCATCCGCGCCCACCGGGGTCAGTCCCGCAGGTCCTCGACCAGTACCTGGACCCGGTCCGGCTCTCCCGGTGCGTACGCTGCGTCAGCGTACGAGGGCAATCCGTAGACGGTACGTGGATCTTTCCGTCACTCTGGGTGAGTTGATCGCGGGGAGCGGAGCGCGCACGTACCTGGAGGTGGCCGCGTGATGGCGAACGGTGTGGAAGAGAGTGACGGCGACGATCCGACGGGCTGTGAGGTGGAGCGGGAGCCCGACCCCTCGGACAGCCTGCGGACCTTCGGGGCCGTCGTCCAGGCGCTGCGGGAGCATGCCGGGTACGGCAGGGCGGACTTCGGCGAGCTGGTGCGGTTCTCCAAGCACACCGTCGCGTCCGTGGAGTTGGGGAGGCGGATGCCGGACCGGGCGTTCGTGGAGCGGGCCGAGGAGGCGCTGGGGAACACCGGGGCGTTACGGAAGGCGGCCCAGTTCCTGACGCGCGGGGAGCGGGGGCTGGCGGTCTGGTTCCGGCAGTGGGCCCGGCTGGAGCGGATCGCGGTGATCCTGTGCACGTACGAGTGCAGGCTGGTGCCGGGGCTGCTGCAGTCGGACCGCTACGCGCGGGCCGTGTTCGACGGCACCATCCCGGTGGTCACGGACGAGGGGCTGGAGAACCTGCTCGACGTACGGATGAAGCGGCAGCGGATGCTGTACGAGCGGCCGACGGTGCCGTTCAGCTTCATCGTCGAGGAGCACGTGTTCCGGCGGCGGTTCGGGGACGCGGAGCAGATGCGCGAGATGTACGACCATGTGCTGGAGCGGGCCGCCCTGCGCAACGTGACGCTTCAGATCGTGCCGTTGGAGGCGGGGCTGCACGCGTGTCTGGACGGGCCGGTCCGGCTTCTGGAGACACCCGAGGGACGGCGGTTCGCGTACTCGGAAGGGCAGCAGAACGGGCGGCTGATCAGTGACGTGAAAGAGGTGAGCCTGCTCCAGCGGCGCTATGACACACTGCGCTCGCAGGCCCTCAACCCCAAAGAATCGCAGGGCTTGTTGGAGCGACTGCGAGGAGAACTATGAGCACGACGGAACTCGCCTGGTTCAAGTCGAGCTACAGCGGAAGCCAGGGGGACGACTGCGTCGAGGTCGCTGTCACCGGACAGGCCGTCCGCATACGGGACTCCAAGGACGTGTCCCGACCGCACTTCGCCGTGGGCCGGGACGGTTGGACGGAGTTCGTGACGTTCGTGGCCGAGGCCTGATCCCCGGGGCGCCCCGGAGGACCGTCACGCGTTAATGCATATGATGTGCAAGTGCGTGACTACAGCATCAGGGCGGCTGCCCCCGACGACCTCGACGGCGCCCGGGCCGTCATGCTCGACACCGTCTACCGGGATTTCGGTACGGGGTACGTGCCGCGCTGGCACGGGGACATGGTCGACCCCGGCGCGGCCTATCTCGCCTCCCGTCGGCACACCCTGCTGGTCGCCGTCGACGCGGGCGGGCAGGTCGTCGGGACCGGGGCGCTCGACTCGCGGGGGCCCGCCCATCCGCCCAACCCCCGGGAGCTGGCCGAGCGGTACCCCTCGGGGGAGACCGCCCAGGTGCGGCGGCTGTATGTGCGGCCGGAGTTCCGTCGGCGGGGGATCGCCCGGCGACTGGTGGCCGCGCTGGTCGACTTCGCCGTCGCGGACGGCGGGTACCGGGCCGTGTACCTGCACACCGACCCCGCCGTGCCCGGCGCCGAGGCGTTCTGGCGGTCGCTCGGGAAGGTCGTGCTGGACGAGCGCGAGGAGCCGGACGGGGGGCAGGGGATCGTTCACTTCGAGCTTCCGCTGGAGCGGGTGACGACCCGGGCTCGGGCTTGATGAAAATGATTGTCATGTAGTGTGGTGATCGCTCTTCGCCCGCGCCCGTCCCGCACCGAACCGAGGAACATGTCTCTCCCGCGTCCCACGCGCCGTCCCCGGCTGCTCACCGCCCTCCTGCTCACCCCGCTGCTCACCGGCTGCTTCGCCGAGTCCGGCGGAGCCGGCCCGGCCGCCGAGGGCGAGGGCGGCTCCCGGCTCCGCGTCGCGCTCGCCTTCCCGCCCGCCGAGCGGCTCTCGCCGTACGGCGCCGACGCCACGATCCTCAGCAGGCTCGGCGTGACCGAGGGGCTCACCGCGCTGGACGCCAACGGCGGCGCCGCGCCCGCGCTCGCCGAGTCCTGGCGGAAGGACGGCGACCGCGCCTGGGTGTTCACCCTGCGCGAGGCCGAGTTCCAGGACGGCACCGACGTCACTCCGGCCGCCGTCGTCCGCGCCCTCACCCACGCGGCCCGGGCCGAGCCCGCCCCGGCCGCCCTGACCGGCGTCACCCTGACCGCCCGGGCCGAGGGCGACCACGCGGTGCGCGTCACGACCGGCGCCGCCGACCCCGTGCTCCCGCTGCGGCTGGCCAGTCCCGGCCTCGCCGTCCTGTCCGCCAAGGCGTACGACGCGAAGGGCGGCGTCGACCCGGTCGGGACCGCCACCGGCCCCTTCGCGCTCACCAAGGTCACCGGCTCCACCGCCGCCACCCTCGACCGGAACGACGACTACTGGGGCGGACTCGCCCGAGCCACCGGAATCGACGTCCGCTTCGTCGCCGACGGCACCGCCCGCGCCAACGCCCTGCGCACCGGCGACGTCGACATCGCCGAGGCGGTACCGGTCGCCCAGGCCGCGACCCTGGACCAGGACACCCGGCACGAGACCGCCACCACCCGCACCACCAGCCTCCTCCTCAACTCCCGGTCGGGGCCCTTCAAGAACGCCGGAACCCGTGCCGCCGCCCGCGCCGCCGTCGACACCTCCGCACTCGCCCAGGGCGTCTACGAGGGCCACGCCGACGCCGGAGCGGGCATCTACGGGCCCGCCGTGACCTGGGCCGAGGGCGGGCGCGTGGCGGTGACGGGCCGGGCGAAGGCGGTACGGCCCGCCGGTACCTCCGTCACCCTCGCCACCTACGACAACCGGCCCGAACTCCCGGAAGCCGCCCAGGTGCTGAAGCAGCAGCTGGAGCAGGCCGGGTTCGCCGTCCGGCTCGTCGTGCGCGACTACTCACGGCTGGAGGGCGACGCCCTCGCCGGGAAGTTCGACGCCGTCGTCCTCGCCCGCAACACCCTCGTCGACACCGGCGACCCGGTCGCCGTCCTCGCGAGCGACTACACCTGCGACGGCGGCTACAACCTCGCCCAGCTCTGCGACGAGGACGTCGCCCGGGCCGTCGCCCGGGCCGAGGCCGCCACCGACACGGGCAAGCGCCAGGCCGCCGCCCTCGCCGCCGAGGCCGAGATCCTCGGCACCGACGCCGTCGTGCCGCTGGTCCACCAGCGGGTGATCACCGGTGTCCGCACCGGGGTGAAGGGCGTCCGCCTCGACCCCTACGAGCGGGTCCTCGTCGGCACCGGGACCCGGCGCTGACCGATGCGGACCCTGTTGTGGCGGGCCGCGCTCGCCGCCGCCCTGGTGTGCGGGATCGGGCTGCTGCCCCTGCTCACCCACACCGACCCCGCGCTCACCATTCTCAAGGCACGCTCCCAGGACCGCGATCCGACCCCCGAGGTGCTCGCCGGTATCCGCGCCCAACTCGGCCTGGACAAGGGCCCCTTCCAGCTGCTCGCCGAGTGGGCCGGCGGGCTGGCGCGCGGGGACGCCGGACGGTCGTGGATCTCCGGCGGGGAGGTGGCCCCGGCCGTCCTCTCGGCACTCGGCGCCTCCCTCCTCCTGATGACGGCCGCCCTCGCGGTGGCCGTCTGCACCGCCGCTGCCGTGTGCGCCCGGACCCTGTGGACCGGCGGCGGCCGGCGCTCCGGCGGCACCGGTTCCGCCGTCCTCGCCGCGCTGCCCGAGTTCCTCACCGCCTCCGTCCTCGCCACCGTCGTCGGCGTCCAGTTGGGCTGGCTGCCGGCCCTCGGCTGGTACGGCCCCCGCTGGACCGTCCTGCCCGCACTCGCCCTCGGCCTGCCGGCCGGCGCCGTCCTCGGGCGGCTCCTCGACGACCTGCTGCCCGGCGCCTTCGCCGAGCCATGGGCCCGGGCCGCGGCGGCCCGGGGCGTGCCCGCCCGGCGCATCGCCCGTCAGGCCGTACGCCGCTGCGTCCCCGGACTCCTGCCCAACGCCGGGCTGTTCGTGGTCGGGCTGACCGGCGGCGCCGTCGCCGTGGAGCAGATCTTCGACATCCCCGGCCTCGGCCGCACCACCCTCCAGGCCGCCCTCGCCCAGGACCTGCCCGTCCTCCAGGCGGGCACCCTCGCCCTCCTCCTGCTCGCCACGGCCGCCGCGTTCGCCTGCCGGCTCCTGGTCCGCCTGCTGATCGGCCCCGCCCTGCGCGACGGAGCGCTGCCCGCCCCGCACCGTGCGCCCCCGGCCGGCCGCCGCACCACCCCCGTCGCCCTCGCCGCCGTCCTCCTCACCCTCGTCGCCGCCGGCCTGCCCCGCGACCCGCTCGCCCTCGACACCACCGAACGACTCCGACCCCCGTCCCCGGCACACCCGTTCGGTACCGACGCGCTCGGCCGCGACCTGCTCGCCCGGGTCGCACACGGCGCCCTCGACACCCTGCTGCTCGCCCTCGCGATCAGCGCCGCCGCCCTGCTCGCCGGGGTGCTCCTCGGACTGCTGCCCCGGCTGTCCGGACCGCTCGTCGACACCGTCAACGCCGTACCGCCCGTCCTGGCCGCCCTGCTGGTCACGGCCGTCGCGGGCGGCGGACCGCTCGCCCCCGCCGTCGCCGTCACCGCCGTGGCCTGGGCGCCGCTCGCCGCCCACACCTCCGCGCTGCTACGACAGGAACGCGCCACCCTCCACCTCACCGCCACCGTGGCCCTCGGCGCCGGCCGCCGCCAACTGCTCCGCCACGAACTGCTGCCCGCCGTGCTCCCGCCCGTCGTCCGGCACGCCCTGCTCCGGCTGCCCGGCGTCGCCCTCGCCCTCGCCTCGCTCGGCTTCCTCGGCCTCGGCGCCCAGCCGCCGTCCCCGGAATGGGGCCTCCTCCTCGCCGAGAACCAGCCGTACGCCGAACGCGCCCCCTGGGCGGTCCTCGCCCCCGCCGCCGCCCTCGCCCTGCTCGGGGCGCTGGCCGTGACGGCGGCGGCCGAACGGCCGGTCAGGCGACGGAAGGCGACATGACTCCCCGCCTCACTCCGCTGCTCCGGCTGCTGATCCTCACCCAACTCGCCTTCAACATCGGCTTCTTCGCCGTACTGCCCTTCCTCGCCGAGCATCTCGGGCGGACGATCGGCATGGCGGGCTGGCTGGTCGGGCTGGTCCTCGGGCTGCGGACCTTCAGCCAGCAGGGGCTGTTCGTGGTGGGCGGGGCACTGGCCGACCGGTACGGGGTGCGGCCCGTCGTCCTCACCGGGTGCGCGCTGCGGATCGCCGGGTTCGCCTGGCTCGGGTACGCCGACCGGACCTGGACGGTGATCGGGGCGGTGCTGCTGATCGGGTTCGCGGCGGCGCTGTTCTCCCCGGCGGTGGAGTCCGAGGTGGCCCGGCAGGCGGTGCTCCGGGAGGCGGCGGGCGAGGGGCCGCGCACCCGGGTCCTCGCGCTGTTCACCGTCGCCGGACAGGCGGGCGCCTTCGTCGGGCCCCTGCTCGGGGCCGCGCTGCTGGCCGTCGACTTCCGCGCGGTGTGCCTCGCCGGGGCCGGTGTCTTCGTCCTCGTCCTCGCCGGGCACGCCGTGCTCCTGCCGCAGCACATCCCCGGCCGACGGCGGGTCCGGGTCCGCGGCGGCCTGCGGAACCTGGCGCGCAACCGGACCTTCCTCGCCCTGTGCTGCGGCTACGGGGCCTGTCTGCTCGCCTACAACCAGCTCTACCTCGCCCTCCCGGCGGAGGTGGAGCGGGCGACCGGCTCGCAGGCCCCGCTCGCCTGGCTGTTCGCGCTGTCCTCGCTGCTCGTCGTCACCGCACAGCTGCCCGTCACCCGCTGGGCGGGGGAGCGGCTCGCACCGCGCCGCTCCCTGGCCGCCGGACTGCTGCTGACCGCCGCCGGGTTCGCGGCCGTCGCGGCGGCCCGGCCCGCCGACCGGACCGGCACCGCCGCACTGCTGCCCGCCGCCCTGCTCGTCGTCCTGCTCACCCTCGGCCAGATGCTCGTCGCCCCCGTCGTCCGCGCCCGCGTCCCCGACCTCGCCGAGGACGGCCGGCTCGGCCTCTACACCGGCGCCCTCTCCTCGGTCTCCGGCCTGATCGTCCTCCTCGGCAGCGCGGCCACCGGCACCCTGCTCGACGCGGACCTGCCCCCGGCCGTCCCCTGGCTGGCCCTGGCCGCGGTGCCGGTGGCCGCGCTCGCGGTGCTGCCACGACCGGCGCCCGGCTCCGCGCCCGCGCCCGGGTCCGCACAGCCGTCTGCTACCGCCGCACGGGAAATCCCCAGCCGTGAGTGAACGGGGCGTCCCTACCTCGCGTACCACCCGACCGTGGGAGGATCGCTCACCATGAGTGCGTCACCGGCGGTACGGAGCCTGCGTGCCGCGGTGTTCGCCGCGGTGTGCGTACTCCTGGCCGCCGCCGGTCACGGCCTCGCCATGGGCGACCTGCCGCCGCTCTGGGCCGACACGGCCGGGTTCCTGGCCGTCTTCGCCGCGGGGCGGGCCCTCGCGGGACGGGAGCGCGGACTCCCGGAGATCGGCGCGGGCATGCTCCTGACCCAGGCAGGCCTGCACTTCGGCTTCGACGCGGCCCGCCCGGCCGCCCCCGCGCACCCCATGCGGATGGCCGGCATGCACGGCCACGCCATGGTCGGCATGGCGCACCACCCGCACCTGCTCACCGCGCACGCCACCGCCGCCCATGTCGTCGCCGCGCTCGTCGCCTCCTGGTGGCTGCGGTGCGGCGAGGCCGCGCTCTGGTCGCTGCTGCGCCGCGCGGCCGCGCTCGTGCCGGGCCTGGCGGCCTGGTGGCACGACGCCCCGCTGCCCGCCCCGGCCGACCAGCGTCTCCCCGCCCTCGCCCACCCGGTCCGGCCCCGCCTGCTGGCGCTCCGGCACGCGGTGAGCCGACGCGGCCCCCCGATCCCGTACACGGCCTGACAACAGCAACAGCCTCCAACACACTTCAGCCGTACGGAGATCCGTTCACCCATGTCCACCACCCGCCTTGCCCTGCGCCGCGCCGCCACCGTCACCGCGCTCACCGCCACGTCGGTCCTCGTCGCCGCCGGAGTCGCCGCCGCGCATGTCACCGTCCACCCCGAGAGCTACGCCAAGGGCGCCACCGACGGCGTGCTGACCTTCCGCGTGCCCAACGAGGAGGACACCGCCTCCACCACCAAGGTCCAGGTCTACCTGCCCACCGACCACCCGGTCCTGGGCGTGCTCGTCAGCCCGCGCGACGGCTGGACCGCCAAGGTCACCACCAGCAAGCTCAAGACGCCCGTGAAGACCGACGACGGCACCATCACCGACGCCGTCTCCGAGATCACCTGGACCGGCGGCAAGATCGGCGCCGGCCAGTTCGAGGACTTCGACGTCGCCTTCGGCCAACTGCCCGAGGACACCGACGAACTCGCCTTCAAGACCCTGCAGACCTACTCCGACGGCAAGGTCGTCCGCTGGATCGAGGAGGCCCAGAGCGGGGACGAGGAACCGGAGAACCCGGCGCCGACGCTCAAGCTGACGGCGGCGGGGGACGCGGCCGCGGCGTCCACGGCACCTGCGGCCAAGAGCAGCGCCAAGTCGGCCACCGCGTCCGCCGATTCCAGCGACTCCACCGCCCGGGGCCTCGGCATCGCGGGCCTGATCGTCGGCGCGATCGGCCTGGCGGCGGCCGCGTTCACCTTCGTCCGGACGCGGGGCGCACGGTCGTAGGCAAACGAGAAGGGGCCCGGACCATCCCCCGGTCCGGGCCCCTTCTCGTGCTGTCCTCGGCTACCGGACCGCGAGTTCCAGCAGCTCCCGCTCCAGCGCCGCCACGGACGCGTCGACCTCCGCGGCTTCCTCGGACGCCACCGTGATCTCGGCCGCCGCCTCCCGCACCGCGACCCGCCCGTTGTGCCACAGCCACACCACGTCCCGCCCGAAGGACCACAGCAGCGAGCCGAGCGCCAGCAGCACCACGCCCAGGTTGGCCGCGTAGGGCAGCAGGTCGGCGCCCGCCACCAGCAGGCAGACGCCCTGCATCGCGGCGACCGTCTTGCGGGCCATGGAGTGCGGCAGCGGGGCGTTCAGCCAGGGGGCGACCCTGGCCGCCGCCACGAACGCGTAGCGCATGCCGCCGATCAGGAGCACCCACGGCCCGAGCTGCGTCGAGACGTACACGCTGAGCACCAGGATCAGGAACGCGTCGACCTCCATGTCGAAGCGGGCGCCCAGCGCGGTCGACGTACCGGTCTTGCGGGCCACCTTGCCGTCGACGCCGTCGAGGATGAGGGCGACCGCGGTGAGACCCACCAGCAGCGTGACCGGCGGCGAACTCTCGAAGGAGTCGGCGACCAGCGCGGTCACCCCGCCGACCAGGATCGCGCGGCCCAGGGTCACCCGGTTGGCGGGCCCGAAGGAGCGCGGCCGGGTGCGGTGCAGGGCCCGGGAGAGCACCGCCCAGGTGGCTATCGCGAACGCGAGACCCGTCAACCAGCCGGCCGGCCCCATGCCGATCGCCGAGCCGAGCAACGCCAGCAACAGGATCTGTACTCCCGCTCCCACAGCGGTCTCCTGCTGGACCAGCCTGGCTTCGTAAGTGTTGTTCAGGGCCACCGCACGTCCTCCGGCCGAGTGACAGAGTCGATCAACGCCGCGTACTGTGCGCGGCCTGTGCACTTCTCGCTGTGCACATCTCCGTACGTGAACCACTTCCCGATCGTTCAGGAGGATGCCGATGAACTCCTCGGCCCGCGCGTTCTGGCTCCGCTCCCCGGGCCACGGAGAGCTGCGCGACGTCACCCTCACGGGGCCCGGCGAGGGCGAGGTGCTGGTGCGTTCGCTGTACTCGGGAGTCAGCCGGGGCACCGAGACACTGGTGTTCCGGGGCGGGGTGCCCGAGAGCCAACACGCCGTGATGCGGGCGCCGTTCCAGGAGGGCGAGTTCCCCGGGCCGGTGAAGTACGGCTACCTCAACGTCGGTGTCGTGGAGCAGGGCCCCGATGGGCTGATCGGCCGTACGGTCTTCTGCCTGTACCCGCATCAGACGCGTTACGTCGTTCCGGTGAGCGCGGTGACGGTGGTACCCGAGCGTGTACCCCCGGCGCGCGCGGTACTCGCGGGCACCGTGGAGACCGCCGTGAACGCCCTCTGGGACGCCGCGCCCCTGATCGGCGACCGGATCGCGGTGATCGGCGGCGGCATGGTCGGCTGCTCGGTCGCCGCCCTGCTCGCCCGCTTCCCCGGCGTACGGCTCCAGCTGGTCGACGCCGACCCGGCCCGGGCCAGGACCGCCGAGGCGCTCGGCGTGGACTTCGCGGCCCCCGAGGACGCCCTGGACGGCTGCGACCTGGTGGTGCACGCCAGCGCCACCGAACAGGGCCTCACCCGCGCGCTGGAACTCCTCGCGCCGGAGGGCACGGTCCTCGAACTGAGCTGGTACGGCGACCGGCGGATCGCCCTCCCGCTCGGCGAGGCCTTCCACTCCCGTCGGCTCACCGTGCGCAGCAGCCAGGTCGGCACCGTCTCCCCGCGCCGGTCCGGCCGCAGCTACGCCGACCGGCTCGCCCTCTCCCTGGACCTGCTGGCCGACCCGGCGCTGGACGCCCTCATCACGGGCGAGAGCGCCTTCGAGGAGCTTCCGGAGCTGCTCCCGAAGCTCGCCTCCGGGGAGATTCCTGCCCTCTGCCACCGGGTGCGCTACGGCGACAACGGCTGACGGAACGTCCAATTGGCCCGCCAGGCGCGCCTGACCTGAGAAAAGAGTGAGAGTGGACTGAACGCGGGGAAGCCAAGAGCCGTAATAAGGGCATCGCCCGGCAGGGATCAGCCGGGGGACCAGACGCGCCGCACCTGGAGGGTCGTCCGTTGTTCAGCATCACCGTCCGCGATCACATCATGATCGCCCACAGTTTCCGCGGCGAGGTGTTCGGACCCGCGCAGCGACTGCACGGCGCCACGTTCCTCGTGGACGCCACCTTCCGCCGCGAGCAGCTGGACGACGACAACATCGTCGTCGACATCGGTCTTGCCACCCAGGAACTCGGGGCCGTGGTCAGCGAGCTGAACTACAGAAACCTCGACAACGAGCCGGACTTCGCGGGGATCAACACCTCCACGGAGTTCCTCGCGAAGGTCATCGCGGACCGGCTCGCCGAGCGGATCGAGAAGGGCGCCCTGGGCGAGGGCGCCAGGGGCCTCGCCGGACTGGCCGTGACGCTCCACGAGTCGCACGTCGCCTGGGCGAGTTACGAGCGTGCCCTGTGACCGACATGGCCGTCGGCCGCGCCCCGGCCCTCACCTACGTGCCCGCTCCGCGCGCGGCCACCGCCGACATCCAAGCCCCGGCGAACCTCGGGATCCTGCCCATGTCCCTGCGCACCGTGCACTTCGTCATGCCGGGCGGCGTCGACGACCCGGCCCAGCCGAGCGGCGGCAACGCCTACGACCGGCGGGTCTGCCTGGACCTGCCCGGCTTCGGCTGGCAGGTCACCCGGCACGTGGCGGCCGGATCCTGGCCGCGCCCCGAGCAGGCGGCCCGGGACGGCCTCGCGCGCACCCTGCGGGAACTGCCCGACGGCGCGGCCGTCCTGCTGGACGGCCTGGTCGCCTGCGGCGTCCCGGAGATCGTCGTCCCCGAGGCGGAACGGCTGCGGCTCGCCGTCCTCGTCCACCTGCCGCTCGGCGACGAGACCGGCCTGGACCGGGCCGTCGCCGCCGACCTGGACGCCCGTGAGCGCGCGGTGCTGCGCGCCGTACCGGCCGTGATCGCGACCAGCGACTGGGCGGTACGACGGCTGGTCTCGCACCACGGCCTGGCACCCGAACGGGTGCATGTCGCCGCCCCGGGCGCGGACATCGCCCCGCTGGCCGGCGGCACCGACGGGGTCTCGCACCTGGTGTGCGTCGCCGCCGTCACCCCGCGCAAGGGCCAGCACCGGCTGGTCGAGGCGCTCGCCGCGGTCCGGGACCTGCCGTGGACCTGCACCTGCGTCGGCGGGCTCGGCCAGGACCCCGAGTACGTGGCCCATCTGCGGTCGCTGATCGCCGAACACGGGCTGACCGACCGGCTGCACCTGGCCGGCCCCCGCTCCGGCGCCGCACTCGACGCCAGCTACGCGGCCGCCGACCTGATGGTCCTCACCTCGTACGCCGAGACCTACGGCATGGCGGTCACCGAGGCCCTCGCCCGGGGCATCCCGGTGCTCGCCACCGACGTCGGCGGACTGCCCGAGGCGGTCGGCCGCGCCCCCGACGGCGGGGTGCCCGGCATCCTGGTGCCGCCGGAGGACCCCGCCGCGCTCGCCGCCGAACTGCGCGGCTGGTTCGGCGAGGCGGACGTACGCCGCCGTCTCAAGGCCGCCGCGCGCGGCCGGCGGGCGGCGCTCGACGGCTGGGCGGCCACCGCCCGCAGCCTGGCCGGAGTCCTGCTCCGACTCCCCGACGAACCCAGGAGGGCGGCATGACCAGCGAGACCACGACCACTACTCCGGTCGGCGCGATCCCCGCGCAGCCGGGGCCGAGGGATGTTACGGATGCAGGAGTGGGACGAGAGAGCGAACAGGTGTCTTCCGAGGTGATCGCCGGGGCCGGTCCCGTCGTGCGACCCGGCGAGCGGGCCACCGTACGGCTGCGCGAGACCGGGCCCGAGGAGCCGCCGCGGTACGCGCCCGAGTGGCTGGAGCTGCGGGAGGGCGCGGACGCGGCCGCCCGCGCGCACGACCTGCTGGACCCGCTGCGGATCCGGCTGGCCAACCTGCCCGGCAAGGCTGGCGGGATCGTCGTGCACGACCTGGGCTGCGGAACGGGCTCGATGGGCCGCTGGCTGGCGCCCCGGCTCGACGGCGCCCAGCACTGGATCCTGCACGACCGCGACCCCTACCTGCTGCACTTCGCCGCCGTCGCCTCGCCCCGGGCCGCCGCCGACGGCAGCCGGGTCACGGTGGAGACCCGGCGCGGTGACGTCGCCCGGCTCACCCCCGACGCGCTCATAGGCGCCTCGCTGGTCACCGCCTCCGCCCTGCTCGACGTCCTCACCCGGGAGGAGGTCGACATACTCGCCGAGGCCTGCGCCGGGGCCGGCTGCCCCGCGCTGCTGACCCTGTCGGTGGCCGGGCGGGTCGACCTCACCCCGTCCCACCCGCTGGACGCCGAGATCACCGAGGCGTTCAACGCCCACCAGCGGCGCGGCGGCATGCTCGGCCCGGACGCCGTCACGGCCGCCTGCGAGGCGTTCGCCGACCGGGGCGCCACCGTGAAGGTGCACCCCAGCCCCTGGCGGCTCGGCCCCGACGAGAAGGCGCTCACCGAGCAGTGGCTGCGCGGCTGGGTCGGCGCCGCCGTCGAGCAAAGCCCCGAACTGGCCGAGCGCGCCGAGGCCTACCTGGCCGAGCGGCTCGCCGCCAACGCGGCCGGTGAACTGCGCGTCCTCCTGCACCACAGCGACCTGCTGGCGCTGGCCCGGCCGACCGGAGGCACCTCGTGAGCACGCCCACCCTGGTCCGGGAGAGCGCGTCCGTCGCCCCGGTGAACGTGGGCCGGCGCCTCACCTTCCGTGCCGTCCGTCCCCACCTGGGCACGGCCGCCGGCGCCGCCATCATCGGCGTGCTGCTGTGGCGGCTGGGCACCGGCGTCTTCCTCGACGGACTGCGCCGGATCGACACGCCGACGCTGCTGATCGGCCTGGTGATCGGCGCGGTCACCACCGTACTGAGCGCCTGGCGCTGGCAGTTGGTGGCCCGCAGCCTCGGTCTCCGACTGCCGCTCGGGCCCGCCGTCGGCGACTACTACCGGGCGCTGTTCCTCAACGCGGCCCTGCCCGGCGGGGTGCTCGGCGATGTGCACCGGGCGGTGCGGCACGGGCAGAGCGAGGGCGACATCGGGCGCGGGGTCCGCGCGGTCGTCCTCGAACGGACCGCCGGCCAGATCGCGTTGACGGTGTTCGGTGCGGGCGCGCTGCTGATCCTGCCCTCGCCGGTCCGCGCCGACGTCCGCAGCTTCGCCCCGCTGGCGGCGGCCGGGGTCGCGGGCGCGATCGCGATCGTGGTCGCCCTCCGGATGAACAAGGCCCCGGGCAGGCGCGGCGGCGCCCTGCGCTCGACGCTCGCCGAGGCCCGCCGGGCGCTGCTCTCCCGGAAGAACGGTCCGGGCGTCGCGCTGTCCTCGGCGGTCATCCTCGCCGGGCACGTCGGCATGTTCGTGGTGTCCGCGCGGGTCGCCGGTTCCGCCGCCTCGGTGGCGGCGGTGACGCCGATCGCGGTGCTGGCGCTGGTCGCCATGGGCCTGCCGCTGAACGTCGGCGGTTGGGGGCCCCGGGAGGGCGTCACCGCCTGGGCGTTCGCCGCGGCCGGTCTCGGCGCGAACACCGGGCTCGCCACCGCCGTCGTCTACGGCGTGCTCAGCTTCGTGGCGGCGCTGCCCGGCCTGGTGGTCCTGGTCGTCCGCTGGTACGCCGGGCTGCGCTACTCCGGCCCGGCGGTGAGCAGTTCGAAAACCGCCCCGAAGGAATCCGCCAGGCTCGCCAGCAGTTCCTTCCCCTTTTCCGCCGACCCCAGGGAAGGACGGCCGATCACGCCCGACTCGGTATAGGCGGACATTCCCAGGGTGAGGAGATGACGACGGTCGTCAGCGGCAAAGTCAGCGCACTTGTAACCAGGGCGGACCAATTCGGGATGAGCGTGCAGCAGAATGGAGGTCTCGATTTCCCCGGCATGCATGTCGGTGAGCGCCGAGGTCTCCACCCCGGCCTTTTCCAGCGCCGCCGCCCAGTCCTCCGCGGCCGGGTACAGCGCCATCCGCTCGCCCCGCGCGGACGCCTCCTGCACGACGTTGCCCAGCACGTAGTTGCCGCCGTGGCCGTTGACCACGACCAGTGCCTCGACGCCGGAGCGGCGCAGCGAGGCGGCGATGTCGTTCACCACCGCGTGCAGGGTCACCGCGGAGATGCTGACGGTCCCCGGCCAGGCGGCGTGCTCGTGCGAGCAGGAGACCGTCACCGGAGGAAGGAGGTGCACCGGGAACGTGGCGGCGATCTCCCGGGCGACGGCGCAGGCGACGAGGGTGTCGGTGGCCAGCGGCAGGTACGGGCCGTGCTGTTCGAAGCTCCCCACGGGAAGGACGGCGACCTGTGTTGAAACGCCCGCCCCCCTGGTCCGTACCTCTTCCGTAGTGTCCGCCGGCAACAGACCGTATGCCGCCGTACGCGCGCCCGAACCACTCATCTTTTCACGGCCTTTCGTCTCTGCTTAGGAATCAGATCATGACAGAAAACATCGGCGTACTCGGCAAGAAGTCCCCACGGCGTTCGGGCGTGGAACGCGTCGTGAATGCACCGCTGCCCACCGTCTACGGGAAATTCCAGGCGATCGGCTACCTGGACCACGACCGCGGTGACGAGCAAGTCGCCCTGGTCTACGGGGACATCGACAGCGACCGGGTGCTGACCCGGCTGCACTCGGAGTGCCTGACCGGGGACGCGTTCGGCTCCCAGCACTGCGAGTGCGGCGACCAGCTGGCCGCGGCGCTGCGCGCGGTCGTCGCCGAAGGCAGCGGCATCGTCGTCTACTTGCGGGGACACGAGGGCCGCGGCATCGGTCTGCTGGCCAAGCTGCGCGCGATGGCCCTGCAGGCGGAGGGCCTGGACACCGTCGAGGCCAACCTCGCGCTCGGCCTGCCCGTCGACGCCCGCGACTACGGTGTCGCCGCCGGCATCCTGAGCGACCTCGGGGTGCGCTCGGTGCGCCTGATGTCCAACAACCCGCGCAAGCGAGAGTCCCTGGTACGGCACGGCATCGAGGTTGCCGAAACGGTCCCGCTGCTGATCGAGCCGTGCGAGAACAACATCACGTACCTGCGCACCAAGCGGGAGCGCCTGGACCATGTGCTGCCCCACCTGGACGCGGTCGCGCACTGGTCCTGAGGTACCGGGCGGCCTCCCGGGGAAGGATCGGGGGAGACCGACAGGAGGTACACGCGTGAATCTTCGGGCCCAGGCAGTGATCATCGGCGGCGGGGTGATGGGCACCAGCATCGCCTACCACCTCGCGAGCGCGGGCGTCCGCGACGTCGTCCTCGTCGAACGCGACGAGCTGGCCGCCGGATCCACCTCGAAGGCCGCGGGCGGAGTGCGCGCCCAGTTCTCCGACGAGCTCAACGTCCAGCTGGGCGCGCGCAGCTTAGAGGCCTTCGCCCGCTTCGGGGAGGAGATCGGGTACGACATCGGGCTGCGCCGGGTCGGCTACCTCTTCCTCCTCTCCACTCCCGAGGAGGTCGCCTCCTTCGAGGCGAGCGTCCGGCTCCAGAACCACCTCGGCGTGCCCAGCCGGATGCTCACCCCGAAGGAGGCGGTCCGGCTCTCCCCGCTGATCAGCACCGACGGGCTGCTGGCCGCCGCGTACTCACCGGACGACGGCCACTGCACCCCCGAGTCCGTCGTGCACGGCTACGCGGCCGCGGCCCGCGCCCACGGCGCCCGTGTGCTGCGCCACACCGAGGTCACCGGCATCGAACGGGACGGCCCCTATGTCACCGCCGTCCACACCACCCTCGGCCGGATCGCCACCGACACGGTGGTGTGCGCGGCCGGGCCCTGGTCGAGGGCGGTCGGCGCGATGGCCGGCGTCGACTTACCGGTGCAGCCCCTGCGCCGCCAGATCGCGGTCACCGAACCGGTCCCGGGGCTGCCGCCCACGCTCCCCATGACGATCGACTTCAGCAGCAGCCTGTACTTCCACGCCGAGGGCCCCGGACTGCTGCTCGGCATGTCCGACCCCGACGAGCGGCCGGGCTTCGCCACCGACGCCCACGACCGCTGGATCCCGCGCCTGTACGAGACGATGCGGCGGCGCGCCCCGGCCCTGCTCGACCTGCGCCGCACCGGCGGCTGGGCGGGCCTGTACGAGAACACCCCGGACCACAACGCCCTGATCGGCGAAGCCCCTTCGGTCTCCCGGTTCCTGTACGCCACCGGGTTCTCCGGTCACGGCTTCCTCCAGGGCCCGGCGGTCGGCGAGGTGATCCGCGACCTGTATCTGGGCCGGGCACCCTTCCTGGACGTCCGCCCGCTCAGCGCCGGCCGGTTCGCGGCCGACGCTCCCCGCCCGGAGTCCAACCTGGTCTGACCCGGGCGTTCGCTCAGTCCTGGATCGTCTCGTGGACGAGCCGGCGCAGCTCCGGGAAGATCTTCAGGGACCTGGGGCGCAGCTGGGTGTGGAACTGCACGGTCAGGTCGTGGGTGGGGTCGACCCAGAACGCGGTGGTGGCGGCCCCGGTCCAGCCGTAGGCGCCGGGGCTGCTCGGCGAGAGGGTGCGGGCGGGGTCGATCACCACCGAGACGCCCAGGCCGAAGCCGAGGCCGTCGTTGCCGGGTTCCTGGTGGACGGGGGCGCCGAAGGCGCGCAGGTCGGCGCCGCCGGGCAGGTGGTTGCCGGAGAGCAGGCCGACCGAGGCGGGGGAGAGCAGCCGGACGCCGTCCAGCTCGCCGCCCCGGCGGAGCATCTCCATGAACCGGTGGTAGTCGTACGCGGTCGCCGCCAGGCCGCCGCTGCCGGACAGGAAGCGGGGGCGGCCCCGCAGCGGCAGCCCGGGGATCGCCTCGATGCCGCCGTCCGTCTCGCCGTACAACTCGGAGAGCCGGTCGGCCTGTTCGGGCACGATGTGCAGGCCCGCGTCCGGCATGCCGAGGGGGCGGAAGATCCGGTCCGCGAAGAACTCGTCGAGCCCCTGTCCGGAGACCACCTCGACGACCCGGCTGAGCACGTTGAAGCCCACCGAGTAGTTCCACCGGGTGCCCGGCTCGAACTGGAGCGGCATCCGGGCGTACACCGCCATCGTCTCCGCGAGGTTCGCGCCCGCCGGTACCGAGAACTCCAGGCCCGCCTCGCGGTAGAGGGCGTCCACGGGGTGCGTGTGGTAGAAGGCGAAGGTCAACCCGGCGGTGTGGGTGAGGAGATGGCGGATCAGGATCGGTCCGTCGGCCGGCCGGGTCACCGTGTCCTCGCCCGAACCCGACACGTACACCCGGGGTTCGGCGAACTCGGGCAGGAAGCGGTCGACCGGATCGTCCAGCGACAGCAGGCCCTCCTCCACCAGCAGCAGGATCGCGACCGCGGTGACCGGCTTGGTCATGGAGTAGACCCGCCAGATGGTGTCCGGTTCGACCGGCAGCCCCGCCGCGCGGTCGCGGTGGCCCTGCGTGGTGAGGTGGGCGACCCGGCCGCCGCGCGCCACGGCCACCAGGTAGCCGGGCAGGCGCCCTTCGTCGACGAAGTGGGCGAAGTGCTGGTCGAGGCGGTCCAGCGCCTTCACGTCCAGCCCGACCTCACTGGGGTCGACTTCCTGTCGCAGCTGTGCCATCGCTCTCCTCCGGTCGCGTCGTCCGCGGTGCGGTCCGACCTCGGATCTCATCGTCGCGCAGGAAGGGGGGAACGGTCCCGCTCATCCGCGTGTGGTGTGACGGACGCTATAGGAGATGCGCCGGGGAGCGGACGGGCGAGCGCCACCCCGAGCGCGGCCAGAAACCCCAGGACGAGCAGCGGTTCCGTGGCTCCGGAGGGCAGCAGGGCGCCCGCCACGGCCACCCCCAGCACCGGCCCGATGTTGAGCGCGGTCTGCTGCGACCCGCCCGCCACCCCGGCCGAACCGGCGTCCGCCCGCCGTACGACGACCTGGGTCGCCGCCACCATCACCGTGCCGAACCCGGCGCCCAGCGCCGCGAAACCGCCGTACAGCGCGGGCGCGGCCGAGGGCCGGGTCAGCAGCAGGACACCGACGGCGAGCAGGGCCATGGCCGCCGCGGTGGTGCGGCGCGGGCCGTACCGGCGCAGGAGTACGGGGCACAGGGCGGCGGACGCCACCATCAGCACCGCCAGCGGCAGACCGCGCAGGGCGCTGGCGAACGGGTCGAGGCCGAGGGTGCGTTGGAGCACGTAGACGGCGACGAACAGCGTGCCGAACAGCGCCGCCGACGCGGTGACCAGGACACCGAGGGCCGCCCCGACCGCCGGGACGCCGATCACTCCGGGCGGCAGCAGCGGGCTCGCCGTCCGCCGCTCGTGCCGGACGAACACGGCCCCGATGACCACGGCCACCCCGAGACTCGCCGCCGCACCGGTGACCAGTCCGTGCACCAGAGCGGCCAGGGTCACCGCGAGCAGCAGCGCGCCCGTTCCGTCCAACGGGGTCCGGACCGCCGGTCGTGGCTCCCGCCCGGCCAGCGCGAGCACCCCGAAGGCCGCCGTCGGCAGCACATGGAGGAAGAACACCGCCCGCCAGCCCAGCCCCGCCACCAGCGCCCCGCCGACCAACGGCCCCGCGGCGGCCGCCAGTCCGACGGCGGCCGTGCGCACCGCGAGCGCCTTGGCCAGCCGGTCCGGCGGACAGGCGGTCCGCAGCATGCCGAGCGTCGCGGGCTGCAGCAGCGCCCCGAACACGCCCTGGGCCACCCGCAGTCCGATCACCCAGCCGATCCCCGGCGCACAGCCGATACCGGCCGAGGCGGCGCCGAAGCCGAGCATGCCGAGCCCGAACATCCGCCGCTGCCCGTACCGGTCGGCGAGCCGCCCGGCGAAGACCAGCAGGCTCGCCACCGCGATGAGATAGGCGGTGCTGGTCCACTGCACCTCGGCGAAGGAGGCGTGCAACTCCCGTTGCAGCGTGGGCTGTGCGACCGTGAGCACCGTGCCGTCCAGCGCGACCACCACGGCGCCCGCGACACTGCTCACCAGCGTCAGCCGCCGGTTCACCGGCCGGCCTCCGGCCCGAGGTGCGCGTCCAGCGCGGAGCGCAGCAGGGGCCCGAAGTCCTCAGCGCCGGTGGCGAGTCGGAGGCTGCCCCAGCTCCACAGCTGGGCGATGCCGTGCAGGTTCGCCCACAGGGCGCCCGCGACGAGCCGCGCGTCCGCGCCGGGCCTGGCCCGGCCGACCAGGTCGGCGAGCAGCCCGAACAGCGGCAGGCTGGTCTCCCGCAGCCCCAGATGGCCGCTCTCCAGCAGGTCGTGACGGAACATCAGCTCGTACATGCCCGGGCTGTCCCGCGCGAACTCCAGGTACACCCGGGCCAGCGCGGCGACTTGTGCGCCCGGTGCCGCCGTACCGTCGCCCAGCGCCGCCGCTCCGCGCGCGGCCAGCTCGGTGAAGCCCCGGCGTGCGATGGCCGAGAGCAGTTCGAGATGCGTGGGGAAGTAGCGGCGGGGCGCCCCGTGCGAGACCCCCGCCCGGCGGGCGATCTCCCGCAGGGTCAGCGCCTGGGCGCCCTCGGCGGCCACCAACTCCACGCCGACGTCGACCAGCCGGTCGCGCAGGCTTGTCTCGGACTCTGTCATAGACACTGTCTACCAGGCGGCCGTAGACAGTGTCTACAGCCTCGGTCCGGGAGATCCGGAAGGTCCGGAAGGTCCGGAAGGTCCGGAAGGGAATGCCGGACGGCGGCGGCGGGGTTGTTCGCCGTATGACCCAGGACGCTCTTCTGAAGCTGCTCTCCGAAGGCCACGCCGGGGTGCTGGTCACCCTCAAGGGCGACGGCCGCCCCCAGCTGTCCAATGTCAGCCACGCGTACTACCCCGACGAGCGGACCGTGCGCGTCTCGATCACGGACGACCGCGCGAAGACCCGCAACCTGCGCCGCGACCCCCGAGCCTCCTACCACGTCACCAGCCCCGACCGCTGGGCCTACACCGTCGCCGAGGGCACCGCCGAACTGTCACCGGTCGCCCAGGACCCGCACGACGAGACCGTGGAGGAGCTCGTCCGCCTCTACCGCGACGTCCAGGGCGAGCACCCCGACTGGGACGACTACCGCGCCGCGATGGTCCGCGACCGCCGGCTGGTGCTGCGGCTGCGCGTGGACCGGGCGTACGGCATTCCGCGCGCCTAGGGGCTGTCCGGTGCGCGGGGGTGGCGTCAGTAGACGCTCCACTTCTGGTTGCCCCCGCCGGAGCAGCCCCACAGCTGCAGCCGCGCGCCGTTGTCGCTCCGTACGTCGGTGACGTCGACGCATTTGTCGGCCTGGACGTTGACCAGGTCGTCCGCCGCGGTGAGCCGGAACCGCTGGGCCCCGGAGCCGTCGCAGCCGGCGAGGCGGACCGCCGCGCCGTCGTCCCGCGAGCCCCCGGCGACGGTCATGCACTTGCCGAGGCTGCGGACGCTGCCGTCGGCGAAGAACGTCCACTTCTGCCAGTCGGCACCGCCGCAGTCCCAGATCTGCAGGGGGGTCTGGTCGGCCGTGCTGCCGTCCGTCACGTCGATGCAGCGGCCGGATCCCGCGCCGCGCAGCCGGACGTCCGCGACGGTGACCGAGGGGGTGTGGGGTGCGGCGGATGCGGTGGGCGTGGCCGCGCCGCCCTTCTTGCCGCCGCTCTTCTTGGTGCCGGCGGACTTCTTGGAGGGGGCCGACGAGGGGGTGGGCGAGGGCGTCCGCCCCTGGGGCGCGCTCTTCACGGACGCCTGCGGGGTCGCTCCGCCGGAGGAGCCGGAGGAGCCGGAGGAGCCGGGGGCGTAACCGTCCTTCCCGTCGCCGAGGAGGGAGCCCGCCGCGGATCCGGACGCGTCGGAGTGGTCCGTGCCGTCGCCGTCGCCTCCGCTCAGGAGGAGCGGGGTGCCGATCAGGAGGGCGGCCACGAGGGCGGCACCGGCCAGTACCGCCGGGCCGGGGCGCCGGGCGCGACGCGCGGGCGTGGCGGTGGTGACGACCGGGGCGTCCGGGGCGTCCGCGTCGCTCGTCCGGCCGGGTGCCTCGGTGGTGAGGGCCGCGAACTCCGCCGCGGCGGCGGACATGGGCGGTACGGGCGCGTACTCGGGACCGGGTTCGGGTTCGGGGGCGGCTCCGTCGGGGGCCGCCCCCGGTCTCGGCGCGGGGGACGAGGCGCCTGCCTCGGCTATCGCCGACGGGCCTCTCTCGCGGCGGGGCAGGGGTCCGCGCGGACGTGGGGTGGCGGGCGGCTCCGACGAGGCGGCGACGTCTTCCGCGGTCGGATCGTCGGGGGAGGCGGTCATGTCATCCTCGCAGTGAGAAGTCGGGGGGAGCGTAACCGGTTTCCGTTCGTGGACGTGACTCCGCACGACGACGGTTCCCGGACCCGGCGCGAGGCACGGCAAGCGCTCCCGCGTCCGGATCTCCCCCGGTGAGTTGCGCCATTGAACGGGGCGGGACGGTGCCGTGGCAACGCGGCGCACCGCGACCCCCGTTGCCCGGCACCGCCGCGGTGCGGAGGCGGCCTAGGCCCTGCGGTCCAGGGCGAGCGGCCGATGGCCGGGGGAGCCGCGGATACCTAGGCTGCTGAGAAGGAAACGCCGGCTCAGGAAGAGGTCACGATGCCCGTCGACGGCCGTAGTCACATCCGGATCGCCCGCCCCTCCCGGGACCTCGCGGCGGCCGAGTGCTTCTGGGTGGCGGGCCTCGGACTGGGCGTGGTGTGGCGGGCCGAGGGCGGGCCGGAACCCGGTGAGCACGACCTGCTGATGATGGGCCGGCCGGACGCCGGCTGGCATCTGGAGCTGGTCCACGAGCCCGCCCGACCCGTCGAACCCCGGCCCACCGAGGAGGACCTGCTGGTCGTCTACGTCGACGGACCGGTACCGGAGGAACTGGTCGCCCGGCTGGAGGAGCACGGCGGCAAGCGGGTGCCCTCGCCCAACCCGTACTGGAACCAGTGGGGCGTCACGGTCGAGGACCCCGACGGATACCGGCTGGTGCTCTGCGAGCGGGGCTGGTCCAACGCGTGACGGAGGGTGATGGCACGTGGTGGCGGGTGGCGGCGCATGGTGGCGGGTGCTTGCCGACCGCCCGCTCCGCGACTAGCCTCCGCGCGTGATCAATGGGGCACATGTGGTGATCTACTCGCGCGACGCCGAGGCGGACCGCGCCTTCCTCCGGGACGTCCTGGACTGGCCGCACGTCGACGTGGGGCACGGCTGGCTGATCTTCCGGCTGCCGCCGGCCGAGGTCGCCTGCCACCCGGCCGACGGCGAACCGTCCCACGAACTGATGCTGATGTGCGACGACCTGGACTCCACGGTCAGCGAACTCACCGCCAAGGGCGTGGAGTTCAGCCGACCCGTCCAGGTCGCGGCCTGGGGCCGGGTGACGGCCTTCCGGTTGCCGGGCGGAGGCGAGGTCGCCTTGTACGAGCCCCGTCACGAGCGCGCCTAGTTCCGGCTTCCTCCCGCACCCAGGTCTCCAGGCAGTGCGTGAACTCCGCTGCCTTGTCCGGCCAGTTGAAGTGGGTCAGGGCCGCCTCACGGCCGCGCTGGGCCGCGGTGTGCCGCAGGATCGCGTCGGCGCCCAGCCGCCGTATCGCCGCCGCCGCGGCGCGCGGATCCTCGTACGGGACGACGAGACCGCAGCCGTGCCGCTCGACCATCTCCGCCGCCAGCGGGGTGGGCGTGGTGATCACGGGAACCCCGTGCGCCATGTACTCGACGACCTTGGTGGGCCGTGAGTGGCGGTAGTTGGGCTGGTCGTGGAGGAGGGAGAGGCCGGCCAGGGCGCCGGAGAGCAGCGCGAGGGCCCGGTCGTTGGGCAGGAAGCCGTGCCAGCGCAGCACCCCGTCCCGGTCGGCCGCCGTGAGCGCCTCCCGGACGTCGGGGTCGGCCGCGCCGGCCACCTCGACCCGCAGGCCGGGGCCCAGCTGCCGGGCCGTCTCGATCAGGTCCAGCGCGCCGCGGGCCCGGGACAGGTGACCGACGTAGACGACGTGCCCGGTGCCCGGCGCTTCGGGCGCGTGGACGGGCGCGGTCGTGAAGTTCGGCACCACCGGGTGGGTGCGGCGGAACCGCCGCTGGTAGGCGTCCTCGGCGAGCAGCAGCCGCAGATGGCGCTCCGCGAGCCGCTCGGCCGCCCGTACGCCCAGCCGCAGCGGCGGCCGCAGCGGTTTCGGCACCCAGCGCTTCATGGCGAGCGCCGCCGCGGTGTCCTCGTGGACGTCCCAGACGACCACCGGACCGGCCCCGGACCGCCGCCAGCGGCGCAGGGTGCCCGGGAGCGTCAGCAGCAGCTCCGGGTCGTGCAGGAGGACCACGTCCGCCTCGTGGCCGCGGGAGGCCAGCAGGGCACGGGCGGCGCCCACGGCCGCCCGGCGGTCGCGGCCGGCCGCCCGGGGCAGGTCGATGCCTTCGAGATCCGCCCGGGGCCGCACCTCGCGGGCCGAGAACGGGGCCGCGTACACGACGTGGTGACCGCGTTCCCGCAGCGCGCCGATCTGCCGGTGCAGGATGCGCGCGTCCTCGGGGTGGTGGACGACGGTGACGACGAGTATCCGCATCTGAGCGCCTTTCGACTCCGCGGCTCGGAGTCCTCGGACTCCGGGCCGCGGAAGGGGGGTTGCCGCAGGGGTCGCCTAGAGCACCTCGACACCGGGCCGGAAGATCCGCCCCCGGGTGTCGAAGAGCAGACGGGCCTCGTCGCCGAGGGCCGGGAGGTCGTACACGGAGTGGTCCTGGAGCAGGATCGTCAGGTCGTGCGAGCGCACGGCGGCCGCCACGTCGGTGACGCGGGGCACGGCCTCCCCGTCCACGAACCAGGCCGGTACGAAGGGGTCGTGGAAGGCGATCTCCGCCTCCCGCTCCCGCAGCAGCCGGGCCACCGGCACCGCGGGCGCCTCCCGCTGGTCGGCGACGTCCGGCTTGTAGGTGACGCCGAGCAGGAGCACCCGGGAGCCGTGCAGGGCGCGGCCCTCGTGGTTGAGCAGGTCCTGGGCTCGCCGGACGACGTACTCCGGCATATGTGCGTTGATCTCCCGGGCGAGTTCCACGAACCGGAACTCGTAGCCGATCGAACGCACCTTGTACGACAGGTAGTTGGGGTCGATGGGGATGCAGTGGCCGCCCACCCCGGCGCTCGGCCGGAAGACCTGGAAACCGAACGGCTTGGTCCCCGCGCAGCGGATCGCGTCCCAGACGTCCACCTTCAACTCGCGGCAGAGAATGGCCAGTTCGTTGACCAGGGCGATGTTGACGTGCCGGTAGGTGTTCTCCAGGAGCTTGGCCATCTCGGCTTCCCGGGTGCCCTTGGCCTGCACGACCGTGTCGACGAGCTTGCCGTAGAAGGCGGCCGCCTTCGCCGAGCAGGCCGGGGTGAGGCCGCCGACCACCTTCGGTGTCTCGCGCAGCCCGTGCGTGGTGTTGCCCGGGTCGATGCGCTCCGGTGAGAAGGCCAGCGCGAAGTCCTCGCCGGCCCGCAGTCCGGACTCCTCCAGGAGCGGCTTGACGACCTCCTCGGTGGTGCCCGGATAGGTCGTCGACTCCAGGACGACGAGCCGTCCCCGGCGCAGCCGGCCCGCCACCGCGCTCGCGGCCGAGGTCACCGCGCGCAGATCGGGCCCGCCGTCCTCGCTGAGCGGGGTCGGCACGCAGATCACGATCGTCTGCGCCCGGGCCAGACAGGCGTCGTCCGTGTACGCGGTGAACCCGGCCTGCCGCATCCGGGCGACGTCCTCGTCGGAGACGTCGTCGACATGGGAGTGGCCGGCGTTGAGGCCCTCGACGACCCGTGGGTCGAGATCGAGGCCCGCTACTCTCAGGCCGACCAGCGACGCCTCCCGCGCGAGCGGAAGTCCGACGTAGCCGAGCCCGATGACGGCCAGTTCGACGCCGTCGGTCTGTTCCTCGTCCCCGAGCGATGCGCTCAATTCCCCGAGCGGTACGGCATTTTCAGCCTGCATAGGGATTCACTCCGCCCTCAAGCGAGGGGCCTCAGACACATCCAAGAGTGCGATACGCCTCTCGGGTCGTGGCAGCGACCCTTGTCCAGGTGCGTTCACGCGCCACCAGCGCGCGGGCCGCAGCTCCCCATTCATGCCGCCGTTTTCGACTGTAGAGCAATACTTCGAGACCTTCTGCCCAAGCATGCGGAGATTCAGGCGAGATTAGCTGGCCGTTAACCCCTGGTTCGACCAGCTCTCGCAGGGCTGTGAGATCACTGGCCGCCACGGGAAGACCGCTCGCCATCGCTTCGACG
Organism: Streptomyces sp. NPDC048288; assembly: GCF_043201555.1. Classification (NCBI taxonomy): domain Bacteria; kingdom Bacillati; phylum Actinomycetota; class Actinomycetes; order Kitasatosporales; family Streptomycetaceae; genus Streptomyces; species Streptomyces sp. NPDC048288. Next base: position 59,700 of record NZ_JBICZD010000007.1, read on the forward strand.
GGCTTGAGTGGGGTGACCAGATGGCAGACCCGTTCATCGGTGCGCGGCACCGCGAAGACGTCCAGAACGGCGTGGTAGGAGCGCACTTGGCGGTGCGGCACCCGGCCGGTGAAGAGGGCGGTGCCGTCGTCGAGTCCGAGCCGCCGGGCGAGCGCCTGGAGCGCCACCCGTTCGGGTCCGTCGCCGACGATCAGCAGCCGCAGCGGGACGCCCCGGCGGCGCAGCTCGGCACCCGCATGGAGCAATGTGCCGATTCCCTCGTGTGGAGTAAGGCTGCTCACCGTCCCCACTACGAAGTCGTCGGCCGCGATGCCGAGCCGGGTGCGCAGCTCCGCCCCGTCCGGCGGCGGCGCGAGGAAGGCCTCGTCCACCGCGTTGGGCACGATCAGCACCCGCTCCTCGGGCACCCCGCGGCCCACGATCTCGGCCTTCATCGCCGAGCCCAGCGTCAGCACCAGATCGGCCTCCCGCATGCAGTGCGTCTCCAGGGCGCGCCGGGCCCGGTACGTCCCGTCCCGCGGACTCCGGCCCGGCGCCTGGGTCAGCCAGGTCTCCTCCAGGAAGCCCCGCACCTCGTAGACCACGGGCAGCCCGTAGGTCTCGCGCAGCGCCAGCGCCACCCGCCCGTTGCCGTGGTCGGTGGCCGCGTGCAGCACGGCCGGCCGCAGCCGCTCCACCAGCCGCCCGGCCAGCTCGGCGTTGCGGGCGAGGACCGCGCCCTGCCCGTACGGGAGTCCCAGCGGCAGCAGCCGGTGCTGCGGCACCCCGTTCACGAACTGCAGCGGGCGGGCGTCGAGAACGCCCTGCGCCACCGGGAACCCGATCCGGGTCACCACGTGCGCGTCGAGCCCGGCCGCCCGCTGGGCCTCGGCGAGGGCCTGGGTGCGCACGGTGTAGCCGGCGTGCTTGAACGGCAGCCCGTTGGTGACCAGATGGAGCACCCGGCCGGGCTCGGGCCGCACCGCGCGCCCGGCGGGCGCCGCCACCCGAGCGGCGGACGGGCCGGCGGCGGGACCGGCCGTGCGGGCCCGGGCGGCCAGCCGCCGCTCGACCGGCCGCAGCCCGCGCCGCACCCGCCCCGGCAGCAGCCGGACGCCGAGCAGCGCGGCCCGGGCGGGGTCGTGCCGCAACTCGCCCCATGCGACGGATGCGGCCAAGCTGAGTGCACGGGGGATTCGACGCGGCGTGTGCCGGGACGGACGTCGGGCCATGTCGCCAAGGTAGGCCGACAGAGCGGAGAACGTACGACATGAACGGCCGCGTACTCCATGTCGTAGGGACCAGGCCGAACTTCGTGAAGGCCGCGCCCGTCGTCGCCGCCCTGCGCGCGAGCGGGCACGACCAGGTCCTGGTGCACACCGGTCAGCACTACGACGAACGGATGTCGCAGATCTTCTTCCGGGAGCTGGGCCTGCCCGCCCCGGACACCGACCTCGGCGTCGGCTCCGGCAGCCACGCCCGGCAGACCGCCGACCTGCTGGTGGCCCTGGAGAGCGAGCTGCTCGCCCGCGCCCCGGCCCTGGTCGTCGTCTACGGCGACGTGAACTCGACCCTGGCCGCGGCCCTGGTCGCCGCCAAACTCGGCATCCCGGTCGCCCATGTCGAGGCGGGCCTGCGCAGCTTCGACATGGGAATGCCGGAGGAGGTCAACCGGCGCCTGGTCGACCAGCTCGCCGAGCTGCTCCTCGCGACCAGCCCGGAGGCCGTCGGCCACCTCGCCCGCGAGGGCGTCGACCCGGGCCGGGTGCACCTCGTCGGCAACCCGATGATCGACACCCTGCTCACCCATCTGGACCATTTCGACCCGGCCGCCGCCCGCACCGCCCACGCACTGCCCGAGCGGTACGGCGTGGTCACCCTGCACCGCCCGGCCAACGTCGACGACCCCGAGGCCGCCGCCGCGGCCGCCCGCGCCCTCACCGAGGCCGCGACCCACCTCGACCTCGCGGTGCCGCTGCACCCGCGCGGCCGGGAGGCCCTGCGCAAGGCCGGCCTCGCCGACGCCCCCGGCATCCACCTGCTCGAACCGCTCGGCTACGTCGAGTTCATGGGCCTGGTCCGCGGGGCCGCCGCCGTGATCACCGACTCCGGCGGCGTCCAGGAGGAGACCACCGTGCTGGGCGTGCCCTGCCTGACCCTGCGCACCACCACCGAACGCCCGGTCACCGTCACCCACGGCACCAACCGCCTGGTCCGGCACGGCGAACTCGTACCCGCCCTGCGCAAGGTCCTGGACGGGCAGGCCCCGGCCGCCCCGGAAGGACCGCCGCTGTGGGACGGCAAGGCGGGCCCCCGGATCGCCCGCGTCCTCACCGAGTGGCTGGAGCGCCATGACTGAAGCCACCCGCACCCCCACCGACGCCACCCGCACCCACACCGGCGCCCCCCTCACCTACTGGGACACCCGGCACCGGGAACGCGACGACCTCGCCTCCGGCGGCCACATCGGTCTGGACCGGCCCGGCAACGAGATCTTCTACGCGGTCCGGCTCGGCCAGTTGCTCACCCTGATCGGCGACCTGTCCAGCCCGGCCGCCCCGCTCTTCGTCCTCGACGCGGGCTGCGGCAAGGGGCACTTCGCCCGCGCCCTGGCCCGCTGCGGCCACCACGTGGACGCCTTCGACGCCAGCGAGGCGGCCGTCGCCCACGCCCGCGCGGAGGGCGGCGGACCCCGCTACGCCTTCGCCGCCCTCGACGAGTGGCGCAGCCCCTGGCTCTACGACGTGGTGATGTGCGTGGACGTCCTCTTCCACGTCATGGACGACGCCGAGTGGGCGGCCGGCCTGCGCAACCTCGCCTCGCTCGTCCGGATCACCGGCCGGCTGATCGTCACCGACGAGAACATCCCCGAACCCGTCCCGCGCGGCGACTACATCCTGCACCGCCCGCTCGCCGCCTACCGCGCGGAACTCGAGCCCCTGGGCCTGAGCCACACCCTGTTCCGGCCCTACGGCTTCCGCGAGAACCGGGTCGGCTTCCATGTCTTCACAAGGACCCGCTGATGCGCCTGACCGATCTGCTCCACCCGCACCTGGACGAGGTCACCTCCGTCGTGGACGCGACGAGCGGCGGCCTGCGTCTGGACCCCTATCTCCACCTGCCGCCCGGCGTCGACCTGACCCGCCACGAACAGCCCGTCGGCGAGGGGGAGCTGATGCTCCTCTGCTACGGCCCCGACCCCGCCCTGCACGGCGACGAGGCGGACTGCCTCACCGCACTGGAACGGATGCGGCCCGGCGCCCGCGGCCTGATCGTCTTCGGCCACCCGGGGACCGACCTGCCCTACCACCGCCTCCTCGACGCCCTGGTCGCCCACCGCTGCCAGGTGCTGCACGCCGCCTCGCTCGGCTATACCCATCTGCACGCCGGCGCGGTCTTCGCGTGCACCGAGGAACTCCTGCCGCCGCACGACTGGTTCGGCCGTCCGCTGCCGGCCGACGGATTCGCCACGGCCCTCCGGATCGCCGACGAGTACGTCCTCGCCGACTTCGTCTCCCGTTCCCAGCGCGCCCGCCTGATCGACCTGGAGCGGGCGGCCGAGGAGAGCGCCCGCGCCCTGGAGAACACCCGCGAGGACGGCCTCGCCGAGCGCCTGGCCGCGGCCGTCCGCGACAAGGACCAGCTGACGGCCGCCCTGCGCGGGGCCCGGGACCGGGTCGGGGTCCTGGAGGCCCGGGTGTCCATGCTGGAGGGCTCCACCTCGCTGCGGGTCGGCAAGGCCCTGGTCTCGGCGGCCCGTTCGCCCAAGCGGCGCGCGGCCCGGCTGCCGGGGGAGCTGTACGGGCTGTGGCGGCAGCGCAAGGCCGTCAAGGGCCGGGCCGCCGGCGCCCGGACCCCGGCCTCCGCACCGGAGACACCGCTCGACGACCGCTTCTACCTCTCCCACCGGGCGCTGTCCGTGGCGCCCCGCGACCGGCTGGTGATCACCGGCGTGCTCACCGACCGCACCGCCGCCGACTTCGCGGCGGACGCCGTGGTCAGCCGGGTGCTGCCGCACGACGGCCGGCTGCTGGTCGAACGCACCGACCCGGACGTCTTCCTCGTCCAGCTCAGCGCCTGCACCGGCGAGGCCGGACCCTGGACGCTCACCGGCACCGGACTCGCCCCCGACCTCGACCACCGGCTGGCCGAACTGGTCGGCCAGGCAAGGGGGCTGGGCCGTACGGCGGTGCTGTGGCGGGACGGCCCGGCGTCCTCCGCGCCCGGCCTGTCCCAGCTGCCCTGGGACGCCGTCCTGGACGGCGACACCGGTACGGCGCTCGCCCGGCTCGACCCGGTCACCGACGGCCGGGACCGGCTCCGGGACGTCTTCCAGCAGGACAGCACCCGGGTCCGGCTGGCCCGGCTCGCCGAACTGGCCGGTGCCGCCGACCCGCTGGACGAGCGCCGGGTCGCCGTCCTCGCCGCGCCCCGGGACGCCACCGACGTCGCCCGGCTCGTCGCCCAGGCGCTCGGCCAGCTGCACCGGCCGGCCGAGGTGGTCGTCGCCGACCCGGCGGGCCTCGCCCTCGACGAACTCACCGCCGCCTCGGTCACCGTGCATTCCGGACCGGCCACCGCCCCCTGGGTCGCCGACTGGACGGACCTGACCGAGGACCGCCCGGACACCCTGCTGCTCGACCTGCTCTGCGCGCAGGAGTTCTCCGGCGCCGACGCGGTGGGCCACACCCCGGCCGCCGACGACTACGCCTTCGTACCGACCCTGCGGCCGCTGCTCGTGCGCCGGTCGCTCCTGGACTCCGGCACCCCGCCGGACGCCTGGTCGCGTGCGGGGCACCGCCTGTTCGCCGTGCGTGGAAAGGAGCCGTCATGACCCGCACCCTCCGGGCGCTCGTCTACGGCGACGTGGACCTCAACCTCATCGACGGCTCCGCCGTCTGGGCCCAGTCGACGGTCCAGGCGCTGTCCCGGGCGGGCTGCCGGACCCGCCTCGTCCTCAAGGCCCCGGTGGAGACCGGCCGGCTGACCGACCCGCTGGCCGGCCTGCCCGGCGTCACCGTGGTGCGCCCCTACGAGGAACACCTCGTCCCCGGCCAGGGCAACCACCCCCTGTCCCCCTTCCAGGCCGCGCAGTTGCTCGCCCGCCTCGACCAGGAGGAGCCCTGCGACCTGCTGGTGCTGCGCGGCCGCAGGCTGGTGAAGCAGATCGTCGGCGAGGGCGCCTTCGACGGCCGTATCTGGGCCTACCTCACCGACATCCCGCAGTCCCCGGCCGAGATGACCGAGGAGGCCCGCGCCGACCTGGCCCGCATCGCCACCGCCTCCCGGCAACTCCTGTGCCAGACCGAGGAGTTGCGCTGCTTCCTGGAGGCCTGGGTGCCGGAGGCCTGCGGCCGGGCCGTGCTCAGCCCGCCCGCCGTACCCGAACCGGGCTTCCCGGTCCCCGGGCGCGACGGCGTGCACGACCCGGTACGCCTCGTCTACACCGGCAAGTTCGCGCCCCGCTGGAACACCCTGCCCATGACCCGGCTGCCCGCCCGGCTCGCCGAACGCGGCATCCGGGCCGAACTGCACGCCGTCGGCGACAAGATCCACAAGGATGCCGGGCACCCCGGTTTCGACACCGCCATGGCCGAGGCGCTGCGCACCACCCCCGAGGTCGTCCACCACGGCGGCGTGCCCCGCGAGGAGGCCATGCGGATCGCCGCCGACTGCGACCTCGGCCTCGGCTGGCGCGACCCCTCCCTCGACGCCAGCCTCGAACTCTCCACCAAGGTCCTGGAGTTCGGCTCCCTCGGGCTGCCCGTCGTACTCAACCGCACCCCCGCGCACGAGGCGCTGCTCGGCCCCGACTACCCGCTGTTCGTCCCCGGCGACGCGGCCCTCTCGGACGCGGTGGACGCCGTCGCCCTCGCCGTCCGCGACACCGGGGCCCGGCAGCTCGCCGCCGCGCGGTGCACGCAGGCGGCCCGGCAGTACACGATGGAGGCCGCGGCGGCCCGCTGGCGCGGCCACCTGGAGCAGGCCTTCCCGCCCGCGCCCGCGGCCGTCGCCACCCGCGCCCGCCCGCTGCGGATCGGCGTGGCCGGCCACGACCTGAAGTTCCTCACCCGGCTGCTCGACCACTTCCGCTCCCTGCCCGGCCTGGAGGTGCGCGTCGACGCCTGGCCGGCGCTGGCCCGGCACGACCCGGCCGCCAGCCGTGAACTGGCCGACTGGGCCGATGTGGTGGTCGTCGAGTGGTGCGGCCCGGCGGCGATCTGGTACAGCCGCCACAAGCGGCGCGGCAGCCGGCTCGTGGTCCGTCTGCACCGCTTCGAACTGGACGCCGGATACCCCCGGCAGGTCGACATCGACGCCGTGGACCGGGTGGTGTGCGTCAGCCCGTACTACGCCCGCGCCACCGAGGAACGCACCGGCTGGCCCGCCGCGAAGATCACCACGATCGGCAACTGGGTCGACGTCGCGCAGCTCGACCGCCCCAAGGCGCCCGGCGCCCGCCACCGCCTCGGCATGATCGGCATCGCGCCCAGCCGCAAACGCCTCGACCTCGGCCTCGACGTCCTCGAAGCGCTCCGCGCCCACGACCGGCGCTGGCACCTCTCGGTCAAGTCCAAGCCGCCGTGGGAGTACTGGTGGATCTGGAACAAGCCCGAGGAGCGCGCCCACTACGACGCGATCCTGCGCCGGATGCAGACCTCCCCGCTGCTCGAAGGGGCCGTCGTCTTCGACCAGTTCGGCCCTGACGTGCCCAACTGGCTGCGCCGGATCGGGCATGTCCTGTCCACCAGCGACGACGAGAGCTTCCACCTCGCCCCGGCCGAGGGCATGGCCTCCGGCGCCGTCCCCGCGCTGCTGCCCTGGCCGGGCGCCGACGAGATCTACGACCGGCGGTGGATCCACGACACCCCCCAGGCCATGGCGGAGTCGATCGCCGGGCTCGCGGAGCAGGAGGACTGGCGCTCGGCCGGGGAGCTGGCCCGGGGCCAGGTGAGGGAGGGGTTCTCGCTGGAGCGGGTGGCGAAGGACTGGACGGAGCTGCTGGTCTCCGGCTGACGCGCGTGGCCCCCCGCGCCGTGCTCCGGGGGCCCCCCCCCCGGCACAGGCCCGCACCGTCTACGCGCGCGCCCCCCGTGCCGCC
>NZ_JBICZD010000007.1:66790-205000 GCF_043201555.1 Streptomyces sp. NPDC048288
GGGGCGTCGGTGGTCGGGGGGGCCCCCCGGGGGGGGGCCCCCCCCCCCCCCCGGCCCCCCCCCCCCCCCCCCCCCCCCCCCCGGCTCAGGCCGTCACCGTCTCCGGCCGCGCCGCCGGTGCCTCCGGCCGCTCGCCGAGCAGCTCGGTCGGCACCGCGTGGGTCTCGCGGGCCGACAGCGCCGCGATCACCGGCGGCACGCACAGGGCGGCCGTGAACAGGGCCACCGCCGACCAGTCGTCGCCGTCCGGACCCGCGATCTGCGCCGCGAAGGTCACCGCGAACCCGGCCACCGCGAACCCGATCTGGGTGCCGATCGCCATCCCGGACAGCCGGACCCGGGTCGAGAACATCTCGCCGTAGAAGGACGGCCACACCCCGTTCGCCGCGCTGTAGACGACACCGAAGGCGACGACCCCGAGCAGCATGATCAACGGGTAGGACCCGGTGGAGATCGCCCACAGGTAGCCGAACATCGCCACCGCGCTGCCCACCGCCCCGATCAGGTACACCGGCCGCCGGCCGATCCGGTCCGAGAGCGTCGCCCACGCCGGGATCGCGCCCAGCGCCACCAGGTTCGCCAGCGCGCCCACCCACAGCATCGAGGTCTTGGACATCCCGACCGAGTCGCTCGTCGCGTACGCCAGCGCCCACACCGTGAAGATCGTGCTCACCGAGGCGATCAGCGCGCCCCCGATCACCCGCAGCACATCCGCCCAGTGCTGCCGCACCAGCGTGACCAGCGGCAGCCGTACGACGCCCTCGGTCGCCGCCTGCCGGGCGAAGGCCGGGGTCTCCTCCAGCCGGCGCCGGATCAGCCAGCCGGCCACGGCCACCACGACACTCAGCCAGAACGGCACCCGCCAGCCCCAGGACAGCAGCTGGTCCTCGGGGAGCTGGGCGACCGCGAGGAAGACGAGGGTGGCGATCAGCTGCCCGCCCTGGGTGCCGCCGAGGGTGAAGCTGGTGAAGAAGCCGCGCCGTTTCGGCGGCGCGTGTTCCAGGGTCATGGAACTGGCGCTGGCCTGCTCGCCGGCGGCCGAGATGCCCTGCAGCACCCGGCACAGCACCAGCAGCACCGGGGCCAGCCCGCCCACCTGGGCACGGGTCGGCAGACAGCCGATCAGGAAGGTCGACAGGCCCATCAGCAGCAGCGTGAAGACCATGATCTTCTTACGGCCGACCCGGTCCCCGAAGTGCCCGAGGAAGAGCGCGCCGACCGGCCGGGCCGCGTACGCCACACCGAACGTGGCCAGGGACAGCAGGGTCGCGGTGGCCGGGTCCGAGTCGTCGAAGAAGACCTTCGGGAAGATCAGCGCGGCCGCGCTGCCGTAGATGAAGAAGTCGTAGTACTCCAGGGCGCTGCCGATCCAGGCGGCCAGAGCGGCCTTCTTCGGCTGGCCGCCGGGTGGTACCTCGGTGGCGGCGGGCTGTGCGGGGACGGACACGGCGGTGCTCCTTCGGGGAACTCCAACGTAAGCGGAGTGAGCGGCGGGGGAGAAGGCCGGATCCCAGGGATGACGGGGTCGGCGGACCAGGGGCCGGGTGCTAATTAACCCACTGGGTAGTTAGTCGCGATGGGTACGGATGTTGCGCTCGCGTTTCCCCGCTGTCAAGAGGTCGTGCCGGACGACCCGGTGCGACGGTCAGTCCGCCGCGCGCTCCGCGGTCAGGTAGGCGATCACCATGTCGCCCAGCATGGTCCGGTAGTGCGCGCGCTGCGCCGGATCCACCAGGTCACGGCCGAAGAGGGCGCCGAAGGTGGCCCGGTTCGCCACCCGGAAGAAGCAGAACGAGCTGATCATCGCGTGCAGGTCGACGGCGTCGACGTCGGCCGTGAACAGCCCGGACTCCTGCCCCTGGGCGAGGATCCGGCGGATCACCTCCAGGGCCGGCGAGCCGATCCTGCCGAGCTTCTCGGAGGCGGCGATGTGCTCGGCGCCGTGGATGTTCTCGATGCTGACCAGGCGGATGAAGTCCGGGTGCTGCTCGTGGTGGTCGAAGGTCAGCTCGGCGAGCCTGCGGATCGCCGCGACCGGGTCCAGATGCTCCACGTCCAGCTGCTGCTCGGCCTCGCGGATCACGCCGTACGCCCGCTCCAGGACCGCCGTGAACAGCTGCTCCTTGCCGCCGAAGTAGTAGTAGATCATCCGCTTCGTGGTGCGGGTGCGGGCCGCGATCTCGTCCACGCGGGCCCCGTCGTAGCCGGCCCGGGCGAACTCCCGCGTGGCCACGTCGAGGATCTCGGCCTGGGTGCGGGCGGCGTCACGGATCCGTCCGTTGGCGGCTGCCGGTTCGTCGACGCTGGTCATCGGGTTCCTATCGGGTGCCGTGGCGGGGGAGGCCGGTGCGGAGATTGTAGAAGCCCGGACCGGAGGCGTTGTCGGAGAGGTCTTCCCCTGCGGTGGCCTCCGGTGCTATAGCTAACGTACTAGTTCGTACATTAGCTATGCCGCTCGGGAGGGCCACGTGGCCAAGGACTCGTATCTCGTCGGACTGATCGGTTCCGGAATCGGTCCGTCGCTCAGCCCTGCCCTGCACGAGCGCGAGGCCGGCCGGCAGGGGCTGCGGTACCTGTACCGGCTGATCGACATCGATGTGCTGGGGGCTCCGCCGGAGGCCGTCGGGGAGCTGGTGCGGGGTGCGCGTGACCTCGGCTTCGACGGGCTGAACATCACACATCCCTGCAAGCAACTGGTCATCGAGCACCTGGACGCGCTCTCCCCGCAGGCCGAGGCGCTCGGCGCGGTCAACACGGTGGTGTTCGAGGCCGACGGGCGGGCGGTCGGCCACAACACGGACGTGACCGGGTTCGCGGCGTCGTTCGCGCGCGGGCTGCGGGACGCCTCGCTGGAGGGCGTCGTGCAGCTCGGCGCCGGGGGCGCGGGGGCCGCCGTCGCGCACGCGACGCTCACGTTGGGCGCCGAGCGGGTCACCGTGGTCGACGCGCTCGCCGACCGGGCCGTCGATCTCGCGGGCTCGCTGAACCGGCACTTCGGCGCGGGGCGCGCGGTCGCCGCGACGCCGGACCGGTTGCCGGAGGTGCTGGCGGGCGCCGACGGGCTGGTGCACGCGACGCCAACGGGGATGGTGGCGCATCCCGGGCTGCCGTTGCCTTCGGAGTTGCTGCGTCCTGAGCTGTGGGTGGCCGAGGTGGTGTACCGGCCGCTGGAGACGGAGCTGGTGAGGACCGCTCGGGCGTTGGGGTGTGCGGTGCTGGACGGGGGCGGTATGGCCGTGTTCCAGGCGGCGGACGCGTTTCGGTTGTTCACGGGGCGGGAGCCGGACGCGGTTCGGATGCTGGCCGACATCGCGGAGTTGGCTGAGAGCTCGGCGGGTCAGGTTGTGTGACGGGTGCGGGGCGGTGGGGGCTGGTCGCGCAGTTCCCCGCGCCCCTAAAAGCAGGGGCGCTGCAGTGGACGTGAGGAAAAAGGTCATGCGTACTTCTGTTGCCACCGTTTCGCTCAGTGGGTCGCTCACCGAGAAGCTGACCGCCGCCTCGCGGGCTGGATTCGACGGGGTGGAGATCTTCGAGAACGATCTGCTCGCCAGTCCGCTCTCGCCCCGTGAGATACGGGCTCGGTGCGCCGATCTGGGGCTGTCCGTCGACCTCTACCAGCCCATGCGGGACATCGAAGCCGTCCCCGGCGACGAGTTCGCGCGCAACCTCCGGCGAGCGCGGCACAAGTTCGAGCTGATGCGGGAGTTGGGGGCCGACACCGTGCTGGTCTGTTCGTCCGTCTCCCCGCTCGCGGTCGACGACGACGATCTGGCCGCCCGGCAGCTTTCGGAACTGGCCTCGCTGGCATCGGAGTTCGGCGTTCGTGTCGCCTACGAGGCACTCGCCTGGGGGCGGCACGTCAGCACGTACGACCACGCCTGGCGGATCGTCGAGGCGGCCGGGCATCCCGCGCTCGGGACGTGTCTCGACAGCTTCCACATCCTCTCGCGGGGGACCGATCCGAAGGGGATCGAGGAGATACCCGGCGAGAAGATCTTCTTCCTGCAGCTGGCCGACGCCCCGTTGCTGGCCATGGATGTGCTGCAGTGGAGCCGGCACTACCGGTGCTTCCCGGGTCAGGGCGGGTTCGACGTCGGCGGGCTGGTGCGGCACGTGCTGCGTACGGGATACGACGGGCCGCTCTCCCTCGAAGTCTTCAACGACGTGTTCCGGCAGGCCGAGGCCGGGCCGACCGCCGTGGACGCGCAGCGTTCGCTGCTGGTGCTGCAGGAGGCCGTCGGGGCAGGGGAGTTGCCCGCGCCGGTGGTGCCGACGGGGGTCGCGTTCGCCGAACTGGTCACCCCGGACGGGGAACCGGTGTCGGCGCTGCTCGGTGCGCTCGGCTTCGCCCGCACCGCGCGTCACCGGAGCAAGCCCGTCGACCTGTGGGAGCGGGGCGAGGCCCGGATCCTGGTCAACACCGGTCCCGCGGCCCGCCGTGACGGAACGCAGCTCGCCGCGATCGGCCTGGAGTCACCGGATCCGCGGGCCGCCGCCCGCCGCGCCGAGGCCCTGCTCGCTCCCGTGCTGCCCCGCCGCCGGGCCCCCGAGGACGCCCCGCTCGACGCGGTCGCCGCGCCCGACGGCACGGAACTGTTCTTCTGCGCGACCGGCGGCGCCCCCGGACTCCCCGACTGGCGGGCCGACTTCACGGACGTACCGCACACTCCGCCGGCCGCCCCGGCGCGCATCGACCACCTCGCGCTCACCCAGCCCTGGCACCAGTACGACGAGGCGACCCTCTTCCACCGCAGCGTGCTCGGCCTGCACGCCCAGGAGAGCCTGGACGTCGCCGACCCCTACGGGCTGCTGCGCTCCCGGGCCGTCACCAACGCCGACGGCAGCGTCCGGATCGCCCTGGGCGTCGGCGCGGCCCCGGCCGACGACACCCTGCACGCCCAGCACATCGCCCTGGCCGTCGACGACGTGGTGGCCGCGGCCCGCGCCTTCCGCGCGGCGGGCGGCGGCCTGCTGCCCATCCCCGGCAACTACCACGACGACCTCGCCGCCCGGTACGAGTTCGCCGACGGGGAGGTGGACACGTACCGCGAACTCGGCATCCTCTACGACCGGGACGCGGGCGGTGTCTTCCGGCACTGCTACACGCGGACCGTCGGACGGGTGTTCTTCGAACTGGTCGAACGTGAACCCGGATACCGCGGGTACGGCGCCCAGAACGCCCCGGTGCGGCTCGCGGCCCAGCACACCCGGCGGTGAGGCACAGCCAAGGTTCAGGATTCTTACAGCTTCCATGACCGGTACTCACGAAAATCCCGAATGTTCCTTGACATTCCGGGCGTGACGTTCGCCGAGATCCAGTCGTCCTACAGGCCGTAGCAGTCCAGGGCGTTCTGGATCCCTGGATACCTGGATACCGGGAGTCCTGGAGGCCGTCCGCGATGCCGAGCCCTGTCAGCGCCGAGCCGCTCGTCCGAGTCGAGGGGCCGCCACCCCCGCCGGCCCCGGCACGCAGCCGTACCCAGCGCTACGAGATCCCGATCCTCGCCGGCATCGCCACCGTCGCCGCGCTGCTCTTCTTCTGGGGCATCTGGCACAGCGCCTACCACTCCTTCTACGCGAGCGCGGTCCGCAGCATGACCGACAACCCGGTCGCGTTCCTCTACGGCTCCTTCGACCCGGCGGGCTCCATCACCCTGGACAAGCTGCCCGGCTTCCTGTGGCCGCAGGCCCTGTCGGCGCTGGTCCTCGGCTTCCACCCGTGGTCCCTGGTGGTCCCGCAGGCCCTGGAGGGCGTGGCCTCGGTGGTCCTGCTGCATGTGGTGGTACGACGCTGGGCCGGCGTACCGGCCGGGCTGCTGGCCGCCGCCTTCCTCACGCTCACCCCGGTGACCGTGGGCCTGGGCCGTTCGGTCACCGAGGACGCCCCGTTCGTCCTGCTGTTGCTGCTCGCCGCCGAGGCCACCCAGCGGGCCACCGCCCGCGCCCGGCTCCGCACCCTCGTGCTGGCCGGCGTCTGGGTCGGGGTGGCCTTCCAGTGCAAGATGCTGGAGGCCTGGGCGGTGCTGCCCGCGCTGGCCGTGACCTACCTGGTGGCCGCGCCGACCACGCCGCGCCGCCGGATCCGGGACCTCGCCGTGTCCGGCGCGGTCATGCTGGCCGTGTCCCTTTCCTGGATGCTGGCCGCCGGCCTCACCCCGGCCACCGCCCGCCCCTACCTCGACGGCACCACCGACAACTCGCCGTTCGCCCTGGTCGTCGGCTACAACTTCCTGACCCGCTTCCAGGCGCTGGGCATCGACGCGTCCGGCACCGGCAGCATCGTCGCCGACCGGGCGCACAGCCGGGCGTCGGTGGGGATGGGCGACAGCGTCTGGAAGATGTTCAGCCCCGGACTCGCCAGCCAGACGGGCTGGCTGTACCCGCTGGCGGCGCTGGGCCTGGCCGCCGGACTGTACGGCCTGTGGCGCCGCCGCCCGCCGCGCACCGACCCCTTCCTCGCCGGGTACCTGCTGTGGGCAGGCTGGCTGGTGACGTTCTTCCTGGTCTTCAGCTTCGGCAGCGTGACCGGACACACCTACTACATGGGCGTGGTGGCGGTCGGCCTGTCGGCGCTGGCCGCCGTGGCCGTGACCCGGGTGCGGCGCCGGGGCGTGCTGTGCGCGGTCCTCGCCGTCAACGTCGGCTGGTGCGCGGCCCTCACCCTGTACTACCCGCGCTTCTTCACCTGGTCCGTCGCCGTCGCCGCGGTCCTCGCCCTGCCGGCCCTGGTCCTCTTCGCCGTCGGCGGACCGCGTCCGCGCCGGGCCGCCCTGGCCGTCGCCCTCGCCGCGGTCCTGGTCGTCCCCACGGTCTGGTCCGCGTCCGCGACCTCCCTGCGCTACAACCAGCCCGGCGGCTTCGGCCGGATCGGCCCCGGCAGCATCGCCACCCGCAACGGCGCCCTGGCCCTGGACCCGCCCCAGCGGCGCGTCCTCGCCTACCTCACCGCCCACCGCGACGGCGCCCGCTACCTGGCCGCCGTGCCCCGCTGGCAGATGGCGGCGCCGTACATCCTCTCCGACAACGCCTCCATCCTCCCGCTCGGCGGCTTCACCGCCCATGTGCCGTACCCCGCGCCCAGCACCTTCCACCACCTGATCGACACCGGCCGACTCCGCTACGTCCTGCTGGGCCACGCCGACCTCACCCACCGCGCCCGGGGTGCCAAGACCCCCGGCCGGGCCCTGATCCGCTGGGTCATCGGCCACTGTTCGCCGGTGCGCGTCTCGATCTACACGCTGTACCGGTGCGGCCCGGGCCACGGGCGGTGACGAGCACGGAAGGGCCCCGGACCGTGCGCGGTCCGGGGCCCTTCGGAGTGGTGCTGGCTCAGCCGAGGTTCGAGAACACGAAGGAGAACTCGGCCGGTCCGGCGTGGAGTTGGTACTGCGGCAGGACGCCCGGGCCGCAGGACTGCGAGCCGATGCCGTGCAGGCCGTGGTCGAGGTTGACCCATACGGTCTCACCGGGGGTGAGGTCGGTGCGGTGGGCGGCCGCGTCCAGTTGCTCGGTGGTCCAGCGGCGGGCCGTGAACCAGAACTCCGGGTCGCCCTCGATCCGCAGACCGCCGATCTCCGCCCAGCGGACGTCCGCGCGGGCGCCGTTCTCCTGCGGACGGACGTAGGGCGTCTGGAGATCGTCGACCGTCGACTCCCAACGGCCGAGCAGGGAGGCCGACCTGGTGTCCGGGTACGCCTCCTCGGGGCCGCCGCCGAACCAGCGCACCCGGTCGGCGGCCGACAGCCCGAAGCGGATCCCGAGCCGGGGCAGCGGCACCGTCCAGTCGCCGTCGGGGGTGACGGTGACGGTGAGGCGAAGACGGTCGCCGTCGGTGGTCCAGCGGTAGACCGTCGGCAGGCCGAACTCCCAGGCGGCGGGCGCGACCCGGGTGCGCACGGTCAGCGCGTCGCCGTCGACTTCGACCGCGTCCAGGCGGTGCCGCATCCGGTGCAGACCGAACTTCCGCCACAGCGCGCCGTAGCGGATGTCGCTCTGCCAGGCGGCACCGTCGTCGTTGTCGGTCGTCGCCCGCCAGACGTCCAGGCGCAGTCCGGTCACGTCCACCGCGCCGACGCTCCGCAGCGCGCCGCTGCGGGCGTCGAAGGTAGCCGGCCCGAGACGGATCACCTCCTCGCCGGGAACCGGCCCGCCGGCCACCGCGAAGGGCGCCAACTGCCGTGCCGACACAGGCACCTGACCCCAGGCGACGACATGGCCCCGGGGCCCCCACGCGGTGTCGGCCGCCAGCAGCGCCCGTACCGTCCACCCCGTCTCACCGCCGCCGGTGGTGACGGGCGGCTCCGGCAGCTTGACGTCCGCCGACTCGCCGGGGGCCAGGGCCGGTACGGCCAGGCTGCCCGACTCCACGCTCTCGCCGTCGACCTGGTACGACCACTCGAAGGCCAGCGCCGACAGGTCCGCGAAGTCCTGCTTGTTGGTGATCCGCACGGCGGGGCCGTCACCCTCGATGGCGACCGGCTCGATCACCTTCTTGAACTCCACCAGGCCGGGGGAGGGCCGCCGGTCCGGGAAGACCAGGCCGTCGCAGACGAAGTTCCCGTCGTGCAACTCCTCGCCGAAGTCGCCGCCGTACGCGAAGCCGTACCGCTCGTCCTTGACGCCGTGGTCGATCCACTCCCAGATGAAGCCGCCCTGGAGCCGGTCGTACGACTCGAAGATCCGCTGGTAGTCGGCGAGGCCGCCGGGCCCGTTGCCCATGGCGTGGCCGTACTCGCAGAGGATGAAGGGGAGTTGACGGCGCCTGTGGGTGCCGCCGTCCAGGCCTCGGCCGATCCGCTCGACCTCGGCGTGGTCGGCGTACATCCGTGAGTAGACATCGGTGTCACGGCAGTCGATGTCACCCTCGTAGTGCACCAGGCGCGAGGCGTCCCGGCCGTGGATCCACTCGGCCATGGCGGTGAGGCCGCGCCCGGTGCCGGCCTCGTTGCCCAACGACCAGATGACGACCGACGGGTGGTTCTTGTCCCGCTCGACCATGCGCGCGGCGCGGTCGAGCAGGGCCGGGGTCCAGCGGTCGTCGTCGACCGGGTTGTCCCGCCAGGCCTGCTCGGTGAAGCCGTGGGTCTCCAGGTCGCACTCGTCGATCACCCACAGGCCGTACTCGTCGCACAGGTCGAGGAAGGACGGGTGCGGCGGGTAGTGGGAGGTGCGGACGGCGTTGATGTTGTGCCGCTTCATCAGCAGCACGTCCGCCCGCATGGTCTCCAGGTCGAGAGCGCGGCCCTGCTCGGGGTGCCACTCGTGCCGGTTGACGCCCTTGAACAGGACGGCCTTCCCGTTGACCTTGATCAGTCCGTCGGCCAGCTCCACCGTCCGGAAGCCGATCCGCAGGGGCACCCGCTCGCCCTCGGTGGCCAGGACACCGTCGTACAGCGTCGGGGTCTCGGCCGTCCACGCCTGGACCGGGACGGTCACCGGCTCGCCGGTCGCGATGTCGATGCCCAGGTCCGGCACGGTGACCCGGCCGTCCACGTCGGAGTCGACGCGCAGGGTGCCCGCGCCGCTGGTGTGGTCGTAGGAAGCGTGCACGAAGAAGTCGAGGGCCGCGCCCGCCGGGCGGTGCAGCAGGGTCACGTCCCGGAAGATGCCGGGCAGCCACCACTGGTCCTGGTCCTCCAGGTAGGAGCCGGCCGACCACTGGTGGACCCGGACGGCGAGCACGTTCCCGGCCGCCCTCAGCAGATGGCCGACCGCGAACTCGTGCGGCAGCCGGGAGCCCTTGAACTCACCGATGTCCGTGCCGTTCAGCCAGACCCTGGCGCAGGACTCGACCCCGTCGAAGCGCAGCACCGCCCCGCCGTCCGCCGGGTCCCAGCCCTCCGGCAGGTCGAAGAACCGCAGATGGTCCCCGGTGGGGTTCTCGGTCGGGACCCTCGGCGGGTCCACCGGGAACGGGTACAGGTGGTTGGTGTAGATCGGCGCGCCCTGGCCCTGGAGCACCCAGTGCCCCGGGACCGAGACCTCCGCCCAGCCGCCGGCGTCGTACCCCGGCTCGGCGAACGCGTCGTCCTGCGCGTCCGCCGTCGGCGACAGCCGGAAACGCCAACTGCCGTTCAGCGACAGTGACCTGGCGTCCGAGGACGGATACCAGGCGCGGGGCGGCAGCGCGCCCGAGCCCGGGGAGACGTCCTCGACGTAGTCGGTGGCCGTGGAGTTGCGGAAAGACATCGGTCTCCAGGTCGTGAGAGTGCGGCTCAGCCCTTGATCCCGGTCTGCGCGATCCCCTGCACCAGCCAGCGCTGGAGGAAGAGGAACACGAACACCAGGGGCAGGATGGAGATGGCGGTGGCCATGAAGATCAGGTGGAAGTTGACGGTCTGGTTGGTCATGTACGAGGAGAGCGCGACCTGGACCGTCCAGGAGCTGGGGTCCTGCCCGATGACCAGCGGCCACAGGAAGGCGTTCCAGCCGCTGATGAACGTGATCGTGGCGATGGCCGCGAAGAAGTTCAGCGAGTTGGGTACGACGACCCGCCAGTACGCGCCCCAGTAGCCGAGCCCGTCCACCCGCGCCGCCTCCTCCAGCTCCTTCGGGAACCCCAGGAAGTACTGCCGGAACAGGAAGCAGGTGAAACCACTGAACAGGCCCGGGATGATCAGACCGCGATAGGTGTCCACCCAGCCGAGGGACGAGACCAGCACGAAGCTGGGCACGAAGGTGACCGCCGTCGGGACCATCAGGGTCGCGAGGACCACGTAGAAGACCTTGTTCGCGTGCCGGTAGGGGATCCGGGCGAGTCCGTAGCCGGCCAGGGAGCAGACCAGCAGGGTGCCGACGGTCATGGCGACGGCGATCACCGTCGAGTTCCACATGGACCTGCCGAAGTCCACCGTGGTGTCGCTGAACAGCTCGCTGATGTTGCCCCACTGGAAGGAGGGGAGCAGCTTCCAGTTCTCGCCGGTGATCTCCGGATCCGTGGAGAGGGCGTTGCGGACGATGAGGTAGAAGGGGATCAGGAAGAGCAGGGCGGCGATGCTGACGGCGACGTACAGACCGGTGTTGCCGATCACCTTGCCGCGCTTGCCGCGGCGCGGCCTGCGGACCTCGGGTGCGGTGCTGGTCACTTGGCCTCGTCCGCCCTTCCGAATCCCATGAACTTGCCCTGGAGGAGCGTGACGGCGCAGATCAGCACCGTGAGGATGACGGCGCCGGCGCTGCCCGCGCCGTAGTCCTGGTTCTCGCCGAGAGCGGTCTTGTACAGGATCATGAGGGGCGTCTGGGCCCAGGTCGCCTTGGTCGTGATGATGTTGAAGAACTCGTCGAAGGCCTGGTAGGCGGCGATGAGCAGCAGCAGGATCACCGCGGTGGAGGTGGCGCGCAGCTGCGGCAGCGTGATGTACCGGAAGGTCTGCCAGCCGGGCTTGGCGCCGTCGATCGCGGCCGCCTCGTACAGCTCCGCCGGGATGTTCTGGAGCGCCGCGAGGAACAGGATCATGTAGAAGCCGGCCTGGAGCCAGAGCCGTACGGTCACGATGACCAGCCAGTACCAGGGGGGACTCGGGTCGGACAGGTAGGCGATGTTGTCGACGCCGAACCAGCCGAGGACCGTGTTCATCAGGCCGAAGCGGACACCGGTGAAGATGGACATCTTCCAGATCAGCGCGGCGGCGACATAGCTGCACGCGGTGGGCAGGAAGAACACCGAGCGGAAGAACGCCCGCATGAACCGCAGCCGGTGCACCAGGAGCGCGAGCCCCAGGGACAGCGCCCAGGTGAGCGGCACGATGAGGGCGGCGAACACCGTGAACGTCACCAGCGAACCGGTGAAGTTGGAGTTCGTCAGCATGGCCTTGTAGTTGTCGAGGCCGACGAACTTGCTCGGTGTGACGGTGAACCGGGCGTCGAAGAAGCTGAGCCAGACGCTCCAGGCGATCGGTACGAAGACGAAGATCACCAGGCCGATGAGGAACGGCCCGGTGAAGAGCCAGAAGTTGAAGGTCGGGTTGCCCCGCAGGCCCCGCCGCGGCCGGGCCTGGGGAGCCGTGGCCGGGGCGGGCTGGGCGACCCCGCGCGTGGTGGTGGTCGACATGTCCGGGTCTCTCCGTCGGTCTAGCCGAAGAGCTTCTTGAGCTCGGTGTTGACCTTCTTCTCCGCGGTGGTGAGCGCCGCGTCCGGGTCGCCGTCCTTGCGGACGCTGTTGGCGAAGGCGTCGGTCAGCGCGGTGATCATCGCCTGGGTCCAGCCGATGTTGTCGAAGTGCCCGAAGTCGTTGAAGAGCTTCACGCCCTCCGCGGGCAGACCGGTCTTCAGCTTGGTGGCGGACTGCGCGATGGAGGTGCGCGGCGGGATGTGGAAGCCGTACGAGGTGGCCCAGTCCTCCTGGTACTGCTTCTGGTCGATCCACAGCCACTTCACGTATTCCTTGGCCGCCTCGACGTTGTCGCCCTTGGCGTTGACGAACATCGACCAGCCGCCGTTGTAGACCGACTGCTTGCCGTTGTCGCCGACCTTCGGGAACGGGAAGATGCCGAGGTCGTCGCCGAGCGCCTTCTGCATCACGGGCATCGCCCACATACCGCAGAACTGGATGGCGCACAGGCCCTGGTCGAGCGCGGACGGGTCCCAGTAGTCGGCCGGGGCGTCCAGCAGCAGGTTGCCGCTGGTGAACAGCTGGCGCAGCTGCTTCATGCCGGCGACCACGGCATCCGTGTGGAAGGCGGGCTTGTTGTCGGCGGTGAGGGTGTCGGCGCCGGCCGACCAGATCAGCGGGTTGATGGCCGGGGTGAGGTCGTTGCCGAGGAAGAGGCCCTTGACCTTGCTGGTGGTGAGCTTGGCCGCGGCCTCGATCAGCTCGTCGAGGGTGGTCGGGACGTCGACCTTCGCCTTCTCCAGCATCGACTTGCGGTAGAAGAAGAACTGCGGGTCGTCGATCATCCGGATGCCGTAGATCTTGCCGTCGACCGTGTGGGACTTGATGTCGGCCGGGTTGAAGTCGTCCTTGACCGGGTCGATGAGGTCGGTCAGGTCGGCCACCTGCCCGCTCTTGACCAGCTGGATCTGCGGGTGGAACTCGAAGACGTCGGGCGCCTGCTTGGTGAGCAGGGCCGCGAAGAGCTTGGACTCGAAGTTGCTGCCCGTGATCCAGTTCGTGGTCACGTTGGCCTTCGAGTAGGCCTTCGCGTACCGCTTGATGGCCTGCTCGGTGCCGGCCTCGCCGTAGGCGTGGAAGTACTGGACCAGCTGCTTGCCCGAACCGCTGCCGCCGCCCCGCCCGTTGTTGCTGCCGCACGCGGCCAGCGTGCCGGCGGCGGCCATGCCCGCGGCCGCCCGGAAGAGGTTCCGGCGGGACCAGTTGTTGTTGCTGAGTGCCGACATGCTGACGTCCTTGTCTGTCGAGTGCGGCTGCGGCTCCGCGGCCGTGGTGAGGCCCTGAAAACCTCGTGAGCCAGATGGCTGAAATTGCTTCGCGGAGCGGGACGTTAACCTTCGGCTAATACTTCGGCAAGAGGTTGGACGAAGTCTGCGCGAAACGTTGTACCCGGTTCGGAATGACGAACAGGTGCGAAAGCAGGGCGAGTTGAGGGCCGCCGGGTCAGGGAGTGGCCGGCGGCCCTCGGTACGTGGGAGGCGGGGTCCGTTACTGCCTGGTCCAGGCCTCGTTGGTGCCGCTGTTGCAGCTGTAGAGGATCACCTTGCTCCCGTCGGCGGTGGCCTGCCCGCTGACGTCCAGGCACTTGCCGGACGCCTCGCTGAGGATCTGGCCGTTGGCGTTCAGCAGCCAGCGCTGGCTCGCGTCACCGGTGGGTTCGGCGGTGGCGGTCAGGGCCGAACCGGAGGCCGTCAGATAGCCGTTCGCGCCCTTCAGGGTGCCCTTCGCGTCGTACGACCAGGACTGGTCACCGGCGCCCGTGCAGGTGGCGATGGCGGCCCCGGAGGCGTCGGCGGTCAGGCACTTGCCGGACTGCTTGCCCGCCAGGGCCCCGGTCACGGCCGAACTGCCGTGTCCCTTCCCGTCGAGGACGTACGTCGTGATGGAGCGGGCGGCGAGGGTCGCGGAGACCGTCCCCGCGCTCACCGACGGCTTGGCCACCCCGGCCCAGTCCTCGGTGGCCGACGTCCGCACGGCCTGGGCGGCCCGCACCGGCGTCCCGCTGTTGAAGTGCAGGCTGAGCGGGGTGTCGGTGGCGTTGTGGTTGTTGACCACGACCACCCACTTGCCGTTGCGGTCGTAGGCCGACACCTCGACGCCGGCCGGCGCCCCGGTCACGTTGTGCGCGACCGAGCCCGGCGTGACGAACTTGCTGTACTGGCCGAGCGCGTAGTACCGCTTGGTGAAGTAGAGCGTCTGGTTGCCGTTCGTCGCGTAGTCGGGGTCGTAGTAGATCAGGCCGTCGTTCCAGCCCTCGTCGTTCCTCGCGGTCGGGTCGCTGCCGTACCCGCTGGCCAGCGCCACCCACCACTGGAAGGCCGAGTCGTGGGCGCCGGCGAAGTCCTTGTAGATGATCCTCGACAGCAGCAGGGCGTTGTCGATGGTCGGGTCGTACTCCTGGTTCCAGCCCGTCGAGCCCTTGCCGAAGCAGCAGATCTCCGAGGCCCAGGACTTCTTGCCGACCGACCTCGACGTCTCGTAGACATTGCCCAGCTGGCCGTCGCTCGGGTTGTTGTACGTGTGGTGGGCGAGCGCGGACACGTACTGCGCGGTGTCGGGCTGCCCGATCCACTGCGGGAGTTCGGAGACGAACTGGGTGGTCTGGCTCGACTCGTCCGCGATGATCGACGTCTTCTGGTGCCGCGCCCGCTGCTCGGCACCGAGCGCCCGCACGATGTCGTCGCGCTGGTCGACGGTGACCTTCATGCCCTCCTGGCCGCACGAACCGAAGTCGTTGTCGGGCTCGTTGAAGGGGCTGATGTAGTCCAGCTTCACACCTTGCCGGGCGAAGTGGCCGGTGACGTCGGCGACGTACTTCGCGTAGTCGCCCTCGTTCTCCGTCTTCAACTGGCCGCCGCAGCTCTGCCCGTTGGTGGTCCACTGCGCGGGCGCGCTGTTGACGAAGCCGATCAGGTCCTGGACGCCGTACCGGGCGGCGTACGTGAGGAAGGTCCGCCCGCCCTTGTCCTTGCTCCAGTCGTAGGAGCCGTCTGCGTCCAGGAAGTCCTCGGCGGCCCGGGCCGGGGTGGTGACCGCGGCTCCGCCGCCGCCGATGTTGTAGCGGTACGAGCTGAGGTCGAGCCCCTGCTTCGAGAACAGCAGCTTCGCCACCCGGGCCTGGACCGCGGGGGCGAAGTGCTGCAGGTCGTTGACCCACCAGGCGCCCGAGGCGCCGATGTCGTCGATGGTCTGGGCGGCGTGCGGAGAGACCTCGGCGGACGCGGTGGCGGTGTCGGCGGTGTCGGTGGTCCCGGCGGCGTTCGCGGGCGGGGAGCTGATCAGGGCCCCGGTCACGGCCAGTGCGGCCGCGGCGGTGGCGAGGACGGATCTCCTGGTGCGGTTCAAAACGGCATCCCTTCCGTCGTCATGAAGGCGGTGCGGTACGGCTCCTTGCGAGGGTGGTGCGTCTGGCGGTCCGCTGCCCCACGGACTGCAGGGCGCCCTCCAGCGCGAAGGTGGCCGCGCCCAGGCAGACCGGGTCGGTGGGCACGGGGGAGAGGACGATCTCGGTGGCGGCGAACGGCCGCCGCAGCGCGTGCCGGCGGACGGCCTCGCGCACCTCGTCGAGCAGCGGGGCGCCCAGCTTCTTGGCGACCCAGCTGCTGAGGACGACCACTTCGGGGTTGTACAGGTTCACCAGGTCCGCGATGCCCGCGCCCAGGTAACGGGCCGTGTCGCGGACGACCTTGACCGCCACCGGGTCACCGGCCGCGACCCCGTGGGTCAGGGCGTCGATGGTCGCCGTCTGGTCCTCGGGGTGCAACAGGGTGCTGCGCGGGCTGAGTTCGCGCAGGTTGAGCATGATGCCGGGCGCGCCGACGTACGTCTCCACGCAGCCGTGGTTGCCGCAGTGGCACAGCCGGCCGTCCAGCACCAGCGTCGTATGGCCCCACTCGCCCGCGCTGTTGCTGACCCCCCGGTAGAGGCCGCCGCCGAGCACCAGCCCGGCCCCGACGCCCGTGCCGAGGTTCACCACCACGGCGTCCTCGCGTCCGCGCGCGGCCCCGAACCACAGCTCGGCCACCGCGCTGGCCCGCAGCGGATTGTCCAGGTAGAGGGGGTAGGCGATGTGCTCGGAGAGCAGGTCGAGCAGCGGCACGTCGTGCCAGTCCCAGTTGGGCGCGTACTCGGCGATCCCGGTGTCCCGGTCGACCTGGCCCGGCACGCTCACCCCGACGCCGAGCACCCGCGCGCCCTCGACGCCCGCCTGCGCGACCACCGATCCGACGGCCGTGGCGACATGCCCCACCGCCTGCTCGGGCCTGCTCTCGCCGGGGCGCATGTCCTCCACCGCGCGGGCCAGCACGTTCAGCCCCAGGTCGAACAGCTCCACCCGGATGTAGGTCTCCGCCATGTCGACGCCGATCAGCGCGCCGCCCGAGGAGTTGACGGCGACGAGGCCCCGGGGACGGCCGCCCGCCGAGTCCTCGAAGCCGACCTCCGTGATCATCCGCAGTTCCAGCAGTTCCCCGACGAGCGTGGCGACGGTGGCGACGCTCAGCCCGGTGGCGGCCGCCAGCGTCTGCCGGGAGGTGGGGGACTGGGCGATGATCTGGCGCAGCACCTCGTAGCGGTTCGCGGTGCGGATGTCGCGCGATGTGCGCTTCACGCGGCTGCCCCTCCCATCCCGTCACGACCGGCCGGGGCGTACGACGACACCGGCGCGGCGCAAGGCTATGGGCTTCTCGGGACTTTCGACAAGGGGTTAGGAAAGGGGCCGTAGAAACTTTCCCCGAGTCGGCTGCCGCGCCCACCTGCGTCCAACGCGTGCGAACGGCCCGCCAGTTGCCACTGGCGGGCCGTCGCGGGGTGACTCAGGGTGTCTTGTTCCACTCGGTGATCACGGGCCAGCCGTGCTCCGTGGAGAGCCGGCTGACGGTCCCGGTCGCCAGCTGGAACAGCCGGCCCTCGGCGGGCGGCAGCCCCAGGCGGCGGGCGGTCAGCACCCGCAGGAAGTGGGCGTGGGCCACCAGGACCACGTCACCCGTGCCGGTGTTGAGGGCCGTCTCGACCTTGCGGAGCACCCGGTCGGCCCGGGCGCCGATCTCCTCCGGCGACTCGCCGGGGTGGCCCGCCGGGCCCGGTGGCACGCCGTCGGTCCACAGGTACCAGTCGGGGCGGGAGCGGTGGATCTCCACCGTGGTGATGCCCTCGTAGCCGCCGTAGTCCCATTCATACAGGTCGGGGTCGGGTTCGGCCCCGGTGAGTCCGGCCAGTTCGGCCGTGCGTATCGCACGGCTCAGCGGGCTGGCCAGAACCAGCGCATAGGTCCGGTCGGTGAGGAGCGGAGCGAGTGACTTGGCCTGTTCCTCGCCGTGCTGGGTGAGGGGCAGGTCGGTCCAGCTGGTGTGCCGGCCCGACACGCTCCACTCCGTCTCACCGTGGCGGACCAGGAGAAGGTCCCCCACGGCGCACTACTCCTTCGACTCGACGGCGTGGCCGCCGAACTGGTTGCGCAGCGCCGCGATCATCTTCATCTGCGGCGAGTCGTCCTGCCGGGACGCGAACCGGGCGAACAGGGAGGCGGTGATCGCCGGCAGCGGCACCGCGTTGTCGATGGCCGCCTCGACGGTCCAGCGGCCCTCGCCGGAGTCCTGCGCGAAGCCCTTCAGCTTGTCCAGGTGCTCGTCGTCGTCCAGCGCGTTGACCGCGAGGTCGAGCAGCCAGGAGCGGATGACGGTGCCGTCCTGCCAGGAGCGGAAGACCTCGCGGACGTTGTCCACGGACTTGACCTTCTCAAGCAGCTCCCAGCCCTCGGCGTAGGCCTGCATCATGGCGTACTCGATGCCGTTGTGGACCATCTTGGAGAAGTGCCCGGCGCCGACCTTGCCGGCGTGGACATAGCCGTACGGGCCCTCCGGCTTGAGCGCCTCGAAGATCGGGTGGAGCCGCTCGACGTGCTGCTTGTCGCCGCCGACCATCAGGGCGTAGCCGTTCTGCAGGCCCCACACACCGCCGGAGACACCGGCGTCGACGAAGCCGATGCCCTTGATGGCGAGTTCGGCGGCGTGCTTCTCGTCGTCCGTCCAGCGGGAGTTGCCGCCGTCGACCACCGTGTCGCCCTCGGACAGCAGGTCCTTGAGCTCGTCGACGACGGACTGGGTGGCGTGGCCGGCCGGGACCATCACCCACACCACGCGCGGGGCGTCGAGCTTCTCGACCAGTTCTTCGAGGGACTTGACGTCGGAGACGTCGGGATTGCGGTCGTAGCCGATGACGGTGTGGCCCGCGCGGCGGATCCGCTCGCGCATGTTGCCGCCCATCTTGCCGAGGCCGATGAGTCCGAGCTGCATGTCAGTTCACTTCCTTGAGCGTGCGGTACGTCGAGACGAGAGCGGTGGTGGACGGGTCGAGGCCGGGAACCTCCGCGCCCTCGGTGAGCGCGGGCTCGATGCGCTTGGCGAGCACCTTGCCCAGCTCCACGCCCCACTGGTCGAAGGAGTCGATGTTCCAGATCGCGCCCTGCACGAAGACCTTGTGCTCGTAGAGGGCGACCAGCTGGCCGAGGACCGACGGGGTCAGCTCGCGGGCCAGGATCGTGGTGGTGGGGTGGTTGCCCCGGAAGGTGCGGTGGGCCACCTGCTCCTCGGCGACGCCCTCCGCGCGGACCTCCTCGGCGGTCTTGCCGAAGGCCAGCGCCTGCGTCTGGGCGAAGAAGTTCGCCATCAGCAGGTCGTGCTGGGCCCTGAGTTCACCGCTCAGCTCGGCGACGGGCTCGGCGAAGCCGATGAAGTCGGCCGGGATCAGCTTCGTGCCCTGGTGGATCAACTGGTAGTAGGCGTGCTGGCCGTTGGTGCCGGGCGTGCCCCACACCACCGGACCCGTCTGCCACTCCACCGGCCGGCCCTCCCGGTCCACCGACTTGCCGTTGGACTCCATGTCCAGCTGCTGGAGGTAGGCGGTGAACTTGGAGAGGTAGTGGCTGTACGGCAGCACCGCGTGCGACTGGGCGTCGAAGAAGTTGCCGTACCAGACCCCCAACAGGCCCAGCAGCAGCGGCGCGTTGGCCTCGGCGGGGGCGGTACGGAAGTGCTCGTCGACCAGGTGGAAGCCGTCCAGCATCTCGCGGAAGCGGTCCGGGCCGATGGCGATCATCAGGGAGAGGCCGATGGCGGAGTCGTAGGAGTAGCGGCCGCCGACCCAGTCCCAGAACTCGAACATGTTGTCCGGGTCGATACCGAACTCCGTCACCTTCCCGGCGTTCGTGGACAGGGCGACGAAGTGCTTGGCCACCGCCTTTTCGTCGCCGCCGAGTCCGTCGAGCAGCCAGGTGCGCGCGGAGGTCGCGTTGGTGATCGTCTCGATCGTGGTGAACGTCTTGGAGGCGACGATGAACAGGGTCTCCGCCGGGTCCAGGTCGCGGGTGGCCTCGTGCAGGTCGGCGCCGTCCACGTTGGACACGAAGCGGAAGGTCAACTCCCGTGCGGTGAACGCCCGCAGGGCCTCGTAGGCCATCGCCGGGCCCAAGTCCGAGCCGCCGATGCCGATGTTGACGACGTTCCGGATCCGCTTGCCGGTGTGGCCGGTCCACTCGCCCGAGCGGACCCGGTCGGCGAAGGCGCCCATCTTGTCGAGCACGGCGTGCACGCCGGGGACGACGTTCACCCCGTCGACCTCGACCACCGCGTCGCGCGGGGCGCGCAGCGCCGTGTGCAGCACCGCGCGCTGCTCCGTGATGTTGATCTTCTCGCCGCGGAACATGGCGTCCCGCAGCCCGAACACGTCGGTGGCGGCGGCCAGTTCCTGGAGCAGGGCGAGCGTCTCGTCCGTGATCAGGTGCTTGCTGTAGTCGAGGTACAGGTCACCGACGCGGACGACGTACCGCTCGGCGCGCGCCGGGTCGGCCGCGAACAGCTCACGCAGGACCGGCCGGCCCTCGGCCCGGTGGTCCTCCAGGGCGGTCCACTCGGGCCGCCGGGTGAGCTCGGGGGTGTCAGGCATGGGCGACGGTCTCCTTGGTGCCCTCGCCGCGCAGGGCGATGGCGTACATCTCGTCGGCGTCGAGGCGGCGCAGCTCCTCGGCGATCAGTTCGGAGGTGGCCCGGACCTTGAGGGCGAGGGTGCGCGGCGGCTGGCCCGGCAGGGTCAGGGTGGCCAGCGGCCCCTCGGGGCGGTCGATGACGATCTCGCCGCTCGCGGTGCCGAGCTTCACGGCCGTGACCACCGGGCCGGGGGAGACCACGCGGTCCACCGTGACCTTGAGGCGGGCCTCCAGCCAGCGGGCGAGGAGTTCGGCGCTGGGGTTGTCCGCCTCGGCCTCGACGGCCGCCGAGGTCACGGTGGCCCGGGCCTGGTCGAGGGCGGCGGCCAGCATGGACCGCCACAGGGTCAGCCGGGTCCAGGCCAGGTCGGTGTCGCCGGGCGCGTAGTTGCGGGAGCGGGACTCCAGGACCTGCATCGGCCGCTCGACCGCGTACAGGTCGGTGATCCGGCGCTGGGCGAGCGCGCCCAGCGGGTCCTTGGAGGGCGTCTCGGGGGCCTCCACCGGCCACCACACGACCACCGGGGCGTCCGGCAGCAGCAGCGGCAGCACCACCGAGTCGGCGTGGTCGGAGACATCGCCGTACGTGCGCAGCACGACCGTCTCGCCGGTGCCGGCCTCGGAGCCGACCCGGACCTCCGCGTCCAGGCGGGAGGTGGTGCGGTCGCGCAGGGTGCGGGCGTGCCGCTTGATGACGACCAGGGTGCGCGAGGGGTGCTCGTGCGAGGCCTCCTCGGCTGCCTTGATCGAGTCGTAGGCGTTCTCCTCGTCCGTGACGATCACCATCGTCAGGACCATGCCCACCGCAGGGGTTCCGATGGCGCGGCGACCCTGCACCAGCGCCTTGTTGATCTTGCTTGCCGTGGTGTCGGTCAGGTCGATCTTCATGGCCTGCGCCAGCTCCGTCCGTCTCGTGCGAGCATCTCGTCGGCTTCCTTGGGTCCCCAGCTTCCCGACTCGTACTGGGCGGGCCTGCCATGCTTCGCCCAGTACGTCTCGATCGGGTCGAGGATCTTCCAGGACTCTTCCACTTCCTGGTGACGGGGGAACAAATTGGCGTCGCCGAGCAGCACATCCAGGATGAGCCGCTCGTACGCCTCCGGGCTGGACTCCGTGAACGACTCGCCGTAGGCGAAGTCCATCGTCACGTCCCGGATCTCCATCGACGTACCCGGCACCTTGGAGCCGAACCGGACCGTCATGCCCTCGTCGGGCTGGACGCGGATGACGATCGCGTTCGCGCCGAGTTCCTCGGTGGCCGTCGAGTCGAACGGGGAGTGCGGGGCCCGCTTGAAGACCACCGCGATCTCGGTGACCCGGCGGCCCAGCCGCTTGCCGGTGCGCAGGTAGAAGGGGACGCCCGCCCAGCGGCGGTTGTCGATGCCCAGCTTGACGGCCGCGTAGGTGTCGGTCTTCGACTTGGGGTCGATACCGTCCTCCTGGAGGTAGCCGATCACCTTCTCGCCGCCCTGCCAGCCCTCGGCGTACTGGCCGCGCACGGTGTGCCGGCCCAGCTCCTCCGGCAGCCGCACCGACTTCAGCACCTTGAGCTTCTCGGTGAGCAGCGCGTCCGCGTCGAACGCGATCGGCTCCTCCATCGCGGTGAGCGCCATCAGCTGGAGCAGGTGGTTCTGGATGACGTCACGGGCCGAGCCGATGCCGTCGTAGTAGCCCGCCCGGCCGCCGATGCCGATGTCCTCGGCCATGGTGATCTGCACGTGGTCGACGTACGACCGGTTCCAGATCGGCTCGTACATCTGGTTGGCGAAGCGCAGCGCCAGGATGTTCTGGACGGTCTCCTTGCCCAGGTAGTGGTCGATGCGGAACACCTGGTCCGGGTCGAACACGTCGTGCACGACGGCGTTGAGGTCCTGCGCGGAGGCCAGGTCGTGGCCGAACGGCTTCTCGATGACCGCCCGCCGCCAGGAGCCCTCGGGCGGGGTCGCCAGGCCGACCTTCTTCAGCTGCTGGACGACCTTCGGGAAGAACTTCGGCGGCACGGAGAGGTAGAACGCGAAGTTGCCGCCGGTGCCCCGGGACGAGTCCAGCTCGTCCACGGCCGACTTGAGCTGCTTGAACGCCGTGTCGTCGTCGAAGTCGCCCGGGATGAACCGCATGCCCTCGGCGAGCTGCTGCCAGACCTCCTCCTGGAACGGGGTCCGGGAGTGCTCGCGCACCGCGTCATGGACGACCTGTGCGAAGTCCTGGTCCGCCCAGTCCCGGCGGGCGAAGCCGACGAGCGAGAAGCCCGGCGGCAGCAGCCCGCGGTTGGCCAGGTCGTAGATCGCCGGCATCAGCTTCTTGCGGGACAGGTCACCGGTCACCCCGAAGATGACCAGCCCCGACGGGCCCGCCACCCTCGGCAGTCGCCGGTCGCGCGCGTCGCGCAACGGGTTGTCCCAGTCGGCGGCGGGCACCACCGGCACCCGCACCTCCTTGGCGGTCTCGCTCATCACGCCTCAACTCCCTTGCTGTCCAGGGACTTCGCGACGGCGTCCAGCAGCTCCTGCCAGGCCACCTCGAACTTGGCGACGCCCTCGTCCTCCAGCTTGCCCACGACCTCGTCGTAGGGGATACCGAGCTTCTCGACGGCCGCCAGGTCCGCGCGGGCCTGGGCGTAGCCGCCGGTGACCGTGTCGCCGTGGATGTCACCGTGATCGGCGGTCGCGTTCAGCGTCCCCTCCGGCATGGTGTTGACGGTGCCGGGCGCGACCAGCTCGTCGACGTAGAGGGTGTCCTTGTACGCCGGGTCCTTGACGCCGGTGGAGGCCCACAGGGGGCGCTGCTTGTTGGCCTTGGCGGCGGCGAGCGCGGTCCAGCGGTCGGACGAGAAGACTTCCTCGTACGCCTCGTAGGCCAGCCGGGCGTTCGCCAGCGCTGCCCGGCCCTTGAGCGCGAGCGCCTCGTCGGTGCCGAGGACGGTCAGCCGCTTGTCGATCTCGGCGTCGACGCGGGAGACGAAGAAGGAGGCCACGGAGTGGATCGTGGAGAGGTCGATGCCCTTGGCGGCGGCCTGCTCCAGACCGGCCAGGTAGGCGGCCATGACCTCGCGGTAGCGCTCCAGGGAGAAGATCAGCGTGACGTTGACGCTGATGCCCTCGGCGACGACCGCGGTGATCGCGGGGAGACCGGCCTTCGTCGCCGGGATCTTGATCATCACGTTGGGGCGGTCGACCAGCCAGGCGAGCTGCTTGGCCTCGGCGACGGTGGCGGCGGTGCGGTGGGCGAGGCGGGGGTCGACCTCGATGGAGACGCGTCCGTCCGCGCCATGTGACACATCGTATACAGAATGCAGAACATCGGCCGCGGCCCGCACATCGGCGGTCGTCATCATCCGCACGGCCTCCTCGACCGTGACACCCCGCACGGCGAGGTCGGCCAGCTGCTCCTCGTACCCCTCGCCCGAGCCGATCGCGGCCTGGAAGATCGACGGGTTGGTGGTGACGCCCACGACGTTCTTCGAGGCGACCAGCTCGGCGAGGTTGCCGGTGCTGATCCGCTTGCGCGACAGGTCGTCCAGCCAGATCGAGACGCCCTCGTCGGAGAGGCGCTGCAGTGCTCCCGCGGAGGCGGTTGCTTCGGTCACAGTGATCATCTTCCTCTATTGAACTGATTCTGGCTGGTGGATCAGGCGGTACGGGCGGCGGCGAGGGACTCGCGGGCCTTCGCGGCCACGTTCTCGGCGGTGAAGCCGAACTCGGCGAACAGGGTCCCGGCGTCGGCGGAGGCACCGAAGTGCTCCAGGGAGACGATCCGGCCGGCGTCGCCCACGAAGCGGTACCAGGTCAGGCCGATCCCGGCCTCGACGGCGACCCGCGCCCGCACGGCCGGCGGCAGGACGCTGTCGCGGTACTCGCGGGGCTGCTCCTCGAACCACTCCACGGACGGCATCGACACCACGCGGGTGCCGACCCCCTCGGCTTCGAGCAGGTCACGGGCCTCGACGGCGAGGTGCACCTCGGAACCGGTGGCGATCAGGACCACCTCCGGGGTCTCGGTCGACGACTCGCGCAGCACATAGCCGCCCTTGGCCGCGTCCGGGTTCGGCGCGTACGTCGGCACGCCCTGGCGGGTCAGCGCGAGCCCGTGCGGGGCCGGGTGCGTGGCGTGCCTCTTCAGGATCTCGGCCCAGGCCGTCGCGGTCTCGTTGGCGTCGGCCGGGCGGACGACGTTCAGGCCCGGGATGGCGCGCAGCGCGGCCAGGTGCTCGACCGGCTGGTGGGTGGGGCCGTCCTCGCCGAGCCCGATGGAGTCGTGCGTCCAGACGTAGGTCACGGGCAGCTGCATCAGCGCCGACATCCGGACGGCGTTGCGCATGTAGTCGGAGAACACCAGGAAGGTGCCGCCGTAGATGCGGGTGTTGCCGTGCAGGGCGATGCCGTTCATCTCGGCGGCCATCGAGAACTCGCGGATGCCGAAGTGGACGGTACGGCCGTACGGGTCCGCCTCGGGCAGCGGGTTGCCCCTCGGCAGGAAGGAGGACGTCTTGTCGATGGTGGTGTTGTTGGAGCCCGCGAGGTCGGCGGAGCCGCCCCACAGCTCGGGCAGCACCGGGCCGAGCGCCTGCAGCACCTTGCCGGAGGCGGCCCGGGTGGCGACCGCCTTGCCCTCCTCGAACACGGGAAGCTCGGACTCCCAGCCCTCGGGAAGCTGGCCGGCCACGACCCGGTCGAAGAGCGCGGCGTGCTCGGGCTGCGCGGTGCGCCACTCGGCGATCCGCTTGTCCCAGGCCGCGTGCTCCTCGGCACCCCGGTCCAGGGCGCGCCGGGAGTGGGCCAGCACCTCGTCGGCCACCTCGAAGGACTGCTCCGGGTCGAAGCCGAGGAGGCGCTTGGTGGCGGCGATCTCGTCCGCGCCGAGCGCGGAGCCGTGCGAGGCCTCGGTGTTCCGCGCGTTCGGCGCGGGCCAGGCGATGATCGTGCGCATGGCGATGATGGAGGGGCGCCCGGTCTCGGCCTGGGCGGCCTTCAATGCTGTGTACAAGGCCTGAACATCGACATCACCCTCGGCGGTGGGCTCGATGCGCTGGGTGTGCCAGCCGTAGGCCTCGTACCGCTTCAGCACGTCCTCGGAGAAGGCGGTCGCGGTGTCGCCCTCGATGGAGATGTGGTTGTCGTCGTAGACGAAGACCAGGTTGCCGAGCTTCTGGTGGCCGGCCATCGAGGAGGCCTCGGCGGAGACGCCCTCCTCCAGGTCGCCGTCGGAGACGATCGCCCAGATCGTGTGGTCGAAGGGGGAGGTGCCCTCGGCGGCCTCGGGGTCGAAGAGGCCGCGCTCGTAGCGGGCGGCCATCGCCATGCCGACGGCGTTGGCGACACCCTGGCCGAGCGGGCCGGTGGTGGTCTCGACACCGGCGGTGTGGCCGTACTCGGGGTGGCCCGGCGTCTTAGAGCCGTGCGTCCGGAAGGCCTTGAGGTCGTCCAGCTCGACCTCGTACCCGGCGAGGAACAGCTGGGTGTAGAGGGTCAGCGAGGTGTGCCCGGGGGAGAGGACGAAACGGTCACGGCCGGTCCACTCCGGGTCGGCCGGGTCGTGCCGCATCGCCTTCTGGAAGATCGTGTACGCGGCCGGGGCCAGGCTCATCGCGGTGCCGGGGTGCCCGTTTCCGACCTGCTGTACGGCGTCGGCCGCGAGGAGGCGTGCGGTGTCCACGGCGCGCCGGTCGAGGTCGGTCCACTCGAAGCCGTCTGTTGTCTCCGTGCTCATCTTCAAGAAGTCCTCGTTCGAAGCGTTCTGGCTGGCCTGACGCGTTCAAAACTAAAAGTCTGACTTTTGAGAAGGAAGGTTGGAGTGTGTCAGCCTGTGGTGAAAGTGGGACACGGATCTTCGACAGGGACGGCACGAGAAGGACATGGCGGACAGAACGCCCGACCGGGCAGGCGACGGTGACGGAATCAGAACCTTCCCCTTCCCGGTGGATCTGAGCGTCGGCGGGGTCGGCATACAGGTCGGCCCGATGGGCACCGAGCGCCGGTGGCACGCGGACGCCCCCCTGGAGCGCGTGCACCGCATCGACTTCCACGTCGTCATGCTCTTCACCGAGGGCCCGGTCCGCCACATGATCGACTTCGCCGAGTACGAGGCCGGGGCCGGCGACCTGCTCTGGATCCGCCCCGGTCAGGTCCACCGCTTCTCGCGGACCTGCGAGTACCGCGGAAGCGTCCTGACCATGCAGCCCGGCTTCCTGCCGCGGGCCATCGTCGAGGCGACCGGGCTCTACCGCTACGACCTGCCGCCCCTGCTCCGCCCCGACCCGCCCCAGCTCGCCGCGCTCCAGGCGTCCCTTGCGAACCTGCGACGCGAGTACGAGGACAGCGAGACCCTTCCCCTGAGCCTGCACACCTCGGTGCTGCGGCACTCCCTCACGGCGTTCCTGCTGCGGCTCGCGCATCTCGCGGCCAGCTCGGCGGAGGCGGCCCGCCGCCAGGCCGACACCACGTTCACCCTCTTCAGGGACGCGGTGGAGAAGGACTTCGCCGCCAACCACAGCGTCAGCGCCTACGCCGACGCCCTCGGCTACTCCCGCCGCACCCTCGTCCGCGCGGTCCGCGCCGCGACGGGGGAGACCCCCAAGGGCTTCATCGACAAGCGGGTCGTCCTGGAGGCCAAACGCCTCCTGGCCCACACCGACCTCCCGATCGGCCGGGTGGGCGCGGCGATCGGCTTCCCCGACGCGGCCAACTTCTCGAAGTTCTTCCACCTGCACACCGGACAGACACCGGTGGCGTTCCGGGCGGAACTGCGTTGACGCGAGGGCCGCGGGGCGCGAGGGCCGGGGGGTGCGGGGGGTGGTGTGCCAGGTCGGTCGGCTGTGGCATCGGGCCGCACGTCGGGCGGGCGCCGGTGGCGTTCCGGGCGGAGCTGCGCTGACGCGAGGGTCGCGGGGCCGCGAGGGTGCGGGGCCCGGAGTGCGGGGCCCGGAGTGCGGGGGTGCACCGGGTCGGTCGGCTGTGGCATCGGGCCGCACGTCGGGCGGGCGCCGGTGGCGTTCCGGGCGGAGCCGCGAGGGCGCGGGGCCAGGGGAGCGGGGTCGCGAGGGCGCGGGGCCCGGCAGTGCGGGGTGCACCGGGTCGGTCGGCTGTGGCTTGGAAGGGGGCCGACCCGGATGCTGTCCGGCTCTCGCCGGGGACCGGTGAATGCGTGTGCGCCGCTGCGCTGACCGGTGGCCGGGTGTTGGGGCTGGTCGTCGGAGGCTTGGAGGCCCGGACGCTCGGAGACCCGGCGGGGTGGTGTGGCGGGGGAGAGCTGCCGCGTGGGCGGTCCGGACTGGTGTCCGTGTGACCGCCCCGCTGTCCGGCCCCGCTCGGCGGACCCTGTTCGTCAGGGTCGGCCACGGGGCCCGCGGCCCGCCCGGTGTGTGCCGGCTCCGGCTTCGCCCCCGTGGGGCGGCGGTGTGCCGGCGGTCGTCCGGGTCCGGGTCAGTACGCGGAGTTGACGTTGTCGATCGAGCCGTACCGGTGGGCGGCGTAGTTGGCGGCCGCGGTGATGTTGGCGACCGGGTCGGTCACGCTGTGGGCGGTGCCGGCCACGTGGTAGGCGTTGAAGGTGGGGTCGATGACCTGCAGCAGGCCCTTGGAGGGGGTGCCCTGCTTGGCGTTGACGTCCCAGTTGTTCTGGGCGGACGGGTTGCCGCCGGACTCGCGCATGATGTTGCGCTTGAGGCCGTCGTAGCTGCCCGGGATGCCCTTCGACTTCATGATCTGCAGGGACTGCTTGATCCAGCCGTCGAGGTTGTTGGCGGTGCCGGTGTGCTGGGACGTGGAGCGGCTGCTGTCGCCGGAGGCGGTGACCGCGCTGGACACGTGCGCCTGCGTCATTTCGGCGGCCTGGGCGTTCGCCGGCATCAGGGTGAGGGCGGCGGCCGCGGCGCCGGTGGTGGCGAGACCGGTGAGGCCGAGGGTGCGCAGGCGGGCGAAGCGGGTGCGGGTGTTCGTGGTCATGGAAAAGCAATCCTCCGGTTGGGGGGCATCGTCGGTGTCGGCTGCGGCCGGCTTCCGCGTGGTGCGGGCTTGCGGGCCGCGGTCGAGAGCGGGCGGACCTGGCGGGTGATCCGTTCGGTCCATCGCCCGTCTCCCGGCGACGACAGCAATGGTTAGCGGCGGGCGGCGCGGCGCGCAATGATGTGACGTACTACCCAACTTAGGAGAGAATGCCCGAAATATGCAGTTATATGGCCTTTCGCTCCTGTTCAGGGCGTTTGGTGGCTACGGTCCCGCATAGGATGTGATCTGGCTCCTATGGGTGGCGTCACGCGTTGAGGCCCTCCGGAGGGGTGGAATCGGCGGCGGAAGGCGCCTCGCGGGACCCTGCTCGCGGGGCGCCTTCCCGGCCGGTGTCAGTGGCCGAAGTCGAACCAGTTCACGTTCACGAAGTCCGCCGACTGTCCGCTGGAGAAGGTCAGGTAGACGTCGTGCGTGCCGGTCACCGAGCTGATGTTGGCCGGGACTGTCGTCCAGGTCTGCCAGCCGCCGGTACTGGCCACCGAGAAACTGCCGATCGGGGAGTTGGAGGGACTGTCGAGCCGGACCTGCACCAGGCCGCTCACCCCGGAGGCCGCGCCGCTCGCCACCCGTGCGTAGAACTGGGTGGCCGCCGTGGATCCGAAGTTCACTCCCTTGTAGAGGGCCCAGTCGCCGTTGGCGATGTAGCCGATGTCCTGGCCGCCGCCGGTGTCCGTGGTGGTCTCGGCCGTGACGCCGGACTGGCTGTCGTACGACTCGGCCTGGATCGCGCTGTAGGCGTCCCGGCTGCCGGTCGGCGGGGTCGTGGTACCGCTCCCACTGGCCGACAGCACCTGGACGTAGTCGACGACCATGGGGTGGCCGGACTCGGTGGCGCTGGTCGGGCCGCCGCCGAACGCGTCCGGGAAGCCGCCGCCCATGGCCACGTTCAGGATGACGAAGAAGCCGTGGTTGGTGGCGTTCGCCCAGGTGGTGGCGTCGACCTGGCCGGCGGTCACCGTCTGGTAGTTGACGCCGTCGACGTAGAAGCGGATCGCCTCGGGGCTCACCGAGCGGTCCCACTCCATCGTGTAGGTGTGGAAGCCGGACTGGCAGGTGGTGTTGGGGCAGGCGGTCGAACTGCCCAGGCCCGTCGTCTCGTTGCAGGGGCCGCCCGGGTTGGTGCCGCAGTGCATGGTCGCCCAGACCTTGTTCAGGCCCTGCACGTTCTCCATGATGTCCAGCTCGCCGACGCTCGGCCAGTTCTGGTAGTTGCCCCGGTAGGGCGCGCCCAGCATCCAGAACGCGGGCCAGTAGCCGAGGGCGGCGTCGCCGGTGACGTTCGGCATCTGGATCCGCGCCTCGACGCGCAGCTTGCCGCCGGCCGGGGGCTGGAAGTCGGTGCGGGTGGTCTCGATCCGGCCCGACGTCCAGTTCCCGGACGAGTCCCGGACCGGGGTGATCTTCAGGTTGCCGCTGCCGTCCAGGGCGACGTTGGTGGTGGACGAGGTCATCGTCTCGACCTCGCCGGTGCCCCAGTTGGCGGCGCCCCCGGGGTACGAGGTCCCGGTGTCGTACTGCCAGTCGGAGGTGTTGACGCCGGTGCCGGCGGTGCCGTTGAAGTCGTCGAGGAAGACCTGGCTCCAGCCGGACGGCACGCTGGGCGCCGAGGCGCTGGCGGGGAGGGTCGCGGCCGTGGCGGCGACGGCCGCCAGACCCATGGTGGCGAACACGGCGACCAGGGCATGGCGGAACGAGCGCCGCCGTCTGGGATCCGCGGGGGGTATACCGGAGGTTTCACTCATGGGGTGCCTCTCGGGTACGGAGTGGGGGTGTGCGGGGTGCCCCTGAGAGCGCCAGATCGATTGAGAGCGCTCTCAAAGTGGGCCCAATGTGCTCTCCGTGCCTCCGGTCGTCAAGAGTTAAAACAAAGAATCTCCTTGTTTCCCAACGGAGTTCAGGCGGTGAAGGCGGGACCGGGTCAGACCGCGCTGCCGGCCTTCCAGTCCGCCCAGGACAGGTTCCAGCCGTTCAGGCCGTTGGAGGCCTCGACGGTCTTCTCGCCGGAGTTCTTGACGATCACCACGTCGCCGAGGATCGAACTCTCGTAGAACTTGTAGCCCGCGACCGAGGAGTCGTTCGCGCCCTTGGCGTCGTGCAGG
This sequence comes from Streptomyces sp. NPDC048288, assembly GCF_043201555.1. Taxonomy (NCBI): domain Bacteria; kingdom Bacillati; phylum Actinomycetota; class Actinomycetes; order Kitasatosporales; family Streptomycetaceae; genus Streptomyces; species Streptomyces sp. NPDC048288. The sequence goes on from NZ_JBICZD010000007.1 coordinate 96,983, forward strand.
CCGACACAGCCGTGGCTGGTGTTCTGGCTGCCGAAGACCGAGGTGGACGCCCAGTAGTTGCCGTGCACGAAGGTGCCGGAGGTGGTCAGGCGCTGGGCGTGCGGGACGTCGGAGATGTCGTACTCGTCGCCGAGGCCGACCGTGGAGGACTCCATCCGGGTCTGCTTGAACCGCTCGCTGATCACCATGATCCCGGACCAGGTGGTGTGCTGGGCGTTGCCGCCGGAGACCGGGTAGGAGGCGTACGTGGCGCCGTCCCGCTTGACGACCATCTGCTTGGTGGACAGGTCGACGGTGGAGATCTGCTCCCGGCCGATGTGGAAGGTGACCTCCTTCGACTGCACCCCGTAGACGCCGTCCGAGCCCTCTACGTCCTTCAGCGCCAGGCTCAGCGTGATCTTGGTGCCCTTCGCCCAGTACGTCTCCGGGCGGAAGTCCAGCCGGGTGTCGCTGAACCAGTGCCCGACGATCTCCACCGCCGGCTCGGCCGTCACGGTGATCGCCTTCTGGACCGCGGCCCGGTCCTTCACCGCGTGCGTGAAGTTGAGCGACACCGGCATGCCGACGCCGGACGTGGAGTCCGCCTCGGGCGTGAAGTAGCCGATGAACGTCTCGCCGGGGGACTTCGTGGTGAAGGTGGCCACCGTCTCGTCGGCCGCGCCCCGCGCCTTCGCCGTCACCGTGTACTTCGTGCCCGAGTACGGGTTCTTCGCCGACGTCCACTTCGTCTTCGCGTCGTTGAAGGTGCCCGACAGCGACGACCCGTCGTTGCCCGCGACGGTCACCGAGGAGAGCGTGCCGTCGGCCACGGTGACCTCGACCGGGCTGGCGAAGTCGGCCTTCTTGGTGCCGGACACGGGCGTGACCGTGATCGTCGCCTTCGTGGTCGCGGACTTCACGGAGGCCGTGGCGCCCTTGTCGTCCGTCGAGGCGGAGGCGTCCGCTGAGGAACTGCATCCGGCCAGCGCCGCGCCGGCGGGCACCGCGCCGAGGGCGGCGAGGATCCCGCGCCGGGACCACTTCTCCGACTGCCGCCCGGACCGGTTCGATATGTGCTGGACGCCCACGACACGCCTTCCTGACTTGTCCACCTGTGTCTGGGCATCCTGCGCCTGTTGTATGGGTGGCTCCTTTGAATCGCGGGGGTGATCCCTGAGATTCCGATGAGGAGGCCGGGAGGGTCCGCGAGCGCCGGTCCTGGGTGAGTCGGCCGGAACCCGGGTTGTCCGCGCGGGTGTTCGTGAACAGAGTATGAACGGCCGGGCGGCGGCCTGATTTTCCGGTGAGATCCCCCTCCCGGGACGGCTTCCCCACCTGACCGGTCGGAATAGTAGAGAAGCAGTTCGCCGACCCCGCCGGAGGTATTCCGTGACCGACGTCCGCAAGCGGCACAGCGTGGCCATCGTGGGAGCAGGCGCGGCGGGCACACTGACCGCCGTCCAGCTCTGCGAGACGGCGCACCGCCGCCGGACTCCGCTCGACCTCGTCCTGATCGACCCGGTGCCGGAGGCCGGCCGGGGCACCGCCTACGCCACCCGCGACCCGCGGCACCGCCTCAACGTCCCCGCGGGCAACATGAGCGCCTACCCGGACGACCCCGGGCACTTCGTCCGCTGGCTCTGCCGGCACGGCGAACCCACCGTCACCGGCGCCGACTTCGCCACCCGCTACCGCTACGGCGCCTACCTCGCCGACACCCTCGGCCAGGCCCTCGTCCGCGCCCACGGCACGGTCGCCGTACGCCGGCTGCGCACCCTCGCGGAGAGCTGTACCGGCACCCCCGACGGCCGGGTGGAACTCCACCTCGCCGACGGGGGACCCCTGGTGGCGGACAGCACCGTCCTGGCCACCGGCCCCGCCGGGGCCACCGCGGCCTGGGCCCCGCCCGCCCTGCGCGCCTCACCCCGGTTCATCGGCACCCCCTGGGCGCCGGGCGCCCTGGACCCCGTACGGGACAGCCCCGACGACGTCCTGCTGGTCGGCACCGGTCTCACCGCCGTCGATCTCGCCCTCGCCCTCGACCGCCCCGGCCGCACCGTGCACGCCCTCTCCCGCAGCGGCCTGCTGCCCCAGCCGCACGCCCTCGGCCCGGCCGGCGCCATGCCCGCCCCGGACGGCCTGGAGGACACCTCGCTGGGCCGGCTGCGCCGCGCGGTCTGGCGCCATGTGAGCCGTTCCGTGCGCACCCACGGCGACTGGCGCCCCGCGCTGGACAGCCTCCGCCCGCACACCGCCCGGCTGTGGCGCAGCCTCACCCCCGAGGAGCGCGAGGAGTTCCTGGCCCGCGAGGGCGCCCTGTGGAACACCCACCGCCACCGGATGGCCCCGGCCACCGCCGAGTACGTCTCCCGCGCCCGCACCGCCCGCCGGCTGCACGTCCACACCGGCACGGTCGCCCGGGTCGCCGCGGGCGCGGACGGCACCCTCGCCGTCGAGCTGTCCGGCGGTCAGGTGCCGCGCGTCGGCTGGGTGGTCGACTGCACCGGACCGGGCCGCCGTCTCGACAGCCCGCTCTGGCAGGACCTGTTCGGCTCCGGTAGGGCCGTCCCCGGACCGCTCGGCATGGGCGCGGCCACCCGCGACGGACGGCTCCTGGACGCCCGGGGCCGGGCCGCGCTGCCCCTGTTCACGCTCGGCGCCCCGCGCCGGGGCGAGCTGTGGGAGACCACCGCCGTCCCCGAGATCCGCGTCCAGGCCGCCGAACTGGCCCAGCGGCTGCTGCCGCTGCCGGCGCCCCGGCGGACCTCCCGGCGGCCCGTCGACGGCCACGGGCTGCCCCTCTCCACCCACGCCGAGGCCGCCGCCGCGTACCGCGGCGGCCTGGGCCGGGTCCTCAAGGTCCGCTCCGGCGCCGAGGACGCCCTCGCCCGCGCGGTCGCCCTCGACCCCGGCTTCGCCCTCGGCCACGCGGCCCTCGCCCTGCTGGGCCACGAGTGCGCCGCCCCCGTCGACGTGCCCCGCGCCCTCGCCGACGCCCAGCGCAGCGCCCGCGAACGAGCCGACGCCCGCGAGCGGTCCTTCGTGGACGTGGTGACCCGCCGGGTGACCGGCGACGACGGCGACGAGGCACTCGTACGGCATCTGCGGGAGCACCCGGGAGACGCGCTGGCGCTCGCGGCCGCCGTGCCGACCATCGCGTTCTCCGGGGTGAGCGACCTGCAGGACGACGACGCCCTGCGGCTGCTCGAACTGACCTCGCCCGCCCACGACGGGCACTGGTTCCACACCTCGCTGCTGGCCTTCCTGCGCCAGGAGCAGGGCCGCCTGCACGAGGCGGGGGAGCTGGCCCACCGGGCGCTGGCCGCCGAGCCCGCCTCCGGGCACGCGGTGCACGCCCTGGCGCACGTGCACTACGAGTCCGGGGCGCACCGGGCGGGCCGGGACTGGCTGGACGGATGGGTGTCCGGGCGCGGGCGGGGCGCGGTGCACCGGGCGCACTTCTCCTGGCACATCGCCCTGCACGAACTCGCCCTGGACGACCCGGCGGCGGTCCGCAAGCGCTGGTTCGCGCAGCTCGCGCCGGGCCGGGTGCGCGGGATGCGGGCGCTGGTCGACTCCGGTTCGCTGCTGTGGCGGGCGCGGCTCAGCGACAGCTGGGACGGCGACCTGCCCACCGCGGACGTGCTGGACTCGGTGGCCCGGGAGGTCCTGGAGCGGCCCGGCACGGCCTTCACCGCCCTGCACGCGGCCGTCGCCCTCACCGCCGCCGGGGACCTCCCGGCACTGCGCCGGCTGCGCGACCACGCGGCCGGCGCCGACCCGGTGCAGCGGGAGGTCATCGCGCCGCTGTGCGAGGCGTTCGCCGCGCTCGTCGAGGAACGCTTCCAGGAGGCGGCCAGGGGGCTCGACGCCCTGCTGCCCGTCCTGCGCCGGGTGGGCGGCAGCGCGGCCCAACGCGAGGTCGTCGAGGAGACCTTGCTGTACGCGCTCGTCGCGGCCGGTCGCTGCGACGCCGCCCGGCGCCTGCTGGACGCCCGGCTCGACCGCAAACCGGCGCCCCGCGACCGGCGGTTGCGCGCGGCCCTGCCCGCCTGAGCGAACGGCACGCCCCCCGGGCTCGGTGCGCCGGACCCGATCATGTGATCATTCTGACGTCTCGGAGAGGGAACCTCCGGCCCCCGGATTCCCTCTCACGAGTCGAAACAGAGCGTTCACAGCGTGTGCATGGTCCTGGACCGACGGCAGCGATCACCATCGGTTCAGCAGCACGCACGCCGTCACACCGGGGGACCCGTATGTCCAGCCGCCGCCGCTTTCTCACCGGGGCCGCCGCCGCGCCCGTCGCGCTCGCGGCCGTCGCGGGGTGCGAGGACGGGGACCGGGCCCAGCCCGCTCATCAGGCCCAGCACACCGTCAAGCCCGCCGTGGCGGCACCGGCCGCGCAGACCCCGTCGGACCGGCTCAACTTCGTGGTGATCCTCGCCGACGACCTCGGGTACGGCGAACTCGGCTCCTACGGCCAGAAGTTGATGCACACGCCCCGGCTGGACGCCCTCGCCGCCGAGGGCCTGCGCTTCACCCAGGCCTACTCGCCCGCCCCGGTCTGCGCGCCCTCCCGCTGCTCGCTGCTGACCGGCCTGCACAGCGGGCACGCGACCGTACGGAACAATCCGTGGGGGCCGGGCGGCCAGGGCGCCCTCACCGAGAAGGACTTCACCTTCGCCGAGGCGCTCCGGGCGCTCGGCTACCGCACCGGCCTGATCGGCAAGTGGGGCTTCGGACCCAACGCCCCCGGCCGGCCCGGCCACCCCAACCCGAGCCATCCCAACGCCCGGGGCTTCGAGGAGTTCTACGGCTACCTCACCCACCACCACGCCCACGACTACTTCCCCGAGTACCTGTGGCACAACGGCACCCGCGAGGAGATCCCCGCCAACAAGGACGGCGCCCAGCGGGTCTACGCCCCCGACCTCCTCTCCGCACGCACCCTCGGGTTCCTGCACACCCACCAGAAGGAGCCGTTCCTCCTCTACCTCGCGCCGACCGTGCCGCACGCCCCCAGCAAGGACCCGCACCTCGGGGAGTACGCCGACCGGCCCTGGACCGGCCCCAACAAGCGGCACGCCGCCCAGGTCACCACCTTCGACACCCTGGTCGGCGACGTCACCGACAAGCTCACCGAACTCGGCCTCGCGGACCGCACGATCGTCCTGGTCACCAGTGACAACGGACCGCACGAGGAGGCCGGCACCGACCCCGAACTCTTCGACGGCAACGGCCCGTTGCGCGGCTTCAAGCGCAACCTGTACGAGGGCGGCATCCGGGTCCCGTTCGTCGCCTGGTCACCGCGGCACGTCCCGGCCGGCACCACGGACCGGCCCACCCCGCTCACCGACCTGCTGCCCACCCTCGCCGAGCTCGCGGGCGCGCCCGCCCCGGCCGACATCGACGGTCTCTCCATCGCCCCGCTGCTGCGCGGCTCCGCGCACCCGGCCCGCCACGACAGCCTGTACTTCTACCGCAACCACGCGGGTGTCACCGCCCGCCAGAACGCCGTCGACCACGGCCGGGGCGACCGGCTCGCCGAGGCGCTGCGGCGCGGCGACCTCAAGGCGATCCGGTTCGCGCCGGGCCAGAACCGGCGGGCGCCGGACGACCAGTGGGACGTGGAGCTGTACGACCTCGCCCGCGACCCCGGCGAGGAGCACGACCTCGCCGCCGCGCGGCCCGCGCAGGCGGACGCCCTGGTGAAGCTGATGCGCGCGTCCTGGGCGCCGGTGTACCCGCGCAAACCCTTCGGAGTCACCCTCGACGTCACCGGCGAGGGCGGGGAGTTCACGGTCACCGCCACCCTCGCCAACGGCTCCGCGCGCCCCTGGAACGCGGCCCGGCTCACCCTCGACGCCCCCAGCGGCTGGCTGGTGCACGCCCGGGACCCGGCCGGCGCGACCCGGCTGGACCCGGGCGACCACCTCACGGCCCGCTGGCTGGTCACCCGCCCCCAGGTCTCCACCGCCACCACGCTCACCTGCCGGGGCACGGCCCACCACGCGGACGACGAGGTCACCTACACGGCGACGGCGACGCTCGGCTGACCCGCGCTCACCCGCCGTACGCGTGCCGGGTCCCGGCCGGCACCGCCCACCACTGGTCCGGGCGGTCCACGACCGGCGCGCCCGGGCCGGTGTCGAGGTACCGGGCCAGGCGCAGCAGGTAGGCCCCGATGCCCGCCGCGCCCTGCATCCAGGACGTGCCCGGCGGCAGCAGCGGGTTCTCGATCCGGTACTCCACGAACCGCCAGCGGGCGCCCGCCGCGTCCCGGACCGCCCGCTCCACCAGGGCGTCGCCCATCCGTACCGCGCCCTCCGCCAGCGTCGTCGCCCGCGATGTCCCCGCGCAGTCCTGGGCGGCGTCCAGGAGGACGTCCCCCACCCCCGCGGTGCCGCAGCAGCGGCCGTCGTTGTCCCAGAACCCGGGGCGCAGCCGCTCCGGGAGTCCCGAGGCGAGGATCGAGGTCATGCAGCGCTGCCGCAGTTCCCCGACGTCGTGCCCGGCCACCTCGGTGACGCCCGCGTGCGCCAGCGCCGCGAACAGGTGCGAGGTGCCCGCCGGTCCGTGGCACCAGGTGTAGGTGACCGGCTCCACCTCGCGCTTCGACGGCGGGATCGTGTGCGGGACGACGAAGCCGCCGCCGGCCAGCGAGCCCATGGCCAGCACGTGCCGGGCCCCTGCCGCGGCGGCCGTGACGAAGTCCTCCCGGTGCAGGGCCGCGCCCGCCACCGCCAGCGCGGAGGCCACCCCGGCGGCGCCGTGCGAGTAGTTCGGGCACCGCGACTCCGTGCTCGGCGAGATCCCCCAGTCCAGGCCGGCCTCGGTGCGGTCGGCCATCCGCAGCAGGGCCTCGCCGCCGGTCGTCGCGATCGGTTCCGCGTACTCCCCGCCCGCCCAGACGGCCGTCATGACCACGCCCGCGACGCCCATGATGATGTCGGTCAGGGGTGCGTCGGAGTCCGGCACGAACCCGGTGGTGGTCCGCCAGCCCTCGGGGGTCGCGAGCTCGGCGAGCCGCCGCAGCACGACCGCCTCGCTGCCCGGTTCGAGCAGCCGCAGTGCCGTGGCGTGGCCCGCCAGGCCGATGTAGAGGGAGGGTTCGGTCACGACGGGGGCCTGCGCCGACAGGCGGCGCGCGATCCCGGCCGCAAGGGCCTGCTCCCGCTCAGTGAGTTCCCGGTACCGGGCGATCTCCGCGAGCACCGGGGCCAGCCCCGCGATACCCGAGTACAGCGAGTCCCGGTCCTCGGCGGGCGCGGGGTCCCCCGTGTCGTCCTCCCGCACGTCCTCCGGCAGCCAGGGGCCGTCGTCCTCCCGTATCTGGTCCAGTACCCACGACCAGGCGGACTCGCCCAGCTCCCTGTACACCTCGCTCGCTGTCACCCGGTCACGCTACACGGCCTGGTCCGTCCGCTCCGGCCGCCAGCCCAGGGCCCGGGAGATCCCGCGGGCCGCCAGCCGCACCGCCGGGACCAGCGCCGGTACCTGGGCGTCCGCCTGCGGCACCACCACCGACACGGCGGCGGCCACCTGCCCCGCCGCCCCGCGCACCGGGGCCGCCACCGACAGCGCGTCGTCCGTGACCTGACGGCTGCTCACCGCGACCCCGGTCCGCCGGACCTCGGCCAGCGACCGGCGCAACCGGGCCGGGTCCGTGAGGGTGTACGGCGTGAAGGCGGCCAGCGGCCCGGCGCAGTAGTCCTCCTGGAACCCGGGCGTCTCGTGGGCGAGCAGGGCGAGCCCCACCCCCGTGGCGTGCAGCGGCCAGCGGGCGCCCACCCGGATGTGCACACCCACCGCCGAGCGCCCGGACAGCCACTCGATGTAGACGACCTCGGCGCCGTCCCGCACCGCCAGCTGCACGTTCTCGTGCGTCGACTCGTACAGGTCCTCCAGGTACGGCAGCGCGATCTGGCGCAGCGCGAGCCCCCGGGGCGCCAGCGCGGCCAGCTCCCAGAGCCGCAGCCCCACGTGGTAGAAGCCGTCCGCGTCCCGTTCCAGCGCGCCCCAGGCGGTGAGCGCGCCGACCAGGCGGTGCGCGGTGGTGAGGGTGAGCCCGGCCCGGCGGCTGATGTCCGTCAGGCTCAGCGCCGGATGCCCGTGGTCGAACGCGGCGAGGACCGCGAGCAGCCGGTCGGGCGCGGAGCGCGCGGCGGTGGTCATGGCCGGTCGGCGATGCGCTGCAGGAGCGCGTGGAGCGTGTCGCGCTCGGCGGGGTCGAGCGGGCCCAGCAGGTCGTTCGTCACCCGCCGGCCCGCCGCGTCGGTGTCCCGCAGGAAGGCACCGCCGGCGTCGGTGAGGACGACGATCCGGCTGCGGCGGTCGTCGGGGGAGGGGCGCCGCTCGGCGAAGCCCAGCTTCTCCAGGTCGTCGACCAGGCCGACGATCGCGCTCGGGTCGTAGCCGAGGCGGGTGCTCAGCTCGCGCTGGAGCGCGCCCTCCGAGGTGGCGAGGAACCGGAGCACCGCGTAGTGGCGCAGCCGCAGCCCGGACTCCTGCAGGAACGTGTTGAAGAGCTGCCCCGAGCGCAGTCCCAGCCGGTACAGCAGGTAACCGGCGTCCGCGTGCAGCCCGCGCATCCACGGCTCGTCCGCGTCGATCGAGGGCGGGTTCTCGGTGTGCTGGCGGGTGATGGCGGTCTCCCTGGTCCGGGCCCCGGGCGGCGGGGGCGGTCTGCGGCGGTCGGTCTGTGGCACAGATTCCAGCATGACGCACCCGTGGGTCGGCAACAACTATTGACGTCGACAATTATTGCTCTTAGCTTCGATCTCGCAGTCGCCACCGTCGTCCGTGAAGGGACACCGCCGTGCCCACCATCGATCTCACCGGCAAGGCCGCCGTCGTCACCGGCAGCGGCCGGGGCCTCGGCCTCGCCTACGCCCACGCCCTCGCCGCCCACGGCGCCTCCGTGGTCGTCAACGACGTGGACGAGGCCGTCGCCGAGCAGGCCGTGAAGTCCATCGTCGAGGCCGGCGGCACCGCCGTCGCCGAGGTGGTCCCGGTCGGCAGCTCCGAGGCCGCCGACCGGCTCGTCGACCGGGCCGTCGAGGAGTTCGGACGGCTCGACGTCCTGGTCACCAACGCGGGCATCCTGCGCGACAAGGTGCTGTGGAAGATGACCGACGACGACTTCGACGCGGTGCTCACCACCCACCTCAAGGGCACCTTCACCTGCGCCCGCGCCGCCGCCGTACGGATGCGCGAGCAGGGCGAGGGCGGCACCCTGGTCCTGGTCGGCTCCCCGGCCGGACAGCGCGGCAACTTCGGCCAGACCAACTACGCCGCCGCCAAGGCCGGCATCGCCGCCATGGCCCGCACCTGGTCCATGGAGCTGGGCCGGGCCGGCATCACGGTCAACGCGATCGTCCCGGTCGCCGCCACCGCCATGACCGAGACCATCCCCGCCTTCGCCCCGTACATCGAGGCGATGAAGAACGGCGAGCCGCTCCCCGGCTTCCTGCGCAAGGGCGAGGGCTTCGGCACCCCCGAGGACTGCGCGGCCCTCGTCCCCTTCCTCGCCTCCGAGGCCGCCCGGGGCATCACCGGCCAGGCCATCGGCATCGGCGGCGACAAGGTGGCACTCTGGTCGCACCCCCAGGAGATCCGGGCGGCCTACGCCGACGGCGGCTGGACCCCCGACACCCTGGCCGACGCCTTCCCCACCTCGGTCGGCGCGGAACTCCAGACGGTCGGCATCCCGGCGCCCAAGCTCCCGGAGGCGTGATGGACATCGAGGCCCTCACCGCGATCGACGTCCACACCCACGCCGAGGTCTCCTCCCAGGGCCACTCCTCCCTCGACGACGACCTGCACGACGCCTCCTCCGCCTACTTCAAGGTCGAGGGCAACCGGAAGCCGACCATCGAGGAGACCGCCGCGTACTACCGCGAGCGGAACATGGCCGCCGTGATCTTCACGGTGGACGCCGAGTCCGCGACCGGCACCGCGCCCGTCCCCAACGAGGAGGTCGCCGAGGCCGCCGCCGCCAACGCCGACGTCCTGATCCCCTTCGCCTCCGTCGACCCCTTCCGCGGCAAGGCCGGCATCCGCCAGGCCCGCCGCCTGGTCGAGGAGTACGGGGTCAAGGGCTTCAAGTTCCACCCCAGCATCCAGGGCTTCTTCCCGAACGACCGCGCGGTGGCCTACGGCCTCTACGAGGTGATCGAGGAGACCGGCGCCATCGCCCTCTTCCACACCGGCCAGACCGGCATCGGCGCCGGGGTCCCGGGCGGCGGCGGCATCCGCCTCAAGTACTCGAACCCCCTGCACGTGGACGACGTGGCCGCCGACTTCCCGCACCTGAAGATCATCCTGGCGCATCCGTCCTTCCCCTGGCAGGACGAGGCCCTGGCCGTTGCCACCCACAAGCCGGGCGTGCACATCGACCTGTCCGGCTGGTCGCCGAAGTACTTCCCGCCGCAGCTGGTGCAGTACGCCAACACGCTGCTCAAGGACAAGGTCCTGTTCGGCTCCGACTTCCCCGTCCTCACCCCCGACCGGTGGCTCGCCGACTTCGCGAAGCTCCCGATCAAGGACGAGGTCCGGCCGAAGATCCTCAAGGAGAACGCCGCCCGCCTGCTCGGGCTGACCAAGCCATAAGGGGCCGCAGATGCGCAACGAGGGACTGGGATCGTGGCCCGCACGCCGCGCCCGCAAGACCCCGCACCGCACGGCTTTGGTGTTCGGCGATCAGTCGACCGACTACCGCACGCTGTACACGCGCACCACCCGCCTGGCGCACGCCCTGCGCGCCCTGGGCGTCCGCCGCGGCGACCGCGTCGCCTACCTCGGCCCCAATCATCCCGCCTACCTGGAGACCCTGTTCGCGGCCGGCACCCTCGGCGCGGTCTTCGTCCCGCTCAACACCCGCCTGGCCGGCCCCGAGATCGCCTACCAGCTCGCCGACTCCGGCGCCAAGGCCCTCCTGTACGGCCCCTCGCACGCCGGACTCGTCGCGGGCCTGCCCGGCACCACCGACGTCCGGACGTTCGTCGAGGTCGGCCCCGAGTACGAGCAGCTGCTGGCCGCGGCGGCGGACGACCCGATCGACGAGCCCGTCCTGCCCGACGACACCTGCATCATCATGTACACCTCGGGGACGACCGGCCGCCCCAAGGGCGCCATGCTCACCCACGCCAACCTGACCTGGAACGCGCTCAACGTCCTGGTCGACACCGACCTGATCGCCGACGAACGCGCCCTGGTCTCCGCCCCGCTGTTCCACACGGCGGGCCTGAACATGCTCACCCTGCCGGTCCTGCTGAAGGGCGGCACCTGCGTCCTGGTGGAGTCCTTCGATGCGGAAGCCACCTTCGATCTGATCGAACGCCACCGGATCACCTTCATGTTCGGGGTGCCGACGATGTTCGACCAGGTGGCCCGCCACCCGCGCTGGCCCGGGGCGGACCTCTCCTCGCTGCGCATCCTCACCTGCGGCGGCTCCCCGGTGCCGACCCCGCTGATCGCCGCCTACCAGGAGCGGGGCCTGACCTTCCTCCAGGGCTACGGCATGACCGAGGCCTCGCCCGGCACCCTCTTCCTGGACGCCGAGCACGCGATCGACAAGGCGGGCTCGGCGGGCGTACCGCACTTCTTCAGCGACGTACGGGTGCTGCGGCCCGACCTCACCCCGGTCGACGTCGGCGAGACCGGCGAGATCCTGGTCCGCGGCCCCCATGTCATGCCCGGCTACTGGGGGCTGCCGGAGGAGACCGCGGCCTCCTTCGCGGACGGCTGGTTCCGCAGCGGGGACGCGGCCCGGGTCGACGAGGACGGCTATGTCTTCATCGTCGACCGCCTCAAGGACATGATCATCTCCGGTGGCGAGAACATCTACCCCGCCGAGATCGAGGACCTGCTCCTCGCCCACCCCGACATCGTCGAGTGCGCGGTCATCGGGGTGGCGGACGACAAGTGGGGCGAGGTGCCGCGTGCGGTGGTCGTGCCCCGCGAGGGCGCCGACCTCGACCCCGAGGAGGTGCTCGCCTCCCTGTCCGGCCGGCTCGCCCGGTACAAGCTCCCCAAATCGCTGGTGCTCGCGGACGAACTCCCGCGCACCGCCTCCGGAAAACTCCTCAAGTCCCGCGTGCGCAAGCGCTACGGCACCGACTCCTGAGAAAGGACAGCCACATGACCGTCACCGTCAACGGCCTCGACCAGCTGAAGAAGCTCGCGGGCAGCGACCTGGGCAGCAGCGACTGGATCGAGGTCACCCAGGACCGCATCGACACCTTCGCCGACGCGACCGGCGACCACCAGTGGATCCACGTCGACCCCGACCTCGCCGCCGCCGGGCCCTTCGGCGCCCCGATCGCGCACGGCTACCTCACCCTGTCGCTGTTCATCCCCCTGTTCACCGAGCTGCTGGACGTCCAGGGCGTCAGCACGAAGGTCAACTACGGCCTGAACAAGGTGCGTTTCCCGTCGCCGGTGAAGGTCGGCTCCCGCATCCGGCTGGTCGCGCGGCTGGTGGAGGTCGAGGACGTGGCGGGCGGGGCGCAGATCGTCGTCGACGGGACGATCGAGATCGAGGGCGGGACCAAGCCGGCCGCTGTGCTGCAGAGTCTGTCGCGGTTCTACGCGTAGGGCTTGGAGCGGTGGGGAACTGCGGGCCGGTGGGGGCCGGTCGCGCAGTTCCCCGCGCCCCTGACGGGGCGCTTCACTCAGCTCAGTTCACCACGTCCACGAAGATCGGGTTCGAGTAGAACCACGTGTCCGCCCACGGGTCGCCGTCGCCCGGCGTGTGGGTGATCGGGCCGTGCGGGTCGACGGACGCGCCCAGGTAGCCCGTGCCGTTGCGCTTGCCGTCGCTGCCGCGCAGCCGGACGTAGAACGACTCGTCGCCCGCGGTGACCGGGAAGCGGAGCGTGTACGTGCCCTTGCGGCCGGAGACGTCCTTGGTCTGGACGACCTTGGTGTCGGGCGCCTGCCAGGTGTCGCGGTCGGCGACCGGGCCGCGCACCGCGCCCCGGATGACGTCGACGTGCGCCAACTGGGGCAGGATGCCGTGCGGGTTGACGCGGGACGCGCTCGTCACCGTCACGTTCAGGGTGATCCGCTCGCCCTTGCGCACGCGCAGCCGGCCGCCGAGGGTGACGCCCCGGCCGTGGTCGCAGTCCCGCGTCAGCCGGACGTCGAGGCCGTCGAGCAGGTGGCCGTGGTCCAGCCAGACCCGGCCCGCGCGCAGGCCCGCCATCACCGCGCGGTAGCCGTAGCGGGTGACGCCGACGTGGGTGCGGCTGAACTCGCCGGGCCAGAAGTCGGAGCCGGGCTGCGTGGTGTCGGTGTCGACCGGGTCGGGCAGCTTGCCGGTGTTGTCGAAGTTCTGCCCCGCCGGCCAGTCGCCGTTCTTCCAGGTGTCGAAGACCGTGCGGTGGTTGTCGGAGTTGGTGGTGATCGTGAAGAGCCTGCCCTCCGACAGCATCGCGTCCCACAGACCGCCGACCGTCGCGGTCGCCCAGTCGAAGCCGCCGTACGTGACATAGGCGCCCGTGGGGAAGCCCGCCCAGGACTGGGCCGACTGGCTGTTCTGGTACTCGCCGCGGATCGCGTTCGTGCCGCCCCAGCCCGGGATCGCGGCACCCTGGGCGCCGGGCGCGCCCTCCATGCCGATCATGATCTCGGCGGCCGCGTCCCGCCAGTTGCGCATCTCGTGCGGGGAGTCGATGCCGAGGCGCAGCGGGTGGTTGGCGAGGACCAGGACGTCGTCGACGTACCCGGTCCGGCGCTGCTCGGCCAGCCACTGGATGGCCTTGACGGCGTGCGCCTCGTTGCGGGCGGTGTCCGTGGCGCCGGCCGAGCCCTCGGTGTAGCCGAGCAGCTTGCCGTCGTAGGCCAGCTCGAACTGGGTGAGCAGGTCGGTCTCGTGCGGGCCGGGCGCGGCGAAGACCGTGCAGTGCTCGGCGGCCGGGATGTACCACTCCAGGCCCTGGAAGATCAGCTGGCGCGGGTTCTCGGCACGCGCCTTGAGGATCTCCGCGTGCTCCATCTTGGCGCCGTAGTAGGCGTGCCCGAAGTTGGAGTGCTCGTTGAACACCATCCAGTCCAGGCCGTACTTCGCGGCGGCCTGCGCCTGCTGGGAGAACGTGTACTTGGCGTCGTGGCTGTACACGGAGTGCACATGGTGGTCGCCGACCAGGTAGGCGAGGCGCGGGTCCTCGCCGCCCAGGCCCTGGCGGGCGGGGGAGGCGGCGAACGCGGGGGTGGCCGCCGAGCCGAGGGCGAACGCGGCGCCGAACAGGCCCGCGCGGCGCAGGAGTCCGCGCCGCGACACGCCCTGGGCGTCGAGGTCGGCGGGGGAGACGGAGGGATCGGCCCAGGAGGGCAGCTGCTGCTCGGTCATGAGAGTGGTGATCCTCGTAACGGGGGTCAGTGGGTCATGAAGGAGGAGACGGGCAGCGCCCGCGCGACGATCCGGACGTCGCCGAGGCGGCCGTGCAGGATCTGGTCGATCTTGTCGGCGTACTCGTAGCCGCCGAGCAGCCAGGGCTTGCCGGAGGAGGCGATGCCGATCGCGGGGGCGTGCGGGTTGCGGGCCACCGGGCAGCCCTGCACGTACATGACCGTGTGCCGGCCGTCGTTGACCACGGCCACGTGCCACCAGATCTCGGGGTCGGTCTCGTCGCCCCAGTTGGTGGCCAGCTGCTGCTGGTTGAGCGGGTGCGCCGCCCACTGCGGGCCGGGGCCGTCGGACAGGGAGAGGGTCGCGAGCGGCTCGTCGGGGTCGTCGGTCACGGTGCCGACCGAGCCGTTGCGGCCGGTGCGGCTGACCAGTCCGGACCAGGCGTTGTGCGAGGCGTTCCAGTCGGCGGGCAGCCGGTAGAACGCCTCGATGGTGTAACCGTCCTTGAACGTCGCCGAGTTGAGCGGGGCGCCGTCGATCGTCCTCAGGTACGCGCCCTTCAGCGGGGACTTGTAACCCGTGAACTCCAGACTGCCGTGGCCCGGCTGGTCCGGGTGGTGGTCCGCCGACCAGCCGAGGGTGCCGCCGCCCACCGAGACCACGGTGAGGTCGTTGCCGTTGCCGGACAGGTCGCGGACCGTACCGGAGACCGCCGAGTCGAACCGCCAGTAGGCGGCGGTGCCGCGGACCAGCAGCTGCGAGGCGGGCCGCGCCGGGCGCACCGGCGCCGGGGCGAAGCCCTCGAAGCGGGCCGCGAAGTCGATGTCGACGGAGAAGCGGTCGCCGTCGCCGCTCAGCTCCATCTCCTGCCGCTCCAGCTCGTTGAGGCCCTTCTTGGCCCGGCCGAGGATCCACGGTGAGACCGTCTCCACGTCGATGACGTCGCGGTCCAGGTCGAAGTGGTAGAGGCGGATCATCGCCGCGCCGCCGAAGTACCGGTTCTGGTAGTTCGTCAGGTGCAGGTGCACGTCGTTGCCGGCCGCGTTCGTGCGGGTGGCGCGGCCCGCCGGCCAGTAGTGGCCGTTCAGGGTGAGGAAGATCTGGTCGTGCTCGTTGATCAGCTGGTCCCACAGCTGCTGGCCGTACGACGACAACGTGTCGTCGTCCACGACCAGTTCGTGCGTGGTGAGGATGACCGGCGTCTTCGGGTGCCGGGCGATGACGTCCTTCGCCCAGGCGTACCCCTTCGCCGACAGCCGCCAGTCCAGCGCGAGGACGAGCCACTCGCGCCCGGCCGCCTTGAACAGGTGGTAGGTGTTGTAGCCGTCCGAGGAGGCGCCGCCGAAGGTGGACTTGTCCTCGAAGCGCTGCGGCCCGAAGGCGTCCAGGTACGGGGTCGAGCCGCGCTGGTCGTCCGTGGAGGACCGGATGTCGTGGTTGCCGGCCAGCACGCTGTAGCCGACCCCGCGCCGGTCGAGGATCCCGAACGCGTCGCTGATCGCGGCGAACTCCTCCTCGGCGCCGTTCTGGGTGAGGTCGCCGAGGTGGGACAGGAAGACGATGTTGTCCTCCTTGGCCTGCTCCAGCAGATACCGCAGCGAGGCCTCGATCGGCGCCGGGTTGATGCTCGGCCCGTCGAAGAGGTACTGGGTGTCGGGCATCACCGCGAGGGTGAAGCGCCGGCTCTCGGTGTCGGGCCGGAAGCCGGACCCCGAAGCCGCCTGGGCGACGGTCGGCAGCGCCACCCCGGCGGTGGCGGCGGTGGCGGCGGCGCCGAGGAGCGCGGTCGCCCTGAGGAAGCTGCGTCTTCCGGCTCCGGCCTGCTCGGCCTCGCCCTGAGGATGGTCATGCGAAGTACACACGTGTGCTCCGTGAGTAAGCAGAAGTGACGGCGAAGGGCGTGGGGGGATCTCAGAGGACGCGCAGGGTCCAGCTCCAGCGGTGGACGCCCGGTGCGACGAGGTAGGAGGGGAAGGTGTCAGGACCGCACGAGGCCGTACCGAGGCCCCGGTGTGCGGCGTCGATGTGGACCACACAGCCCGGACGCGGCACGAGTTCGTCGTGGTGCGTGACGGCGGTGAGGTCCTCGGCGCGGTGGCGGGTGACGGAGACCTGGCGGGGCTCGTCCAGTTCGACCGCGAGCCCGGTGGCGTCCGGCGCCGACAGCGTGAACCGCCGTACGCCGTGCCGGCCGCCGCTCTCCTGCGGCCGGAGGTACGGAGTGAACAACTCGTCCACGGGGAGGGAGTGGTGGCCGACCGGGGCACCGGCGGCACGGTCCGGGTACGACTCCCAGGGACCCTGACCGAACCACTCCAGCAGGTCGAGCCCGGCCACCGTCTCGAAGACCGAGCCGACCCGGGCCACGTCGTCGAACTCCTCGGGGAGTTCCGCCGACTCGTCGACCCGGACCCCGCCCTCGACCGGCGTGAACTCCTGCCGGTGCCGTACCACGCCCACCGTGCCGGCGTACTCGGCGAGCACGGTCACCCGCTCGCCCTTCTGGTGCACGGACACCACCTTGCGCACCAGCTGGTCAAGACCCCAGGTCCGCCAGCGCAGCGCCATTCCGCCGAGTTCGTCGTTGTCGGTCGGCGCCCGCCAGAGCGACAGCGCCGGCGCGACGGTGAGCAGCGGGTGGCGCAGCAGTCCCTCGCCGTCCACCTCGACGGCCGGTCCGGCCGGCACCGGCTCGCCCAGCGGGTCCGCCGCCCGGATCCGGATCTGCGGGGCGCAGACCTCGGTTCCGGCCGGTGCCCACGGCTGGTCCTCGCCGACCGTCACCCGCAGCGTCAGCCAGGCCTCGCCGCCGTCCGCCGGCACCTCGAAGGGCAGCGGCACGGCCGCCGTCTCGCCGGGGCACAGCTCGGGCAGCTTCGCCGGGCCGGTCAGCGTACGGCCGTCGGCCAGCGCCAGCTCCCAGGTGCCCGCCAGCCACTCCAGGCCGCGGAAGTGCTGGTGGTTGGCGAGCACGATGCCCTCGTGCCGGAAGCAGCGGATGCGGACCGGCGCCGCGATCTCCCGGTGCTCGTACATCGCGGGCTTCGGGGTGCGGTCGGGAAAGACGACGCCGTCCGCGACGAACGCCCCGTCGTGCGGGGCCTCGCCGAAGTCGCCGCCGTACGCCCAGCGGTGGCCGGGCGCGGTGACACCGTTGTCGTACAGTCCGGCGCCCGTGCGCCCGACCGGTCTTCCGTCGCTCACCCGCTGGAGAATTCCGTGGTCCCAGAACTCCCAGATGAACCCGCCCTGAAGCCCCGGAGTGGACTCGATGGCGGCCCAGTGGTCGGCGAGCGTGCCGTTGCTGTTGCCCATCGCGTGGGAGTACTCGCACTGGATCAGCGGTTTCGTCTGCTCCCCGGACAGCGCGTGCGCCACGCAGTCCTCCAGCGCCGCGTACATCGGACAGGCGATGTCGGAGGCCACGTCCGGGTCCGCCCAGCCGAGCTTGGCCGCCCCCTCGTACTGGATCGGCCGGGTCGGGTCGTGCCGCCGCACCCAGCCCGCCGCCGCGTCGTGGTTGGCCCCGTAGTCGGACTCGTTGCCCAGTGACCAGATGATGATCGAGGGGTGGTTCTTGTCCCGCAGCACCATCCGCGAGACCCGGTCGACGAAGGCGTTCAGATAGCGCGGGTCGTCGGCGATCTCGTGGGCGTGGTCGTGGGACTCGATGTCCGCCTCGTCCACGACGTAGAAGCCGAGTTCGTCCGCGAGGTCGTACAGCGCCGGGTCGTTGGGGTAGTGCGCGGTGCGGATCGCGTTGAACCCGAACCGCTTCAGCACCACCAGGTCGGCGCGCATGTCGTCGTACGACACCGTCCGCCCGGTCAGCGGGTGGAAGTCGTGCCGGTTGACGCCCCGGATGAAGACCCGCTCGCCGTTGACGAGCAGGTCCCGGCCGACGATCTCGACGTCGCGGAAGCCGACGCGGTGGTACGAGGTGTCGGCGACCGTGCCGTCCGCGCGGTGCAGCCGGACGGTCAGGCCGTACAGCTCGGGCTGCTCCGCGTTCCAGGTGCGCACCTCGGGCACGGTGGCATGGATCCGGGCCTCGCCGAGGAAGTCGGAGACCCGGTCGTCCTCGATGTTGATCCGGTCGAACTCGGCGTCCTGCGCGAGGAGTTCACCGTCCAGGTCGGCCGTGACGTACCAGCCCCCGGGCAGCGCCCGGTCGCCCGCCGCGTTCCGCACCAGACAGTCCACCCGCAGCTCGCCGTCCTGCCGCGCCCGCGCGGTCACGTCCGCGAGATACAGCGGATCGGTGGCGTACAGCAGCACGGACCGGGTGATCCCGCCGTGCCACCAGTGGTCCTGGTCCTCGATGTGCGTGGCGTCCGACCACTTGACGACGGTCAGCCGGAGGACCGACCGCTCGCCGGGACGGACGACTCCCGTCAGGTCGAACTCGGCCGCCAGGTGCGAGTCCTTGGAGACGCCCACCGGCCGCCCGTCGACGTGCACGAGCAGTACGCTCTCGGCCGCGCCCACCTGGAGCACGATCCGGCGCCCGGCCCACTCGGCGGGGACGTCCAGCTCCCGCTCGTAGACCCCGGTCGGGTTGGCGGCCGGCACCTGCGGCGGGAACTGGCGGAACGGCATGGTGACGTTCGTGTACTGCGGCAGGTCGTCGGTGTCCTGCACGGTCCAGGCGCCGGGGACGTACGCCGTGGACCAGGCACCGCCGACCGGCGCGTCCGGAGCGGGCAGCAACTGGAAGCGCCAGTCGCCGTCCAGGGGGAGTGCTCCGGGGCGCCGGTCGACGGCGTTCATGGGGAGCCGGCCCCAGGAGGTCACCTCGGGTGCCTCCCAGGGGCGCGGGGCGATCAGGCGGTCGGTGGGAAGTTCGTCGGTCATGACCATTCCGAAGTCGGTGGGGCGGGGCTGGGCAGGACCCGTCCCGCCCAGCCCCAGGCGGGGTCGACGGGGATGCCGAGACGGTCCAGGGCGGTGGGGGCGATGTCGATGAGCCGGGGGGAGTCGAGCCGCGTACCGGCGGCGGGCGCGCCGGGTTCGGCGAGGATCACGAAGACCTCGCGTTCGGCGTGCGTGTCGCCGCCGTGGCCGCCGGTGTCGAGATGGCCGTGGTCGGTGGTGACCAGGACGGTCCACCGCTCCGCGGAACCCCGGCCCTCGATCGCCGTCAGCAGCCGCCCCAGGTGGGTGTCCTGGGCGAGCAGGGCGGCGTCGTAGGCGGGGGAGAGGGGGCCGGTGGCGTGGCCGGCCTCGTCGGTGGAGCCGAAGTACACGAACAGCAGGTCCGGGTCGTGCTCGGTGAGCCAGCGGACGGCGGTGCGGGCGACGAGGTCGTCCGCGGACGCGTAGCCGTCGCTCTCGCCGTCGTGGTGCACCTGGCGGCCGACGGCGGGGCCGAGGACGCCGCGGTGGACCAGCTCCGGCCAGGACACCGCGGCCGCGGTGCGCAGACCGGGGCGGGCTGCGGCCGCGCGGCTGAGGAAGTCGGGGTGGCGGGTGTAGTCGGCGCCCGCGAAGTCGTTGCCGGTGACGCCGTGCCGGTCGGGCCAGACCCCGGTCAGCACGCTCGACCAGCCGGGCCCCGAGTCGGTGTAGGCCATGCTGGTGGACGGCCCGCCCTCGGCCTGGCCGCCCGCCTCGCCGTACGGCAGCAGACTCGTCCCGTACGCGCCCGTGGCCATCAGCCCGTGCAGCACGGGCGCGTGGGCGGGGGAGCGGATGAGCCGGTCGGGGCGCAGCCCGTCCATGCCCACCACGAGCACCCTGCCGTGCGCGGTGCCGTCCCGGCCCGGGGGCACGGCACGGCGCCGGGCGAACGGCAGGCGGGCGGAGGGCCCCGCACCCTCCGCTGCCCGCGTCCGCCCGGCGTCGGCGTCCGTCACCGGATCCCTCCTCTGTCTCACGTGCGCGTCCCGCACGTGGCGCGGGTCAGGTGCCCTGCACCGCGCCCTCGGTGGCGCCCGCGATGAAGCCGCGGGCGAAGATCGCGAAGACCAGCACCAGCGGCAGCGATGCCATCAGCACCCCGGCCATGACCATGCTGTAGTCGGTGGTGTGGCCGACGTTGAGCTGGGCCAGCTCCACCTGGAGGGTCACGTGGTCGGGGTTGGTGAGCACGATGAGCGGCCAGACGTAGTCGTTCCAGGCCCCGACGAAGGCGTAGATGGCGAGGAAGGACAGCGCGGGCCTGATCATCGGCAGCGCGATGTTCCAGTACTGGCGGAAGAACCCGGCGCCGTCGATGCGCGCGGCGTCGAGGAGTTCGTCGGGCACGCCGTTCTCGATGTACTGGCGCAGCCAGAAGATGCCGAAGGCGTTGGCCAGGGCGGGCGGCACCAGCGCCTTGAGCATGCCGACCCAGCCGATGTTCGACATGAGGATGAACTGCGGCAGGATCGCCAGCTGCAGCGGCAGCATCATGAACAGCAGCAGCGTGCCGAAGAGCACCTTGCGGCCGGGGAAGTCGAACTTCGCGAAGGTGAAGGCCGCGAGTGAGTCGATGAACAGCACCAGGACGGTGGTGACGCTCGCGACGATGACCGTGTTGAGCATCGACCCGAAGAAGTCGATGGTGTTCAGCACGTGCCGGATGTTCTCCAGCAGGTGCGAGCCGAAGGTGAACTTCGGCGGGCTCTTGTAGATGTCCTGGGTGGTGTTGGTCGCCATGACGATCGTCCACACGAACGGGAAGACCGAGAGCAGGACGGCCGCCATGAGGATGATGTGCGCGGTCAGGCCCTTGGGGCGGCGCAGCCGCCGCGCGCGCGGGGCCGGCCGCGTCGGGCCGGCGGTCGTGGCGGCCGTGGTGTCGGCTGTGGTCACGGCTTCCTCCCTCGTTGGGTGATGCGCCAGTTGACGGCGACGAGGACGATGATCAGCAGGAAGAAGGCCCACACGATGGCGGCGCCGTAGCCGTAGTCGTTGTTGAGGAAGGCCGACTGGTAGAAGTACAGCAGCGTGGTCAGACCGGCCTGTCCGGGGCCGCCGAGGTTCGCGTTGGCGGCGTTGCTGGCGAACAGGACCTGGGGTTCGCTGAAGCTCTGCAGACCGTTGATCGTCGAGATGATGACGGTGAACAGGATGATCGGCCGCATGATCGGGACGGTGATCTGGAAGAACGTGCGGACCGGGCCGGCGCCGTCCATCTTCGCCGCCTCGTAGATCGAGGTCGGGATCGCCTGGAGACCGGCCAGGTAGATGATCATGTTGTAGCCGGTCCACATCCAGGTCATCAGCAGCGAGATGACCACCTTGATCAGCCACGGGTTGCTCAGCCACGGCACCGGCGAGATGCCGACCGTGCCCAGGATCGCGTTGACCAGGCCGAAGTTGTTGCTGAACACCGCGCCGAAGAAGATCGCCACGGCCACGATCGAGGTGACGTTCGGCACGTAGAGGGCGATCCGGTAGAAGCCCTTGAAGCGGCGCACCGAGTGCAGCAGCGTCGCCAGCACCAGCGCGCCCAGCAGCGTGGGCACCGTGGACAGCACCCAGATCACCAGGGTGTTGCGGATCGACAGCCAGAAGACCGGGTCCGACCACAGGAACTTGAACTGCTGCAGGCCCACGAACTGCATGTCGCCGAGGCCGTCCCAGCGCTGGAAGGCCAGGTACAGCGAGTAGAAGACCGGGAAGAACGAGAACGCGGCGAAGATCAGGTAGAAGGGCGAGATCGCCAGGTACTGCCGCCAGTACGCCAGCGGGCCGCGCCGCTTGGGCCGGACGGTGCCCGCGGGCGTGGCGCGCCGCGGGCGGAACCGGGCCGGGCCCGGCCCGCCGCGGTGTTCGGGCACCGCGGCGGGACCGGTCACCGGAGGTGACGTCATGCTCAGTTCACCCCCTGCCGCCGGGCGATCTGCTTGGCCTGGCTGACCGCGTCGTTCCAGGCGTCGTCGGGCTTCTTGCCCTTGGCCTCGATGTTGGTCAGTTCCGTCATGTACGGGGCCATGACGGCGGCGTCGGCCGGCGCCTCGTAGCTGTTCGGGACGGCCTTGGCGGCCGGTCCGAACACCTCGATGACCTTCTGTCCGCCGAAGAAGGCGTCGGGGCCCGTCATGGCCGGCATCGTGTACGCGGCCGGGGCGGCCGGGAAGATGGCGGCGTCGGTGAACCCGCGGGCGTCGTTGGCCGGGCTGAGAATCCAGCTGATGATCTTGAAGGCCTCTTCGGGGTTCCGGCACTGCTTGGGCAGCGCCAGGTAGGAGCCGCCCTGGTTGGCCGGTCCCACCGGGTTCGCGCAGACCCGCCACTTGCCCTTGGTCTGCGGGGCGGCCTGCTCGATGTCCAGCGCGTGCCAGGCCGCGCCGAGTTCGGTGAGGAGGTTCTTGCCGACGGCGGCGTTCCAGGAGTTGTCGTTGATCTTGGCGTCGATGCCCAGGGTGTAGGGGCGGACGGCCGTGGTCCACGCGCTGCGGATGTGGTCCTTGTCACCGATGAAGTGGTTGTTCTTGTCGATGAACCGCTGGGTGCCCTGGCCGACCGCGATGTTGAAGACAGAGCTGATGTTGTTGACCAGGAAGGTGCCGGGGTTCTTCTTCTGCAGCTCGGTGCCGAGCGTGAAGTAGTCCTCCCAGGTCGTGACCAGGGCGGCGACCTTGTCGGGGTCGGTGGCAATGCCCGCCTTGGCGAACAGGTCCTCGCGGTAGAAGAGCGCGGTGGGGCCGATGTCGATCGGGAAGCCGATCTGCTTGCCGTCGCTGGTCTGGGCGAGCTTGGTCTTCCAGCCCAGGTACTGCGAGGAGAGCTTCTTGAAGCCCAGGTCGTTCAGGTCGAGGAAGCGGGAGGCGTTGGGCAGGAAGGAGGCTATGTCCTCGCCCTTGATGCCGGTGATGTCCGGCACGGAGGAGCCGCCCGCGGCGAGCGTGGTGGTGAGCTTCTGCTTGAAGTCGCCGCCGATGGACGAGGCGGTCAGCGTCACCGCGCTGCTGAAGTGGGTCTTCGCCTCCGCGACCACCTTGTCGCTGAGCGCACCGCCCCAGTACCACAGGGTGAGGTTCTTGCCGTTCTTGGTGCCGCCCGATCCTGAGCCGCCGCATGCGACGGTCAGGCCGGACGCGGCCGCGGTCAGCGCGGCGGCCTGGAGGAAGCCTCTACGTGAAAGGTCCACGGGTCACTCCTGTTGTTCCTGTTCGTGGTACTGAGGGGCGTGGTACTGAGGGGCGTGGTGCTGTGGGGCGTCGGGCTGTCGGGCGTGGGGGCTGCGGATCGGGCGTGGGGCTGTCGGGCGGGGGGCTGTGGATCGGGTCCGGGTCAGTGCTGCCGGGCGGGCGGGGTGACGGGGGCGTCGCGCACGGGCGGGCCCACGTCGGCCGGGATGCGGTCGGCGAGGAAGCCGTACGCGCGGCGCAGTTCGGGATCGGTCTGTGAGCGCCACCAGCGGTCGACGCCGTACCAGCCGGGGGCGGCGAGCGCCCCGCCGTGCCGCTGGACGGAGAGGCCGGCCGCGAGCACCGCGAACCGGAGCCGCTCGGCCAGCGGCCAGCCGCCGAGCGAGGCCGTGACGAAGCTCGCGCCGAACACGTCCCCGGCACCGGTGGCGTCCAGGACGTCGACGGCCAGCGCCGGGACCTCCGCGTACTCGCCGGTGGTCTGGTCGACGGCCACCGCGCCGTCGCCGCCCCGGGTGACCACCGCCACCGGCACCAGCTCGGCGAGCGTGCCGAGGGCGGCGACCGCGGTGTCGGTGCGGGTGTAGGCCATCGCCTCGGTCTCGTTGGGGAGGAAGGCGTGGCACAGGGCCAGCTGGTCGAGGAGGTCCTGGGACCACTTCTGGGTGGGGTCCCAGCCGACGTCGGCGTAGACGTGGGTGCCGTTCGCGGCGGCCTTGGCGATCCACTCGCGGGGCTCGGCCTCGATGTGCACGAGCGCCGTGCGCGCCTCGGGCGGGTCGCCCATCAGCACGTCCTGGGAGTACGGGGGCTCCTGGCCGTGGGTGACGAGGGCCCGGTCCTGACCGGTGGCGAGGGAGACGGTGACGGGGGTGGGCCAGCCGTCCGCGGTGCGGGAGAGCGAGAGGTCGATGCCCTCCTGGTCGCACAGGACGTCCCGGCAGTACTCGCCGTAGAAGTCGTCCCCGAAGACCGTGGCCAGCGAGGTGCCGAGGCCGAAGCGGGAGGCGGCCACCGCGAGGTTGGCGATGCCGCCGGGGCCGCAGCCCATGCCCGCCGTCCAGATCTCCTCGCCCGCCGTCGGCGGCTTTCCCAGCCCCGTGAGGACGAGGTCGTAGAAGAGCAGCCCGGTCAGCAGCACATCGGGCCTGTCGTCGTCCACGCGCACACCCTCTCGTCAAAACTCGTCAATTTCGATGACCGGAATCGTGCGCCGCTCTGCGAGATTGGTCAATACCCGAGCAGAACTGAGCATGGATTTGATTGAAGATGACGAGTAGTGTTCGCCGCGTGCTGGCAGAACGACGACATCAACTCATCCTGCGGGCCCTGCGTGCCGGCGGCCCCGCGGCTGTGACCGACCTCTCCGAGCAGCTGGGTGTGAGCCCGGCCACGATCAGGCGCGACCTGGTCAAGCTGGAGGAGGACGGGCTGCTCACGCGTGTCCACGGCGGTGCCGTCGTCGAGGAGGGCGACCAGCCCTTCGCCGAGGTCGCCGAGGTGCGGGTGACCGAGAAGGACGCCATAGCCGAGCGCGCCGCGGCGCTGGTCAGGGACGGCCAGTCGGTGCTGCTCGACATCGGCACCACCGCCTTCCGGCTCGCCCGGCAGCTGCACGGCCGCCGCCTCACCGTCATCACCAGCAACCTGGTGGTGTACGAGGAGCTCGCCGACGACGAGGGCATCGAACTGGTGCTGCTCGGCGGCATGCTCCGCCGTGAGTACCGGTCCCTGGTCGGTTTCCTCACCGAGGACAACCTGCGCCAGCTGCACGCCGACTGGCTCTTCCTCGGCACCAGCGGGGTCCGCCCGGGCGGACAGGTGATGGACACGACGGTCGTGGAGGTGCCCGTCAAGCGCGCCATGATCAAGGCGAGCGACAAGGTCGTGCTGCTCGCCGACACCGCCAAGTTCCCGGGGACGGGCATGGCGAAGGTCTGCGGTCCCGAGGACCTGGACATGGTGGTGACCAACGCGCCGGTGGACGCAGTGACGCGGGCCTCCTTCATGGAAGCCCGCGTCGAGGTGGTAGTGGCAGGAAAGGCTCAAGCTTGAATCCTCTCCCCCGGAGCCGAAGGAGATTCCTGGCTCACGCTGCTCAAGCGCTCAGCGAGCGATCGAGTCTTCCGCGATCAACACCAGCCGGGTTGAAACCAGCCCGGGTTCTTGGAGCAAGTACACAGAGACAGTGCGTGCTTGGTTCTCGCAACGCACTAAGCAGACCTTATCCGTTCATGTGGGCAGAGATCCGCCGAACTGGCGAATCTCCGACCCGAGATCTGTTCCGTGAAGGCTCGATCGCTTCGTGGCCTGAACGCGTGGGCATCCTTGGAGGAAGCCGGTGAAACTGACGATTCTGGGCGGCGGCGGGTTCCGCGTGCCGCTCGTGTACGGCGCACTGATGACGGACCGGGCCGAGGGGCGGGTCACCGAGGTCGTGCTGCACGATCTCGACGCCGGCCGGCTGTCCGCGGTCGCCCGGGTGCTGGCCGAACAGGCGGCGGGCGTCCCGGACGCCCCCGCCGTGACCGCCACGACCGACCTGGACGAGGCCCTCACCGGCGCCGACTTCGTCTTCTCGGCGATCCGGGTCGGCGGCCTCGAAGGCAGGGCGAACGACGAACGGGTGGCCCTCGCCGAGGGCGTCCTCGGCCAGGAGACGGTCGGCGCGGGCGGCATCGCCTACGGCCTGCGGACCGTCCCGGTCGCCGTGGACATCGCCCGGCGGGTGGCGCGCCTGGCCCCCGACGCCTGGGTCATCAACTTCACCAACCCCGCCGGACTGGTCACCGAGGCCATGTCCCGGCACCTCGGCGACCGTGTCATCGGCATCTGCGACTCCCCGGTCGGCCTCGGCCGCCGGATCGCCCGGGTGCTCGGCGGGAACCCGAAGGAGGCCTGGATCGACTACGTCGGCCTCAACCACCTCGGCTGGGTCCGCGGCCTGCACATCGCCGGCCGCGACGAACTCCCGCGGCTGCTCGCCGACCCGGACCTGCTCGGCTCCTTCGAGGAGGGCAAGCTCTTCGGCGTCGACTGGCTCCAGTCCCTGGGCGCCATCCCGAACGAGTACCTGCACTACTACTACTTCAACCGCGAGGCCGTCCGCGCCTACCAGCAGGCCGAGAAGACCCGCGGCGCCTTCCTGCGCGACCAGCAGGCGCACTTCTACGAGCAGGTCCGCGACCCGGGGGCGAAGGCCCTGGAGACCTGGGACCGTACCCGCGCCGAGCGCGAGGCCACCTACATGGCGGAGAACCGGGAGACGGCCGGCGCCGGCGAGCGCGACGCCGACGACCTCTCCGGCGGCTACGAGAAGGTCGCCCTCGCCCTGATGCGGGCCATCGCCCGCGACGAGCGCACCACCCTGATCCTCAACGTCCGCAACCGCGACACCCTCGCGGTCCTCGACGGCGACGCCGTCATCGAGGTGCCCTGCCTGGTCGACGCCAACGGCGCTCACCCGGTCACCGTCGCCCCGCTGCCCGACCACGCCACCGGTCTTGTCTGCGCGGTCAAGGCGGTCGAGCGCGAGGTGCTCGCCGCGGCCGAGTCCGGCTCCCGTACGACGGCCGTGAAGGCGTTCGCCCTGCACCCGCTGGTCGACTCGGTGAACGTGGCCCGCAGGCTGGTCGAGGGGTACACCGAGGTCCACCCTGGCCTCGCGTATCTTAAGTAGCCAGCCGCCCGGAAAGCGCTTTCCATCCCTCTTCTGGAGACTTCCATGCACGACGAACGCCGCCGGATCGAGGAGCGCGTAGAGCGCCTCCAGAACCAGCGCATCAAGCCCGCGATCTACGCGGCCGCCGTCCCCTTCGAGGTGGCCGCCTGGCAGGCCCCCGGAGAGCCGGTCTCCTTCGAGGAGGCCGCGGCGGCCCCGTACGAGCCCTTCGCCATGGACACCCCGTGGGGCCCGCCCTGGGGCACCACCTGGTTCCGGATGCGCGGCCAGGTGCCCGCCGAGTTCGCGGGCCGCCGCGTCGAGGCCGTCATCGACCTCGGCTTCGTCGGCGACTGGCCCGGCAACCAGGCCGAGGCCCTGGTCCACCTCACCGACGGGACCCCGCTCAAGGCGGTCAACCCGCTCAACCAGTACGTGGCGATCGCGAACCCGGCGACCGGCGGCGAGGTGATCGACTACCTGGTCGAGGCCGCCTCCAACCCCGACATCCTCGCCAACGACTTCCGCGAGCCCACGCCCCTCGGCGACGTCCTGACCGCCGGCGACAAGCCTCTCTACACCTTCAAGCGCGCCGACATCGCCGTCCTCGACGAGAACGTCTGGCACCTCGACCTCGACATCCAGGTGCTGCGCGAGCTGATGCTGGAGCTCGGTGAGCACGACCCGCGCCGGCACGAGATCGCGCACGCCCTCGACCACGCGATGGACCTGCTGGACCTGGACGACATCTCCGGCTCCGCCGCCGCCGTCCGCGAGGCCCTGAAGCCCGCGCTGTCGAAGCCCGCGCACGCCAGCGCCCACATCGTCTCCGGCGTCGGCCACGCCCACATCGACTCGGCCTGGCTCTGGCCGATCCGCGAGACCAAGCGCAAGACCTCCCGCACCTTCTCCAACGTGACCTCGCTCGCGGACGAGTACGAGGAGTTCGTCTTCGCCTGCTCGCAGGCCCAGCAGTACGAGTGGGTGCGCGACAACTACCCGCAGGTCTGGGCCCGCATCCAGGAGTCGGTGAAGAAGGGCCAGTGGGCGCCGGTCGGCGGCATGTGGGTCGAGTCCGACGGCAACCTCCCCGGCGGCGAGGCGATCGCCCGCCAGCTCGTGCACGGCAAGCGGTTCTTCATCGAGCACTTCGGCATCGAGACCAAGGGCGTCTGGCTGCCGGACTCCTTCGGCTACAACGCGGCCTACCCGCAGCTCGCCAAGCTGGCCGGCAACGACTGGTTCCTCACCCAGAAGATCTCCTGGAACCAGACCAACACCTTCCCCCACCACACCTTCTGGTGGGAGGGCATCGACGGCACCCGCATCTTCACGCACTTCCCGCCGGTCGACACCTACAACGCCCGCTTCAGCGGCGAGGAGATGTCCCGCGCGGTCCGCAACTACGCCGAGAAGGGCGCCGCCACCCGCTCGCTTGCCCCCTTCGGCTGGGGCGACGGCGGTGGCGGCCCCACCCGCGAGATCATGGAGCGGGCCCGCCGGCTGAAGGACCTGGAGGGCTCCGCGAAGGTCGAGGTCGAGCACCCGGACGCGTTCTTCGCCAAGGCCCGCGCCGAGTACGAGGACGCCCCGGTCTGGGTCGGCGAGCTGTACCTGGAGCTGCACCGCGCCACCTACACCTCGCAGGCCCGCACCAAGCAGGGCAACCGGCGCAGCGAGCACAAGCTGCGCGAGGCCGAGCTGTGGGCGACCACGGCCGCCCTGCACGCGCCCGGCTACAGCTACCCCCAGGAGAAGCTCGACCGGCTCTGGAAGACGGTCCTGCTCCACCAGTTCCACGACATCCTGCCGGGCTCCTCGATCGCCTGGGTGCACCGCGAGGCCGAGGCCGAGTACGCCCGCGTCGCCGAGGAACTGGAGGCGCTCACCGGCGAGGCGGTCGCCGCCCTGGGCGGCGGCACGGCCCGCGTCTTCAACACCAGCCCCTACGACCGCGCAGAGGTCGTCCGGGACGCCGCGGGCACCCCGGTGTACGTCGAGGTCCCCGCGGGCGGCAGCGCGCCGCTGACGGCCGCCGCCGAGGCCCCGCAGCCCGTGACCGTCCAGGGCCGGGTCCTCGACAACGGACTCGTCCGGGTGGAGATCGCCGAGGACGGCACCCTGTCGTCCGTGTACGACCACCGGGCCGGGCGCGAGGTCCTCGCGGGCCAGGGCAACCTGCTGCGCCTGCACACCGACCTCCCCAACTACTGGGACGCCTGGGACGTCGACAAGCACTACAAGAACCGCTACACGGACCTCCTGGACCCCTCGGAGATCACGGTCGCCGACGAGGACCCGCTGGTCGGCTCGGTCCGGGTCACCCGCCCGTTCGGCAACGGCTCGACGATCGTACAGACGATCACCGTGCGCGCCGGCAGCCCCCGGATCGACTTCGAGACCGACATCGACTGGCACGAGGCCGAGAAGTTCCTCAAGGCCGGCTTCCCGGTGGACATCCGCGCCGCGCACTCCTCCGCCGAGATCCAGTTCGGCCACATCCAGCGGCCCACGCACACCAACACCAGCTGGGAGGCGGCCCGCTTCGAGGTCTCCGGCCACCGCTGGGTGCACCTCGCCGAGCCCGGCTACGGCGTCGCCGTGATCAACGACTCGACGTACGGCCACGACGTCTCCCGCACGGTCCGCGAGGACGGCGGTACGACCACCACGGTCCGGCTCTCCCTGGTGCGCGCCCCGCGCATCCCGGACCCGGGCGCCGACCAGGGCCGGCACCGCATCACGTACGCGCTGCTGCCGGGCGCCACCATCGGGGACGCCGTCGCCGAGGGCTACGCCCTCAACCTGCCGCTCCGGGTGGCCGACGCGGCGGGCGAGCCGCAGCCGGTGGTCTCGGTGGACGGCGCGGGCGTGACCGTCGAGGCGGTCAAGCTCGCCGACGACGCCTCCGGCGATGTCGTCGTCCGCCTCTACGAGTCCCGCGGCGGCCGTGCCCAGGGCGTCCTGCGCACCGGCTTCCCGCTGGCCGGCGCCCAGGTGACCGACCTGCTGGAGCGCCCGCTGGAGGACGCGGCCACCGACGGCGACAGCGTCTCCGTCGAACTCCGCCCCTTCCAGATCCTCACCCTCCGCCTGCGCAGGAGCTGACCGGATGGCCATGCAACCCTGGTTCACCGACGCCAAACTGGGGATCTTCGTCCACTGGGGCATCTACGCCGTCGACGGGGTCCAGGAGTCCTGGTCCTTCTACGACGACATCGTGCCGCACGACCGGTACATGTCCCAGCTGGACCGCTTCACCGGCGCGAAGTACGACCCGGAGGCGTGGGCGGACCTGTTCGCCCGCGCCGGCGCCAGGTACGCCGTCCTCACCAGCCGCCACCACGACGGCGTCGCCCTGTGGGACACCGCGTACGGCGACCTCAACCTCGGCAAGGACTACCTCGGCCCCTACGCCGAGGCCCTGCGCGAGAAGGGGCTCAAGGTCGGCCTCTACTACTCGCACTCCGACTGGAACCACCCCGACTACGCCTCCACCCGCAAGCCGGGCCGGCCGCCGGAGCTGGAGGACAACCGGTACTCGGAGGTGGCCGCCGAGCACGAGGACCTCGCCGCCTGGGAACGCTTCATCGCCTACCGGGACGGCCAGATAACGGAGCTGGCCTCCCGCGTCCGGCCGGACCTGATGTGGTTCGACGGGGAGTGGGACCGCAGCGAGGAGCAGTGGCGGATCCCCGAACTCGCCGCGCTGATCCGCTCGTACGTCCCGCACGTCGTCTTCAACGCGCGCATGCTCAGCGAGGGCGACTACGCGACGCCCGAGCAGGGCGCCCCCGTCGTGCCCCCGGACGGCCCCTGGGAGCTGTGCCTGACGATCAACGACTCGTGGGGCTACCAGCACCAGGACCACAACCACAAGTCGCTCGCGCAGCTGATCCGCTACTTCACCGAGACCATCGGTGGCGGCGGCAACCTGCTGCTCGACGTCGGCCCCATGGAGGACGGCACCATCCCGCAGCCGCAGGTGGAGCGCCTCGAAGGGCTGGGGGAGTGGATCCGCGGGCACGCGGACGCGGTGTACGGCACCGGGCGCGGCCTGCCGGCCGGGCACCACTACGGGCCCAGCACCCTCTCCGCGGACCGGCGCACCCTCTACCTCACCCTGTTCGACGCCCCGCGCGCCGAGATCGGCGTCCGGGGGCTGGCGACCAAGGTGAACAGGGTCACCGTCCTCGGCACCGGCACCGAACTCGGCCACCGGGTGGTCGGCGGGCTGCACGAAGCGGTCGGCGTGCTGTGGATCGACCCGCCGGCCGCGGCCGACCTCGACCCGTACGCCACCGTCCTCGCCGTCGAACTGGACGGCGAGCTGGAGCTGTACCGGGGCTCCGGTCGGTTCTGAGTGGGTTTGAAGGCAAAAGCCCAGAATTCTCATATGAAGAATTAAGAGAACGGTAAGTTGGCTGGTCACGGCGGCTTTTCGGGCCGCCGTGACCCTGGTGGTTTGCCTCTTGGACACCTTGAGTTCGCCTGGCACCCCTGGGATGCGTGACGGCAGGGACGAGAGAGAGGCATCACCGTGCGAGACCCGCGAATGTCAGCGATCGCCAAGGGGCTGAAGCGCCGGGGACGGCTCATGGCGCAGGCCGTGAGTCCGCCGCGCAAGACCCTGGACGCGATCCCGACCCAGCGTCCGGTCGAGCGCAAGCCGGCCCCCACCAGCGACTACGTGGCCCCGATCGCCCCGCGCCTCGTGGCGTCCCCGGTCTTCGTCCTGTCCTCGGTGCGCTCCGGCTCCACCCTGCTGCGCGTCCTGCTGAACAGCCACAGCCGCATCCGCGCCCCGCACGAGATGCATCTGCGCACGGTCCACGTCCGCATGTCCCGCGACTTCACGGCCGACGCCATGAAGGAGCTGGCCCTGGACCGGGACGAGCTGGAGCACGTCCTGTGGGACCGGGTGCTGCACCTGGAGCTCAGCCGCAGCGGCAAGGACGTCATCGTCGACAAGACCCCGCCGAACACCCTCATCTGGCCGCGCCTGGAGCGATGTTGGCCCGAGGCCAAGTTCGTCCTGCTGCTGCGCCACCCCGGCGCCGTCATCCAGTCCCTGACCAACCGCCGTGCCGAGCCCAACCACGAGGCGATCCGCGCCGAGGTGCTGAGCTACGCCGAGAAGCTGGAAGAGGCCCGGCAGTCGCTGCCCGGCGCCCATGTGATCACCTACGAGGACCTCACCGCCGAGCCCGAGCGGGTCACCCGCGGCCTGTGCGAGTACATCGGGGTCCCGTGGGAGAGCGGCATGCTCGACTACGGCAAGCAGAACCACGGCACCTTCAAGCCGAAGCTCGGCGACTGGTCCAAGGAGATCAAGTCGGGCAGGATCCAGGCCGCCCGGCAGGCCGACCCCACCGCCGAACTCCCGCCCCGCCTCGCCGAGATAGCGAAGGCGTGGGGGTACCCGGTCTAGGCACCCCCACGCCGGTCCACCGCTCCCCGGTCAGCCGGTGAAGCCGGCCGTGATCCCGGTGAACTGCCAGTTGTTCTGGCTGATGCCGGAGCAGTTGCTCACCACTCCGCCGCCCGTGCAGCCGCGGTCCCGGTTGACGGACCAGAAGGCGAGCCGGGCGATGTGGTGCGAGTTCGCCCAGTCACGGATCTGCGTCCAGATCGCCGGGGTGGTGGTCTCCTGCTGGTCCGAGAGACCGTTCATGCCGGAGATGCCGATGTGCGCGTAGGCCGTGGCGTCGTCCCAGCCGAAGGTGGACTTCAGCTTGGTCTTCAGCCCCTCGGCCGCGTTCACGGTGCTGCCGTACATGTCGGAGCCGCCGCCGAAGTCGAACGGCATGATCGTGAAGACGTCGATGTTGGCGCCGATCGACTGAGCCTGCTCGATCAGCCGGTTGCCGTAGTACGTCGGTCCGGTGGTGGACGTGCCGAAGGTGACGATCGTCCTCAGCCCGGGGTTGTTGGCCTTGACCGTCTTCAGGGCGGTCAGGATCCTCGCCTGCACGGCCTCGTTCTCGAACTCGTCCGTGTTCTCGATGTCCATGTCGACGGCCTTCAGGCCATAGGCGTCGATCACCTTCTGGATCGCCCCGGCCAGCGCGCTCGCGGACGAGCAGTTGGCGCCGAGCTTGCTGCCCTGCCAGCCGCCGAACGAGGGCACGATGTCACCGCCGGCCGCCCGGATCTGGTTGATCGCGGTCTGGTCGACCCCGCCGGTCAGTGCCCGGCTGCCGTCCCAGGCCGGTGTGCAGCCGCCCGAGTCCAGCATGAAGGCCATCGTGAACCACTTGACGCCGGTCGCGCTCATCACCGTGGTCGGGCTGGGCGGATCGCCCCAGCCCTCGTACAGATAGGGCGCGGCCTGCTTGAAGCCGGTCCCGCCGCCGCTGCCCGCGTCGGTCGTGACACTCACCGCGTTGGAGGCGGCCGACACGTTCCCGGCCGCGTCCCGGGCCTTCACGGTGAACGTGTACGCCGTGCTGGCCGAAAGCCCGCTCACCGTCGCGGAGGTCCCCGAGACGCTCAGCACCTGGCTCGACCCGCTGTAGATGTCGTACGCCGCCACCCCGACGTTGTCCGTCGCGGCCGACCACGACAGCGAGACGCTCGACGAGGTCTTCCCGGTGGAGGTCAGGTTCGAGGGCGCGCTGGGCGCCTGCGTGTCCGAACTCCCGCCCGGCCCGTCGAGACTGATGTCGTCGGCGTAGTACGTGCCCTGCGCGTACCACCCGTGCACATAGATCTGCGCGCTGGTCTGCGCGGCACCGGTGGTGAAGGAGACCGTCAACTGGCTGTACTGGGACGCCGACGTCGTCCAGGTCGAGGCGCCGCCGGTCACCCCGAGATAGACGTACGACCCGCGGACCCAGCCGCTGAGCGAGTACGTCGTGTTGGGCTGCACGGCGACGGTCTGCGTGCACTGGGCGTTGTCACTGGAACCGGCCGCCCCCGCGAGGGCCTTGGAGCCCCCGTGCACGGGCGACGACACCACCGAGCCGAGGTTCCCGGAGCAGGACCAGGGCGACAGGCTCCCCGACTCGAAGCCGGGGTTGGTCAGAATGTTGGCCGCCTGCGCGGTACCGGGCAGCGCGATGGCCCCGGCCAGCGCGAGAGCCGCCGACCCGAGCAGTGCGAGTATCCGACGTCTGGAACGTCTGAGCGAGTTACGCACACGATCTCCCTGATGGAATGGGGGTGTTCGGGGAGTTGCACCAAGGTGCAAGGGGAGTGCGCAATCAAGTTGGTATGGACCAATCCACCTGTCAAGGAGAGAGGCGTGAATTGGTCCATACCGGTGAGCTACAGCGCCCCGAAAGGGGCGCGGGGAACTGCGCGACCGGCCCCCACCGGACCTGCGGTCGGCGATGT
The DNA here is from genome assembly GCF_043201555.1 of Streptomyces sp. NPDC048288. NCBI lineage: Bacteria > Bacillati > Actinomycetota > Actinomycetes > Kitasatosporales > Streptomycetaceae > Streptomyces > Streptomyces sp. NPDC048288. The sequence goes on from NZ_JBICZD010000007.1 coordinate 131,394, forward strand.
ACCTAAAGCGGCAGCACCTCGGCCGCCGCCCGCACGGCAACAGGCGAAGTCACCGGCGACGGCAGCACCACCTCGTCGGCCTCCTCCCGTGCCACCGGCACGGACGGCAGTACAGGCTTCGGCCCCGACACCACCGCGTAGTCCTGCCCCAGGAACGGCGGCTCGATCACCCCCGGGTCCTCGCCCAGCGCCAACTGCACAGCCGCCCAAGGCGCGTTGACCCCGCAGAGCGACAGCTGGTGGAGCCCCCCGGCGGGCCGCGTGTTGACATCGAGCAGCACCGGCTCGTCGCCGTACATCCGGAACTGGATGTTGGACAGGTAGTGCAGCCCGAAGCCCTCGGCGATGATCCGGGCCGGCTTCAGCCACCGCTCGTCGAGCGTGAAGCCGCGCCGACGCCCCTTCTTGGTCCGGCCGACGGCCATCCGCAGCAGGTTGTCGGGCCCGGTGAGGCAGTCGACGGACACCTCGGGCTCCTCCAGACGGGGCATCACCAGCCAGTCCACCGGCTGGTCGGCGCGCCGCAGCGCGTCCAGGACCAGGTCGAACTGGACGTACGGCCCCGGGAACCCGTTGAGGTGAAAGAGCGAGAAGGGGGCGCGTGTGATCACCCGGAAGCCCACACCGCCCGCACCGGCGGCCGGCTTGAAGCAGGCCTTGTGCCCGCCGGCCTCCAACTCCTCGACCGCGACGGCCAGTTCGTCCGCCGTGCGGACCCGCCACCACGGCGGCACCGGGACCCCGACCGAGGCCACCGCCTCGTACGCGGTCGCCTTGTCCTCGAAGACCGCGGTCCCCTCCGGCGTCGGCGCCAGCAGGGCCGTACCGACCGCCTCGAAGTCCGCGCGGTGGGCGACGATCGCCGACTGGTGCAGCCGGGGCACGAAGACATCGATGCCACGGCGCTGGCACTGGTCGAGCGCGTACTCGACGTAGGCGGCCGGGGACAGGCCCTCCGGCTCCAGTTCGGCGGTGTCGGCGGCGGCCAGCACGGGAGAGTCGGCGTCACCGTGCGTCGCATGGATGTCGACCGCCCGGTCGCTGGGATTTCTCCGCAGCTGATCCATGAAGAACACGTTCTCCGCGTACGTGCGGTTGAGCCAGACGCGTACGCGAGAGCGCATTAATGCCGCCTTTCGGGGTTTTCGGGCAGGGCTCAGCGGGCCCGTGCCCGGGCAGGGTGGTTGGAGGGACACCAAACCGCCCTGGGCGAAGGGGCGTTCGTGGCGGTGGTGTTGGAGGGATCATACGGCTTGCGAGGGGCCCCGCGTGCAACGCGAGTGTTACGGATTTCCTCGGACTGTCCACGCGCGTTTTCCTGCACCGTCCGCGCCGGTTTCCTTGACGGCGGCCGATCGCCCCGGGCCGGCCGGCGCACGGCGGCAACCGGTCGGCGACAGGCCGACAGGGACCCTTGTTCCGCGCCCCCGTCATGTGTTGTGGTGGGGGGACGACGACATGATCGGAAGGGGTACGGTGTGGAGTCCACGGCCGGTGCCGGGCGGTTGCTGGCCATCAGCGATCTGCACATCTCGTACCCGGAGAACCGCGAGCTCGTCGAGAGGATGCGTCCGGAGACGGACGACGACTGGCTGATCGTCGCCGGTGACGTCGCGGAGACCGTCGCCGACATCCGCTGGACGCTGGAGACCCTGGCGAACCGCTTCCGCAAGGTGCTGTGGGCGCCCGGCAACCACGACCTGTGGACCCACCCCAAGGACCCGGTCACCCTGCGCGGAGTCGCCCGCTACGAGCATCTCGTCGACCTCTGCCGTGAGCTGGGCGTGGTCAGCCCCGAGGACCCCTACCCGGTCTGGGAGGGCGCGGGCGGCCCCGTCGTCGTGGCCCCGCTGTTCCTGCTGTACGACTACTCCTTCCTCCCGGCCGGCTCCGCCACCAAGGAGGAGGGCCTCGCCTACGCGCACGGCACCGGCATCGTCTGCAACGACGAGTACCTGCTGCACCCCGACCCCTACCCGACCCGCGAGGCCTGGTGCCGGGCCCGGGTCGAGGCCACCGAACGCCGGCTCGCCGAGCTGCCCGAGGACCTGCCGACCGTGCTCGCGGGCCACTACCCGCTGGACCGGCACCCCACGGACGTACTCTGGTACCCGGAGTTCGCCATGTGGTGCGGCACCACCCGCACCGCCGACTGGCACCGCCGGTTCCGCGTCGACACCATGGTCTACGGTCATCTGCACATCCCACGGACCACCTGGCTGGACGGCGTCCGCTTCGAAGAGGTCTCCGTGGGATACCCCCGCGAGTGGCGCAAGCGCTCCCGTCCGCCGGGCGAGCTGCGCCGCATTCTGCCGATGGAGGTCGGAACCGGTGATCGAGGAGCTGCTCCCGGAGTCGGTGGTGGCCGTGGAGATGCACGGTGAGGAGGCGGTCCGCGAGGCCCCCCTCTACCCCGAGGAGGCCGCGCTCGTGGCCCGCGCCGTGCCCAAGCGGCGCCGTGAGTTCGCCGCCGTGCGCGCCTGCGCCCGGAGCGCCATGGAGAAGCTCGGAGTGGAGCCGCAGCCCGTCGTGAGCGGCGAGCGCGGCGCCCCGCGCTGGCCGGACGGGCTGGTCGGCAGCATGACCCACTGCGAGGGCTACTGCGCCGCCGCCCTGGCCCGCGCCGGCGACCTGGCCTCCCTCGGCATCGACGCCGAACCGCACGCGGCGCTCCCCGAGGGCGTCGGCGAGTCCGTGCTGCTGCCCGCCGAGCGGGAGCGGCTCGCCCGGCTCACGGCCGAGCGGCCCGGCGTGCACTGGGACCGGCTGCTGTTCAGCGCCAAGGAGTCCGTCTACAAGGCGTGGTTCCCCCTCACCGGCAGGTGGCTGGACTTCATGGAGGCCGACATCGAGCTCGTCCCGGAGCCCGGCGCACGGCCGCACGGCACCCTGCGCGCCCGCCTCCTCGTCCCCGGCCCGCAGGTCGGCGCGGAGCGGCTGCAGCTCTTCGAGGGCCGCTGGAGCGTGGGGCACGGCATGCTGACCTCGGCCGTGGTCGTGCCGCACCCCTGACCGCCCCGGCGCCGGCTCAGGTGGGCGGGCACCAGTCGTGCAGCAGCCGGAAGAACGCCTCCTCGTTGCCCATGAGTCCGGCCCGGGCCAGGGCCTCCTCGGCCTCGGCGAGCACGGCCGGTGGGACCACGAGGGGACGGCCCCCGTCGGGTGGTCCGTCGAAGGCGGCGCGCACGGTGTGCAGCAGCCGCAGATAGGCCTGGACGGCGGTGCGCTCACGGTCGGTCAGTACGGCGGTGGGCATCGGTCGGCTCTCCCCGTCGGTCGTCACGGTCACGCGCCCGCGCGGCGCGGGCACACCGCGTGTGCGGTGCGCACCCCCCAGCTTGCCGTCCGCCACTGACAACGCCCCCGAGCCCGCTCCCGGTTCGCCCGCTTAGCGGAGGCGAAACCTCGCCGAAATTCCCTGAGGGAATGTCTCCCTACCCTGGAAGGAAGGGAGATCGGGCGGCGGTACACGCGCCCTGGAGAGCGGGGGAGGCCGAGCCGTGGAGGACGTGACGCAGGGCCGCCCGGGACGCACCACGCGGCTGCGGCCGGTGGGCGACCGGGAACTGATGACACACCACCGGGTCGTGCACGGCTACCGGCGCGCCTTCCGGATGGCCGGCGAGGGGCCCGCCCTCGTGCTGGTGCACGGCATCGGGGACTCCTCGGCGACCTGGGCCGAACTCATCCCCGACCTCGCCCGCACCCACACCGTGATCGCTCCCGACCTGCTCGGCCACGGCGAGTCCGACAAGCCCCGCGCCGACTACTCGGTCGCCGCCTACGCCAACGGCGTGCGGGACCTGCTGACCACGCTGGGCGTCGAGTCCGCGACCCTGGTCGGGCACTCGCTGGGCGGGGGCGTGGCGATGCAGTTCGCCTACCAGTTCCCCGAGCGCACCGAGCGGCTCGTCCTGGTCAGCGCGGGCGGTGTCGGCCGTGAGGTCAACCCCGTGCTCCGGCTCGTCTCGCTGCCCGGCGCCCATCTGCTGCTGTCCGCGCTGCGGCTGCCCGGCATGCGGCTCCAGGTCGGCCTCGCGGCACGGCTGCTGAGGCTTCTGGACACCGACCTCGGCCAGGACGCCCCCGAACTGCTCACCCTGGTCGACGCCCTCCCCGACGAGACCTCCCGCAACGCCTTCATCCGCACCCTGCGCGCGGTCGTCGACTGGCGCGGCCAGGTCGTCACGATGCTCGACCGCTGCTATCTCACCGAGGGCATGCCGACGATGCTGCTGTGGGGCGACCGCGACAGCGTGGTCCCGGTACGGCACGCCCACCGCGCCCTGGCCGCGATGCCCGGCGCCCGGCTGGAGATCTTCGAGGGCGCCGGCCACTTCCCCTTCCACACCGCCCCGGCCCGGTTCGTCGCCCTGGTGGAGGAGTTCACCGCGGCCACGGCCCCGGCGCACTGGAGCCGCGAGCACTGGCGGGCGCTGCTGCGGGACGGCCGTCCGGACTCCGGCACCGCCCCCGGCCTCGCCGCACCCCACGACCTGCGCGAGGCCAGCGAGCGCAGCGCCACCTGACGGCACGTACCTTGCCGCGCCTCATCCGCCGCGTGTCACTTCCCCGGATACCCCAGCGACGCCTCGATGCGCCCGGCCACGTCGTGCCGTCGTACCGGCCCGCGCAGGGTCGAACCCGCCAGCCAGGTACGGCACTTGCTGGCCAGCAGCAGGCCGAAGGTCTCCGCGTCCCGTTCCTCGTCCCGGTCGAAGCGGGTGCGGGCGGCCACCCCCTGGACGGCGGCCCGCACGGCGGCCTGGACCGCGGCCCGGTCGGCGTCCGGCCCGGTGGCACCCGTACCGCTGCCCCTGCCCCTGCCCGTGGCCTTGTCCAGGAGCCGTGCCGCCGCGCCGATCCCCTCGACGTCATGGCCGTGGTGCCCGGCGTACAGGTGCCACAGTTCGTGGCCGAGGATCACCAACTGGTGGTCGGGCGCGGTGCCCTCCTCGACCACGACGAGGTCGCGGTCGGTCAGGTCGAGCCAGAGTCCGCTGGCGGTGCCGGGCGGGAAGACGGCCGTACGGAACAGGACGGGGCGGCCCCGGCGGCGGCTCGTCGCGTCGCACAGGGCCCGGTACAGCTCGTGCGGCGGGGCGGGCGCGGGCAGCGTCAGTTCCCCGACCAGCTCACCGCTGAGCCGGCGCATGTCCCTGCCGATGCCCACTGTCCGCGCTCCCTCAGCTCACGACTCCGGCCGCCGGACGCTCTCCAGCAGCATGTCCAGCCACTGCGCGACCTTGTCCCGGTGCTGGTCCGTGGGCAGCTGGGCGGCCCGCCAGGCGATGCCGCGCACGCCGTGGTCCTGGAGCAGCCGCTGCAACGGGTCCTCGGCGGCCTCGGCCGCGGCCCGCTCCCGGTCGGCCAGCTTCTGCAGCAATTCCTGCTCGACGCGCTGCAGGGCCCCGGCGAGCGCCTCGGGATCCTCCGCGGTCAGGAAACCGGCGTGCACGCGGAAGAACCGCTGGAGGGCGTCGCAGTGCTCCATGGTCGGGCGCCGGTCGCCGTTGATGAGGGCACCGGCCTGCTGCCGGGACATGCCGGCGCCGTCGGCGATCTCCTGCTGGGTGTGCTTGCGGCCGCCCGGCTTGAGCCGGGTGCGGCGCAGCAGGTCGAGGCGTTGCAGGAAGCGGGCCTGGACGTCGGGCTCGCCCGCGGGCCGGCCGCTCAGCAGGGCCTTGACCACGGACTCGGGGGCGCCGCAGGCGTAGGAGAGCCGTCCGACGTCGAAGACCTCGGCGTGCGGCACGCCGAGCCGGTCGGCGAGCGCGGTGACCCGGGCGACGACGGCCGGCAGCTGGGCGGTCGCCGAGGCGCCCGGATCCTCGTAGCCATCCGTCACCGACAGAACTCCTACGTCTCTCAGAGGAATCAGGGGCTTCTCACAAGCCGTTGCCGTGAACAGCCGTTGCCGTGAACCTCCCGGAGATTAGCGGGTGGTTCGAACTCGCATCCAGGTCTCGCCACAACTGTGGCCAGTTTCGGACGTCAACAGGCATGAAATGCCACGATAGTTGACATGACTCCGGGTGGGGCAGCAGGATCACAACGCCGCGAGAAGGCCGCATAGGCAAGAGGGGTGACCTCCCGATGGCATATCAGGCAGGTGGGCGGCGGCCGGTGCCGCGGCCCGTCCCCGAGAGTCTTGAGGCCCAGGCCTATCTCCAGGACTACGCGTTGCTGCTGGACGCGGTCCCCTTCCCGTCCCTGGTGGTCGACCACCGCTGGGACGTGGTGCTCGCCAACAGCGCGTTCGAGACACTTTTCCGCGGGATCGCCCCGCACCCCACGGCCATGCCCGGGGACAACTTCCTCCGGTTCGTCCTGTTCCATCCGGAAGTCGGCTCGGTGCTCGGCGCGCACGAGGCCGGCTGGTGCCTGCCGATGCTGGCCCAGTTCAAGACCACCCTGGAACGGTACGGCCACGACCACGAACTCCAGTCGATCCGCCGGGAGATCGCCCAGGACCCCATCATGGAGGCCGCCTTCCGGCACGGTCTGCCGCACTGGCTGCGCGCCGTCGGCGAGCAGGGCGCCCAGCTCGACGGCGCCGTCCGGCTGCTGCTGCACCCCGATCCGCTGCTCGGCGTCACCGAGTGCCGGGTCGTCGGCGAAACCCCCAAGACCCTCTGCGACATGGGCTACGCGCGTTACACCCTGGTGCTGCGCGACTCCCCCCGCCCCGCCGCCGCCCCGCGCCGCTCCCGCCGGCCCGGCGGCCTGGGCGCCCATCTCACCGTGGTCCCCGTCACCGAAGCCTGACCCGGCACCGCCGGCGTTCAGGTCGCCGACGGCGCCGGGCCGGCCGTCCGCCCCCGGTGCGCCGCGGCGACCGCCTCAGGCCGGGGCCACCACCAGGACGAGCGGCACCCCCTGGCACGGCACCAGCCGCGCCCCGTCGAACACACCCGCCCGCCCGCTCTCCAGCACGGCCGCGAAGTCCGGGCCCTTGGTCAGCGAGCCGGCCAGCCGTGCCGGGTCCGCCGACGCCGCCACCCGCCCGCGCGCGTTGACCAGCCGGGCGGGCCCGGGCAGTTCGCGCAGCAGGGGCAGCGCGGCCGCCTCGAAGTGCCGTAGATACACGTCGGCCGCGGCCACGCCCAGGAAGCGGCCGGCCAGCTCCACCGGCGCGGACAGGGTGAGGCTGTACTCGTCCGAGCAGAGGTAGTCGACGTACGGCCCGGCCACCGCCCGCCGCCCGGTGTCCCGGGGCAGCGCGAACCAGTCCCAGTGCGTGTAGTCCGAGTACGCCGACGTCCGCGGGTCGAGGTCGAGGAGGAGTGGCCGTACGTCTCCCTGGGCGTCGGTCTGCCACCACTCCAGCCAGGCCGGGACGTCGGCCAGCAGCCCGGGCGCGGCCACGAAACCGACACCGGAGACCAACTCCTGCCGGGTCAGCCGGAGATGGAGGCCGGGGCGGAGCGCGGCCAGGTCCGCGGTGACCGGCCGGCGGCCCTCGGCGGCCACCCGGGCCAGCAGCGCGGCGGTGTCGGCGCGGGTCTGCGCGACGGCGTCGAACACCGTCTCCAGGGCGTCGCCGACCCGTGCGGCCACGTGTTCGGCGGCGGCGTCGAGCGTGGCGGTCAGGGCACCGGAGGGGGCGGTGCTGCGGCTCATGCTGCCCTCCAGCGGACGGGGGAGCGGGCGCGGCGCGGCTAGAGGGCCAGACGCAGGGCGATGAGCCGTGCCGTCGAGTCCCGTACGCACCGCTCGGCCAGCTCCCTGGCCGATGTGTGCGCCCCATCCTGCACGGCCGAGATTACGGACCGGTGACGGTCCGCCACCTCTTCACGATATTCGTCGTCACCGAGCACAAGGCAGAGCAGCGCCCCCACCTCCGTCTGGAGGGCGACCTGTTCACGGGTGAGCCGGGCGGACTGGGCGGCGGCGGCCAGCTCGACGTGGAAGCGGCCGTAGACCCGGCTGCGGGCGGCCGCGTCCGGTGCCTTGCGCAGTTCCTCGGTGGTCCGGCGGAGCTGGTCCAGGTCGTGGTCCTCGGTGCGCTGTGCGGCGAGGTGGGCGGCGGTGCCGGACAGGGCCGCCCAGTGGTCGCCGAGGTCGCGCAGCTCCTCGGGGCTCCAGCCGCGCAGCCGTTCCCTGAGCCGCTCCTCGCCGGGCAGGTCGGGGAGCGCGACGAAGCTGCCGCCGCCGCGGCCCCTGCGGGTGACGACCAGCCCCTGCTGGCGCAGCGCCATCAGCGCCTCCCGCAGGGTCACCGTGGACACCCCGAGCTGTCCGGCCAGCTCCGTCTCGCCGGGCAGCTGCTCCCCGTCGGCGAGCAGGCCGAGTTCGATGGCGTCGCCGATCCGGCGCACCACGGCGTCCACCCGGGCCCGGCTGTCCACCGGGGCGAAGACGGCCTTTCGGGCGCCGCCGTCCGTCTGCTGCTGTTCCACGGCCCACCACCCTATGCGTTGACCCAAGCTTTACCTCAGAAGGGTCTTGAGCTTTGAACTATGACTTCATATCTTTCCGATCATCACGTTCAACGCAAGAGAGCGCCAGAAAGGTTCCCGCCCATGGAGGCCAGCGCGATCCGGTTGCGGGATCTGCGGAAGTCGTTCGGCGAGACCAGTGCCGTGGCCGGGGTCGACCTGGAGATCCGCGACGGCGAGTTCTTCTCGATGCTCGGCCCCTCCGGCTCCGGCAAGACCACCGTCCTGCGCCTGATCGCCGGGTTCGAGACCCCCACCGCGGGCGTGATCGAACTCGCCGGCCAGGACGTCACCCGGCGCGCCCCCTTCGAACGGGACGTGCACACGGTCTTCCAGGACTACGCCCTGTTCCCGCACATGACCGTCGAGCAGAACGTCGCCTACTCCCTCAAGGTCCGCGGCGTCCCCAAGTCCGAACGCCTGGTCCGCGCCCGCAAGGCGCTCACCGAGGTCCGCCTGGAGGGCTACGGCGGCCGCCGCCCCTCGCAGCTCTCCGGCGGCCAGCGCCAGCGCGTGGCCCTCGCCCGCGCCCTCGTCGGCCGCCCCCGTGTGCTGCTCCTCGACGAACCCCTCGGCGCCCTCGACCTCAAGCTCCGCGAGCAGATGCAGATCGAACTCAAGGCCCTGCAGCGCGAGGTGGGCATCACCTTCGTCTTCGTCACCCACGACCAGGAGGAGGCCCTGACGATGAGCGACCGCGTCGCCGTCTTCCACCAGGGCCGTATCGAACAGGTCGGCACCCCCGCGGAGATCTACGAACGCCCCGCCACCTCGTTCGTCGCCTCCTTCGTCGGCACCTCCAACCTGCTCACCGGCGACACCGCCCGGCGGGTGCTCGGCGCGGACGGCACCCACAGCATCCGGCCCGAGAAGATCCGGGTCCTCAAGGAGACCGACGACGCGGACGCCCCGGAAGAGGCCACCGCCGTCGGCACCGTCGCCGAGGTCGTCTACCTCGGCGACGCCACCCGCTTCCTGGTCGACCTGGACGGCGGCGGCCGGCTCACCGCGCTCCAGCAGAACCTCGACACCTCGGCCGAGGACGTCGCCGCCTACCGCGGCACCCGCGTCCGGCTGCGCTGGCAGCGCCGGCACACCGTCCACGTCCCCGACTGATCCGCCGTCCCTCACGTCCGGATCCGCCGTCCCTCACGTCTGGAGTACGTCGTGCGCCTCACCCGTCCCCTCGCCTCGGCGGCCGTGGCCGCCCTGCTGCTCGCCGCCACCGCCTGCGGCTCCTCCGGCTCCGGCTCCTCGACCGGCCTCAACCCGCCCGACCTCAAGCCCCTCGCCAAGCTCGGCAAGACCGAGGGTGAGGTGAACCTGATCGCCTGGGCGGGCTATGTCGAGGACGGCTCCGACGACCCCAAGGTCGACTGGGTCACCGACTTCGAGCAGCAGACCGGCTGCCAGGTCCACTCCAAGGTCGCCGCCAGCTCCGACGAGATGGTCAAACTGATGAAGACGGGGGAGTACGACGCCGTCTCCGCCTCCGGCGACGCCTCGCTGCGGCTGATCGCCTCCGGCGACGCGGCCCCCGTCAACACCAAGCTCGTACCGAACTACCAGGACATCTTCAGCGGCCTGAAGAACGGCGCCTGGAACTCCGTCAAGGGCCAGATGTACGGCATCCCGCACGGCCGCGGCGCCAACCTGCTCATGTACAACACCCAGAAGGTCAGCCCCGCGCCCACCTCCTGGGCGGCCGTCTTCGACGACGCGGGCACGTACAAGGGCCATGTGACGGCCTACGACTCGCCGATCTACATCGCCGACGCGGCCCTGTACCTCAAGGCCACCAAGCCCGAGCTGAAGATCAAGGACCCCTACGCGCTCGACCAGAAGCAGTTCGACGCGGCCGTCGCCCTGCTGAAGCAGCAGAACGCGGACATCGGCGAGTACTGGAGCGACTACCTCAAGGAGATCTCCGCCTTCAAGAGCGGCGACTCGGTGGTGGGTACGACCTGGCAGGTCATCGCCAACCTGGCCGCCGACGAGGGCGCGAAGGTCAAGGCCTTCGTACCCAAGGAGGGTTCCACCGGCTGGTCCGACACCTGGATGGTCTCCGCCAAGGCCAAGCACCCCAACTGCGCCTACAAATGGCTCGACTGGATCGTCTCCCCGAAGGTCAACGCCGAGGTCGCCGAGTACTTCGGCGAAGCCCCCGCCAACGCCAAGGCCTGCGACCTGACCAGCGACAAGAACTTCTGCGCGACCTACCACGCGGCCGACGAGAGCTACTGGAAGAACATCGCCTTCTGGAACACCCCGATCGAGCAGTGCCTGGACGGCCGCACCGACGTCACGTGCGTGCCCTACGCCAAGTGGGTGCAGGCCTGGACCGAGATCAAGGGCTGAGCGATGACCGTGCTCACCCGGACCGCGGGGGCGCTGCACCGGCGCCCCCGGCTCCGCCTGGCCCTGCTGCTGACCGCCCCGCTGCTGTGGCTGGCGGTGCTCTACCTCGGCTCCCTTGCGGTCCTGTTCGTCTCCGCGTTCTGGACGACGGACTCCTTCACCTCCGAGGTGGTGAAGGTCTGGTCGACCGACAACTTCCACGAGCTGTTCACCACGCCGGTGTTCCGGCAGGTGATCCTGCGCAGCGTCGGCGTGGCCCTCGCGGTGACCGCCCTGTGCGCGGTGATCGCCTTCCCGGTCGCCTTCTACACGGCGCGGGTGGCCAAACCGAGCCGGCGCCCGCTGCTGGTCGTCGCCATCCTCACCCCGCTGTGGGCGAGTTACCTGGTCAAGGTGTACGCCTGGCGGCTGATCCTCTCCGAGGGCGGACTCGCCGACTGGGCGCTGAAGCCGTTCGGGCTGAGCGGGCCCGGCTTCGGCCTGCCGGCCACCGTGCTCACCCTGACGTACCTGTGGCTGCCGTACATGATCCTGCCGATCCACACCGCGCTGGAGCAGCTGCCCGACAACCTGCTGGACGCCTCGGCGGACCTGGGCGCGCGGGCCGGGCGGACCTTCCGGTCCGTGGTGCTGCCGATGGTGCTGCCGTCCGTCGCCGCCGGGTCGGTGTTCACCTTCTCGCTCAGCCTCGGCGACTACATCACCGTGCAGATCGTCGGCGGCAAGACCCAGCTCATCGGCAACCTCGTCTACGCCAACATCGAACTCAACCTGCCCATGGCCGCAGCCCTCGCCACCGTCCCGGTCGTCGTCATCGTGCTGTATCTGCTGGCGATGCGGCGGACGGGCGCGTTGAGCAGCCTCTGACGACGGGTGATATGTCACATGCCACTCTCCCGAAACGCCCGTATCGCCCTCCGTGCCGCCGCCGGCCTCGGCTTCGCGGTCATCTACGTGCCGCTGCTCCTTGTCCTCGTCAACTCCCTCAACCCCGACCGCAGCGCGAGCTGGCCCCCGCCCGGCCTGACCACCCGCTGGTGGTCGGCCGCCTGGCACAGCTCCGGCGCCCGCGAGGCCCTGTGGACCTCGGTGAAGGCCGGGCTCGGCGCCACCGCGATCGCGCTGGTGCTCGGCACGCTCGTCGCCTTCGCCGTCGCCCGGTACCGCTTCTTCGGCCGGGACGCCCTGTCCTTCGTGGTCGTCCTGCCGATCGCGCTGCCCGGCATCGTCACCGGTATCGCCCTCAACTCGGCCTTCAGCACGGTCCTCCAGCCGCTCGGCGTCGGGCTCGGCCTGTTCACCGTGGTCGTCGGACACGCCACCTTCTGTGTGGTGATCGTCTTCAACAACGTCGTCGCAAGGCTCCGCCGCACCTCCGGCAGCTACGAGGAAGCGGCGGCCGACCTGGGCGCCGACACCTTCCGCGCCTTCGTCGACGTCACCTTCCCGCTGGTGCGCTCGGCGCTGCTGGCGGGCGGGCTGCTCGCCTTCGCCCTCTCCTTCGACGAGATCGTCGTCACCACCTTCACCGCCGGTCCCGGCGTCCAGACCCTGCCCCTGTGGATCTTCGACAACATGACCCGGCCCCAGCAGGCGCCGGTCGTGAACGTGGTGGCGGCCGTCCTCGTCCTGCTGTCCGTCGTCCCGATCTACGTCGCGCAGCGGCTGTCGGCGGACACCGCGACCGCCAGCCGCGTCTGATCCCCGGCCGGCCGAGGAGGGCCGACTTTCGACGGTTACGCAAGCAGCTTGCGTAACTTGCGCTACCCTTGCGTGCATGACGCGACGACTTGCGGAAGTGGCCAAGAAGGTCGGGGTCAGCGAGGCCACGGTCAGCCGGGTGCTCAACGGCAAGCCCGGGGTCTCCGAGGCCACCCGGCAGGCGGTGCTCTCGGCCCTGGACGTCCTCGGCTACGAGCGGCCCACCCAGCTGCGCGGCGAGCGCGCCCGGCTCGTCGGCCTGGTCCTGCCCGAGCTGCAGAACCCCATCTTCCCGGCCTTCGCCGAGGTCATCGGCGGCGCGCTGGCGCAGCTCGGGCTGACCCCGGTGCTGTGCACCCAGACCAAGGGCGGGGTCTCCGAGGCGGACTACGTCGAGTTGCTGCTGCAGCAGCAGGTCTCGGGCGTGGTGTTCGCCGGCGGGCTGTACGCCCAGGCCGACGCCCCGCACGACCACTACCGGCTGCTCGCCGAACGCAACATTCCGGTGGTGCTGGTCAACGCGGCCATCGAGCACCTCGGTTTCCCCGCCGTGTCCTGCGACGACGCGGTGGCGGTGGAGCAGGCCTGGCGGCACCTGGCCTCCCTCGGCCACGAGCGGATCGGTCTCGTCCTCGGCCCGGCCGACCATGTCCCCTCGGCCCGCAAGCTGGCCGCGGCGCGGGCCCTGGGGGAGCTTCCCGAGGAGCGTGTCGCCCGCGCCATGTTCTCCATCGAGGGCGGTCACGCGGCCGCCACCCGGCTCATCGACCAGGGTGTCACCGGGATCATCTGCGCCAGTGATCCGCTTGCGCTCGGCGCGATCCGGGCGGCCCGCCGCAAGGGCCTGGACGTCCCCTCCCGGGTCTCGGTCGTCGGCTACGACGACTCCGCGTTCATGAACTGCACCGAACCCCCGCTCACCACCGTCCGCCAGCCCATCGAGGCCATGGGCAGGGCGGCCGTGGAGCTGCTGAACGCACAGGTCAACGGCAGCGCCGTGGCCCCCGAGGAGCTGCTCTTCGAGCCCGAGCTGGTGGTCCGCGGTTCCACCGCGCAAGCACCTCGCGACTGAGACAGGGAGTTATCCAGGAGATCCCATCCACTGTCGAATAATTACAGATTCTGCGCGACATATTGCGGACTCTTGCTCCCGGTGCTTGAGTGTGCGGCGCCCACCGGTCCCGGTGCGGCGCCCACCGCTCCTGTCTGGGGGGTCCACCGATGTCCAGCACCGGGTTCCGCCGTGCTCTCGTCGCGATAGGCGTCTGTTCCTCGCTCGCGCTCTCCGCCTCCGCCTGCGGGTCGAGCGACGACGCGGGCAGCGGCAAGACGCGCATCACCGTCAACTGCCAGCCGCCCAAGAGCGCCAAGGTCGACCGCTCCTTCTTCGACCAGGACATCGCCGCCTTCGAGAAGCAGAACCCGGACATCGACGTCGTCGCGCACGACGCGTTCCCCTGCCAGGACCCGAAGACCTTCGACGCCAAGCTGGCCGGCGGCCAGATGGAGGACGTGTTCTACACGTACTTCACCGACGCCAAGCACGTCGTGGACATCAACCAGGCGGCCGATCTCACGCCGTATCTCAAGGAGTTGAAGAGCTACGACACCATCCAGCAGCAGCTGCGGGACATCTACACCGTCGACGGCAAGGTCTACGGCATCCCGCGCACCGGCTACTCGATGGGCCTGATCTACAACCGCAAGCTCTTCCAGCAGGCCGGCCTCGACCCCGACCAGCCGCCGACGACCTGGGAAGAGGTCCGTGCCGACGCCAAGAAGATCGCCGCGCTCGGCAACGGAACCGTCGGATACGCCGACTACAGCGCCCAGAACCAGGGCGGCTGGCACTTCACCGCCGAGATGTACGCGCAGGGCGGCGACGTCGTCTCCGCCGACGGCAGGTCGGCGACCGTCGACACCCCCGAGGGCCACGCGGTCCTGCGGAACCTGCACGACATGCGCTGGACCGACAACTCCATGGGCAGCAAGCAGCTCCTGATCATCAACGACGTCCAGCAGATGATGGGTTCGGGCAAGCTCGGCATGTACCTCTCGGCGCCGGACAACATCCCAATCCTGGTGAAGGAGAAGGGCGGCAACTACAAGGACCTCGCCCTCGGCCCGATGCCCGGCGGCCAGGGCACGCTCATCGGCGGCGACGGCTACATGTTCAACAAGAAGGACACCCCGGCCCAGATCCGCGCCGGCCTCAAGTGGCTCGACTCCATGTTCCTCACCCCCGGTGACGGCTTCCTCGGCGACTACGCCCGCGCCAAGAAGAACGACGCGCCCGTCGGCCTGCCCGAGCCGCGCCTGTTCACCGGCGCCGCCGACGCCAAGGACCAGGCGGTCAAGAAGGCCAACGCCAACGTGCCGGTGGAGAACTACCAGGCGTTCCTGGACGGCAACCAGTCCCTGCAGATGAAGATCGAGCCGCCGGACGCCCAGCAGATCTACTCCGTCCTCGACGGAGCCGTCTCCGCCGTCCTCACCAAGAAGGACGCCGACATCGACCAGCTCCTCAAGGACGCCAACGACAAGATCGACGGCATCCTGGCCCGGGGCTGACCGCGATGACCAAGACGGCCGAGCGCCGGCCCGCCCCCGTGGCGGCCGGCGCCCGACAGGCCCCGGCGCCGCCCCCGGCAGGGGACCGGAGGCGGCGCCGGATCATCGACCAGGCCCGGGCCTACGGCTTCCTGCTCGGCGGACTGGTCTGCTTCGCCCTGTTCTCCTGGTACCCCGCGATCCGCGCGATCGTGATCTCCTTCCAGAAGTACACGCCCGGCTCGTCCCCCGAATGGGTCGGCACCGCCAACTTCACCCGGGTCCTGCACGACCCCGAGTTCGCGGCGGCCTGGCGCAACACCCTCACCTTCACCCTGCTGGCCCTGCTCATCGGCTTCGCGATCCCGTTCGTGCTCGCCCTGGTCCTCAACGAACTGCGGCACGCCAAGGCGTTCTTCCGGGTCGTGGTCTACCTCCCGGTGATGATCCCGCCGGTGGTCAGCGCCCTGCTGTGGAAGTGGTTCTACGACCCGGGCGCCGGCCTCGCCAACGAGACCCTGCGCTTCCTGCACCTGCCGACCTCGAACTGGTCCAACGGCGCCGACACCGCGCTGGTCTCCCTGGTGATCGTGGCCACCTGGGCGAACATGGGCGGCACCGTCCTGATCTACCTGGCCGCCCTCCAGTCCATCCCCGGCGAGCTGTACGAGGCCGCCGAACTCGACGGCGCGGGCCTCCTCCAGCGCATCCGGTATGTGACGATCCCTCAGACCCGGTTCGTCATCCTCATGCTGATGCTCCTTCAGATCATCGCCACCATGCAGGTGTTCACCGAACCGTTCGTCATCACCGGAGGCGGCCCGGAGAACGCCACGGTCACGGTCCTCTACCTGATCTACAAGTACGCCTTCCTCTACAACGACTTCGGCGGCGCCTGCGCGCTCAGCGTGATGCTCCTGGTGCTGCTCGGCATCTTCTCCGCCGTGTACCTGCGGCTGACCCGCTCCGGGGAGGACGGATGAGCAGCGCGACCCGCACCCTGATCTCGCCCGCGACCCTGGCCCGCCCGCGCGGCAGGGCGGTCTACTGGACGGTCTTCACCGGCGTCGTCCTGCTCTTCGCGCTCGCCTTCCTCTTCCCCGTGTACTGGATGGTGACCGGCGCGATGAAGTCCCCGGACGAGGTCGCCCGGACCCCGCCCACGCTCGTCCCGGAGCACTGGCACCTGTCCGGCTACACCGACGCCTGGGACCTGATGCAGCTTCCCGAGCACCTGTGGAACACGGTGGTGCAGGCGGCCGGCGCCTGGGCCTTCCAGCTGGTGTTCTGCACGGCCGCCGCCTACGCCCTGTCGAAGCTGAGGCCCGCCTTCGGCAAGGTGCTCCTAGGCGGCATCCTGGCCACCCTGATGGTCCCGGCCCAGGCACTGGTCGTCCCCAAGTACCTGACCGTCGCCGACCTGCCCTTCCTCCACACCAGCCTGCTCAACGACCCGCTCGGCATCTGGCTGCCGGCCGTCGCCAACGCCTTCAACCTGTACCTCCTCAAGCGGTTCTTCGACCAGCTGCCCCGCGACGTGCTGGAGGCCGCCGAGATCGACGGCGCCGGAAAGCTGCGCATCCTGTGGTCCGTGGTCCTGCCCATGTCCCGCCCGGTGCTCGGGGTGGTGTCGATCTTCGCGCTGGTCGCGGTCTGGCAGGACTTCCTGTGGCCGCTGATGGTCTTCTCCGACACCGACAAGCAGCCCATCAGCGTGGCCCTGGTCCAGCTGTCGCAGAACATCCAGCTCACCGTGCTCATCGCCGCGATGGTGATCGCCAGCATCCCGATGGTCGCGCTGTTCCTCGTCTTCCAGCGGCACATCATCGCCGGGATCAGCGCGGGCAGCACCAAGGGCTGACGGCCCTTCCTCCGACAGAAAGGTTCGCCCAGTGGGACAGCCCAGCCATGCCCCGAAGGACCACGAAGACCACGCGGACCGCGACTGGTGGCGTTCCGCCGTCATCTACCAGGTGTACGTCCGCAGCTTCGCCGACAGCGACGGCGACGGCACCGGCGACCTCGCGGGCGTCCGCGCCCGGCTGCCGTACCTCGCCGAACTCGGCGTGGACGCCCTGTGGTTCAGCCCCTGGTACCCGTCACCCATGAAGGACGGCGGTTACGACGTCGCCGACTACCGGGCCATCGACCCGGCCTTCGGCACCCTCGCCGAGGCCGAGAAACTCATCGCGGAGGCACGGGAGCTGGGCATCCGGACGATCGTCGACATCGTCCCCAACCACGTCTCCGACCAGCACCCCTGGTTCCGGGCGGCGCTGGCGGCCGGCCCGGGCAGCGCGGAACGCGACCTGTTCCACTTCCGCCCCGGCCGCGGCCCGAACGGCGACCTGCCGCCCAACGACTGGCCCTCGCAGTTCGTCGGCTCCACCGAACCGGTCTGGACCCGGCTCCCCGACGGCGAGTGGTACCTGCACCTCTTCACCCCCGAGCAGCCCGACCTCAACTGGGCGCACCCGGCCGTCCGCCAGGAGCACGAGGACATCCTGCGGTTCTGGTTCGAGCGGGGCGTCGCGGGCGTCCGCATCGACTCGGCGGCCCTGCTCGCCAAGGACCCGGCCCTGCCCGACCTGGCCACCCGCCCGCACCCCCACCCCTTCGTGGACCGCGACGAACTCCACGACATCTACCGCTCCTGGCGCGCGGTCGCCGACGTCTACGGCGGTGTCTTCGTCGGCGAGGTCTGGCTGCCCGACGCCGAACGCTTCGCCCGCTACCTGCGCCCGGACGAACTCCACACCGCCTTCAACTTCTCCTTCCTGTCCTGCCCCTGGGACGCGGACCGGCTGCGGACGTCGATCGACACCACCCTCGCCGAGCACGCGCCCGTCGGCGCCCCCGCCACCTGGGTGCTGTGCAACCACGACGTGACCCGCACGGCCACCCGGTACGGCCGGGAGGACACCGGCTTCGACTTCGCGGCCAAGGCCTTCGGCGTCCCGACCGACCTGGGACGGGGGACGCGCCGGGCCCGCGCCGCCGCCCTGCTCTCCCTGGCCCTGCCCGGCGCGGTGTACGTCTACCAGGGCGAGGAACTGGGGCTGCCCGAGGCCGACATCCCGCGCGACCGCGTCCAGGACCCGATGTACTTCCGGTCCGGCGGTACCGACCCGGGCCGCGACGGCTGCCGGGTGCCGCTGCCCTGGGCGGCCGGGGCGCCGTACGCGGGCTTCGGCTCGCGGGAGGAGCCGTGGCTGCCGCAGCCGGCCGGCTGGGAGTCGTACGCGGTCGACCGCCAGCAGGACGACCCCGAGTCCATGCTCGCGCTCTACCGAAGCGCGATCGCGCTGCGCCCGCGCTTCGGCGACGGCCCGCCGACCTGGCTGCCCGCCCCCGAGGGCGTGCTCGCCTTCAGCCGCTCCGAGGGCGTGACATGCGTGGTCAACCTGGGCGCCGCCCCCGCCGAACTCCCCGCCCACACCGAACTCCTGCTCACCAGCGGCCCGTTGGACGACGAGGGCCGGCTGCCGCGGGACACCGCGGCCTGGCTGGGTTCAGTGGAGCGGGGGCGTGTCTGACGTCGTGACCGGGTCCTCCCCCCGGGGTGCCCCGCGCTTCGCCGCCTGGATCTGCTCGTACACATGGGTCCGCAGTTCGGCGAAGCGCGGGGCGACCCGGGTGTGCAACTGGTCGCGCTCGTCCGGCAGATCGACCTTCAGCTGCTCCCGGACGACGGTCGGGGACGCGGACAGGACGATCACCCGCTGGCCCAGGTAGACCGCCTCGTCGATGTCGTGGGTGACGAACAGGATGGTGATGCCGCGCTCCCGCCACAGCCCCCGGACCAGGTCCTCCAGATCGGCCCGGGTCTGGGCGTCGACGGCCGCGAACGGCTCGTCCATGAGCAGCACCCGGGGTTCGTAGGCGAGGGCGCGGGCGATCGCGACCCGCTGCTGCATACCGCCCGAGAGCTGCCAGGGGTACGCGTCGGCGGCGTCCGCGAGGCCGACCGAGCGCAGCGCGTCGGCGACCAGCTCCCTACGCCGCTCCCGGGGCAGGTTCTTCTGCTTCAGCGGGAGTTCGACGTTGGCGGCGACCCGCATCCAGGGGAACAGGCTGCGGCCGTACTCCTGGAAGACGAAGGCCATCCCGGGGGGTGGCCCGGTCACCTTCCGCCCCTCCAGGAGGACTTCGCCGCCGGTCGGGGTGAGCAGCCCGCCCATGCATTTCAGCAGGGTGGTCTTGCCGCAGCCCGACGGGCCGACCAGACACACCAGTTCGCCCGCCTCCACGGTGAAGGTGAGGTCCCGCACCGCCTCGATACGGCGGCCGGATCCGTCGTAGACCTTCCGCAGGCCGCGTACGTCGAGCATGGACCGCCCCTTCACGAGGTTCATTCAAGGCCGCCGGGTTGTCGCGCGCAGACCGTGGTACCAGCCGAGCACCCGCCGCTCGACCACCTGGAAGACCGCCGACAGCGCGAAGCCGAGCAGACCCAGCAGCAGGATCCCGGTCCACATGTCGGGGATCGCGAAACCGCGCTGGAACTGCACGATGGTGAAACCGAGCCCGTTGCTGGCCGCGAACATCTCGCTGATGACCATCAGGATGATCCCGATGGACAGCGCCTGCCGCAGGCCCGCGAAGATCTGCGGGCTCGCCGAACGCAGTACCAGCGTACGCAGCCGGGCCACGCCTGTGATGCCGTAGGACCGGGCCGTCTCCGCCATCACCGGGTCCACCGCCCGTACGCCCTCGACCGTGTTGAGCAGGATCGGCCAGACGCAGCCGCTGGCGATCACCACGATCTTCATGGTGTCGCCGATGCCCGCGAACAGCATGATGACCGGGACCAGCACCGGCGGCGGCACCGCCCGCAGGAACTCCAGGACCGGTTCGCACACCGCCCGCACCCGCCGGTAGGAGCCGATGACCGTGCCGAGGGCCACCCCCGCGACGGCCGCCGTCGCGTACCCGGCGAGCAGCCGCAGCACACTGCGCAGCAGGTCGTCGCGGAGCCGCTGACCGGTCCAGACGTCCGGGAAGGTCCTCAGGATCGTGCGCAGCGGCGGCCAGTAGACGTTCGTGCTGCCGTCCGAGGCCACCCACCACAGCGCGACCAGCACCGCGGGCAGGGCCAGCACGTACACCGCGCCGAGCAGCAGCCGCCTCACACCGCCACCTCCCCGCGCACCGACTGGTGCCAGGCCAGCGCCCGTCGCTCCACCGAGCGGGCGCCCACGTTGATGACCAGCCCGAGCAGCCCGGTGACCACGATCAGGGCGTACATGTCCGGCACCGCCTGCGAGGCCTGGGCGACCGCGATCTGCTGTCCCAGCCCCGGGGCGCCGATGACCAGTTCGGCGGTGATGGTGAGGATCAGCGCGACCGCGGCGGCCAGCCGGACGCCGGTCATCACATACGGCAGCGCGGTCGGCCACAGCACATGGCGGACCCGGGCCCAGGTGCCGAGACCGTACGACCGTGCCGTCTCCTCGGCGACCGGGTCGACGTCCTGGACGCCGTACATCACCTGGATCAGCACCTGCCAGAAGGAGGCGTACACGACGAGCAGGAGGACGGAGCGGAGTTCGGTGCCGTAGAGGAGGATGGCGAGGGGGATGAGGGCGACCGAGGGGATCGGGCGGAGGAACTCGATGGTGGAGGCGGTCGCCCGGCGCAGGTGCGGGACGACCGAGAGGACGACGCCCGCCGCGATGCCCGCGCCGACCGCGACGGCCAGGCCCACCGCCCAGCCGGTGAGGGTGTCGCCGAGCGCCGACCAGAAGGCCTGGTCGGCGAGTTCGGTGCCGAGGGCGCGGGCGATGCGGCTGGTCGGCGGGAAGTAGTCCGCCTTGACCAGGCCGAGCCGCGGCACCGCCTCGCCGAGGGCGAGGAAGGCCGCGAGCCCGGCCGCGCCGAGCACGGTGTTCAGACCCTTCACGGCAGCAGCTTGTCCAGGTCGGGGGCGGTCTTGAAGAGGCTGTCCTGCTCGCTCAGCTTCTCCAGCGCCTCGATCGAGGAACGGTTCGCGGCGGCGGGCCACTTGGGCAGCGTCACCTGGGCCAGCACATCGGCCGGGGTCTTGGTGTACGTGGTGACGATCTGCCGGACCTCGTCCGGGTGCGCGTCGGCGTAGGTCAGCGACTCGGCGATGGCCTCCTGGAACTCCTTGACGACGGCCGGGTTCTTCTGCGCGTACGACGTCGAGGTGAAGTACATCGCCACGGTGAGGTTCTTCGCCACGTCGACCAGTGGCGAGGCGATCTCCGTGGCGCCCTGGCCCTTCATGGTGGCGAGGGCCGGCTCGACGGCCATCGCCGCGTCGATCTGGCCCTTGTCCAGCGCGGCCGGCATCTGGTCGAAGGCGAGCTCGACGAAGTTCACCTTGTCCGGGTCGCCGCCCGCCTTGCGCACCGACTCGCGCACCGCGGTCTCGTTGATGTTCTTGAGCGTGTTGACGGCGACCTTCTTGCTCTCCAGCTGCTTCGCCGAGGTGATGCTGCTGCCCTTCTTCACCACGAGCCCGCCGAAGTCCTTGCCCTCGACGCCGGTCGAGGCCACGCCGTTGGCGATCGCCTGCACAGGCACGCCGTTGGACTGGGCGATCATCAGCGAGGTCATGTTGCTGAAGCCGAACTGGAACTGACCACTCGTCACGCCGGGGACGATGGCCGCGCCGCCCTGCGCGAGCGTCATGGACAGCTTCAGGCCGCGCTTGCCGAAGAAGCCCTCCTTCTGCCCGAGGTAGAGGGGGGCCACGTCGACGATGGGGATGATCCCCACCTTGACGGTGGTGGTGCCGCCCGACGAGGGCGAGGTGGACGACGAGCTCCCGGAGGAGCCGCAGGCCGCCGTGGCGAACATGAAGGTGCCGGCAGCGAGACCGGCGAGCAGACGACGCATGGCTCCTCCTGTGCAGACAACGGTGTTCCGACAGGCTGTGCGCTGTGCGCACAATGGTGCTCGGTTGGGGGGCTCAGCGGGACGGTAGAACCGGCCGGACAACCCGGTCAATGGTTTTAGCTGACAAAATTGTTGACAGTTATCGAACCGCGCTCTCACCGTGTTCTCCGAGTCGAACCGCCGAATCGGGGAGGCGCCCATGCCGAGTGATGCCCGCGCACCGCACTTCGTGAGGTCCTTCGAGCGCGGCCTGGCCGTGATCCGCGCCTTCGACGCCGACCATCCGGCGCGCACGCTCAGCGAGGTGGCCCGCGCCTGCGACCTGACCCGCGCGGCCGCCCGCCGCCTGCTGCTCACCCTCGCCGACCTGGGCTACGTTCACTCGGACGACCGGCTCTTCCGCCTCACCCCACGCGTCCTGGAACTCGGCTACGCCTATCTCTCCGGCCTCGACCTGCCGGACCTCGCACGACCGCATCTGGCGCAACTCGCCTTGCTGACCGGGGAGTCGGCGACGCTCTGCGTGCTGGACGGGGACACGGTCGTCCATGTCGCCGCCGCCCCGGCCCGGCGGGTCATGGCGGCGACGATCGCGGTGGGCGCGCGCTACCCGGCGTACGGGACGGCGGCGGGCCGGGCGTTACTGGCCCACGCACCGGGACACACCCTGTGCGAGGACGACCCCGAGGACGGCGTCAGCACACTGGCCGCCCCGGTGCGGGACCGGGACGGCCGGGTGGTGGCCGGGGTGGCGCTCGCGGCGCACAGCGGCCGGACGTCCGCCGCGACGGCCCGCCGCGAACTGCTGCCCCACCTGCTGGCGGCGGTGGAGCGCATCGAGACGGACCTGCGGATCACAGATCGAGCACCAGACGCTCCCCTCGGCACCGCGACACGCAGATGAGCATGGTCTCGCCGGCCGCCCGTTCCGCCTCGGTCAGCACCGAGTCCCGGTGCTCCGGCTCGCCTTCCAGGACGTCCGTCTCGCACGTCCCGCAGGTGCCCTCGGTGCACGAGTACAGCACCTCGACCCCGGCGCCCCGGACGGTCTCCAGCACGGAGACACCGGGCGCGACCGTGAGGGTACGACCGCTCCGCGCGAGGACGACCTCGAACTCCCGCTCCTCGCCCGCCGGTCGCTCCTTGGGCTGGAACCGCTCCACCCGCAGCACCCCCGCCGGACAGTGCGCCTCCACCGCGTCCAGCAGCGGCCCCGGACCGCAGCAGTACACCAGGGTGCCCTCCGGGACGTCGTCCAGCACCGCCGCCAGGTCCAGCAGCCCCGTCTCGTCCTGCGGGGCGACGGTGACCCGGCCGTCGCCGTACCGGGCCAACTCCCCGGTGAACGCCATGGACCGCCGGGTCCGCCCGCCGTACAGCAGCGTCCACTCGGCGCCCGCGGCCTCGGCGGCGGCGAGCATCGGCAGGATCGGGGTGATGCCGATACCGCCCGCCACGAACCGGTAGCGGGGGGCCGGTTCCAGCCGGAAGTGGTTACGGGGGCCGCGCACCCGCACCTTGTCGCCGACGCCCAGCTGCTCGTGGACGAAGGCGGATCCACCCCGCCCGTCCGGCTCCCGCAGCACCGCGATCCGCCACCGCGAACGGTCCCCGGGGTCCCCGCACAGCGAGAACTGCCGTTCCAGCTCAGGACCCAGGACCACGTCGAGATGGGCTCCGGGCTCCCAGCCGGGCAGCTCCTCGCCCCGCGGGTGCCGCAGCGTGAGGGCGACGACACCGTCGGCCGCCGACTCCCGCTCGCTGACGACCAGTTCGGCCTCGTACAGGTTCATGCGGTGCGCTCCGGGGGCTGGTGGCCTTCGGGGTGGCCGAGCATCCACTCCCACATCTCGACCGGGTCCTGCGCGGTGTGCTCGGCGCCGCAGTGACAGGTGCCGTGCAGCACGTCGGTGCCCGGCAGCCAGTCGATGCGGTAGACCTCACCGGTCGGCGTGCTCACAGGACCTTCTCCACGGGCTTGTCGCCCTCCTCGACCAGCCGGGCGAGGATCCGGCGGGCGGCGAGACCGCCGGTGTCGATGTTGATGCTCAGCTCCTGGTAGCCGGACCGCTCCGAACCCAGCGTCCGCTGCAGCAGGTTGAGCGCGTCCACGTCCTGCATGACCACCGTGTGGTTGTTGCCCCGCAGGAACTCGGTGACCTCGGCGTCGTCGGTCGCCCAGTCCCGGGAGACCATCCAGAAGTCGTACACCCTGCCGTCCCCGGACGGGGTGATCGCGTAGGTGATCTCGGTGTGGAAGCCGTTCGGGTCGCTGCCGTCGGCCTCCGGCACCACGCCGACCGGTGCGATCCGGCTGTGCAGCAGATACAGGCACGGGGCGTGGTACTCGATGTCCTGCCAGCGGGTGATCCGGCCCTCGATCCCGGTCGAACGGGCGTAGAACGGCGGGCACTCGGCGTCGTCCATGTGCCGGCTCACCCGCACGATCCCCGCCCCCTCGTCGACCTCGGTCGTGATGGGCGTCTCGGCGACCTCGGGGGTGCCGATGTAACCGCCGTGCAGATAGGTCTCGTGGGAGAGGTCGAGGAGGTTGTCGACGAGGAGACCGTAGTCGGCGTCGATGGGCTCCATGCCCCGCACGGTCAGCCAGCCGGGGGAGTCCAGGTGCCGGGCCCGCGGGACGGTCCCCGCGTCCGCGAGCGCCGGGTCGCCGATCCACACCCACACCAGCGAGTCCTGCTCGACCACCGGGTAGGAGGCGACGCGGGCGGTGCGCGGTATGCGTTTCTGCCCCGGCACGTACACACACGCGCCGGTCCGGTCGTAGGTGAACCCGTGGTACCCGCACACGATCCGGTCCCCGTCCAGCCCGCTCTCCGACAGCGGGTAACGCCGGTGCACACAGCGGTCGCTGAGCGCCACCGGCGCACCGTCCTCCTCGGCCCGGTAGAACACCAGCGGCTCCCCGAGGATCGTCCGCCCGAGCAGCTCCCGCCCGACTTCCTCGCTGTAGGCGGCGACGTACCACTGGTTCCTGGCGAAGGCGGTGATGTGAGGCATGGCGTTCCCGTCCCTGAGAGAGCGGGGCGTCGTCGCCCCGCGTGCCGTGGTTGGACTCAGGTTCGTGACGGTCGCGGGGGCTCGGCAAGGCGGCTTCTGCCAGGCGGAAGGACTTCCCGGGGTGAGGTGCGATCCGGGCCGGTCAGGACGTGGGGTCGAGGTGGATGACGATCTTGCCGACGGCCGTCTCGATCGCTGAGGTGATGGAGGCGACGAGGGCGGCGGGGTCGATGTTCTTGTCGAACGTCGCGATGACGGAGGCGAGTTGGGTGATGGCCGCGCTCTGGGCCGCCTCCGTGGCCTGGAGGAGGCGCACCCGGGCGTTGGTGTCCTTGATGTACGACTGGAGGGCCCAGTAGGCG
This sequence comes from Streptomyces sp. NPDC048288, assembly GCF_043201555.1. Taxonomy (NCBI): domain Bacteria; kingdom Bacillati; phylum Actinomycetota; class Actinomycetes; order Kitasatosporales; family Streptomycetaceae; genus Streptomyces; species Streptomyces sp. NPDC048288. The sequence continues at coordinate 156,691 of NZ_JBICZD010000007.1, forward strand.
TTGGTCTTCGCGTCGGGGGCATCGGCGGGGGCCTTGATCACTCCGTCCATGGTCAGGACGGCCCGCGCCGCGGCGGACGCGACCGCCGTGATGTCCGTCGTCTCCAGCACACCGCCGCCGGCGACGAGCCTGGCGACGACCGCGCTCGCGACCTTGTCGATGTCGTCCGTGGTGAGCGGCATGTCTTCGGTGTCCTCTCCGGCGGCCCAGGCGCGCAGCGCCGACTCGCTCAGATAGCAGATGGATCGGTCCAGGGGGGTCGAGGTGAACTGCCAGAACAGCGGGGACCTGCCGGACGGGCTGGGCTTCGGGTGCCCCTCGGCCTGTGCGTAGGTCGCCGCACCGGACCAGGGGTAGGCGGGGTACCACAGCGGGACGGTGGCGGGCGCGTGGCCGGCCGCCAGGTCGCTCGCCGACGTGTACAGGCCGACCCGCTGGTGCGGGAACGCGGCTTCCACCTCGGCGATCCAGGCGGTGGCGTAGGCCCTGATCCCGGCGGCCGTGACGCCCGCGTAGTTGGAGCCGTCCGCCCGGCGTTCCAGGTCCAGCCAGTGCACGAAGCCCGGACCGGCGTACGGTTTCACGGCGGCGATGTAGTTGGCCGCCTCGGTGCCGGCGTTCTGGTTGGGCCAGCCGAAGTGGTAGGCGCCGGGGACGAGCCCCGCCTGCGCGATACCCGAGATGTGCAGGGCGAAGTGCGCGTCCCGGGTGTGCTCGCCCTCACTGGCCTTGGCGAACGCGAAGACCACGCCTTCCGCCTTGCGGGCGTTCCACTCCTGGGCTCCCTGGTACACCGACAGATCGATTCCCCGGCATATGGCCATGGCGGCCGTCCCCCCGTCCCCGGTCTCCTTGTCGAGCAGGCTCACCGGAGACGATGGCAGGCACCCCGTGACCGGGACGTCACCACCGCGTCAACTCCCTCGGGAACATGCCGGACATACGGGCCGACGGTTCCAGTCCGAGTTCCTCGCGCAGCAGCCGCCGGAACGCCTCGTAGTGCCGGACCGCCTCCACGACGTTGTGCTCGGCCAGATGGACGGCCACCACCGCACAGTGGGCGCTCTCGCGCAGGGGCTCGATCGCGACGCACCTGAGAGCCGCCTCCAGCGCGAGCGCGTGGCAACCGCGCACGGTGAGCCGGACGCTGAGCGATTCGAGGGCGTGCAGGCGGAGTTGCCGCAGCCGCTCGCGTTCCGGGCCGATCCACTCCTCGTCCCATCCGGGCAGCAGCTCGCCGCTCTCCAGAACGGCGAGCGGGGGCGGCGTGTGATCCGGCCCGTGATCCGGTGCGGGTGCGGGTGCGGGTGCGGGCGCGGTCAACCGCAGTGCCGCCCGGGTGAAGTCGTCGACGTCGACGCGCACGCCGTCCGCCAGGTACAGACTGTCGCCGTCGCATCGGACCGCCGGCTGCCGCATCCGGCGCAGCCGCCAGAGCGCCGTACGCAGACTGCCGTGCGCGTGCTCCTCGGCCGAGTCCGGCCACAAGGCCCCCGCCACGACCGATCGGGGCGCGCGCTTGTGCAGTCCGAGATAGGCCAGCAGCCGCCGCGCACTCGCCGGGACGGCGACGATCCCGTCCGCGCCCTCCAGGCGGAAGGCGCCGAACAGGCGCAGGGTGAGAACCCGCTGGTCGTGTTCTGCCGTACCGTCTCTTCGCGGCTCCGCCGCCAACTCGTTCCCGGCCATCACCAGTTGCCGTTCCCCCGTGTCCGTGTCATGCCGTCGCCCTGCCGTAGGCCGTAGGCCGCGTGCCGTTCCACATGTGCCTGAAGCGGCCAGCGTGAACAGGCCGAAGGCGGCTGTCATACGCTTTTCCGCTCAGCGGAACGTGTGGTGACGGAGTTTCAGGTGGGTGGTCCGGTGACCGGACCGGGCCGTGACAGCCGGGTCCCCGCGGAGCAGCCTGGTGGGCCAACAGGGTGCCAGGGCGCCGGGTCGAGGCCGGATCCGGATCGCCCGGGGCGAGCGCCGCTACACAACGGGGGACGCAGTCGTATGAGCCGTACGGATCGTGTGGACGACAGAGCGAACAGTGGGACGACAGAGACGCAGATGATCCGGGTGGCCGTGATCTCACCGGTCCGGATCTACCTCCAGGGCCTCGCGCACCTCCTGGAGACCGAGGAGGACGTCCGGCTGGTGGGGACGGCGCCCGGGGTGGGCGCCGCGGCGGCGCTGCTCGCGGGGGCCGACGCCGACGTGGTGCTGCTCGACATGACGGGGGAGATGGCCGGGGAGCCGGGACTGGACGCGCTGCACCGGCTGGCCGAGCGGACCGCCGTACCGTGTGTCGTGATCGGCATCCCCGACCGGCCCGACGACGTGGTGGCCTGTGCGGAGGCGGGCATCGCCGGATACGTCACCAACGAGCACTCCTTCACGGACCTGGTCGGCACGCTGCGGTCCGCCACCCGGGGCGAGTTCAGCTGCCAGGCCGGTGTCGCCGCGGGGCTGGTGGGGCGGCTGGCCGCCCTGGCCAGGGTCCACCGGGTCGCGCGGGCGCCGAGGCTCACCTCCCGTGAACTCCAGATCGTGGCGCTGATCGAGTCCGGGCACGCCAACAAGGAGATCGCGCGGCTGCTGCACATCCAGCTGACCACTGTGAAGAACCATGTGCACAACGTCCTGGAGAAACTGGGCGTCGGCAGCCGTGCCGAAGTGGCGGCGGCGGTGCGCGGCTTCCGGACGACGCTGCCCGAGCCGCCCGGGGGATCCGGATCCCGCACCCGTCCCTATCCGGATCGCTCGGATTCATTCGCCTTCGAAGGGGCGCCCGCACACTCGCCCTGATGCCCCCTCTGCGTGGAGGTGCCAGGTGCCCGGTCATGCCGCGAAAGGCGCTCAGGGAAAGGGCCGGGCCCCGGCGGGCGGGGGCCCGGCACCCGGGCCGCCCACGCGGGCACCCGCACCCCCCTCCCCGCTCGGGCACACCCTGCGCAGCCTCGGGAACAGGGCCCTCGCGGCAGGCGCGCACCCGCCCGCCCCCACCGCGTCACCGGCGGACGAAGTGCCCGCCCTCATCGCGTCACCGGCGCAGGAGGCGCCCGCCCCCATCGCGTCACCGGCGCAGGAAGTGGCCGCCGCCTTTCACCGGCACGGGCCCGCGGCGGCAGCGGCCGTCGTGGGTGAGACCCGGGCCGCAGGCAGTCCGCTCGGCACCGAGGCCGAGGCCCGGGCCGGCGCGCACTTCGGTGTGTCGCTGGGCCGGGTACGGCTGCACGACGACGCCTTCGCCCATGACACGGCGGCGCTGGTCCGGGCCAACGCCTTCACGGTCGGGGACCATGTCTTCTTCGGCGCGGGCATGCTGGACACCGGCAGCTCCGCCGGGCGCCTGAGGCTGCTGCACGAGATCGCCCACACCCTGCAGCACCGCCGTCCCGGCGGCTCCGGCGCCGACCCCGAGGCCCTGGAGCGGGACGCGGACCGGGTCACGGCGGCCGGCGCGGCGGGGGTTCCCGGCATGCTCGGCACCGGGCCGCTGTTGCTGCGCGAGCCGACGTATCCCCGGCGGGCCACCTCGACCCAGATGCTGCGCGAGGCCGACCGCGTCCTCGGGCAGCGCAGGGACGAGGACGCCGCCGATCCGACACTGCGCATGTGGTCCCGCGTCCCCTCGAACTTCGAACCCGACGTGACCTGCGGTGTCCTCGCCCGCCGGGTGTGGACCTCGGTCTTCCTGCGGCACTTCACCGAACCCGATCAGCGCCCGGGCGTGGAGAGCGCCCATCCGCGCTACCTCTACTCCCGCGACTACGGCTGGATCGACGGCCAGCACTTCTTCGCGTTCATCGACTTCGCCGAGAACCAGGTCAGAGCCGCGGGCAGCCGACAGGGCGGGCTGGAGCGGGCCACCGCGCAGGGGTCGGTGATCGAAGGCAACCAGCAACGGGTGAAGGACAAGGTCATCCTCGGCGCGCCGCCGGCCACGGACGTGACCCGGCTGATGCAGGTCCGCGGCCCGAACACCGGCCTGTTCGTCCTGCCGCGCGCCGCCGCCGGCACCGCCACCCGGCTCGGCGCCGACCTGATGGCGTGGCAGAACCTGACCGGCGCGCAGTCCGAGCTCTTCGACCAGCTCGACCCGGTACAGCGCTCGAAGTTCTGGACCGACAGCGCCAGATCCGCCTGGAGCTACGAGGACATCGTCTCCAACCAGCTCGGCACCCGGTTCTTCCTGGAGCACGGCGAGGCGATCAACGCGCTGCCGCCCGCCGCCCGGCCCGCCGCGTTCGAAGCCCGGCTGGCCGCCTTCTTCGGGTCCGTCCACGTGGTCGACGACCAGGCCGTCCTGGACTCCGCCGCCCGCGACCTGCCGGGCCAGGAACGGTACAGGCCGCCCACGATGGACGAGGCGCGGGCACGGCAACTGCACCCCGAGCTGTTCACCCTGCCGAAGTGATCCGGTACCGGTAGCGGTACCGAAGCCGGTGCCGGAGCCGGGTCCGGATCCGGTACGAGGCGGGATCCGGATCCCCTGCCGGGCCCTTTCCGGATCCGGGGGATTCATGCCGGGGGCCGCGCACCTCACCAGACTGTTCTCACCGGAAGCGGTGCACACCGATGGACCCGATTCGCGTTCTCGTCGCGGACATGGTCGCCCTTGACCGCGACATCGTGCGGCGCATCGCCGCACAGCCACGGGACATGACGATCGTGGGCACAGCACGCGGAGCGGCCGAGGCCGCCACCGTGCTCGACGCCCACGGGGCCGACGTCCTGCTGACGGCCGCCTCCGGTACCGGACCGCTCGGTGCCTACCTGGCCCTGATGGCAGCCCACCCGGGGCTCGCCGTCGTGGTCGTGGACCCGGCGGACCGCATCGGTCTGGTCCGGGTCTGCCGGCTCGCCGAGCGGGTGCGCGGGGCGGGGGCTCCGTGGCCGGAGTACCTGCTGGCCGCGATCCGCTCGGCGGCGGACGCGGAACCGGAGCACTGAGGGGCGTCCGTCCGGCGGCGGCCCCGGAAGGAGGAGCACATGAGCGTACGGATCAGGAGTCTGCTCGCATCGGGCCCGATCATGGTCCCGCTCAACAGCGGACGCAGCGTCCGGCTGTCGCCCGGGCGGTGGTCGGCGGAGCTGCGCGACACCGAGGTGGCGGACAACGCCTACCTCGACAAGCTGCACCGGCGCGGCGACATCGAGGTGGCGGAGAGCCGCGAGGCGCCCGAGGCACCCGACGCACCCGACGCCCGGGAGGAGGGCGCCGGCGCGAGCAGGGCCCAGCGCCCCAGGAAACGTACCGACTCCGCCGGATGAGCGCGCACCCCAGGCTTCGCATCGCAGAATCGCAGAGGAGACCACCATGCCGACCCTGAGCTATCCGGGTGTCTACGTGCAGGAGACGGCCGGCGGAGTACGGCCGCTGGACACCGCGAGCACCTCGACGGCCGCGTTCGTCGGGCTGAGTGAGACGGGCCCGGACACCGGCGCCGGCCTGGTCACCAACTGGACGGACTGCCAGCGCGTCTACGGCTCGTTCATCGCGGACAGCTACCTCGCCCACGGCGTGTTCCAGTACTTCGGCAACGGCGGCCGGCAGTGCTACGTCGTGCGGGTCACCCGCCCGGACGCCGCCGTCGCCAGCGTCACCGTCAGCAACCGGGCGTCCGTCCCGGTGGCCGGGGCGACCTTCTCGGCGAAGAACAAGGGCGACTGGGGCAACACCCTGCTGCTCCAGATCGAGGACGCCACCCTCGACCCGGGCAATCTCTTCAAGCTGACGGTCCGCCGGCAGACCGATGCCGCCGTACTGCCCGACAGCCCGCAGGACCTGCCCGCGCTCGAAGTGTTCGACAACCTCAGCATCGACCCCGCCTCCTCCGCCTACGTCGTCGACGTCGTCGGACAGGCGTCCGGGCTGATCGACGTAGCGGTGCCGTCCGCCAACGACGCCACCCAGCGCGGGCTGCACCGCGGCGGCCCGGGGCCGACCCTGCCCCTGGACACCGACCTCGGCTTCCAGATCTCCCTGGACGGCGACGGCTTCCAGACGGTCACGCTCGCCACGGCGGGCACGGCCACGGCGCTCGCCGACGTGGCGAGCGCCATCGAGACCGCGGTGCACGCCCTGGTCAGGAGGAAGGCGTCGACCGATCCCGTGGCCTTCTCCGGGTTCACCTGCACGACGGAGACCGTCGGTACGCAGTCCCGGCTCGTCCTCCAGTCCGGTACGAAGTCGGCCACCTCGTCCGTCCGGGTGCAGCCCGCGGCGACGCACGACGCCACCGCGCTGCTCCGGATCGGGGAGGCCGCGGGCGGCCGCTCCGAGGACGGCATCGCCGTGCGGCGGCCCGCGGCCGTCCAGCTGCTCCAGGTCGGCGACTCGGGGATCGTCGCGCCCGTCACGGCGGCCACCCGGGGCTCCGACGGGGTGGCGGTGCTCACCGAGACGTCGTTCGCCGACGCCTTCTCCCGGCTGGACCACATCACGGACTTCAGCCTGCTCGCCGTGCCGGGGGAGAGCAGCCCCGCGATGGCGGACCTGGGCATGGCCTACTGCGCGAACCGGCCGCTCCAGGACGTCTTCTACATCGCCGAGACCGGCCGGGGCGACGACAGCGTCGCCGACGCGACGGCCTTCCGCAACAAGCTGACCACGTCGAACTCCTACGGCGCCCTGTACTTCCCCTGGGTCAGGGCACTCGACCCCGCCGGCCGCTCGGCCGACCCGGTCCTGCTGCCGCCCTCCGGCTGCGTGGCCGGCCTCTACGCCCGCATCGACGCCGCACGCGGGGTCTGGAAGGCGCCGGCCGGCACCGAGGCCGGGCTGAACGGGGTCGTCGGTCTGGGCGCGGAGCTGAGCGACGTCGACCACGGCAACCTCAACCCGAGGGGAGTCGACGTCCTGCGCCGCTTCCCGGGGGTCGGCGTGGTGGCCTTCGGCGCCCGCACCGTCACCGCCGACCCGCAGTGGCGCTACGTCCCGGTGCGCCGCACCGCGATCATGCTGCGGGTCAGCATCTACAACGGCATCCAGTGGGCCGTGTTCGAACCGAACGACGAGCCCCTGTGGGCCCAACTGCGGCTGTCCATCGGCTCCTTCATGACGACCCTGTTCCGGCAGGGGGCGTTCCAGGGCGCCACGCCCTCCCAGGCCTTCTTCGTCAAGTGCGACGCGGAGACGACCACCCAGGCCGACATCGACGCCGGAGTGGTCAACGTCCTCGTGGGCTTCGCACCGCTGAAGCCCGCCGAGTTCGTCGTCGTGAAGATCAGCCAGCAGGCCGGCCTGGCTTCCGGGTAACGGCGGACGAACTACAGAAGGAGCAGGGCAGATGCCCAAGTTCACGGTCAACAGCACCCGGTTCGACCCGTACCTGGGATTCAGGTTCAAGATCAAGATCGACGGTCAGTACGTGGCCGGCCTCAACAAGTGCAGCCCCCTGAAGCGGACCACGGAGGTCACCTCCTGGTACGAGGGCGGCGACGCCAGCGGACCGCACCAGATACCGGGCAAGACCCAGCACGCCCAGATCACGCTGGAGGCCGGTGTCACCCATGACACCACCTTCGAGGACTGGGCGAACAAGGTGAACAACTTCCAGGGCGACGCCGCGATGTCCCTGGCCACCTTCCGCAAGGACATCGCGATCGAGGTCTACAACCTCGGCGGTCAGAAGGTGCTGGCGTACAACGTCTACCGCTGCTGGGTCTCCGAGTACCAGGCACTGCCCGAACTCGACGCGGGCGGCAACGCCGTGATGATCAGCTCGATCCGGCTGGAGAACGAGGGCTGGGCCCGGGACACCTCGGTGACCGAGCTCAAGGAGACCTGAGAGGTTCCCCATGGGCGTGCTTCCCGGCGGTTACTGGGACCCGGCCGGACGGCTGCACCGCGAGTTCGAACTGGCGACGCTGACCGGCCGCGAGGAGGAACTGCTCGCCGGCACCCGCTCGCCGCGTCCGGCGGCGCTGGTGACCGAGGTGCTCAGCCGCTGTCTGGCCCGCCTCGGCGACATCAGTCCCGTACCGCCCGAAGTGGTCCGGCAGTTGCTGGTGGCCGACCGCCAGTACCTGCTGCTGCGACTGCGCCGGGCCACCTTCGGCGACCAGGTCGCGGCGAACCTGGTCTGTCCCTGGCCCGACTGCGGTCGGCGCGTGTCGATCCGGTTCTCCCTCGACAGCGTGCCGGTCGAGGAGGCGCGGGACCGGGCCCCGACCCACACGGTGACCACGTCCGACGGCACCGGGATCGTCTTCCGGCTGCCCACGGGCGCCGACCAGGAGGAACTCTCCGACCACCTGGCCGTCAACGAGGCCGAGACACTGACCGCCCTGCTGGCCCGGTGCGTCCTGCGCATCACCCCGCGGGACGGCCCGCAGGACGGCCCGCCGGACCGCGAGGCGGTGGCCGCGCTCCCGGCGGTCACCAGGGCCGAGATCGAGGAGGCCATGCGCGAGCGGGCGCCCTCGGTCGAACAGTCGTTGGAGGCCGAGTGCGCCGAGTGCGGCCGGACCTTCCTCGCCCCCTTCGACGTGCACCGCTTCTTCTTCGGCGAACTGCGCACCGACGCCGCCGCGCTGTACCAGGAAGTCCACTACCTGGCCTATCACTACCACTGGAGCGAGACCGAGATCATGGCCATGACCCGCGACAGACGGCACACGTATCTCGACGTGCTCGCCGACGCGATCGAGGTGCTGAACAGTGGCACCTGACGACTACGCGTACGCGGTGCTGGCCGACGGAGCCCGCCCCTACCGCTACCGCGCCGGTGTGCGCGCGCTGCTCGGCGCGGCCGAGGACACGGGGGTCGCGGTGAGCTTCACCCGGGCAGTGGCGGGTCGCTCCCTCCACTACCTCCGCGGCGACCGGGGCGACCGTGGCGACCCGCAGGCCCCCTCGGACTGGGCGGACGTGCTGGCGCAGCCGGGCATCGCGGACGGCGTCCCCGACCGCCCGACGGATCCCGCCGGCACATGGCCCGCCGACGCACGGCCCACCGACGGGCCGGCGTTCACCATGCCGCCCACGGGCCGTCCGTCGCGGGCACCGGAGGACACCTCGACCGGGGCGGGCGCGCGGGCGGCGGCCGACGGAGCCGGTCCCTACCGCTACCCCGCCGGTGTGCGCGCGCTGCTCGGCGTGCCCGAGGAGACGGGTACCGGACGGGGTGTCACACCGACCGCGCAGGGCCGTTCCTTCCGGTACGGCCATGAGCACGCGGTCGGCGAGGCGGAGCGGGAGGGGGTGTCCGGGGGCACGACCGAAGCGCCGTCCCGCGTTCCGGATTCGGCACCGGCACCGGCACCGGCACCGGACAATGCGAACACGGCGACAAGGCCGTTGACGCCGACCGGGCCGACCGCGCCGACCGCTCCGGTCACAGCCACGACTGCCGTGGCCGAGCCGCCCGTCGTCACCGAACTCGTCATACCCGGCGGTCCTTCACGGCCGGCCGCTCCCGGAACCCGGCCCCGGGGCATGACGGCCGGGACCCGGCACAGGGCACCGGGACCGGCCCCGCAGGAGGACACGCCGGTGGCCGTCTCCCTTCCCGAAGCGGTTCCCGCGCCGGCCCAGGAGAACGCGGTGGCGCACCCTGCCCCGCCCAGCGGGCTCCACCACGAGGCACCGGCATCGGCACCAGCCGCGCCCGGCCGTACCGCGAAGGCGTCGGCGTCGGCGACGGCGCCGACACCTCGATCGGCCACCGAAATGTTCGTATCCGCAGGGGACCTGAGCCCTCACGTCCCGGAGAACGAGTCGCGGAGCGAACCGGCACGGACAGCCCGGAGCGAGCCGACGCGCGGTTCTCGCGCCGAGCCTTCGACCGTGCCCCGGCCCGGTCCCGCGGTGCGCGTCCCCTCTCGCGCGCCGCGGGACCGGCGACCGGCAACGGGCGCGCCGGCACCCGCTACCCCGACCCGCCCGACCCGCCCGACCCGCTCGGACGGACCGGACGCCCCCGACGCCCCGTTCACCCCGCCGGCCGAGTTCGCCCGCAGCCGCTCGGCCCGCCCAGCCCGACCGGACGCCGCCGACGCCCCGTTCACCCCGTCGGCCGAGTTCGCCCGCAGCCGCTCGGCCCGCCCAGCTCGACCGGACGCCGCCGACGCCCCGTTCACCCCGTCGACCGAATCCGCCCGCAGCCGCCCGGCCCGGCCGTACCGCAAGGCCGGCCCGCCTCCCGCCGGGACCGCCCGGCGGCTGACCAGCGCGCCCGCGCCCGCGCCCGCCGCGGCTCCGGTGGCGCCGCCGCCCCCGGCGCCGGCCGCCGTCGCGGACCGGCCGCAGGTGGTGGTGGTCCGGGCTCCGGCCGCGTCGACCGGCGGGGCCGCCTTCTGGGACCGCCGCCACCTGGGCCGCCTGCTGAACGGGGTCGTGCGATGAGCGCCTCCACCGCCCTGGGCATGGTCAGCGCGTCGCTGCGCAACCTCCTCGTCGGAGAGACCAGGCTCAGCCCGGCGCCCGACGTCACGATCCTCGCGCCGGACGAGCAGAGCAGCACCCGACGGATCAACCTGTTCCTCTACAAGGTGGCCGAGAACCCGTTCCTGAAGAACCAGGACTTCACCGTCCAGCCGGGCAGCCCCAACCAACTCGTGCCCGCGCCCCTGTCGCTCACCCTGTCCTACCTGCTCACCCCCTACGCGCCCAACGACCCGCAGGAGGGCAACGCGGCCGCGCACCAGCTCCTGGGCGAGGCGATGCGGGTGTTCTACGAGAACGCCGTCGTCCCGCCGGTCTACCTGGACCCGGGTCTCGCCGACGCCCGCGAGCGGCTCCAGATCGCGGGCAACGCCCTGGACCCGGAGGAACTGAGCCGGATCTGGACGACGTTCTCCCAGCCGTTCCGGCTGTCCGTGCTCTACCAGGTGTCCACCGTGCAGCTCGACCGGTCGCCGGCCGCCCGGCAGCCCCTGGCCGCCCGGGTGCGGCAGGTGGGCGTACCGGAGGTCGGTGTACCGCTCGACCTGCCGGAGGTCACCGCGATGACCCCGGCGTCAGGTCCCGCCGGCACCACGCTCACCTTCACCGGCGTCCATCTCGGCGGCCGGCGCGGCAGGGTGCTCGTCGGCGACCGGCCGGTCCTGCCGGGCGGGCAGCTGACCGGCGACACCTTCACCGCCGAGGTCCCCGACGACCTGCTGCCCGGCTTCTACGAGGTGCGGGTGGACATCGCCCGCCTGTACCGGCGCACCTTCTTCTTCGAGGTCACGCCATGACCGCCTACCAGGACACCTACGAGCACCTCACGGACGAACTGCGCCGGCTCGACCTGCTGATCGCGCTGCGGCTGAAGACGGCCGACCTCCAGAACGAGGCGTTCCCGCACACGCAGCTGGACCGGACCGTCTACATCACCCGGCAGGAGGTCGACCGGCTGCTCACCGACGGCTTCGACGCCGTGGTCGACGCGGGCACGGCGGCGAACGCGCTCGCCCTGAAACTGCTCTCCACCGAGATCGACACCAGGGTCGCCGACAGTGTCCGCGAGGGCGTGGCGCCGCGCCTGGCCGTCCTCGGCCGGCTCTTCGGCCTGTCGCCCATGGAGCTGGACGCGGTGGTCGTGTGCCTGGCGCCCGAACTGCGCCGCAAGTACGACCGGTTGTACGCCTACCTCCAGGACGACATCACGCGCCGCAGGCCCAGCGTCGACCTGGTCCTGGAGCTGCTGTGCGCGAGCGAGCGGGAACGCTGGATCCGCGCCGGCACCTTCTCGGCCGGCGCGCCCCTGATCCGGTACGGCATCCTGCACACCGTCGAGGACCCGGCGAGCCCGTCCGGCTCCTCCGGCCTGGCCCGGTTCCTGGCGCTGGATCCACGGATCCGCCAGTACCTGCTGGGCTCCGACGAGCCCGACGCCCGCTTGGCGGGCCACATCGGGGTGCACGGTCCCGCCGACCCGACGGGCGACGAGCCGGACCTGGTACTCGCCGACCGGCTGCTGCGGCTGGCCGCACACCGCCTGCGGGCCGGCGGACCGCCCCTGGTCTGCCAGCTGCACGGCCCCGACGACGGCGGCCGGTTCGACCTGGTCCGGCACACGAGCAGTCGGCTCGGCCTCCCGCTGGTCACTGTCGACGCCGGATCCCTGACCGGTCCCGACGGCGCGATCCTGCTCCGACTGGCCTTCCGTGAGGGCCTGTTGCTGGGGGCGGCCGTGCATCTGGCCCACGTGGACCCGCTGTTGACGGAGGAGCACAGGAGGCTGCTCGGGGCGCTCGCCGACACCGTCGCCGACCACGGCCTGCCCGTGTTCCTCACCGGTGCTTCGAGATGGACGGCCGCGTCGGCCGAACTGCCCGTGCACACGGTCGAGGTGCCGCTGCCCGACCTGCCGCGCAGCACCGCACTCTGGCGCGACCGGCTGGCCGCGCACACCCCGCTGGCCGCGGACTGGGCGGGTGAACTGGCCGGACGGTACCGGCTGCCGGCCGCGCGCATCGCCGTCGCCGTCCGTCTCGCCGACGACCGGCGCCTGATGGAGCCCGTCCCCGGGCCGCTCACCCTGTCCGACGTCTCCGCGGTCTGCCGCGGCGAGTCGCAGCACACGCTCGGTCCGGCGGCCGGCCGGGTGCACACCGGGCGCGGCTGGGACGACCTGGTGCTGCCGGCCGACCGGATCACCCGGCTCCGGGACATCTGCGACCAGGTCCGCTACCGCCGACTGGTGCTGCACGACTGGGGGTTCGGGGAGCGGCTCGGCCACGGGACCGGCCTCAGCGTGCTGTTCAGCGGCCCGCCGGGCACCGGCAAGACGATGGCCGCGGAGGTCCTCGCCCATGAACTCGACGTCGACCTCTACAAGATCGACCTGTCCGGGGTGGTCAGCAAGTACATCGGTGAGACGGAGAAGAACCTCGCGCGGATCTTCGCCGAGGCGAGCACCGGCAACGCCATCCTCTTCTTCGACGAGGCCGACGCGCTCTTCGGCAAGCGCACCGAGGTGTCCGACGCGCACGACCGGTACGCCAACATCGAGACGAGCTACCTGCTCCAGCGGATCGAGGAGTACGAGGGCGTCGTCGTCCTCGCCACGAACCTGCGGCAGAACATCGACGACGCCTTCACCCGGCGGATCCGCTTCGTCGTGGAGTTCCCGTTTCCCGACGCGGACGACCGCCGCCGGATCTGGCGGGCGCTGCTGCCGCCCGGTGCCCCACTGGCAAAGGACGTCGATCTGGCCCGGCTGGCCCGGGAGTTGCCCGTGACCGGCGCGAACATCAAGAACATCGTGCTCCAGGCCGCGTTTCTGGCGGCGGCCGACGGGACGGCCCTCGGGCGGTCCCACATCCTGCGGGGAGCCCGCAGGGAGTTCGAGAAGATCGGCAAGCTCTGGGCCGAGGCGGGGGAGTCATGACCGACGGTTTTCCGAACAAGCCCAGGATCCTGCGGGGCGCCTTCGTGGAGTTCGGGCTGAGCGTGCCGCCACTGGCCGTGGTGTTCCAGTTCAACCCCGTACAGCTGACCCGCAACCGCGCGCTGACGTACGCGTTCCCCGGAGTGCCGAGCCCCGTGGCGGCCGGCGACGTACCGGCCGCCGTACCCCAGCGCACCCTGCGCCAGGTCCGCGGGGACTTCTCCGACCTGCTGGAACTCCAGCGGGAGCAACTGGTGAACGTACAGGACCAGACGATCGCGTTCGACCTCCGGCTGGACGCCACCGACAAGCTCGACGACCGGGACCCGGTGGCCGAGCAGTTCGGGGTCGGGCCGCAGATCTCCACCCTCGAACTGATGGTGTACCCCAAGGACGAGAGCCTGCTCGGCCGGGCCGCCGACGCGCTGCTGGGCAAGCCCGACGGCTTCAGCTTCACCAGGAGCCCCAACCCGCCGATGATCCTGTTCATCTTCGGCCGCAAACGGGTGCTGCCGGTGAACATCACCGCGATGAACATCACCGAGACGGAGTTCAGCGCCGATCTCGACCCGGTGCGGGCCACGGTGTCGGTGAACCTGACCGTCATCGAGGGCGACAACGTGCCCTATCTGTACTCCAAGGCGATGGTCGAGGCGATGTCGGCGCTCAACGTCGCCAACGCCACCGACGCCGCCAACGTCGTGGTCCCGGGGTGAGGCGGCGTGTTCGGCAGACTCTCCCGGTACCGGCAGGTGCCCGACATCGCGGTGACCGACGCGCGCGGCCGGGTGGTGGCCGCGAAGGACGTCCGGCCGCTGCCCACGGTGACCGGCACGTTCACCCACACCGTCGACAGCGGCGACCGGCTGGACCAACTGGCGTTCTCGTACTACCGCCAGCCACTCCAGTACTGGCGCGTCTGCGACGCCAACCCGGAGTTCCTCTCGCCCCTCGACCTGCTCGACGGCGGACCACTGGTCACCCACCGGTTCCCGCTCACTGCGGGACCGGGCGCCCCGCCCTGGGCCCTGCTGGTCAGGGCGCTGTCCGGGACGGTGGGCGTGGACGCGGTGACCGTGGTGGACGAGGTGACGCCCGTACCGCAGCCGGGCGGCGCGGTCGTGCAGCGGACCGACCTGGCGGTCCTGGTGACCCATGTGCGGGCCGGCGTCGCGACCGAGGCGCTGTCCGGGGTGATCAGGTCGACCGGGTTCGCCGTAGGGCCCCCGGTGGAGCAGGGGCGGCTCGGCCGGCCGGTCGTCGTCCCTCCGCCGGTGAGCTGAGGGGGCGGGCCGTGCGGAACGACCACCTGCTGATCGAGATCGACGGCGCCGACGCCTCCGACCTCAAGTCCGACCTGATCGGCCTCGACATCGAACTCGACGACGAACTGGCCGGCATGTTCCGGATGACCGTGGCACTGCGGCTCAACGCGGACGGCTCGTGGACCCACCTGGACGACGGGCGGTTCGCCCTGTGGCACAAGGTCACCGTCACGGCCGGGCTGGGGGACGACACGCGGAGACTGCTGACCGCCCACATCACGCACGTCCGGCCGGAGTTCGGCCCCGGTCTGGAGCAGTGCCTGCTGGAGGTGTGGGGGATGGACGCCGGCGTGCTGATGGACCGGACGGACGTGGTCAAGGCCTGGCCGAACATGAAGGACAGCGACATCGCCGCACTGGTCTTCCAGCAGGCGGGACTGACCCCGCGGGTGGCCGACACCTCGGTCGTGCACCACGAGGAGATCTCCACGATCGTCCAGCGGGAGACAGACATCAGGTTCCTCAAACGGCTCGCCCTGCGCAACGGCTACGAGTGCTTCGTCGACGGCGACACCGGCTACTTCCGGCCGCCCGACCTCGGCGATCCCGTACAGGACCCGCTCAACGTGCACGCCGGCACCCGTACGAACGTCAACCGGTTCAGCATCGAGGTCAACGCGCTGCTCCCGGCGGACGTCACCATGGCCGCGCTCGACCACGCCACCGGCGTACCGCTGGAAGCCACCTCGGCCCCGGGCCACGAACCGGCCCTCGGCGCCCGCCGGCCCGCGGACACGCTGCCCGCCGGCCTGACCGCCGGCCAGGTCCGTCCCGCCCGGGCCGTCGCCACCGGCGGCCCCGAGATGGAGACGATCTGCCAGTCCCTGCACGACCGCGGCGAGTGGTTCGTCACCGGCGAGGGCGAGGTGGCGGCCAACCAGTACGGCAGCGTGCTCCTGCCCCGCCGCACCGTCGTCGTCAACGGTGTGGGAGAGACCCACAGCGGCACCTACTACGTCGCCCATGTCACCCACCGCTTCCGGGACAACAGCTACAGCCAGCACTTCCGCGTCAGGCGCAACGCCCTCGCGGCGGGCGGCCCCGGCCTGCCGGCGGGTGCGCCATGACACTCGAACTGGAGCGGATCGTCGCCGACCTGACGGACAAGGTCGAGCGCCGTTACTACGGCAAGTACCGGGGCGTCGTGCGCGACAACGAGGACCCGTCGCGGCTCGGCCGGCTCAAGGTCAGCGTGCCCAGCGTGCTGGGCCCGGACGTGGTGACCGGCTGGGCCACCCCCTGCGCCCCCTTCGGCGGCGCCGCGGGCCAGGGCTTCCTCTTCGTCCCGTCCGTCGACGCCGGGGTGTGGGTGGAGTTCGAGGAGGGCGACCTGGAGTTCCCCGTCTGGGTCGGCACCTACTGGACGGCACCGGACGCGGTCAGCCAGGTGCCCAGACCGCAGGAGGACGACGGCACCGAGCGGTCCGAGGTCCAGAACCCGCCCACCCGGAAGATCATCAAGACGCTCAAGGGACACACCGTCCAGTTCGAGGACGGCGACGGCGCCGAGTCGATCCTCGTGCGGGAGGGCGGCAAGGGCCACCTGATCGCCCTGACCTCGGACGGCATCAGGATCACCGACGCCACCGGCAACAGCGTCGAGATGACGGACAGCGCGATGACGCTGCACGCCGCCGTGCCGTTCACGATCGACGCGCCCGGCCAGCCCGTCCGGATCGTCTGCGACAGCATCGACTTCAAGAAGGGCTGAGCCATGGGACAACTCCTCGTCGTCGAGGGCGACCCGGTGCGGGGCACGGACCAGCACAACGTCCAGGGCCTGGGCCCCAACCCGGGCGCACCGCCGCCCACCGCCCTCTACGTCGGCATCGGCGACTTCGCCTACAAGGGCTCGGTCACCGAGGCGCTCAGCACCTTCGTCACCATCGCCGGCACCCCCGTAGCGCTGGTGACCAGCCGCAGCGGACTCGACCCCGGCGAGGACGCGCCGGGTGGCGGACACGTCGGCAAGTCGGGCAGCGGCTTCGTGCCGGGCAAAGGCACCGTCGCCCTCACTCCGAACGTGGACGACACCCTCCAGATCACCGACACACCCCTGGGCACCGGCGTCCCGAACAGCGCGGCGGGCAACGCCCTGCTCACGGTCGACGGCGTCCGGGTGCTGCTGGACGGCGACGCCATCGACACCTGCAGCGGCCTCGGCAGGCCCGCCGACTCGACGGTCACCGCGCGCGGCCAGGACTTCGTGACGTGTTCCGGGTGAGGGAGGAAGCACATGGCGACGGGATTCGGCTTCCCGTTCGGCGTCGACGCCTCGGGGGCGATCCGGCCCGACGGGGAGGACGCGGAACTGCGCGGCAAGGTGCTCCAGGTGCTGTTCACCGCGCCCGGCGAGCGGGTGAACCAACCCGAGTTCGGCTGCGGGCTGTTCAACCTCGTCTTCGATCCCACGAACACGATCATGGCCGCCGCCGTGGAGTTCTCCGTCAGCTCGGCGCTGACCCGCTGGCTGGGGGACCTGCTGGTGGTCGGCGGGGTGGACGTCCGCTCCGCCGACGAGGCGCTGACCGTGGAAGTGGCCTACGTACGACGCAAGGACCTGGCTCCGCAGGCACTCCGGGTCCACTTCAGGTAGGGGCGACGTGATGGTGGAAATAGCGCAGGTGAACGGCCAGCCGGTCATCGACTACATGGCCCGCGACTACGAGAGCCTGCTCCAGGCCATGCGCGACCAGATCCCGCGCAAGCTCTCCCAGTGGACGGACTTCACCAACGAGGCCGACTTCGGGAACGTGCTGCTGCAACTGTTCGCGCACATCGGCGACATCCTCAGCTACTACCAGGACCGGGTGGCGAACGAGAGCTTCCTGAGCACCGCGCAGACCCGCCGCAGCGTCATCGACCACCTGCGGCTGATCGGCTACGAGCTGGGCGCCGCCGCACCCGCCGCCGCCTCCCTGACGGTGTCCGTGCCGGGCTCGGTCACCGAGGTCGTCACGATCGCCAAGGGCGACGCGTTCGCCACCAGGAGCCAGAAGGACCGGCCCAGCGTGCGGTTCGAGTACGCCGGCGACGCGCCCCTGACCATCGACTTCGGTGCGCTGACGGCCGACCCGGCCGGCGGCCGCAAGACCTTCACGGGGCTGCCCGTGCAGGAGGGGCGGCTCATCGCGGACGAGGTGCTCGGCACCTCCGACGGAACCGCGAACCAGCGATTCCCCCTGGCCCACCCGGGCGCCCTGCTCGACCGGCTGTCGGCACCCCGACTCG
Organism: Streptomyces sp. NPDC048288; assembly: GCF_043201555.1. Taxonomy (NCBI): domain Bacteria; kingdom Bacillati; phylum Actinomycetota; class Actinomycetes; order Kitasatosporales; family Streptomycetaceae; genus Streptomyces; species Streptomyces sp. NPDC048288. The sequence continues at coordinate 174,560 of NZ_JBICZD010000007.1, forward strand.
GCGGCCAGGACGTCCTGTTGCTGACGACCCTGTCCGCCACCGTGGACACGTGGACCCGGCGCGAGACCCTCGCGTTCAGCCAGTCGGGCCAGGACGACTACGTCATCGAGGTCGACGAGAACGACCGGGCCACGGTCGTCTTCGGCGACGGCACCTTCGGCTCGGTGCCCCGCCAGGGCGCGCAGATCACCGCGACCTACCGGGTCGGCGGCGGCTCGGCCGGCAACGTGCCCGCCGGAGCCATCGCCACGATCGCCGACGCTCCCCGACTCGCCCTGCTGGGCGCCCAGATCACCAACCCGCTGCCCGCCACCGGCGGCGCCGAACGCGAGGACATCACCCACGCCGTACGGCAGGCACCGGCGGTCTTCCGCTCCCTGCGACGCGCGGTCACGGCACCCGACTTCGAGGCACTGGCCCTCAGCCACCAGGGAGTCGGCAAGGTGCACGCCGCCGCCACCGGCTGGAACGAGGTGACCCTCTACGTCGCCCCCGAGGGCGGCGGCCAGGTGAGTGACGTCCTGGCGGCGAGCCTCACCGCCTACTTCGAGGACAAACGGATGCTCAGCCAGATCGTCGAGATCGCCGACGTGGACTACGTCCCCATCTTCGTCACGGCCGAGATCTCGGTACAGAGCTTCTACGTGCCCGCCGACGTCGTCGCCGCGGTGCGGCGGGCGGCGGCCGACCTGCTGGCCTTCGACCGGGTCGGTTTCAACCAGAGCGTGTACCTGAGCCGCTTCTACGAGGACAGCCAGAGCGTGCCGGGCGTGGTCTTCGTCAACATCACCGAGTTCCGCCGCGGCGACCGGCCGGCCCCCGCCGTCGAACCGCACGGCACGATCACCCTCGGCCCCAACGAGGTGCCGGTCGTGCCCACCGAGGCCGACTACGCGGCCGGCCTCAAGGTCGTCCTCCTCGGCCAGGCGGGGAGCTGACCATGCGACTGCTCGACATCACCGCCACCGGCCACTCCGACGGCAACCGCATCGACCTGACCTGGGCCTACCCGAAGGACGTGGACCCTCCCGGCATCCGTGTGGTGCGCCGCGAAGGCACCCACCCGCAGGATCCCGACGACGGCGTCACCATCGCGCGGGGCGTCGGCCTGGTCAGCACGACCGACACCGGCCTGCACGGCGAACACGTCTACTACTACGCCCTGTTCCCCTTCACCGGGGACCCACCCGTCTACGACCCCGACCCGCACAACGTGGCCGCCGCGACGGCCATCACTCCCTACGGTTTCGCCGAACGGCTGTACGGCATGCTGCCGGCGCTCTACCGGCGCTACGACGCCGACCGGCCCCCGGCGCGCAGCGGCGACGGGCCGCCCCTCGACACCGACCCCGGTCAACTGCGCGGATTCCTGGACCTGCCCGGCGCCGAACTGGACCGGCTCTACAGCCTGGGCCGCGCCGCGCTCTCGCTGGCCGACCTGGAGCGGGTCGACGGCGGGCTGCTGCCGCTGCTGGCGCAGTGGATCGGCTGGCGCACCGATCACCGTCTGCCGGTCGCCGCGCAGCGCAACGAGATCCGCTACGCGCCCCGGCTGTACCGGGGCACGGGCAGCGTCCCCACGCTGGACGCGACGGTCGCCAGGGTCTCCGGCTGGCCCAACCGCACCAAGGAGTTCGTCCACAACGTGGCCCGCAGCAACCGGCCCGAGCGGCTCAACCTGTGGTCCACGCAGCGGAGTCCGGCGGGCGACTGGAGCACACCGGCGCTCGCGTCGGTCGATTTCGCCCACGACGGGAGGCCGGCCGCGGTGCGGGAGGCCGACGGCTCGACACTGTTCGTCTACCACACGCGCCGTCAGCACGGCTGGGACATCTGGTCCAAGCGGTACGCCGACGGGGAATGGGAGCCGAGCCGACCGGTCACGGACGGTCCGACGGTCGACAAGAACCCGACCGCGGCCGGGCAGGCCGACAGGCTCTGGCTGTTCTGGCAGACCTACGATCCCGCGCAGCCGCCGGAAGACCGCCACTGGCGGATCTCCTTCGCTGTCCGCACCCCCACTCCCACCGGCCCGAAGTGGACCACGCCTGCCTTGTTCGGCGACCCGGCGACCGAGCGCCGACAGCCGGCCGCGGTGGCCGACGACAGCGGCGGTGTCTGGCTGTTCTGGCTGGAGCGGGTGTCCGGGGCCTGGCAGTTGCGCTACAACCGGCACGACGGCACCGACTGGCAGCTGACCACCCCGGCCGCGATCCCGACGGCCGGCGGACGGACACCCCGGGTCGAGGACGACCTCTGCGTGGCCTTCCGGCCCGACGGAACCGCCGGGCGGCTCTGGCTGTTCTGGACCCAGCGCGAGCCGGCCGGCCCGGCCGGCCAGAGCCGTTGGAGCGTCTTCTACCAGGTCAAGCAGGGGCTCGTGCCGGGCGCGACGGACTGGGATCAGGTCCGCCCGCTGCCCAGGACGACCGACGACTTCCACGACCGGCAACCCGCACCCCTGGTCACCCCGGACGGCACCATCGAGGTGTTCTGGTCGTCGACCCGCGGCGGCGGATGGTCGATCGTCCGCGCCGGTCTGACGCCCGCCACCCACACGTGGGACGCACCCGAGCAGGTGGTCGGCGCCCCGTACGCGCGCCGCGGTCCACTCGCCGTGCCCACCGCAGGGGGCACCCTGCTCGCGTACCGGTCCAACGAGTCGATCCCGTACGCGGCCGAGGAGTTCGGCGCCACGCACACCCTCGACAACCGGTACGCGGGCACCACCACGGTGGACACCCGCGACACCGCGAAACGCGAGGCACGCGGCACCTTCGAGGACTTCCAGACCTATACGTACGACACCGGGTCCGGCGGCCGGCGAACCGACGACGACCGGATCTCCCGCGACACGGTCGGCCTGTTCCTCACGCCGGACACCGACGACCCCGCACGGATCGACTCCGTGGTCACCCGACTCGCGGGCGCGCTCGCGGACTTCATGCCGGTGACCACCCGACCGGTCTTCCTCACGCATCCGCCCAGCGGCACCGTCCGCACGTCCCGGGGAGGGGGTCACCGTGGGTGACTTTTCCCGCAGCACCTTCGACCGCGTCAAGCACTACGTGGGCATACGGCTCCAGCAGGGCGTCCCCCTGGTGGACGCCGACTGGAACGAACTGGAGGACATCCGGCGGTTCGAGGTCGAGGCATTCCTCAAGTGGTTCGTCGGCGACGGTGTGCCGGCCGGCAACGACGGCTTCCGGATCGTGGCCGCGGCGGGCGGCGGAGTCGGCACGATCCGGCTCGTCCCGGCGCCGACCAGCACGGCCGGCTCCTCGGTGAGCGTGGACGTGACCGCGTCGACGGCCGCCTCGGCCCTGGGGTTCACCCAGGTCAACCGTCAGGCGGCCCGCGGTCTTGCCTCCGCCCGGCTGACCGGCGACGCCGCCCAGCCGTTCGCGCTGACCGCCGGGATGACCCTGGTGGTCTCGGCGAACGAGGCGCCGCCCCAGACCGTGACGTTCACGGCGAGCGGCTTCGCCGACCTCGGCGCCGCCACCGCCGCCGAGGTGGTCGCGGTGATCAACGCCGCCGCCAACCGCGTGGTCGCCTCGGTCGGCACGGGCAACGACTTCTTCGTCGCCGGCGGCGACGGCACCCCCGAAGGCGCGGGGCGCTGCCTCGCCGACGGCCGCGACGCCGTCCACGAGGGCCGGCTCGCCTACAGCGCCCAACCGCTGTACGCCAACGCCGCGTTGGCCGCTGCCTGGGGCGTGCCCGTCGTCCAGGAGATCTCCGCGCCCACCTCGGGCACCCGCTCGGATCTCGTCTACCTCGACCTGTGGGACCGCGAGGTCACCTCGGCCGAGGACGACGCCCTGCTCGACCCGCTGATCGGCGTCGAGACCTGCGTGCGGGTGCGGAGGGAATGGGCGGTGCGGGTGCGGCCGGGCGCCACCCAGCCGCCGGTGCCCAACGACAGCGACTACGTCAGTGGGCACTCCTACCTTCAACTGGCCCGCATCGGGAGGCAGTCCGGCGTCGCCGCCGTCCGGCCGCCGGCGCTCGTCGACCTGCGCCCGCGCAACCTCCAGGTGCCGCCGAGCACCCTGGTCGACGACGTCCTGGGCACCACCGGCGGCGACACCTCGATCGCACCGGCCTACCGCAGGGGACAGAAACGCCCCCGCGCCAGCCTGCGCGACGCCATCAACGCGCTGCTGGCCGGCCAACTCCCGCCCAGCCCCGAGATATCGGTGGCCCCGGCGGACAAGGCGGATCTGCTGAACAAGGCGAGCGTGGTCGACGCGGGCGGCGGACTGGTCGCCGTATGGCAGTCCGCGCGCTCCGGCAGCAACCAGATCCTCGCCGCCCGGCTGGACCCCGCCCACCCCGAACTCGGCTTCGACCTCGCGCCCGCCGTCACCTCGGGCGGCCAGAACATCGAGCCCGCGGCGGTGGCGCTGCCCGGCGGTGACCTCGTGGTGGCGTACCAGAACGGGTTGCTGGACGGGCCCAACACGGACGTCTTCATGAAACGCGGTCCGCTGGCCACCCTCGGCGCCGCGCCCCAACGGGACGTGGCCACCACCGCGAACCAGACGGCGGACCAGCGGGTGCGCGCCGTGCTCGCCGGGGACCAGGTGGTGTTCTTCACCCATCAGAGCAACACCAGTCTCAAACAGTGGTACTACCGGCGCTACCGGCACACCGACGACGTCTTCCTCGACCTCGCTCCGGTGGCGCTGTCGGCGACCGGCCTGACCCAGCGGGACCTGCACGCGGCCTCGGCCGACGGCAAGGTGTGGGTGGCCTACGCGGACGGGACCAAACTCCAGATCCTGCGCTTCAACCCCGTCCCGGCCACCGCCAACCCGCAGGACCCGCCCGTCATCGACCTCCAGAAGGACTTCCCGGCCGCGGGCCAGCTGAACGTGTTCGTCCTCGCGCTCAGCGGCAACGAGGTCCTCGTCTTCTACGAGGACGACACCGGGCTGATCGTCGTCTCGGGCAACTCGGCCAACAACGGGACGTGGAGTTCGACCCGGGTGCCGGACTCCGACGGCAGCGACGGCCAGCCCGCCGCCGTACGCGACGCGGACGGCACGGTGTACCTGATCGCCAACCGGTCGGCGGTGGGCGGCGGCACGGATCTGCTGCTGCGCCGCCGGAACCCGATCGGCGGCAACTGGCTCGCCGCCCAACGGCTGGTCACCTCCACCCAGGCCCAGCCCAACCTCAGTCCGCATCCCTTCCTCGTGCCCGACCTGGGCCTGTGGCTGCTCTGGGTCAACACCCGGGGCGCGGACTCGGACATCTACGCCAAACAGATCATCACCGCCATCTAGGGGGAATCCCGCATGCCATCACCCAGCGTCAAGCCGGTCGAGGCGAACCGGCCGTCCTACTCCGTCACCGACTCCTCGGCGTTCGTCACCGTCTTCAAACGGGGCATCAACGCGCAGGAGTCGGAGAGCTTCTTCACCCTGAGCCACCCGGACGGCCTGCCCGGGCTGTCCGTGTCCCTGGTCCACATCGACTCCGCTCCCGCGGGCGGGCGCAGCGCACCCGTGCCGCTCCCGGCCGGCGGCAACGTCTCCCACTACTCCGTCAGCACCTCCGATCCCGACGTCAGGGACGGTGTCGTCACCTACTCCGTGACCGTCACGGAGAACCTGGGGACCGGCTCCACGCCCGACGAACGCTGGGAACTGCGGGCTTCGGCGGACGTCCCGGCGAACTGGTCCATCAGCAGGTCCACCGACGCCATGGACGTCAACTGGCTGGCCGTCTGCCCGGTGGCCGAGCTGACCGTGCCGGCCGACGCGCTGGAGCTGCAGAAGGACGTCGAACTCAACGCGCACGGCGCCGTGAGCGGCAACACGTTCGCCGGAACCGTCCCGACCGCGCTCGCCTTCACACCTCACTACGACTGGGCGTACACCGGCGCGGCCCCGATCCTGGAGATCACCACCGACACCACGACCGCCGGCCCGTCCCTGAAGATCAACACCCCTGGGGTCTACGAGCCGGTGCCCCTGGCCTTCACCGTCACCACCAGGCTGACCGACGCGGCGGGCCTCTACACGGGTCTCCTGCACAACGGGAGCACCCCCGCGACGATGACCGTCCACCAACGCGTGCAGGACATCGTGCTCGTCCTCGACCGTTCCGGCAGCATGGCGTCGGAGAACCGCTTCGAGAACGCCAAGACCGCGTGCCGGGTGCTGATACACCTCTTCAACGGGCTGCGCGAGGGCCTCAGCACCCCGGACCGCATCGACCGGGTCGCCATCATCGCCTTCGAGGACGAGATCGCCGGCTTCCGGGGCGGGGCTCCCTCCAGCCGCATCCAGACCCTGCTCCCGCTGACGCCGTTGACCGAAGCGGTGGACGCCATCGACGACCCGGCCTTCGACTTCGGCGTCCCGGGTACCAACACGCCCATCGGTGACGGCCTCATCGCCGCCATCGACCTCCTGGCGGCCGCCGGACCGATCGTCGACCAGCGGTTCACGATCATCATGTGCACCGACGGCCTGGAGAACAGCGGCACCGTGGCTCTGGTCCCCTCCTCCGCGGTGAACGGGGCGCAGTCCTTCCAGAACGCCGTCAACTCCAAGCAGGCCCGCAAGGACGTGCTCGACACCGGCCGCTGCAAGCTGTCCACGATCGCGCTCGGCCCCACCGCCGACCAGAACGTGCTCAGCCAGCTCGCGACGTTCGGGGCGGGGAAGTTCGAACTCGTCAACAACCCGAGCGAACTCGCCGGTGCCTTCGGCGGGATGCTGGCCAACGCGCAGACCGTCAACCTGCCGGTCAAGCAGACCACTCCGACGACCGGCGTCCCGGACCCGGACGCGGACCCCGACCAAGGGCTGCCCGCCGTCTACCTGTCCACCGAGCCGGACGCCGACCGACTGGTCCTGGCCGTGACCCCGAAGGACGGCGACACCACCTTCACCGGCACCATCCAACTGGCCCGCTGGGACGGCACGTCGTACCTCCCCGAACCCGTCACCATCCTCGCCACCTCCTCGGACCGGGCGACCTCGGTGGCCAAGCTCCCCGCCCTCGCCCAGGGAGCGCCCATCCACTGGCGGGTCATCCACGGCACCGGTCCGACGGACGCGGTAGAGCTCGCTCCCGGCCAGGTCCTCGCCTATGTGGACCTGCACCTGCTGGCCGACGTCCAGCTCGACCGGGACGCGTACCTCACCGGGGACCGGATGCACCTGACCGTGCGGATCCGGCAGGACGACCGGCCGATCACCGGCGCCCGCGTCAAGGCCGTACTCGACGCACCCGCCGTCGGTCTCGGCGAGCAGCTCACCGCCCTCGGCGCCGCGCCGACGGACCCCGCCCAGGACGAGCACGACGAGCCGACCTGGATGGAGGGACGCATCGGCACCCTGCTGTCCCGCAAGAAGTGGCACCACCTGCCGCGCACCCAGCCCACCGGCGGCCTGTTCGTCGACGGTACCGACGAACTCTTCGACCCGGACGGCAACGGCAACTACACCAACACCTTCGCCAAGGTCTTCAAGGAGGGCACCTACAGCTGGCACCTGTCCGTCGCCGGCCAGGACGTCAACGGCAACGCGTTCACCCGGGAGCTGAACACCTCCACCTTCGCCGGGATCAAGGTCGACCGGAAGGCCACCACGATCAAGGTGACGCGGCTGCACAACGACCCGAGCGGGCTGCTCGCCGCCCTGGTGGTGATCACCCCGCAGGACGCCCGCGGCGAGGACCTCGGCCCCGGCAAGGACGACTCGGTCATCTGGGCGCTGCGCGAGGGCACCTTCCAGCACGTCCTGCGGCACGAGCCGGCCCCGGTGCAGACCGACGGGACCTACCAGCGCGTGATCCTCTACACGAACCGACAGTCACCGTCGCTCGTCGTCGAGGCCGCCGACGTCGTGCTGCCGACCATCGACGTCCGGCGGCGGCTGCAGGGCTTCAGCGACTGACCACTGACAGGGCACGACCCGGGACGGAGGCCGACGGTGTTCGAGCAGCAGACAGCACACACGCCCGCGCGCGACAAGGCGGGCGCGCCCGCCCGTCGGCCTCCGACCCCGGCGCGTCCCTCCGGGGACGTCGCACGGCGTGCCATCGGCAACGGCGCGCTGGCGGCGGGCGCCGAGGCCGTACGTGCCCTGGACGGCCCGGGGACTCCGCTCGGCGCCGGCCCCCGGGCCGCCGTCGAGCGGGCCGTCGGCCACCACCCGGGCGATGTCCGGGTCCACACCGGGCCGCGGATCCGGGCGGCCGCCCGGGCGGCGGGCGCCGCCGGATTCACCTTCGGCCCCGACATCGGTATCGCGACCGGCCCGGGGGAAGCCATTCCCCAGGGCCTGTTGGTCCACGAGGCCGTGCACGCGGCCCAGCAGAGCGCCGGCGGCGGCGCGGGCGCCGACGAGGCGGAACGACAGGCCGCCGCCGCGGGCCGTGGCGGGTCCTCGGCGGCGGCCCTGGCCGGCACGGCCGCGCCGTATGTCGCGTGGGCTCCGGAGGAGTGGCTGAACAGCACCCCGGACGTTCGCCGTTATGGTCTGTCCGACCTGCGCGAGGAGGCGCGGGCCGTCGACGAATGGCTGGGCCGGCAGATCGCCTCGACCCCCGAGGTCGACCGGATGCTGGAGGCCAAGGCCGCCATACAGGCCGAACTCGCCCGCCGTGCACCGGCGTTGACGCCCGGCGGTCCGCGCGACCGGGCCGCGCGCCCACGTGGCGGACGGCGCCCGGCAGCCGCCGGGGCCCCCGAACAGGCCCTCCCCGGGACCGAGATGCCGCACGTGCTGCGGGACCGGGTCAGCATCCCGCTGACCGACCCGGCCGAGGTCCGTGCCGAGGCCGACCGCATCGCGGCCTGGCTGCTCAGGCCGGACGTCAGCCGCGCCGACCGCGCCACCCTCCGCCAGGAACTGGCCCTGCTGGAACCCACCGTCGCCGCCGACCTCGACCGTGCGAGCACGGAGCGACAACAGGCCCGCCTCGCACGGGCGTTGGCACCCGCCGGCACCCAGGACCGGGCCGGCATCCTCGCCAACCTGCGGATCATCGAGTCGATCAGGCCCTACGACGCCGCGCCCGGCTCGGCCTACGTCGTCCACGACGGCGAACTGCTGGTCTTCCCCCTGCAGACCGCGCAGCGCGTACGGGCCCAGGTGCTGGGCGCCCTGGCGGACGCCGCCCGACGGGCCCGGGGGATGAACGACGGCACCGAGTTCCGGATGAACGACCATCTGCGCCAGAACTACGAAGAACACCAGGTGATCGGCTTCCTGGTCAGTGTGGTCAGCAGGGAGGAGCCCGTCCAGGTCCAGGCCCGGATGCTGGCCCCGCTGGCCGAGTCCAACATGGCGCTGGCCCGCTATCGGGCGGCGGCGCGAGGAGGATCCCTCGTCGAGATGGCGGACGCCGTCCTGACCGCCGTCGAATCCGCGGACAAGGCCCAGCAGATCGTGCTCGACGGCATCGACCGCGCCGTGGCGGCGGCCGGTTCGATCGTGCGCGGTCTGGAGATCACCCGCAACGTGGCCTTCACGGTCGCGCTGTCCGTGGGCGCGATCCTCGCCGCCCCCGTGGTCGCCGCCGGAGTCGCGGGCCTCGGCGCCACCGGGCTCACCGCGACCGCCCTCACGGCCGCCGGCACCGGAACCGTCGTCGGCGGCGAGGGACTGCTGCTGGGCTTCACGAGTGGCGCCGCCGGTGAACTGGCCGCCGGACACGGGGGACGGGCGGCTCTCGGCACCGGCTGGGCCGAAGGACTTCGCGTCGGCGCGCAGGGCGCCGCCATCGGCGTGGGCGGCGGCGCGAGCCTCGGTCTCGCCCGCACGCTCGGCGTCGGCGCCCAGGGAGTCTCCCGGCTCGGTTCGATCGGCCGCGGCGCCCTCGCCCAGGGCGGCGGGAACGCCCTCGGCGGGGTGACCGGCGCCCTGCTCACCCCGCCCGAGGGCACCGGCCGCGGGGAAGCGGCCCTCCGGGCCGGTCTGACCGGCCTCGGCCTCGGCGCGCTCGGTGGCGTCGCGGGAACCTACGCACAGGGACTGTCCTCGGCCACCGGCCGCTTCGCCGTGGGTGTCGGCCTGCCCAGCCTCGTCGACGGCGGACTGACCTACGCGCAGACGGGCGACCTGGAACAGTCGCTGGAGGCCGCCGGCACCGGTCTGGCGGTCAGCGCCCTGACGACCGGCCGCCCCACCGGGCTCGGCGGCGACGCCGAGCAACGCGCCTTCCGCGCCGGGCAGTCGGTACGACGCGGGATCGGTTCCGCCGCCCGGCAGGGCCGCTCCTACCTCGCGGGCGCCGTGATCGGTCTCGCCGAGCCGGTGCCCGCACTGCGCCTGGAGGACACGCCGACGCCGCTCACGCTGTCGGCCGGGCAGGGACCCGACGAGGCCCCCGCGTCCGCGCCTCCCACCCCGGCCCGGCCGGCACCCACCGCCTCCGCGCCGCAGGCGGACAGCGCCACCGCTCGGTCCTCCGCGCAGGCCGCCACCGTGATCTCCCCGCAGACCCGCGCTCCCGCGGTGTCCCAGCCGGGCGTCCTCGCCCGGTACGAGCGCGTGGCCAACAGCAAGATGGGGGCGGTCGTCCGGGATGTGCTCGGCGGCCAGCGTGCCACGGCCACCCGGACCCGGCTGGCCCAACTGCGCCTGCAGTTCGACCAGTTGCGGGGGCAGGTCGGCAGCGGGCCGATGACACCGGCCCAGCGGGCCGACGCCACCGCCATCCTCCGGGAGGCGAGGAACCTGGCGCGGGCCGACTTCAACAACGTACGGGACGGGATCTGGCGCCGCCTGCGCGCCGACCCGGATCTCCGGCGGATCGAGGCGCAGCTCCAGGCAGCCGGCGACGCGGCCCAGGGGGGCGCCGCGCTGCAGGTCAACACCCGGACCGCCGCGGGCGACCGGTTCGAGTCGCTCGGTGTCGAGCACCGCACCCGGCTCTCGGACGACCCCTGGCGGTACAACGACCCCGCCAACCTGATCGTCACGGACGCCCCCCAGAACGAGCAGTTCCTCGAAGCACTGCGCCGGCACGGCTCGATCTGGCCGACCGGCGGGGTCGAGGAGTTCGTGATCCGGCATCAACTCAACGACCAGGGCGTGGACTTCTCACCCGATACCCGGCGGTGACCCGGCCTCAGGCCGGTGCCTGACGCGCGTCGGGGGCGGCGTCGGCGGCAGCGGGGCCGAGCCGTTCGAGGAGCCGGGCACGCAGCGGATCGGCGTCCGGGAGCCCGAGTTCGGTGGTGATGGCCAGCGCCTGGGTCCAGGCGGTGCGGGCGGGATGCGGGCGGTCCGTGGCGCCGTGGACGTCGCCGAGGCAGAGCAGACCGGCCGCCTCGCTGTGCCGGTCCCCGGTCTGGTGGAACAGTTCGAGGGCCTGCTGGTAGCGGTCGACGGCCTCGGCGTGCTCACCGAGCCGGTGCAGGATGTAGCCGAGGCTGTCCTGGATATGGGCCTCCCCGTTGAGATCCCCGCTCTCCTGGGCCAGCTCCAGCGCCTGACGGCAGAACGTCAGGGCCTCCTGGTGGTCGCCGAGTTGGGCGAGGATCCAGCCGATGTGGTTCAGCGCGGCGGACTGCCCGGCCCGGTCGTCGACGGCCCGGTGGTGCGCGAGGCTGTCGTGGGCGTGGCCGAGCGCCTGCTGATGCCGGCCCTGGGCCTCGGACATCCGGGACAGATGCTGGTGGATACGGGCCTGCCCGGCATGGTCGCCGGCCTCGCCGAAGAGCTCCAGCGCGCGCAGATAGTGCGTGCGGGCCGCCTCCGGACGGTCCAGCCGGTCCTCGGCGAGCCCGAGACCCCGGTGGGCCTCCGCCTGCCCGGCCACATCGCCCTGGCGCCGGGCGGCGTCCAGCGCCGCGGTGTGCGCGGCGATCAGCGCCCGCCGGTTGCCGTGCCGGTCGAGATAGGTCGTCAGGGCCGAGGCGAGCCGCCAGGCGTGCCGCTGGAATCCGGCCGCGGACGCCTGTCCCACCGCGGCGAGCAGCACCGGATGCTCGGCGGTGAACCAGGCCTGTGCCTCCCGGTGGTCGGACAACTCCTCGGCCGCGGAACCCGGTTGGGCGGACGGCAGGGGCGCGGGGGTGGGCCGGGGCGTCAGCAGCGCGTCCGCCCGGTGCGCGGTGTGCAGGTAGTGGTCGAACATGCGGTGCGCCGCGGTGTGCCGGGAGTCCTCGCCCTCGTGCGTGGCGACCAGCTCGGCCGCGTAGGCGCGCAGCAGGTCGTGGAAGGTGTACCGGCCGGCGGGCTGTTCGGTGAGCAGATGACCGCGGACCAGTTCGGCCACCAGCGCGCGGGCGCGGTCGGCCGGTACGCCGGCCAGCGCGGCGACGGCCGGGAGCGCGGCGTCCGGGCCCGGATGCAGGCCCAGTAATCGGAAGAGCCGGGCGGCCTCCGGGCCGAGCGCCCGGTACGACCAGGAGAACACCGCCCGTACCTCGCTGCTCGCCTCCCCGCTGTCCAGGGCGTCCAGCCGCCGGTCGGCCAGCCGCAGTTCCCCGGCGAGGGCGGCCAGCGGCAGCGCGGGCTGCGCGGCGGCACGGGCGGCGACGATCGCCAGCGCGAGCGGCAGGCCCGCGCACCGGCCGACGATCTCGCGGACGGCGTCGGGATCGGCCGTCACCCGCTCCGCGCCGAGCCGGCGGACCAGCAGCTCCTGGGCCTCCTCGGGGGCGAGCATGCCCACCGTCAGCAGCTGGGCCCCCTCGGTGGCCGCGAGACCGGTCAGCGATCTCCGGCTGGTGATCAGCGCCAGACATCCGGGTGCCCCGGGCAGCAGCGGGCGGACCTGGTCGGCGTCGCGGGCGTTGTCCAGCACCACCAGGACCCGGCGCCCCGCCAGGAGGCTGCGGTACAGGCCGACCTGCGCCTCCAGACCCGCCGGGATCCGGGCCGGCGGCACACCGAGGGCGTCCAGGAACCCTCGTACTGCCTCGGCGGGGCTCATCACCGATCCGCTGGGCCCGAACCCGCGCAGGTTCACATACAACTGACCGTTGGGGAAGGACCGTTGGGCGCGCCGCGCCCAGTGCACGGCCAACGCGGTCTTGCCCACCCCGGCCGTGCCCGACAGCGCCGTGATCACCACCGCCGCCGGCTGGTCCGCGGCCGAGGCGAGGATGTCCTCCAGGCGGGCGAGTTCGTCGCCGCGCCCGATGAACCCCCGTACGCCCATGGGTAGTTGGACAGGAGCCGCGCCCGGCCAGGGAGCTGCCTCGGGAGCCGCCCGGACCGGTGTACGGGACGCCGGCCGTGCGACGGACCCGGCCGGGCCGCCCCGGAGGATCGCCTCGTGGACCTTCCGCAGTTCGGCGCCGGGGTCGGTGCCCAGCTCCTCGGCGAGCCGCTTGCGGACGGCGGCGTAGGAGTTCAGCGCCTCCGCGCTGCGGCCGGCCGCGTGCAGCGCCCGCATCAGGGCCTCGGTCAGCGGTTCCACGAGCGGGTAGGCGTCGAGGAGTTCGGTCAGCGGGCCGATCACGGCGACCGGGTCGCTGACCCGCGACTCGACCTGGGCCCAGGCGACCGCGGCGTCCACGTGCTGCCGCCGCCAGGCCTCGCGCACCTGCGCCGCCCACTGCCCGCCCAGCCCGGCCAGCGGTTCCCCGTGCCACAGCCCGAGCGCCTCGCGCAGCAGCGCCGCCCGGGCCTCGTCCGTCCGCCCCGTCTCCCGGGCCTGGCCCGCCAGTTGCCGGAACCGGTGGATGTCCACCTGGTCCGGGCGGGCCTCCAGCAGGTATCCGCCGGACCGCCGCACCAGACGTAACCGGGGATGTCCCGGGTCCTCGGTCTCCTCGCACAGCCGGCGCAGCCGGGCGACATGGGCGTGCAGCGCGCGCCGGGCCCCGTCCGGTGGATCGTCGCCCCACACCCGCCTGATCAGCGCGTCGGCCGGGACGGGCCGGCCGGTGTCCACCGCCAGCGCCGCCAGCACGGTCCGCCGCTGCGGTGGTCCGACCTCGGCGGTCCGGCCCTGCACCGAGAGCTCCACGGGGCCGAGAAGGCGTAATTCCACCACTACTTCCACACTCCACGCACAGCTGTTCTTCACTCGACGCACACATTCTCGCGCTGGGCGACAATCTATCGACAACGTTCTCAGCCACACTCGAACTTCAGTCTGAAGACGCGGACTTCAGTCTGCTGGGGCGCGGGGTCACCACGCACGGCGGCGCACCGCACACGGGGAACGGCGGTACGGGGAGCCGGTCGGGCGGTATCCGGGGGAGAGGCACGTGAACGAAGAACGGGGAGCGGCCACAGCCGTCAGACCGGCGGAACCACCGCACCCGCCGGACGGCGGCGGGCGCAGCGTGCTGGAGGGCGCCTTCGCGCTGCTGGGGGCGGTGGAGCGGGCCGGAGAGGCCGGACTGACCAGGCTCGCGGCGGAGTGCGGCCTGCCCAAGACGACCACGTACCGCCTGCTGGAGCAACTGGTCGAACTGGGTGCCGTCGAGCGAAGCCGCAAGGGCTACCGCATGGGGTCGCGGATCTTCCGGCTCGGGCAGGGCTGGCAGCCGTACCCCGGCCTGCGCACGGCCGCCCGTGCGCCGGCCCGGCGCCTCGCCCGCCTCACGGGCGCGACGGTGGGGCTGAACGTACTGCGGGAGGGGCAGACCCTCGTCCTCGACTGGACGCCCGGCGACACCGCCGGAGCGCTCGGCCGATCGCTCGACGCCGGGGTGTGGCCATGGTTCACCGCGGCGGGCAAGGTGCTGGTCGCCGGGGCGGATCCGCGGCTCCCGCTGGATCCGCTGACCGGGTCCTGGCACCGGCAGGCCGGGACCATCCGGGACCGGGGCGTCGCCTTCGACCGGGAGGAGGTGGCGGCCGGCGTGTGCTGCGTGGCCGTGCCGGTGCACGGCCCGAACGGCGCGGTGCTGGCGTCCCTGAGCGCCGTGACCGATCCCGCGCACAGCCTGGACCGGCTCGCGGGCGCCGTGCGGCACGCGGGAAGGGCGATCGGCGCGGCCCTGCGCGGCCGGTGAGCCGACGAGCCGCGGACACCCGGCCGGCCCGTGCCGGTCAGCGGCGCGCGGTGGTCAGCACCAGGTAGGGGGCCGGGCCCTGCGGGGACTCCGGCACGGTCGGGGCGTCCACGGCCGGGGCGGGGAAGCCGGAGCCGGTGAGCAGCGCGGTGTACGCGGACAGCGGGCGGTAGTGGCAGACCGTCGTGACCGTGGTGCCGTCGAGTCGGCGCAGCTCGGTGGGGACGGGTGCGCCGTGGGTGTAGGACGCGCCCGGGTCGCCGTAGCGGAGGGTGGTGAACTGTTCGCCCACCGCCGCCGGGTTGAGGTCCGCGAGGACATAGGGGGCGCCCGGGCGGAGCACGCGGTGGATCTCGGCGGTGAGGGCGGCCAGCCGCCGGTCGTCGGGGTCGGTGCAGTGGACCAGGCAGCAGACGGCCGCGTCGATACTGCCGTCCGGGATCCAGGACAGTGAACGGCCGTCGAAGCGGCGGTAGTCGACGCGTGGGTCGGGGCGGTCGGCGCGGGCGATGTCCAGCATGGGGGTGGAGGGGTCGACGCCCTGGACCGACCAGCCCCCGGTGCGGGCCAGTTCCAGGGCGAGCGCGCCGGTGCCGCAGCCGATGTCGAGGACGGTCGCGCCGGGCGCCGGGGGAGTGCCGACGCGGTCCAGCACCACCGGGAAGATCAGCTGCCGGGCCAGCCTCATGTCCCGGTCGCGGTAGGCGGCCGCGGCCGCCGGGGTGTCCCAGGAGAGCGCCCGGGACGGGTCGGAAGCGGTCATGGCCTTGAGTCTTGTGGCCGCGGCGGGCTCCCGCCAGTCCCTCGATCGGGGGACGCGGCCGTGCTCACCGCGCGGCGGCGGCCTCCTCGGCGATCCGCTCGAACTGGGCGCCCATCGCCTCGGACAGCGCCTGGGCGGCCGAGAGCGGGCGCACCATCACCGTGAAGTCGTCGATCTTCCCGTCCTCGTCGAAGTGCAGGAAGTCGCAGCCCTGGAGCTTCTTCCCGGCGACGGTCGCGGTGAAGACGAGGGCGTGGTCGCGGCCGTCGGGGTTGGCGATCTCCCGGACGTACTCGAAGTCCTCGAAGACCCGGGACACGGCGCGCAGGATCGCCGCGGTGATCGCCTTGCCCGGGTACGGCTTGAAGGCGACCGGGCTGGTGAAGACGACGTCCTCGGCCAGCAGGGCGGCCACGGCGTCCATGTCGCCGTTCTCGACGGCCTTGCGGAAGGGGTGCATAGGGTCCACCTACCTATTCAAAAAGTTGACTACCTTCGCATGCTAGCGTGTCCCCATGGCTCTGCGGAACGCGGTGATGGCGGCCCTCCTGGAGGGCGAGGCCTCCGGGTACGACCTCGCGAAGGGATTCGACGCGACGGTCGCCAACTTCTGGACGGCGACACCCCAGCAGCTCTACCGCGAGCTGGAGCGCATGGAGGCCGCGGGGCTGGTCTGCGCCCGCGTGGTCGAGCAGGAGCGCCGGCCCAACAAGCGGCTGTTCTCGCTGACGGAGGCCGGGCGCGAGGCCGTCCGCGCCTATACCGCCGAACCGCCCGCCCGGCCCTCCGTGGTCCGCGACGAACTGCTGGTCAAGGTGCAGTGCGCGGACGCCGGTGACCTGGCGGCGGTCCGGACGGCGGTCGCCGGGCGCATCGAGTGGGCCGTCGCGAAGCTGGCCCGGTACGAGCGGATCCGGCAGCGCCTGCTCGCCGGGCGCTCGGAGGAGGCGTACTTCGCCGAGGCGGAGCGCATCGGCCCGTACCTCACCCTGCTGCGCGGGATGTCCTTCGAACGGGAGAACCTGCGGTGGGGGGAGCTGGCGCTGCGCAGGATCGAGCAGCGGATGGATGCTGTCAGTCAACAAAGTGACTAGTCCGGCGGACGGGAGGACCCGTCCGCCGGACTCGGGTCAGCAGGTGGCGACCCCCGGCAGCCACGCCGGGCCCTTGATGTAGATGTTGGTCATCCACGCGCCGTTGGTCAGCTTGGACCAGGCGTCGTTGGTGTAACCCTCGGCCGTGACCGTCTGGGCGTGCGCCTGGCACACCACGTTGACCGTCGTCGGCTGCGGGAAGTAGTCGACGACACCGGCGTTCACGTTCGGCTCGCTGTGCGTGCGCACACCGGTGCCCCAGGTCTGGAACGCCGTGCTGCCCCCGCTCGGCGGCGGGGCGCTGTCCCCGCCGCAGTCCGGGATGCCGGGCAGCGAGGCCGGGCCCTTGATGTAGATGTTGGTCAGCCAGGAACCGTCGGCCAGCTTCGCCCAGATGTCGTTGGTGTAGCCCTCGGCGGTCACCGTCTCCGCGTGCTCCTGGCACTGCACGGAGACCTGCGTCGGCCCGGCGAAGGTGTCCACGACGGAGGAACGCACGCTCGGCGTGGAGTGCGTGCGCACGCCGGTGCCCCAGGTCTCGAACGTGGTACCGCCGTTGGCCGGCGGCGGCACCGGCGTACCGGACGGGTTGACGCGGATCGCCCCCGCGTAGTCGCCGCCGGTGCGCACCGGCGTCACCCGGATGTGGGTGCCCGACTCGTAGGCCTCCACCATCTGCCCCGCGCCCAGGTACATGGCGACGTGGTGGATATGCCCGCTGCCCCAGAACATCAGGTCACCGGGGACCAGCGGAGCGGTGCCCTGGCCCGCCGAGAAACGGGCCGCGGCCTGCGGGCTGTGGTACTGGTCGTCGGCCGTGCCGTTGAGCAGGTCCCGGCCGGTCGCCCGGTAGTAGGCGTACCGCATCAGGCCCGAACAGTCGAAGCCCTTGCGCTCGTTGTCGTGCAGGCTGTCGGGGTCGGAGCCGTCGTAGTAGCCGTACGTGGCACCGGGCGTGGCGCCGTGGCCGCCGCCCCAGCTGTACCAGACACCGATCTGCGAGCAGGCCGCGTTCACGGCGGCCTCCGCGGTGGCCGAGGCGCCGGAGGCCAGCACCCCGCAGGTGGCGTCCTGGGCGGCGCGCGGGGCGGCGGTGGCGGCGTGGGCGGTGGCGGACAGGAGCGGGACCGTCGCGAGAGCCGCCGCGACGACGACCGCCCTGCCGGGTGTGGTGAGTCTCAAGATGCACGTCCTTGGTCGACATGGGCCGGGTGCGGGGGTCGGGCGAACTGCCCGGGTGCCGCGTCCCACCCCCGTCGGGACGCGACACCCGGAACTCAGCCGGCCAGCGCCGCGCGCATCTTGGCCAGCGCCCGCATCCGGTTGCGCTGGACGGTGCCGCGATGGGCGCCGAGCCGTTCCCCGGCCGTGTCGTGGGTGAGGCCCTCCAGATCGACGAGGATCACCGCGGCCGCCTCCTTCGGCGAGAGCATGCTCAGCAGCGCGAGGGCGGTGGCCGAGGCCTCGTAGGAGCCGAGCCCGCCGTCCCAGCCGGCCTCCGGCAGCCGGTCGGTGGTGCGCTCCCGCCGGGAGGGGTGCAGCCAGGAGTCGCGCAGCAGGTTCAGCGCGACCGTGCAGGTGTAGGCGTACGGATGCTGCTGGTGCGCCAGGTTGCTGGCACGGGCCCGCCGCGAGAGCCGCAGATAGGTCTCCTGCAGCAGGTCGTCGGCGTCGTGCGGATTGCCGGTCAGGGCGAGCAGCCGTCTGCGGAGTCTGGGCATGTCGGCGGTGAAGGAGGCGTCGAAGTCACCCGGGCTCATCCGCTCCGCGGCCGCTTCGCGCGGGTCCTGCGTACAGGTGCCGCCGTGGCTTTCCATGGTCGTTCCCCCGTTGGTCGTCGATGGTGGGCGAGGTCCGGTCCGCTGGTCAGACGGGCCGGACAGGGGCGGCGGCGGGTCCGTAGCGGGCGGCCGGCGCGCCGCTCAGCAGGGCCCAGTACCGGTCGCCGTACGACCAGTGCCACCACTCCGTGGGGTAGTTGACGAAACCGGCGGCGGAGAGCGCCTCGCCCATCAGGGTCCGGTGGGCGCGTGCCTCGACGCTGATGTTCGCCGCGCCGGTCCGGCAGGCGCCCGCGCTCTCCTCCGGGGTGGCGTTGACCTCCGTGCCCAGCGGCAGCTCCGTGCCGTCGACGGTGCACAGGGTCAGGTCCACCGCCCCGCCGCTGACATGGGGGGCCACCTCCGGCGGAGAGATGTAGGCGCTGGCCAGCTCGCGGATCAGATCCGCGGACGCGTCGGGGCGGGCCGCGCGCAGGGTCGCCGCGTACTGCTCGAAGTAGCGGCGCTGCAGCGCGGGCGGCCGGTACCCCTCGACCACCAGGAACCGGATCCCGGCCGGCAGCAGCGCCTGCGCCTGCAGCAGCCGGCGCAGCGCCCCCAGCCGCAGATGGGCGTAGCCGCCGTCGGCGTCGGCCTGGCGGGGGTCGATCCGCAGTACGGGTGTCCCGCGCAGATCGACCAGCGGTTCACCGCATTCCTGCTCGGTGACCGCGGCGACCCGGGAGTCGGAGAGCGTGATGATGTCCGTCACGCACACCAGAGTGCCGGGGTCCCCTGCAATTGCTCTGCAGGTTCCCTGCAAGCCCGCCACCAGGGCTTCTGCAGCCGGATTCCGGCTACGACGGCTCGTCCTCCGCGCGTTCCCACGCCTCCCGCACACCCACCGACCGGAACACCTCCAGCGCCTCGGCCCGGGCCGCCCGGGCGGCCTCCTCCTCGCCGTCCGCCGTCCACACCCCGGCCAGGTCCCGCACCGTGCGCGCCCGCCACAACGGCAGCCCCAGCTCCGCCCAGAGCGCCGCCGCGCGCTCCAGCGGCCGACGCGCCCCGCCGGTGTCCCCGGCCGCCAGCAGCTGCTCCCCGAGCGTGCGCAGCACCAGGGCCTCGCCGAACCGGTCCTGCCGCTCCCGGGCCACCTCCAGACAGCGCGCCAGCCGCTGCCCCGCCTGTTCCGTACGGCCGGTGCGCAACTCCACCTTGGCCAGCGACTGTTCGGTGTACATCAGGCCGAAGGTGTCGTGCAGGCCGGTGAAGACGTCCAGCGCGTCGCGCAGCAGCCGCTCGGCCTCCGGGTAGCGGCCCTCGGACCGGTCGCACAGGGCCTGCGAGCGCAGGGTGAGCCCCTCGCCGTGCCGGTCGGCGGCGGCCCGGTACAGCACGAGGGCGCGGTCCAGGGCCTCCCGGGCGGCGGCCCCGCGCCCCTGCTCACGGTGCACGTACCCGATGCCGTACAGCACGCCCGCGCGGGCGCCGACGTCACCCTCGTCGCCGTACCGCTCCAGCGCGGCCTCCAGCAGCTCCAACGCCTCGGCGTACCGGGCCTGTTCGCGGCGGGCGGTGCCCATCCCGGCCAGCGCCACGGCCGCCCCGTCCGGCAGCTGCTCCCCGAACAGCCGCAGCGCGTCCGCGAAGTAGGCGTACGAGCCCTCGAACCGGTCCTGTTCGTAACGGAGTTGGCCGAGTCCGGCGAGCAGCCAGGCCTCGCCCTCGACGTCCCCGCCGCGGCGGACCGCCGCCATGGCCGCGGTGTGCGAGCGGGACCAGGCGTCGAACTGGTTGTACAGCGCGGCCGAACTCGCTATCAGCGCCCCGGCGAGATCCCGGGCGGCCCGCGCCATGCCGTGGTCGGCGCAGTGCGTCACCGCGGCCAGCAGCCCGGCCTGTTCGGCGGCGAACCAGGCCGCGGGCCGGGCCAGCAGCGCCTCCTCGGTCTCCGGGTCGAGCGGGCGTACGGCGGCCGGTTCGGGGAAGTGCCGGGTCGCGCCGCCGGGGCCGCGGGCGGCTGCCTTCCGGGCGAGGTCCAGCCAGCAGCCGACCAGGCGCAGCACCGCCGCCGCACGGTCCTCGGCGCTCTCCTCGGAGAGGCAGCGCTCGCGGGCGTGCTCCCGGGCGAGGTCCTGGATGCGGTAGCGGGGCAGGCCCGTGCCGTCCACCCCGATCACGTCGATGAAGTGGCAGTCCACCAGCCGCTCGACGGCCTCCTCGGCCTCCTCGGTCCCGATGCCGAGCAGCGGGGCGGCGATCCAGGCCGCGAAGTCGGGCAGGTCCAGCAGGGCCAGGCGGCGCAGGGCCCGGCGTTCCGGCGGGTCCAGGTCGGCGTAGCCGAGCTCCAGGCTGGTGCGCAACTCCAGATCCCCGGCCCTCAGTTCGTTGAGCCGGCGCCGTTCGTCGCGCAGCCGTCCGGCGAGCCGGCCCGGCGCCCAGTGCGGGCGGGCGGCCAGCCGCGCCCCGGCGATCCGCACCGCGAGCGGCAGCCGCCCGCACAGGGCGACGATCTCGGCGGCCCGCTCCGGCTCCGCCCCCGTCCGCCCCTCGCCGGCCACCCGGCGCAGCAGGTCCAGGGCCTCGGCCTCGTCCGGCACGGCGAGGTCCAGATGGGCGGCGCCCTCCAGCGCCACCAGCCGCCGCCGGCTGGTGACCAGCACCGCCGAGCCGGGTCCGGGCGGCAGCAGCGGCCGGACATGTGCCTCACCGGCCGCGTTGTCCAGGACGACCAGGACCCGCCGGTGGCCGATGTGGGTGCGGTAGAGGCCGGTCAGCTCCTCGACTCCGGAGGGCAGGGTGTCCGGTTCGACGCCCATCGCGCGCAGCAGCCGGGCGAGCGCGTCGGCGGGTTCCAGCGGGGTGGTGTCGGCGGCCCGCAGGTCCACGAACAGCCGCCCGTCCGGGAAGAGTTCGGCGGTCCGGTGGCCGACGTGCACGGCGAGCGCCGTCTTGCCCATGCCGGAGCGTCCGGAGATCACCCCGATCGGGGGTGCGGTCCGGCCGGGGTCGCCGACGCCCCGCAGCAGCTCGGTGGCCCACTTGACCTGCCCGCCGCGTCCCACGAAGTCGGCGATGTCCGGCGGGAGATGGGAGGGCGCGGGGCGGTGCCGCTCGCCTTCGGAGCCACGGGGACTTCCGGAGCCTCCTGAGCCACGGGGACTTCCGGAGCCTCCGGGACTCCCGGGGCTTCCGGGGCTTCCCGGGCCTCTGGGCGCCGGTACCGGCCGCGCGGTGCGGCCCGTGCCCAGCACACCCTCGTCATGGGTCAGTACGGCCTGGTGCACCGCCCGCAGCTCGGGGCCCGGGTCGATGCCCAGCTCGTCGCGGAGCGCCGCGCGGCCCTCCTGGTAGACGCGCAGGGCGTCGGAGACCCGGCCGGTGCGGAACAGGGCGGTCATCAACTGGCCGCGCGGCCGCTCCCGCAGCGGATGCGCGGCCACGTGCGCGAGCAGCGGCGCGATCGTCTCGTCGGCCCGGTCCAGCTCCAGGGCCAGCCCGAAGCACTCCTCCTCCGTCACCAGCCGCAGCTCCGCGAGGCGGGCCGCCTCGATCCGCGCGAACGACTGGCCGAGCCCCTCCAGCGCCTCCCGGCCCCGCCACAGCCCCAGCGCCTCCGCCAGCACCCCGGCGGCCTCCTCCGTACGCCCCAGGGACCGTCCGGCCGCGAGGAGTTCCTCGAAGCGGCGGGCGTCGACCCGGCCGGGCGCGAGGTCGGCGACATATCCCGGCGGGCGGGTGCGGATCACCTCGGCGGTACCGACCCGGGCCAGGGCCCGGCGTACGGCGGAGACATGGGTGGCGACCAGGGCGCCCGCGGTGGCCGGAGCCTCCTCGTCCCAGACGAAGTCCACCAGACGCTCGGTGGAGATCACCTCGCCCAGGTGCACGACGAGTGCGGCGAGGACGGCGAGGGGTCTGGAACCGCCGAGCGGGGCCCGCCGGCCCCCCTCCCAGACCTCCACCGGGCCGAGCAGACGTACTTCGAACATCGGTCCCCGATCGCTGCCCCCAGCAGATGCCGACAACGATATCGGCGGCCACCGACAGAGCAGGCCGAAAGCCGGGCCGTCGTGTCCGGAACCGTTCCGCCCGACAGGGCGGACGGCACCGTCCACGACGCCCGGTGTGCCGGGCGGGACCGGGATCGGGGGTGGTTCTCCCTCCTGGCGCAGTTGGCTGATTCCTGTGGGTGGCCATAGCGGCCCCTGTGCGTGGGACGGGTGGCGGGCGGCCCCCGTATGAGCGCGCCCCGGGACGCGCCACGAAATCCGTCGCGGCGGAAATTCCCCGCACGCGCATGTCATACGAACGCCCCGCCGCCGGCGTCAACGGCCCGAAAGCACCGAGCCGTTCGCCGTACGCCGAGGGAGTACCCGATGAAGCGCCCCGCCTTCCGCCGCAAGGCCGCGCAGCTGAGCGCCGTCGCCGCCGTGGCCGCGCTCGTTCTCACCGGCTGCTCCCGGGCGTCCGGCGACGACCCGGCCCCGCCCGCCGGATCCCGGGCACGTGACCTGACCTACGCCGAGGACCTGCGGATCTCCGACGCCGAACAGCGCCTGGTCGCCCGGTGCATGGCCCGCCACGGCTTCGGCTACTGGACGGACCGGCCGCTGAGCCTGGCCGAGAGCAGGCCGCTCGGCTACGTCCAGGACGACGTGCGCTGGGCCCGCGCCTACGGATACGGCAGCCGGATCACCGCCGAGGAGGACCGCGCCCGGCTGCGCAACCCCAACAACGCCTACCGCAAGGGCCTCACGGCCACCCGGCGGGCCGCCTACGACACCGCGCTCGACGGCGGCCGGCGGGCCGAGGCGCTGCGCACCGACGTCCCCGGCGGAGGCAGCGTCAGCAAGCGGACCGGCGGCTGCGACGGCGAGGCGGAACGGACGCTGTACGGCGATCCGCGGACCTGGTTCCGGCTCGACACCACCGCGAGCAACCTGCGCCCGCTCTACGTCGGCAAGCTGCTGCACGACCGGCGGTTCACCGCCGCCGTGCACGCGTGGTCGGCCTGCATGCGGCGGGCCGGCCACCCCTATCCGGACCCCGACGCGGCGCGGCAGGCCACCCGGGAGCACCCGGCGGTGCAGACCCGGGCCGAGGAGGCCAGGAGCTTCGCCGCCGAGACCCGGATCGCGGTCGCCGACGCCACCTGCGCCCGCGAGGTCTCCCTCAGGTCCGTGGGCCAGGCCCGCGAGGCCCACTACCTGGCCCGGCTGGACGGCGAGTACGGCGCCCGGCTGGACGCCTACCGGCAGGTGCGCCTGACGGCGCTGGCGCGCGCCCAGCGGATCGTGCCCGCCCGCACCTGACACCTGCCCGTACCCCATGGCTCCGCGGCGCCCGCCGCGGCCCTTTCCCCACACCGACCGCCTCCGACGAGGCAGAACGGGAACTCACCATGCGCAAAATGACCCTCGCCCTCACCACCCTGGCCCTCGCCGCCGTCGGCTTCGCGCTGCCGGCCACCGCCCAGGCCTCGGCCGGCTGCAACGCGCAGTGGCCGGGCCGCGACGGCAACGTGCGGGCCTGGAAGGACTGGGACTGCGCGGGCGGCCTGCTCGGCGTCACCGCGGGCAACGACTCCTCCTGGTCCGACGCCGCCGGCGCCTTCCAGGGCAGCGACGGCAACGCCGCCTCCTCCGTGATGAACAGCGGGTACGTCGGCGGCAAGGACGTCGTGGCCTTCTACTACTTCTCCAACTACTCCGGCGGCTACGGCTGCCTCAAGCCGGGCGAGCTGTACGTGGACGACCTCACCCGCGACCACTTCACCGACGGCCACCCCATGAACGACAACATCCTGTCCCACCAGTGGGTGACGGAGAGCGCCTGCGCCGCGGGCTCCTTCATCAGCTGACGCCCCCCGCCGACCGGTCACGGCCGCTCTCCCGGCCGTGACCGGTTCGCCGTCTCCTTACCGACTCCCTACCTCACGTACCGCCGACTTTCACATCGGCGCCATCGGACCCTTCCCTGACGTTCGCTGCCCTTGGAACACTCGCACCCGCACACATCCCGCCCTGTTCCGGCCATCCGTACGTCAGGATGAGAGGTCGCTCACTCATGACCGAAGTAAACCGGCGCCGATTCCTTCAACTCGCGGGCGCCACCACGGCGTTCACCGCGCTGTCCAGCAGCATCCAGCGTGCCGCCGCGCTGCCCGCGAACCACCGCACCGGGTCGATCGAGGACGTCGAGCACATCGTCGTCCTGATGCAGGAGAACCGTTCGTTCGACCACTACTTCGGCACCCTCAGAGGTGTCCGCGGCTTCGGCGACCCGCGTTCGGTCACCCAGAACAACAAGTCCGTGTGGAACCAGTCGAACGGTACGAAGGACATCCTGCCCTTCCACCCGGACGCCGACGACCTGGGTCTCGCCTTCCTCCAGGACCTCCCGCACGGCTGGAGCGACACCCACACCGCCGTCAACGGCGGCAAGTACGACAAGTGGGTGCCCGCCAAGGGCTCCACGACGATGGCGTACCTGAACCGGGACGACATCCCGTTCCACTACGCGCTCGCCGACGCCTTCACCATCTGCGACGCGTACCACTGCTCGTTCATGGGCTCCACCGACCCCAACCGCTACTACATGTGGACGGGTTACACGGGCAACGACGGCCAGGGCGGCGGCCCGGTCCTCGGCAACGACGAGGCCGGTTACAGCTGGACGACCTACCCGGAGCGCCTGGAGCAGGCGGGCGTCTCCTGGAAGATCTACCAGGACGTCGGCGACGGCCTGGACGCGGCGGGCGGCTGGGGCTGGATCCAGGACGCCTACCGCGGCAACTACGGCGACAACTCGCTGCTCTACTTCAAGCAGTACCAGAACGCCGAGGCCGGCGACCCGCTGTACGACAAGGCCCGCACCGGCACCGACGCCACCAAGGGCGAGGGCTTCTTCGACCAGCTCAAGGCCGACGTCAAGGCCGGCAAGCTGCCGCAGATCTCCTGGGTGGTCGCCCCCGAGGCCTTCACCGAGCACCCCAACTGGCCCGCCAACTACGGCGCCTGGTACGTCTCCCAGGTCCTGGACGCGCTCACCGCCGACCCCAAGGTGTGGGCGAAGACGGCCGTGTTCATCACGTACGACGAGAACGACGGTTTCTTCGACCACCTGGTCCCGCCGTTCCCGCCGGCCTCCGCCGCGCAGGGCAAGTCCACGGTCGACCCGAGCCTGGACCTCTTCAAGGGCGACGCGAGCCACGCGGCCGGCGCCTACGGTCTCGGCCAGCGGGTGCCGATGCTGGTCGTCTCCCCGTGGAGCAAGGGCGGTTACGTCTGCTCCGAGACGCTCGACCACACCTCGATCATCCGCTTCATGGAGGCCCGCTTCGGCGTCCACGAGCCGAACATCTCGCCCTGGCGCCGCGCCGTCAGCGGTGACCTGACCGGGGCCTTCGACTTCTCCCGCAAGGACACCAAGCCGGTCGCGCTGCCTTCCACGGACGGCTACCAGCCGCCGGACGGCAACCGCCACCCCGACTACGTGCCCACCCCGCCGGCCAACCCGGCGCTGCCCAAGCAGGAGCGCGGCTCCCGGCCCACCCGGCCGCTCAAGTACGCCCCGCTGGTGGACGGTTCGCTGGACGCGACGGCCGGCAAGTTCACCCTGGCCTTCGCCTCGGGCGCGCACGCCGGCGCCGCCTTCCTGGTCACGTCCAACAACCGCGCGGACGGCCCCTGGAGTTACACCACGGAGGCCGGCAAGTCCGTCTCCGACACGTGGAACACGGCGTACTCGAACGGGTCGTACGACCTGACCGTGCACGGCCCGAACGGCTTCCTGCGCACCTTCCAGGGGCCCGGCAAGGTGGCGGGCCCCGAGGTCACCGCGCGGCCCGTGGGCGACGACATCGAGCTCACCCTCACCAACAAGGGCTCCGGCACGGTGAAGCTGACGCTGGCGGGCGGCTACGGCGGCAAGGCCTGCACGGTCACCGTGCGCGCCGGGGCGACCGTGAAGCACACCGTCGACCTCGCGCGCAGCCGCCGCTGGTACGACGTGACGGTCACCTCCGACGCGGACAAGACCTTTGTGCGGCGGTTCGCCGGACATGTCGAGAACGGTCTTCCGGGCGTCAGCGACCCGGCGATCATCACCGAGTGACAGGGCGATGAGGGACGCATCGTGCGGGCTGGTCAGGTACCGGTCACATCGGGGTAGTGTGCCCCGGTGACCACGCAATCGAACACTCCTGCAGGCTGGTACCCCGATCCGCACGGTGCGTCCCAGACCCTCCGGTACTGGGACGGCGCCCAGTGGACCGACCAGACGAATCAGCAGGGCGCGGTGCCGGGGCAGGCCCCGGCCGCCGACCCCAAGGTGCAGCGGCAGGTGCAGCAGCAGGCCGGCGTCGCGGGCGGGGGCGCCGGTGGCGGCACCCTGTTCACCGAGCCGGTGCTGGTGGTGAACCAGAAGGCCAAGCTGATCGAGCTGACCAACGAGTACAAGGTCATGGACCAGCAGGGCCGTGAGCTCGGCTCGGTGGTCGAGGTCGGCCAGAGCGCGCTGAAGAAGGTCCTGCGGTTCGTCTCCAGCCTCGACCAGTTCATGACCCACCGGCTGGAGATCCGTGACGCCCACGGGCAGCCGCAGCTGGTGCTGACCCGGCCGGCCAAGTTCCTGAAGTCGCGGGTGATCGTGACGCGTCCGGACGGGTCGCCGGTCGGTGAGATCGTCCAGGAGAACATGATCGGGAAGATCAACTTCGCGATGAACGCGGGCGGCCAGAAGGTCGGCGCGATCAAGGCGGAGAACTGGCGGGCGTGGAACTTCGCGGTCGTGGACCACACGGACAACGAGGTGGCCCGGATCACGAAGACATGGGAAGGCCTCGCCAAGACCATGTTCACGACCGCCGACAACTACGTCCTGCAGATCCACTACCAGCTCCCGGAGCCGCTGCTGAGCCTGGTGGTGGCGACGGCCCTGACCGTGGACACGGCGCTGAAGCAGGATTCGCGGGGGCTCGGCTGAGGATCGAACGGTAGTGGGGTGACTGCGGGCCGGTCGTGGCTGGTCGCGCAGTTCCTCCCCCAGCCTTCGGCCGGGGGTGCCCCCAGCGCCCCTTTGGGGGCGCTCCAGTTCGAGGCGTTTCAGAGTGCCGTGAGGTGTCCGGGCTCTTGTTTCTGTTGGGGGAGCAGTGCCTGCTCCGCCGCCGCCCTCGCCGACTCCAGGGCCAGTACCGCCGCCACCGGGTGCTCCTCGTCCGGTACCTGTACGACCGTCGGTGTCGCCGGGGTCACGCGGGTCAGGAGGACCACGCCCCAGGAGGCGAGGCCGGCGCCGGCGAGGGCGAGGAGGATTCCGGTCGCGCCGTCCTGGAGGCCCTGGCCCAGCAGGGTGAGGCCGATGACCGCCGCGGCCACGGGGTTGGAGAGGGTGACCACGGCGAGCGGGGCGCCGAGGCCGCCCCGGTAGGCGGTCTGGGAGAGCAGGAGGCCGCCGACCGCGAACGCGGCCACCAGGAGGGCGACCACGATCACCTCGGTGCTGAGGACGGGGCCCGAGCGGTCGGTCGCCGCCACCGTCACCGTCTGGGTGAGGGCGGAGGCGACGCCGGAGGCGAAGCCGGACGCGGTGGCGTGGCGCAGGCCCGGGCGGCTGCCGGGGCGGGAGAGCACGCCGATCAGGGTGGCCGTCGTACCGGCGACCGCGAGCGCCTCGGTGAGGCTCAGGGTGCGGTCGGGCGCCGGGCCGGAGGCCGTGATCAGGAGGGCGCCGAGGCCGAGCAGGGTCAGGGCCGTGCCCCGCCACTCCGTCGCGCTGACCCGGCGGCCCGCCACCCGGGCGCCCATCGGCACGGCCGCGACCAGGGTGAGCGCCCCCAGGGGCTGGACGAGGGTCAGCGGGCCGTACTTGAGGGCGACGACATGGAGCAGGGCCGCGCCGGCGTTGAGGCCGACCGCCGCCCACCAGGCGCCGGAGCCGAGCAGTCGTAGCAGACCCGCTCCGGAGGACTTCGAGGCCAGGCGCTCCTGGGCGACGGCGGCGGCCGCGTAGGCGACGGCCGAGACCAGGGAGAGGGCGACGGCGACCAGGGCTGCGGCGCTCATCGGCCGGCCCCCGCCAGCACGGGCTCGTCCGGTACGAGGGTGCGTGTGGAGCGGCCGGCCGTGGTGGCCGTGCGGTGCGGCGGGTGAATCAGGGCGAGGGCGGCGCCCAGCATCGCGGTGGCGACGATCGCGTCCAGCCAGTAGTGGTTCGCGGTGCCGACGATCACGAGGAGGGTGATCGCGGGGTGCAGCAGCCACAGCCGGCGCCAGCGTGAGCGGGTCGCGACGATCAGGCCGATCGCGACCATCAGGGCCCAGCCGAAGTGCAGCGAGGGCATCGCCGCGAACTGGTTGGAGAGGTGGTCGCTGGAGGGCGGGCCGTAGACGGAGGGGCCGTAGACGCGGGCCGTGTCGACCAGGCCGGTCGCGGCCAGCATCCGGGGCGGCGCCAGCGGGAAGGTGAAGGGCAGCACCAGGGCGGCGGCGGTGACCACGGCGAGGACCCGGCGGGCCCAGACGTAGTGCGCGGGCCGCTTCAGGTAGAGCCAGACCAGGAAGGCCAGCGTGGCCGGGAAATGAACGGTGGCGTAGTAGGTGTTGGCCAGGTGGACGAGGGTGTCGCCGTGCAGCAGTGCGGACTGCACGTCGACCTCCGAGGGCAGGTGCAGCGTCCGTTCCAGGTCCCAGATCCGGTGGGCGTTGTGCAGGGCCTCGGCGGTGTGGCCGGTGGCCAGCTGCCGCCCGAACTTGTAGACGAGGAAGAGCCCTGCGACGAGCAGGAGCTCTCGGACGAGCGGCGGCCGGGGTATGGACCCCGGCTCCGCTGCTGCCGGCTCGGACTGGGATCTCATCCCAGGCCCCCTCACTGACGGTGGTGCTGTGCCGAGTCCGGGCGGTGGCCCGGACTCACCGAAACTCATCGATACGAAAGCGTACCGATACGCCACTGTACCGATACGGTCGAGTACCGGTACAGTGGCGTATCGATAGACGTAGGCCACACTGGTTGTAGGTTTCCGCCCCGGCCGAACGGCGGGTGGGGCGTAGGTGATCCGTAAGTGATGGGCGAGTGAGGAGAAGGGCACATGACGTCGCAGGACGCGGAGGTGCCGGACGCGGTCGCCGCCTCGCGCCGCTCCAAGATCACGCCGGAGCGTGAGCGGGAGTTCTTCGACGCCGTGCTCGAACAGATCCGCGAGTGCGGCTACGAGGCCGTGACCATGGACGGCGTCGCCGCCAGCACCCGGTGCAGCAAGTCCACGCTCTACCGGCAGTGGAAGACCAAGCCGCAGTTCGTGGCGGCGGCGCTGCGCGCCAGCCGCCGGGTGCGCTTCGTCGGCATCGACACCGGGTCGCTCGCCGGGGACCTGCGCGAGGTCGCCCGGGCCGCCGGGGACTGGTCGCACAAGGACACCAGGCTGCTCCAGGCGCTGGGACACGCGGTCACCGCCGACGCGGAACTCGCGCAGGCGCTGCGCGAGGCGCTCTTCGAACCCGAGATCGCCGCGCTGCGGGAGATCATCTGCCGCGGTATCCGGCGGGGTGAGGTGCCCGAGGACCATCCCGCGCTGGACTACGTGCCCGCCATGGTCTTCGGCGTCCTGCGGGTGCGTCCCGTGCTCACCGGCGAGTACGCCGACGCCGACTACCTGGTCCGGTTCGTGGAGGCCGTCGCGCTGCCCGCACTCGGACTGACATAGGACCCAGGCCGCCGTCCACGGGATGACTGGACGGCGACCTGCTCGCGCCGCACCGTGGGGACGGGGGCGGCGCGCACCCCCCGGGGGGGGGGGGGGGGGGGGGGGGGGGGGGGGGGGGGGGGCGGGGCGCCCGCCCGCCCCCGGGGGGGCGGGGGGGGGGGTGG
>NZ_JBICZD010000007.1:205010-528891 GCF_043201555.1 Streptomyces sp. NPDC048288
ACTACCAGGCACCCCGGCCCCGCACCAGGGTGTGAGTGTGCCGGTGCGCGGGCGGCCCCGTCGGGTGGGGGGGGGGGGGGCCCCCCCCCCCGGGCGGGGGGGGGGCCCCTTTGGGGGGGGGGCCCCCCCCCCCCGCCCGACAGTCTTTCCGGGGTCAGGAGCTTCTCAGACGGTCTGGCCGCTGCCGCTGCCGGAGGACACCTTGATGCCCTTGGTGATGTCGTCGATCACGGACTGCTTCTGGCCGACGTCGACACCGAACCGGACCACCACGATCTGCGCGGTGTTCCCGGGCGACGGGAAGGCCAGCGACTCGACATAGCCGTCGGCGCCCTTGCTGGTCACGGCCTTCCAGCGGACCAGGTAGCCCTTCTGCCCGGCCACCGTGACCGCCTTGGAGGCCAGCACCTCGTGCGAGGTGATCGAGCCGTAGGTCTTGCCGCCGTACAGCTGGGTGGCGGCCGCCTCGATGTCGGCCTTCGCGACCGCCTCGGCGGTGCTGCCCGACGTGCCCAGCACCAATGCGGGCGCCGAGTAGGCGCCACCGGTGCTGCAGCTCTGGGAGGTGTCGCCCGGGCACTTGTAGGTGCTGCCGGAGTCGACCGTTGCGCCCACCTCGGTCTGCTGGCCGTACCAGTCGTCCGGGATCGGAATGCTGATCCCGGAGATCGAGTCCGCCACCGAGCCGCTCTTGATCTTCGGCGCCTCGGACTGGTCCGGCGACGGCGACGCGCCGCCGTCGGTGCCGCCCGACCCCGAGCTGCCGCCCGACCCGCCGAACGGAAGGCCCTGCCCGCCGTTCTGCCCGTCGCCCTGTCCGCCGTTCTGGCCCTCGGGACCGCCCTGGCCGAAACCGCCCGGTCCGCCCGAACCCTGCTGCGCCGCCTGGCCGCCGCTGTCGCTGCCGTCGGAGGTGAGCGCCCACGCGCCCACCCCGATGGCGGCGAGCACCGCCACGGCCACACCGACGGCTATGCCGGTGCGCAGCCCGCGCTTCTGGGGCGTCGGCGGCACGGCGGGGTATGCCGGATACCCCGGATAGGCCGGGTACACCGGCTCGGTGCCGTCGGCCGGGTGGATCCCGTCGGCAGGCGGCTGCGCCGGGGGACCCCAGTCGGCGCCCGACCCGGCGGGGCGGGTCTGCTCGGTCCACGCCTTGCCGTCCCACCAGCGTTCGGTGGCCGGACCGTCACTTGTCTGCCCGGGATCGGGGTACCACCCGGGAGGAGTCACCTGCGTCATGCCCCCCACCGTATGAGGCATCGGTGAAAGTCGGATGAGAGGATCCGGCAACTTTCGGATGATGGCATCGGAGCGTTGGCTTCGCCCCGCAGTCGCACTGCCGGGATGCGCGCGACACACGGTGCCGCCGCCCGGCCGATCACCTGTCCGGACGTCCTGCGGCCCGGGCCTCCTCGACGTGGGGCCTTGCGCGCTGCAGCCGTGGAGTCGGTGTCGGCCGGTCGGCGTCACGCGGTCAGCAGTACTTCTTCTTGACCGCGGCGGCGAGACTGTTCTTGGGGACGGTGGCGCCGCAGCGAACCCCGCCCTCCACTTCGTTGGTCCAGCTCTGGGCCTTTCCGGCCTGGCCGGTCTTGAACCAGTGTGTGCCCTCGCATTCGTATCGCGTCCAATTGCCGCTCACCTTCCGCGTGCCCGCGTAGAGCACGTAGGTGTCGTTCTTGGTGAGCTTGTACGTGATGCTTTCCGAATGCTTGCTGGTATAGGAGCCGGACGCCTGGAGTTGAAAGTCGCTGGACTCCTCGAGGCTCACGAGTACGGCGTCCTCCTTGACCTTTTCGCCGATGCTGAACGTTACGGAGGCGCCGATGACGAGGATCTTCTCGACGCTGTACGTCTTGGTCACGGTGCCGCCGGTGTAGTTCTCGATGATCTTCCGGTGCGTGATCGCCCAGGGCTTCTTCACCGACGACCAGGTGAACTTGTGCTTGCCCGTGCAATTGACCACGGCGGAAGCCTGAGTTGCCGGTACGACGACAAGTGCTGACGCCATCACACCGGCGGAAAGGGCGGCACTCATCCACTTCTTGTTCATTTTATGGTTCCCCGTTGCGTGGTGAGCGGGCCGAAGCGGCGATCAACCCGCAATTGAATCGTGCATGCCAAAGCCGCTCGCGGTGCGCAAGTGCATCACACAAATCGCCACGGGGACAACGAATTTGAGCTAATTCACAGGTTGAGTGGGTGCGGCGCTTCACTCGATCCGCAGCCGCACCGGCGGAGCCGGTGCCCGGGGTGGCAGGCGCAGTGCGTCGCGGCCCGGGGTCAGGGAGCCGAGGATGCTCGGGTGGCGGGCGCCGGTGGCGGTCGGGGCGGTTCCGGGCAGGCCGTGGGCGGTGAGGAAGCCTAGGAGTGCGAAGGCGTAGGCCTCCTTGGCCGTTGCGGGCAGGCCGAGTTCGTCGGAGGCGCGGACCGGGGTGCCGGGCAGTTCGGCGCGGAGCATGGCCATCAGGGTGGGGTTGCGGGTGCCGCCGCCCGAGGCGACCACCTCCGTGGCGCCGAGGCCCCGGACGGCGTTCGCCACCGTCCGGGCGGTGAGCAGGGTGAGGGTCGCCAGCGCGTCCTCGGCGGAGAGCTCCTCGACGGTCCGCCAGTAGTCCGCGTGGAACAGTTCCTTGCCGGTGGTCTTCGGCGCGGGCAGCGCGTAGTACGGCTCCGCCAGGAGCCGCTCCAGCAGGGGCCCGTCCGGCCGGCCGCGCGCCGCCAGCGCCCCGTCCGCGTCGTACGCCAGCCGCCCGCCCGTGAACCCCCGGGCCGCCGCGTCCGTCAGCGCGCACCCGGGACCGGTGTCGAAGGCCGTGCCGTCCGGTGCCGTGAGGTTGGCGATCCCGCCGATGTTCAGCGCCACCGGCGTGCCCGGCCGGCCACCCAGCCACAGCAGGTCGAACAGGCTCACCAGGGGAGCGCCCTGCCCCCCGGCGGCCACGTCCCGGGGCCGGAAGTCGGCGACCACCGGCAGCCCGGTCGCCTCCGCGATCCAGGCCGGCTGCCCCAGCTGCAGGGTGCCGTGCACCCGGCCGCCCTCCGCCCAGTGGTAGACCGTCTGCCCGTGCGAGGCCACCAACTCGGCCCGTCCGCCGCACAGTTCACGGTCGGCCCGGGCGGCCGCCGTCGCGAACGCCTGCCCGATCCGGGTGTCCAGCAGACAGACCCGCGCCAGCGGTACGGCCGCCGGGGGCAGCGCTCCCGCGAGCGACTCGCGCAGTTCGTCGTCGTACGGGGTGCTCACCATGCCCAGCGGCTTCAGCAGCAGCGTGTCGTCCAGCAGCCGCAGCTCGGCCGCCGCCGCGTCGACCGCGTCGTAGGACGTCCCGGACATCAGACCGATCACCAGCACCGCGTCAACCCGCCTTCCGCATCCACGGCCGCAGCAGCGCCGGCACGCTGACCGCGCAGGTCGCCGCCGCGTAGTAGCCGGGGACGTCGAGGTTCCCGGTCCGCTTCACCGCCTCCGTGATGATGAGGCCCGCGCAGCCCGAGAACACGGCATTGGACAAGGCGTAGGCGAGTCCGAGGCCCGTGCAGCGCGCCCGCGCCGGGAACATCTCGGACAGCAGCGCGGGCCCCGGCCCCGCCATCAGCCCCACCACCGCGCCCGCACCGCACAGGGCCGCGCCCTTCACCCCGGCGGGGACCCCCGCGTCCTGGAGGAGGTGGAGCAGCGGCAGGGCCAGCACGACCACCAGGCCGGCGCCCGTCAGCATCACCGGCCGCCGCCCGACCCGGTCGCTGAGCAGCCCCGCCGGGAGGATCGCCGCCGCGAAGCCCAGGTTCGCCACCGCGGTCGCGAGCAGCGCCGTACGGAAGCCGGTGTGCAGCGCGGTCTGCAGATACGACGGCAGGACGACCAGGAAGGTGTACCCGGCCGCCGACCAGCCCATCACCCGCCCGACGGCCAGCCCGATCGCCCCGGCCGGCACCCGCACGGATGCCGCGGCCGGCTCCCGGAACTCCGGAGTCTCCTCCAGCCCCACCCGCAGCCACAGCGCGAGCAGCCCCAGGGGCAGCGCCAGCAGGAACGGCAACCGCCAGCCCCAGGAGCCGAGTTGGGCCTCCGTCAGGGCGGTCGCCAGCCCCGCCGCCAGCCCGGCCCCGGCCAGCAGCCCCAGCGCCACCGTGAACGACTGCCACGCCCCGTACAGCCCCCGCCGCCCCGGGGGCGCGAACTCGGTCAGCATCGCCACCGCACCGCCGAACTCCCCGCCCGCCGAGAGCCCCTGAACCACCCTCAGGAACGTCAGCAGCCAGGGCGCCAGCGCGCCGGCCTGCGCATACGTCGGCAGCAGGCCGATCAGCGTGGTCGCGCCCGTCATCAGCGCGACCACCAGGATCAGCACCGGCCGCCGCCCGACCCGGTCGGCCAGCTGGCCGAACAGGGCCGCGCCAAGCGGCCGGAAGAAGAACGCCAGCGCGAACGAGGCGTACGTCCGTACCAGCCCCTCGGCCGCGCTGCCGCCCGCCGGGGTGAAGAACCGCTCGGCGACGACCGTCGCGAAATAGCCGTAGACGGCGAACTCGTACCACTCGATGAAGTTGCCCACCGAGCCGGCCGCCAGCGCCCGGAGCGACCGGTTCCGCTCCGGTGCCGCACGATCTTCGAAAATCAGGTCCATTTTCCTGCCCATTGACGGTCCGTCCGCTGCACACCGGCAGGTCGGGGGCGTCCCGCGTCGCCCCGTCGCACCCACTTTCACCCGTCACGGCAACAGCTGCCCGGACCCGCCTCCGGACAGCCAACAGGACGGCTACGCTCGTGGTCTGTACGTCGTTCGGGCGACTTGGGGAGGCAGCGGGATGACGGAGGAACAGCCCCCAGGGGGCGCCGCGGCTCCCCTCTGGGAGCGCGACTCGGAGCTCGCCGCCATCACCGAGGCGCTCGACAGCCTCTGCGCCGACCGCTCCACTGCCGGCAACCTCCTGGTCCTGCGCGGCGAGGCCGGGATCGGGAAGACCGCCCTGCTGGCCGAGACCCGCCGGATCGCCGAGCGCCGTCACTGCACCGTCTGGTCCGCCCGCGGCGGCGAGACCCTGCGCAGCGTCCCCTTCAACGTGGTACGGCAGCTGCTCCAGCCCGCCCTGGTCTCCCTGATGCCCGAGGAGGCCCGCGAGTACCTCGGCGACTGGTACGAGATCGCCGGCCCCGCCCTCGGCATCACGGACCCCGGCGACCGCCGGGCCGACCCGCAGGGCGTCTGCGACGGCCTCGTCGCCGCCGTCCGTCGGCTCGCCAAACGCGAGTGGCCGCTGGTCCTGCTGATCGACGACGCGCACTGGGCCGACCAGGAGACCCTCGCCTGGCTCGCCGCCTTCGTCGAACGCCTCGACGACCTCCCCGCCCTGGTCCTCGTCGCCCGCCGCCCCGGCGAGGTCACCGGCGACAGCGCCCGCTACCTCGACGCCGTGGCCGCCGCGGCCGGACACCCCGCCCACACCCTCAGCGCCCTCACCCCGGACGCCACCGCCGGACTCACCCGCGCCACCCTCGGCGCACACGCCGACGCCCCGTTCTGCCGCGAGGTCTGGGCGGTCACCGGCGGCAACCCCTACGAGACCGTCGAACTCCTCGCCAAGGTCCAGGACAGCGAGGTCGAACCCGTCGAGGCCCGGGCCGGCGAACTGCGCGCCCTGAACCGGTCGGCACGGGGCGGCGGACTCGTCACCCGCCTCGAAGGCCTCGGCATCGACGCCACCCGGTTCGCCTGGGCCGCCGCCATCCTCGGCACCGGCATCTCCGTCGACCTCGTCGCCCAGCTCGCCACCATGACCGTGGAGGACGCCGAGCGCTGCGCCGAACTGCTCTGCGCCGCCCGCATCCTCACCGCGCCCGACCCGGCCGGCTCCCGGACCCACGCCGGCGACCTGGAGTTTGTCCACCCGCTGATCGCCACCGCCGTCTACAACTCCATCCCGCCCGCGATGTGCACCGCCATGCACGGCATCGCCGCCCAGATCGTCATCGACGACGGCCGGGGCATCGCCGAGGCCTCCCGCCACCTGCTGAAGGTGCACCCGGACGACGACGAGGAACTCGTCCAGCAGCTGCGCGACGCGGCCAAGGAACACCTCGCCGTCGGCGCCCCGGACGCGGCCCGCCGCTGCCTCGAACGCGCCCTGCTGGAACCGCCCGTACCCGAGGTCCACGCGCGCGTGCTCTACGAACTGGGCTGCGCCACCCTGCTCACCAAGCCCGCCGTCACCATCGACCACCTGCAGAGCGCGCTCGGCATGCCCGGCCTCGACAGCGCCGAACGCGTCGACGCCGTCTTCCGCCTCTCCCAGGCCCTGCTCCACAACGACCAGCTGGAGGAGGCCGTCCGCACGGTCGAGGCGGAGGCCGCCCGGCACGAGGACGGACCCCCGAAACTCCGGCTCCAGGCCGTCCAGTTCATGTGGGAGGGCATCGCCGGCGAGGCCGTCTCCGCCCGCCGCTCCGAACGCCTCGCCACCCTCGCCGCCACCTGCACCGGCCGGGACAACTCCGAGCGCGCCCTGCTGATGCTGCGCGGCTTCGACCTGCTCATCCAGGGCGAGAGCGCCGAAGAGGTCGTCGAACTCTGCGACCGCGCCCTGGTCAACGGCCGACTCGCCCCCGGACTCGGCTGGACCGACACCGAGTGGGGCATCGAGCTGCTGCTGATGCTCGCCAACTCCTACGTCTACACCGACCGCCTCGACCGTGCGGAGAGCCTGTACAACGAGGGCCTGCGCGCCTACGAGTCCGCCGGCTGGAGCGGCGGCCACCTGGCCCTCGCCCATGCCTACGTCGGCCTCGGGCACCGCAGGCGCGGCCGGCTGCGGGACGCGGAGACCTCCCTGCGGGAGTCCCTGCGGATCGCCGAGCGGGTCGGCCGGCGGCTGCCCCTGTACTGGACCGCCACCTGCAACCTCGTCGACACGCTGCTCGCCCGCGGCCATGTCGCGCAGGCCTGGGAGACCGCCGAGCAGTACGGCTTCGCACCGCCGTACCCCTCCACCATCGTGATGCCGGACCCGCGGTCCGTACGCGGCCGGCTGCTGCTCGCCGTCGGCCGCACGGACGAGGCCGTCAACGAACTGGAGGCGGCGGAGAAGGCGGCCGCCGCGCGCGGCCACTTCAACCCGGTGGTCGTGCCCTGGGCCCTCGACCTCGCCCGGGCCCTCGCGGGCGAGGACCCGGTCCGGGCGGCCCGGCTGGCGGCGGACGCCCGGCGGCAGGCGGAGCGGTTCGGCACGGACACCGCCATCGGGGAGGCGCTGCGGTGCGCTGCCGCGCTGGAGACCGGGCAACGGCAGGTGCGGCTGGCTTCGCAGGCGGTGGCGTATCTGGAGGCCTCGCCGTGCCAGTACGAACATGCGGCGGCTCGGGTGGAGTACGGGATCGCCGCGCGGTCGGTGGCCGAGCTGAACAGGGGGCTCGCGTTGGCTCGGTCGTGTGGGGCGGACGGGTTGGTCGCTCAGGCTCGGGAAGTGCTGGATACCGGGCGGGGGTTGCGTTGACGGGTGCGTTGCGGGGTGCGGGTGCGTGGGGGTTGATCGCGCAGTTCCCCGCGCCCCTAAAAGAAAAAGAAGGGGCGCTACAGCGCGAGGAGTTGATCGGTTACCGCTGAGAGGCGTTTCCGTACCTCTCGGTCGTACGTCGCCTCGTGCGCTCGCGCCTTGCTCGTACCGTCGAAATAGCCGCCCGTGCCCAAGTCCTGGGTGGCCAGGGCCAGTACGGCAGGGGCGCCGTCGGCCACCGTGCTCCAGGGGGCTACGCCGCCCTCGCGCACCATGGCCGTGTCCATGAAAGTGGCGGGATGCAGGACGTTCACGGACACGCCCGTGCCCGCCAGTTCCTCCGCCAGGGTGAACGTATGGGCCGCGAGGGCGAACTTGGCCCTGCAGTACGCCGCGAACCCCTGGTAGCCGCGGGTGAACTCGGGGTCGTCGAAGTCGAGGGGCTCCTGGCCGGCCGAGCCGACGTTGACGATGCGGGCGGGGGCGTCGGCGCGCAGGACCGGGAGGAGGGCGCGGGTCAGGGCGACCGGGGCCAAGTAGTTGACGGCGAGCCGGAGTTCGTGGCCGTCGGCGCTCAGCTCGCGGCCCGAGCCGGGCGTACCGGCGCCCACGCCCGCGTTGTTGATCAGCACGTCCAGGTCGGGATGCGCGTCGGCGACATGCGCGGCCAGCTCGCGGACCCGCGCCAGCGAGGCCAGGTCCGCGACGAACGCCTCGGCGTCGCCCTCGATGCGCAGCTCCTCCACCAGCCGCTCGGTACGGCCGGGGTCGCGGCCGTGCGCGAGGACGACATGGCCCGAGCGGACCAGTTCGAAGGCGACGAACCGGCCGAGCCCGGAGGTGGCACCCGTGATCAGGATGGTCGACATGCCCCCACCGTAGGCACAGCGCGCCCTCCTGTGCCTGTCCCCGCCAGTGTCACCCTTCCTCCTCCGCCAGCACCCGCTGCGCCGTGGCGAACGCCGAGTTGGCGGCGGGCACCCCGCAGTACACGGCCGTCTGCAGCAGCACCGCGCCGATCTCCTCCGGCGTGAGGCCGTTGCGCCGGGCCGCCCGCACATGCATGGCCAGCTCGTCGTAGTGGCCGTGGGCGACCAGCGCGGTCAGGGTGATCATGCTGCGCTCGCGGCGGGAGAGCGTGGGGTCGGTCCAGATCTCGCCCCAGGCGTAGCGCGAGATGAAGTCCTGGAAGCGGGCCGTGAAAGGCGTCTGGCGGGCCTGCGCCCGGTCGACGTGGGCGTCGCCCAGCACTTCGCGGCGGACCGCCATGCCTCGCCTGGCGCCCCCGTCCAGGTGGGAGCGGAGCGCGGTGAGAACGGCCTCGGGGCACTGCGCGGGCGCCAGGTGGGAGGCGTTCGGCAGCTCCACCAGCGTGGACGCGGGCACCGCGTCCGCGATCTCCCGCAGATGCGGCGGCGGGGTCGCGGGGTCCTGCCGGCCCGCGATCAGCAGGGTGCGTACGGCGATCTCGCCGAGCCGGTCGCGCAGGTCGAAGGCGGCCAGCGCGTCGCAGCAGGCGGCGTACGCCGCCGGATCCACCGTCCGCTGGTCCTCGACCAGCCGCGGCACGCTGAAACCGGGCGTGAACCAGCGGGTGCCCGCGTTCTCCGCCAGCCACTCCACACCTTCCCGGCGCACCCGCTCGGCCCGCTCCTCCCAGGGCCTTGACCCGTTGAAGTGGGCCGAGGAGCAGATCACGGCCAGGCTGTCGAGACGGTCCGGGTGGTGGACGGCCAGGTGCAGCCCCACGGCCCCGCCCAGCGAGACACCCGCATAGGCGAACCGGTCGATCCCGAGCGAGTCGGCCAGCGCGAGCACCAGGTCGGCGAGGTCACCGACGGTCGCACCCGCCTTGATCGGACCGGGCGCCGAACCGCCGTGCCCCGGCAGGTTCCAGCGCACCACCCGGTGGCCGATCGACAACTCGGGCGCCACCGCGTCCCACAGGGCGTACGAGGTGCCGAGCGACGGCCCGAGGAGAAGCGGGGAGGCGGAAGTCGGCCCCTCGGCACGGTGATCGAGCAGTTCACTTGTCAACGTCGCTCCAGTGCACGGTCGGTGAGGGCACCGGCGGAGCCGGTGTAGCGGGCGGGGTCGGTCAGGCCGTCGAGGTCGACATCCTTCAACCCGGGTTCCTCGGCGAGGAGTTCACGGAGTGTGCGGTGCTCGCTGTGGGTGCGGCGGGCGAGTTCGGTGAGCAGTTCCTTCGCCCGGGCCCGGCCGAGCACGGGGGCCAGTTCGGCGGAGAGCCGCTCCGAGACGATCAGCCCACCGGTGAGACCGAGGTGCCGGCGCATCGCCTCCGGGTGCACCCGCAGCCCCTCCGCCAGTTCCGCCGCGTCCCGGGCCGCGCCCCCGACCGTCCGCAGCAGGTCCCGCAACGGCTCCCACTCGGCGTGCCAGGCACCGGCCGGCCGCTCGTCCTCCGCGACCAGCGACCCGTACAGGACGGCCGCGAGCTGCGGAGCCCGCCGGGCCGCCGCCGCGACCAGCGTGGACCGCACCGGGTTCGCCTTGTGCGGCATCGCCGACGAACCGCCCCCGCTGCCCTCGGCGACCTCGCCGATCTCGGTACGGGACAGGGTCAGCACGTCCACCGCGACCTTGCCGAGGGCCCCGGCCGTGAAGGCGAGGCACCCGGAGAGATCGGCGACCGGTGTGCGCAGGGTGTGCCAGGGCAGCAGCGGGGCGGCCAGGCCGAGTTCACGGGCGTAGGCCTCGGGCAGCGCCGTGGGGTCCGTGGCGCCGTACGCCCCGAAGGCGGCCAACGTGCCCGCCGCGCCCGCGAGTTGCACGGGCAGCGACGCACGCACCCGGGCCGTCCGGTCCCGGGCGTCCAGGACCAGCGAACGCCAGCCGGCCGCCTTCAGCCCGAACGTCGTCGGTACGGCGTGCTGGGTGAGCGTGCGTCCCGGCATCGGCGAGTCGCGATGCTCGGCGGCCAGCCGGGCCAGCCCTCGTGCGGTGCGATCGAGGTCCGCGAGCACCAGGTCCAGGGTGCGGGCGGCGACCAGCATCGTCGCCGTGTCCATGATGTCCTGGCTGGTCGCACCCCGATGGACGTACGGCCCGTACTCCGCGCCGACCGCCTTCGTCAGATCGGCGACCAGCGGAATGACCGGGTTGCCGCCCGCGCGGGCGCGCTCGGCGAGGGCCCCGACGTCGAAGCGGCCGGGGTCGGCGGCCTCGCCCACGGCCGTGGCGGCCGCGTCCGGGGCCAGCCCCAGAGCCGCCTGGGCACGGGTGAGAGCCGCCTCCGCGTCCAGCAGTGCACCCAGATAGGCGCCGTCGCTCGTCGCGGTCGCGGCGGGGGAACCGGACCACCCGGGACCGAGCAGCCCGGCGTCACCGCCGCCGTACGTAGCTGGTGTCACTGGAACTCCAGGAAGACCGTCTCGCCCTCGCCCTGAAGGCGGATGTCGAAACGGTAGGTCCCCCGGCCCTCGTCGGCGGCGATCAGCGTGTCGCGCCGCTCGCCCACCCGGGTGAGCAGCGGGTCGGCGGCGAGCGCCGCGTCGTCGCCCGGCAGGTAGATCCGCGTGAACAGGTGCACCAGCAGCCCGCGCGCGAACACGCACACGCTGATGTACGGCGCCCCGCCGCCCCGGGCGCCGGGCCGCAGCGTCCGCGCGTACCAGTGCCCGTTGGTGTCCGTCTGGATCCGGCCCCAGCCGGTGAACTCCACACCGTTGCGGCCGAGGTAGTCACCGGTCGCCGGATCGCGGCGGATCGAACCGTCGGTGGTGGACAGGTTCCCGTCGGGGTCGGCGCCCCACAGCTCCACGAGCGCGTCCGGCAGCGGGTTGCCCTCGCCGTCCAGGACGTACCCGTGGACCGTGACCGTGTCCGGATGCCCGAGGGGCGCGATCTCCTCGCCGCCGCGGAACGGCAGCGCGTAGCCGTAGAACGGGCCGACCGTGTGCGACGGGGTGGGCAGCACGCTCTCCGGGCTGCTCGTGTCGATCTTCGTCATGGCAGGTCAGCGTCCTTCTTCGATCCAGGTGGCGTTCGGGCCGTCCAGCACGATGTCCCAGTGGTAGCCCATGGAGAACTCGGGCACGGACAGGCTGTGGTCGTACGTCGCGACCAGCCGCTGCCGGGCCGCGTCGTCCGTCACCGACTGGATGATCGGGTCGTACGGGAACAGCGGGTCGCTCGGGAAGTACATCTGCGTCACCAGCCGCTGCGTGAACGCCGTACCGAACATCGAGAAGTGGATGTGGGCCGGGCGCCAGGCGTTGACGTGGTTGCGCCACGGGTAGGGGCCCGGCTGGATGGTGGTGAAGCGGTAGCCGCCGTCGGCGTCGGTGATCGTCCGGCCGACACCCGTGAAGTTCGGGTCCAGCGGGGCGTCGTGCTGCTCGCGCTGGTGGGCGTAGCGGCCCGCCGAGTTGGCCTGCCAGATCTCGACCAGCTGCCCCCGGACCGGCCGCCCGTCCCGGTCCAGCAGCCGCCCGGAGACGGTGATCCGCTCACCCACGGGCTCACCGCTGTGCTGCACGGTCAGGTCATTGTCTATCCCCGTGATGTCCCGCTCCCCGAAGGCGGGCGAGTGCAGCTCCACCAGCTCCGGGTCCTTGGCCGTGTCGATGGCGACCAGGGGTTGCTTCGGATGCCGGAGAACG
Organism: Streptomyces sp. NPDC048288; assembly: GCF_043201555.1. NCBI lineage: Bacteria > Bacillati > Actinomycetota > Actinomycetes > Kitasatosporales > Streptomycetaceae > Streptomyces > Streptomyces sp. NPDC048288. The sequence continues at coordinate 217,133 of NZ_JBICZD010000007.1, forward strand.
GAGGACCGGTAGGGGGCGTAGTCCCGCCGGGGGTGGTGCTCGACGGGGGCACCCTCGGCGACGCCCTTCTCGTAGGCGGCGTGCTCGGCGGCGATTTCGAGGTCGATGTCGGCCTGGGTGAGTGTCATAGAAAGTCCTAGGTGTGAGCGCCCCTTCAGGGGCGCGGGGAACTGCGCGACCAGCCACGACGCAACCCGCAGGTGCGCACGGCCCGTCTACCGTTCAAGAACAAGCGCGAGCCCTTGCCCGACGCCGATGCAAAGGCTGGCAACACCGGTACCGCTTCCACGCCGAGCCAGCTGATGCGCCACCGTCCCCGCCAGCCGCGCCCCCGACGCACCCAGCGGATGCCCCAACGCGATCGCCCCACCCTGCGGATTGAGAATCGCCGGATCGAACTCGGGCCATTCGGCGACACACCCCAGTACCTGCGCCGCGAACGCCTCGTTGAGTTCCAGCACATCGAGGTCGGCGAAGGTCTTGCCCGCCTTGCCCAGCGCACGCTGCACCGCCTCGACCGGCGCGAGCCCGAAGTAGTCGGGGTCCAGCGCGTGCACACCGGTCGCGGACACCCGGGCCAGCGGCTCCCGCCCGATCGCCTTGAGCCCCTCCTCGTCGGTCAGCAGCAGGGCCGCCGCGCCGTCGTTGAGCGGGGACGCGTTGCCCGCGGTCACCGTGCCGCCTTCCGTACGGAAGGACGGCTTGAGCTTGGCCATGGCAGCGAGGGAGGCGTCCGGCCGTACGCATTCGTCGGCGGCGAAGGCGACCGGGTCGCCCTTGCGCCGGGGCACGGCGACCGGTGCCAGTTCGGCGTCGAACAGGCCCTGCTCCTGCGCGGCAGCTGCCTTCTGGTGGGAGGCGAGGGCGAACTCGTCCTGCTGCTCCCGGCTGATCTTGTGCTTGTCCGCGATGCGTTCCGCCGACTCCCCGAGGGGGATGGTCCACTGCGGGTCCATCTTCGGGTTGACCATCCGCCAGCCCAGCGTGGTCGAGTACAGCTCCGCGTGCCCGGCGGGGAAGGGCCGGTCGTTCTTCGGCAGTACGTACGGCGCCCGGGTCATGGACTCGACACCGCCGGCGACGGCGATGGAGGCGTCCCCGGCGGCGATCGCGCGGGCGGCCTGGATGACGGCTTCCAGCCCGGAGGCGCACAGCCGGTTGACGGTGACGCCCGGCACGCTGGTGGGCAGACCCGCGAGCAGGGCGGCCATGCGGCCGACGTTGCGGTTCTCCTCGCCGGCGCCATTGGCGTTGCCGAAGTAGACGTCCTCGATCCGGGCCGGGTCCAGGGCCGGGGTGCGGGCCAGGAGTTCCCGGACGGCGTGCGCGGCCAGGTCGTCCGGGCGCACGCCCGCCAGAGCGCCGTTGTAGCGGCCGATCGGCGTGCGGACCGCGTCGACGATGTACACCGTGTTCACAGCAGACCCTCCGGGACAGTCAGCTTCGCGTCGGTCCGGGCCACGATCTCCTCGACACCCACGCCGGGCGCGGTCTCGACGAGGACCAGTCCCGCGTCGGTCACGTCGATCACGCCGAGATCCGTGATGATCCGGTTCACGCATGCTTTCCCGGTCAGGGGCAGCGCGCACTCGGTGAGGATCTTCGGCGAGCCGTCCTTCGCCGTGTGCGTCATGACCACGATCACCGTGCGGGCGCCGTGGACCAGGTCCATCGCCCCGCCGATCCCGGTGACCAGCTTCCCGGGAACCGCCCAGTTGGCCAGGTCCCCGTTGGCGGAGACCTGCATGGCCCCCAGCACGGCGACGTCGATGTGCCCGCCGCGGATCATGGAGAACGAGAGCGCCGAGTCGAAGAAGGAGGCCCCGGGAAGGACCGTGACGGTCTCCTTCCCGGCGTTGATCAGGTCCGGGTCGACCGCGTCCTCGGTGGGGTAGGGGCCGGTGCCCAGGATCCCGTTCTCGGATTCGAGGATCACCTCGACACCGGACGGCAGATAGTTCGGGATCAGCGTCGGCAGCCCGATCCCGAGGTTGACGTACTGCCCGTCCCGCAGTTCACGGGCCGCCCGTGCGGCCATCTCCTGACGCGTCCAGGCCATCAGCTGCTCACCGTCCGCTGCTCGATCTTCTTGTCCGCCGCCTGCTCGGGAGTGAGGGCCACCACCCGCTGCACGAAGATCCCCGGCAGGTGCACCGCGTCCGGATCGATCTCCCCGGGCTCCACGAGTTCCTCCACCTCCGCGATGGTGACCTTGCCGGCCATCGCCGCGAGCGGGTTGAAGTTGCGGGTGGACTTGTTGAAGACCAGGTTCCCGTGCCGGTCGCCCTTCGCCGCCCGCACCAGCGCGAAATCGGTGCGGATCCCGCGCTCCAGGACGTACTCGGTGCCGTCGAAGTCCCGCACCTCCTTCGCGGGCGACGCCAGGGCCACCCCGCCGGAGCCGTCGTAACGCCACGGCAGCCCGCCGTCCGCGACCTGCGTCCCGACCCCCGCGGGCGTGTAGAAGGCCGGGATCCCCGCACCGCCGGCCCGCAGCCGCTCCGCCAGCGTCCCCTGCGGGATCAGCTCCAGCTCCAGCTCACCCGCCAGATACTGCCGCGCGAACTCCTTGTTCCCCCCGATGTACGACCCCGTCACCCGGGTGATCCGTCCGGCGGCGAGCAGCACGGCAAGACCCGTGTCCATCGCCCCGCAGTTGTTCGAGACCACCGCCAGGCCCCCCACCCCCCGCTGGTACAACGCCTCGATCAACACGCCCGGGACACCGCTCAGCCCGAACCCGCCCACCGCCAGCGACGCGCCCTCCGGCACATCGGCCACCGCTTCCGCGGCCGTGGCGACCACCTTGTCCATCCGTGCAGCCTCATCTCTCAGCGAATTAATCAGGGCACTGAGTATTTCAGCGAGATGTCTGCCACGCTGCCACTGGTGTCGCCACCCGTCAAGACCTCGGATGATGGCAGACGGGTGTACAGACAGGATGGACGGCTGCGGGTATCGTTCAGTGCACCAACGAATTCGGACCATGGGAGGGCATATGGCGGCGGTGGACCTCACCACCCACCCCGGGCACCTGGCCCGGCGGCTGCAGCAGGCCCACTACCTGCTGTGGAACACGATGGTCTCGGAGGAGATCACCTCGCCGCAGTTCGCCGTCCTGAACGCGCTCGTCGCCGAGCCGGGGCTGGACCAGCGCACCGTGGGGGAGCGGGTGGGCCTGGACCGGTCGACCATCGCGGAGGTCATCAGCCGGCTCGGCCGGCGCGGACTGGTCGACAAGGTGCGCGACCCGCAGGACGGCCGCCGTTCGCTGCTGCGTCTCACCGACGACGGGCTGCGCACCCATCGCAAGCTCACCGTGCGCACCGCCCGGATGAACCAGGTCTTCCTGGCCCCGCTCTCGGCCGACGAGCAGAGTCAGTTCTTCGACCTGATCCGCCGCGTCGCGGACGCGGCGGAGGGACTGCGCAATCCGGCGGAACTCACGGTTTCCGGGTGACCCAGAGCAGTTCCGCCGGCCAGCGGTGTGCCCAGTCCGGTGGGTCGGTCTCGTTGTAGCCGTTGGGTGTTCCGGGTTCGGGCCGCGGCTCGATGAGGTCGTCGATGACGAGACCCGCGCCGCGCAGCACCTTGACCCAGCCGCCGTAGGTGAGCTGATAGCTGGTCGCGCCGTCGACTTCGGCGATGGTGTCCAGCCCGAAGTAGTCCTGCCGCAGCGTCGTGGTCACGCGGCCGGCGGCTTCGTCGTAGCAGGCTTCGAACCAGGGGCTGGCGACGTTGAACACCAGGCGCCCGCCTGGGCGCAGGACGCGTGCGGCCTGCGGGACGGCCAGGTGCGGGGGCGCCCAGCTGAGCCCGCCGAAGTCGCAGAAGACCAGGTCGAAGCTGTCGGCGGCGAAGGGGAGCCGTTCGGCGGCGCCCTGCACCAGCGGGTAGCGGGCCGCTCCCATCGCGTGGGCCGCTGCGGCGAGTTGGGCTTCGGACAGGTCGAGCCCGACCACGGTGGCGCCCTCGGCGGCGAGCGCCCTGGACCACTGGCCGGCGCCGCAGCCGAGTTCGAGGACGCGCTTGCCGGTGACCTCGCCCAGGGCGTTCAGGTGCGCGTCCGGGATGGAGTACATGCCCCACAGCCGGGGTGCGGCGCCGATCCGCGGGTCGTGCTCGTGCTGGTAGGCGCTGCTGATCCGGTTCCAGAGCCGCCGGTTGGCGGGGATGCTGTCCACGCGCCGACTCCAGCACCGCCTGCAGCGGGCGGTCAACAGGATTAGGGCACGGGCCGTGATCCGCCGGACGAGCCCTAGGCCTTCGCGAACACCACCCACACCTGGCCGTCGGCGAAGTCCACCGGACCGCCGTCCGCGCCGGTGAACGTCGTACCGTCCGTGGCGGCCGGCCGTGACCACCTGCACTCGAACGACCGCCCGTCCCGCAGCACTTCGGCCTTCCCCGTCCCCACGGTCTCGGTGTACGGCGTGTAGTTGCCGAGCACGTCGTGATACGTGGACTTGGTCACCCGCACGTACTGCACCACGACCGTGGCGGCGGCCAGCCGCGTTCCGGCCGTGGTCCGGGCCGGGGTGCCGTCCATCGACACCAGCCAGCGGTGCCGGTCGGCGGACCAGGTGAAGGTGAAGCGGGCCGCCGGGTAGCGCACCGTGCGCGCGGCCGTGACCGTGCCGCCGGCCGGGGCGGGGCCGTAGCGGAAGCCGGTGGTGAGGGCCGCATTGCCGGGGGGCTCGGGCAGCAGCTCGGCAGGCCGGAGGTAGAGGTTGTGCGGCGCGGGGTGGTCCGTGCCGCGGTAGAAGGCGGCGGACTTCCCGCCGGGTGTCTCGGGGAGCAGGGGAGCCTTGTCGATCAGGGGCAGCAGTCTGCGCTGGGCGCCGGAGAAGGCGAGGGTCGGGTGGTCGAACTGGCGCAGCAGCTCCAGGTCGGACTCGCGGGCGCTGCGCACCGGGCCGATGACCTTGGGCAGCTTGGTGGCGTACACCGCCATCAGTCGGCTGAGGCCGCCCTCCACCTGCTCCGCGTACACCACGTCCGCCGAGTCCAGTCCGGTCTGGGGGCGGGCCGCGGCCACGTTGTCGATCTTCACGGCCAGGACGGATCCGGTGGTCCGCGGCGCGCTCGGTGCCGGGGTGCCCGCACTCGGCGTCGGGGAGGCCCGTGGTGCGCGGCCGTCGTCCGCCGTGCCGTGCCGGGTGCAGCCCGCCGTGAGGGAAGCCGTCGTCGCTGCCGCCGCCAGCGCTGCCGCCAGTACGGTGCGGCGTGTCGGCGCCTCGTGTCGTATGTCCATCGCGGCCCCCCGGTCGCCCCGCCCCGTTCACGCTCTTGCTTGATTGTGTGCTCAACAAGTCATCGGGGGCCATACCCGGTCGAACCGGATCGGGGACGGATCGGGGACGGTTCGGGGACGGTCAGGACCCCAGGATCTCCCCGAGGTCGTAGCGCACCGGCTCCTCCAGCTGGGCGTAGGTGCAGCTCTCCGGTGTGCGGTCCGGGCGCCAGCGGCGGAAGCGGGCCGTGTGCCGGAAGCGGGCGCCGTTCTCCATGTGGTCGTACGCCACCTCGGCCACCCGCTCCGGCCGCAGCGGCACCCAGGACAGGTCCTTCTTGCCCGACCAGCGGCTCGGCGCGCCGGGCAGCCGGGCCGACTCGTGGGCGGCCTCCTCCGTCCAGGCCGCCCACGGGTGCCCGGAGACGTCCGCCATGCGCAGCGGCTCCAGCTCCTCGATCAGCTCGGCGCGCCGCTTCATGGGGAAGGCGGCGGAGACCCCTACATGCTGCAGGGCGCCCCGGTCGTCGTACAGGCCCAGGAGCAGCGAGCCCACCACCGGGCCGCTCTTGTGCAGGCGGTAGCCCGCCACCACGACATCGGCCGTCCGCTCGTGCTTGACCTTGAACATGGCCCGCTCGTCGGGGAGGTAGCGCAGCGTGAGGGGCTTGGCGATGACCCCGTCGAGGCCGGCCCCCTCGTACTGCTCGAACCACTGCCGGGCCACCTTCACATCGGTCGTCGCGGGCGCCAGATGCACCGGTGGGGTCGCGTCGGCCAGCGCCCGGGCGAGCAGCGCGCGGCGGTCGGTCAGCGGGACGTCGAGGAGGGACTCGTCGTGCAGCGCCAGCAGGTCGAAGGCGACGAAGGAGGCGGGCGTGCGCTCCGCGAGCGTGCGGACCCGGGAGTCCGCCGGATGGATCCGCTCGGTCAGGGCGTCGAAGTCCAGCCGGCCCTCCCGCGCGATCACGATCTCCCCGTCCAGCACGCACCGCTCCGGCACCCGCTCCTTCAGCGCCGCCACCAGCTCGGGAAAGTACCTGGTCAACGGCTTCCCGGTGCGGCTGCCCAGCTCCACCTCGGCGCCGTCACGGAACACGATCGCCCGGAAGCCGTCCCACTTCGCCTCGTACTGCATGTCCGGCGGGATCGCCGCCACCGACTTGGCGAGCATCGGCTTCACGGGTGGCATCACCGGCAGATCCATGCTCCGACTGTACGAGGGGTCCCCGGCCTCCGCTCGTCACGCGGCGCGCCTTCCGTACGCGGGCCCGGCAGGCCGATATGCGGGGTGGGGGCGGTGCGCCTACCGTGGCGGCATGGCGAAAGCGGTGGAACTGGAGGTGGCCGGCCGGACCGTACGGCTGTCCAGCCCCGACAAGGTCTTCTTCCCGGAGCGCGGTTTCACCAAGCTGGACGTCGCCCGCTACTACGCGGCCGTGGCCCCCGGCATCCTGCGCGCCCTGCGCGACCGGCCCACCACCCTCCAGCGCTACCCGGACGGCGTCGAGGGCGAGTGGTTCTACCAGAAGCGCGCGCCCAAGGGCATGCCCGACTGGATCCCCACCGCCCACATCACCTTCCCCAGCGGCCGCACCGCCGACGAGATGTGCCCCACCGAGGAGGCCGCCGTGGTGTGGGCCGCGCAGTACGGCACGCTCACCTTCCATCCCTGGCCGGTGCGCCGGGCCGACGTCGACAGCCCCGACGAACTCCGGATCGACCTCGATCCGCAGCCCGGCACCGACTTCGGCGACGCCGTCCGCGCCGCCCACGAACTGCGCGCCGTCCTCGACGAGTTCGGCGGACTGCGCGGCTGGCCCAAGACCTCCGGCGGCCGGGGCCTGCACGTCTTCGTACCGATCGAACCCCGCTGGACCTTCGTCCAGGTCCGCCGGGCCGCGATCGCCCTGGGCCGTGAGCTGGAACGCCGGATGCCCGACCGGGTGACCATCAAGTGGTGGAAGGAGGAGCGCGGCGAGCGCATCTTCGTCGACTACAACCAGACCGCCCGCGACCGCACCATCGCCTCCGCCTACTCCCTGCGGCCCCGCCCGAACGCCCCGGTCTCCGCGCCCCTGCGCTGGGACGAGGTCGACGACGTGCGGCCGGGCGACTTCGACCTCGCCACGATGCCCGCCCGGTTCGCCGAAGTCGGCGACGTGCACGCCGACATGGACGACCACGCCTACTCCCTCGACGCGCTCCTGGAACTCGCCCGCCGCGACGAACACGAGCACGGGCTCGGCGATCTGCCGTACCCGCCCGAGTACCCGAAGATGCCGGGCGAACCGAAACGCGTCCAGCCGAGCCGGGCACGGCCCGAAGAGCCCTCCTGACGCCACGACTTGGGGCGGTCACCCGGGGCTATGCTGATCACCAGCCGCCGACGAGGAGGGCCGAGGTGTCCGAGGCAGTGTCGCGCCCCACCCTGGAGGCCGTGGCCGCGCGGGCCGGGGTGTCCCGGGCCACCGTCTCCCGGGTGGTCAACGGCGGGGACGGCGTGCGCGAGCCTCTCGTCGAACGGGTCCGCCGGGCGGTCGAGGAACTCGGCTACGTCCCCAACCAGGCCGCCCGCAGCCTGGTGACCCGACGGCACGACGCCGTCGCCGTCGTCATCGCCGAACCCGAGACCCGGATCTTCACCGACCCCTTCTTCGCCCTGCAACTGCGCGGCATCAGCAAGGAGCTGACGGCCCAGGACAACCAGCTGGTGCTGCTGCTCACCGAGGGCCGCGACGACCACGCGCGGGTGGCCCGCTATCTCGCCGGCGGCCATGTCGACGGCGCCCTGGTCTTCTCGCTCCACCTCGACGACCCGCTGCCCGGCCTGATCGAGGGCGCCGGAGTCCCCACCGTGTTCGGCGGCCGCCCCGGCTGGCACGACGGCACCGACAGCGCCGTGTACGTCGACTGCGACAACCGCGGCGGAGCCCAGGACGCCGTACGCCACCTCGCCGGCCTCGGCCGGACCCGGATCGCGCACATCACCGGGCCCCTGGACCAGACTTCGGCGGCCGACCGCCTCCAGGGCTACCGGGACGTCATGGGCGAGCCCGACCCCCGGCTGGTCGTGCCGAGCGACTTCACCCCGGGCGGCGGCGAGCGCGCCATGGCCGAACTCCTCGACCGCTGCCCGGACGTGGACGCCGTGTTCGCCGCCAACGACCTCACCGCGCTCGGCGCGCTGCGGGTCCTGCGCGAGCGCGGCCGCCGGGTGCCGCAGGACGTGGCCGTGATCGGCTTCGACGATGTACTGCCGGTCACCGAACAGCCCGACCCCTCGCTGACGACGGTCCGTCAGGACATAGAGGAGATGGGCCGGTTGATGGCCCGGCTCCTGCTGCGCACCCTCACCCGCGACGAGTCGGCCACGGACGCGCCGTCCAGCGTCGTCCTGCCCACGACACTGGTACGGCGCGCCTCCGCCTAGCCGCGCCTCCGCCTCACCGCGCCCCGCGTCAGCTCTGCTGCGGCTCGCCCTTGATCACCGCGAAGCGGGCGCCGTACGGGTCCGCGAGCTTGGCCATGCGGCCCACGCCCTCCAGGGTCGTCGCCGGCATCCGCACCCTGCCGCCGGACTGCTGGGCCTTCTCGACCACCGCGTCCGGGTCCTCGACCTCGAAGTACGGCAGCCAGTACGCGCCGGCCTGCGCCTCGGCCGGATCCTCGGCCAGCGGGACCATCCCGCCGAACATCGAGTCGTCCTCGCCGCCCGCCGGATTGACACAGGTGTAGGTGCCGCCCGGGAAAGGTACTCCGGAGGTCTCCAGACCGAGCGTCTTGTGATAAAAAGCGGCGGCCGCCGCGATGTCCGGGGTGTACAGCTCCACCCAGCACAGCGAGCCCGGATCGCCCGCCACCTCGACGCCCTTGGTCAGCGCGGGCTGCCAGATGCCGAAGGGCACGCCCGCCTGGTCGGCGAGGATCGCCAGGTGGCCCTGGCCCATCACGTCCATCGGCTGGGCGAGGACGCTGCCGTGCGCCTGCTCGGCGAGCTTGGCGGTGGCCTGCGCGTCCTCGCTCCGGAAGTACACGGTCCAGGAGGGCGGACCCTGCTCGGGAGTGGTCTGCATGCCACCGGCCACGGTCCTGCCGTCCAGCTGGAAGAAGCCGTAACCGCCGGCGTCCGGCCCCGCCGACTGGAACTCCCAGCCGAACAGACCGTTGTAGAAGGAGATGGCGCCGTCGATCTCGGGGGTGCCGAGGTCGATCCAGTTGGGAGCGCCGTTGACGAAACGGGTGGTGAGCATCATCGCCCTCCTCGGAAGGGTCCCGTCCATTGCACAGGCGAGTCTTCCACCGCCCACTGACAATCGCTGCCGGAGCACGCCCACCGGACCCCGGTTACCGTCGGTCACTTGACGCACTCACCGGGTTCTGATTTCGTTGCGCGCGCCGCCGTGCGCAGCCGTGGTGCCGAAGCGCATCATCGAGACTGCTGTGGTCCGTCGCTCCGGCGTTGATCGGTCGTTGAGCGAACGTTTTTCGCCGCAGGGCACGATCCTGGCCATGCACTTCGACACCATCATCCCGCCCCGCACGCCCGTCCCGGCCTGGCAGGCGCAGGCGCTGTGCGCGCAGACCGGGGCGGACTTCTTCTTCCCCGAGCCCGGCAGCTCGGTGCGCGAGGCGAAGCGCATCTGCGGTATGTGCGAGATGCGCGCGGCCTGCCTGGAGTACGCGCTGGACAACGACGAACGGTTCGGCGTCTGGGGCGGCCTGTCCGAGAAGGAACGCCTGGAACTGCGGCGCGCCTCCCGCTGAACCCACGGCCGCCGCGGAAAACGGGTAAGCCCCCGCGCCCTCGCCCGGCTACGATCCGGGGCACACGGCCGGACGTGGCGCAGAGGCAGGCGCACCGCCTTGCCAAGGCGGACACGCCGGTTCGAATCCGGTCGTCCGGCCGTGCCACGAGGTCCTGTGGAGCAGAGGCAGACTCGCCACCCTGTCAAGGTGGATACGCCGGTTCGAATCCGGCCGGGACCGCGGGACCGCGGGAGTGCGGACAGGGGACGGGACGGATGGGCGAGGCGATCACCGAGGCGGAACTGGCCGCTTTCCACGCGGTCGTGGGGAAGCTGCGGGCGCTGCCCGTCGACGACCCGGTGCGGCTGCGCGCCGAGCAGGTCGCCGCCTCCTTCGCCCGCGACGGACGGCTGCGCCGCCGCAGGACGCGCAGCGGTGAGGTGTCGGCGGCCGACGCCGCCGCGATGGCCGCGACCGCGACCGGCGCCCTGGACCGCCGCGAGGACGCGCCCCTGGCCGTGCCCGGCGCCGGGGGCGTCTTCCACAAGCCGCGCACCTGCTACGTCTGCAAGTCGCCCTATCGACAGGTGGACACCTTCTACCATCGGCTCTGCCCCGGCTGCGCCAGCGACAACACCGCCCGCCGCGCCCTGAGCACCGACCTCGCCGGCCGCCGGGTGCTGCTCACCGGCGGCAGGGTGAAGATCGGCTTCCAGCTGGCGCTGATGATGCTGCGCGACGGCGCCCGGGTCCTGGTCACCTCCCGGTTCCCGCACGACACCGTGCGCCGCTTCCAGGCCGCGCCCGGCAGCGCCACCTGGCTGGACCGGCTCACCGTCCTCGCCGTCGACCTGCGCGACCCGCGTCAAGTCCTCGGCCTGTGCGAGGAGTTGCGGCAGGAGGGCGAGCCGCTGGACATCCTCGTCAACAACGCGGCCCAGACCGTGCGCAGACCGCCGGAGTCCTACGCCCTGCTGGCGGCCGGCGAGCGCGACGCACTGCCCCCGGCCGCCCGGCAGGCCCCCGGCTTCACCCCGATGCGCATGCTGGAGCGCGGAGCCGCGTCCCTCCCGGTGGCGCTCCGGGAGGCCGACGAGGCCGGGCTGCTGCCCGACCCGTCGCCCGAGAACTCCTGGTCGGCCCGGCTCGGCGACCTCGATCCGGCCGAGGTCCTGGAGACCCAGCTCGTCAACGCCCTGGCCCCGGCCCTGCTCTGCGACCGGCTGCTGCCCCTGCTGCTGGCCGCACCGCACCTCCGGCGTTACGTGGTCAACGTGACCGCCGTCGAGGGCCGTTTCACCGTCCGCAACAAGATGGCGGGCCATCCGCACACCAACATGGCCAAGGCCGCCCTCAACATGCTCACCCGCACCAGCGCCGCCGAACTCGCCGAGCAGGGCGTCCACATGTGCGCCGTCGACACCGGCTGGATCACCGACGAGAACCCGGCCCCGAAGAAGGCCCGGATGGCGGGCGCCGGCTTCCGCACGCCCCTCGACATCGTCGACGGCGCGGCCCGGGTGTACGACCCGATCGTGCGCGGCGAGGCCGGGGACCCGGTGGCCGGGGTGTTCCTGAAGGACTACCGGGTGGCGGAGTGGTGAGCGGGGGCCGGGACCCGCGCGGGGCCGGCGGTCAGCTCCCGCGCAGCTCCATGAACACCTCCATCCAGTACCGCTGTTGCCGCTCCGAGGCGCCCACCAGGTAGGTCGCGCGCAGCTTGGCCGGGAGCAGGGCCACCAGCCGGACCACCGCCGCCCGGTGTCTCTTCACCTGGGACAGCTCCGCGTTGGCGAGGAGCTGGTGGACGACGTCGCTGTCGTCCCCGCCCTCGTCGCAGTGCGCGGCGGCCCGGCGCAGCCGGGCCTCCCAGGCGTCGACGTCCCGGGCCAGCTCGCGCAGCCCGGTGACCGGACGGCCCCGGAAACGGTCGACCAGGCCCGTCAGCGGCACCGGGGCGTACTCGCCGTCACCGAGATAGACCGTGGCCATCTCCAGCGGCAGCCCCTTGCGGTGCAGCTTGATGAGCCGCTCCAGGGTCCGCTTGGTGATCCAGGCCCGGCCCGCGTCGTCGATGTCGTGCTTCCACCACTCCAGGACCGTCTCGGCGTCCCGGCCGTACCGCGCGAGCAGCCACTCGTTGGCCGGGATGTCCTCGGGCTCGACCAGGAGCGAGGCCGTGAACCGGGTGGCCTGGGCGATGTTGTTCCGCGACACCAGCAGCTTGCGGCCCAGGTGGTACGGCGGATTCTGCACGGCTATCTGGGCCCGCAGGTTCTCGATCCGCCGTCCCGCCAGCGACCACTCCTGGGTGACCTCCATCAGCTTGGCGAACGCGGCCTTGTCCTTGGGCCGGTTGTACTCGTCCCAGACGATCGCCTTGGGCTCCGGACCCGTGAAGGGCGCGGCGAGCAGGTTGTCGAGGGTGCCGTCCGGGGACGGGACCGGTGCGCACAAATCCTCGACGTTGGTGACCGGCAGCGAGAAGTACAGGGCGTCCCGGCCGAGTCCCCCGCGCAGGGTCTCCCGGACCAGCTCCGTCTTGCCGCAGCCCGGCGGTCCCTGGAGCAGCACCGTCCAGCGGTTGCGCAGCGCCGCCCGCACCACCTGCCGCACCGGGTCCGCGATCGTCGCCGGATCGGCCACGCCTAGGCTCGCCGCGATCCGGTCGAGGATCTCGGCCGTGCGGTTCCGGCCCGGTCTGCCGTCCGGGCCCGGCTCGGCCAGCCGCAGCCGCTCGCCGTCGACCAGCGGCAGGCCCCAGCGCAGCGGGAAGCCCTCGCGCGCGTTGGCGAGCACATGGTCCAGGGTGCGCGGGGAGAGCAGTTCGCGCAGGGCGGGGGAGAGGGACGCCCACAGCGAGAAGACCGGACGCAGGTCCCACGGCCGGTACTTGGCCGCGAGATGCCGACGCCACGAGGTGTCGTTGGCCGTGATCCGCATCGTCACCATGCGGTCGAGCAGCGCCAGGTCGCCCCGGCGCGCCGAGGTCTCCGACAGCGACTCGTTGTCGGTGAGGAACACGCCGACACAGCCCAGGGCGCGCAGATCGTGCTCGCCCAGCGCCCAGTTGCAGGCGATCTGCATCAGCTGCGACTGGATCGTGTCGCCCGCCTGCAGCGAGTCGTCGATGAGCAGCACGAACGGCCGGCCCGGCCGCAGCTGACTCATCACCAGCTGGCGCAGCACCAGTTCGCCGGTGCGCGGGTCCCGGACCGGCGCGTTGACCAGCAGGTCGTCCGGGGTGAGATTGGCCGCCGGCACGTACACCAGCGCGGTGTCCGGGTGGGCGCGGGCGAGATGGGAGAAGAACGTCGCCGTCTTGCCGATGCCGTGCTCGCCGAAGATCTGCCCGGTCTGCCGCAGGTCGATCATCGCGTCGATGAACGACTCCAGCCGGGACGGCTCCACCGGCTCCGTCGGCTCCACCGGCTTTCCTGTGACCGCAGTCTGCGGTGTCTCCGTGCTCATCTACCGTGATCCCGTGGTGACGCGATGGCAGTCCATCGCGGGTGTGTGCTTCTCGGGCCAGTCGTCGCCGCCCTCCGTTATCAGCCAGATCCACTTCTCCGGCTCGGCCGGTGTGATCGGCGGCGCGTATCCGTCGGTGAGGACGACGACCGCGTCCGGGGACACCTCGCAGCGCCGGCCCGCCACCTCCGTACGGCCCTCCACATAGTCCGCGACCGCCCGGAAGCTGGTGCCGCCACCGCCGTACACCCGCTCGCCCGGCCGGAACGGCATCACCACGGCGTCGAAGGACAGCCAGTGCGCCGTGACCCCGTCGATCCCGCCGACGAGCCGGGTGAGCCAGTCGATCACCCGGTCCGGCATCGACCCCGAGGTGTCGTAGGCGATGACGAGCGCCTTGTCCCGCACCGGGCCGCGCCGGGCGAGCATCGGGTCCTGGCCGAGGGCCGCCAGCAGGGCGCCGCGCTTCTTCGGGTACACCAGCCGCTCGCCGTCCCGCAGCCGCGAGCCCAGGACGTCGACCAGCCAGCGCTGCCACCAGTCCACGGCCCGGGTGCGGGTCGTCTCCCCGCGCAGCATGCCCGCGCCCAGGTTCCCCCAGAGCTTCGCGGCCCGCGCCGAGCCCGCCTCCGTACGGCCCATGAGGTCGAGCAGCTCGCGCTCCGCGCCGGCGTGGCCGCGCCGGGCCGCCAGCAGGGTGTTGAGCAGCGCGGACGAGGTCACCGCGTCGACCGTCTCCTGGTCGGCGGGGATCAGACCGGGCACCAGGTGCGGGCAGACCGCGGGCGGCACCGGCGGATCGCACATGCGCTTCAGTTCGCCGTAGATCCGCATGTCGGTCTCGGTGAACGCGTCGTACCCGAGCGGCTCCAGACCGTGCGCCGTCAGGTCGGCGCGGTAGGCGTCGTGGATCTCGCGCGGGTCGACGCCGGTGGGGCGGCCGTCCAGCACGGGCAGCTCCGCACGGCCCAGGCGGACCAGGGCCACGTGGTTGACGGCGACCTCGGCGGCGAGCGTGAACACCGGGTCCTCGCGCAGTTCCGGGTCGGCCAGCAGGTGGCGGTGGACCAGGTGCCGGGCCTCGTGGAAGAGCACGAACTTCACGCCGTCCAGGCCCAGCGCGACGAAGAAGTCCGGGTTGTAGAGCAGCAGACACGTGCCGTCGCCGGAGGCGACCACGGCCGCCGTGTCCACCGCCGTCGTCGGGATCTGGTGCGGGCACTTCGAGTACAGCCAGGACGCCACCGCGGACTCCGTCAGCCCGAAGTCCAGCAGCGCGGCCTCCTTCAGCCGCCGCGCCTCGGCCACCACGGCGGGATCGGCCGGCCGGTACGCCTCCAGGGCCCTGCGGTCCGTCGGATCGACCACAAGAGGGTGTGACCGCCCCCGCTCTCCGTACACCATGTGCAGCCCCCCGCCGCGCAGTTCCCCCGATGTGTCATTGGTACCAGCAGGCACTGACAACGGGCCAAGGCATTACGATCTGCCGCACGGGCGGGGCCGTAGCGCAGAGGCAGGCGCACCGGTCTCCAGAACCAGAACACGCCGGTTCGAATCCGGCCGCCCCGCCCCCCTTCGCCCCCTTCTCCGCCTTTCTCTCCTCCCCGCACCGGCTCGCATGCGGGTGGCCCGCTCGCGCGGCACGCTGGTAGGAGAGCGACGCGGTGACGGGAGGAGCTCCCATGGGACACACGGAACAGCGGCCCGCCACCCGGGCCCGGGTCGAGAGGCCCGGGGGCACCGGGAGCGTCTTCCTCTCCTTCGCCCCGTGGATCATCTTCGGGGTCGTCGCCGGCCCCAGCACCTGGGAGTACGCGGCGCTGGCCGCGCTGGTCGCCGCGGCCGTCCTGTCCGGCAAGGACATGCTCAGGGGCCGGTTCTTCCTGCTCGACATGGTCGCCATCGTGTTCTTCGCCGTGCTCTGCGTCCTCGCCCTCGCCCTGGACCGCCACGAACTGATCTGGCTGGAGACCTACGCCCAGGTGATCTCCAACGCGGTGGTGGCCGTCGTGGCGCTCGGCTCCCTGGCGTCCGACCCGTTCACCGCGCAGTACGCCCGCCACTCGGTGCCCCGCGAGTTCTGGGACTCGCCGGTCTTCATCCACGTCAACAAGGTGCTGACCACGGCCTGGGGCGTGGTCTTCGCGCTGATGGCGCTGTCCACCTGGCTGGCCATCAGGCTGCCCGGGCAGAGCGACTGGTTCAACTGGGTCGTCCCCGTCGCCCTGCTGGTCTGGGTGGTGAAGTTCACCGAGCGCTACCCCGAGCAGTACAAGCGGCGGGCCGCCTAGGCGATGGCCCCCGCGGTCAGGACCAGCTCCGGCGCGGTGCCGTGGAAGGTGTCGACGAGCTGGGCCAGCACCGCCCAGGCCTCCTCCCGGCCGCCCATCCGGTCCCGGACGAGCGGGCGCAGCGCGTCCTCGGCCTCGGGCATGCGCCGCGGGAACATCACCTGGCCCAGCGAGAGCACCTTCAGCACGTCCAGCGCCGGGGCGTGGCCCGTGGCGTACTCGGCGGGCCCGGCCAGGATCCCCGCCTGGCGGACCCGGAAGTCGAACTTGCGGTGGGAACCGAACTGGGCGCGCAGCGAGGGCGGGCAGTCCGGGCGCACGCACAGGGCCCAGCGGACATAGCCGGGCAGGGAGTTCTCGCGGTCCGCCTCCGCGACCGTCTGCCAGTGCTCACGCCGGTAGACCATGGACGTGGCCTCCCGCGCCTCGGCCATCGAGGCCGACGCGCGCAGGGCCGGGACCAGTCCGAGGCGGGCCACCCGGTCCGGGACCGGCGGTGCCTCGTGGTCCCTCCGGAGGACCGGGTCGACCTCGATCGCCGGCAGCCGTCCGGGGGCGAACGACACCCCGTCCAGGATGGCCCGCCGCAGCGCCGTGTCCTGCTCGGACAGCAGCCGCCAGACGACGGCGTTGAGATCCGGGTCGTCCTCCTGGAGCATCCAGAGCACCACCGAGGCCGGCAGTGCCGACAGACCCCACGGGAGCCGGTGCCGGACGCCCTGGAGATCCTCCGGCACCGGCCGGGGCAGCCCGACACGCGCGCGTACCCGGTCGGCGTCCTCCGAGTCGATCAGACCCAGCAGAAAGCCGACCGCCCGGCCGGAGGTGATGTCAGCACGCATGCGCGCATGATGCCGCAGGCCACGGCCTGCACGCACCGGAAAATCCACCCGCCCCCGGCAACGGAAAGGGCCGCTGCCACGTGACAGGTCACGAGGCGGCGGCCCGGTCGGTCACCCGGTGGTGGCCCGACCCGTCACGCGCCGGCGCGGGCCGCCATCCGGGCCTTGCGGGCGGCCAGCTTCTCGTCGAACTTGGAGGCTTCGGAGTCGAGGCCGCCCATGAACAGCCCGAGTTCCTCCTGTGCCCGCAGGCCCTCCGGGCCGAGGCCGTCGATCTCCAGGACCTTGAGGTGGCGCAGGACCGGCTGGAGCACGTCGTCGTGGTGGATGCGCAGGTTGTAGACCTCGCCGATCGCCATCTGCGCGGCGGCCCGCTCGAAGCCGGGGATGCCGTGACCGGGCATCCGGAAGTTGACGACGACGTCCCGCACGGCCTGCATGGTGAGGTCGGGGGCGAGCTCGAAGGCCGCCTTGAGCAGGTTCCGGTAGAAGACCATGTGCAGGTTCTCGTCGGTCGCGATGCGGGCCAGCATGCGGTCGCAGACCGGGTCGCCCGACTGGTGGCCGGTGTTGCGGTGCGAGATGCGCGTCGCGAGCTCCTGGAAGGCGACGTAGGCCACCGAGTGCAGCATCGAGTGCCGGTTGTCCGACTCGAAGCCCTCGCTCATGTGCGACATCCGGAACGCTTCCAGCTTGTCCGGGTCGACCGCGCGCGAGGCGAGCAGGTAGTCGCGCATCACGATGCCGTGCCGGCCCTCCTCGGCGGTCCAGCGGTGCACCCAGGTGCCCCAGGCGCCGTCCCGGCCGAACAGCGAGGCGATCTCGTGGTGGTAGCTCGGCAGGTTGTCCTCGGTGAGGAGGTTCACCACGAGGGCGATCCGGCCGATCTCGGTGACCTTGGAGTGCTCCTTCTCCCAGGCCTGGCCGTCCTCGAAGAAGCCGGGGAAGTTGCGGGCGTCCGTCCAGGGCACGTACTCGTGCGGCATCCAGTCCTTGGCGACCTTCAGATGGCGGTTCAGTTCGTTCTCGACCACTTCCTCCAGGGCGTACAGCAGCCGCGCGTCGGTCCAGGCGGACGAGCTGCCGAGGTGGGGAGAAGTGATCGTCACGAGAACTCCAGGGGGACGCCGTACACGAGCGGATGAACGGGAACGAGCGGGAACGAGCGGGAACGAACGGGAGGGGCCCGGCGAGCGGTTGCCGGAAACCTACGTGATCGTAGGCTACGAATCCGTAGGTTACGAAGCCGTAGGTTAAGCGCGCTGTAAAGACCGCTGATCAGATACGGTGCCCAGGGCGAATCCGGACATGCCGAACCACTCCGGGACCCGCAGGTCCCGAGGCTGAAGAGGTGAGTCGATCACCCGGTCAGACGTACAACTCCCTTAGCCGCACCGAGAGGCACGTCACACATCCCTCGAGCTTCTCGAACTCGGAGATGTCCACGGTGACCACGTCGTGGCCGAGGTCGGTCAGCAGCTCCGCGGTCTTCGGGGCGCTCGCCGCCATCAGCAGCTTGCCGCCGCCCAGCAGCACCACATGGGCGCCCGCGTCCTCCGGCACCGCGAGGAAGCCCGGGAAGAGCGAGGGCCGGTCCACGTTCGGGATGTGCCCCAGAACCGTTCCGTCGGGCAGCGCGGTCACCGCCGACTTCAGGTGCAGCACCTTGCTCACCGGCACGGCGACCACGCGCGCGCCGAGCGGCTCGAAGGCGGCCCGCAGCTGCTGCACCCCGGCCGCGTTGGTGCGTCCGCCGCGGCCGACGTAGACGGTGTCGCCGACCTTGAGGACGTCACCGCCGTCCAGGGTGCCCGGCTCCCAGATCCAGTTCACCGAGCAGCCGAGGCGGGCCACCGCCTCCTCGACCCCGGCGGTCTCCGCGCGCCGGGACTCGGCGCCGGGCCGGGTGATCAGCGCGACGTTCTTGTACATGACGACCGTGTCCTCGACGAACACCGAGTCCGGGCAGTCGTCCTCCGGGTCCACCTCGACGGTCTCCCAGCCGTGCGCGCGCAGCGTCTCGGTGTACTCCTCCCACTGCTCCTGGGCGAGTTCGACGTCGACCTTCTCCCGCTCGACATGCGTCACCAGGCCTTCGGCGAGGCGGGGGCTGGGGCGGCGGACGAGGGCCTTCTTGCTGGGCACGTCGGGTCTCCGGGGTCGGGGATGCGGTCCGGCGCCCGTCGAGGGGCGCCGGACCGCCATCATGCAGGGCGGATCGGTGTCGACAAAACCCCTTGTTGTCAGGCTGTGCCCTCGCCGAGACGCGCCACCTCCTCCGGAACGGTGTCCCGCAGCTCCCCGTCCGCCATCAGCAGCCAGCGCGTGATGCCGATCGACTCCAGGAACGGCAGGTCGTGACTGGCCACGACCAGGGCACCCTCGTACGACTCCAGGGCCGTGGTGAGCTGCCGCACACTCGCCATGTCGAGGTTGTTCGTCGGCTCGTCCAGCATCAGCAGCTGCGGGGCCGGTTCGGCGAGCAGCAGCGCGGCGAGCGTCGCCCGGAAGCGTTCGCCGCCGGAGAGCGTCGCCGCCTTCTGGTCGGCGCGGGCGCCCCGGAACAGGAAGCGGGCGAGACGGGCCCGGATCCGGTTGTTGGTGGCGCCCGGCGCGAACCGGGCCACGTTCTCGGCGACGGTCCGCTCGCCGTCGAGCACGTCAAGGCGCTGGGGCAGGAAACGCAGCGGCACATGCGCGTGCGCCTCGCCCGCGACCGGTGCCAGCTCCCCGGCGACGGTCCGCAGCAGCGTCGTCTTGCCCGCGCCGTTGCGCCCGATCAGCGCGATCCGCTCCGGTCCGCGCAGATCCAGGATCCCCTTCACCCGGGAGCCGTGGGCCAGCTCCAGGTTCTCCAGCGTGAGGACGTTCCGGCCCGGCGGCACGGCCGTGTACGGCAGTTCGACGCGGATCTCGTCGTCGTCCCGTACCGCCTCCACCGCCTCGTCGAGCCGTTCCCTGGCCTCGGCGAGCCGTTCCTCGTGCATGATGCGGTGCTTGCCCGCGGACTCCTGGGCCGCGCGTTTGCGCGCCCCCATGACGATCTTCGGCTCGCGTTTCTGGTCGAACATCTTCTGCCCGTACCGCTTGCGGCGGGCCAGTTTCATCTGGGCGTCGGACAGTTCGCGTTTCTGCTTGCGGACATCGGCCTCGGCGACCCGCACCATGCGCTCGGCCGCGTCCTGTTCGACCGCAAGGGCCTCCTCGTACGCCGAGAAGTTGCCGCCGTACCAGGTGACCTCGCCGGAGCGCAGGTCGGCGATCTGGTCGACCAGGTCGAGGAGTTCACGGTCGTGGCTGACCACGATCAGTACGCCGGGCCAGGCGGTGACGGCCGCGTACAGCCGCCTGCGCGCGTACAGGTCGAGGTTGTTGGTGGGCTCGTCGAGGAGCAGCACGTCGGGCCGCCGGAGCAGCAGCGCGGCCAGCCGCAGCAGCACCGACTCGCCGCCGGAGACCTCGCCGACGGTCCGGTCCAGACCGATGTGGCCGAGCCCGAGCTCGCCGAGGGTGACCAGGGCGCGCTCCTCGACGTCCCAGTCGTCGCCGACCGTCTCGAAGTGCGCCTCGGAGACGTCACCCGCCTCGATGGCGTGCAGCGCGGCCCGCCGGGCGGCGATGCCGAGCGCCTCGTCCACCCGCAGCGTGGTGTCGAGGGTGACGTTCTGCGGGAGGCAGCCGATCTCGCCGGCCACCTTCACGATGCCGTCGGACGGGGTGAGCTCACCGGAGACGAGCTTCAGAAGGGTGGATTTCCCTGATCCGTTCACGCCCACCAGGCCGGTGCGGCCAGGGCCGAAGGAGACGTCCAGGCCCTCGAAGACGGGGGAGCCGTCGGGCCAGGCGAAGGACAGGGAGGTACAGCTGACGGATGCAGACATGGGCGCCTCGCGGTTGCTTGCGGTGTCGGGGGCAAACGCGTGTCGAGACACCGCGAGGCAGCAGCCGAGGGGCCAGGGAGAAGATCCTGCGCCGGGGGACGGCTCGTACGCCGAGGTCGAACGCCACAGACACACCTCACGGGTGTGACGCGGTGTCTCAGGACCTCAGACGAGCAACGTCCTTCTCCAATCGACGACAACAGGACGTGGTACACGCTAGGAGGGCGCCGAAGGGACTGTCAAAGGAATTACCTGCGCGGAGCGGCGGTCCTCAGCAGGCGTCCCGCATCAGCTCGGCCAGGTCGTGGTCCAGGTCCAGCTGGAGGTGCTCGAAACCGGAGGGCACCAGGTCACCGGTGGCCTCCAGGAACCGGCGTATCTCGCCCGTGCGCACATGGATGACGGCGGTGCCCTCGGGGGCGTGGAACTCCAGCACGGTCCGGTCGTAGCCGTACGGCCGCACCCGGACGTCCCCGCTGCCCTCCGGGCCGTGCAGGCCGGCCGCGAGCAGTTCGCGGGAGAACGTCCAGCAGACGTCGACACCCTCCAGGGTGGCCGGGGCCGGGAAGGTCATACGGACGGCGAACGGGTCCTCGCGGTCGTAGCGCAGGGTGGCGGGAATGCTCGGCATGCGCGGCGACGCGGCGACCAGGCGTGCCTCTACGGGCTGCTCGATGACGGTGGACAACGCCTTGCTCCCTCATGACGGACGAACGAATTTCCGGGCGTGTGAGACCTGGCACTGGAAGAGACGACGGAAGTGGCCGATCCGTGCACACGAAAGGCGGGTGACCTGTGTCACCGGGGGCATTCATACCCTCGGCTTACCTCCTCCGGGACGCACGGGCCGTCTGGACGGAGCCGGGGGAGTGGGCTAGCTTCGCGCGCCATGAGGCGCTTGGGGAGCATGCGACGGACCGGACGAGGCCGACGGACGAGCCGGGTGGTGGCCGTGGGAGTGGCGTGCGGGGCGGCGCTGGCCGCGCTGACCGCGGGCTCCGCGCAGGCCGGGACGCGGGCACCGCACTGGGCGCTCAAGGACACCGGCACGCCGGACGTCCGTTTCCGCGGGCTGGCCGCCGTCGACCGGGACACCGCCTGGCTGGCCGGAACCGCCGGTACCGTGCTGCGCACCACGGACGGCGGGTCGAGCTGGCGGAACGTCTCTCCGCCGGGCGCGGGCGACCTTCAGTTCCGCGACGTGGAGGCGTTCGACGCGCGGCACGCGGTGGTGCTGGCCATCGGCGAGGGCGAGGCGTCCCGGGTCTACCGCACCGACGACGGCGGGGCCACCTGGACCGAGTCGTTCCGCAACACCGACCCCGCCGCCTTCTACGACTGCCTGGCCTTCTTCGACCGCCGGCACGGCCTCGCCATGAGCGACCCGGTCGACGGCAGGTTCCGCATCCTGTCCACCAGCGACGGCGGCCGTTCCTGGCGGGTGCTGCCGGACACCGGCATGCCGGCCGCCCTGGACGGCGAGGCGGGCTTCGCCGCGAGCGGCCAGTGCCTGGTCACCTCCGGGCCGAAGGACGCCTGGCTGGCGACCGGCGGCGGCGCGCACGCGCGCGTGCTGCACTCCGCCGACCGCGGACTGACCTGGACCGCCGCCGACACCCCGGTCCCGGCGGGCGATCCGGCCAAGGGCGTCTTCGCCCTCGCCTTCCGCGACCGCGCCCACGGTCTCGCCGTCGGCGGCGACTACCGCGCCGACCAGTCCTCCCCTCAGGCGGCCGCGGTCACCCCCGACGGCGGCCGCACCTGGCAGCCCGCGGCCACCCCGCCGCCCGCCTACCGCTCCGGCGCCGCCTGGCTCCCGCACAGCCGCACGGCGGCCCTCGCCGTCGGCCCCACCGGCACCGACCTCACCACCGACGCCGGCCGCACCTGGCACACCCTCGACACCGGCTCGTACGACACCGTCGCCTGCACCCCCGACCTGAGCTGCTGGGCAGCCGGCGAACAGGGCCGCGTCGCCCGCCTGGAGAACTGACCCGCGGGTACCCGGGCCCGGCATGCCGAGAGAGGAGCGGTCACGCCACGCGGATCCAGCCCCAAGCGGGAACGCCAGTACGAACACATCGAGGAGAGCGCCGCTCGACCGGGGCGAGAGCCAAGAGCGCGCCGAGGAGACCGCCGCCCGGACCGTCGACAAGGAACGCGCCCGCTCCGGCGAGTCGAAGAGCGCAAGCCGTACGTCCACCCAGGACATGCCTTCCGGCAGGCGCGGCGGCAGGCGGCCGCACACCGGGGCCCAGGGCCCCACCCACGACCCGTTCTACGAGGAGGCCGGGCGGCGCGGCATCGAGGGCCGTTCGGACAGGAACAAGGCCCAGCTGCAACGCGCTCTGGACGCCAGGAGGGGCTGACCGGGTCACCCGGTGGGGGCACGCGCGCGTGGAGCCCGCGGGCCGCTCGTGCCGCGGGTCCCGTCGTGGCACGCTCGCCCGGGCCGGGGGAGCCGGGCTGTACGCCGGGCATCTCTGACGCACCTTTCCGACCTGCGCCTTTAAGGTATCGAACCGGCTGTGACCTGCCAGGGCGGTTTGCAGAGGCGATCGGAGGCAGCCACCTCCGAAAGTGCCGTCCGGGCGGCCCGAGCCGGCCGGGCTGGATCGGCAGTGATGCCGCTGACGGGCCTCTGGTCCGTCTCTGGTCGAGCCGCGACGGGGACGCCTGCCTCCCTCCGGTGTCAGGACGCACGAAAGCCTCCAGGACGGCAATCCTGGAGGCTTCGCCGGCACCGACACCATGCCACACCCCACCCCGCGGGCCGCGCCCTCCCTCAGCACCCATTCACCGCGTCGAGCGGGCGCTGCAACGCCCGCTGCCTCCGGCAGCGCCGGACCTCGTCCTGCTCGGTGAGCTCACCGGCCGCCACGCTGCAGGCAGCTACCACCGGCTTGACACCGACGGCTGCACGGTTGTTCCGCGCGGCGACCGTCAGGGCCCTGCGGAGCACGGTCACCGGACGTTCGCCCGGCTGGGACGGGGCCGCCGCCTGTCGAAGGGCTACGAGTACCCGCCCGTCTGCTCGGAGAACGCCATCCACCTCACCAGGGCCGTGCTCCTCGTGCGGCGCCTCGCAAGACCAGCCAGCCGACCGGCTTTTCGGACGCCCTCCGGCTGGTCGACCAGTGGGCGGGACTGGAGCAGCCCGTGCCCGATCTCCCGTGCCACGCCCGTCAGCCGCGTGAGCCGGCCGACGCTCTCGACGCGCGATCCGACCTGACCGACGACCCGTTGGCGCCTCATCCGGGCACATGGGAGGTCGTCAATGGCAGCCACACCGGTCGCGGGCAGATCAACTACGCCGTCCCCGACGCTCTCCAACCGCAGCGGCGCATCCGCCGGTACCACGCGGACCGCGGTGTCCCTCTCACCAGGTGGCGCCTTGTCCGGTGGGCCGCAGGCGTTGCCTCCATGCTCACAAACCCTCTCTGCCGCGGCGCCCGCGGGCGCGGTCGGCACACGCCGCTGCTCCCGCCCGGATCGGCGGGAGCAGCGGCGGGCCTGCGGCGGTGACGTCACCAACCGGGCGGGATGATCCCGGCGACCGTCACGGTGTTCCCCGAGCCACGCTCCGGGGCGGAACCCGCGGTCGCCGTCGTCACCACGGTCGCGCCGACTGCCAGAGCGGCCGTCAGAAGGCTGGCGATCAACGCGGCCAGCGCACCGTACCTGCGGCGTCGTTCCATCTTGTCGGTCCTCCTCGCTCCCCGTTCGGGGACGTGCCGGAATGGGATGTTCATCGGCAGTCTGGCGTTCGGCGCCCCGGACAGGCTTCCGTCATGTGACCCATCGGGTGACCGCATCAAGGAGCCGGGGCGGCGCCATGGACCGGCATGGGGACGGACGGTGCGTGGCTGAAGTGCGCCATCGGCTGGAAAGTCAGGCGGTGCCCGTGGCCGACGTCACGGCGGCGGCCAGCTCCGAGCGGGAGGCGATGCCGAGCTTGGGGAAGATCCGGTAGAGATGGCTGCCGACCGTGCGGTGGGAGAGGTACAGCCGCCGGCCGATCTCCCGGTTGGTGAAGCCCTGGGCGGCAAGCCGTGCGATCTGCCACTCCTGGGGTGTGAGCCGGTCCAGCGGTCCGGGCTTGCGGTCGCCGCTCGCCTCGCCGGACGCCTGCAGTTCCTGGCGGGCGTCCTCGCCTTCGACCACGGCGCCGAGGGCGTCGAAGGCGTCTCGGGCGGAACGCAGGTGGACGCGGGCCTCCGACACCTGGTGGCGCCGTCGCAGCCAGGTGCCATAGGCGAACTGGAGGCGGGCCCGATGCATCGGCCAGGCCGCCAGATCGGCGCCGTGCGCCTCGGCGAACAGCTTCTCCGCGCCGTCGTCGGCCAGCATGGGTGCGGCGATCGTGAGGCCGGCCCGCAGCAGCGGGTTGCCTGTGGTCCGCGCGAGCGGGGCCAGTTCGGCGCAGCGGGCCCGCGCGGCTTCCCGGTGGCCGCTGCCGCCGGCGGCGACGACGTAGTCGGCCAGGGCCCACGCCCGCAGGTGCGGGTGGTAGGCGATGTCCGCCGGATCGAAGACGCGTGCCAGCTGCTCGTACGCCTCGTCGTAGCGGCCCGCGCCGAGGGCGGCGACGCCTCGGGCGATCGCCACCTGGGCGAGCATCGGTGGGATGCGGGCGGGCAGCAGGACCCGCTCGGCCCGAGCGGCGAGGTCCATGGCGGTGGCGGTGTCCCCGCGCCGGCCGGCCACCACGGCCGCGACGAGCTGGGTTCCGGTGGCCCAGAACGGCCTCCCGGACTCGACCAGCAGCCGGCCTCCCTCGTCGGCGGCGGACGCCGCGATGTCCAGCCGGCCGACCAGCACGGCCGCCCAGGCCTGGACGAGCAGACACCTGCCGAGTGCGCCGAACTGCCCCTGCTCCGACAGCCCGTCGGCGGCTGCCGCGAGGAAGCCGACCGCCTGGTCGCACGCTCCGACAGCTTGTGCGGTGTTGCCCAGAAGGTAGTCGTGGTACGGGTCCGGGCCCCCGGGACGCCGACGACCGAGCCGTCGCAGGACCGCGGCGCCCCGCCCGGTCGGATCGGCCAGCGCCAGGATCGACAGTACCTGCGGGTCGTCGGGTGCCGCTGCGGCGTCCGCCAGTCCGGCCATCCGCCGGCACACCCGCGGATCCGCGTTGGACCACCACATCCGCATCACCACGTTCTCCATCGTCTCCAGCGCCTCGACGGTGTGCCCCGCCCGCAGCATGCGCTCGGCCAGCTCGGCGAAGGCCTCGGCCGGGTTGAAGCCGGACCGGGTGGTCCCGTGTACCTCCCGCTCCCACTGCAACCGGAGGCGGTCCCCGGCTTCGAGTTCGAGCCTCTCCGCCTCGTCGAGCAGCCGCAGGACCTGCGCCGGCCGGCCGCCCTCGCTCCTCGCGACCGCGGCGCGGAGCAGGAGCCTGCCGCGCCGCGTCGGCCGGGCGGTGAGCCGGGCCGCCCGCGCGATTGCCGTGGCCGCCTCCGAGATCGCGCCACGGAGTCTGGCGCGATCCGCGACCGCCTCCAGCTCATCCGACAGGTCCTCGTCGGGGCCGACCGCTGCCGCCGCCCGGTGCCACACCCGGCGGTCCGGCTCGTCCCCCAGCAGCTCGGCCACTGCCGCGTGCGTCCGCCGCCGCTCCGCTTCGCCGGCCGCCTGCCGGACCGCCGAGCACACCAGCGGATGGCGGAACCGCACCCCGGCCGGGTCGGCCACGACGAGCCCGGCGGCCACCGCGGGCGCCAGGTCCGCGCTGGACACCTCGCTGCCGACCATCCGGCCGGCCGCGGCGAGGGCCGTGGCGCTGTCCCCTTCGAGCGCGAGCGCCAGGAGCGCGGTCCGGCATGCCGACGGCAGGCCGGTCAGGCGGGCGACGTACGCCTGCTCGAGCCTGTCGCTCAACGGCAACCGCGCGGGCACCTCCGCCCGGCCGGGCGACTCGCGCATCGTCACCGCCAGCTCCACCAGGGCCAGTGGGTTGCCGGACGCCTCGTCCAGCACCCGTCGGCGTACCCGGGGATCGAGCCGGGCACGCGAGTCCAGGAGCGCCGCCGACGCCGCGGTCTCCAGTGGTCCCAGCCGCAGCTCCGGCAGGCCGGCCATGCGCAGCGGGTTGTCGTCACCCTCGCCGTCGCGGCATGCGGCCAGAAGTACGACCGGATCCGCCTCCAGCCGGGTGCCGAGGAACGCCAACACCTCACTCGTCGACCGGTCCAGCCAGTGCACGTCGTCGGCGACCACCAGGACCGGACCCTGCTCGGCCAGCAACTCCAGGGCGGCCAGAGCGATGACGCAGACACCCGGGGCAGGTTTGTCGACGAGCCCGAAGGCACTCAGCAGGGCCTCCCGCTGCTGGGCGGGAAGCCGGCCCGTATCGGCGCGCAGATGCCACCAGAGCTGGTGCAGCCCGGCAAACGCCAGAGACGCCTCGCTCGGCACCCCCTCGCAGGTCACCACCAGCATTCCACGCTCGCGCGCCCGGCCCGCCGCCCAGTCCAGCAACGCGGACTTGCCGATGCCCGGTTCGCCCCGGACCAGCAGCGTCCCGCCCAGGGGTGCCTCCGACACGGCAGCGCTCAACAGCGCGTCCACCGCTGCCATCTCGTCGTCCCGTCCGATCAACGGCGTCATCACCGACCCCCCCGCCTTCGGTACTGACGTAGTGTCATCGTCAGCGCACCGCTACGGCAAGTACCGTCGGCCGCCTGCGCAGTTGATGGAGAACAGGAGCGCCAGGGGGCCGGCGGGCCGCAGGAAGCGGCCCTGCACAGCGGCCTCGACGGCCTCGCATCCGTGCACCCATGACCGGGCTCGTCAAGCGGCCCGCACAGAGGCGACGGCGCTCACTGCGCGCAGGCGTCCACCCGGACAACCCCCGAGCGGCGGCGAACAGACCGTTCAGACCGTTGCTCGATCGACATGCACACGAAAGGACCCGACCCGCGTTTCCACCGGTCGGGACCCTTGATCCGGAGTGCCCCGGCTGGGCTACGGCCGGACCCTGCTCAGGGTGGCGTACGCCGACTCTGCCCACGGGGGACGGGCCGGCGTCGACCAGCGCCCTGGCGGCTGCCGCCGCAGCCGCTCCGGGCCGCCCGCACGTCAGTTACTCCGCCGCCTCGGTGGCGTCGTCCGCTTCCGCCCTTGCCAGAACCGCGTCCAGGGTGGCGTACTCGGCCTCCTCGACGGCCGCGATCGCGAAGGAGATGGCATCGGAGGCATAGTCCTCGGCGTCGTCTGCGGCTTTCCGCAGCCGCTTCACGTCGCGTTCCTCCTTGCGTTCCTCGATCTTGTCGCGGACCGCGGTCACATGCTCCTGCCAGGAGGTCTGTACCTGGTTCCAGGCACCGGTGACATGCCCCTTCGTCTGTTCCCCGCTCGCCTTCAGCCGCTGGGCGCCCTGCTCGGCCTTGTCCTTCGCGTCGGCCACCGCGGCGGACAGCTTCTGCCGGTCCTGCGAGAGACCGGCCTCCACCGTCCGCTGCGCGTCGCGGGCCTTCTCCGAGAGCTCGGCGAGCTTGCTCACCGGGGCGGGCCGGGCGGCCGGGTCGGTCGGAGGCGTCGGGTTCGACATGAGTGCATCCCTTCGTTGACGGACGTGCTGTTCGTTGACGGACGTGCTGCGTACGGAGCGGTCCGACGGGTCCGCGCGGACAGCGCGGGCACGAAGGCGCCGTGCCGGATGCCGAAGGCGCCGAACACGGTGGCGAGTGTCACCGCCCCGCTGTCGGGCCGCGCCGCGAGCATGAACCCGAGGACGATCGAGACGAGGCCGCTGAGCGGCCACATCGCCCGCTCGCCCGCGCTCCCGCCGTGCCGGAACGACAGGGCCACCTCCATGACGCCGATGGCCGGTGCCCACGCCGCCACCCATGCCGTCAGCACCGGCGCCGTGACGCCCGGCCACGTCAGTGCGCCGAACGCCGCGGCGAAGGACAGCACGGCCGGCGGCAGATACCCGAGGGCCGGGCCGGCGCGGTCACGGCTGAAGGCGCGTATGAGATCGATACCGGCGGCCAGGAGCCCTCGCCAGAACAGAGCGGTGGCGGTCGACCTGGCCATGATCACGCCCTTCTCGTTCGGAGACCGCCCGCCCGCGCGGAGCGGAACCGCGGCGGTGCGGCCCTCACCCTGCCGCGGTGTGACTCGGCCCGCTTGCGTCAAACGACTCAACGGGCGGCTTACCCGTACGCGTTCGGCGTCGTCCGCAGTCGATTGACGGAAGGTCGGCGAACCGCCCGGCGCATACCCTGCGAGCGGCATCCCGTGGGAAGCGAACCAAGGAGTGGTCATGGGCTCTGCGACAAACGGGTCACACATCCGGCTCCGGAACGAGCAGGCCGTCCTGGCACGGATGCGTGGGACCCAGGACCGGATCGCTGACGCGATCACCACCTTCTCCGGGACCATGCAGTTCGTCTACATCCACGCGGTGTGGTTCACGGTCTGGATCACCTTCAACGAGGGGCTGTTCGGCCGTTCCGCGGTCTGGGACCCGTACCCCTTCGGGCTGCTCACGATGATCGTCAGCCTTGAGGCGATCTTTCTGTCCACGTTCGTGATGGTGAGCCAGAACCGCCAGGCGGTCCGTGAAAAGGTCCGCGCCGACCTGGACTTCGAGACCGACATCCGCTCGGAGGTGTGGTCGGCTCACATCGGATCTGCCCTCGGCGTCGACCCGGACATGGTCGAACAGGAGGTGCAGGAGCTCCTCGCGAAGAACCAGGCGAAGATGAACGGCGCCGCGCAGCCGAGCGAGTAGGCGGGCTCGTCGGCGTACCGTTCGCTCGTCAGTCGGACGACCGAAGCGGCGGCGCCGGCCAGGCGGTGACGATGCCCTTCACCGGGCCGAACTGTCTCCGGGAGGTCCCGTCATGATCCAACGCCACCGTCCTCTCCTCTCCTACTGGGACTGGCAGCAGCGGGCGCGCTGCCGGGGCATGGACAGCTCCGTCTTCTTCTCCCCGCCCGGTGAACACGGTCCCGAGAAGCGCGCGCGGGAGGCGAAGGCCCGGGCCGTCTGCAGGCGCTGCCCGGTGATCGAGCCCTGTGCCTGGACCGCCATGAGCGGTCCTGAAGCGTACGGCGTCTGGGGAGGCATGTCCGAGGTGGAGCGCAGACAGCTTCGGCGACCGGGGCGGCGCAGGGGCGTTGCCGCGGAGTCCGGGACGGCCGACTCTGAGTGAAGCAGTCGTTACAGGGAGGGCGTGCGATGGCGGCGAACAGTGGCGGTGCGGACGCGGAGCGGGCCCGGCTCGCGGAGGCCGACGCGGGGCGGGCGGCGTGGCGGCGCTGGGGTCCCTATCTGAGCGAGCGGCAGTGGGGCACGGTGCGGGAGGACTACAGCCGGGGAGGTGACGCCTGGTCGTACTTCACCCATGACCAGGCCCGCTCCCGGGCCTACCGCTGGGGCGAGGACGGCATCGCGGGCGTCAGCGACGACAAACAGCGGCTGTGCTTCGCGCTGGCGCTCTGGAACGGCCGGGATTCGATCCTCAAGGAGCGGATGTTCGGCCTCACCAACGCGGAGGGCAACCACGGCGAGGACGTCAAGGAGCACTACTTCCACCTCGACAACACGCCCACCCACTCGTACATGAAATACCTCTACAAGTATCCGCAGGATGCCTTCCCGTACGACGACCTGGTCGCCACCAACCGGGCCAGGGGCCGCCGGGACGTCGAGTACGAGCTGCTGGACACGGGAGTCTTCGACGAGGACCGGTACTTCGACGTGTTCGTCGAGTACGCCAAGGCCGGCCCCGAGGATCTGCTGGTCGAGATCACCGCGCACAACCGCGGCCCCGACGAGGCCACCCTCCACCTGCTGCCGACCCTCTGGTTCCGGCACACCTGGTCGTGGGCGGGCGGCACGGCCGTACCGAACCTGTGGCTCACACCGGGCGCGATCCGGGCCGACCACGAGGAACTCGGCGCGCGGTGGCTGTATTTCACAGGTGACCCGGAAACCCTCTTCACCGAGAACGACACCGACAACGAGCGCGTCTTCGGCTCCCCGAACGCCACCCCGTACGTCAAGGACGGCATCGACCGATGCGTCGTCCACGGCGAGACCGACGCCGTCAACCCCGGGCACACCGGCACCAAGGCCGCCGTCCACCATGTGCTCACCGTTCCCGTGGGCGGGAGCGCCACCGTCCGGCTGCGCCTGACCGACATCGAACTCGCCGACCCCTTCGACGGGTTCAACCAGGTGATCGAGGCGCGACGGGCCGAGGCCGACGTGTTCTTCGAGGGCGTGGTCCCGGACGGGCTGGGTGAGGACGAGCGCCGGCTGGTGCGGCAGGCGCTGGCCGGGATGCTGTGGAGCAAGCAGTACTACTACCTGGACGTCGAGCGCTGGCTGGCCGAGCACGGTGTGGATCCGCTGGCCGCCGATCCCCGGATCCGCAACAGCGCCTGGTACCACATGGTCAACGACGAGGTCATGTCGATGCCGGACACCTGGGAGTACCCCTGGTTCGCGGCCTGGGACCTCGCCTTCCACACCATCGCCCTGTCCGTGGTCGACATCGGCTTCGCCAAGTCCCAGCTGGAGTTGCTGCTGCGCCGCCTGTACCTGCACCCCAACGGCCAGATCCCGGCGTACGAGTGGAACTTCGGCGACGTCAACCCGCCCGTGCATGCCTGGGCCGTCCTCTTCGTCTACGAGCTGGAGAAGCACCGCACGGGCGGCGGCGACCGCGTCTTCCTGGAGAACGCCTTCCAGAAACTGATGAAGAACTTCACCTGGTGGCTCAACCGCAAGGACGTCGAGGGCAACAACGTCTTCCAGGGGGGCTTCCTCGGTCTGGACAACATCGGCGTCTTCGACCGCAGCTCCCCGCTGCCCACCGGGGGGCACCTGGACCAGTCGGACGGCACCGCCTGGATGGCCCTGTACTGCCAGAACCTCCTGGAGATCGCCATCGAACTGGCCGCCGAGAACCCCGTCTACCTGGAACACGCGCAGACCCTGTTCGAGCACTTCGCCTGGATCGCGGTCGCCATGAACCGCGTCGGCAAGGACAACGCGTCCCTGTGGGACGAGGAGGACGGCTTCTTCTACGACGTGCTGCGGCTGCCGGACGGCGGTGCGACCCGGCTGAAGGTCCGCTCCCTGGTCGGTCTCATTCCGCTCGCCGCGACCAGCGTGGTCGGCGCCTGGACCGACCGCCGCTTCCCCGAACTGGTCGAGGGTGCACGGGACTTCGTGCGACGGCACCCGGCCGTCGAGGCCCTCGTCTCCTCCGGTGACACCCTGGGGTCCGGTACGGCGGGACGGCACCTGTTCGCGCTGTTCGGCGAGGACCGGCTGCGCCGGATCCTGGCCCGGATGCTCGACGAGGAGGAGTTCCTCGGTCCGTACGGCATCCGCTCGCTGTCGCGGTACCACGCCGAGCACCCGTACACCTTCGAGGTGCACGGTGAGACCTACGGCGTCGGCTATCTGCCCGCCGAGTCCGACTCCGGCATGTTCGGCGGCAACTCCAACTGGCGTGGGCCGGTGTGGTTCCCGATCAACGTCCTGCTCATCCGTGCCCTGCTGAACCTGCACGCGTACCACGGCGACACGTTCACCGTGGAGTTCCCGACCGGTTCGGGCCGGCAGCTGAATCTCTACGAGGTCGCGCGGGAGATCTCCGGGCGGCTCACCTCCACGTTCCTGCGCGACGCCGAGGGCCACCGCCCGGTACACGGCGCCCAGCCGAAGTTCGCCAAGGACCCGCACTGGAAGGACCTGATCCTGTTCTACGAGTACTTCCACGGCGACAACGGCGCCGGTCTCGGCGCCTCGCACCAGACCGGCTGGACCGGCCTGGCAGCCGTCACCGCCACCCTGTTCCGTCTCGTCGGCGCCGGGGACTGGGGCGCCCTGAGGGAGGAGCCCCTGTCATGACAGTGATCTACGAGATCAACACCCTGGTATGGCTGAATGAGTTGACCGCTCGGTACGGACGCCCGGTCACCCTGGGCGAGGTGCCCGAGGAGGTGTGGGACGAGGTCGCTCGGCCGGGTATCGACGCCGTGTGGCTGATGGGCGTGTGGGAGCGCAGCCCGGCGGGACTGGAGATCGCCCTGCGCAACGAGGAGCTGCTCTCCTCCTTCCGCCACGCCCTGCCCGACCTGGCCACCGGTGACATCGCCGGATCGCCGTACTGCGTACGGAACTACGTGGTCGACCCGGGTATCGGCGGTCCGGCGGGACTCGCCGAGGCACGCGCCCGGCTGGCCGCGCGGGGCGTACGCCTGATCCTCGACCACGTCCCCAACCACGTGGCCCCCGACCACCCCTGGCTCACCGAACGCCCGGACTGCCTGGTCCACGGCACCCCCGACGACCTGGCCCGCGACCCCGAGGCGTTCCTGAAAGCGGGCGATCAGGTATATGCGCGTGGCCGGGACCCGTACTTCCCGCCCTGGCCGGACGTGGTCCAGCTGAACGCCTTCGCCGACGACCTGCGTGCGGCGGCCGTGGAGACCCTGGTGTCGATCGGCGACCAGGCGGACGGGGTGCGCTGCGACATGGCGATGCTGCTGATGAACGACGTGTTCGCCAAGACGTGGGGACATCGGGCGGGAGCGGCCCCGGCGGAGGACTTCTGGTCGTACGTCATCCCGAAGGTCCGGGAGCACCACCCCGACCTCCTCTTCGTCGCGGAGGCGTACTGGGACCTCGAATGGGCCCTCCAGCAGCAGGGTTTCGACCACTGCTACGACAAGCGGCTCTACGACCGCCTCGTCCACGAGGACGCCGAATCCGTCCGTGCCCACCTCCGGGCCGACCTCGGCTACCAGCGCCGGCTGGTGCGCTTCATGGAGAACCACGACGAACCCCGGGCCGCCACCGTCCTGCCCGGCGACCGGGAGCGTGCGGCGGCCGTCGCCGTCGCCACCCTGCCCGGCGCGACACTCTGGCACGAGGGCCAGTTCGAGGGCCGCCGGGTGCGCCTGCCCGTGTTCCTCTCGCGCCGGCCGCAGGAACCGGCCGATGAGGCCCTGCACGCCTTCTACGAGCGCCTGGTGACCGCAACGGCCCACGTACGCGAGGGCGACTGGCAGCTGCTGGACTGCGCGGGCTGGCCGGACAACGACACCCACCGCAATCTGCTGGCCTGGTCCTGGTCCGCCGGCCAGGACCGGTACGTCGTCGTGATCAACTACTCGGACCGGCCCGCTCAGGGGAAGCTTCCGCTGCCCTGGACCGATCTCCGCGGACGGTCGTGCACTCTGGCCGAACTGCTCGACGAGAACACCTACGACCGGGAAGGCGACGAACTCGCCGGCCCCGGCCTGTTCGTCGCGCTCGACCCCTGGCACTGGCACCTGCTCTCGGTCCGGCGGTAGCCGAGGGGGTGGCCCCTGCCCGTCACCGCAGGGGCCACCCCCCGCTCATGCGGACTCCTGCGTCCCTGCGGGCTTCTTCCCGGACGCGTCCCCGTACGCGCCGCCGGCGCGGGCCCCACCGGCCCTCAGGCAGCCATCCGTGCGCTCCGGCCCGGATCGTCTGCGGCCGGACGGGTCGGGCTGTTCGGACCGGTCATGTCGCCTCCTCCGGGCGGCTGAGCGGTCCCTGGGGTCGTGGCCGCCATCGGGATCCGGGTCCGGCGGTGACGGCTTGAGTCGGACGACTGAGATGCCTGCCTTGCGACGGGAACGCACCGGACGACCGGGATGCGGCCTTCGGGGCAGTCGTCCGACCGAAGTCCGGCCCGGTTCCGGTCACCTAGCTTCGGAGTCATGAGAACGATACGAGTGACGTCTCCTGTGACCGTGGTCGTGAAGTCCCCCGACCCCAGGTTCGGTTGTGCCATCACCACCGCACTGCGGGAGCGGCCCCGCGTCCGCGTGCTGCGATCGGATCAGGAAGCACGGGCGGATGCGCTGCTCGTGCTGGCCAGGGAACTCGACGAACAGGTCCTCGCCCTCATGCGGGGGGCGCGGCGCCCCCGGTGCGAACAGGGGCCGCCGATCGTGCTGGTGGCCCAGTACGTCGGCCCCGGTCAGCTGCTGCGGGCCGTGCGTCGCGGGCTGGTCGGGGTGCTGCCCCGGCACTCGGGGCTCGACCAGATCGTGCTTGCCCTGCTGCGTACCCGCGAGGGCCGCAGGCGCCTGCCCGACTCCGTCCTCGCCGAGGGACTGGATCTGCGCCACCGCGCCCAGGCCCTCGACGGTGCGGAGCTCGGGTAGGCACCAGGGGGACCGTCAGCGGTCCCCCCGCGCCAGGACGCGTTCGAAGGACTCGTCCCAGTCCATCGACAGCCCTTCCGTGCCGAGGGGTACCGACGTGAGCGTGCCGGCGATCCACCTGCGCACGGGGGCGAGGCGGATTTCCAGGAGCGCCCCGCCGCGCCGTCCCTGCAGCAGCACCCAGAGGCCGTTCCCGCCATGGCGCGGGCACGGCGGCAGGATCCGGACGTCGCCGTCGCCACTCGGCTGGTGCATGCCCGCGATCAGCAGGTCCCGCGAGAGCGCCCATGTGACAACGCCCCCGGCGGAGTTGGAGAACTCGACGTGCACCTCGAGGGGCAGGGACTCGTCGTAGCTGAAGCGGGCCTGGAGCGGCAGGCTCTCGTACAGGGTCACATGCAGCCAGACCGTCAAGTCGAGGTCCGGGCAGTCGTGTTCGGCGGAGCGTATGTCCCCGCATGGGTTGTTCTGCGGAACGGCCATGCGCTTCCCTTTCTGTGCTGATTCGTGCCGACGTTCTCGAACTGCGCCCGGCGCGGCCTGCAGGCCGCGCCGGGACGTGGCACACCGGCTCAGTCGGCCAGGTGCCTCAGGCTTCGCCGCTGGTGGACGATGATGTAGCCGAGCAGGGTGTAGCCGGCCAGGTGCCCCACGGAACGGGCGAGCCTGTGGCGCGGGGCGTCGTGGAACCGGTGATGGTGCTCGGGTTCGCGGGAGACCGGCTTGGTGCCGGCGATCAGCGCGAGAGCGTCCCGCAGCAGGTGTTCGAGATCGGTGCCCGGCTCGCGGAACCAGCCGTGGTCCTTCGACTCCTTCGCCCGGGATCGCGCGGTGTCGTGCATGGTGTGCTTCCTCCTGTCGTCCTGGTCGGACGGCCGGCGAAGAGAGCGGGCCGGTCCCACGGTGTGTTCCCGGGGAACCGGCCCTGGTGCAGCCCTCTCGCCGACCGGGTGTCAGCCGGTGATGTAGAGGTCGTCCTGGACGTCGTAGACGCCCGGGGCCATCCAGGCGGCCGCTATCACCGCGTCGTGCTCCGCCCAGGTGCGGACATGGCCGGTGAGGACGACCGTGTTCTCGTTGGTGGTGATGCCGACGTCGCTGTCGTCGAGGATCAGCGCGTTGCGGTCCAGCGCGTCCTGGACCAGCAGGGTGACGTCGACCGGGTCGGCGTCGTCGGCGATGTCGATCTTGTTCTTGACGTTGCGCACGCCGGTGAGCCCGGAGACCGCGTCTTCGGCGGCCCCGCGCTCGGAGCCGTACCGGACGATGCCCGTCAGCGTCAGATTG
This sequence comes from Streptomyces sp. NPDC048288, assembly GCF_043201555.1. NCBI lineage: Bacteria > Bacillati > Actinomycetota > Actinomycetes > Kitasatosporales > Streptomycetaceae > Streptomyces > Streptomyces sp. NPDC048288. Next base: position 253,059 of record NZ_JBICZD010000007.1, read on the forward strand.
CCGTCGTTGGCGGTCGCCTCGACGCCCAGCGGCACGGCGATGTTCATCAGGAGCACGTTGTTCGCCGTCGCGGCCAGCGTCGCGTCGTCGCGGTAGTGCTCGGGCGGCAGCACCACCTCCAGGTGGTTGTGAACCTTGGTCACACCCGCGACGCGCCGCGCCGCGTCGGCGGCCTCCACGTACTGCAGGTAGCTCGGGACGGTGCCGGTGAGCCTCACCTCGCCGTTCAGGTTGTGGACGGTGATGTCCGTCGCGTCCACGAACGGGTCGAAGGCGAGTTCCGCGTCGACCGCCTGGTGGATGTCCTTGGTCTTACCCATCGGGGGATCCTTCCGTTCCGGGTGAGGGCCGCGCATTTCTGCGCCGTCATCAGTTCACCGCGAAACCCCGGTGTCCGTGAAAGCGATCCCGACGATACTGGTATTGGTCGGCTCTATGGATTTCGTGTTCCGCGGTTGCGGTTGGGACTCCGGCTCAGACGGCGATGTTTTCCGCGGTGTCGAAAAGCATCTGCTGCACTTCACGGGGCAGGTCCGCGCTCCACACCAGACCGGCGGTGGCGGAAAGCCGGGACCGCTCGACGCGGACGGGCACCATCTGGTGGCACGCGGCGTCGGTCGCCGGCCGTGCCTCGCTCCCCACGCGGTGGCACGGGCCCGTCAGGACGGCGCTGGGCCGGCTCCCGGTCGCGGCGAAGGCCAGCGTCATGGGCAGCGACTGTCTGAACGGCGGGTCGGTGAAGTCGAAGCGCGGGTTGCCGGTCCGCAGCACGGTGCGCCATGCGTCGTACGTTCCGGGATCGAGGCGGCGCGGCCCGTGGATGATGTCCATGCGGGCGAGTTCGTCGAGGCCGATGCCTCCGTGCGCGGCCGCCGGGTGCTGTTCCGGGACCCAGACCTCGGGTTCGAAGACCCCGATCTCCATGACGTCGAGAGGGTCCGGCAGCGTGCGGTCGGCCGGGCTCATCCAGCCCAGAGCGGCGTCGGCCCGCCGGTCGAGGATCGAGGAGAACTCCGCGTCCAGCGCCGTTTCCAGCCACGTCACGTCGACATCGGCGGCGGCGGAGCGCAGTCTGGAGACGGCTTCCGCGGCGAGCGTGGACGGCAGGTGCGGCTGGACGATGAAGCGCAGGCGGGACCGGCCGAGACCGGCCGCCCGCCGGGTCCTGCTCACTCCGTGATCGACCAGGGAGAGGACGGCCCGGGATTCCTCCAGCAGTACGATGCCGGCCTCGGTCAGCCGTACGCCTTCCCGCCGTCGTTGCAGCAGCGGTGTGCCGACGAATTCCTCCAGGCGCCGAATCTGCTGACTCAGTGTCGGCTGCCCTACATACATGCGTTCCGCGGCATGAGTAAAGGTGCCCGCCTCGGCAACCGCCACGAAATAGCGCAGATGGCGGAGTTCGATACCCTGGGGCGCCGAATCCTCGGAATCGAGCAAGAAATCCGATCCGTTCTCGGCTGTTTCCATGCGGTCACATCCGGCGACTTGTGAGAAGCGGACTCCTGTCATGGTGCCGGAAGCCGGGGCGCCGGGCTTGCGTCATCCGACTGCCGCGGTGTCTTCACCGCCGCGGTCGCCGGATCATGTTCCGCCGCGGTACATCGTCACCACCGCGGTGGGCAGGCTGAGTTGCTGCGCTATCTCGTCGTCGGTCAGCCGCAGCGCGGCCAGCTGGGTGATCTGTGCGAACCGGGCTGCGCACGCGTCGGGCCAGACGAGCGGGGCTCCGGCCGCCCGCAGTTCGAGCCGCGCCTCGTCGCCCCACGGGAGCGCGCCGATCCGGTCGAAGGCGGACTGCGCCGAGAGCAGCAGCGACCGTGCCTGGTCGAGCCGCCCCAGGCGGCGCGACCAGGAGCCGTAGGCCAGCTCGATCTTCGCGCGGGCGTACGGCCAGCTCGACAGGTCCTTCCGCAACGCCGCCAGGTAGAAGTCCTCGGCGTCCTCGTCGGCGGCCAGGACAGCGCGGGCGTACGACAGGTGGACGTGCAGGATCGGTGACGGCGTCTCCTGTGCCAGGAGTTCCAGATCGGCCACCACGGTGCGGGCGTCCTCGCGGTGGCCGGCGCGTACGGCCGCGTCCGCCAGGAACATCAGGCTGGTGAACCTCTCCCGCTGGTGGAAGCTCGGATCCTCCGGATCGAACGCCCGCCGCAGCATCCGGTACGCGTCCCGGTTCCGGCCTTCCGCCAGGTACGCGGCCCCGCGGGCGAGTTGAACGCAGGACAGCAGGTCGTTCAGGAGGCGGCGGGCCGCTTCCATTTCGGCCTCGGCGGACAGCCGCAGCGCCTCCTGTGTGTCGCCGAGGAGCGCCTTCAGGACGGAGTCGCACACCAGCGTCCCGGTCCGCCACACCGGCTGCCCGGTCTCCACGGCCAGCCGCTCGCCCTCCTCGGCCGCGGCGGCCGCCCGCACGAGGTCCCCGAGCACCAGGTGGATCATCACCTGCATGGACAGCACCTGGGACAGCAGACCCAGACGGCCTTGCTCGCGCAACGTCATCTCGGAGTGCACGAGCAGTTCGGCCGCCAGGGCCTCGTGCCCCACCGCGTGCGCCGCCATGCCCAGGACCCGCAGGACGTCGGCGTCGTCGCCGGGGTCCGCCGCGTTGAGCGCGTCCATGACCTGCCGGGCACGCAGTACCGGTTCCGCCACCGCCAGGGTCGCGACGCAGCGCGGGTCGTCCGCGGCCTCGGGCAGCTGGTCGACACAGTCGGCCACACGCTCCCGGGCGGCCGGCCCGGTGTCGGCCCACCAACAGCGCAGGGCCGCCCCCAACAACAGGTTGAGCGCCAGATCGGCATCGGCCGCGGCGGCGGACCGCAGGGCGATGTCGCACAGCTCGCTGACACGGACGGCGTCGCCGGGGATGCCGTCGTCGAAGATCTCGCGGAGCCATTCCATGCGAGCCCGGTCCAGGTCGGTCAGATCGGTCCTGGCCGCCGACTGGAGCAACGCGTTGACCATGTCGCCACGGCCCAGTCCGAAGGCGTGCTCGGCGGCCATCAGCAGCCGGTGTCCGCGCCGCGCCGACCAGCTCGTCAGCTGTGCCGACCGCTCCAGATCGGTGATCGCCGCTATCACCGCGCCCCGGCGCAGGGCCTGGGCGGCGTTGGCCTCGAGATCGTCGGCGATCCGGTCGTCCGGGCCGACGATCGACTGGGCCCGGTGCCAGGTCCGCCGGTAGGGATCGGCCATGACATCGGCCAGCGCGCTGTGGGCCGACTGGTGCCGGGCCAGGGTTTCGGCCTGGAGGACGCCCGAACGCATCAGGGGATGCAGGAAGGCGACGCGGCCGTCCCGCACGGTCACCAGCCCGACCGCCTGCGCGGGGGCGAACACCTCGGGGGTGACCTCGTCCGAGCGCAGGACCGAGACCGCCGCGATGATTTCGGTGAGCTCGTCGGTCGGATCGACGGCCGTGACGAGCAAGGCGTCCCGGGTCGCCGAGGGCAGCTCGGCACCGCGCCCCGCGAACGCGTGCTCCAGCCGGTCGGACAGGCTCAGCGGACGCAGGCCGGCGTCCGCGACGAGCCGGGCGCCGCCGCCCGGCCGCAGAGCCGTCATGGCGACCGGCAACTCCCGCAGCGCCAGCGGATTACCGCGTGCCTCGTCCCGGATGCGCCGCCACTCGGCCGGACCCAGCCCGGGGGCGTGATCCGCCAGGATCCGCGCCGCCGCGTCGTCGTCCACGCCGCCGACGTCCAGCTGCGGAAAACGGGCGTTGAGGAACGGGCCCGTGTGGCCCGTGCGCATCACAGCGATGATCACCACTGCTCCGGTCACGCGCCGCGCGACGAACGTCAGCACCTCGTGCGACTGCGGATCCAGCCACTGCACGTCGTCGGCCAGGACCAGCACCGGCTCGTCCTCCGCCACGGCCGCCAGCAGGTTGACGACCGCCATGGAGATCAGGAACGGCTCCGGCGGCGGGCCCTCGGCCAGCCCGAACGCCGCCGACAGGGCATCGCTCTCGTTCCGCGGAAGCAGCGAGACCCGGTCGAGGACCGGACGGACCATCTGGTGCAGTCCCGCGAACGGGAAGCCTGCCTCCGCCTCCACGCCGACCAGCCGAAGTATCCGGAAGCCCCGGTCCCGCCCCTGGGACTCCGCCTCGTTGAGCAGCGACGACTTGCCGATGCCCGGATCCCCGAGTATCAGCAGCACCTCGCTCCGCGGCGGCGTACGGTCGAGGAGCCCCGTCAGCACCGCGATCTCCCGCCGCCTTCCGACCAGCATCGCCGTACCCATGGCTTCCTTCCGACGACCCCTCAGTGCGGCCACGGTAAGCACCCGGCGCGGTCGGCGGCTTGGGTCATCCGACTGATCCCGGGTGCTCATCCGGTGCTGCGGCGCGGGGCTGGTCTCAGCCGTCGGTCACGGCCGTCTCCGGCCGCTTCAGCACGGACCCCAGCTCACCGCGCGACCTGATTCCGAGCTTGGGGAAGACCCGGTAGAGATGAGCCGCGATCGTACGGGGCGACAGGTGCAGTCGTTCCGCCATCTCCCGGTTGGAGAGCCCTTCCGCGGCCAGGCCGGCGATCAGTCTCTCCCGCGGCGACAACAGGTCCACGACGGACGGGAGCGGGCCGTCGGCTCCCTGAGTGCCACTGTGCCCGGCCCAGTCGCAGGCCCCGACGAGTTCGAACGTGGTCCGCGCCGCGAGCAGCATCGGGCGCGCCTCGGCGGACTGGCGCCGGCGCCGCAGCCACAGTCCGTACGCCTGTTCCGTCCGGGCCTTGACGAGCGGCCAGCGGGCCAAATCCTGGCCCAACGCCGCCATGTACAGCTCCTCGGCCGCGGACTCGGGGGCGAGCACGGCCCGTGCGTACGGCAGTTGGACGTGCAGCAGCGGGGCGGGGGTGATGCGCGCGACCTCCTCGAGCTCCGCGAGCACGTCCACGGCGTCACGGCGGGCGCCGCTGCGGTCCGCCGCCGTGGCGAACGGCATCAGCGCGGTGAAGCTGTGCCACGTCAGACGCTCACGGGGCTGGTCGAACAGCGGCCTCAGCTCGTCGTACGCCTCGGTGTACTGCCCGGCACCGAGCCGTGCGTGGCCGCGGGCCAGTCGCAGCCCCGGGACCAGATCGGCGCGCTCCCATGCGGCCACGGTGTCGGCCAGCTCCAATGCCCGCTCCTTTTCCCCGCGCAGCCCGGCGGCGACCGCGTCCAAGCCGGTCAGCGCGGCGATGGAGCCCGGCTGCCGGGTCTCGGCGACGATCCGGCGCGCTTCGTCGGCGAGGGTCGCCGCACGCGGCCAGTCCCCCAGCAGCAGCAGGTCGGCGGCCTGGGTGAGGAGCACGGCCGACAGCAGGCCGAGCCGGCCCTGATCGCGGAAGACCGGTTCCGCCCGGCCGAGCAGGTCGACCGCGCGGATCGGGTCGCCGATCGCGTGCGCGGCCATACCGAGCAGCCGCAGCCCGTCCGCGTCGGGGAGAGCCGACACCGCCGCGGTCGACGGCAGCCGGCCGGCCACCGCCCGGCCGCGGAGCACGGGTTCGGTCAGCGCGAGAGCCGCGATGTGGCGCGGGTCGCCCGTGGCCGTCAGCCGGTCGGCGGCCGCGACGATGCCGGCTCGCCGGGCGGAGCCGGCATCCGCCCCCTGTGCCCGCAGCGCCGCACTCAGCAGCAGGTCGAGGGCCAGGCCGGGATCGCCGGCCGTGGGCTCGGTGATGTCGAGCGCGCGCGCCGGGACCGGCTCCGCCTGCGGGCCTGCCTCGGAGATGTCGCGCAGCCACCCGGCCTTCGCTCGGTCCGTGCCGCCGAGCTGCTGGCGTTCGGCCTCGTCGATCAGAGCGTGGGTCAGGCGTGTGCGGCCGAGGCCGTACGCGTGCTCGGCCGCACCCAGCAACCGGTGTCCCCGGGTGGCCGAGTCCGTGGTCAGCTGCGCCGATCGCTGGAGCGCCCAGATGGCCGCCACGACTCCGTGACTCCGGAGCAGGGGAACGTGGGCATCCGCCAGTTCGTCCGCCAGTTCGTCGTCGGGGCCGTTGACGGACTGGGCACGATGCCAGGTGCACCGGTCCGGATGGTCGGCCAGCACCTGCGCCAGAGCGGCATGGGCGGCTCGCCGCCTGGCCGGGGCCTCGGCATCCAGCACCGCGAACCGGACCACTGGATGAAGGAAGTGGACCTTCGTCCCGTCGAGCCGTATCAAACGGGCTGCGACCGCGCTGTCGAGGGCGTCCACCGGCACCGGCCGACGGGTCAGAACGGAGGCGGCCGCCAGGACTTCCGAGAGTTCTCCCGTGTGGGTGACGGCCGCGATCACCAGGGCGTCCCGCGCCTGGTCCGGCAGTGCGCCGAGCCCGCCCGCGAACGCCGTGGTCAGGGCGGAGTTCACCGGCAGGTGGGCCCATGCGCCTGGAGGGCCGGCCGGGGGCCATGCCGCGGGGAGTTCCACCAGCGCGAGCGGGTTGCCGAGTGCCTCTCCGAGCATGCGCTCGCGCACGGCGGCGGGAAGCGCGGCCGCACGGCGGGCGAGCAGCCGCCGCGCCGAGGCTTCGTCCAGCACCGGCACGTCCAGCACCGGCATGCCCGGAAGAGTCCATCCGCTGCGGAGGGCCGCGAGGATGACGACCGGGTCGTGATCGGCCCGGCGCGCCATGAAGGCCAGTACTTCCTGGGAGGGCCTGTCGAACCACTGCACGTCGTCGGCGATCAGCACCACGGGCCGCTCGGCCGCCCTCGCGGCGATGAGGTTCAGCGCGGCCAGCGCCACCCTGAACGTCTCCGGCGGCGGCGCCGACCCGGTCTCGAACGCCGACCGCAGGGCCCTGTCCTGTCCCGCGGGCAGTGAGCCCGCCGAGCCGAGCACCGGTTGCAGGAGTTCACGCAGGCCGCTGAAGGGTGCGCCACCGGCGCGCCCCGCCGCCCCGATCACCTGCCATCCCGTGGACCGGGCATGGTCGGCGGCGGCCCGCAGCAACGCGGACTTGCCGACGCCGGGGCGGCCCTGAAGCGCCAACGCGCCACCGGTACCGGGCAGCCTCCCGGTCAGTTCCCGCAGGATCCTCAGCTCTCCGTCGCGTCCAAGGAGTTCGGCCTCGTGCATGCGTCCCCCCAGTCATCCCGGTACGCTCCGCCCTTCTCCAGGAATCGTAGAAGTTCTTCAGCGGCGGGCCTTGAGTCAAATGACTGCCGGAGCGTGCCCGTACTCCGACGTGAACGCCGAGGCGTCGTCGCCGGCGATGCTGCCCGGCGACGTTCGTCCCGCTTCTGCACGCGGCCGGCCTCGGCCACTGCCCGAGGCGGCGCTCAGCCGACGTGGACGCGAGGGCGCTTCGCCCGGTCGGGCTCCGCCTCGCGGAGGACCTCGCGGGTGACGGTGGCGACCTCGCCCTGGCCGAAGAGGAAGAAGCGCAGGAAGTTGGCGAAGGGGTTGCCCTCGGACCATTCGAAGTACATGTGCGGGCGCCGGCCGCTCAGATCGCGGACGTGCAGGAGGAACGCGGCCAGGGCGTTGGGGACGGCGGAGTGCTCCACGGTCAGCACGCGGTAGCGGCCGTGCAGGACGTCGCCGCGTACGGTCAGGTACGCCTCGAACTCCGAGGGGTCCGGAACGGTGACCTCGACGAAGATCAGGTCGTCCTCCGGCGGGACCTCGTTGTCGGCCCTGATCTGCTGGATCTTGTCCCGGTACTCGGCGGCGTCGCGTTCGTCGGGCTCGTTGGCGATGAAACGGATGGTGCGGTGCGACGTGTCGCGGACGAAGCGTTCCGCCATCGGGTCCAACGACACGCCGGTGACCCGCAGTTCGAAGGCGCGGGCCAGCCGGGAGGCCAGGGAGAGGATCATGATGCCCGCGATGAAGCAGGCGCCGATCTTGACGCCGTCGGGCCGCTCGACGACGTTGACGACGGTGGTGTAGACGAACACCACCGAGATCACGGCGAACGCGACGGTCCGGTTGCGCTGTCCGGCCCGGTGGGCCGCGATGGTCACCGCGACGGCCGCGGAGCAGATGAGCACGAGCACGCCGGTGGCGTAGGCGCCGCCCTGGGCGTCGACGTCGGCGTCGAAGATCCAGGTGACCAGGAACGCCACCAGGATGAAGACGATGACCATGGGCCGCACCGCGCGGGCCCAGTGCGGAGCCATTCCGTAGCGGGGGAGGTACTGCGGCATCAGGTTGAGCAGTCCCGCCAGGGCGGAGGCGCCGGCGAACCAGAGGATCGCGATGGTGGCGACGTCGTAGACGGTGCCGAAGGCGCTGCCGAGATGGTCGTGCGCCATATACGCCAGCGCCCGTCCGTTGGCGGCGCCGCCGGGCTCGAACTCCTCGGCCGGGATGAGCAGGGTGGTGATGAAGCTGGAGGCGATCAGGAACCCGCTCATGATGAGCGCGGCCGTGGTGAGGAGCTTCTTGGTGCCGCGGATCCTGCCGCTCGGCCGCTCCTCGGTGTCGCCCGGGTCGCCCTCGACGTGCGGCATGACCGCGACGCCGGTCTCGAACCCGGACAGGCCGAGTGCGAGCTTGGGGAAGACGATCAGCGCCACGCCGATCATGGCCGGGACGTTGCCGTGTTCCGCCGTGAGCGCCGTGGTCCAGTCGGTGATCACGTGCTCTTCGGTCGCCAGCTGCCACAGGCCGGTGACCATGATGACCGCGTTCAGCGTCAGATAGACGCCGACCAGGGCGACGGCGACACCGATCGCCTCCAGGAACCCCTTGAGGAACACCGCCCCGAGCAGCGCGATGAGCAGCAGCGTGACGAGCATCTGCCGGCCGTGCAGCCAGTGCGGCGCATGCGGGTTCTCCAGCAGATGGACGGAGGAGTCCGCCGCGGACAGGGTGATCGTGATGAGGAAGTCGGTCGCGGCGAAGCCGAGCAGCGTCAGGACGAACAGCTTGCCCTTCCAGAAGGGCAACAGCCGCTCCAGCATGGCGATCGAGCCCTGACCGTGCGGGCTCTCCTCGGCCACCCGGCGGTAGACGGGAAGCGCGCCGGCCAGGGTGACCAGGACCAGCACGATGGTCGCCACGGGCGACAGCAGCCCCGCGGCGAGGGCGGCGATGCCGGGCTGGTAGCCGAGGGTTGAGAAGTAGTCGACGCCGGTGAGGCACATCACCCGCCACCAGGGCTGCCCCTGGTGGGCGCTGCGCTTCTCCGCCTGCGGCCCCGTCTGGTGCCTGGCCATGTCCGACAGGCCTTCCAGGAGCCATGCGTGAAGTCGATTGGTACGGGTGGGGGCGGGCGCGGACATCACGAGCTCCTGGCGGGTGAGGGACAGGTCCAGCCCGTCGGGGAGGACGGCGCCTCTGTCCGAACGGGGTCAAGACTGCGTGAGCCTCAGGACGGCGGCCGGGTCCATGGCGCGCCGGTGGCGGACAGACGCCGGGTCACCGCCGTGGTGAGCGCCAGGAGCAGCAGGGCAAGGCCCAGGACGAGCACCAGATGTCCGTGCAGCAGGAGCGCCGCGCCGACCAGGGCGCCGACCAGCATGGCCAGCACGGACAGGATCCGCCGGCCCTGCCGCGGCGCCGCGTCGGGCCCCGGGACCGAGTCCGCGGCCAGCCCCGTCAGCGTCAGCGTCAGCACGGTCGTGGTGAGGTCGGGGACGGCGAGGCGGCGCGCCACCGCGTTCTGCAGTCCCATGGCGAGCCCGAGCGCCGTGATCAGCGCGTACTTGACGGCGGTGGTGACCTCGCCGTCCGTGGCCGCCGTGACGGCGACGGTGACGGCGACCAGGAGCGTCTGCGCGCCGGTGGCCGCCGTCAGCAGGCGTCCGCGGTTCGCGGCGTACCGGCCTCCCAGCCTGCCGCCGGCCAGTGCGCCGAGGAGGAACGCCGCCAGCGCGACGACGGAGGCGAGCGCGGACAGGCTGGGGGCGCCCGCCAGCGCGAAACCGAGGAACACCACGTTTCCGGTCATGTTGGCGACGAAGACGTGCCCCAGCCCCAGATAGCTCACCCCGTCGACCAGCCCGGTGACCACGGTCAGCGTCAGCAGGAGCGGAGGCAGCGGGCCGTGGCGGTCCCCCGTCGGCGGCGCGAGCGTGCGGGCGGCGTCAGTCAGCAGCCTGCGCATGGGACACCCCCTCCGGTGCGGTGGCTTCCCGGTGCAGTACCAGGCGGGTCAGCAGTCCGCTCGCGGGGCCGGTCACGATCGCCGCGAGGGCGACCCACACCGGCCACGGCGTGAGGCCCAGCATGTGGTCGAGGGACCAGCGACCTGGCCCGGTGAGGGCCAGCGCGGCGCAGACGGCGACAAGGACCAGCGGGTACTCGTAGCCGTCGTGCTGCACCCACAGGCCATGGGGCCGTTTCACGGTGGCCGCGACCGTCATCACGCCCATGGCGGCCATCGCGGCCGGCGGTGTGAGCAGGCCCGCCGCCAGGAACAGGCCGGAGCCGAGCTGGCTGACGCCCGCGACGAGCGCGGTCAGCCGGCCACCGCGGAACCCGTCGCGGCGGAACTCCTCGGTCCCGCCCGCCAAGCCGTTGCCCCCGAGCCGGAAGCTCACCTTCTGCACCCCGTGGCCGGCGATGAGCAGCCCCACCACCAGCCGGAGCACCAACAGTCCGGCGTCCATCGCGCCCTGCCCGTCCCTGACGTCCGCGTGTCCCGGTCAGCCGGCGGCGTGGGCGCCGAAGACGGCCTGCGCGTAGACGATGCCGAGGCCGTACGCCCCGCCGTTCTCCTTCACCACGTCCGTCACCGCGCCGTACGTCTCGGTGCGGGCCCAGTCCCGCTGCAGCTCCAGCAGCACCTGCAGCCAGGTGACCGGGACGGCCCCGGCGCGCACCATGCGCTGGATCGCGTGCTCGTGGGCCTGCGGGCTGACGCCGCCGGACGCGTCGGTGACCACGTAGACCTCGTAGCCCTGGGCGAGTGCGGAGAGCACCGGCAGGACGACGCAGACCTCGGTCCACAGCCCGGCCATGACGAGCTTCTTGCGGCCGGTCGCCTTGACGGCCGCGACGAAGGAGACGTCCTCCCAGGCGTTCATCGTGGTGCGGTCGATGATCTTCTGGTCGGGGAAGACCGCCGGCAGCTGCGGCATGATCGGGCCGGAGAAGGACTCGGCGGCCACCGTGCTCAGCACGACCGGTACGTCGAACGCCTTGGCGGACTTGGCCAGCCCCACCGTGGCGTTGATGATGGCGGTGCGGTCGCCGCTTCCGGTGCCGAAGAACATCTGCGGCTGGTGGTCCACGAACAGCACCGCGCAGTTGTCGGGGGTGAGCAGGTCGGGGCTGGGAGCCGCGGTGACCTCGGCGATATCTACCATGAGGGTGGACCTTTCTGGGTGGGGAGCCGGTGATCGGTCTCCCGGAAGGGCGGCTCGAACGCCAGGCCCGTCCCGGGGAGTTCAGACGGCGAAGCAGGGGTCGAAGACCGAACTCGGGCCGTCCGGTGCGAGACCGCGCGCCACGCGCCACCGGCGATGCTGCTCCGACTCGGCCACGGCCTGCCCGAGCAGCTCCGCCTGGCGGGCGCCGGCGACGGCGGCCGGGTGGGCCGCCTGGTAGCCGCCGAAGTGCGCCACCGGACTCCAGGCGGGGCTGATCGACGGCAGCTCCTCGTCGAGGCCTTCGTACTCGCCGGCGGCGTAGACGATCCGGCCGCCGACGACCGTGAGCAGCGACTCGATGTGCGCGATCGCAGGCTCGGGCACGGTGAAGTAGTCGTCGGACAGGACCGCGAGGTCTGCGTGGCATCCCGGCCGCAGGACGCCCTTGACCTGCTCCTCTCCGGTCAGCGCGGCGCCCGCGCGGGTGAACATCGCCAGCGCGGTCTGCCGGTCGACGCGGTTCGCCGGCGGGCGCAGGACCAGATCGCCGGCGTTCCGGCCGCTGACCAGCCAGTGCAGCGCGACCCACGGGTTGTACGACGAGACCCGGGTGGCGTCGGTGCCGCCGCCGACGGTCAGGCCACGGTCCAGCATGGCCCGGACGGGAGGGGCGTCGGCGGCGGCACCGGGTCCGTAGCGGCGCAGGAACGCCCGGCCCTGGAACGACAGGCGGTTCTGGACGGACATCGCGCCGCCGAGGGAGGCGATGCGGTCCAGGCTGTCGGCGGAGACGGTCTCCGCGTGGTCGAACAGCCACCGGTTCCCGGCCGGGAAGAGTCCTTCCGCGGCGAGCTTCTCGAAGACAGCGAGATCGCGGCGGATGGTCTCGTCGTACGTGGCGTGCAGCCGGAACCCCCACCCGTTCTCCATGAGCAGGCGCACCGCCTTCTCGAACTCGGCCTCGTAGCCGGAGGCGAGCTCCGGACGCGGCTCGGTGAAGTTCTCGAAGTCGGCCGCCGCCCAGGTGAGGTTCTCGCCCGCCCCGTTCAGCCGCAGCCACGCGTCGCCGTCCTCGGGGCGGACCATGGAGATCCAGCGGGTGAGATCGTCGATCTCCTGGCCCGCGGTCTGCGGGAACAGGTGGTAGGCGATGCGCAGCGACAGCTGCCCGGCCTCGGCGAGTTCGATGACGGTGGCGTAGTTGTCGGGGAAGTTCTGGAAGCCGCCGGCGGCGTCGATCGCCGACGTCAGCCCGAACCGGTTGAGTTCGCGCAGGAAGTGGCGGGTCGAGGTCTTCCGGTCGTCGCCCTCCAGCACCGGCGCCTTGGCCAGGGTCGAGTAGAGGATGAGGGCGCTGGGCGCGGCCAGCAGCATGCCCGTCGGTGCCCCGTCCCGGCCGCGTACGATCTGTCCGCCCTTCGGGTCGGGCGTGTCCTTGCCGAATCCGGCCGCCTTCAGCGCCGCCCGGTTGAGGATCGCCGACTGGTACAGGTGCAGCACGAACACCGGTGTGTCGGGGGCGGCGGCGTTCAGTTCCGCGACGGTCGGCAGCCGTTGTTCGGCGAACTGCTCGGCCGACCAGCCACCCACCACCCGCACCCACTGGCCCTTCGGGGTGCGTGCGGCCTGTTCCCGCAGCATCGCCAGGCCCTGGGCCAGCGTACGCACCCCGTCCCAGCGCAGCTCCAGCACGTAGTTGAGCCCGCCGCGGATCACGTGCAGATGCGCGTCGTTGAGGCCCGGGACCATCCGCCGGCCGAGGGCGTCCACGACCTTGGTGGCCGGCCCGATGTGCGGGGCGACGTCCGTGTCGTCACCGACGACCGTGATGACGCCGCCGCGGACGGCCAGGGCCTCGGCCTGCGGGCGGCCCGGGTCCCCCGTGTGGACTTTCGCGTTGCGGACGACGAGTTCAGCGGGATCGTCGGCGGCCTGGGGGACCAGGCCGCCGACCGGAATTGCAGACATGTTCGCCGGACCTCCTCGGGGTTGGGCGTCTTCGCTGTCCGCCGGCGTTCGGGGCCGGTCAGCGGCTCACTGCGAGCCGCCCGCCGCGTCGTCCGCGTCCGCCCTGGCCAGAACGGCGTCCAGGGCGGCGTACTCGGCCTCCTGGACGGCCGCGATCGCGAAGGTGATCGCGTCGACGGCGTAGTCCTCGGCGTCGTCGGCGGCCCGCTGCAGGCGCTTCAGATCCCGCTCCTCCTTGCGCTCCTCGATCTTCTTGCGGGTCGAGGCGACATGCTCGTGCCACGACGTCTGCACCTGGTTCCAGCTGCCGACGACGTTCTCCTCGGCCTGTTTGCCGCCCGCCTGCAGCTTCTGGGCGCCCTGCTCGGCCTTGTCCTTCGCGGCGGACACGGCCGCGGACAGCTTCTGCCGGTCCTCGGCGACGCTCGCCTCCACCGTCCGCTGCGCTTCCTGGGCCTTCTGGGAGAGTTCGGCGAGGCGGCCCGTGGCGCCGCCCTTCTCGGCAGCGGGTGGTGCGGGCTGAGTCTGAGGCACCTGGTCGGCCATGGTGCGTCCCTTCGTCGACGGACGTGTGCCGTTCGCCGGCACGACGTGCGGGGTGAGCAGGGCGGATCCCGGGCCCCGCTCCGGCGGTGCGGGCGGGGACCGAACCGCCTTCACCCTGCCGGGGGTACGGGCCCACGGCTTCGGTCAAACGACTGGGGCGGCGTCTGCAGTACGCCCACGGCCGCCTCCGCCTGCCTGTGCGGCCGTGTCGTCCACGGTCGGTTGACGGAAGCGGCGCACCCGCTGCCCGCATACGCCGCTTCGGTGAGGCGTCGTATCGGCGGATCGATCGAGGCCGGCGGCCAGGTCTACGCCCGCGGTCGGGCCCCGTACTCCCCGCCCTGGCCGGACGTGGTCCGGCTGAACGCCGTCAGCGACGAGCCGTGGACGGTGGCGGTGGACACGCCGGGGCCGATCGGCGACCAGGCCGACGGCGTGCGCTGCGACACGGCGATGCTGCTGATGGACGGCGTGTTCGGCAGGACCTGGGGCGGCATGGCGGCACCGGCGCCCCGCGCAACGTGCTCCCCGGGCGGCTTCTCAAGGAACGCTGCCCGGGGAGGGCGGCTCGTCCTCCCGCCCGCTCACCTCTCCTCCAGCCGGGCCGCGAGCTGTGCCCTGGTGGTGATGTCGAGGATGGGAAAGATCCGGTAGAGATGGGAGCCGACGGTCCGGGGGGAGAGGTAGAGCCGTTCTCCGATCTCCTTGTTGGACAGGCCGTCGGCCGCGAGCCTGGCGATCTCGAGCTGCTGCGGCGAGAGCTCGTCGAGGGCCGAGGCCTGGCGCTCGGACATGCGCTCGCCGGATGCCCGCAGCTCCGCGCGGGCCCGCTCCGCCCAGGCGGTGGCGCCGATGAGCTTGAGGGTGGTCAGGGCCGAGCGCAGCGGGGTCCTGGAATCGGCCGCCCTTCGATGCCGGCGAAGCCACTCGCCGTAGGCCAGTTCGAGCTTGGCGCGGACGAGCGGCCACCGACTGAGATCGTGGCCGAGCGCGGTGGCGTACAACTTCTCGGCATCGGCGTCCTCCGCGAGTACCGCACGGGCGTACAGCAGATGGATGTGCAGGAGCGGTGAGGGCGTGATCCGGGCGACGCGCTCCAGTTCGGCCAGGACCGGTGCGGCGTCCTGCCGGTTGCCGCTGTGCGCGGCGGCCTCGGCGAAGAACATCACTCCGTCGAAGGACTCCCGCGGGTGATAGGAGGGGTCGGCAGGGTCGTAGAGCCTGCGCAGCGCCTCGTACGACAACTCGTACTGCCCGGAGCTGAGCCACGCCAGGCCACGCGCGAGCTGCACACAGCAGAGCAGGTCGTTGAGCCGGTCACGACCGGCCTCCGCCTCCACCTGTGCCGCCATCTTCAGCGCCCGCTCGGTCTCGCCGCGCAGCCCGAAGCGGATCGCCTCCTGGCTCATCGACCCGGTGGTCCACACCGGCTGCCCGGTGTCCGCCGCGATCCGGTGGCCCTCCTCCGAGACCACGAGCGCGCGGTCCCAGTCGCCCATCCACAGATAGTTGTTGATCTGCATGGTCAACACGTGTGACAGCAGGCCGAGCCGGCCTTCTTCCCGGAGCTTCTGTGCTGACCTGCTCAGCAGGTCGACGGCGCGGACGGCGTCGCCCACCGCATGTGCGGCCATGCCGAGCAGCCGCAGGGCGTCGGCGTCGTAGTCGCCCGCCGGTGACATCCGGGTGAGCACGTCGTGGACCACGGCACCGCGCAGAACCGGTTCTGCGACCGAGAGGGCCGCAAGGCGGCGCGGGGTGGTCGCGGGTACGGGAAGGGCCTCGGCGACGGCGGCCACCCGCGTCCGTGCCTGCGGACCCGTATCGGCCCACCAGCATCGCAGTGCGGCGCCGAGCAGCAGGTTGAGCACCAGGTCGAAGTCGCCTGCGGCCGCCGATCGCTCGGCGATCTCGCACAGTTCGAGCACGCGCCCGGCGTCGCCCGGGACACCGTCGCTGAAGATCTCCCTGAGCCATTCCATCCTGGCCCGGTCCAGCTCCGTCAGTTCGGTGCGCGCGGCGGCCGTGATCAGCCGGTCGACCATGTCCGCCCGCCCGAGCCCGAACGCGTGCTCCCCCGCCAGCAGCAGTCGCCTGCCTTGCGTCGCCGAGTCGGTGGTGAGCTGCGCCGAACGCTCCAGCGCCCAGACCGCGGAGGTGACCGAACCGCGCCTGAGGGAGATGGTGTGCGTGGCCTCGAGCTCGTCGGCGACCTCGTCGTCGGGGCCGAGGATCGACTGGGCCCGGTGCATGGTGCGCCGGTAGGGGTCGGCGTCCAGCGCCTTCGCGAGAGCCGCGTTGGCCGCGAGCCGACGCGCCAGAGGTTCCTCCTGCAGAACGGCGGACCTGACCAGCGGGTGGCGGAACCGCACCTGTGTTCCGTCGACCGTCAGGAGCCGGGCCTGGATCGGGGCGTGGAACACGCCGACGTCCGCCGGCCGCCCGGACAGGACCGAGGTCGCCGCCAGAATCTCGGAAAGATCGTTGTCATAGTCGACGGCGGCAACCAGAACGGCGTCACGAGCATCGCCGGGCAGGTCGCCGACCCGGCCCGCGAACGCCCGCTCCAGCCGCGCGGTCAACGGCACCGTCGACAGGGGCGCTCGCCTGCCCGCGGCCCCCAACGTCCGCCAGGCTTCCGGCAGTTCCACGAGCGCCAACGGGTTGCCCCGCGCCTCCAGCAGAATGCGGTCCCGGTCCGCGGCACTCAGATCGGCGGCCCGCGTGGCCAGCACCTCGCGCGCGGCCGCGTCGCCCAGCGCGGCCACCTCGAACTCGGGCAGTCCGGCCCCGGCGAACGGGCTCGCGTGACCGTTGCGGATCGCCCCTACGACTAGAACGGCGTCGCGGTCGACCCGGCGGGCGACGAACGTCAGCACGTCCTGGCTGGACTGGTCGAGCCAGTGGACGTCGTCGACGACCACCACGACCGGACGCTCGGTGGCCAGCTCCGCGAGCAGGTTCAGCACCGCGAGAGCGACCTTGAACAGCTCCGGAGACGGCCCGTCGTCGACACCCAGCGCCGACAGCAGCGCCTGCCGCTGGGTCGCGGGCAACCGATCCGCCGCATGGATCACCGGCCTCAGGAACTGGTGCAGCCCGGCGAACGGAATCCTGGCCTCCGACTCGAACCCGGTGGCCTGAAGCGCGCGGTGCCCCACCGTCTCGGCCAGCCGCGCCGCCGCATCCAGCAGAGAGGACTTGCCGATCCCCGGCTCGCCGCGAACCACAAGTGCGCCGCCCTGGGAGGGAAGTCGGTGGATCCGGTCCCGCAATGCCGTGAGCTCGGTGGTCCGGCCAGCGAGATCAAAGTCGACCATCCGAGCCCCCAACTTCCCGATCCGACCTGTGGTGAAGATATGAAGATCAGTACGTCCTGTCCTCAGTAAGGTGACTGAAGAAATACTGAAGATGTGCGGTGGGCGCCTTGCGGGCCCCGGCGAAGGGCGGCGATGCGCGCGATGACCGAGAGCTCACGCAGCCGGAACCTGGTGGGCCGCGACGCCGATCTCGGCCTGGTGACGGGCCTGCTGGACACCGTCTCCGACCGGGGTCGCACCCACGTGATCAGGGGCGAGGCGGGCATCGGCAAGACCTCACTGCTGGCGGCCGCGGCCACTCAGGCGCGGCGCCGCGACATGACCGTACTGACCGCCCGGGGTGCGGAGTCCGAACGCCATCTTCCCTACGCGGCCCTGCACGATCTCCTGCGGAAAGTTCTGCCGAAGGCGGACGCGCTGTCCGAAGGTCACCGGGAAGCACTGCTGGGCGCCTTCGGCATGAGCGTTTCGAAACAGGCGCCGGAGCGGTTCTTCGTGGCTCTTGCCGCCCTCGAACTCATCGCCGACGCCGCCTCGGCGCAACCGCTGCTGCTGATCGTGGACGACATGCAGTGGGTGGACGCCGCGAGCCGGGACACCATCGAGTTCCTGGCCCGGCGGCTGGACTCGGAACCCGTCGTCCTCCTGATCGCGTCGCGACCGGTGCCCGAGGACCAGGACCGCGCCTTGGGCGATCCCGCTGTCGGCCTCAGCGTCCTGCAAGGGCTGGACCCGGAGGCGTCACGCAGGCTGCTCGCGCTGCATGCCCCGAGCCTGTCGCCGGTGGTCGAACGGCGCATCCTGGACGAGGCGAAGGGCAACCCGCTGGCACTCGTCGAACTGCCGCTCGCCCTCAAGGGACACCCCACGGGCGCGTTCGACGTACTGCCGCTCACCACGCAGTTGGAGCGGGCGTTCGCCGCCCGGCTGACGGAACTCGGTCCCGAAGCCCGGCGGCTGCTCCTGCTCGCGGCCGTGAACGACGGCGACCGGGTCAGGGATCTCGACGCCGCGGCGAAGATCCTCGCGGGGCCTGGGGCCGCGTCGGACAAGGCTGTACTCGACATCAGGCCGGACCTGTTGAAGGTCGACGGCCCGCGGGTGGAGTTCCGGCACCCGCTGGTCCGCTCGGCCGTCTGGCAGTCCGCGACTCCGCAGGAGCGGAGCGCCGCTCACCGGGCCCTGGCGAAGGCTCTCGGCGCAGATCCGGACCGCCGCGCCTGGCACCTGGCGGCGGCCACGACGGGAGTCGACGAGGAGGTCGCGGAGGCGCTGGACGCCGCCGCGGAGCGCGCGTTGGAACGCGGCGCGCCGTCCTCGGCCGAGACGTGGCTCGAGCGGGCCTCCGAACTGTCCGCGGACGACGGCCACCGCGGCGGAAGGCTGCTGCGGGCAGCGGAGATCGCGTTCGAACGCGGTCGCCCCGACAGCGTTCAGCAGCTCATCGACCGGGCCCGTGCCCTCAGGCTGGACCCCGCCGCGAAGGCTCGCCTCAACTGGCTGGACAGCGCCTTCGACGACGGCACCCCCGGTGACGTGGCCGGCGTCCGGCGGCTGCTGGCCTCGGCCGTCCGCGCACGGGGCGACGGTGAGTTCGACCTGGCCGCCGATCTGCTGGTCGGTGCCACCATCCGCTGCTGGTGGTCCGAGCCGGGACAAGCCATCCGCACGGACGTGGTGACCACGGCCGACAGCCTGACCGGCAGCCTGCCGCTGGGCGACGCGGACCCCCGGCTGCTGGCCTCATGGGCGGTGGGCGGCGGGTTCGCCCGCCACCGCCATGTCGTCCGCAGCCTTGCCGAGTGGGCCGAGCGCGACGACGTCGACCCCGCGGCCACCGGGCTGCTCGCACGCGCGGCGTTCGTCAGCGGCGAGTTCAGCCGGGCCCTGCGCTTCACCCGCCCCGCCCTGGACGGTCTGCGCCTGCAGGGACGGCTTGGGCTGCTGGCCCAGGTCCTCGTCCTGCAGACGTTCGCCGCCATGTACCTCGGCCGCTGGGACCTCACCGGTCCGGCGGCGGAGGAGGCCGAGCGGCTGGCCGCCGAGACCCGGCAGCCGGTGTGGGAGGCGTGCGCGGCGCTCGGCCGGGCCAATCTCGCCGGCCTCCGCGGCCAGACCGAGGAGGCCGAGAGGCTGCTGGCGAAAGCGGAGCGGGTCGCCCTCCTCAGCGGCAACGAGGCGGTCATCAACGGCGCCCAGCTCTCCCACGGACTCATCGAGCTCGGCCGTCAGCAGCCCGAGAACGCCTTCCACCAGCTCCGGCGCATGATGGACGAGGGCGACCACGCCTACCACCCGGTGCAGCAGGTCTGGGCGATCGACTACCTCGCCGAGGCGGCCGCCGCGAGCGAGAACGTGGCGGAGGGCCGGACGATCCTGGCGGGACTGGAGCCGGTGCTGGACAGTACACCCGCCGGGGGCGTGATGCGCGCGATGTACTACGCGCGGGTGGCGCTCGCCGACGACGGCGACGCCGAGCAGTTGTTCGGGGAAGCGTTCGAGATCAGCGCGGCGGCCTCCCCGTGGTACCGGGCCCGGCTCGACCTCGCCTACGGTGCGTGGCTTCGCCGCGGGCAGCGCATGGTTCAGGCGCGCACCACGCTGCGTTCCGCGCTCAGCGTGTTCGACACACTGGGCGCCGCGGCCTGGTCGGCTCGGGCCGGCCGTGAGCTGCGGGCCACCGGTCTGAAGACGAAGCGCGTCCGGGCGCAGGGCACGCCGCAACTCTCGTCACAGGAATGGCAGATCGCCCGGCTCGCGGCGCAGGGGCTCTCCAACCGGGAGATCGCCCAGCAGCTGTACCTGTCGCACCGGACCATCAGCTCACACCTGTACAACATCTTTCCCAAGCTCGGCATCACCTCACGCGCACAGCTCCGCGAAGCGTTGGCGGCGAGCGACCCCGGTCGGTGAGCGCGTCCCAGCGGTCGTGGCCGAGGCCGACGCCGTGATCCGACGCCGTGATCCGACGCCGTGATCCGACGTCATGATTCCGCGTCCGGGGCCGTCGCCAGGACGGCGGCCAGTTCCGCACGCGACGTGATGCCGAGCTTCGGGAAGATCCGGTACAGGTGGCTGCTGATCGTCCGGTGCGACAGGTACAGCTGCTGGCCGATCTCCCGGTTGGACAGACCCTGCGCCGCGAGCCGGGCGATGTGCCACTCCTGCGGCGTCAGCCGGTCCAGCACGCCGGGCACGCGCCCGCCGCTCTCCTCGCCCGAGGCGCGCAACTCCTGGCGGGCGCGCTCTCCTTCGACGGTGGCACCGAGTGCGTCGAACATGTCACGGGCCGCGCGCAGCGGCGTACGGGACTC
This sequence comes from Streptomyces sp. NPDC048288, assembly GCF_043201555.1. Lineage (NCBI taxonomy): Bacteria > Bacillati > Actinomycetota > Actinomycetes > Kitasatosporales > Streptomycetaceae > Streptomyces > Streptomyces sp. NPDC048288. The sequence continues at coordinate 273,445 of NZ_JBICZD010000007.1, forward strand.
GACCACGTTGCGGTGGCGGCGCAGCCAGGCGCCGTACGCCAGCTGGAGGCGGGCGCGATGCAGCGGCCACGCCCTCAGGTCGGCGCGCAGCGCTTCGTCGAACAGCGCCCCGGCGTCGTCGTCATCGGCCAGCATCGGCGCGGCGATGGTGAGGCCTGCGCTCAGCAGCGGGGAGCCGGTGGCGGCCGCGACCTCGCTGAGTTCGGCGCAGCGCGCGCGAGCGGCGTCCTGGTGGCCGCTGCGACTCGCCGCGACGACGTATTCGGCCAGCGCCCAGGCCCGCATCTGCGGATGGTAGGTGATGTCGTCGGGGTCGAAGACGCGCGCCAGCTGCTCGTAGGCCTCGGTGAAGCGGCCCGCGTCGAGAGCCGCGGCGCCGCGGGCCATGTGGACCTGGGTCAGCATGGACGGTATGCCGGCGGTCGCGAGCACCCGCTCGGCCCGGCCGGTCAGGTCGGCGGCGGTCGTGGCATCGCCCCGCCGGCCGGCCACGATCGCCGTCACGAGTTGCGTGCCGGTCGCCCAGAACGGGATGCGGGTCTCGGCGAGAAGCCGGCCGCCCTCGTCCGCCGCCGCCAGGGCGAGGTCGAGCCGGCCGAGCAGGAGGGCCACCCACGACTTGGCGAGCAGGCACTCGCCGAGCAGCCCGAGCTGACCCTGCTCCCGGAGCGTCGCGCTCGCGGCGGTGTGGAACGCGAGAGCCTGGTCGGTGGCCCCGGCGGCCTGGGCGGCGAGACCGAGGAGGTAGCCGGCGGCGGAGACGACGGCGGGCGGGCAGTCGCTCAGCCGGCTGCGCACCTCCGCGGCGCGCCCGAGGGGATCCGCCAGCGCCATGATGTTCAACAGGCGCGGATCGGCGTCGTACGCGGCGCTCGCCTCGGCCACCACGGCCAGCCGCCGGTAGGACTCCGGTTCCGGGCTGGACCACCAACTGCGCATGACGACGCGAAGCAGCGCGTCCAGCACCAACTCGGTGTCCCCGGCCCGACGCATCCGGTCGGCCATGTCGGCGAAATCCGCGAGCGGTGGCGTGCCGGTGCTGCTGGCCGGGCTGAGGACCTCGCGGAACCAGCGCAGCTGGATCTGATCCCCCAGGTCCAGCTCCAGTGTTTCCGCCTGGTCGAGCAGCCTCAGCGTGGTCTGCCACTGGCCGAGTTCATGGCTCTGCTCCGCGGCGCGGAGCAGCAGATGCCCACGCCGCGCCGGCTGCGCGGTGAGCCGGGCCGCTTCCGCGAGGGCCGCTGCCGCCACCGACGTCGCGCCGCGGAGCTGCGCCCTCGCCGCGGCCCGTGCCAGATCGGCGGCCACCTCCTCGTGCGGACCCACCGTGGCCGCCGCCCGGTGCCAGACCGCGCGGTCGGGCGCGTCGGCGAGCACCTCGGCGAGCACGGCGTGCATCTGCCCGCGCCGTGCCGCGCTCGCCGCCTCGTGGACCGCCGAGCGGACCAGCGGGTGCCGGAACCGCGCCCGAGCCGCGTCGATCTCGACCAGCCCCGCCGCCACGGCGGGGGCCAGATCCGCCGCGGACACCTCAGTGCCCGCCACCCGGCTTGCCGCGTCGAGCACCTCGGCCAGCGCGTCGCCGCCGAGAGCGGCGGCCAGCAACGCGGTCCGACTCGCCTCCGGCAACCCGGCCAGCCGGTCGGCGTACGCCCGCTCCAGCCGGGCCGTCAGTGGCAGCCACGCGGGCGGGTCGGTGTCATCGGGCCTGCCGCGCAGCGCCGTGGGCAGCTCCACCAGCGCCAGCGGGTTGCCGACCGCCACCTCCAGTACGCGCCCGCGCGTCCGAGGGTCGAGCCTGCCGTAGGAGTCCAGCAGGGCGGCTGCCGCCGCGGGGTCGAGCGGCCCGAGCCGCAGCTCCCGCAGGGCTGCCGTGTCGAGCGGACCGGCGTCCCCCTCGCCGTCGCGGCACGCGGCCGCCAGGACGACGGGATCCGCGTGCAGCCGGAGGGCGAGGAACGCCAGCACCTCGGACGTCGGCCGGTCCAGCCAATGGACGTCGTCGACCACCATCAGCACCGGAGCCCGCCGGGCACACTCGGTCAGCAACTCGAGCGTGGCCAGCCCCACGAGGTGGATGCCGGGGACGGGCGCGTCGACGAGCCCGAGTGCGGCGAACAGCGCGTTCCGCTGAACGGCGGGAAGCGCGTCCGCATCGGCACGCACCGGCCACAGCATCTGGTGCAGACCGGCGAACGCGAGATGCGCCTCACCGCTCACGCCCGAGCAGTTCAGCACGAGCATCCCGCGGTCCCGTCCCCGGCCGGCCGCCTCTTCCAGCAGCGCGGACTTCCCGATCCCGGGTTCGCCGCGCACCAGCAGTGCCCCGCCGGCCGGGGAGGCGGCCGACGCGCCGTCCAACAGCGACTCCAGCTGAGCCGTCTCGGAGTCACGACCGATCAGCCCAGCCATGTTCATCCCTCCTACGAGCGACATCCTCGCGGGAGCCGCTCCGGTCCGGTGGGCACGAAGGGCCCGCGTCCTGAACAGCAGCGTGGGCGACGGTATCGGCTGCTCGTTCTGCGTACTCGAGTCTTCTTTCAGACGTAGTTCCGGCGTTGCACGTCCCCGAGCGCCGCCGCGCCGATGGGGACGTTGAGCCAGAACGTGAGGAGCCGGTAGACGAGGACGGCCGACGTGGCCGCCCCGGCCGCCATGCCCAGCGTGGTCAGACCGGCGATGAGACCGGCCTCCAGGGCGCCCAGACCGCCCGGCACGGGAGCCGCGCCGGCGATCAGGCGGGCCGCCATGTACGCGGCACCGACCTGGAGGAAGGCAAGCCCGCCGCCGAACGCGTGGACGCTCAGCGCCATACCGACGACCTGGACCAGAGGCAGGCCGAGCGCGCCGGTGACGCCCACCGCGAGTTTGGCCGGCTGGGAGGCGATCCCGGCAATGGTCGACCCGGCCGCGCGCAGGAACGGCCAGACCTTCTCGCCCAGGAAGCGCCGGCCGGGCCGGGTGAGCGCGAGCAGGCTCCCGGCGGCGAGCGTCAGGGCGATGGCCCACAGCACCTTCTGGCCGGAGGGCAGGTCCGGACGCACTCCGCCTTGGTGCTGCCCCGCCAAGGCGAAGAAGACCGCGGCGACAACCGCGTTGGAGACCGCACCGGCCAGGCTCTGCAGCCCGACGGAGGCCGTGGCGGCACCGGTCTCGATCCCCGTCTTCTGCAGATAGCGCAGGTTGAGCGCCATGCCGCCCACGTTGCCCGGGGTGATCCGGTTCAGGAAGGAACTGGCGAACTGCACCCAGTACGTGGGCAGGAACGGCAGCCGGTCGGGGATGGTGCCCAGTTGCAGACACGTCGAGAACGCCTGCGAGACGAAGGTCACGGGCAGCACCGCGAGCACCCACCACCAGTTGGCGTCGCGCAGCGCGTCGAGAGCCGCCGGAGCGTTCGCGAACTGGGGCAGCACCAGGTGGAGGACCAGGAACGCGCCCAGCAGGCCCAGAACACTCTTCCAGGTGAAGCGCGCGAGATGCGCCGACGCGGCCGCCGGCGCACCACTGGCTGTTTCGACCTCGGCGGCGAGATCACGCAGCAGACTCGGACGGCCGCCGGCACGCAGCGTCCGCCGTCGGCGGGCACCCTCCCTGGCGGCGCGTGCGCGGGCCTGGTCGTACCGGGCGACGTCGTGCCGCGCCGGGCCGAACAGGGCGAGCGGCTGTAAGTAGGGCAGGGCGGTCGCCAGCAGGTCCGGTCCTAGGCCGGCGAGCGCACACACGGTGGCGCGCTGGGGGCCGACCCGTATCGCGGTCGTCGCCAGCAGTTCGGCGATGTCGCTGCCGAGCACCTCGGGGGGAGCGTCGAGCTGGGCGCGCGCGAACGCGAAGAGCCGGGACTCGCCGCCCGGTTCGACGAGGACGTGCTCCGGGCGCAGTGCCCGGTGACCGAGCCGGTGCTCCTGGAGTCGGGCCACGGACGTCCACACGCCTTCCAGCACGTCGTCGGTCAGCTCCAAGTCCGGCAGCGAGGACAGCACACGGGAGCCCTTCTCGACGGTCGCCACGAGCGCGCCGCCCCCGGCCACCGGATACGCCATCACGGGCTCGTCCACCCGGGCGCCGGTCCGGGCCGCGAAGACGAGCATGAGCAGTTCGTGCTCGGCAGCCCCGAGCGGTGACCGGGCTGTCGCGTCGGCCGGGTGGCGCAGGAGCGTCCGACGGGCGAGCCGGTGGAACAGATCGCGGTTGTGGTCCTCGGCGGCGAGCACCCGTACCGCCAGCCGGGAACCGGAGGCGGTCTCGGCGTGGTAGACGGTCCCCGCACCGGGACGCTGGTCGTCCGAGGGCAGCTCACGCAGGGTGGAGACCGGGATTCCGCTGGCGACCAGGGCGTCGGCGACCGCCTGTGCCGCCGGGCGGTCCGTCGGGGCTCCGCCCAGCAACAGCACGGCCGACCCCGCCGCGCCACCCACGGCGAGCGCCGCGACGGCGTCCAGGGGCACGATCGCGGCGGCCGCGACGCTCAACACCGCACACGCGGCGGTCAGCGACCACAACGCCCGCCGGGCCCGGGGCCCCAGCCACGGACCCGCCCCGACGACCGCCGCCGCGCAGGCGGCCAGGTAGACCGCCGAGGGCCAGCCCGCGTGCACCAGACCGGCCCGGCCGGCCAGTACCTCCGGCCACAGATCCGGCCTGCTGCGCGCCAGCGCGAGGTGCGTGAGGGACCATGCGGTCAGCGCGCCCAGCAGCGCCGCGGGTACCACCCGCTGGACCGGGTCGATCCGCCGCCGCGTACCCCACAGTGCCAGTGCGGAGGTCGGCGCGAGCAGGGCGCACCCCTGCACCAGTCCCACCAGACCGTCGCGCAGCCCGGGCGGCAGCGCGGTCGCCGCGCTGAGCAGCCCCTCCTGCGCGGACCGGGCGAAATCCCGCGTCACGACCGCGAGCAGCACCGTCGCCGTGAGCGCGGCGAGGGACAGCAGCAGCCGCCACAGGTCGGCCGCCCGGCGGACCGGTTGCTGCTGCGGGGCGTCGATCACCGGATCCGGCGGGCCCTGCGGGGCGCCCGCGGCGCCCGGGGCGGAGTGGCTGACGACGTCCGTGGCGAGGTGGATGCGTCGGCCTTCGATCACGGTCGGCCGCCGGTCGGATCACCCATGCGCTCGCCCATGTCCGCAGGGCGAAGGCTCTCCCCTCGGCCCCGGGCGGACTGCCGCGACCGCAGCGGCGATGCCGAGCGGCGCCATCGGTCCTCGACACCCGGACGAACTGGCGCTGTTGTGACCATGTGGACTCCTTGCTGCGCGGACAGCACCGATGCTCTCGCCGGGGCGCGGGCCCGGGCTTCCGTCACATGACTGCACCGCATCCTGCATGTCCGCAGCAGGCCCGGACACGGCTCGATCCGCCCCGGGGGATGAAGTAGGGAACGCAGTCGGATGACGGATCAGCAGCAAGGCCGGCCGCCCTAGCGTTCAGGGTGGACGACACGACTCGAGCAGAGCCGGACGGCACCACCGGCATCCCTCGCTTCGCGTCCGGACCCAGGCGAGACTTTCATCGAGTGGGAGATCATCATGCTCAGTTCGCCCAACGCACTGCTCTGGCGCGGTCTGCTGGCGGTTGCCGTCGGAGTGGTCGCCGTAGTGTGGCCCAGCATCACCATCGGCGCCTTCGTCATCCTGTTCGCCGTCTACGCGTTCATGGGCGCGGCGACGGACACCATGCGCGCCTTCAGCAGCGACCGGGTGGGTCCGGTCTTCGGCTGGCTGCTCCTTGCCCTGCTGGATGTCGTCGCCGGCGTGGTCGCCCTGGCCTGGCCCGGCATCACGGCGATGGCCCTCACGATCTGGATCGCCGCGTATGCCCTGCTGACGGGTGGCCTGGAGATCGGCCTGGCCTTCCAGCGCGGGGAGAAGCCGGGTGAGCGGGCCCTGTTCATCCTGACCGGCCTGGTGTCGGTCGCGCTGGCCTTCGTGCTGTTCGTCCGGCCGGACATCGGTGCGGTCTCGCTGGCCACCGTCTTCGGGCTGTTCAGCATCGTCTACGGCATCGGGGGCATCACCGCGTCCTTCCAGGAACGTCGCGTCCTGCAGGACGTCGGCGGCGCAGAGCCGGTGGGCGTCTGAGCCGGGCAAGGCCCCGGACCCCGCGACCGACGAAGTGCCCCACCCGACATGAGTACGGGTGGGGCACTTCGTCGGAACGCGGGATCAGCGTTGTACCCGTCCCGGCAGCAGGCCCGGACACGTACCCGGGCTCTCGTCCTTCGGGATGGAAGTCCATGGCGGCCGGTTCGACCGGTCCCGGCGGGATCTCGCCGTTCCGGGGAGACGCGGCTGGTGCCGTAGGGGCTGCCCGCCTGGAACCGAACGGGTTCGGCGTAGCCGGGCGGAACGATGATCGCGCCCCAGTGACGGAAGTTTCGTTGATCGCCGGGATCGCCGACTCCTGGCCGCCGTGGGCCGTCCCGGTCGTGGTGAACGCGGAGCGGATCTTGTTCACCGGCCGTTCCCGCGCCCACAACGGACCGGTGGTCAGGATCGGATCGGTCCGCTCCAGGTCGTCGAGGCAGGCGACGGGAGGCCCGCAACGGTCATGTGCGGGGTGGCGGGCCGGCGCTCGCTTCAGCCCTGGTCGGCGCCGAAGGCCTCGTCCGGCGCCGGCTCGCGCAGCTTTCGCAGCCGTATCTCTGCGCGCGCCTTCTCCGCGGCCGTAGCTGCCGCTTCGGCGGGTTCGGGGACGGTCCCGGTCGACGATCAGTAGATGCCGGCAACGCTCACCGCAGGGTCCGAAGCTGAACGGGACGTGTCCCACGCTTCCTCCGCCCCCGGGACTACGGCGTCTGCCGTCCGGCTGGGGACGAGACCGCACCGTGTGCGGTGCCGGGGCACGTCACTTCCGGCGCATCATTCTTTCGCGGGCCTCCTCGGTCAGCCCGCCCCAGATTCCATGCCGTTCCCCATGACTGATCGCGTACTGGCGACACTGAGTCAGCACCGGACATCGGCCGCACATCTCGAGTGCGCGTCGCCTGTCGGACCAGTCGCCGGGGAGCGGAAAGAACGTCTCGACATCGGCGCCGCTGCAAGCCGCCCGCTTTCGCCAGCCCGTGACCGGCGTCGTGGTGCTGCCAGAGATCAGCGGGCCTGTCGCCGCTGTCGTCAGGTGTGTGCTCACGATCCGGGTCTCCTTCGCGGTCGGTGGCGGTCCGCCACATCGCTCCGTTCTGCGCCACAGTAGGAATTCGTCCAGGAACGGGCTTGTGTGAGATGACTGAACGCCTTGCGTACATTCGGGAGGCCGGGTGCGGTCGGCGCAGGACCCAGCGGGTGGCCGAAGGTGCCGGCGCAACGGCCCGGAGTTCGTCGGCCTGCCGTCGCGACAGGTCGGTGCCCTGGTGCTCAGCCCTCGGGCAGGCCCAGCAGAGGAATCCGCCCTCACCCTCCGGACCGACATCAGTCCGCTTCGCAAGGGGACACGAGATCACTCCGGATTCGCGCAGGATTCGCCCCGGATTCTTCCCGGACGGTTTGTTCAGCTAGAAAACATGACCTCTGACCTGCGGAGCGGCAGACGGGTCGGGCTGTACGCCGGGTTCTGTCCGGCCCGTCACCGCACGCGCGCGTGGAGCGTCGTACGCTCGTGCGCACCATGACGACCGTACGCGTACCCGCGGGCTGGCCCGCGACCGAGGAAGCGGCGCTGGCCGTGCAGGACGAGCTGCGGGGGCGGGTGGTCCGCGACGAGCCGGGACCGGCGCCGGGCAGCGGGCATGTCACGGGCGTGGACGTGGCCTACGACGACGAGCGGGACCTGGTCGCGGCGGCGGCCGTCGTGCTGGACGCGGCGACTCTGGAGGTGGTCGCCGAGGCGACCGCCGTCGGCCGGGTGTCCTTCCCGTACGTGCCGGGCCTGCTCGCCTTCCGCGAGATCCCCACCGTACGGGCCGCCCTGGACGCCCTGCCCTGCCCGCCGGGCCTGGTGGTCTGCGACGGCTACGGCCTCGCCCACCCGCGCCGCTTCGGGCTCGCCAGCCACCTGGGCGTCCTCACCGGCCTGCCCACCGTCGGCGTCGCCAAGAACCCCTTCACCTTCGCGTACGACGACCCGGACGTCCCGCGCGGCAGCCAGGCGCCGCTCCTCGCCGGCACCGAGGAGGTCGGCCGGGCCCTGCGCACCCGGGACGGCGTCAAGCCCGTGTTCGTGTCGGTGGGCCACCGGGTGAGCCTGGACCACGCCTGTGCCCACACGCTCGCGCTCACCCCCGAGTACCGGCTGCCGGAGACCACCCGCCGCGCGGACGCCCTGTGCCGGAGCGCGCTGCGTGAAGCTCAGGCCTGAGTAGCGATTCTGAGTACGAGTACGGATGCCGTCGTTACAGTCCGGCGGCAGGCTTGCCGCATGACCGCATACCGCGCCTCCGAGTCCGTTGCCGCCTCCGCCCAGCCCGTCGGGCGCTCGGTGACGGCCGCGTTGGTCCTCGCCGTGGTGGTGGGGTTCGGATGGGTGGCCGGGATGCTCTACACCGTGATCCAGTGGCAGTCCTAGGGACTCAGCGGGTCGCCGCCACCCGGAACCCGATCCCGGCCGTCCGCAGCCGCTCGGTCAGCGCGTCGCCCATCGCCTGCGCGGTGGTGACCTGGCCGGCCGTCGGGGGCAGGTCGTCGAGGGCCAGGGACAACGCCCCCTCGGCGAACATCTTCGCCGTCTCGTTGTAACCGGGGTCCCCGCCCGAGACCTCCGTGAAGACCCGCCGTCCGCCGCCCTCGCCGACGAAGCGGACGGTGAACCAGCTGCGGGCCCGCTTCTCCGCGCTCGGCCCGTCGCCGGGCTTGAGCCGGTCCGACAGCCAGCGCCGGGCGGGCGGCACCTGGGCGGCCGCGGCGACCGCGCCGACGGCGGCGAGCCCGCCGAGGGCGACCGGCAGGTGCTTGACGGCCGCGTAGTGCCGGTAGCGGAAGTCGGGGCCGTAGCGGTCCAGGGCCTTCGCCGAACGGCGCACGATCTGGGCGTCGATGGTGGGCAGCGGCAGCGCCCAGGCACCGACCTCGGACGCGAAGCGCGGGGCTCCCGTCGGCGCGGCCGCCCGGCGGCCCACCAGCCGGGGCTCGTGCCGGGCGCGGTCCCGGGCGGCGGCCACCATCTGCCGGGGGCGCGCGAACTGGTCAAGCGCGGAGGCGAAGGTGCCGCCGGAGAAGGTGGCGTCGGCGGTCACGAACCCGTCCACGGTCAGCGGCACGCCCTGCGGCAGCTGCCGGACCGTGAAGTACGCGCCCAGGTCGTGCGGGACCGAGTCGAAGCCGCAGGCGTGCACCAGGCGGGCGCCCGTCTCCCGCGCGCGCGTGTCGTGCCGGACGTACATCAGGTCCACGAACTCGGGCTCACCGCACAGGTCCAGGTAGTCCGCGCCGGTGTCCGCGCAGGCCGCGACCAGGTCCTCGCCGTACCGGCCGTACGGACCGACCGTCGAGGCCACCACGCGCGCGTGCTCGGCGAGGGCGCGGACCGTGGCGGGCTCCGTGACGTCGGCGCGCAGCACGCCGACCTTCGCGCCGCCCGGCAGCCGCTCGCGCAGCGCCGCCAGCTTGCGCTCGTCCCGGGCGGCGATCGCCCAGCGCAGGCCCTCGGGAGCGTGCGCGGCGAGGTACTCGGCGGTGAGTTCGCCGACGAAGCCGGTGGCCCCGAAGAGCACGATGTCGTAGGGACGGTCCGTCGTCTTCAGCCTGCTCATGACACCTCTCGGTCCTGCAACCCGCGCCGTTGTCGGTGGCTGAGGCTAGCGTGAAGGGTGCGGACGCACCCCCACCGGGTATCTTGACTAAGCGCTTGCTCGTCGACGTGCCCGCCGACCCTTGTGCCCGGTGGAACCTGTTCTTAGCATCATCGGTGTTACATCAGTTGTGTCACATGACTGGGGGCGGCATGACCACGGCAGGGACGCCAGGACACGGCCCGCTCTCCGGCGTGCGCGTGGTCGAGCTGGCCGGCATCGGACCGGGCCCGTTCGCCGCGATGCTCCTCGCCGACCTGGGCGCCGACGTGGTCCGCGTCGACCGCCCCGGCGGCCCGGGACTCGCGATCGACCCGGCGTACGACGTCACCAACCGCAACAAGCGCTCGGTGCTGGTCGACCTGAAGTCCCCCGACGGCCCCGCCCGCGTCCTCGACCTCGCCGAGCGCGCCGACATCCTGGTCGAGGGCTACCGCCCCGGCGTCGCCGAACGCCTCGGCGTCGGCCCCGGGGACTGCCACGCCCGCAACCCCCGTCTGGTCTACGGCCGGATGACCGGCTGGGGCCAGGAAGGGCCGCTGGCCCACCGCGCGGGCCACGACATCGCCTACATCGCCCTCACCGGCACCCTCGGCATGATCGGCCGCCCCGACGAACCCCCGGCCGTCCCCGCCAACCTGCTCGGCGACTACGCGGGCGGCTCCCTCTACCTGGTCATCGGCGTCCTGGCCGCCCTCCACCACGCCCGCGCCACCGGCACCGGCCAGGTCGTGGACGCCGCCATCGTGGACGGCACCGCGCACCTCGCCGCGATGATCCACGGCATGGTGGCCGCCGGCGGCTGGCAGGACCGGCGCGCCGCCAACCTGCTGGACGGCGGCTGCCCGTACTACGGCACCTACGAGACCGCCGACGGCCGGTACATGGCGGTCGGCGCCCTGGAACCGCAGTTCTACGCCGAGTTCCTGGAGCTGCTCGGCGGCGCCCCGGACCTGGCCGACGCCCGCAAGGACTGGACCCGCTGGGGCGAGCTGCGCGAGCGGGTCGCCGCCCGCTTCAAGTCCCGCACCCGCGACGAGTGGACGGCCGTCTTCGAGGGCTCCGACGCCTGCGTGGCCCCCGTGCTCTCCCTCCGCGAGGCCCCGCACCACCCCCACCTCGCGGCCCGCGGCACCTTCACCGACCACGGCGGCATCACCCAGCCCGCCCCCGCCCCCCGCTTCTCCGCGACCCCCACGGCCGTGCGCGGCACCCCCGCCCAGCCGGGCGCGGACACCACGGGCGTGGCCCGCGACTGGGACGTACCGGCACTCCTCGACGACCACGACAAGGACCCCGCCTGATGGAGCTCTCGACCTTCCTCGACTACGCGGGCGACCCGCGCACGGCCGCGGACCGCGCGGCCACGCTGGAGTCGGCGGGCCTCGACGCGGTCTGGGTCGCGGAGGCCTACGGCTTCGACTCGCCCACGATCATGGGCTACCTGGCCGCCCGCACCGAGCGGATGAAGATCGGCTCCGCGATCCTCAACGTCTACTCCCGGACCCCCGCCCTGATCGCCCAGACGGCGGCCGGCCTCGACGCGATCTCCGGCGGCCGGGCGATCATCGGGCTCGGCGCCTCCGGCCCCCAGGTGGTCGAGGGCTGGCACGGCAAGGCGTACGACAAGCCGCTCGGCCGTACCCGCGAGACCATCGAGCTGACCCGGCGGATCCTGCGCCGCGAGACCATCGACCACCACGGCATCACCGACATGCCCCGCCCCGGCGGCCTCGGCAAGCCCCTGAAGATCCTCACCAGGCCGGTCCGCGCCGAGGTCCCGCTGTACGTGGCCTCGCTCGGCCCCGCGAACGTCCGGATGACCGCCGAGATCGCCGACGGCTGGCTGCCCACCCTGTTCATCCCCGAGAAGGCCCACCAGGTCTGGGGCACGCCCCTGGCGGAGGGCGCCGCCCGCCGCGACCCGGCCCTCGGCGAGCTGCGGATCGTCGCCGGCGGGCTGCTCGCCATCGGCGAGGACGCGGCCGCCGTCCGCGACCAGGTCCGCCCCAGGATCGCCCTGTACGTCGGCGGCATGGGCGCACCCGGCAAGAACTTCTACAACGACCTCGCCGTCGCCTACGGCTACGAGAAGGAGGCCCGGCTCATCCAGGAGCTGTACCTCGACGGCCGCCACCGGGACGCCGCCGCGGCCGTACCGGACGAGTTCTGCGAGCTCATATCCCTGTGCGGCCCGGAGGGATACGTCCGTGACCGCATCGCCGCCTACCGCGAGGCCGGCGTGACCATGCTGGACATCACCCCGGTCGGCCAGGACCCGGCCCGCCTGGTCGAGACCGTCAAGAACTGGCTCTGACCCTCCCTCTCCTGAAAAACCCTCGTTGAAAGGCTTGTCAGTGAGCACCGAAGCGTACGTGTACGACGCGATCCGCACCCCGCGCGGCCGCGGCAAGGCGAACGGCGCCCTGCACGGCACGAAGCCCATCGACCTGGTCGTCGGCCTCATCCACGAGATCCGCGACCGCTTCCCCGGCCTCGACCCGGCCGCCGTCGACGACATCGTGCTCGGTGTCGTCGGCCCGGTCGGTGACCAGGGCTCCGACATCGCGCGGATCGCCGCGATCGCCGCCGGACTGCCGGACACGGTGGCCGGCGTGCAGGAGAACCGCTTCTGTGCGTCCGGTCTGGAAGCCGTCAACATGGCCGCCGCCAAGGTCCGTTCCGGCTTCGAGGACCTGGTCCTCGCCGGTGGCGTGGAGTCGATGTCCCGGGTGCCGATGGCCTCGGACGGCGGCGCCTGGTTCAACGACCCGATGACCAACCTGGCCGTCAACTTCGTGCCGCAGGGCATCGGCGCCGACCTGATCGCCACCATCGAGGGCTTCTCCCGCCGGGACGTCGACGAGTACGCGGCGCTCTCCCAGGAGCGTGCCGCGACGGCCGTCAAGGAGGGCCGCTTCGAGCGTTCCGTGGTCCCCGTGAAGGACCGCGCGGGCCTCACCGTCCTCGACCACGACGAGCACCTGCGCCCCGGCACCACCGCCGACTCCCTCGCCAGGCTGAAGCCCTCCTTCGCCGACATCGGCGAGCTGGGCGGGTTCGACGCGGTCGCCCTGCAGAAGTACCACTGGGTCGAGAAGATCGACCACGTCCACCACGCGGGCAACTCCTCCGGCATCGTCGACGGCGCCTCCCTGGTCGCCATCGGCTCGAAGGAGATCGGCGAGCGCTACGGCCTCACCCCGCGCGCCCGGATCGTCTCGGCCGCCGTCTCCGGCTCCGAGCCGACCATCATGCTCACCGGCCCCGCCCCCGCCACCCGCAAGGCCCTCGCCAAGGCCGGTCTCACCATCGACGACATCGACCTGGTCGAGATCAACGAGGCGTTCGCGGCGGTCGTGCTGCGCTTCGTGAAGGACATGGGCCTGTCCCTGGACAAGGTCAACGTCAACGGCGGCGCCATCGCGCTCGGCCACCCGCTCGGCGCCACCGGCGCGATGATCCTCGGCTCGCTCGTCGACGAACTGGAGCGCCAGGACAAGCGCTACGGCCTCGCCACCCTGTGCGTGGGCGGCGGCATGGGCATCGCCACCATCGTCGAGCGCGTCTGACATCCCCGCGGAACCAAGAGACTTCACGGAGACACGAGCCATGACCGAGAGCACCACCATCCGCTGGGAACAGGACGACACCGGCGTCGTCACCCTCGTACTCGACGACCCGAACCAGTCCGCCAACACCATGAACGCGGCCTTCGTCGAGTCGATCGCCGCGATCGCCGACCGCCTGGAGGCCGAGAAGGACTCGATCCGCGGGATCATCTTCACCTCCGCCAAGAAGACCTTCTTCGCCGGCGGCGACCTGCGCGACCTCATCCGGGTCACCCCCGACACCGCCCAGGACCTCTTCGACGGCGGCCTCGCGATCAAGCGCAACCTGCGCCGCATCGAGACCCTCGGCAAGCCGGTCGTCGCCGCCGTCAACGGCGCGGCCCTCGGCGGCGGCTTCGAACTCGCCCTCGCCTGCCACCACCGCGTCGCCCTCGACACCCCCGGCACCAAGATCGGCTGCCCCGAGGTCACCCTCGGCCTGCTCCCGGGCGGCGGCGGCGTCGTCCGCACGGTCCGCCTCCTCGGCATCGCCGACGCGCTGCTGAAGGTCCTCCTCCAGGGCACCCAGTACAACGCCACGCGCGCGCTGCAGAACGGTCTCGTCCACGAGGTGGCCGCGACCCCGGACGAACTGCTGGCCAAGGCCCGCGCGTTCATCGACGCCAACCCCGAGTCCCAGCAGCCCTGGGACAAGCCCGGCTACCGGATCCCCGGCGGCACGCCCGCCAACCCCAAGTTCGCCGCCAACCTGCCCGCGTTCCCGGCGTCCCTGCGCAAGCAGACCAACAACGCCCCCTACCCGGCGCCGCGCCGCATCCTCGCCGCCGCCGTCGAGGGCAGCCAGGTCGACTTCGAGACCGCGCAGGTCATCGAGGCGCGCTACTTCGTCGAGCTGGCCGCCGGGCAGATCTCGAAGAACATGATCCAGGCGTTCTTCTTCGACCTCCAGGCCGTCAACTCCGGCGCCAACCGCCCCCAGGGCGTCGAGCCGCGCAAGGTCACCAAGGTCGCCGTCCTCGGCGCGGGCATGATGGGCGCCGGCATCGCCTACTCGTGCGCCCGCGCGGGCATCGACGTCGTCCTCAAGGACGTCTCGGCCGAGGCCGCGCAGAAGGGCAGGGCCTACTCCGAGAAGCTGTGCGCCAAGGCCGTCGCCAAGGGCCGTACCAGCCAGGAGAAGGCGGACGCGCTGCTCGCCCGCATCACGCCCACCGGGGACCCGCAGGACCTGGCCGGCTGCGACGCCGTGATCGAGGCCGTCTTCGAGGACACCGCCCTCAAGCACAAGGTCTTCCAGGAGATCGAGTCCGTCGTCGCCCCCGACGCGCTGCTCTGCTCCAACACTTCCACGCTCCCCATCACCGCCCTCGCCGAGGGCGTCGAGCGGCAGACCGACTTCATCGGGCTGCACTTCTTCTCGCCCGTCGACAAGATGCCGCTCGTCGAGATCATCAAGGGCGAGCGCACCGGCGACGAGGCCCTCGCCCGCGCCTTCGACCTGGTCCGGCAGATCAACAAGACGCCGATCGTCGTCAACGACTCGCGCGGCTTCTTCACCTCGCGGGTGATCGGCCACTTCATCAACGAGGGCGTCGCCATGGTCGGCGAGGGCATCGAGCCCGCCTCGGTCGAGCAGGCGGCGGCTCAGGCCGGCTACCCGGCCAAGGTGCTCTCCCTGATGGACGAGCTGACGCTCACCCTGCCCCAGAAGATCCGCCGCGAGTCCCGGCTGGCCGTCGAGGAGGCCGGCGGCACCTGGCAGGCGCACCCGGCCGAGGCCGTCATCGACCGCATGGTCGACGAGTTCGGCCGACCCGGGCGCAGCGGCGGAGCGGGCTTCTACGACTACGCCGAGGACGGCAAGCGCGCCGGTCTGTGGCCGGGGCTGCGCGAGCACTTCACCGAGCCGGGCCGCCGGATCCCGTTCCGGGACATGCAGGAGCGCATGCTCTTCTCCGAGGCGCTCGACACCGTCCGCCTCCTGGAGGAGGGCGTCCTGACCTCGGTCGCCGACGCCAACATCGGCTCGATCTTCGGCATCGGCTTCCCCGGCTGGACCGGCGGTGTGCTCCAGTACATCAACGGCTACGAGGGCGGGGTGCCGGGCTTCGTCGCCCGCGCGCGTGAGCTGGCAAACACCTACGGCGAGCGGTTCACCCCGCCCGCGCTGCTGGTCGCCAAGGCGGAGAAGGGGGAGACCTTCACCGACGGCCGCTGACCACGGGCGGACCGACGGCCGCTGGCCACGGGCGGACCGACGGGTGCGGGCCACGGGCGGACCGACGGGCGCTGACCACGGGCGGACCGACGGGCTCGGGCCGGACCTGCCGACGGGTGCGGGCCGGGCGTGCTGCCGGGTGCCGTGTCGGGCGTGCTGCCGGGTGCCGGGCCGGGTGTGCCGAGGGGTGCCGTGTCGGGCGTGCTGCCGGGTGCCGTGTCGGGTGTGCCGAGGGGTGTGGGCCGGGCGTGCCGAGGGGTGCGGGCCGGGCGTGCTGCCGGGTGCCGTGTCGGGTGTGCCGAGGGGTGCGGGCCGGTGTGCCGAGGGGTGCCGTGTCGGGCGTGCCGAGGGGTGCCGGGCCGGGCGTGCCGACGGGTGCCGGGCCGGGCCTGTCGACGGGTGCCGCGGCGGGTCTGCGGACGGGTGCCGTGTCGGGCGGACCGACGGTGCCGTGCCGGGTCTGCGGACGGGTGCGGGCCGGGCACGCGGGCCGGCGTCCGGGCAGGGATGTCGGCGGGTGCCGAGCCCGGGGCGCCGACGCGGCCGAGACGGGCGTGCCGTCCGCGTGGTGTGCCTGTATCGCTGAGCGACACGCCGCGCTTGCTCCCCGGGGAGGCGGAACCGGACGCTGACCGAGCCGGTCACCGGTCCCGCCCCCGTCTAGGAGACCCCATGGGATACCGTCCTGCTCTCGCCCTGCTGGAGATCCTGCGCGGCGAGGGCGTGGACCGGGTCTTCGGCAACCCGGGGACGACCGAACTGCCGTTCCTGGCCGCCCTGTCCGAGGCCGTCGGCGCCCCCGAGTACGTCCCCGGCGTCCACGAGGGCGCGGTCGTCTCGATGGCCGACGGCTACGCGCGGGGCACCGGCCGACCCGCCTTCGTCAGCCTGCACATCGCCGCGGGCCTCGCCAACGGCCTGCTCGGCCTGCTCAACGCCCGCCGCTCCCGCACCCCGCTGGTGGTCACCGCCGGCCAGCAGGACCGCCGCCACCTCCAGCAGGACCCCATGCTCTCCGGCGACCTGGTCGGCCTCGCCCGCCCCGCGGTGAAGGCGGCGTACGACATCCAGCACGCCCACGACCTCCCGCTGGCCCTGCGCCGCGCCTTCGCCCTCGCCGTACGCCCGCCCGCCGGGCCGGTGTTCCTGTCGGTCCCGATGGACCTGATGGCCGAGGAGACGGAGGTCGAGGTCCCGCCCCGGACGGCCGTGCCGCGCCTCGGCCCGGCCACCGGACTGGACCGCGCGGCCGAGCTGCTGGCCGCCGCGGACCGGCCCGCCGTCGTGGCCGGGGACGGTGTCGGCCGCGAGCACGCGCTCGCCGACCTGATCCTGGTGGCGGAGGCCTGCGGCGCCCCGGTCCACCACCAGCCGATGGCCGACTTCCTGAACTTCCCGGCCACCCACCCCCTGTACGCCGGGATGCTGCCGCCCCGCCACGACGTCATCCGCGAGACCCTCGCCCGCTACGACACGGTCCTGATCGCCGGCGCCCACGCCTTCACGCCCCACCACTACAGCCCCGGCCCCGCCCTGCCCCCGGGCCTGACGGTCGTCCAGCTCGACTCCGACCCCGACGAGATCGGCCGCAACTTCCCCGCCGACGCCGGACTGGTCGGCGCCCTGGCGCCCTCCTTGCACCGGCTGGCCGGTCTGCTGCGCGACCGGGTGCCCGGGGCGGCGGCCCGCACCAAGGAGGCGGGGGACCGGCACACCGCCGAGCGGGCGGACGCCGAGGCCGCCGCCCGCGCCGCCTACTCCCCGGCGCCCCTGGCCCCCTGGGCCGCCGCGCACGCCGTCGCCACCGGACTGCCGCCGGACGCCGTGGTGGTGGAGGAGGCCATCACCGTCGGCCTGCTGCTGCGCCGGCTGGCCCGCCTCGACCGCCCCGGCAGCTACACCCACGCCGTCGGCGGCGGCCTCGGCTGGGGCATCGGCGCCGCCGTCGGCCGCGCCCTCGCCGAACCCGGCCGGCCCGTGGTGGCGGTCCTCGGCGACGGCTGCGCGCTCTTCGGCCTCCAGGGGCTGTGGAGCGCCGCCCGCGAGTCGGTACCGGTGCTCTTCGTGGTCATGGGCAACGGGGCCTACCGCACCCTCCAGGACACCTACGCCTCGATGGGCGGCAAGGGCACCTGCCCGGGGACGGAACTGGGCCGGCTGGACTTCACCACGGCGGCCGAGTTCTTCGGGGTGGCGGCGGTACGGGCCGAGAGCGCCGACCAGCTCCGGGAACTGGTCGCCGGGGCGGGCGAGTTGCGCGCGCCGCTGCTGGTGGACGTCCCCCTGCGCTCATGAACTCGCCCTGCCCTACACCTTGTCGTCCCGCCCCCACGACGACCACCATCGCTGCATGACGGACCGCCAGCTTCCGAAGTCCGTGCTCGCCCGCGGCGCTCTCCTCCTGCGGGCCTGCGGTGACGCCGGAACCGCGCTCTCGCTCGCCGAACTCGCCCAGCGCAGCGGCCTGCCCAAGCCCACCGTGCACCGGCTGGTCGGGGAGCTGGTGCGGCTGGGGCTGGTCGAGCGGACCGCCGAGGGGAGCTACCGGCTCGCGCTCGCCCTGTTCGTCCTCGGCCAGTCGGCGCCGACCGTCCGGGAGCTGCGGGACACGGCGCTGCCGTATCTCGGCGATCTGCACGAGGTGACCCGGGAGAACGTGCACCTGGCGGTGCCGGACGGCGCCGACACCCTCTTCCTGGAGAAGATCACCAGCCGGCGCGCGACCCCGATCGTCTCCCGCAGCGGCGGCCGGCTGCCCGCCCACTGCACCGCCACCGGCAAGGTCTTCCTCGCCCAGGACCCCTGCCCGCCGTACCGCGTCCTGCTCCGGCTGACCCCGCGCACCCTGGTGCTGCCCGGCCAGCTCGCCCGCGACCTCGCCCTCACCCGGGCCCGGGGCTTCGGCGTCAACCTGGAGGAGGCCGAGGTGGGGATCTCGGCGGTCGCGGCGCCGGTGTACGCGCCGGGACGGGGCGAACGTCCCGTCGCCGCGCTCTCGGTGACCGGCGGGACCCGCCGCCTGGACGTGGACCGGGTCGGCGCCCGGGTCTGCGCGGCGGCGCGGGCACTGACCCGGAAGCTCTCAGCCTGAGGCCTGCTGCACCGCCACCGCCAGCGCCCGTTCCGTGAGCCCCTGGCCGGACAGCTCCCCGGCGATCCGCCCGCGCACGAACACCAGTACCCGGTCGCACACCTCCGTCAGCTCGGCGAGATCCGTCGAGGCGACCAGCACGGCCGCGCCGCCCGCCGCCAGCTCGCCGACGATCCGGTGCATCTCGGCCCGCACCCCGATGTCGACACCGCGCGTCGGATCGTCCAGGACGACGATCCGCGGCTCGGTGGCCAGCCACTTGGCGAAGACGACCTTCTGCTGGTTGCCGCCGGACAGCCGCGCCACCATGTCGTACGGCCCGCCGCGCAGCCGCAGCCGCCCGGTCAGGTCGGCCGTACGGCGCACGAGCTCGGCGCGCGCGGGCAGCACCCCGCCCCGGCCGAGCGCGAGCCAGCTCACGGACGTCGTGTTCTCCCACACCGTCCGGTCCGTCATCAGCCCGTACCGCTTGCGGTCGCTGGGCACGAAGGCGACCCCGGCCCGGACCGCGGCCCGCAGCGAGCGCGGCAGCCCCCGGCCGCCGACGTCGACCCGGCCCGCGGACACGGCCGTACGACCGCACACCACCTCCAACGCGTCGAGGTGGCCCGCCCCTTGCAGCCCCGCGACCCCGACCACCTCGCCGGCCCGGACCGTGAACGTCACGTCCGCGAGCCGGCCGGGGACGCTCACCGTCGACAGCACCACCGGTGGCGGCCCCTCGGCCACCACCCGGGCCCGGCGCACCGGCCGCTCCTGGCCCCGGCCGCCCAGCATCGCCGCCACCAGCTCCGGCACGCCCACCTCCGCCCGCCGGACGCCGGACAGCGCCACCCGGCCGTCCCGCAGCACCGTCACCCGCTGCGCGAACCGCATCACCTCGTCCAGGAAGTGGGTGACATAGAGGACCGCGATGCCCCGGGCGGTGAGCGCGCGCAGCACGCCTTCCAGCCGGTCCACCGCCTCCTTGGGCAGCGCGGACGTCGGCTCGTCCAGGACGAGGAGGCGGGGGCCACGCAGCAGGGCCCGGGCGATCTCCGTCAACTGCTGGTCGGCCAGCGGAAGTTCGGCGAGACGGATGCCCGGGTCGACGTCGAGGCCCAGTTCGGCGAGGACCGGCCCGGCCGCGCGGTCCGCCGCGGCCCGGTCGACGAGTCCGAACCGGCGCGGCCCGCCGTCCGGGAAGAGGTTCTCCCGCACGGTCAGGTCCGGGAACAGGCTCAACTCCTGGGAGACGACGGCGATCCGGGTGTCGTCCGCCAGCCGTACCGTGCCCGCGTCCGCCGCCAGCGTCCCCGACAGGATGCGCACCAGCGTCGACTTGCCCGCGCCGTTCTCGCCGACCAGGGCGTGCACCTCGCCGCCGCGCAGCGCGACGGACGCCCCGTCCAACGCCCGTACCCCGCCGTAGGACTTGACGACGTCCTCGGCCACCAGGACATCGCCCATGTCAGCGCGCGTCCTTGAGCGGTTTCAGGTTGGCCTGCTCGTCGCCGAGCAGCTTGTCGATCGTCGGTTTGTACCAGTCGTACGCCGCCTTCGCCGACTTCTGCCGGGCGATGATCGCGTCGATGTTCGAGGAGTCGACCACCGCGCCGGGGGAGAGGAACCAGCCCTGCGGCAGCTTCCCGTCCTTGTCGCGGACCGCCTCGATCAGCATCGCCGTGGAGAGATAGCCCTTGAGGAAGTGCTGGGGGTCGATGGTGACGAAGTTCGAGCCGTCCTTCACCGCCTCCAGGGTCTTCGGGTCGACGTCGAAGCCCGCCGTCAGCCACTTCCCGCCCTCGGCCTTCTTGATCTTGGCGAGGTTGTAGCTGTCGGCGTCCCCGACCCCCAGGAAGGCGAGCGCGTCCGGATGCGCGTTGACCTGCGCCGACCAGGAGCTGTAGTTCTGCCCCGGATCGCTGTACGTCTGGAACGGGCCGAGCACCTTCACGCCCGGCGCCTCCTTCGCGAAGGTGTCGGAGATCCCCTTGGCCCGGTTGTCCAGCACCGGCGTGCCCGGATTCGGCACCCCGATGACGACCTCCCCCTTCGGGTTCGCGCCGAGCCGCTTCAGCGCCTCCTTCGCCATCAGCTCCCCGAGGGCGTAATTGTCGTTGCCCACATAGAAGTCCACCTTGCTGCCGTCGGTGGGGGAGGTGTCCAGGGCGACGATCGGGATGCCCTGGTCGACGGCGCGGGCGGCGGGGCGGGTGAAGATCGGCGGGTCCAGGTTCTCCAGGACGATGCCGTCCTTGGCACGGGTGGTCAGGTTCTGGAAGAGCTGCACCTCGGCCGGGCCGTCCGTGTTGGGCGGGCCCACCGCCTGGAAGTCGACCTTGCCCGCGTGGCTCGCGGCGCTCTGTGCGCCGAGCACCATCTCGTGGGCGAAGTTCAGCGAGATGTTGGCGACCGCGATGCCCATGTGCAGCTTGTCGCCCTTGCCGGGGCCGGAGCTGCCACAGCCGGCCGCGCCGAGCAGCAGCAGCGCGCCGAGCGCGGCGGACACCGTACGGAATCGGGGGTGCATCACGGCCTCCCAGGCTCTTCGGGGCTCATTTGCGTCGGCGCCCCGTGCGGCGCAGCGCGCTGTCCGCCGCGACCGCGACGAGGATGACCCCGCCGGTCGCGAACGACGTCCAGTTGATGGGTACTTCGAAGAACACGAGTCCCGCCGCCACGACCGACAGGATCATCGCCCCGGCCACCGCGCCGACCACCGAACCCCGCCCGCCGGCCAGCGGGGTGCCGCCGATGATGCAGGCGGCGATGGCCTGCAACTCGTAGCCCTGGCCGAGGGTCGGGTCGCCGGCCCCGTAGAAGGCGAGCGCCAGCGCGGCCGCGCACGCCGTGGTCAGGCCGGACAGCGCGAGGGCCTGGATCCGGGTGCGCACGACCGGGATCCCGCTGAACTCGGCCGCGTCCGGATTGGAGCCGATCGCCCGCACCCGCGCCCCGAACCGGGTCCGCGACAGCACCACGGCGAGCACCACGGCCACCGCCAGCAGCACCCACAGCGCGAACGGCACCCCGCCCGGATCCCCGCCCGCGAACGTGAAGAACGAGTCGTCCAGCGGCAGATCGGTGATCTGCTTGCCGTCGGCGAGCGCCAGCCCGACACCCCGGTACAGCATCAGCGTGCCCAGCGTGACGATGAACGACGGCAGCGCGAGCAGCGTCGTCACCAGCGCGTTGAACACCCCCAGCACCGCGCCGGTCGCCAGCATCACCGGCACCGCCAGCCAGGCCTCCACCCCGGCCCGCACCAGGAGCGCCCCGACCACCAGGACCATCGCGTACGTCCCGCCCACCGACAGGTCGACCTCGCGCATCGACAGCGCGAACACCATCCCGCATGCCATCAGCGAGATGTAGACCGAGTTGTGCGCGGTGGACAGCAGGTTCCCGCTGCTCAGGAAGTCCGGGTACGGGATGCCGATCGCGGCGACCAGCAGCCCCAGCACCAGCAGCACGCCCAGCTCGTCCCGGACCAGCCGGCCCGGCAGCAGGCGGCCCGGCAGCAGGCGGCGGCCCGGCCCACCGCCCTGGTCACGGGCGCGCTCGGCGTCGTCCACGGCACGCTCGGTCTCGGTCATCGGGCACGGCTCCCGTACGGCTCACGCTGGGGTGGGGCCTGCAGCGTCGATCCCCCGGCCGGGCACGGCAACCGGCCCGTTCCGCCGAGTGGAATGAGGCCTTGCCCGCCGCCCCGACGGGTCCTCACACTCACCGCATGGAGACACGGACCGCACTGGTGACCGGAGCGGCGCAGGGGCTCGGGCAGGAGTTCGCCGTCGCCCTCGCCGGGCGCGGCTACCGGGTCGCCGGCCTCGACCTCGCCCCGCAGACCGGGACCGCCGGGAAGGTCCTGGACTATCTGGAGCTGGTCGCCGACGTCACCGACGAGGAGCAGGTACGGGCGGCACTCGGCCACGTGATCGACGCGTTCGGCACCCTGCACGTCGTCGTCAACAACGCCGGCGTCTACCCGGCGCGGCCCTTCGAGGAGACCACCGCCGAGGAGTGGCGGCGCGTCATGCGCGTCAACCTGGAGGCGCCGTTCCTGGTGACCCGGGCCGCGCTGCCGTACCTGAAGGCGGCGGGCTGGGGCCGGGTCGTCAACATCGTGTCGGCGGCCGTGTTCACCGCGCCGCCCGACATGGTCCCCTACGTCGCCTCCAAGGCCGGCCTGATCGGCTTCACACGGGCGCTGGCCGGGGCGCTGGGCCCGTACGACATCACGGTCAACGCGATCGCGCCCAGCATGGTGCGCACCGCGACCGCCGAGCGCACGGTCGGCGCGGACGGCGGCTTCGAGACCGTCCGCGCCGGGCAGGTCGTGCCCCGCACCCAGGAGACCTCCGACCTGGTCTCGACGCTCCTGTACGTGGTGGACGAGGGCAGCGGCTTCCTGACCGGGCAGACGCTCAACGTGTCAGGAGGATCGGCCTTCCTCTGACTCCGGGAGCGACTCCGGCAGCCATTGGTGGACCTCCGCCCTGAGCGACCGCTGGAAGGTCGTCAGCAGCGCCTGCACGATCAGCGGCTGCATGTGCGCGGACAGGGACTTCACGTCCTCCTCGGCCCGCTCCGCCACCTCGGCCCGGAACAGCTGCGACAACTCGCGCGCGGCGGCGCGCGAGTGCTCGGTCAGCACCGCGCGCGCGGCCAGGATCGCCTTCTCGGACAGCGGTACGTCGAGGAGCTGCACGGCGAGCCGGAGCAGGCCGGGGTCGACGCGGTAGGCGTCGCCGTCGGGCCGTACGACATCCATGGCGACGAGCCGCTCGACGTCCTCCTCGTCCAGCGGCCGGCCGGCCCTTCGCCGCAGCTCCTGCGCGGTCACCGTCTCCTCGGTGTCCGGCGCCCAGGAGGCGACCACGGCCCGGTGGACGGCCAGGTCGTGGTGGCTGAGGCCGGGCGGCAGCTGGTTCAGGTAGCGCTCGATGGCCGCCAGCGTCATCCCCTGGTGCTGGAGCTCCTCGATGAGCGCCAGCCGGGCCAGGTGCCGCCGCCCGTAGTGCCCGACCCGGCGCGGTCCGATCACCGGCGGCGGGAGCAGCCCCTTGGTGCCGTAGAACCGGACCGTGCGGACCGTGGTGCCGGCCCGGGCGGCCAGTTCGTCGATGGTGAGCTCCGGATCCCCGGAGTCACTGTCGGTGTCGGTCGTCATGCCCAGCAGTATCGCTGTCACACCGGCACTGTGACACCGGGGGACCAGGCGGGACGGGCGGGTGTTTGTTCATTCAATGTTCGCCTGCGTGCCGCGATCTGGATCTTGTGAGAAGTCCCGCTCTGTGATCTACGCCATCGCATGCGCCCCGGTGTCCGGGGGAAGGTGGCGCCTTGGTCTGTGCCCACCACCGAGCGCGCCGACCGAGTACGTCCGGACACCCGAGCGCGATCCGCTCGGGCGCACCAGAGAGTGGAACCACCTGTGAGCAAGGAAGCCGTCGACACGGCACAGGCCGTCGCCACCCGGACCGACGCGGACCGGTCGCCCGTGGACGCGGGCGACGCCGGGTACAGCAAGGACCTCAAGGCCCGCCACGTCAACATGATCGCCATCGGCGGTGCCATCGGCACCGGCCTCTTCCTCGGCGCCGGCGGCCGCCTCCACAACGCGGGCCCGGCGCTCGCCCTCGCCTACCTGGTCTGCGGAGTCTTCGCCTTCTTCGTGGTCCGCGCCCTCGGCGAGCTGGTCCTCTACCGCCCCTCCTCGGGGTCCTTCGTGTCGTACGCGCGCGAGTTCCTCGGCGAGAAGGGGGCGTACGTCGCCGGCTGGATGTACTTCCTGAACTGGTCGACGACCGGCATCGCCGACATCACCGCGATCGCGCTCTACACCCACTACTGGTCGATGTTCACCAGCATCCCGCAGTGGACGCTCGCGCTGATCGCCCTCGCCGTCGTCCTGGCGGTGAACCTGATCTCGGTGAAGATCTTCGGCGAGATGGAGTTCTGGTTCGCGATCATCAAGGTCGCCACCCTGGTCGGCTTCATGCTGGTCGGCATCTTCCTGCTGGCCACCCAGCACAAGGTCGGCGGCCACACCCCGGGCCCGAGCATGATCACCGACCACGGCGGTGTCTTCCCGCACGGTCTGATGCCGGTCGTCCTCGTCATGCAGGGCGTGATCTTCGCGTACGCGGCCCTGGAGCTGGTCGGCGTCGCGGCGGGCGAGACCGCCGAGCCGGAGAAGGTCGTCCCGCGCGCGGTGAACTCGATCATGTGGCGCGTCGGCCTCTTCTACGTCGGCTCGGTCGTCCTGCTGGCCCTGCTCCTGCCCGGCTCGGTGTACTCGGCCGACGAGAGCCCCTTCGTCACCGTCCTCTCCAAGATCGGCGTCTCCGGCGCGGGCGACGTGATGAACCTGGTCGTCCTCACCGCCGCCATGTCCTCCCTCAACTCCGGCCTCTACTCCACGGGCCGCATCCTGCGCTCCATGGCCATGGCGGGCTCGGCCCCGAAGTTCACCGCCCGCATGAACCGCAGCCAGGTCCCCTACGGCGGCATCCTGCTGACCTGCGCGGTCTGCGTGCTCGGCGTCGGCCTCAACTACCTCATGCCCGCCCAGGCCTTCGAGATCGTCCTGAACGTCGCCTCCCTCGGCATCATCAGCACCTGGGTGATCATCATGCTCTGCCACCTGATCTTCGTCCGCCGCGCGAAGGCAGGCCTGGTCGAGCGCCCGTCGTTCCGCCTCCGCTTCAGCCCGGCCACCGAGATCGCCACCATCGCCTTCCTGCTGGCCTGCCTCGGCATGATGTGGAACGACCCGGAGGTCGGCCGCAAGACCCTCCTGCTCATCCCCGTGATCGCGGCCCTGCTCGTCACCGGCTGGTTCGGCGTCCGCCGCCGTGTCTCCCGCACGACGGACAACGAGCTGACCCGGCTCACGAAGTAGCAGGCCGGCGCCGTTGTCAGTGGCGGCGCCTAGGGTGGCGTCATGGGGGAGATCACATACATCCGGGGCGACGCCACCACACCGTCGGGCAAGGGCGTCAAGGTCATCGCCCATGTCTGCAACGACCTGGGAGGCTGGGGAAAGGGCTTCGTCCTGGCCCTCTCCCGCCGCTGGCCGGAGCCCGAGAAGGCCTACCGCGCCTGGCACCGCGACCGCGCACACAACGACTTCGCCCTCGGCGCGGTCCAACTGGTCCGCGCCGACCGCTACATCTGGGTGGCCAACATGATCGGCCAACGCGGCACCAGAACCGGCAGCAAGGGCGTACCCGTCCGCTACGAGGCCATCGACACGGCACTGACCGCCCTGGCCGACAAGACACTCGAACTAGGCGCCTCCGTCCACATGCCCCGCATAGGCTGCGGGCTTGCGGGCGGCAAATGGTCCCGAGTCGAACCACTGATAGAGAAGCGGCTGATCGACCGAGGCATACCGGTCACCGTCTACGACTACGGCACCGAAGCGCCCCTCTAGGGGCGCGGGGAACTGCGCGACCAGCCACAACGGACCCGCAGCCCCCCCACCCACCGAACCCGGCACCCCCTCAGTGCACGTCGTTCGTAGCCTCGATCTTCTTCCAGGACTTCGGCTGCGCAGGCGCCCTCACGGTCTCCGCCGCCGGCACCACCGGCTTCGTCGGCTCGAACAACCACGCATCGAACAACGCCCCCAGCGACTTCCCCGACACCTTCTCCGCATACGCCTCGAAGTCACTCACCGAAGCGTTGCCATACGCATGCTCCTGCGGCCACCCCTTCAGAATCGCGAAGAACGCGTCGTCCCCGACCGCGTTCCGCAGCGCCTGCACGGCCAGCGCCCCCCGGTCGTAGACAGCGATGTCGAACTGGTCGTCAGGACCGGGATCCCCCGGCTTCACCGTCCAGAACGCGTCGTCGGCCGGATGCGACGCGTACACGTAGTCGGCGAGTTCCTGCGTCGTGCCCTCGCCGTCGTGCTCCGACCACAGCCACTGCGCGTACCGCGCGAACCCCTCGTTCAGCCAGATGTCCTTCCAGCCCTTGAGGGAGACGTCGTCGCCGTACCACTGGTGGGCCAGCTCGTGCACGACCACCGACGTGTTGGAGCCGTTCGCGAACTGCTTGGGGCTGTAGTACACGCGGGTCTGCGTCTCCAGCGCGTACCCGGTGGTGGTGTTCGGCACGTACCCGCCGGCCGAGCTGAAGGGATACGGCCCGAAATAGCCGCTCAGCCAGTCGACGAGCTCCCCGGTCCGCTCCACGCTGGCCCGCGCCGCACCGTCGTTGTCGCCGAGATCCTCGCTGTAGGCGTTGACGACCGGCACCCCGCCCTCGGAGGTGCTCGTCGTGATGTCGAACTTCCCGACCGCCAGCGTGGCCAGATAGGTCGCCTGCGGCTTGTTCTGCCGCCAGGTCCAGCGGGTCCAGCCGAGCTTCGAACTCGTCGACTGGAGCAGCCCGTTGGAGATGACCTGGGTGCCGTCCGGCACGGCCACCGAGACGTCGTACGTCGCCTTGTCCAGCGGGTGGTCGTTGCTCGGGAACCACCACCACGCGGCTTCCGGCTCGTCCGCCGCGACCGCCCCGTCGGGGGTGCGGTGCCAGGTGGTGAAGCCGTAGGCGCTCTTCGTCGACGGCACCCCGCTGTAGCGGACGACGACGGTGACCGGCGTGCCCTTCGCCAGCGGGGTCTTCGGCGTGACGACCAGTTCGTGCTGACCGGAGGTGGCGAAACCGGCCGTCGCCCCGTTGACCCGCACCTCGCTGACGTCCAGCAGGAAGTCCAGGTCGAAGCTGGACAGGTCCTGCGTGGTCCGCGCCAGGATCGTCGCCGTGCCCGACAGCTCGTCGGTCGCGGGCTGGTACTGCAGCCGGAGGTCGTAGTGCGAGACGTCGTAGCCGCCGTTGCCGTAGTCCGGGTAGTAGGGGTCGCCGATGCCCGGCGCGCCGGGGCCGTGGCTCGCGGCCGATGCCGGGATCGCCAGCAGCAGGGAGGCCGCCGCGAGGACACCCGGCGCGAGGATTCTGCGGTGCAAGTGAACTCCAGGTCGGTAGGGGGCCGAGACGCACCCGCCACACCGCGACGGGGAACGCCAAGTCGATGGAGCACGAAACTGTTCGAAGCCTATTCAGTCCCTGTGTCCCTCCACCTGTCCACGGCCCCTGCTGTCACACGATCGCCATTCGGCCGCAATCGGCTCCGCGTGTCCCTCAGGTGCCCTCTTCTGCACGGGAGTTGACCGGGGTAGCGTCCGCCGCATGCCGAAACGCACGCGCTTCACGATCTGGAGACCGCTCGTACTCGCCGCCGTCGCCACCCTGATGGCCGCGTTCCTCAGCCCGGCCGCGGCCCAGGCCGCCGGCGGCGGCGCCCCGCGCGAGAGCCGGCCCGTCTACTCGTACGCGAACGCCATCCGCGAGGCCGTCTGGGTGGACACCGGGCTCGACTCCGACGGCGACGGGAAGACCGACCGGGTCGCCGCCGACATCGTCCGGCCCGCCGAACCCGCCGCGCAGGGCCGCAAGGTGCCCGTCATCATGGACGCCAGCCCCTACTACTCGTGCTGCGGCCGGGGCAACGAGAGCCAGCTCAAGACGTACGACGCCCATGGCGACGTCGTCCAGATGCCGCTCTTCTACGACAACTACTTCGTGCCCCGCGGCTACGCCTTCGTCGGCGTCGACCTGGCCGGCACCAACCGCTCCGACGGCTGTGTCGACGTCGGCGGCCGCTCCGACATCCAGTCCGCGAAGGCCGTCGTCGACTGGCTGAACGGGCGCGCGAAGGCGTACAGCAGCCGCACCGGAACCACCGCCGTCAAGGCGAGCTGGACCAACGGCAGAACCGGGATGATCGGCAAGAGCTGGGACGGCACCATCGCCAACGGCGTCGCCGCCACCGGCGTCAAGGGCCTGAAGACCATCGTCCCGATCAGCGCCATCTCCTCCTGGTACGACTACTACTTCGCCCAGGGCGCCCCGCTGTACGACTCCGGGCCGGACTGGCTGGCCGGCGCCGTGGAGAGCGACGCGGCCTACGCCAAGTGCGGTGCCGTACAGCAGAAACTGATCGACGGCGCCCCCCGCACCGGTGACTGGACCGGTCTGTGGACCGAGCGGGACTACGTCAAGGACGCGGCCAAGGTGAAGGCCAGCGTGTTCCTGGTGCACGGCATGCAGGACCTCAACGTCCGCACCAAGCACTTCGGCCAGTGGTGGGACGCCCTCGCCGAGCACGGCGTCGAGCGCAAGATCTGGCTCTCCCAGACCGGACACGTCGACCCCTTCGACTACCGGCGCGGCGCCTGGGTCGACACCCTGCACCGCTGGTTCGACCACGAACTCCTCGGCTACGACAACGGCATCGACCGCGAGCCGATGGCCGACATCGAGCGCCACCCCGACCAGTGGGTGACCTCCGCCGTCTGGCCGCCGAACGGCACCCGGACCACCACCCTGCGCCCGGCCACCGGCACCGAGGCCGGCGTCGGCACCCTCGGCCTGCGCCGCGGCTCGGGCACCGAGACCTTCACCGACGACCCGAAGCGGAGCGAGACGGACTGGGCGGCACAGATCGCCACCCCGACCGCGGACAAGGCCGGCTTCCTCACCGCGCCGCTCACCCGCGACCTGCGCCTGTCCGGCTCCTCCAAGGTCACCGTCACCGCCACCCCGACCACCTCGACGGCCCACCTGACCGCCGTCCTGGTCGACCTCGGCCCGGACACCATCCGGGACTACGCGGACGACGCCGAGGGCATCACCACCCTCGCCGACCGCACCTGCTGGGGCGAGAGCACGGCGGGCGACAGCGCCTGCTTCAAGAAGACCGAGGCCAGGACCAAGGCCGTCGACTACACCGTCTTCAGCCGCGGCTGGGCCGACCTCGGCACCTACGCCGACCCCGGCAAGGGCGTCCCGCTCACCCCGGGCAAGGCCTACACGATCACCCTCGACCTGGCCGCCACCGACCACGTCGTCCCCAAGGGCCACCGCCTGGCGCTGATCGTCGCGGGCACGGACAAGGACCTCATCGACCCGCCGTCCACCACCCCGACGCTCACCCTGGACCTGTCCCGTACGGCGGCCCGGGTCCCGTTGGTCGGCGGCGCCGCCGCGTTCGACCGGGCCACCTCCGGCAGCACCTGGACGGCCCCCCGGGCGAACACCCTGGACGGGGTCCGCACCCCGCGCACCGTCCAGCGCGTCCCGGCGGGCTGACCCTCCCTCAGGCGGCCGGGCCCGGAGCCACCAGCCCGGCCGCCTCCCGGGCACACCCCCAGGCCACCGTGACACCGGCCCCGCCGTGCCCGTAGTTGTGCACCAGCACCCCGCCGTCCGGCCGGACCTCACGCGCGATCCGGACCGCGTCCCGGACCGGCCGCAGCCCCACCCGGTGTTCCAGCACCCGCGCCCCGGCGATCTCCGGCCGCACCGCCGCACACCGCGCCACGATCCCCGCCGCGATCTCCGGATCCGGCTCCAGGGACCAGGCGTCCTCCTGCGCCGTACCCCCGAGCAGCAGTCCGCCGGGCTGCGGGAAGAAGTAGGCGGAGGCGCCCCCTCCGTCCTTCCCCTCGTCCTCCTTGGACGTGTACCAGGTGGTGATCCCCGGGTTCTCCACCACGACCAGCTGCCCGCGCACCGGACGCACCGCCGGATCCGGCACGAGCGAACGGGCCCCGAGCCCGGTGCAGTTGACCACGACCGGCGCGGGCACCTCGGCCAGCCCGCCCACCACCCGCTCCTCGACCGTCCCGCCCGCCCTGCCCAACCGCTCCCGCAGCCAGGCCAGATGGACCGGCATGTCGATCAACGGCAGCCGCGCCGACAGGCCTTCCCCCGTCTCGGCCAGCCCCGGCACCCGGGCCGCCCACGGACCCAGCCCGTCCAGCCGCAGTCCGCCGTGTACGCCCTCGACCAGGCGTACGCCCGTCTTCGCCGGCCGGTCCGCCAGTTCCCCGTACACGGCGAGCGAGGTGAGCGCCCATTCCCCGGCCGCCGCGTCCGGCTCGATGCGGTACGGCCACCACAGCGCACCGGCGACCGCCGAGGTCGTACGCCCGCCGGTCTCCCGCGCCCACACCCGCACCCGGCGCCCGGCCTCGGCCAGCACCACCGCCGTGGTCAGCCCGACGACCCCGGCGCCGACCACGATCACCTCGTCACTTTGGTCATCACCCATGCCGGGACGGTAGCGGAATATGTCATGCCGCGCTCAGATCGTCCCGCTCTGGGGATACTCACAGCATGTCTGCCGCATACGCGACCTTCGGCCTGGCCCCGGCGATGCGCGCCGGCGGTGTCCGTGCCGACGGCGGCTACCAGGTCCACCGGGACTTCGTGGACTTCCTCGTCGACGGACGTCCGCTGCTGTTCCAGCTCTCCGACCTGGACGCCGTCTCCCCCCTCGCCTCCGACGTCCCACCCGCGATCTTCACCGCCCAGGTCCGCAGCCTGTTACTGGAGTCCGACGCACCGCTGCCCGACGACCGGTACGTCATCTACGGCTGCCCCGAGTGCGAGGACCTGGCCTGCGGCGCGGTCACCGCGGTCATCGAACACGACGGCGACGACTACATCTGGCGGGACTTCGCCTGGCAGACCGCCGAACACGCCGACCTGGAGCTCAACGGCTACCACGGCATCGGCCCGTTCCGCTTCCACGGCGCCGAGTACCGCGAGGCCCTCGGCGCCCTCCTGGCGGACTCCGGCCCCGCGCCCGCCCGCCGGGTCCTGCTGATCGGCGCCCGCGTCGCCCTCCTCGCCAAGCTGGCCGCCGCCCTGCGCACCATCGGCATCGGCGCCGACATCACCCGCGACGCCGACGGCGTCCCCGCCGAGGAACTGCGCGACTACGGCGCCGTCGCCTTCGGCCCCACGGTCGGCGAGGCCGAGCGGGCCGCCGTCCGCGAGGCGTTCGCGCGGGCGGGCGTGGAGGTCACCTGTGTCGAGGGACTCGCCCCGATCGTCCCCCTCCTCGTCGCCCAGATCGAGCACGCCCTGGACCGCAGCCCGCTCCCGCAGCGCCGGCTGACCCGCCTGGACGCCACCGACGGCACGGCCGGCGTCGAGGTCACCTCGCCCTGCCGGGTCCGGCTCACCGCGTACCGTCTCGACCGGCTCTCCCGGCCCCGCACCCAGGAGCTCTTCGACGGCGTCCTCGAACCCGGCAGCCACCGCATCCCCCTCGACGGCCGGGCGGTCAAGGGCGCGTCCTATGTCGTGGCCCGGACCTCCGGGAGCGTCCTCGTGCAGCCGATGGCGCGCTGACCGGGGCGAAACCGGGCTGAGGGCGCCCTGACCGGCACACTAGGATCGGCGTTCTGATGACTGCCACCCTCGTCGCCAAGAACCTCGCCGCCGGGCACGGCGACCGCTCGCTCTTCTCCGGGCTCGACCTCGTCGTCGCGCCCGGAGACGTGATCGGTCTGGTCGGTGCCAACGGCGCGGGCAAGTCCACCCTGCTCCGGCTGCTCGCCGGGCTCACCGCCCCCGAGCAGGGCGAACTGCGGCTCTCCCCGCCGACCGCCACCGTCGGCCACCTGCCCCAGGAACCGGAACGGCGGCCGGGGGAGACCGTCCGCGCCTTCCTCGCCCGGCGCACCGGCGTCGCCGAGGCCCAGCGCGTGATGGACGAGGCGACCCAGGCCCTGGTCGACGGGGCGCCCGGGGCCGACGACGCGTACGCCACCGCGCTGGAGCGCTGGCTCGACCTCGGCGGCGCCGACCTGGAGGAACGCGCCGAGGAGACCGCCGACTCCCTCGGCCTGGCCGTCGACCTGGACCAGCCGATGACCTCCCTCTCCGGCGGCCAGGCCGCCCGCGCCGGCCTCGCGTCCCTGTTGCTGTCCCGCTACGACGTCTTCCTCCTCGACGAACCGACCAACGACCTCGACCTGGACGGCCTGGAACGCCTCGAACGGTTCGTGACCGGCCTGCGGGCCGGCACGGTCGTCGTCAGCCACGACCGCGAGTTCCTCACCCGCACGGTCACCAAGGTCCTCGAACTCGACCTCGCCCAGGGGCAGATCAACCTCTACGGCGGCGGCTACGAGGCCTACCTGGAGGAACGCGACGTGGCCCGCCGGCACGCCCGCGACGACTACGAGGAGTACGCCGACAAGCGCTCCGCCCTCCAGGACCGCGCGCAGATGCAGCGCTCCTGGATGGACAAGGGCGTCAAGAACGCCCGGCGCAAGGCGTCCAACGACAACGACAAGATCGGCCGCAAGTTCCGCAGCGAGGCCAGCGAGAAGCAGGCCGCGAAGGCCCGCCAGACCCAGCGCATGATCGAGCGCCTGGACGTCGTCGAGGAACCCCGCAAGGAGTGGGAGCTGCGCATGGAGATCGCGGCGGCCCCGCGCTCCGGCGCCGTCGTCGCCACCCTGCGCGACGCCGAGGTCCGCCGCGGTGACTTCACCTTCGGGCCGGTCTCCCTCCAGATCGACTGGGCGGACCGGGTCGCCGTGACCGGCGCCAACGGCGCGGGCAAGTCCACCCTGCTCGCCGCCCTGCTGGGCCGGCTCCCGCTGGACGCCGGGCACGCGGCCCTCGGCCCCGGCGTGCTGGTCGGCGAGGTCGACCAGGCCCGCAAGCTGTTCCACGGCACCGAATCCCTGCTGGACGCCTTCTGCGCGGCCGTACCGGACACCGAGCCGGTCGAAGTCCGCACCCTGCTGGCCAAGTTCGGCCTCAAACAGGACCACGTCCTCCGGTCCGCGACCACCCTCTCCCCAGGCGAACGCACCCGCGCCGCCCTCGCCCTCCTCCAGGGCCGCGGCGTCAACCTCCTCGTCCTGGACGAGCCGACCAACCACCTCGACCTGCCCGCCATCGAACAACTCGAGTCGGCCCTCGACGCCTACGAGGGCACCCTCCTCCTGGTCACCCACGACCGCCGCATGCTCGACGCCATCCACGTCACCCGCCGCCTGGAGGTAGCGGCCGGCAAGGTGACGGAACGCTGAGAACGCCCCGTGGCCGCCCTCCCCGTACGCTTCGATCATCGTCGGACAACGGCAGGGAGGGACCATGGGCACACCGAAGCGCCCGGCCTTGCGGATCACGAACGAACAGGACATCCTCGCGCGGATGCGCGGGACCCAGGACCGGATCGCGGACGCCATCACCGCCTGGGCCGGGACCATGGGGTTCGTGTACCTGCACGCGCTCTGGTTCACGGTCTGGATCGTGTGCAACGAGGGCGTGTTCGGCGAGGGCGCGATCTGGGACCCGTACCCCTTCGGACTGCTCACCATGATCGTCAGCCTGGAGGCGATCTTCCTGTCCACCTTCGTGATGGTGAGCCAGAACCGCCAGGCCGCCCGCGAGAACGTCCGCGCCGACCTGGACTTCGAGACCAACGTGCGGTCGGAGGTGTGGTCCATCCACATGGGCCGTGCCCTCGGCGTCGACCCCGTCGAAGTGGAGCGGCGCGTCCAGGAGTTGCTCGCGGAGAACCGCGCCCGGATGAACGGCACCCCCATGAACGGCACGGCGATGAACGGCACCGCCCAGCCGCCCGAAGGCAAGTGAGTCGTCGGCCTCCCCCGAGTGCGTCGACGTTCAGTCATCCGACGGAGGCGCGGACCGTCGCCGCGTGGAACCATGGGCCGACGTCCGGGCGAGCCGGACCCGTGCCCCAGGGAGCGCACGCATGGCCCGTCCGCACGGCATGCTGCTGTCCTCCGACATCGTCGGCGGGCCCGGAGGCGGGACCGGCGGGGCGCCACCCCTCGTCGAGGCTCCGCCGCCGCACGACGTGCGCCGGGCGGCCGACCTGCTGCGGCTGCTGGTGTCCCTGACCGCCCTCGCGCTGACGGTCCTGGTGGCGGTCGCCACCCGCGACTTCGCCCGCCGGGTGCAGCAGGGCCTGCTCTCCGCCGCCACCGCGCTGCCGCCCGACCTGCGCGACACCCTGCTCGGCACCGTGCAGGCGGTCGCGATGGCGGCGCCGCTCGCCGCTCTGGTCGTCCTCCTCGTACGGCGCCGTTTCGACGCGGTGTCGAGGGTGCTGCCCGCCGCCGCCCTGGGCGCGGCCGTCGGCTGGACGCTCACCCGGCTCGCGCTCGCCGAGAGCCGCCCCGGACTCTGGCCCGAGGTGCTCGTCGGCCGCGGCGGACTGGTGCACGCGGGCTGGCCGTCGGCGGTGTACCTGGCGGCCCTCGCCTCGGCGGTCGTCGCCGCGGGCCCCTGGCTGGCGCGGCGGTGGCGGGCGGCCCTGTGGGCGCTGACCGTCGGATGCGCCGTGCTCGGTGTGGCGGCCGCCTCGCTCGTTCCGCTGGACGCGCTCGGGGCGCTCGTCGTCGGCGGCGTCGCGGGATCGGCCGTGCTGCTCACGGCGGGCGGACCGTCCGACCGCCCGCCGGCCCAGGCCGTCGCCGACGCCCTCGTCGCCTGCGGGATCCCCCTCGCCGCCCTCCGCGAACTGCCGGCGGACCGCCAACTCCCCGGCGAGGGCCTGCTCTACGGCGCCGAGACCACCGAGGGCGCGCGGCTGACCGTACGCGCTCTCGCCGCCGAGGACCGCAACCGCGACCTGTTCCACCGCCTCGCCCGGCGCGTCCTGCTGCGCCACCCCGCCGACCCCGGCGAGCAGACACCGCTCGGCGCCGCCGAGCACGAACTGCTCATGCTGGTCTTCGCCGCCCGCACCGGCGCCCGGGTCGCCGACCCCGTCATCGCCTACCCCGTGGCCGGCGGCGGCGCGGTGGTGGTGACGGTCGGGACGGACGCCCGCCCGCTGTCCGCGCTCCCCGCCGAGCAGCTCACCGACACGGTGCTCGGCCAGGTGTGGGCGGCCGTGGCCCGTATCCAGGAACACCGCCTCGCGCACCGGGCGCTGCGCCCCGAGCACATCCTCGTCGACCCGGACGGCGGCCCCCGGCTCACCGTGTTCGCGCGGGCCCAGCTGAACGCGACCCCCGAGACCCTCGGCGCCGACCTCGCGGAACTCCTCGCCACCACCGCCGTACGCGTCGGACCGGCCCGCGCCACGGCGTGCGCCCTCGCCGGCCTCGGCCCCGAACGCCTCGCGAGCGCCCTGCCGTACCTGCAACCGCTGGCCCTGATCGGCCCCGCGCGCCGCGAGGTGGCCCGCTACGACCAGGCCCGCGCCCGGCAGGCCACGGCGGGCACCCGGCGCCGTACCCTGCGCCCCGGCGGCCGGCCGAACCTGATGCACGACCTCGCCGCCGAAGTACGCACGGCCTGCGACGCCCCGGCCGCCACACCGGCCCCGCTGGCCCGGTTCACCTGGAAGAGCGTGCTGGGCCTGGCGGGCGCGTTCCTGGTGCTCCACCTCGTGCTGCCGCAGCTCGCCAACGCCCCGGCCGCGCTGCACGCGCTGCGTGACGCCGACTGGTGGTGGCTGCTCGCGGTGGTGCCCGTCACCTTCGTCTCCCAGGGCTTCTCGACCTGTCTCCAGCTGGGCACGATTCCCGGACGGCTGCCGTTCCGGGCCACGTACCAGGTGCAGTTCGCCAGCTCCTTCCTGAACCGGATCACCCCCGGCAACGTCGGAGGCATGGCGCTGAACCTGCGGTATCTGCAGAAGACCGGGATCGAGACCGGCGCCGCGACCGCCTCCGTCGGGCTGCAGAGCCTGGCCGGAGCGGTCTCCAACGTCCTGGTCGCCACCGTGTTCTTCGCCGCGGCCGGACAGCGCCACGGCGGGGTGCACCTGGAGCTGCCCGTGGGCAAGTACGCCCTGCCCGCCGTCGCCCTGGTGCTGGCCGCCGGCGGACTGCTCGGCCTGACCCCGCCGGGCCGCCGCTTCCTGCGCGAGAAGGTGTGGCCGTTCCTGCGCGCGGCCGGCACGACGCTGACCGGGATCGCCGCCGACCCCGCGAAGCTGGCCCTCGGCATCGTCGGCATGCTGGGCCTGCCCCTCGTCCAGATCGTCGGGCTCGCCCTCAGCCTGCACGCGCTCGGCGGCGACCTGCCCTTCGCCCAGCTCGGCGCCGCCTACATGGCGGCCCGCGTGCTCGCCAACGCGGCCCCGGTCCCCGGCGGCCTCGGCGCCCTCGAAGCGGGCCTCATCGCCGGCCTGACCGCCCTCGGCGTGGCGGCGGGCCCGGCCACCTCGGCGGTCCTCGTCTACCGGCTGCTCACGTTCTGGCTGAACGTACCGCTGGGCGCGGTCGCCCTCGGCTTCGTCCAGCGCCGCGGCTACGTCTGACCGGCACGCCCCGGATCCCGGCCGAGCCGCCCGGCCGCCGCGGCCGCCCGCTCCACCCGGTCCCGGTGCCCGGCCCAGGCCGCCGCGTCTCCCGGGGCCATGTTGGCCCCGTTCGCCCGCTGCCCGGTCGCCCCGTCGACGAGTTCGCGCACGATGTCGGCGTGCCCGGCGTGCCGTTGGGTCTCGGCGACCATGTGCGTGAGGACGCGGTGCAGGGTGATCTCCTTCGGCCGGTCACCGGGCAGCCGCCCGACCGCGTCCAGGGTCAGCGCGCGGATCGTCTCGTCCGCGTGGGCGCAGGCCTGCCAGTACAGCCCGACCGTCTCCTCACGCGTCTCGTCGGCACGCGCCCACAGGTCCGCGTTGGGCTCCGCGTCCCCGGTGATCCACAGGGCGGTCCCGGCGAACGGCCGCCCGAAGGTCGCCCCGAAGTACCAGGCCTCGGCACCGGCGAGATGTTTGACCAGGCCGAGCAGATTCGTACCCGTGGGAGTCAGCGGCCGTCGTATGTCGTACTCGGACAACCCCTCCAGCTTCCACAACAGCACGTCACGGGCGTCCTGGAGGTAGGTCTGGAGATCGGCCTTGAAGTCTGATCCAGTCATGGGCCCAGTCTCCGGACCCAGGGATCTTCGTCCACCGAATCAGGGGGCAAGGGCCAACGCGCCCCGCAGGGGCGCGGGGAACTGCGCGACCAGCCACCACGGCCCCGCGGCTCCCCACGCCCCCCGGAAGGCACGGTCAGCGCTTCCCGTTCTTCGGATTCAGCAACCCGGCCCGGCGCAACGCGTCAGCCATCGCACTGTTGGCCGGAGCCGGCGCGGCCCCCTGACGAGAACCCCCGCCGCCTCCGCCGCCCTGGCGCTGCTGCTGCTGCCGCTGCTGAGGCGGACGCCCACCGCCGCCCCGCTGCGGTCGGCGCTCACCGCCGGAGGCCGGCGCCGCCGCCTCGTCGTCCAGCCGCAGCGTCAGCGAGATCCGCTTGCGCGGGATGTCGATGTCGAGGACCTTCACCTTGACGATGTCACCCGGCTTCACGACGTCCCGCGGGTCCTTGACGAACGTCCTGGACATCGCGGAGACATGCACGAGGCCGTCCTGGTGCACACCGATGTCGACGAACGCGCCGAACGCCGCCACGTTGGTGACGACCCCCTCCAGGACCATCCCGGAGGACAGGTCGGAGAGCTTCTCGACGCCCTCCTTGAAAGTGGCCGTCTTGAAGGCCGGACGCGGGTCGCGCCCCGGCTTCTCCAGTTCCTTGAGGATGTCGGTGACGGTCGGCAGACCGAACGTCTCGTCCACGAAGTCCGCCGGCCGCAGCGAGCGCAGCACACCCGTGTTGCCGACGAGCGCGGCCACCTCCTGCCCGGACGTCTTCACCATCCGCCGGACGACGGGGTACGCCTCCGGGTGGACACTCGACGCGTCCAGCGGGTCCTCGCCGCCGCGGATGCGGAGGAAGCCCGCGCACTGCTCGTACGCCTTCGGGCCGAGCCGGGCCACGTTCTTCAGCTGGCCGCGGGAGGTGAACGGGCCGTTGGCGTCGCGGTGGGCCACGATGTTCTCGGCGAGCCCGGAGGTGATGCCGGAGACCCGGGCGAGCAGCGGAGCGGAGGCGGTGTTGACGTCCACCCCGACACCGTTCACACAGTCCTCGACCACCGCGTCCAGCGAGCGCGACAGCTTCACCTCGGACAGGTCGTGCTGGTACTGGCCGACACCGATCGACTTGGGGTCGATCTTCACCAGCTCGGCCAGCGGGTCCTGGAGCCGCCGCGCGATGGAGACCGCGCCGCGCAGCGACACGTCCATGTCGGGCAGTTCCTGGGAGGCGAACGCGGAGGCCGAGTACACGGAGGCGCCGGCCTCGGACACCATCACCTTGGTGAGCTTCAACTCCGGGTGCTTGGTGATGAGTTCACCGGCGAGCTTGTCGGTCTCACGGGACGCCGTGCCGTTGCCGATCGCGACCAGGTCGACCGCGTGCTCCTTGGCGAGCCGGGCCAGCTTGGCGATCGCCTCGTCCCACTTGTTCGCCGGGACGTGCGGGTAGATGACGTCGGTGGCGACGACCTTGCCGGTCGCGTCGACCACGGCGACCTTCACGCCGGTGCGGAAACCCGGGTCCAGGCCCAGGGTCGCGCGGGTGCCGGCCGGGGCGGCGAGCAGCAGGTCGCGCAGGTTCGCCGCGAAGACGTCGACCGCCTCGTCCTCGGCGGCCGTGCGCAGCCGCAGCCGCAGGTCGATGCCGAGGTGGACGAGGATGCGGGTGCGCCAGGCCCAGCGGACCGTGTCCGACAGCCACTTGTCGGCGGGCCGCCCCCGGTCCGTGATCGCGAACTTGTGGGCGACGATTCCCTCGAACGAGGACGGGCCCTCCGTCGGCTCCTCCGGCTCCAGGGAGAGGTCGAGGACCTCCTCCTTCTCGCCGCGCAGCATCGCGAGGATGCGGTGCGAGGGCAGGTCCGTGAACGGCTCGGCGAACTCGAAGTAGTCGGCGAACTTCGCGCCCGCCTCCTCCTTGCCGTCCCGCACCTTCGCGGCGAGCCGACCGCGCACCCACATGCGCTCACGCAGCTCGCCGATCAGGTCCGCGTCCTCCGAGAAGCGCTCGGTGAGGATCGCGCGGGCGCCGTCCAGGGCGGCCTGCGGATCGGCGACGCCCTTGTCGGCGTCCACGAACGCGGCGGCGGCCGCCAGCGGCTCCACCCCCGGATCCCCGAGCAGCCCCTCGGCCAGCGGCTCCAGGCCGGCCTCCCGCGCGATCTGCGCCTTGGTCCGCCGCTTCGGCTTGTACGGCAGGTAGATGTCCTCCAGGCGCGCCTTGGTCTCCGCGCCCCGGATCCGCGCCTCCAGCTCCTCGGTGAGCTTGCCCTGCTCGCGCACCGAGTCCAGGATCGCCGTCCGCCGCTCCTCCAGCTCCCGCAGGTAGCGCAGCCGTTCCTCGAGCGTGCGCAGCTGCGCGTCGTCGAGCATCTCGGTCGCTTCCTTGCGGTAGCGGGCGATGAAGGGCACCGTCGAACCGCCGTCGAGCAGCTCCACGGCAGCCTTGACCTGCCGCTCCCGTACGCCGAGCTCCTCGGCGATCCTGCCTTCGATGGACCCTGGAACCAGGAACCCGGGTGTCGTCACGATCCCGTACCGCCTTCTCCACTGAGGTTGCGCGGCAATTGTGGCAGGTGACACCGACAACTGGGCCGCAGGGCGCCCAACCACGACACGGACTCCCCACGAACCCGCCCCGCCGCCGAACCGGTCCCCACCTCGAACGCCCCCGTCAGCCCTTTCCGATCAGGTCCGCGGGAAACGCTCCCGCGGCCACCGCCGCCCCCGTGAAACCGGCCGCCAGTTCGGTCAGCTGGGTCACGGCCTCGGGACCGAGGTGTTCGTAGGGGGCCCGGTCCAGGCGGTCGGTCTCCGCCTCGACGTGGGCCCGCAGGGCCACCCCCGCCTCGGTCGGCTCGCCGGCCGCGTCGAGGAGGCCGCGCTCGCGCAGTCGTCGTACCGCCGCGTCCCAGTCGTCCTGGTTCCAGCCGCGCGTGGCGAAGACCCACTTCGGGTTCATGCCCTTGCCGGTCGCCGTGTGGGTCACCACCGCCTCCAGACCGTCGAGTCCGGCCGCGAGCAGCGCCGCGAGGTGGCCGTCGCCGCGGTGCTCGCGCAGCAGCGTGCCCGCGTACCAGTAGGCGAGGTGCGGCTGCTCCGGCACCGGCAGGTCCGCGTGGGCCGCGTACAGCGGGCGGCCCGAGCGGGAGCAGGCCTCGGTGGCGCGCAGCGCGAGCCGCGCGGCCTCGGCCATCCCGTCGGAGACCACCGCGTCGGCGCCGAGCAGCCGTCGCAGCGAGGCGTCGACGGCCCGCAGGCGGGCCGCGAGGACGTCCTGAGGGGAGGCGGTCTCCCAGACCGCCGGTACGTGCCGGGCCACCAGTTCGTGCTTGTAGTTGTAGAACGTCGCCGTCACCGTGCCCGGCCCGACCGGTCCCAGCGCGGCCGCCCGCACCGCGAAGTTGACGGCCCGCGGGTGGGTGACCCCGAGCGCGGCCAGTTCCTCGGCCAGCTCGGGGCTGAAGAAGTGCGTCGCGTGCAGCGAGTTGAGCATGGTGTGGCAGCGGCGGCCGGCGCGCGGCTCCAGGACGGCGGTAGTCATGGCGAGCACGTTACTGACTGGTCGGTACGTACTCCAGTGCTCGGCCCGTCATGGCAGAGGTCATGCGGGAAGTCATGGCAGAAAAGGTGGGGAACTCGTCGTTGCGGCCATCGGGCGGGCCGCGAAGAATCGACGGCATGGCGCAGCGAACCGTCCTCGTCGTCCTCTTCGACGGCGTCCAGAGCCTCGACGTCACCGGCCCCGTGGAGGTGTTCACGGGCGCCGAGACCCAGACCCCGGGCAGCTACCGCATCCGTACGGCCTCCCTGGACGGGGCACCCGTACGCACCTCCAGCGGGCTCACCGTCGTACCGGACGGGGCCCTGACCGAAGCGGCACCCGAGCCGCACACGCTGCTCGTCCCCGGCGGGCAGGGCACCCGGCGGCCCGACCCGGAACTGGTGGAGTGGCTGCGGGCGCACGGGCCGCGCGCCGGACGGCTCGTCTCCGTCTGCACCGGCGCCATCCTGCTCGCCGAGGCCGGGCTGCTCGACGGCCACCGGGCGACCACCCACTGGGCGTACTGCGACAAGCTCGCCCGTGACCACCCGGCCGTCGAGGTCGACCCCGACCCGATCTACGTCCGGGACGGGCGGCTCTCCACCTCGGCCGGCGTCACCTCGGGCATCGACCTGGCGCTCGCCCTCGTCGAGGAGGACCTGGGCCGGGCCGTCGCGCTCACCGTCGCCCGGCACCTGGTGGTGTTCCTGCGCCGCCCCGGCAACCAGGCCCAGTTCAGCGCCCAGCTCGCCGCCCAGACCGCGCGGCGCGAGCCGCTGCGGGAGGTACAGCAGTGGATCACCGAGCACCCGGAGGGCGACCTCGGCGTCGAGGCCCTGGCCGCCCGTGCCGCCCTCTCGCCCCGCCACTTCGCCCGCGCCTTCCAGGCCGAGACCGGGACGACGCCCGGCCGCTATGTCGACCGGGTCCGGCTGGAGCACGCCCGCCGGCTCCTGGAGGACACCGGCGACGGCGTCGCGGAGGTCTCCCGCGCCAGCGGCTACGGCACGCCCGAAGCGATGCGCCGTGCCTTTCTCAAGGCCCTGGGCGCGACCCCCGCCGAGTACCGGCGCAGGTTCCGCCCGGCCGCCGTCGGCCGACCCGGTTAGGAGAGCCATGCAGATCGCGATCGTCCTCTACGACCGCTTCACCGCCCTCGACGCGGTGGGGCCCTACGAGACCCTGGGCCGTCTCCCGGACGCCGAACTCGTCTTCGTCGCCGAGCGGGCCGGGCCCGTCCGCACCGACAGCGGCACCCTGGCGCTGACCGCCGAGAAGACCTTCGCCGAGGTGCCCAGCCCCGATGTCGTGGTCGTCCCGGGCGGCCCCGGCCAGACCCCGCAGATGGCGAACGAGGCCCTCCTGGGGTGGATCCGCGCCGCCGACGCCACCAGCACCTGGACCACCTCGGTGTGCACCGGCTCCCTGCTGCTCGCCGCCGCCGGGCTCCTCGACGGACGCCGCGCGACCTCGCACTGGCTGGCCCTCGACGAGCTGCGCAGGCTCGGCGCCGAGCCGACGGGGGAGCGGGTCGTCCTCGACGGCAAGTACGTCACCGCGGCCGGTGTCTCCTCCGGCATCGACATGGGGCTCACCCTGATCGGCCGGATCGCCGGGGACGCCGTCGCCCAGGCCGTACAGCTGGGCATCGAGTACGACCCGCAGCCGCCCTACGACGCGGGATCCCCTGAGAAGGCGCCCGCCGAGGTCGTCGGCCTGCTCCGCTCGATGAGCCGGTTCATCCTCGGCCGCGAACAGCCCAGCTGAACCGCGGCCGGCGGCGCTCCAGGAACGCGGCGACGCCCTCGGCGGTGTCGCCGCTGCCCCGCGCCTGCTCGCTCCAGTGGGCGTCCCGGTCGGTACGGCCGTTCGCGAACTCCTT
Organism: Streptomyces sp. NPDC048288; assembly: GCF_043201555.1. Taxonomy (NCBI): domain Bacteria; kingdom Bacillati; phylum Actinomycetota; class Actinomycetes; order Kitasatosporales; family Streptomycetaceae; genus Streptomyces; species Streptomyces sp. NPDC048288. The sequence goes on from NZ_JBICZD010000007.1 coordinate 316,188, forward strand.
CGCGGCGGCCTGCGTCAGCTGGGAGCGCGCCACCAGGGTCCGGGTGAACTCGGCGACCCGCTTGTCCAGCTCGCCCTCGGGCAGCACCTCGTCGACCAGGCCGGTGCGCAGCGCCCGCTGCGCGTCGATCAACTCACCCGAGAAGAGCAGGTACTTGGTGGTGGCGGGGCCGACGAGGGCGACCAGGCGCCGGGTGGAGGAGGCCGGATAGACGATGCCGAGCTTGGCCGGCGTCACCCCGAACAGCGAGCCCTCCTCGGCGAACCGCAGATCGCAGGCGGCGGCGAGCTGGGAGCCGCCGCCGACACAGTGGCCGCGCACCGCCGCGAGCGTCGGCTTGGGGAACGCCGCAAGGGCCTCCTCGGCGGCGCCGGCGAGGTGCTGCGCCTCGGCGGGGGATTCCCGGAGGGTGGAGATGTCGGCGCCGGCGCAGAAGGTGTCCCCCTCACCGGTCAGCACGAGGGCCCGCACGGCGGGGTCGGCGGACAGCTCGTCGAGCAGGGGCGGGAGGGCTCGCCACATCGCCGCGGTCATCGCGTTGCGTTTGGCTGCGTTGCCCATCACCACGGTGGCAACGGCGTCTTCGACCCGGTGGGTGAGGCGAGGCTCCATGATGCGGGATGGTATCCGCGTCCGGGAGGGAGTTCCCCGCAGCCGTTCCCCGCAGCCCGGGCAGGGTTGCAGTACAACCCGAATAGTTCGCGAAGTCGGCTTGCGCGGGGACAGGATCGGTCCCTCACGTGACCTTGTCATACGCCAACGGTCAGATCCGCTCGATAGTTGCTGACTTGTGTTCAGTCATCCGGAGCGGCGCGGGTCGTTACCAACACTCGACGTGTGGTGACAATCGAGCGCGAGGGTGGCGACCGGACGATGGAGAACCACGGGCGCGGGCACGACCCGCGTCCAGAGGCGGGCGGCGCGCCGCCGCCGGATCCGCTGCCGTACGAAGGAGTCTGGCGGTTCACCGCCGCCGCCGTGGACGCCTCGGTCCCGCAGGCGCGGCGCGCCGTACGGGACCTGCTCCAGCGCCAGGGCGTCCCGATCTCGGAGGACCTGGGGTACGGGCTGTTGCTGATCGTCTCGGAGCTGGTCACCAACGCGGTCAAGCACGCGGCGCTGCTGTCGCCGGTGCTCGCCGTCGAGGTCGCCGTCGGAGCCGAGTGGGTGCGGGTGTCGGTGGAGGACAACCACCCCTACCGCCCGACCGCCCTGGAGGCCGACCACGGCCGGCTCGGCGGCCGGGGGCTGCTGCTGGTCCGGGAGGTGGCCCGGGAGGCGGGCGGGGTCGTGGACGTGGAGCACACGTCGAGCGGCGGCAAGGTGATCTGGGCCGCCCTGCCGCTCAAACCCGCGGCGCTGCCCTGAGGGGCCGGGTGAGGATTCTCACCAGCCGGCGGACGCGCCCGTCAGCTCCCTGACCGCCGGACGGGCCGCGTCCAGCACGGTCATGAACCAGGAGGAGAAGGTGTCCCGGGCGTGCCGCTCGGCCAGCTCGGCGGCCGTCACGAAGGCGGTCGCCTCGACCTCCTCCGGGTCCGGGGAGAGCGGCGCCTGCACCATGCCGACGAACAGGTGGTTGAACTCCTGCTCTACCAGGCCGGAGGCCGGGTCCGGGTGGTTGTAGCGGACCGTGCCGGCCTCGGCGAGCAGCGAGGGGGAGACCCCCAGCTCCTCGAAGGTGCGGCGGGCCGCCGCCGCGAAGGGGGCCTCACCGGGGTAGGGGTGGCCGCAGCAGGTGTTGGACCACACACCGGGGGAGTGGTACTTGCCCAGCGCCCGCTGCTGGAGCAGCAGCCGGCCGTGTTCGTCGAAGAGGAAGACCGAGAACGCCCGGTGCAGCTGCCCGGGTGGCTGATGCGCGGCCAGCTTCTCCGCGGTCCCGATGGTCACACCCTTCTCGTCGACGAGTTCAAGCAAAATCGCGTCCGCGGTGCCCTCCGACGTGCTGTGCGTCGCGGTGGCAGGTGTGATCGGCATACCCATCCTTCGCCTCGGTCTTCGCACCAAGTCTGCCGTACGAATCCGACACTCCCGGCACTTCCCGGCACGGGCACGCCGGAAGAGGGACCCGGTAGTTGATCGTGCCCTACGGGTACGAACGGGAACCGCTCGGGGGCCTCGAACACCAGGACGCCGGGGGAGTCCGGACCGATGCGTTCCGGGACGGCGGCCGCCGGGCCGTCAGTGGCAGAGCCGGGCCTCGTGCTCCGCGTGCCCGCTCGGCTCCAGCTGGAAGGTGCAGTGCTCCACGTCGAAGTGGTGCCCGAGGCAGCCCTGCAGCTCGTGCAGCATCTTCTCGTGTCCGATGGCGTTCAGCACGTCCGAGCCGACCACCACGTGCGCCGAGAGCACCGGCATCCCCGAGGTGATCGTCCAGGCGTGCAGATCGTGGACGTCCCGGACCCCGTCCAGCGCCAGGATGTGCGTCCGCACCTCCGCCATGTCGACGTCCTTGGGCGCCGACTCCAGCAGTACGTCGAGGGTCTCGCGCAGCAGCTTCAGCGTCCTCGGCACGATCATCAGGCCGATGACCAGGGAGGCGACCGGGTCGGCCGCCTGCCAGCCGGTGGTCAGGATCACCACCGCCGAGACCAGCACCGCCAGCGAACCCAGCGCGTCCGCCGCCACCTCCAGGAAGGCCCCGCGCACGTTCAGGCTCTCGGACTGCCCGCGCACCAGCAGCGTGAGCGAGATCATGTTGGCGACCAGGCCGATCAGACCGAACACGATCATCAGGCCGCCCTCGGTGTCCGCGGGCGTGACGAACCGCTGGACCGCCTCGTACAGCACATAGCCGCCGACCACGAGCAGCAGCAGACAGTTGGCCAGGGCCGCCAGGATCTCGGCGCGGGCGAGGCCGAAGGTGCGGTGGGTGCTCGCCGGGCGGTTGGCGAAGTGGATCGCGAGGAGCGCCATGCCGAGGCCCAGCGCGTCGGTCGCCATGTGGGCCGCGTCCGCGATCAGCGCCAGCGAGTCGGCGAGCAGGCCGCCCGCGATCTCGACCACCATCACCCCGAGCGTGATGGCGAGCGCCACCCGCAGCCGCCCGCGGTACGCCGCCGCCGCCGTGCCGCCGGCCGGAGCGTGCGTGTGCGCGTGGCCGTGGTCGTGCCCTGCCCCCATGGGATACGCCTCCTCTGTTCCGCTCCGCCGTGCCTCCCGGGATCACAGTGAACTACGGGTGGGGGGTATCCGGCAACGCGGCACTGAACACCGTTGTCATATGCTCTGACCTGCGGAAACAAACCCCAGGTCAGGGTAGCCTCAGTTACCCGCCGTGAGCGGGTGGGGATTCCGGGTGGTCGGTCGGGGACGGTCGCGCGGCCCTTGTCCCGGTGTCCCCAATGCCCGTTCTGCGAGCGCGGTTTGTGGGCCGGGGCCCGGATCACGGATGATGATCTCGGCAAAGGCCGGGGCAGACTGGGTCGACCGTGCCGTGAACGGCCGGTGAACAAGCAATCCTCACCATCCGCTAACCTCTGCCGAATGCCGCCCGGGGGCCACCAGGCACAGCGCGCCCCACCACGCAGGAGAGACCGGCGCCCCACGCGCCGCACCCAGGGAGTGAGTTCGGTTGTCGACCGCCATCGTCACCGGTCAGCCGGTCCCCGGATCGTCACTGGAGAGCGATCTGCGGGCGCTCGGCTTCGAGGTGCTCACGGCCTCCGACGCCACCGACACCGGGAACCTTCTCGCGGCCGTACCCGCCGACCGGCGCGTGGCCGTCGTCGACGCCCGCTTCGTCGGCCACCTGCACGCCCTGCGCCTCGGCCTCACCGACCCGCGCTTCCCGCTCGCCGCCATCCCCGGCGCCGTCACCGCCCAGCCGGCCGGCCGCCAGGCCCTGAGCTTGGCGCTGACCCGGGAGGCCGCCGCGGGCGGCTCCACCGACCTCGCCGTCGACGGTCTCGTCACCGCCCTGGACGCCGACGTCCACCGCCCCGAGCTGGGCAGTCTCGTCGCCGCCGTCCCCGCCGACCCGCAGGCCCGCAACGAGGCACGGCAGGCCGTCGCCGCCGTGGACGACGAGGCCGTACGCCTGAAGTCGGCCGTGAAGTCCCGCGACGGCTTCTTCACCACCTTCTTCATCAGCCCGTACTCCCGCTACCTCGCCCGTTGGTGCGCCCGGCGCGGACTGACCCCCAACCAGGTCACCACCGCCTCCCTGCTCACCGCGCTGATCGCGGCGGGCTGCGCGGCCACCGGCACCCGGATCGGCTTCGTCGCCGCGGGCGCCCTGCTGATCTGCTCGTTCGTCCTGGACTGCACCGACGGCCAGCTCGCCCGCTACTCCCTGCAGTACTCCACGCTCGGCGCCTGGCTGGACGCCACCTTCGACCGGGCCAAGGAGTACGCCTACTACGCCGGCCTCGCCCTCGGCGCGGCCCGCGGCGGCGACGACGTGTGGGCCCTCGCGCTCGGCGCGATGATCCTGCAGACCTGCCGGCACGTGGTCGACTTCTCCTTCAACGAGGCCAACCACGACGCCACCGCCAACACCAGCCCCACCGCCGCGCTCTCGGACCGGCTCGACAGCGTCGGCTGGACGGTCTGGGTGCGCCGGATGGTAGTCCTGCCCATCGGCGAACGGTGGGCGCTGATAGCCGTGCTGACGGCGGCCACGACCCCGCGGATCACCTTCTACGTGCTCCTGGTCGGCTGCGCCCTGGCCGCGACCTACACCACGGCCGGGCGGGTGCTGCGGTCGCTGACCCGCAAGGCGAAGCGCACCGACCGGGCGGCGCAGGCGCTGGCGGACCTGGCCGACAACGGCCTCCTCGCGGGACTCGTGTCCCGCACCGGGCGCGCCCCGCTCGGCTCCCCGCTCCTGCTGGCGCTCTGCGGAGTGGCGGTTCTCACCGCCTCCCTCTTCTCCGGGGTGACCTGGGCGCCGGTCGCGGGCGCGTTCGTCTACGCCGTCGCCTCCGGCCGGGCCCTCGCCGCCCCGCTCAAGGGCGCCCTCGACTGGCTGGTCCCGCCCCTGTTCCGGGCCGCCGAGTACGGCACGGTCCTGGTCCTCGCAAGCAAAGCTGGGGTGAACGGAGCCCTTCCCGCGGCTTTCGGTCTGGTGGCCGCCGTCGCCTACCATCACTACGACACGGTGTACCGCATCCGCGGGAACGCCGGGGCGCCGCCGGCCTGGCTGGTACGCGCCATCGGGGGGCAGGAAGGGCGAACGCTGCTGGTCACCGTGGTGGCCGCGGCGCTCACCGCCACGCAGTTCAAGGTCGCGCTCACGGTCCTCGCCGTGCTCGTGGCCGGGCTGGTGCTCGTCGAGAGCATCCGCTTCTGGGTGTCCGCAGGGGCCCCCGCCGTACACGATGAAGGAGAACCCGCATGATCGGCCTCGTGCTGGCGGCCGGCGCCGGACGGCGTCTGCGCCCCTACACCGACAGCCTGCCCAAGGCGCTGGTGCCGGTGGGGCCCGCCGGTATAGAGGACTCGATCACCGTTCTCGACCTGACCCTCGGCAACTTCGCCGAGATCGGCCTGACCGAGGTCGCGATCATCGTCGGCTACCGCAAGGAGGCCGTCTACGAGCGCAAGGCGGCCCTGGAGCGGAAGTACGGCCTCACGCTCACCCTCATCGACAACGACAAGGCCGAGGAGTGGAACAACGCCTACTCCCTGTGGTGCGGCCGGGACGCCCTCAAGGACGGCGTGATCCTCGCCAACGGCGACACCGTGCACCCGGTCTCCGTCGAGAAGACGCTGCTCGCCGCCCGCGGCGACGGCAAGAAGATCATCCTCGCCCTCGACACCGTGAAGTCGCTGGCCGACGAGGAGATGAAGGTCGTCGTCGGCGACGGCCAGGGCATGACGAAGATCACCAAGCTGATGGACCCGGCCGAGGCGACCGGTGAGTACATCGGCGTCACCCTCATCGAGGGCGACGCGGCCCCCGAGCTCGCCGACGCGCTGAAGACGGTCTGGGAGACCGACCCGCAGCAGTTCTACGAGCACGGCTACCAGGAGCTGGTCAACCGCGGCTTCCGCATCGACGTCGCGCCCATCGGCGACGTCCGGTGGGTCGAGATCGACAACCACGACGATCTCGCCCGGGGACGGGAGATCGCGTGCCAGTACTGACCCGGCTGATCCCCTCGCCGGTCGTCGTCGACATCCGCCCGGGTGCCCTCGACGACCTCGCCGGCGTGCTCGCCGACGAACGCATCTCGCACTCCGGCCGGCTGGCCGTCGCCGTCAGTGGCGGCTCCGGCTCCAGGCTGCGCGAGCGCGTCTCGCCGAGCCTGCCCGGCGCCACCTGGTACGAGGTCGGCGGCGGCACCCTCGACGACGCGATCCGGCTGGCCGGCGACATCAGGGCCGGCCGCTTCGACGCGGTCGTGGGCCTCGGCGGCGGCAAGATCATCGACTGCGCGAAGTTCGCGGCGGCCCGGGTGGGCCTGCCGCTGGTCGCGGTGCCGACGAACCTCGCCCACGACGGCCTGTGCTCGCCGGTCGCCACCCTCGACAACGACGCGGGCCGCGGCTCCTACGGCGTGCCGAACCCGATCGCGGTCGTCATCGACCTCGACGTCATCCGGGAGGCCCCGGCGCGCTTCGTGCGCTCGGGCATCGGCGACGCCGTCTCCAACATCTCGGCGATCGCGGACTGGGAGCTGTCCCACCGCGTCACCGGCGAGAAGATCGACGGACTGGCGGCCGCCATGGCCCGGCAGGCCGGCGAGGCGGTGCTGCGCCACCCCGGCGGCATCGGGGAGAACGACTTCCTCCAGGTGCTCGCCGAGGCGCTGGTGCTCAGCGGCATCGCCATGTCGGTGTCGGGCGACTCCCGCCCGTCCTCCGGCGCCTGCCACGAGATCAACCACGCCTTCGACCTGCTGTTCCCGAGGCGTGCCGCCAGCCATGGCGAGCAGTGCGGGCTCGGCGCGGCCTTCGCGATGTACCTGCGCGGAGCCCACGAGGAGTCCGCGTACATGGCCGACGTGCTGCGCCGGCACGGACTGCCGGTGCTGCCGGAGGAGATCGGCTTCACCGTGGACGAGTTCGTCCGGGTCGTCGAGTACGCCCCGGAGACCCGCCCCGGCCGCTACACCATCCTCGAACACCTCGACCTCAAGACCCACCAGATCAAGGACTTCTACGTCGACTATGTCAAGGCCATCGGTAGCTGAACTCCGTCCGGTCGTCCACCCCGCAGGGGTCAAGGACCGGCGCAGCGGTGAGCACTGGATGGGGCGCCTCTACATGCGTGAGGTGTCCCTGCGGGTAGACCGCTACCTGGTGAACACCAGGGTCACGCCCAACCAGCTCACGTACCTGATGACCCTCTTCGGTGTCCTCGCCTGCCCGGCCCTGCTGGTGCCGGGCGTCTGGGGCGCCGTCCTCGGCGTGGTGTGCGTCCAGATGTACCTGCTCCTGGACTGCGTCGACGGCGAGGTCGCGCGCTGGAAGCAGCAGTACTCCCTCGGCGGGGTCTACCTCGACCGGGTCGGGGCGTACCTCACGGACGCGGCCGTCCTGGTCGGGCTCGGGCTGCGGGCCGCCGACCTGTTCGGCAGCGGCCGCATCGACTGGCTGTGGGCCTTCCTCGGCACCCTGGCCGCGCTCGGCGCGATCCTGATCAAGGCCGAGACCGACCTGGTCGGCGTGGCCCGCCACCAGGCCGGGCTGCCCGTGGTCAAGGAGGCCGCCGCCGAGATGCGCTCCTCCGGGATGGCGCTGGCCCGCCGGGCCGCCGCCCTGTTCCGGTTCCACCGGCTGATCCTCGGCATCGAGGCCTCGCTGCTGATCCTGCTGCTCGCCGTCGCCGACCACTTCCACGGCGACCTCTTCTGGACCCGCCTCGGCACCGCCGTGCTCGCCGGGATCGCGCTGCTGCAGACCCTGCTGCACCTGGTCTCCGTCCTCGCGTCGAGCAGGCTGCGGTGAGCGCCGGGCTGAAGGTCGGCGCGGTCGTCATCACCATGGGCAACCGCCCCGACGAACTGCGCGCCCTCCTCGACTCGGTCGCCAAGCAGGACGGCGAGCGGGTCCAGGTGGTCGTCGTCGGCAACGGCTCGCCGGTCCCGGAGGTGCCGGACGGCGTCCGCACCCTGGAGCTGCCCGAGAACCTCGGGATCCCCGGCGGCCGCAACGTCGGCATAGAGGCCTTCGGCCCCAGCGGCCGCGATGTCGACATACTGCTCTTCCTCGACGACGACGGTCTGCTCCCCGAGCAGGACACCGCCGAGCTGTGCCGGGAGGCCTTCGACGCCGACCCGAGGCTCGGCATCGTCAGCTTCCGCATCGCCGATCCGGACACCGGCGTCACTCAGCGCCGGCACGTGCCGCGGCTGCGGGCCTCCGACCCGATGCGCTCCTCCCGGGTCACCACCTTCCTCGGCGGCGCCAACGCCGTCCGCACCCAGGTCCTCGCCGAGGTCGGCGGCCTGCCGGACGAGTTCTTCTACGCCCACGAGGAGACCGACCTGGCCTGGCGGGCGCTGGACGCCGGCTGGATGATCGACTACCGCTCCGACATGGTGCTGTACCACCCCACCACCGCCCCCTCCCGGCACGCGGTCTACCACCGGATGGTCGCCCGCAACCGGGTCTGGCTGGCCCGCCGCAACCTGCCCGCCCTCCTGGTCCCGGTGTACCTCGGCGTGTGGATGCTGCTCACCCTGGCGCGCCGCCCCTCCCGTCCGGCCCTGCACGCCTGGTTCGCCGGCTTCCGGGAGGGCTGGACCACCCCCTGCGGACCCCGCCGCCCGATGCGCTGGCGGACCGTGTGGAAGCTCACGCGACTGGGCCGTCCCCCGGTGATCTGACAAGCTCGAAGGCGTGCGCCGTCCGCGTGCGGGGCACGCGGACGCCCCCTGGACCGTGTCCGATGGCGGATACCTGTCGCGTCCAGTAGCACAATTCAGTAAGACGAACGTAAGACGATTCTGAGGACAAGGCTCCGACCCTTGAGTGAGACAACGCATGACGGCGGGATCGCGGTGACCGCGATGCCGTCGCCCGACGAGGGCCTCACGGCGGCGCAGCTCGCCGCCAAGTACGGGCTCGCGGTGAGCGGCGCCCGGCCCTCGCTCGTCGAGTACGTACGCCAGCTCTGGGGACGCCGGCATTTCGTTCTCGCCTTCTCGCAGGCGAAACTCACGGCCCAGTACAGCCAGGCCAAGCTCGGCCAGCTCTGGCAGGTGGCCACCCCGCTGCTGAACGCGGCCGTGTACTACTTCATCTTCGGCGTCATCCTGCACGCCAGCCGCGGTATGTCGCAGGACATCTACATCCCGTTCCTGGTCACCGGCGTGTTCACCTTCACGTTCACCCAGAGCTCGATCATGACCGGTGTGCGCGCGATCTCCGGCAACCTCGGTCTGGTGCGCGCGCTGCACTTCCCGCGCGCCGCGCTGCCCGTCTCCTTCGCGCTCCAGCAGCTCCAGCAGCTGCTGTTCTCGATGATCGTCATGGTCGCCGTGGTGGTCGGCTTCGGCAGCCGTCCTGGCCTGTCCTGGGTGCTGGTCGTCCCGGTCCTGTTCCTGCTGTTCCTCTTCAACACCGGGCTGGCCCTGATCGTGGCCCGGCTGGGCGCCAAGACGCCGGACCTCGCGCAGCTGCTGCCGTTCGTGCTGCGGACCTGGATGTACATGTCCGGCGTGATGTTCTCGATCACCAAGATGATGGAGGGCCGCCCGGAGTGGGCGCGCACGCTCCTCCAGGTCAACCCCGCCACCGTCTTCATGGACCTGATGCGGTTCGCGCTCATCGACGGCTACGGCGCCTCGAACCTCCCGCCGCACGTCTGGGCCGTCGCCCTGTCCTGGGCCGTGGTCGTGTTCGTGGGCGGGTTCGTGTACTTCTGGAAGGCTGAGGAGCGGTACGGCCGTGGCTGAGCAGACCATCGGGGAGCGGATCCCCACCGTCATCGCGGAGGACGTGCACATCGTCTACCGCGTCAACGGCGCCAAGAGCGGCAAGGGCAGCGCGACCTCCGCCCTCAGCCGGATCGTCAAGCGCGGCGACGACCGCGGCGTGCGCAAGGTGCACGCGGTGCGCGGGATCTCCTTCGTCGCCTACCGCGGCGAGGCCATCGGCCTGATCGGCTCCAACGGCTCCGGCAAGTCCACGCTGCTGCGGGCCATCGCCGGCCTGCTGCCCGCCGAGAAGGGCCGGGTCTACACCAACGGCCAGCCCTCGCTGCTCGGCGTCAACGCGGCCCTGATGAACGACCTCACCGGCGAGCGGAACGTCATCCTCGGCGGGCTCGCCATGGGAATGACCCGCGAGGAGATCAAGGACCGCTACGAGGAGATCGTCGAGTTCTCCGGCATCAACGACAAGGGCGACTTCATCACCCTGCCGATGCGCACCTACTCCTCCGGCATGGCGGCCCGGCTGCGGTTCTCCATCGCCGCCGCCAAGGACCACGACGTCCTCATGATCGACGAGGCGCTGGCCACCGGTGACGCGGCCTTCCGCAAGCGCTCCGAGGACCGGATCCGCGAGCTGCGCGAGCACGCCGGCACGGTCTTCCTGGTCAGCCACAACAACAAGTCGATCCGCGACACCTGCGACCGGGTCCTGTGGCTGGAGCGCGGTGAACTGCGCATGGACGGCCCGACCGAAGAGGTGCTCAAGGAGTACGAGAAGTTCACCGGCAAGTAGTCCGCCACGCCCAGGGCCCCGCCGGAACCTTTCCGGCGGGGCCCGGCGTCTGCAAAGGAAACGTCAACTCCGGCTCGCCTTAGGAATCTTGACGCCAATCGGTGTGTTGTTGTGATCTGCGGGACACCCCGACGAACCTCGATGCGTTGTACAACGTAAGCTGTACCGGTCCCGGAAAGCGGCAAGTGGGGCGATAATGCGCGACACCCTCCGCCGGGCCGCCCCGTGGATTGCTGGGCGGCGTGTCCGAAATAGTGTGTATTGGGTCGGCAGTGTAGAACGGGAGATGTGACGGCAATGGCTACGGAAACTCCCCAGCTCAACGCAGGCCGCGCCGTCCCCGCCCCGGGCAGCGACCGGTGACGGCGACCGCCTCGGAGCGCACCGCGGACGCGGAGCGCGGCACCCTGGACAAGGCCGCGGACGAGAACTTCCCGGTGGCCCCCTTCTTCCTGCCCAAGGCCTGGCGCGACGACCTGATGGCGGTCTACGGCTTCGCCCGTCTCGTCGACGACATCGGCGACGGCGACCTGGCCCCCGGCGGCGCCGACGCCCGCCTGCTCGGCGTGCCCGACGCGCGGGCCGAGGACCGGCTGGTCCTCCTCGACGCCTTCGAGGCCGATCTGCGCCGCGTCTTCGACGCCAGCCCGCACCACCCGCTGCTGCGCCGCCTGCAGCCCACGGTCCGCCGCCGCGAGCTGACCCCCGAGCCCTTCCTCGGCCTGATCGCCGCCAACCGCCAGGACCAGCTCGTCAAGCGGTACGAGACCTACGACGACCTCCTCGCCTACTGCGAGCTGTCCGCCAACCCCGTCGGCCGCCTGGTCCTCGCCGTCACCGGCACCTCGACCCCCGAGCGGATCGTCCTCTCGGACGCGATCTGCACCGCACTCCAGATCGTCGAACACCTCCAGGACGTGGCCGAGGACCTCGGCCGCGACCGGATCTATCTGCCCGCCGAGGACATGAAGCGCTTTCACGTCCAGGAGGCGGATCTCGCCAGGAAAACCGCGGGCGCATCGGTGCGTGCACTGGTTGCATATGAAGCACAACGCGCCCGCGATCTCCTGAATGAAGGCGCCCCCCTTGTGGGTAGCGTCCACGGCAGGTTGAAGCTGCTGCTCGCGGGGTTCGTGGCGGGGGGAAGGGCGGCGGTCCACGCGATCGCCGCCGCCGAATACGACGTACTTCCCGGCCCGCCCAAGCCCGGCAAGGGCCGGTTGCTGCGTGAGGTGGGCGTGACTCTGCGAGGAGAGGGGTGATCCGGACCGTGGACTCTCCCACACCTGTGTCCGCACCGGTACTCGCCGCCTACAGCTACTGCGAGACCGTCACCGGACAGCAGGCACGGAACTTCGCCTACGGCATCAGGCTGCTGCCGACGTCCAAGCGGCGCGCCATGTCGGCGCTCTACGCCTTCTCCCGGCGCGTCGACGACATCGGCGACGGCGCGCTGGCCGACGAGGTGAAGGTGGCCCGCCTGGAGGACACCCGGGCACTGCTCGCCCGGGTCCAGGAGGGCGCGGTCGCCGAGGACGACACCGACCCGGTCGCGGTCGCCCTCGCGCACTCCGCCCAGGCCTTCCCGATCCCGCTGGGCGGCCTGGACGAGCTGATCGACGGCGTGCTGATGGACGTCCGCGGCGAGACCTACGAGACCTGGGACGACCTCAAGGTCTACTGCCGCTGTGTGGCCGGCGCCATCGGCCGGCTCTCGCTCGGTGTGTTCGGTACGGAACCGGGGGCGCGCGGTGCCGAGCGCGCGCCGGAGTATGCCGACACGCTCGGGCTCGCGCTCCAGCTCACCAACATCCTCCGGGACGTCCGCGAGGACGCCGGGAACGGCCGCACCTACCTCCCCGCCGACGACCTCGCCAAGTTCGGCTGCTCGGCCGGGTTCCACGGGCCGACCCCGCCGGAGGGCTCGGACTTCGCGGGCCTGGTGCACTTCGAAGTACGGCGCGCCCGTGCCCTTTTCGCCGAGGGCTACCGGCTGCTGCCCATGCTCGACCGGCGCAGCGGCGCCTGTGTCGCCGCCATGGCCGGGATCTACCGCCGGCTGCTCGACCGCATCGAGCGCGAACCCGAGGCGGTGCTGCGCGGCCGGGTCTCGCTGCCCGGGCGCGAGAAGGCGTACGTCGCCGTGCGCGGCCTCTCCGGGATCGACACCCGGCGTCACACCTCCCGCCTGACCGTCAGGAGGCGCGCCTGATGGACAAAGTGGGCCAAGGTGACTCCACCGGAGAAAAACGGCAGGCAACCCTCCGGTGCGGCGCCGCGTCCCTGACTGCGACGGCCCGCCCTGTCCCGTTCCGCAGGGGCGGCGGGCAGGCGGGGGAGGGCGCACGATGACCGACGGCACGGGATCCGGACGGACGCGGGACGACATCACGTCCGGGCGCAGTGCCGTCGTGGTCGGCGGCGGGCTCGCCGGGATCACGGCCGCGCTCGCGCTCGCCGACGCGGGCGTCCGGGTCACCCTTCTCGAAGGCAGGCCGAGGCTCGGCGGGCTCGCCTTCTCCTTCCAGCGCGGCGAACTGACCGTGGACAACGGCCAGCACGTGTACCTGCGTTGCTGCACCGCCTACCGCTGGTTCCTCGACCGCATCGAGGGCACGGCGCTGGCACCGCTGCAGGACCGCCTCGACGTGCCCGTGCTCGACCTCGCCAAGCCGGAGGGGCGGCGCCTGGGCAGGCTCCGTCGCGACCCGCTGCCCGTACCCCTGCATCTGGGGCGCAGCCTGGCCGCCTATCCGCACCTCTCGCTCGCCGAGCGGGCGAGGGTGGGGCGTGCCGCGCTCGCGCTCAAGGGGCTCGACCTCGCCGATCCGAGCCTGGACGCACAGGACTTCGGCAGCTGGCTGGCCGCCCACGGCCAGTCGGCGCGTGCCGTCGAGGCCCTGTGGGACCTGGTCGGGGTCGCCACCCTCAACGCGGTCGCGGGCGACGCCTCGCTGGGGCTCGCCGCGATGGTGTTCAAGACCGGTCTGCTGTCCGACCCGGGCGCGGCCGACATCGGCTGGGCCCATGTGCCGCTGGGCGAACTGCACGACCGGCTCGCCCGCAAGGCGCTCGACTCCGCGGGCGTGCGTACCGAGGTCCGTACACGCGTCACCTCCGTCTCCACTAACGAGAACGGGACGTGGAGCGTTCAGGTTCCCGGCGAGACGCTCACGACGGACGCCGTGGTGCTCGCCGTGGCCCAGCGCGAGGCCCACGACCTGCTGCCGGCCGGCGCCCTCGACGCCCCGGAGAACCTGCTGGAGATCGGCACCGCGCCGATCCTCAACGTCCATGTGGTCTACGACCGTCAGGTGCTCACCAAGCCGTTCTTCGCGGCCCTGGGCACCCCGGTCCAGTGGGTGTTCGACCGCACCCACGCCTCCGGGCTGCGCGCGGGACAGTACCTCGCGCTGTCCCAGTCGGCGGCCCAGGACGAGATCGACACCCCCGTGGCCGACCTGCGCGAGCGCTATCTGCCCGAGCTGGAACGGCTGTTGCCCGGCGCGCGCGGCGCCGGGGTGCTGGACTTCTTCGTGACCCGGGAGCGCACCGCGACGTTCGCCCCCACCCCCGGCGTCGGGCGGCTGCGGCCCGGCGCCCGCACCAGAGCCCCCGGCCTGTACCTGGCCGGAGCGTGGACCGCCACCGGGTGGCCCGCGACCATGGAGAGTGCGGTCCGCAGCGGTGTCCTCGCGGCCGACGCCGCGTTGAACACCCTGGGTCGGCCCCGCCCCCGTCGCCTCTTCGAGTTCGAGGAGGCGGCGTGACGCTCGATCAGCAGGCGGCAGGCCCCCGCACCCCCGGTACCGCAACAAGAGGAGAAACTGTGCCCACTGTGCCCCCGGCCGAGACGGCTGCCGACGCGGTGGACGTGACCGCGCTCCTGGAGCGCGGCCGGACCCTTGCCACACCGGTACTGCGGGCGGCCGTGGACCGCCTGGCATCTCCCATGGACACCGTGGCCGCCTACCACTTCGGCTGGATCGACGCCGAGGGCAACCCCGCCGACGGCGACGGCGGCAAGGCCGTACGCCCCGCCCTCGCGGTTCTGTCGGCCGAGGTCACCGGGGCCGCCCCCGAGGTCGGCATCCCCGGCGCCGTCGCCGTCGAACTCGTCCACAACTTCTCGCTGCTGCACGACGACCTGATGGACGGCGACGAACAGCGCCGCCACCGCGACACCGTCTGGAAGGTGCACGGCCCCGCCCAGGCCATCCTGGTCGGCGACGCCCTGTTCGCCCTCGCCAACGAGGTGCTGCTCGAACTCGGCACCGTCGAGGCCGGCCGCGCCACCCGCCGGATCACCACCGCCACCCGGGCCCTGATCGACGGCCAGGCCCAGGACATCTCCTACGAGCACCGCGACCGGGTCAGCGTCGAGGAGTGCCTGGAGATGGAGGGCAACAAGACCGGCGCCCTGCTCGCCGCCTCCAGCTCCATCGGCGCGGTGCTCGGCGGCGCCGACGACCGCACCGCCGACACCCTGGAGAAGTACGGCTACCACCTCGGCCTCGCCTTCCAGGCCGTCGACGACCTGCTCGGCATCTGGGGCGACCCGGACGCCACCGGCAAGCAGACCTGGAGCGACCTGCGCCAGCGCAAGAAGTCCCTGCCGGTCGTCGCCGCCCTCGCCGCGGGCGGGCCCGCCTCCGAGCGGCTCGGCGAGATCCTCGCCGCCGACGCCAAGAGCAGCGACTTCGAGAACTTCTCCGAGGAGGAGTTCGCCGCCCGCGCCGCCCTCATCGAGGAGGCCGGCGGCCGGGAGTGGACCGCCGAGGAGGCGCGTCGCCAGCACACCATCGCCATCGAGGCCCTGCACGCCGTCGACATGCCCGACCGGGTGCGGGCGCAGTTCACGGCGCTGGCCGACTTCGTCGTCGTACGAAAGAGATGATCACTATCGGTCGAATAGCCCTCGCGTAGTCGCCGGCCGGTGCGAGCGCGCAGCCAGCACCGGCCGACGGCGGACCCACAGCAGAACGATTTCGTACGACTGCAAGAAGGGGAAGCCATGACAGCGACGACCGACGGAAGCACCGGGGCCACCGTTCCGCCCCGGGCCGACTCGGCCACCACCGACCTCAGCACCCCCGTGGCGGCCGGGGTACAAGAAGCCGCCGAACGCGCCGTGCGGCGCGCCACCGACCATCTGCTCGCCCAGCAGGACGCGCAGGGCTGGTGGAAGGGCGACCTGGAGACCAACGTCACCATGGACGCCGAGGACCTGCTGCTCCGTCAGTTCCTCGGCACCCTCGACGAGTCGACGGTGTCCGCCGCCGCCCTCTTCATCCGCGGCGAGCAGCGCGAGGACGGCACCTGGGCCACCTTCTTCGGCGGCCCCGGCGAACTCTCCACCACCATCGAGGCGTACGTCGCCCTGCGGCTGGCCGGGGACGCCCCGGACGCCCCTCACATGGCGAAGGCATCGGCCTGGATCCGCGAGCGCGGCGGGATCGCCGCCTCCCGGGTGTTCACCCGGATCTGGCTCGCCCTGTTCGGCTGGTGGAAATGGGAGGACCTGCCCGAACTCCCGCCGGAACTCCTCTACTTCCCCAAGTGGTTCCCGCTCAGCATCTACAACTTCGGCCAGTGGGCCCGGCAGACGATCGTGCCGCTCACCGTCGTCTCGGCCAAGCGCCCGGTGCGCCCGGCCCCCTTCCCGCTGGACGAGCTGCACACCGACCCGGCCGTGCCGAACCCGCCGCAGCCGCTGGCCCCGGTGGCCAGCTGGGAGGGTGTCTTCCAGCGGCTCGACAAGGTTGTCCGCGGCTACCGCAAGGTCGCGCTGCGCCGGCTGCGCGGCTCCGCCCTGAACTCCGCCGCCCGCTGGATCGTCGAACGCCAGGAGAACGACGGCGCCTGGGGCGGTATCCAGCCCCCCGCCGTGTACTCGGTGATCGCCCTGTACCTGCTCGGCTACGACCTCGAACACCCCGTGATGCGCGCCGGCCTTGAGTCGCTGGATCGTTACGCCGTGTGGCGCGAGGACGGCGCCCGGATGATCGAGGCCTGCCAGTCGCCCGTCTGGGACACCTGTCTGGCGACCATCGCGCTCGCCGACGCGGGACTGCCCGCCGACCACCCGCAACTCGTCAGAGCCGCCGACTGGATGCTCGGCGAGCAGATCGTCCGGCGCGGCGACTGGGCCGTGAAGCGCCCCCAACTTCCGCCGGGCGGCTGGGCGTTCGAGTTCCACAACGACAACTACCCCGACATCGACGACACCGCCGAGGTGGTTCTCGCGCTGCGCCGGGTCCGCCACCACGACCCCGAGCGGATGGAGAAGGCCATCGGGCGCGGGGTGCGCTGGAACCTCGGCATGCAGTCCAAGAACGGGGCCTGGGGCGCCTTCGACGTCGACAACACCAGCCCGTTCCCCAACCGGCTGCCGTTCTGCGACTTCGGCGAGGTCATCGACCCGCCCTCGGCCGATGTCACCGCCCACGTGGTGGAGATGCTCGCCTTCGAGGGCATGTCCCACGACCCGCGCACCCGGCGCGGCATCGAATGGCTGCTCGCCGAACAGGAGGCGGACGGCTCCTGGTTCGGCCGCTGGGGCGTCAACTACGTCTACGGCACCGGCTCCGTGGTGCCCGCGCTGACCGCGGCCGGACTGCCCGCCGCGCACCCGGCGATCCGGCGCGCGGTCACCTGGCTGGAGAACGTCCAGAACGACGACGGCGGCTGGGGCGAGGACCTGCGCTCCTACAAGCACGTCGGCGAATGGAGCGGGCGCGGCGCCTCCACCGCCTCCCAGACGGCCTGGGCACTGATGGCGCTGCTCGCGGCGGGGGAGAAGGACTCCAAGGCCGTCGAGCGGGGCGTCCGGTGGCTCGCCGAGACGCAGGCCGAGGACGGCTCCTGGGACGAGCCGTACTTCACCGGCACCGGCTTCCCCTGGGACTTCTCCATCAACTACCACCTCTACCGGCAGGTCTTCCCGCTCACCGCGCTCGGCCGCTACGTCCACGGCGAGCCGTTCCCCGAGGCCGAGAGGAGCTGAATTGAGCACCACGCCCGTTCCGGCCCCGCTGCTGATCGCCTGCGCGCTCGGCATCGAGCACCTCGCCCTGCGCGCCGGCGAACGCGGGGGCGCGGACGGGCCGGTCACCGTGCTGCGCACCGGCATGGGGCCCAAGGCGGCGGAACGGTCCGTCACCCGGCTCCTGGCCGATCCCGCGTTCGCCGGCGCGGCCGTGCTGGCCACCGGCTTCTGCGCGGGCCTAGCCCCCGGGATGCACCCCGGCGACCTGGTCGTCGCCGAGGAGACCCGGGACCCGCGCGGCAGCGTGCCCTGCGTCGCCACCGAACTCCTCGTCAAAGAGCTGGTGCGGACCGTACCCGGCCGCACCGTCCACACCGGCCCCCTCACCGGCTCCGACCACGTCGTCCGCGGTCACGAACGGTCCGATCTGCTTGCGACCGGCGCAATCGCGGTCGACATGGAATCGGCGGCCACACTCCTGAGCGCCGTGCGCGCGGGCGAACGCCCCGTTGCGGCCGTCAGGGTGGTCGTGGACGCTCCTGAACATGAACTCGTCCGGATCGGCACGGTCCGCGGTGGAATATCGGCTTTCCGCGTTCTTCGATCCGTTCTTCCAGCTTTCTTCGAATGGCACCGTTCTTTGCTGCTCCCCCGGAGGTGAGCCCAGATGGCCATGCCGCTGCGCCAGTCGATCAAGGTCGCTACCTACTTGGCTGAACAGAAGCTTCGCAAGCGGGACAAGTTCCCGCTGATCGTGGAGCTGGAACCCCTCTTCGCGTGCAACCTGAAGTGCGAGGGCTGCGGCAAGATCCAGCATCCCGCCGGGGTGCTGAAGCAGCGCATGCCGGTCGCCCAGGCGGTCGGGGCGGTGCTGGAGTCCGGTGCGCCGATGGTGTCCATCGCGGGCGGCGAACCGCTGATGCACCCTCAGATCGACGAGATCGTGCGGCAGTTGGTGGCGAAGCGGAAGTACGTCTTCCTGTGCACCAACGCGATGCTGCTGCGCAAGAAGATGGACAAGTTCACGCCCTCGCCGTACTTCGCCTTCGCGGTGCACATCGACGGGCTGCGCGAGCGGCACGACGAGTCCGTCGCGAAGGAAGGCGTCTTCGACGAGGCCGTGGAGGCCATCAAGGAGGCCAAGCGGCGCGGCTTCCGGGTGACCACCAACTCCACCTTCTTCAACACGGACACCCCGCAGACCATCGTCGAGGTGCTCAACTTCCTCAACGACGACCTCAAGGTCGACGAGATGATGATCTCGCCCGCCTACGCCTACGAGAAGGCCCCGGACCAGGAGCATTTCCTGGGCGTGGAGCAGACCCGCGAGCTGTTCAAGAAGGCCTTCGCGGGCGGCAACCGGAAGAAGTGGCGGCTCAACCACTCCCCGCTCTTCCTGGACTTCCTGGAGGGCAAGGTCGACTTCCCCTGCACGGCCTGGGCGATCCCCAACTACTCGCTCTTCGGCTGGCAGCGCCCCTGCTACCTGATGAGCGACGGGTACGTGCCGACGTACCGCGAACTCATCGAGAAGACCGACTGGGACAAGTACGGCCGCGGCAAGGACCCGCGGTGCGCCAACTGCATGGCGCACTGCGGCTACGAGCCCACCGCCGTCCTCGCCACCATGGGGTCCCTCAAGGAGTCGCTGCGCGCCATGCGCGAGACGGTCTCCGGGAACCGGGAGTGACCGCATGACCGCCATTTCCCTGGGCCTCCCCGAGGTCCCGGCCCGCCCGGTCGCCGAGCGCCGCGTGTCCCGGCGGATCCAGGTCGGGCCGGTGGCGGTCGGCGGCGGTGCCCCGGTGTCGGTGCAGTCGATGACCACCACCCGCACCTCGGACATCGGCGCCACCCTCCAGCAGATCGCCGAACTCACCGCGTCCGGCTGCCAGATCGTCCGCGTCGCCTGCCCCACGCAGGACGACGCGGACGCCCTGGCGACCATCGCGCGCAAGTCCCAGATCCCGGTGATCGCGGACATCCACTTCCAGCCGAAGTACGTGTTCGCCGCGATCGAGGCCGGGTGCGCGGCGGTCCGCGTGAACCCCGGCAACATCAAGAAGTTCGACGACCAGGTACGGGAGATCGCGCGCGCCGCCAAGGACCACGGCACGCCGATCCGGATCGGGGTCAACGCCGGCTCGCTCGACCGCCGGCTGCTGGAGAAGTACGGCAAGGCGACGCCCGAGGCGCTCGTGGAGAGCGCTCTCTGGGAGGCGTCGCTCTTCGAGGAGCACGACTTCCGGGACATCAAGATCTCGGTCAAGCACAACGACCCGGTCGTGATGATCGAGGCGTACCGGCAGCTGGCGGCCCAGTGCGACTACCCGCTGCACCTCGGCGTGACCGAGGCGGGCCCGGCCTTCCAGGGCACGATCAAGTCCGCGGTGGCCTTCGGGGCACTGCTGTCCCAGGGCATCGGCGACACCATCCGGGTGTCCCTGTCGGCCCCGCCCGCCGAGGAGGTCAAGGTCGGCATCCAGATCCTGGAGTCGCTGAACCTGCGGCAGCGGCGCCTGGAGATCGTCTCCTGCCCGTCCTGCGGCCGCGCCCAGGTCGACGTCTACAAACTGGCGGACGAGGTGACGGCCGGTCTGGAGGGCATGGAAGTGCCCTTGCGGGTCGCCGTCATGGGATGTGTGGTCAACGGCCCCGGCGAGGCGCGGGAGGCCGACCTCGGGGTCGCCTCCGGCAACGGCAAGGGCCAGATCTTCGTCAAGGGCGAGGTCGTCAAGACCGTGCCCGAGTCGAAGATCGTGGAGACCCTCATCGAGGAAGCGATGAAGATCGCCGAGCAGATGGAGAAGGACGGCGCCGGGTCCGGAGCACCCGCCGTCACCGTGAGCTGATCAGCACGGACCGAGAGGGGGCCGAGCGTGACGATTCTGGAGAAGATCCGGGGACCACGCGACCTGAAGGCGCTGTCCGAGGCGGAACTCGGTGAACTGTCCGAAGAAATACGCGAGTTCCTGGTGCACGCGGTCGCCAGGACCGGCGGCCACCTCGGGCCCAATCTGGGCGTCGTGGAGCTGACCGTCGCGCTGCACCGGGTCTTCGAGTCCCCGGTCGACCGCATCCTCTGGGACACCGGCCACCAGAGCTACGTCCACAAGCTCCTGACCGGCCGTCAGGACTTCTCCAAGCTGCGCGGCAAGGGCGGCCTGTCCGGATACCCCTCGCGCGAGGAGTCCGCGCACGACGTCATCGAGAACAGCCACGCCTCCACCGCGCTCGGCTGGGCCGACGGCCTCGCCAAGGCCCGCCAGGTGCAGGGGGAGAAGGGCCATGTCGTCGCGGTCATCGGCGACGGCGCGCTGACCGGCGGAATGGCCTGGGAGGCGCTCAACAACATCGCGGCGGCCAAGGACCGGCCGCTGATCGTCGTCGTCAACGACAACGAGCGGTCGTACGCGCCGACCATCGGCGGCCTCGCCAACCACCTGGCGACCCTGCGCACGACCGACAGCTACGAGAAGGTGCTGGCCTGGGGCAAGGACGTCCTGCTGCGCACCCCGATCGTCGGCACCACCCTCTACGAGTCCCTGCACGGCGCCAAGAAGGGCTTCAAGGACGCCTTCGCCCCGCAGGGCATGTTCGAGGACCTGGGCCTCAAGTACGTCGGCCCGATCGACGGCCACGACATCAAGGCCGTCGAGTCGGCGCTGCGGCGCGCGAAACGTTTCCACGGGCCGGTGCTGGTGCACTGCCTCACCGAGAAGGGACGCGGCTACGAGCCCGCCCTCGCCCACGAGGAGGACCACTTCCACACCGTCGGCGTGATGGACCCGCTCACCTGCGAGCCGCTCGCGCCGTCCAACGGGCCCTCCTGGACCTCGGTGTTCGGCGACGAGATCGTCCGGATCGGCGAGGAGCGGGACGACGTCGTCGCGATCACCGCGGCCATGCTGCACCCGGTCGGCCTCGGCAAGTTCGCCGAGCGCTTCCCCGACCGGGTCTGGGACGTCGGCATCGCCGAGCAGCACGCGGCGGTCTCCGCGGCGGGGCTGGCGACCGGCGGACTGCACCCCGTGGTCGCCGTCTACGCCACGTTCCTGAACCGTGCCTTCGACCAGTTGCTGATGGACGTGGCGCTGCATCGCTGCGGGGTGACGTTCGTGCTGGACCGGGCGGGGGTGACCGGGGTCGACGGCGCGTCCCACAACGGCATGTGGGACATGTCCGTCCTCCAGGTGGTGCCGGGCCTCAGGATCGCCGCCCCGCGCGACGCCGAGCAACTGCGCCTCCAACTGCGGGAGGCGGTGGCCGTCGACGACGCGCCGACGCTGGTGCGCTTCCCGAAGGAGTCGGTGGGACCGGAGATTCCCGCGGTCGACCGGGTCGGCGGGGTGGATGTGCTCCATCGCGACACGGACGCGCGGGTGTTGCTGGTCGCGGTCGGGGTGATGGCGCCGGTGTGTCTGCAGGCCGCGGAGCTGCTGGCCGCTCGGGGGATCAACTGCACGGTCGTGGACCCCCGTTGGGTCAAGCCCGTGGATCCCGCGCTGCCGGTGCTGGCGGCCGACCACGAGCTCGTGGCGGTCGTCGAGGACAACAGCAGGGCGGCCGGCGTCGGTGCGGCGGTCTCGCTGGCGCTTGGCGACGCCGATGTGGATGTACCGGTACGGCGGTTCGGGATTCCCGAGCAGTTCCTGGCGCATGCGAAGCGGGGGGAGGTGCTGGCCGACATCGGGCTGACGCCGGTGGAGATCGCGGGGCGGATCGGGTCGAGCCTCGCGGGGCGGGAAGCAGCGGGGGGTCGTGTGGCGGGTGCGGCGCCGTCTCGGCTGGTCGCGCAGTTCCCCGCGCCCCTTCAGGGCGCCGAAGTCGAGGGCGCTTTCACCGAGAGCGCTGCCAAGGAGAAGGAATGAGTACGGAGTTCGACCTCGGTGCGCTGCTCGCCGAGCGCGGAGCCGAGCGCTACGAGCTGCATGCGAAGTACCTGAACCACCAGCTCCCGCGCATGCTGCACACCATCGGCTTCGACAAGGTGTACGAGCGGGCCGAGGGCGCGCACTTCTGGGACGCGGACGGGAACGACTACCTGGACATGCTCGCCGGGTTCGGGGTGATGGGTCTGGGCCGCCACCACCCCGTCGTCCGCAAGGCCCTGCACGACGTGCTGGACGCCCAGCTGGCCGACCTCACCCGCTTCGACTGCCAGCCGCTGCCCGGTCTGCTCGCCGAGCGGCTCCTCGCGCACAGCCCGCACCTGGACCGGGTGTTCTTCGGCAACAGCGGCACCGAGGCGGTCGAGACGGCCCTGAAGTTCGCCAGGTTCGCCACCGGCAGACCGCGCGTCCTCTACTGCGACCACGCGTTCCACGGTCTGACCACCGGGTCGCTGTCGGTCAACGGCGAGGACGGCTTCCGGGACGGATTCGCGCCGCTGCTGCCCGACACGGCGGTTCCCCTCGGTGATCTGGACGCGCTCGCCCGGGAGCTGAAGAAGGGCGATGTGGCCGCCCTGATCGTCGAGCCGATCCAGGGTAAGGGCGTGCACGAGGCCCCGCCCGGGTATCTGCGCGCCGCCCAGGAGCTGCTGCACCGGCACAAGGCGCTGCTGATCGCCGACGAGGTGCAGACGGGCCTCGGCCGCACCGGTGACTTCTACGCCTACCAGCACGAGGAGGGCGTGGAGCCGGACCTGGTGTGCGTGGCGAAGGCCTTGTCCGGCGGGTACGTCCCGGTCGGCGCCACGCTCGGCAAGGACTGGATCTTCAAGAAGGTCTACTCGTCCATGGACCGCGTCCTGGTCCACTCGGCGAGTTTCGGCGCCAACGCCCAGGCGATGGCGGCCGGGCTCGCCGTGCTGTCGGTCATGGAGAACGACCAGATCGTGGCCCATGCCAGGGCCGTGGGGGAGCAGCTCAAGTCCCGGCTCGTCGCGCTGACCGACAAGTACGAGCTGCTCGCCGACGTGCGCGGCCGGGGCCTGATGATCGGCATCGAGTTCGGCCGGCCCGGCTCACTGAAGCTGCGCAGCCGATGGACCATGCTCCAGGCCGCCCGCAAGGGCCTGTTCGCCCAGATGGTCGTCGTACCACTGCTGCAGCGCCACCGGATCCTCACCCAGGTCTCCGGCGACCACCTGGAGGTGATCAAGCTCATCCCGCCGCTGATCGTCGACGAAGGGGACGTCGACCGCTTCGTGGACGCCTTCACGGACGTCATGGACGACGCCCACAGCGGCGGCGGCCTGATGTGGGACTTCGGCAAGACGCTGATCAAGCAGGCGGTGGCCAACCGCTGACTTTTTGCCTCTGAGGCAAGGAAATTGCCGCAGAGGCAAAAGTGCGGCTGAATGGAGGCATGAACCCCTCCGACGACGAGGGCACGGGCGGGCCGGTCACGGACCTGCCCGCCGTCGCCCCGCAGCTGCGCTCCCTGCGCCGCCGCGCCGGCCTCACCCTGGAGGCCGCCGCCCGGGACGCGGGGCTGTCGCCCGCTCACCTCTCCCGGCTGGAGACCGGGCAGCGGCAGCCCTCGCTGCCGATGCTGCTCGCGCTCGCACGTGTCTACGGTACGACGGTTTCCGAACTGCTCGGTGAGACCGCCGCCGACCGGGACGCGATCGTGCGCGCCGGCGACATGGAACCGACCCGCGCCGGTGGCTGGACGTACTGGCAGGCCGGGGCGTCCGGCCGGGGGATGCAGGCGCTGCGCGTCCGGGTGCCGTACGGCTCCCAGGGCGACATCGTGCGGGTGCATCCCGGCGAGGAGTGGCTGTACGTCCTGCGCGGCCGGCTCCGGCTGCGCCTCGGTGACACCACGCACGTGCTCGCGCCCGGCGACAGCGCGCACTTCGACTCGCTGACCCCGCACCGGCTCGCCGCCGAGGACCAGGACGGGGTCGAGCTCCTGTTCGTCCACACCCTGCTGCAGAGCCCCACGGCCACGCTGTGCCTGGGACCGATCACTGGAGAGCTGCCGTGAGCAACATCGAGGAGAAGTTCCCCCGGTCCCTGTGGATCCGGCTGGTCATCTATCTCGCCGTCGGGCACGTCCTGGCAGGCTTCCTCTATCTGCTGTTCTCCCTCGGCGGCAAGGGCTGAGCCGCCGCCCCCCGCCCGGCCTCAGTCGAGGAGCCGCTCGCGCAGCCGCTCCCGGGTCCGCGGGGTGACCTTCAGGCCCTGCTCCAGGTAGGTCCCGACGTCGCCCCAGGTCTCGTCGATGCTCTCGAAGGCCGCCGTCAGGTACTCCGCGCGGGCGTCGAAGAGCGGGCTCAGCAGCTCCATCACCTCGGGGCTGTACGCGGACTCCCCGCCGCCGCTGCGCCGCACCTTGTAGCGGCGGTGCTTGGCGTTGGACTCCAGGTAGTCGGCGAGGATCGCGTCCCGTTCCACGTCCACCGCGAGCAGCGTCACGGCTATGGAGATGCCCGCCCGGTCCTTGCCGGCCGCGCAGTGCATCAGCGCCGGGACGCTGTCCTCGGCGACCGCGTGCAGCACGCGCGAGTGCTCCTCGGTGCGGTCCTTGACGATCGTGCGGTACGAGGTGACCATCCGGTTCGCGGCCTTGCCGTCGCCCAGGAGCGCGCGCAGCTGCTCGATGTCGCCCTCGCGGACCATCTTCCAGAAGTCGGCCCCGTGCGCCGGGTCGGTCAGCGGCAGGTTCAGGTTCCGTACGCCGGGCAGCTCGACGTCCGGGCCCTCCAGCTTCTGGTCGGCCGCGTTGCGGAAGTCGAAGATCGTGTGCAGGCCGAGGGAGGCGAGGAACTCCGCGTCCGACTCCGTCGCGTGCGCCAGGTGCCCGCTGCGGAACAGGACGCCCGGCCGCACCCGCCGCCCGTCCACCGTCGGCAGGCCGCCCACGTCACGGAAGTTGCGCACACCGGCCAGCTCGGGCTCGGTCGACGGGACCTGCTGCGTCACGGGGGGCTCCTCCCGGCCGGCCCCGTCGGCGCTGCTCGTCGACGGGCACTGGATCGACCATACGACATCGGTTTCCGCGGGCAATGAGTTGTCCACAGGCGTTGCCTCAGGGGCCGGTAGACCTTGATGATGTTGGTGCTTGAGCGGATCTGTTGGCACCTGTGTGAGGTTTCTCGATGGTGGACATCGCCGAAAACGGTCGTACCTGGCTCCTGTCGGGCCCCGGCAGCAGCTACGCGCTGCATCTGACGGAGGCCGACGAACTGCTCCACCTGCACTGGGGGCCCAGGATCCGGCTCGCCGACGCCGAGGAGCTCAGCACCCGCGCGCTGCCCGAGTACTGGGCCTTCGAGTCCCCCCTGGACGGCCGCGAGGAGTACCCGGTCGAGGGCGGCCCCCGGTTCGTGCGCCCCGCGCTGTCCGTGCGCACCGAGGAGCGCCGGGGCACCGAGTGGGCCTTCGAGGCGTACGAGGTCGAGGAGGACGAGCTCCGGCTGCGCTTCACGGACGACGGGATCGTCATCACCCTGCACTACCGGATGCGCGGCGATGTCGTCGAGCGCTGGGTGACCGTCGGCAACGGGGGGCACGCACCCCTGGAGCTGCTGCGCGCCGACCCCGCCACCTGGACCCTGCCCGACCGCGAGGGCTGGCGGCTCTCCCAGCTGCACGGCCGCTGGGCCGCCGAGTCCCGGCTGGTCAGCGCCCCGCTCACCTACGGCGAGAAGGTCATCGGCAGCCGACGCGGCCACACCGGCCACCAGCACCTGCCCTGGGTCGCCCTCGACACCGACGCCACCGAGGAGCGCGGCGAGGTCTGGGGCTGTGCCCTCGGCTGGTCCGGCTCCTGGCGGATCGCCGTCGCCCAACTCCCCGACGCGCGCGTCCAGATCACCGGCGGCGCCGGCTACGACGACTCGGGCCTGCTGATGCTGGCCGAGGGCGAGTCGTACACCAGCCCGGTCTTCGCCGCCCTGTGGACCGACGGCGGCTTCGGCGGGGCCAGCCGCGCCTGGCACGCCTACCAGCGGGCGTACGTCATCCCGGACGCCGACCGCGACCGGCCGGTGCTGTTCAACTCCTGGGAGGCCACCACCTTCGACATCTCCGAGGAGCAGCAGGCCACCCTCGCCCGGCGGGCCGCCGCGATCGGCGTCGAACTGTTCGTGGTGGACGACGGCTGGTTCGGCGCCCGCACCAGCGACCGCGCGGGCCTCGGCGACTGGACCCCCAACCCGGACCGCTTCCCGAAGGGCCTCAAGCCCCTCGCCGACTATGTGCACGCCCTCGGCATGCAGTTCGGCATCTGGGTCGAGCCCGAGATGGTCAACGCGGACAGCGACCTGTACCGCGCCCACCCCGACTGGGTCCAGTACCAGCAGGGGCGGAAGCGGACGGAGCTGCGCAACCAGCTCGTCCTCAACCTCGCCCGCGAGGACGTCCAGGAGTACCTCTGGCAGCAGCTCGACACCCTGCTGTCCAGCGCCTCGATCGACTACGTCAAGTGGGACTTCAACCGCTGCTTCACCGACGCGGGCTGGCCCGGCGAGCCCTACCCGCAGCGTCTGTGGGTCGACCACGTGCGCGGGCTGTACGCCCTGCTCGACCGGATCCGCGCGGCCCACCCGAACGTCGCCATCGAGTCCTGCTCCGGCGGTGGCGGCCGGATCGACCTCGGCATCATGAGCCGTACCGACGAGGTGTGGACCTCCGACAACACCGACCCGCTGGACCGGCTCGCCATCCAGCACGGCTTCAGCCAGATCCACCCCGCGCGGGTGATGTCCGCCTGGGTCACCGACAGCCCGAACCACCAGCTCAACGGCCGGGTCAGCTCGCTGCGTTTCCGGTTCGTCAGCTCCATGGCCGGTGCGCTCGGCGTCGGCGGCGACCTCTCGCAGTGGACCGAGGAGGAGCTCGCCGAGGCCGGCCGCTGGGTGGAGCTCTACAAGGAGATCCGGCCGCTGGTGCAGCGCGGCGACCAGTTCCGGCTGCGGCCGCCGACCGGCGGGCTCAGCGCCGTGCAGTACACCCTCGGCGACGAGACGGTCGTCCTCGCCTGGCTCCAGGCGCAGAGCTACGGCGAGCCGGCGCCGGCGCTGCGGCTGCGGGGGCTCGACCCGACCGCGTCGTACGAATGCCGCGAAACGGGCGAAGTGCACCGGGGTGCCGTTCTGTTGCACCACGGTCTGCGCACCGGCCTGAAGGGCGACCTGGATGCGACGGTTCTCCGGCTGCGACGCATCTGAGTCTTCTGTCCGAATTGGCGTCTTCGCTCCCCTTCATTCCAACTCGCTCTGGAATAAAGGGGAGTGATGGGCGAGTGCGTGAGGAGCGTCATATTCGTGACCGTCCGTCGCGCGTCATGTTCACGTAATTCTCGGCTTTCGCTGAGGAATTGATAAACGCGGGCCGATGGAATTCACGGAGGGTGACCGTGATGTCCCGTAACGGATCAAGCGAAACTCGGACAGAGGGAACCAGTCGCTTGTCCGGGTGCGTCCTGCTCGCTTACGTTCGCCACGCATCCGGACGGAACGCCGAATCCTGCCGCCGTCCGGAGTCCCCACACACACTCACCCGTGCCCGGCAGGAGCGGGGGACCCACCAGGTATGACCGCCTGTTCCGGTTCCCGGGACGGCTAGGGGTGTAGTCACGCGTTCCCGTGTGGCCGGGCAGCTCCAGCCCGAACCCGACAGCTCACCCCGCAGGCGCCGGAGAGGAAACGCGCCATGCCCGCGAAGGGTAAGCACCGCCGTCCCAAGGCCCAGCGATTCACCCGCTCGATGGCCGTCGCCGGAACCGGCGGCGCCGCGCTGGCGCTGCCGCTCATGGGGGCCGCCGGCGCCCACGCGGCCACCGCGCAGTCCGTTCCCGAAAAGGCCGCGCAGTCGCTGCCGGGCGTCCAGAAGTCGGCAATGAAGAAGACGGCGGCCGTACGGAAGTCCGCCGCCGCGCATTCCGCGCACCGCACCTACACGGTGGTCCCCGGCGATTATCTCTCGAAGATCGCGCGTGACCAGAACGTCAGCGGCGGCTGGCACCGGCTCTACGCCGACAACCGGCAGGCCGTCGGCGACAACCCCTCGCTGATCCACCCGGGTCTCAAGCTCACGCTCGACGGCCGCCGCGCCACGACGACGGACGACACCACGGACTCCGGCTACCGGTCCGAGGCGCGGGCCTCCGACTCCTCGTCGCCCGCGCCGTCTTCTTCATCCCCTTCGTCCTCTTCGTCGTCCTCCGCGGACGCCTCCGCGGCGAACGCCTCCGGCTTCAGCCTCCCGGTCGTCGGTGCCACCGTCGGCACCGGCTACCACGTGGCCGGCGGCATGTGGTCCAGCGGTTACCACACGGGCGTCGACTTCGTCGTCCCGACCGGTACCCCGGTCAAGGCCGTCGGCGCCGGCACGGTCGTCACGGCCGGCTGGGGCGGCTCCTACGGCAACCAGGTCGTCATCCGGCTCGCCGACGGCTACTACGCGCAGTACGGCCACCTCTCCGCCCTCTCCGTCTCGGTCGGCCAGACCGTGACCGCGGGCCAGCAGGTCGGCCTCTCCGGCGCGACCGGCAACGTGACCGGCCCGCACCTGCACTTCGAGATCCGCACCACCCCCGACTACGGCTCGGACGTGGACCCGGTCGCCTACCTCCGCTCCAAGGGTCTCGCCGTCGGCTGATCCGACGCCCCGCCGCCCTGCCGCACACTCCGAAGGCCGGACCCCCGATCCCCGGGTCCGGCCTTCGGCACGTTGCGTTCTCGTGGCGGGAGTGTTCAGGGCATCGACAACGAAGGCGGTGCGGCGGCAGAGTGATCCCGTTGCATGCAAGCGCTTTCCATGTCCGCCTCCTGCGCTGTCATGTCACTGTCACTGTCGCCCCGCCGGAAGGAATCCCGCGCATGACGACCACCCGCCGCGCCTTCGGAGCCCTGGCCGCCGGAACCGTCGGAGCCGCCCTCGCGGCCCTCGCTCCCGCCGCGCCCGCGAGCGCCGCGCCCCGGCACCGCCGGCTGCTCGCCCACGACGACTTCCGCCACGGCCTCGGCCAGTGGTTCGTCGAACTGGAACAGGGCGGTTCGGTTACCGCGTCGCACGGGATCCTGGAGGTCGACGTGCCCGCCGGCGCGACCGTCTGGTTCCGGCGCCGGTTCGAAGGGCCGTACGTCCTGGAGTACACCGCGATCCCGGTCTCGGCGGGCGGTCCCGACGACCGGGTGTCGGACCTCAACAACTTCTGGAACGCCACCGACGTCCGCTCCCCGGACGACCTGTTCGCCACCCCGCGCGGCGGCGCCCTCGCCGAGTACGACTACCTCACGACCTACTACGCAGGCTTCGGCGCCAACTACAACACCACCACCCGGCTGCGCCGTTACGTCGGCGAACCCGGCGTCCGGCCGCTGATCTACGACTACACCGAGCCGCTGCTCGTAGCGAACGAACCGAACCGCGTCCGGATCGTCTCCGACGGCTCGACCGTGCAGTGGTGGAACAACGGCCGGCCGGTGTTCGACTACACCGACCCGGAGCCTTACACGGGTGGGCACTTCGCGTTTCGGACCACATGGAGCCACTTCCGTATCAGTGACTTCCGGGTCTGGCGATCAACCCGTCAACGTCCCTGATGGGGGCCTTATTCCAGGCTTGGCGAAGTATTTAAGAGTGTCTTATCTCACCGATCGTCAACCCCTTATTACGGTCGCGTAGGTCACACCTCAAGGGGAATCATGGTCCGATGTGGCAGACGATTCGAAGAGTGACATTGCATCAGTGATCGGGTCGTACGTGGCGGTGGGGGACAGCTTCACCGAGGGCGTGGGCGACCCCGGCCCCGACGGGGCGTTCGTCGGCTGGGCCGACCGGTTCGCGGTACTGCTGTCGGACCGGCAGCCCGAAGGCGACTTCGATTACACCAACCTCGCCGTGCGCGGCAAACTGCTCGACCAGATCGTGGCGGACCAGGTGCCGCAGGCCCTGGAACTCGCCCCGGACCTGGTCTCCTTCTGCGCGGGCGGCAACGACATCATCCGTCCCGGCACCGACCCCGACGAGGTGGCCGAGCGGTTCGAGCGGGCCGTGGCCCAACTGACCGAGGCCATCGGCACGGTGCTCGTGACCACCGGATTCGACACCCGGGGCGTGCCCGTCCTCAAGCATCTGCGCGGCAAGATCGCCACGTACAACGGACATGTCCGGGCCATCGCCGACCGGTACGGCTGCCCGGTCCTCGACCTGTGGTCCCTCAAGACCGTGCAGGACCGGCGGGCCTGGGACGGCGACCGGCTGCACCTGTCCCCCGAAGGCCACACGCGGGTGGCGCTCCGCGCCGGCCAGGTGCTCGGCGTCGAGGTGCCGGCCGACCCGGACCAGCCGTGGCCTCCGCTGCCGCCCCGCGGCACCCTGGAGGTCCGCCGGGACGACGTGCACTGGGCCCGCGAGTACCTGGTCCCGTGGATCGGGCGACGGCTGCGCGGCGAGTCGTCGGGCGACCATGTGACGGCCAAGGGGGCGCTCTCCCCGGACGACATCAAGATGCGGATCGCCTCCGTGGCTTGAGGAGGCGGCGCCGGCGGGTAAGGGGTGGTCTCCTTGCGGGCCGCCCCTTACTCGTGCCCGGGCCGCCCCTTACTCGTGCTCGGGCAGTGCCAGTTCGCGCGCCAGCGCCTCGTCGACCCACTGCTGCGCCCGGGCCCGCGGTACGCCGCCCGGATACGACGTCAGCTGGACGGCGAGCCCGTCGAGCAGGGCGGTCAGACGCAGCGCCGTGGCCGAAGGGTCCGGGCACCGGAACTCGCCCGCGGCCACCCCCTCGGCGATGACCTCGGTGAGCGCCGCCTTCCACTGCTGGTCCAGGCCCTTGCCGACGTCCCGCAGCGCGGGTTCGCGCAAGGCCACCGCCCAGCCCTCGATCCACAGCCGCCAGCCCTTGGCCTGCCCGGTCGGCGCGTACCAGCGCACCGCGGCCCGCAGCCGGCGCAGCGCCGACGTACGGCGGCCCAGCAGCTTGCGCAGATGCGCCAGATCGTCCTCGGCGGCATAGGCGAAGGCGGCGGCGACCAGCTTCTCCTTCGTCGAGAAGTGATACAGCACCAGCGCGTTGCTCACCCCGAGGGCCGAGGCCACATCGGCGATCCGCACCGCCGCCACGCCCCGCGCCTCGATCTGCTCGATGGCCGCCCGCAGCAGTTCCTCCCGCCGCTCGGCCACGCTCAACCGCACTCTCGCCACGCGGTCACCCTAATCGGTCGTCCCGCCGCCCGCGTCGCCGTCCCAGGCCAGCGGCAGCCGCATGAGCGTGAGGTCCAGCCAGCGGCCGAACTTGGTGCCCACCTCCCGGACCGTACCGACGTGCTCG
This sequence comes from Streptomyces sp. NPDC048288, assembly GCF_043201555.1. Taxonomy (NCBI): domain Bacteria; kingdom Bacillati; phylum Actinomycetota; class Actinomycetes; order Kitasatosporales; family Streptomycetaceae; genus Streptomyces; species Streptomyces sp. NPDC048288. Next base: position 348,031 of record NZ_JBICZD010000007.1, read on the forward strand.
AAGCCGAACCGGTCGTGCAGCCGGATCGACGCGGCGTTCCCGGCCTCGATCCCGGCGATCATCACATGGTGGCCGGCCTCGCGCGCCGAGGCGATCAGCGGGCCGAGGAGCGCGGAGCCGATGCCGAGCCCGTGACTGCCCTCGCGGACGTAGACGGAGTTCTCCACCGTGTGCCGGTAGCCGTCCAGCGCGCGCCAGGGGCCGTAGGCCGCGAACCCCGCCACCTCGCCCGGCGCGTCGGCGACCTCGGCCACGAGCGCCGAGCCGCGCTCCAGGTGCTCGGCGAACCACACCGCGCCCTCGGCGGGGGACTGCGGGGTCTCCGTCCACAGGGCCGTGGAGTGCTCGATCGCGTGATTGCGGATCGCGCGGACGGCCTCCTGGTCCCCGGGACGGGCCGGGCGGACGGTCACCGCGTTTCTCTCGTATATTGGATTCATGTCCAACATAGTAGAACCATCGGCGGAGCCCCTGGTACGGCAGATCGCCGCCCGGGTCCGCACCGAGCGGGAGCGCCGCCGCTGGACCCTGGCGCAGCTCGCGGACGCCTCCGGTGTCTCCCCGGCGATGATCAGCCGGATCGAACGCGGCGAGAGCAGCCCCACCGCAGTCGTCCTCGGCAAGCTGTCCGCCGCCTTCCAGCTCAGCGTCGCCTCGCTGCTGGCCCTCGCCGAAGGCACACAGGACGCCCCGGAGTCCATGGCCGACACCCCGGGCGTGCGGCGCGGCGCCGACGCCGCCGAGTGGCGCGACCCCGGCACCGGCTACCGGCGCCGCCAGATCACCGGCCCGCGCTTCCCCGCGGAGATCGCCGAGATCCGGCTGCCCGCCGGAGCCCGGGTGCCGTACCCGGCCGCGGCCTTCGCCTTCGTACGCCAGCTCGTCTGGGTCCTCGACGGCCGGCTGACCTTCCATGACGGCGACACGGTCCACGAACTCGACGCCGGCGACACCATCGAACTCGGTGCGCCCGCCGAGCGCGTCTTCGCCAACACCACCGACGCCGAGTGCCGCTACGCCGTCGTCCTCACCCGCGACACCCGGCCGTGAGCCGCACGCTGCCCCGCGGCGGCACGCTCCTGCTGGCCGCCATGGCCGGCACGGCGATCGCGAACAACTACGCCGTGCAGCCCGCGCTCACCGCGGTCGCCACCGACCTGGACGTGCCGCTCTCCGTGATCGGCCTGGTGCCGACCGCCGCGCTCGCCGGCTGCATGACGGGCTTCGCCCTGCTGCTCCCGCTCACCGACCACCTCGCCCCCAACCGCCTGGTCACCGCCCAGCTCACCGCCCTGGCCGCCGCCCTCGCGCTCGCCGCGACCGCGCGCGACGCGGTCGTCCTGCTGGCCGCGTACCTGCTCGTCGGCGCCGCCGCCAGCGTGGCCGCCCAGGCGAGCAACATCGCCGGCCGGCACGCCCGGCCGGGCCGCGGCGGAACCGGCGTCGCCCTGGTGGCCGCCGGCATGTCGGCCGGCATCCTGCTCAGCCGGCTGGTGGGCGGCGCCCTCACCGACGCCCTCGGCTGGCGGCGGATGCTCCTCGTCTTCGCCGCCCTCGCGCTGCTCGGCGCGCTCGCCGCCGCCACGCTCCTGCCCCGGGGACGGCCGCTCGCCGACCGCGGCTACCGCGCCACCCTGGCGGCCCTCCCGCCGCTGCTCCTGCACCAGCCGCGGCTGCGCCGCGCGGTGGCCACCGGAGCCCTCTGGTACTTCGCCTTCAACCTCGTCTGGATCGCCCTCACCCTCGCCCTGGCCCAGCCGCCGCACTCGCTCGGCCCGACCGCCATCGGCCTCTACAGCCTGGCCGGGCTCCTGGGCTTCGCCGCGCTCCCGCTCAGCGGCCGCCTCACCGACCGGTACGGCCCGCGCACGGTGATCACCGCCGCCCTGCTCGCCGCCGCGGCCGGCACCGCCCTGCTGGCCACCGGGCTGGACACCCCCTGGCACACCGCCCTCGGCCTCGCCCTCTTCGACGCCGGCTGCTTCGCCGCCCAGGCCGCCAACCAGAGCCGTGTCATCGCCCTCGACCCCGCCCGCTCCGGCAGCCTCAGCAGCGTCTACCTCGTGGTGTACTTCACGATCGGCGCCCTGGGCACGGCCGTCGCCGCACCGCTGCTCGACACCCTCGGCTGGCAGGGCACTTCCCTCACGGCCCTGGGCGCGCTGCTGCTCGCCGCCGCTCTGGGGCGCCGCTGACCCGTCACCGGTACCAGCCGAACCGTTCCGCGATCACCGGCAGCCGGTCGGTCACCAGGGCATGGGCGGCGGCCCGCGGAGTGGTGCCGTCGCGCTCCGCGCGGTCCAGCATCAGCTCCACCAGGGCCCGCATCGAACGCCGGGTGTGGGCGAACGCCTCGTCCGCGTCCGGGCCGATGTCGCCGAACAGGGTCCACCACCACCAGGCGTTGGTCCCCGAGTTGACCACCACGTCCGGCAGCACGGTCACCCCGCGCGCGGCGAGCCGCTCCTCCGCCTCCGGCAGCACCGGCATGTTCGCCGCCTCCACGATCCAGCGGGCGGTGACCCGGTGCTCGTCGGCCGCGTCGATCGCGTACGACACCGCCGCCGGCACCAGCACCTCGGCGTCCGCGGACAGCCAGGCGTCGCCCGGCAGCTCCAGGTCGCCGGGCCGCAGCACCGCGCGGTCGACGGTGCCGTACGCGTCCCGCGCGCGCAGCAGCGCCTCCACGTCCAGGCCCGCCGGGTTGGCGATCGTGCCCTTGACGTCGGCGACGGCCACCACCGTGAGCCCCGCGCGGGCGAGGAACCGCGCCGTGGCCCCGCCCATCGTGCCCAGGCCCTGCACCGCGACCCGCGTCCCCGCGTACGGCACCCCGGCCCGGTCCAGCGCCGTCAGCGCCGACTCGGCGACCCCGCAGCCGCCCGCCAGCTCGTCGAGCCCGATGCCGTCCACCTCGACCGCGAAGGCGTCCGCCAGCCGCCGCCGGGCCGCCGCCTCGTCGTCCAGCAGCGGGTACACGGCCTGGATCGAGGAGACGAGCCCCGCCTCGGCGGCCGCCCGGTCCACCAGGTCCTGGGTGAGTCCCAGGTCCTCACCGGTGGTCCAGAAGCTCTCGATGTGCGGCCGCATGGCCCGCAGATAGCGGACCAGCAGGTCGTACGACCCCGGGTCCTGCGGATCGCAGTCGATGCCGCCCTTGGCGCCGCCCAGCGGGACGTAGCGGCCCCCGGGGTTGTAGTGCAGGGCCTCCTTCATCGTCATGCCGCGCGCGAGGCCGGTGACCTCCTCCAGGGTGCAGCCGGGCCGCATCCGCAGACCGCCGCTGGCCACGCCCCGCACCAGCCGGTCGACGACCAGGAAACCCCGGCGGCCGGTGACGTGGTCGGTCCAGACGAGGGACATCAGGGGAGCGGTCATGGAGTTTCCTCGCAGGAAGGCGGTGAGCGGGGGCGAGTGGGGGGCGAGCGGGGGCGAGCGGGGGCGAGCGGGTTCCTACTGAACAGTGGGTCAGTATCGGGAGGCGGGCGGTCCGGTGTCAACGCCGACTGTCGGAGGGGCCGACCATAATGGAGGGCCTCAGCCTTACCACTGGAGGTACCGTGACCGGTTCGAGTTCCCTGAGCTCCGGGCTCCGTGCGCTGCGGCCCGCCGCCTTCGGCGCGGACCCCGGCGGCGAGCGCCTGGCCCGCATCCAGGGCTCACCGCACTTCAAGGACGGTGTCTTCCAGAACCCGGGCGGTACCGCCCGGACCCGGCCCTCCGGTTCGATGCTCCAGTTCGCGAAGACCTACTTCGAGAAGGAGCAGCGCGCCCGCCGTGCCCCCCGGGGCACCGTCCCGGTGCACGCCACCACGCTCGCCGACCTCGCCAGGCCCGCCGCCGGCGGCCTGCGGCTGACGTGGATGGGCCACTCCAGCGTGCTCGCCGAGATCGACGGGCACCGCGTCCTGTTCGACCCCGTCTGGGGCGAGCGCTGTTCGCCGTTCCCGTTCGCCGGGCCCAAGCGGCTGCACCCGGTGCCGCTGCCGATCGCCGCGCTCGGCAAGGTCGACGTCGTGGTCATCTCGCACGACCACTACGACCACCTCGACCTGCCCACCATCAAGGCGCTGGCCGGCACGGACACCCTGTTCGCCGTGCCGCTCGGCGTCGGTGCCCACCTCGAACAGTGGGGTGTCTCCGCCGACCGGCTGCGCGAGCTGGACTGGCACGAGGAGACCAGGATCGGCGGACTCACCCTGACGGCCACCCCCGCTCGGCACTTCTGCGGCCGCGGGCTGCGCAACACCCAGCACACCCTGTGGGCGTCCTGGGTCGTGGCCGGCGAGGAGCACAGGATCTACCACAGCGGTGACACCGGCTACTTCGACGGCTTCAAGGACATCGGCGCCGACCACGGCCCGTTCGACGCGACGATGATCCAGATCGGGGCGTACAGCGAGTACTGGCCCGACATACACATGACGCCCGAGGAAGGTGTGCGCGCCCACCTGGACCTCCAGGGCGGTGGCCCGCACGGCGTCCTGCTGCCGATCCACTGGGGCACCTTCAACCTCGCCCCGCACGCCTGGGCCGAACCGGGGGAGTGGACGAAGGACGCCGGGGACGCGGTGGGCCAGACGATCGCGCTGCCGCGCCCCGGGGAGCCCTTCGAGCCCGCCGGGAAACCGCCGGTCGACCCGTGGTGGCGCGAGGTGTCGGCGCCGATCGCCCGGCCCTGGCGCCGCGCCCTCCAGCCGCGCGGCGAGGCCGGGCCGGGCGACCTCGGCCTGGCCGGCGACGCGGTGGCACCGGACGCGGACGATCTTGTGAAGTAGTTGCGCCACCGTTGTGGCGGTGGCGTGAAAACGGCGCGCATGCCCCTGCACAACCTGGGCAGGGGCATGGGCATGAGCCATGCACATATGCCAACCCCCGCCTTCTTACCGGGACTTGAGCTGTCCCGACGCTTCTACACCGAGGCCGTGCGCTCGCTGCTGGAGGAGGCCGCCCCCGGAATACCCCATACGGCGGCCCGTATCGGCCCGGGCTCCGAAGTCCTCGGCTACGACACCGAACGCTCCGCCGACCACGAATGGGGCCCACGCCTCCAGCTCTTCCTCCACCCCCACGATGTGCCGCGCCATGCCGCTCGCATCAGACATGTACTCGCCCAACACCTCCCGAAGACCTTCCATGGCTGGCCCACCCACTTCGCCGCCACCAAGGACCGGGACATCCGGGTCATGCAGGTCACCGAAGGGCCCGTGCACCACCGTGTCGAGGTGACCGCCGTGTCCCCCTGGTTCCGGGCCGCCCTCGGCTTCGACCCCGCCTCCGGCGTCACCCCGGCGCACTGGCTCGCCACCCCCACCCAGCTGCTCGCCGAGGCCACGGCCGGCGCCGTGTTCCACGACGGCCTCCGCACGCTCACCCCGGCCCGGGCCGCGCTGCGCTGGTACCCCCACGACCTCTGGCTCCACCTCCTCGCCTGCCAGTGGCGGCGCATCGCCCAGGAGGAGGCCTTCGTCGGCCGCTGCGGCGAGGTCGGCGACGAACTGGGCTCCGCCGTCGAGGCCGCCCGCCTGGTCCGCGACCTCATGCGGCTCTGCCTGCTGATGGACCGGCGCTACCCGCCGTACGGCAAATGGCTCGGCAGCGCCTTCGCCGGCACCCCGGCGGCCCCTCGGCTCACCCCCGAGCTCACCGCCGTGCTCGCCGCCACGGACTGGCACACCCGTGAGCGGCACCTGGCCCATGCCTACGAGATCGTCGCCCATCTCCACAACGAACTGGAGCTCACCGACCGGGTCGACCCCGGCACCCGCCCCTACCACTCCAGGCCGTTCCGCGTCCTGCGCGCCGATCGCTTCACCCGGGCCCTCACCGCCCGCATCAAGGACCCGGACATACGGGAGCTGCGGACGGCGGGCGCGGTGGACCAGTTCATCGACAGCACCGAGGTCCTGAGCCACCCGGACCTGGCCGGGGCCGCGACCGACGCGGTGACGGGCATCGACCCCCAGCGCGGTCACCGTGAGTGATGTTCTGGGCGATGATGGCGGGGGTGCGTGGGTCGCGCGGGCGTGCTGCCGGGGCGGCCGGGGGCGTACGGACGGGCGCCCGGTGCATGGACGGGGAGCGTGGGGCGCCCCGGTTCTCATGTTCTGCGGGTGACCTTTTTTGAGCAGGTCGGATCGGTTGTCGGCTGTTCGGGGGCGAAGCGTCGAGGGGGTTATCGGTCTTTCGTACGACGGCTCATACCAGAGCGGGACCCTCCCCGGGGGACTTTGTCAACTGCCCACCGCACATGATGCGTCGGCGACTACTGTGAGTGTCCGTCGGACGACACGGGGCCGAATTCTTTTGCGGTCCCCTCGTCCAACATCGCGATGGCGCATGCCCACCTCGCGCGCCCCGCGCGAGGAATCAGGCCCGACGGACCAGTACGAGGACGCAGATGTCTCACCTCCGTGCACCGGCCGCCCGCGCCGACCGCCGTGAGGGCGGCCGGCACGGACGTCCGGTCGCCCGACCCGTTCCCGCGCTGCCCGAGACCCACATACGGCCTCAGCTGATGCGTCTCGCCGTGCTGCCGCCGGTCGCGGTGGCGCTCAGCGGCTGCGCGGCCGTCCTGTTCACCGTCCGCTCCGCCGGCGCGCGGCCCGGCCTCACCCTGCTGGCCGTGCTGGCCGGAGCGGTCTCGGTGACGGCCGCGGCCGTCGTGATCGCCGCCGTGGCCGCCGGCCGGGCCGCCCGCTCGGTCAGCGACCGGGTCGGCGCCCTGCGCCGCAACGCGGCCCGCGGCGAGGCCGACCTGCTGGCCCTCGTCGACGCGCTGCGCCGCGGCGAGACCCCGCCGCAGCGCACCCCGCGCGGCGGACCGCCCGCCGGTGCCGACGACTTCGAACTGCTCGCCGCCGACCTGTCCCGCGCGCACGACGGCGCCGTCACCGCCGTCGTGCAGGCGGCCCAGCTCTCCAGCCAGGCCGGCAGCGAACAGAAGCTGGAGGTCTTCGTCAACCTGGCGCGGCGGCTTCAGTCCCTCGTGCACCGGGAGATCTCGATTCTCGACGACCTGGAGAACGAGATCGAGGACCCGGACCTCCTCAAGGGCCTCTTCCACGTCGACCACCTGGCCACCCGCATCCGACGGCACGCCGAGAACCTCGCCGTGCTCGGCGGCGCGGTCTCCCGGCGGCAGTGGAGCAACCCGGTCTCCATGACCGAGGTGCTGCGCTCCGCCATCGCCGAGGTCGAGCAGTACTCCCGGGTGAAACTCGTCCCGCCGATCGACGGCGAACTGCGCGGCCACGCCGTCGCCGACGTGATCCACCTGCTCGCCGAACTCGTCGAGAACGCCACGGTGTTCTCCGCCCCGCACACCCAGGTGCTGCTCCGCGCCAACCTCGTCACCTCCGGCCTCGCGGTCGAGGTCGAGGACCGCGGACTCGGCATGCCCGTCGGCGAACAGTCCAAGATGAACGCCCTGCTCGCCGACCCCGACCAGGTCAACGTCGCCAGCCTGCTGGCCGACGGCCGCATCGGCCTGTTCGTCGTCTCCCAGCTCGCCCGCCGCCACGGCATCAACGTCCGCCTCCAGACCAACATCTACGGCGGTGTCCAGGCCGTCCTCGTCGTCCCGCAGGCCCTGCTCGGCACGGCACCGGGCTCACCCGGGGCCGTACCGCAGCCGCGTGACCCGGGGGCCGGAGGCGCCCTGCCGGGGGGACCGGGCGGTGCGCCGGAAGGCGGAGCCGCGCGGCCGTCCGACGGCACGGGTCCGCTGGAGGTCGTGCGCATCGCCGCCGGGCCGAACGCCGGGGCCGCCGGAGGCCGGACGACCGACATGCCCGGTGTGGGCGGCGCGGGCGGTGTGGGCGGCGCGGGCGGTGTGAGCGGTGCGTCGGTGGGGCAGCTGCCCGAGCCGGCCGAGGACCCGACCACGACGCCGGTCGGCGGGCGGCGCCGGCGCGCGCAGCAGGGGGGTGCGGGTGCTGCCGCACCGCTGCCGGTACGCGGCTCGCAGGAGGCCCGGCCCAACCCCGCCGACGCGCTGCCCGGCATCCGGCCCGAGGACCGGCCCGTGGTGGCCGAGCACGCGGGCACCGCGCCCGTCCCACGGGTCGGCGCCGTGCGCGGCACCATGGGCAAACCCCAACTGCCGCGCCGCCGCGCCCAGGAACACATCGTCCCCCAGCTCCGCGGCGGCCCCGCGCCCCGCCCGGACAACGAGAACCCGGCCGGACACGACCCCGGCCTCATGGCCGCCTTCCAGCGAGGCATCGGCCTCGCCGAAGCCCAGCAGCACCTGGAGGCCACCCAGGGGGAGCCCACAGCCGCCGACGGGACGACGGGCGGCGGGGCACAGGGAGACTTCCTCCACACCGGTCTCACCGGCATGGGCTTCGCCGACATGGGCGCGGACCACATGAACGCGGCGAACGGCCTGGGCGGCGAGGCGGCGACCAGCACGTCCCACGCCACACATGCCGACGCCACACATATGGAGACCGCGCATATGGGGGCGGCCCCCGGAGATCCCGCCCATAGGGACGCCGGGCACATGGCTCCGGACCACACCACCCCGCACCACACCACCGCGCACCACACCACCCCGGACCACAGCACCTTGGGCCAGAGCGTGCTGGACCAGTCGGCCGGGGACCCCATGGGGCCGGAACACCTGGGGCCAGAACACATGGGTCCTGACCACACCGGCTCGGACTACACAGGCCGGGCGTACACGGGCCCGGAGTACGTGGGCGCGGGATACATGGGTTCGGCACACAGCGTCCCGGACCACTCGATCCCGAACCACCTCGCCGGGGACCACGCCGCCCCGGAGTACCTCGCCTCGGACCACATGGCCCCGGCACCCCAGAGCCGAAGCCACCGCGACCCGGCCGACCCCCGGTCCGCGCCCCGACCTCAGCCCCAGCCCCACTCCCCGACCCTGCGCCCGGTGCACACCTCCGACCTCACCACCCGGCCCGACGGGAGCGCACCGGCCGGATGACCAGCACCGCGTTCACCCCCACCCCCACCCCCAGCGCTCCCGCAGACCTTCGTACCCCAAGGAGTCGATCCACCATGGCGAGCGATGCGCCGACCGCCCAGGTATCCGACCTCGACTGGCTGATGAGCGGGCTAGTGCAGCGCGTACCGCACACCACCAGCGCGGTGCTCCTGTCCTGCGACGGACTGGTGAAGTCCGTCCACGGCCTCGACCCGGACAGCGCCGACCACATGGCGGCGCTCGCCTCCGGCCTCTACTCGCTCGGCCGCAGCGCGGGCGTCCGGTTCGGTGACGGCGGGGACGTCCGCCAGGTCGTCGTCGAACTCGACTCGACGCTGCTGTTCGTCACCACCGCCGGCTCCGGGACCTGCCTCGCCGTCATGGCCGGCCGCGAGGCCGACGCCGCCGTCCTCGGCTACGAGATGGCGATGCTGGTCAAGAGCGTCCGCCCGTACCTCGTCACCGCGCCCCGGCAGCACGCCGTCGAATCCACGGCGATGAGGCCTTGAGGGTGGCGGCAGCCGGCGACGGGCCGTGGCTCGACGACGCGGCCGGACGCCTGGTGCGCCCGTTCACGGTCAGCAACGGCCGCACCGAGCCCAGCATCGCCCTCGACCTGATGTCGCAGGTGATGGCCACCGGGGCCACCCCGCTCGGCTACCTCGGCCCCGAGCACGCGCAGGCGCTCGACCTGTGCCGCGCGCCCGTCCCGGTCGCCGAGGTCGCCGCGCACCTCAAACTGCCCGCCGTGGTCACCAAGGTGCTGCTCTCCGACCTCGTCGACTGCGGGGCGCTGACCGCCAAGCCCCCCGTCTTCCACCACAACCCCACGGACCGGTCCCTACTGGAGGCAGTGCTCGATGGACTACGACGACAGCTCTGACCCCTTCCCCACCGCGCTGAAAATCCTGGTGGCCGGTGGGTTCGGGGCCGGCAAGACCACCTTCGTGGGCGCGGTCAGCGAGATCGCGCCGCTGTCCACGGAGGAACTCCTCACCACGGTCAGCGCCGCGACCGACAGTCTCGACGGCGTCGAGAACAAGGTCGAGACGACCGTGGCGATGGACTTCGGCCGCATCACCCTGGACGCGGAACACGTGCTCTACCTGTTCGGCACGCCCGGGCAGGAGCGGTTCTGGTTCATGTGGGACGAGCTGTCCGAAGGCGCGCTCGGCGCGGTCATCCTCGCCGACACCCGCCGCCTGGAGGACTGCTTCGCGGCCGTCGACTTCTTCGAGGAGCGCGGCCTCGGCTTCATCGTCGCCATCAACGAGTTCGACGGCTCCTACCGCTACGACCCCGAGGAGGTGCGCGCCGCCATCGATCTCGACCCGGAGGTCCCGGTCGTCCGCTGCGACGCCCGGATCTCCAGCTCCGGCGTCCAGACCCTGCTCACGCTTGTCCGCCATCTCATCGCCCATGCTCCGGTCTCCGCGCCGAGCCACGGCGCCCACATGTGATCCCCACACACCCCTCACGGAGCACGTATATGACCCACGTCCACAACGACGGAGCCGGCGCATGAGGTACGACCCGTCGCGCCCGGTCGGTCGTCTGCTGCTCACGCCGGAGGACAAGGAGGCACCCGAGCGCACCCGCCGCCTCGGCCAACTGCGCCTGGGCGAACGCCCGGAGCCCGAGCTCGACGTCTTCGCGGACCGGCTCGCCGAGGTCACCGGGGCCCCGTACGCCATGGTCAACTTCATCGACCGGGACCGCCAGTTCTTCGCGGGCCTGCACCTGCCGGCCGTGGCACCGCCCGTGGTGAAGCCCGACGGCACCATCCCCGTGCTCGGCCGTGAACTGCCCCGCGACCACGGTTTCTGCCCCCATGTGGTGGTCCGGCGCAAGGCGCTCGTCCTGGAGGACGTCTGCGACTACCCGCGGTTCGCGGGCAACCCGGTCGTCGACGAGTTCGGCATCCGCTCCTACCTCGGCGCCCCGCTCATCGACAGCACCGGGACGGTGCTCGGCACGGTGTGCGTGATCGACGTGGAGCCCCGGCCCTGGGGCCGGCCCGGTCTGGAGACCATCAAGGCGTCGGCGGCGGAGCTGGTGGCCCGCATCGAGCGCCGCGAGGCCGACGGCCTCCCGCTGCTGTGACGACGGGAACAGCCCCGTCACTAGCCGACCGGTCTAGTACTTCCGTACCCTTGCGGTATGGGACGGACCAGTGACGCCAAGCGGAAGATCCTCGACGCCGCCCGGTCGCTGATCGAGGGGCGCGGCTACTCGGCGCTCGGCGTGGCCGAGATCTGCAAGGCGGCCGGGGTGCCGAAGGGGAGTTTCTACTACTTCTTCGACTCCAAGGAGTCCCTCGCGCTGGCCGTCGTCGACGAGCACTGGGCGGCCCAGAAACGCGACTGGACCCGGGCCCTCGGAAGCGACGCGGAGCCGCTGGAGCGGCTGCGGCGGCTGTTCGAGGAGACGGAGGCCGGTCAACTCGCCGTCCAGCAGGGCTGCGGCACGGTGGCGGGCTGTCTGTTCGGGAACCTCACCCTGGAACTGAGCAACCAGACCGAAGCGGTCCGTGGCCGGCTGCAGGAGATCTTCGACGCGCAGGTCGACATGGTGGAGTCCGTCGTCGCCGAGGCCCGCGAGCGCGGCGAGGTGGGCGTGACCGACACCCGGGAGGCGGCGCGGGCGGTGGTGGCCCAGCTGGAGGGCCAGGTGATGTTCGCCAAGCTGTACAACAGCACCGGGCGGCTGAGCCCCCTGTGGCAGAACTGCCGGGCGCTGCTCGGCGTGACAGAGCCCCGGTGACGGTGTCTCAGTGGCGGTGTCTCAGTGGCGGTGTCCGGGTGACGGTGCCTGAGGACGCGTGACGTCGGACGCCTGCCGCCGTCGTACCGGCAGGGTGTGGTCCGCGCCCATGTGGTCGGAAACGGCGTACGGGAAGCCGGCCCGCAGGACGGCGGCGGCCGCGGCCGCGGCGAGGACCGCCAGGGCGGCCAGGAGCAGGGCCTGGTGGTAGCCGTGGCGCAGGAACGGGGCGACGACCAGGGGGCCGAGGATCTGGCCGACGGAGTATCCGGCGGTCAGCAGGGCGACGGAGCGCGGGAAGCGCAGCTGCGCCCCCGTGGCCAGGGCGAGGGTGCTGACGCCCAGGAACGTGGCGCCGAACAGCACGGCCGAGCCCAGGGCGGCGGCGGTGCTCCCGGTCAGCGCGGGCAGGGCGATGCCGGCCGCCTGGACCGTGAGCGCGGTGAGCAGCAGGCCCGGTCGGGACCACCGGCGCCCGAGCCGGGCCCACAGTGCCGAGGACGGTACGGCGGCCAGTCCCACCAGCACCCAGGCGCCGCTGCCGAGCCAGCCGGGGGAGCCCTGGCCGATCGCCGCGACCAGGAAGGTACCGGCGACGATGTAGCCGACGCCCTCCAGGAAGTAGCTCACGAACAGGGCGCCGAACCAGCGGTGGCCGCGCCCCCGCGCCCGCGCCCGGCCTCCGGCCACCGGGCCGGCGGAGGGCGCCTCCTCGGGTCGTAGCCGCCAGGCAGCCGCGGCCAGGAGCGCGGTGAGCGCGGCGGCGGACCACCAGGCGGCCCGCCAGTCGGCGACCGGCCGCAGGGCCAGGACCAGCAGACCGGACAGCGCGATGCCCGCGCCGACCCCGCCGAAGGCCCAGCCGGGCAGGTGCGCCGGGTGGTCCCGCAGGTGGTCCAGGAGGGAGGCGACGGCGACGACGAAGACCAGGGCGCTCGCCGCCCCGGCCAGCAGCCGCAGCGCGCCCCACACGAGCACGCCGTGGGTGAGGGGCATCGCGGCCAGCGTGGCGGTCAGCAGGAGCAGGGAGCCGCGCAGCACGGCACGCGAGCGGACCAGCCCGGGGGCCAGGGTGCCCGCGAGCGCGCCGAGAAGATAGCCGACGTAGTTGGCGGTGGCCAGGTTCGCCCCGGCACCCGCGGACAGCCCCGCCCGGGCGTGCATCAGGGGCAGGATCGGGGTGTAGACGAAGCGGCCCACCCCCATGCCCGCGGCCAGCGCGGCGGCGGCCCGGGCGACATGGGCCCAGGGGGACGGGGCGGGAGCGGGAGCGGTCATCGGGAGCCGTCGACCCGGCCCGGGTCGTTGGGGTGGGACTCCAGCGGGGTGACCGTCAGCGTCATCCAGGGGCGCAGCGGCAGGGTGCCGAGCACCCTCTCGTGGAGTTCCTCCTCGTCGGCGGCGCGCCAGACGCCGATGCTGCGCAACTCGCCCACGGGGCGCCACAGTCGGGCCAGCCTGCCCTCCGCGGCCAGTTCCCGCGCGCGGACGGCCTCCGCGGCCCGCCGCCGGTCGACCTCGTCCTGGTCCGTGCCCTCGGGGACGGTGGTGGTGATCTCCACCAGGAACTCCCGCACGATGTGCTCCCTCCGTCGTCGCTCACCTCATCGTGCGTCCGGCACCGGCGGTGGTGCCACGACCGGCTGCCTCGCTGCTGGGAGGCGCGGCCTCGCACCGCGCGTAGCATGGCGCGCGTGGAACTGCGCCAGCTGCGGTACTTCGTCGCGGTCGCCGAGGAACTGAACTTCGGCCGGGCCGCCGAGCGGCTGCTGATCGCCGGCCCCTCCCTCTCCCAGCAGATCAAGGCCCTCGAACGGGACCTGGGTGTCCGGCTGTTCGACCGGGACCGCCGCTCGGTCTCGCTCACCCCGGCCGGTGCCGCCCTGCTCCCGGACACCCGCGCCCTGCTGGAGCGGGCCGCCGACCTGGAACGCCGTGCCGGGCGCCTGTCGGGTTCGCAGCCGGTACGGCTCGGCTACGTCAACTGGCTTCCGCCGGACCTGGCTTCGCGGACGGCGGCGGTGGCCCGGGTGCACCTCGACGCCTGGGTCGCCCCGTCCCACACCCAGGCCGCCCGGGTCGCCGACGGCAGCCTGGACCTGGCCGTCTGCTGGGTGCGTACCGAGGACCTCGAACGGCTCGGGCTGCGGGCCCGGCTGATCGGCGCCGACCGGCTGTACGCCGTCGCGAAGGGCACCGACACCGCCGACCTGGCGGCCCGGGACGTGGACGTCCTCATCGACGACGACCTCACCTCCTGGGCCTCCTGGAACGAGTACGGCGCGGAACTGGCGCAGGCCGTCGGGGCCCGCGAGGTCCGCATCTCCGACGGCGCCGTCACCGGCCCCGCCTTCTTCGACCACGTCCGCCGCTGCACCCGCCCCGTCCTCAACTCGCCCAAGGGGCAGACCGCTCCGCTCCCGTCCGACCTGGTCCGCCGTGAGGTCGTCGCGCCGAAGGCGTACTGGACCTGGTCCCTGGTCCGGCGCGCGAGCGAGGACCGGGCCGGCGTCCTGGCCACCGTCGACGCCCTGTGCGACGGCGTCGGAGACCTCGGGATCCACGCCCCGGACGCCTGGCTGCCGGCCGGCGACCCGTACGCGCTCCCACGCTGAGCCGAGCCGCGCACTGGGAGGCCGCGGCTCCCAGCAGTGAGGAAACCGATCGTGGCGCCCCGGCTCGGCTCGGCCTACCTTCCCAATAGTCGACCGGTCGGCTAGTAACCGGTCACCCACCAGGAAGCAGGTCACCATGAGCACGCAGCAGCAGAAGGTCGCGATCGTCACCGGCGCCTCGCAGGGCATCGGCGCCGCCCTCGTCGAGGGCTACCGCAAGCTCGGCCACGCCGTCGTCGCCACCTCGCGCACCATCGCCCCCCTCGACGACGACGGCGTCCTCACCGTGCAGGGCGACATCGCCGACCCGGCGACCGCCGAGCGGGTCGTGGCGGCGGCACTCGACCGGTTCGGCCGGATCGACACCGTCGTCAACAACGCCGGTGTCTTCGTCGCCAAGCCGTTCACCGACTACACGGCCGAGGACTACGCCACCGTGACCGGCATCAACGTCGCCGGCTTCTTCCACCTCACCCAGCGGACCCTGCCGCACCTGCTCGCCCAGGGCGGCGGGCACATCGTCAGCGTCACCACCAGCCTGGTCGACAGCGCGGACGCCCGCGTCCCCTCCGTCCTGGCCTCGCTGACCAAGGGCGGTCTGCAGTCCGCGACCAAGTCCCTGGCGATCGAGTACGCCACCCGCGGCGTCCGCGTCAACGCGGTGTCGCCCGGCACCATCAAGACCCCCATGCACCCGGCGGAGACCCACGAGTTCCTCGCCGCCCTGCACCCGGTCGGCCGGATGGGTGAAGCGAGCGACATCGTCGACGCGGTGCTCTTCCTGGAGACGGCCCCGTTCGTCACCGGCGAGATTCTGCACGTCGACGGCGGTATGAGCGCCGGTCACTGACCGTACGCCACGTCTTGGACCAAGGAGCGGACATGACCACGACGACGGACGGCACGGCGATCCTGAGCGGAGTGCTCGACCGGTGGAAGGCGGACGTCGACACGCACCGGCCCGACCGCGTCGCCGCCCTCTTCACCGAGGACGCCGTCTTCCAGGGGCTGCACCCCTACAGCGTCGGACGGCAGGGCGTCGCCGACTACTACGCCTCCCAGCCCCTCGGCATGAAGGCGGAATACCGCGTCCTGGAGACCCGGCGGCTCGCGGACGGCGTCGTCCTCGGCTATCTGGCCGTCGAGTTCTCGTTCACGGACCGGCCCCCGCTGGACGTGAAACTCTCGGTGCTCGTCACCCGGGTGGCCCAGGAGTGGTTCATCGGTCACTACCAGGTCTCCCGCCTCGAACAGGCGTGACCCACAAGGCCGTCCGGGCGGCGTGAAGCGCAGCTGTGGCGGCGCTTAAGAAATCCTCGATGGACCCGGTGCGCCCGGTGCGGCAGATTGCTGTCCGATATACCACCCCCCATGCCCGGCCGCGGGCCGCTCCGGCGTGCCCGCGGCCGGGACCTCACGCACAGGAGCCGTAGCGTTGAAGGCGCTGGTCAAGGAGAAGGCGGAGCCCGGGCTGTGGCTCGCGGACGTGCCGGAGCCCACGGTCGGACCGGGTGACGTACTGATCAAGGTGGAGCGGACCGGTATCTGCGGTACCGATCTGCACATCCGGGCCTGGGACGGCTGGGCCCAGCAGGCCATCACCACCCCGCTGGTGCTCGGGCACGAGTTCGTCGGCGAGGTCGTCGGGACCGGCCGGGACGTCACCGACGTCAAGGTCGGCGACCGGGTCAGCGGCGAGGGCCACCTCGTCTGCGGAAAGTGCCGCAACTGCCAGGCCGGGCGGCGCCATCTGTGCCGGGCCACGGTCGGCCTCGGCGTGGGCCGCGACGGCGCCTTCGCCGAGTACGTCGTCCTGCCCGCCGGCAACGTCTGGGTGCACCGCGTCCCCGTCGACCTCGACGTGGCCGCGATCTTCGACCCGTTCGGCAACGCCGTGCACACCGCGCTCTCCTTCCCGCTGGTCGGCGAGGACGTCCTGATCACCGGCGCCGGGCCGATCGGTCTCATGGCCGCCGCCGTGGCCCGGCACGCGGGCGCCCGGCACGTCATGATCACCGACGTCAGCGAGGAGCGCCTGGACCTCGCCCGCAAGATCGGCGTGAGCCTCGCGCTGAACGTGGCGCGGGCCGAGATCGCCGACGGGCAGCGGGAGCTGGGCCTGCGCGAGGGCTTCGACATCGGCCTGGAGATGTCCGGCCGACCCGAGGCCATGCGGGACATGATCGCCAACATGACGCACGGCGGCCGGATCGCCATGCTCGGCCTGCCCGCCCAGGAGTTCCCCGTCGACTGGGCGCGCGTCGTCACCTCGATGATCACCATCAAGGGCATCTACGGCCGTGAGATGTTCGAGACCTGGTACGCGATGTCGGTCCTCCTGGAGGGCGGACTCGACCTCACCCCCGTGATCACCGGCCGCTACGGCTACCGCGACTTCGAGGCCGCGTTCGCCGACGCGGCAAGCGGCCGCGGCGGCAAGGTCATCCTCGACTGGACCGCGTAACCCCCTAGGAGCTTCTGCGATGTTCGACTCCGTGCGCGACGACCTGCGCACCACCCTCGACGAGATCCGCGCCGCCGGCCTGCACAAGCCCGAGCGGGTGATCGGCACCCCCCAGTCCGCGACCGTCGGGGTCACCGCGGGCGGCCGCCCCGGCGAGGTCCTCAACTTCTGCGCCAACAACTACCTGGGCCTCGCCGACCACCCCGAGGTGATCGCCGCCGCCCACGAGGCCCTGGACCGCTGGGGCTACGGCATGGCCTCCGTGCGCTTCATCTGCGGCACCCAGGAGGTCCACAAGGAGCTGGAGGAACGCCTCGCCGCGTTCCTCGGCCAGGAGGACACGATCCTCTACTCCTCCTGCTTCGACGCCAACGGCGGTGTCTTCGAGACCCTCCTCGGCCCCGAGGACGCGGTGATCTCCGACGCCCTCAACCACGCCTCGATCATCGACGGCATCCGCCTCTCCAAGGCCCGCCGCTTCCGCTACGCCAACCGCGACCTGGCCGACCTGGAGCAGCAGTTGAAGGAGGCGCAGTCCGCCCGGCGCCGCCTGGTCGTCACCGACGGCGTCTTCTCCATGGACGGCTATGTGGCCCCGCTCCGCGAGATCTGCGACCTCGCCGACCGCTACGACGCGATGGTCATGGTCGACGACTCGCACGCCGTCGGCTTCGTCGGCCCCTCGGGGCGCGGCACCCCCGAGTTGCACGGCGTGATGGACCGCGTCGACATCATCACCGGCACCCTCGGCAAGGCCCTCGGCGGCGCCTCCGGCGGCTATGTCGCCGCCCGCGCGGAGATCGTCGCCCTGCTCCGCCAGCGCTCCCGCCCCTACCTCTTCTCCAACTCCCTCGCCCCGGTGATCGCGGCGGCCTCCCTCAAGGTCCTCGACCTGCTGGAGTCGGCCGACGACCTGCGCGTCCGGCTCACCGAGAACACCGCCCTGTTCCGCCGCCGGATGACCGCCGAGGGCTTCGACGTCCTCCCCGGCGACCACGCCATCGCCCCCGTGATGATCGGCGACGCGGCCCAGGCCGCCCGGATGGCCGAGCTGCTGCTGGAGCGCGGGGTGTACGTGATCGGCTTCTCCTACCCGGTGGTCCCGCAGGGCCAGGCCCGGATCCGCGTCCAGCTCTCCGCGGCGCACTCCACGGAGGACGTCGACCGCGCGGTGGACGCCTTCGTCGCGGCCCGGGCGGAACTGGCGGGCTGAGCGAGGGCGGCGGCCGGCGCGGCGACGGCCTGGGCGAGGGCGACGGCCCGCGCGGCAGCGGCCCGCGCGGCGGCGGCCTGGGAGGCGGCTTCCTGGGCGGTAGCGGCCTGGGCGGGGGCGGACCGGCGGTGGCTTGGGCGGGAGCCCGGGCGTCGGTGACCCGGTCGGCGCCCGGCGTTCGCGGGGCGACCGGCTGCGGAGGCGTCGGTGGGTCGGCCAGCTGTCGACCGG
The DNA here is from genome assembly GCF_043201555.1 of Streptomyces sp. NPDC048288. Lineage (NCBI taxonomy): Bacteria > Bacillati > Actinomycetota > Actinomycetes > Kitasatosporales > Streptomycetaceae > Streptomyces > Streptomyces sp. NPDC048288. The sequence goes on from NZ_JBICZD010000007.1 coordinate 366,276, forward strand.
CTGCGGAGGCGTCCGCGGGTCGGCCGGCTCTCGACCGGCTGCTGCTGCGGTCCGGTCGTCGCCGGAATCGCCGGTCCGGTCGACGTCGGAACCGGCGGTCCCGTCGACGTAGGAACCGCCGGTCCGGTCGACGTACGAACCGCCGGTCGGAGCGGCGCCGACACATTGCGATAATCAATCCCATGATCGAGGCGCGGCGGCTCCACATCCTCCGTGCGGTGGCGGACCACCGCACGGTGACCGCGGCTGCCGCCGCGCTCTTCCTGACCCCCTCGGCGGTCTCCCAGCAGCTGGCGGCCCTGGAGCAGGAGACCGGCCACCGCCTGGTCGAGCGCAGTGCCAAGGGCGTACGGCTGACCGCGGCCGGCGAGATCCTGCTCGCGCACACCAACGCGGTCCTCGCCCAGCTGGAGCGGGCCGAGGCCGAACTGGCCGCCTACAGCTCCGGCGAGGCCGGCACGGTCACCGTCGCCGCCTTCGCCACCGGCATCGCGCAGGTCGTCGCCCCGGCCGTGGCCGACCTCGCCCGCACCGCCCCGGGCATCCGCATCCGCGTCCAGGACGCCGAGGGCGACGCCAGCCTCCCGATGGTGCTGGACCGGCAGGTCGACGTGGCGGTGGCCGTCGAGTACCGGGGCGCCCCGCCCGCCGACGACCCCCGCCTGACCCACGTGCCCCTGTACGCCGAGCCCTTCGACGCGGTCGTCCCGCTCCACCACCGCCTGGCCGAGGCCCCCGAGGTCCCGCTCGCCGAGCTGGCCAAGGACCCCTGGATCGGCCCCTACCCCGGCAACCCCTGCCATGACGTGGTCGTCCTGGCCTGCGAGAACGCCGGCTTCCAGCCCCGCCTCGAACACTCCTCCGACGACTTCCGCGCCGTGGTGGCGCTGGCCTCGGCCGACGCGGGGGTCGCCCTCGTCCCCCGCTCGGCCCTGCGCGGCACGGACCTGACCGGAGTGGTCGTACGCCCCGTCGACGGCGTCGCCCCGACCCGCCGCGTGTTCGCGGCCGTACGACGCGGAGCCGAGGGCCATCCGCTGATCCGCCCGGTGCTCGAGGCGCTGGGCGAGGCCGCCCGCCTGTGAGCCTTCCGTAACGCGGCTCTTAACACGGATGTTTCATATCAGGGATAGCGTCCCGGATATGAAACGAGACGAGACGGCGGCGGCCCCCGACCCCGTCGACGCCCGGCTCGGCGGCCGCCTCGCCGAACTGCGGGCCGAACACGGCTGGTCCCTGGGCGAGCTGGCGGAGCGCAGCGGCATCAGCAAGTCGACCCTGTCCCGGGCCGAGCGCGCCGAGATCAGCCCCACCGCCGCCCTCCTCAACCGGCTCTGCAACGTCTACGGCCGGACCATGTCCCAGCTGCTCAGCGAGGTCGAGGCGGAGCCCGCGCCGGTGCTGCGCGCCGCCGAACAGCAGGTGTGGGAGGACCGCGCCGCCGGTTTCGTACGACGGTCCGTGTCGCCGCCGCACGGCGGACTGCGCGGCGAACTCGTCGAGGGCCGGCTCGCGGCGGGCGCGGACCTCGCCTACGACCGCCCGCCCGTGCCCGGTCTGGAGCAGCACATCTGGGTGCTCGACGGGACGCTCGCCGTCACCGCCCACGGGAGCGAGCACCGGCTGGACACGGGCGACTGCCTGCGGCTGCGGGTGTGGGGGCCGACGCGCTTCCGCTGCGCGGGGCCGGAGGCGACGCGGTACGTCCTGGCGGTGGTGCGGCCGTGACGGCGCTGCGGCTCGGGGCGGACCGACTGCCGGAGCGGGTGGGGGAGTTGGCCGACCTGCTCGCCGACACCGTGAACGCCGGGGCGTCCGTCGGCTTCCTGGCGCCCTTCGAGCGGGAGCGGGCCGCCGCCTGGTGGCAGGGGCGGGTGGACGCCGTGGCGACGGGACGGCTCGCGGTGTGGGTGGCCCTGGACGGCGGGGACCGGGTGGTGGGGACCGTCAGCCTGTCCTTCCCCTTCCCCGACAAGCCCAACAGCCCACACCGCGCCGAACTGGTCAAGCTGATGGTCCACCGCGACGCCCGGGGCCGCGGCCTCGGACGCCGGCTGCTGGCCGTCGCCGAGGAGGCCGCGGCCACCGCCGGGATCACCCTGCTGCATCTGGACACCGAGACCGGCAGCCCCGCCGAACACCTCTACCGCACGGCCGGCTGGACCCGGGCCGGGGTCATCCCCGACTACGCGGCAGACCCCGCCGGGGTGCGGCGGCCGACGACCCTCTACTACAAGCAGCTGGACGTTCCGGCCGGGTGACTGTCAGTGCCAGGGGCTACCGTTCGTGGCATGCCGGAAGCCGAAGACGTACGCCGTGTCGCCCTGTCCCTGCCGGACACCAGCGAGAAGGTCGCCTGGAGCATGCCCACCTTCCGGGTCGCCGGGAAGATGTTCGCCACCCTCCCCGAGGACGAGACCTCCATCGCCGTGCGCTGCCCGAAGGAGGAGCGCGACGAACTGGTGCTCGCCGAGCCGGGCAAGTTCTGGATCGCCGATCACGAGGCCCAGTTCGCCTGGGTCCGGGTGCGCCTCGCCGCGCTGGAGGACGAGGCCGAACTGCGCGACATCCTCGCCGACTCCTGGAGACAGGCGGCTTCGCCCCGACTCCTGGACTCCCACCCGGAGTTGGGACTGCCCGGCGAGAACTGATCACCCCGGCACCGGCGCCGCGACGAACCGTCCGATCCGCTCCCGCAGACTCCGCGCGTCCAGCCCGTGCGCGGCCACATGCTCCGCCACCGTCCCGTACCGCCGCAGCTCGCGCCGCCCCACGCCCAGCCCGAGCGTCCGGTGCGGCACGTCGGCGAGCGCCTCGGTCACGGCCGTCGTGGACGTCCCCGCCAGGTACGGCTCGACCAGCACGACATCGGTGCCCGCGGACTCCGTGGCCCGGCGCAGCGCGGCCCCGTCGAAGGGCCGTACGGTCGCCGCGTACAGCACCGTGACGTCCAGGCCCTCCGTCGCGTCCAGAACGGCGTCCAGCATCGGCCCGACGGCGACGACCACGCCGGAGCGGCCCTCGCGGACCGTGTGCGAGCGCCGGCCGTCGACCGGGAGCGCCGACCGGTTCGACTGCGCGGACAGGCGGACGTACACCTTGTCGTCGGCCGCGGCGACCGCGTGCCGCAGCAGGGTCTCCGCCTCGTCGGGATGCCCGGGCACGCGCACGGTCCAGCCGTCCAGGGTGTCGAGCAGGGCGATGTCACCGGGCGCCATGTGGGTGTAGCCACCGGCCGGCCAGTCGAACGAGGCGGCCGCGCTGACCAGCACCGCGCCGGCGTCCTGGTGGCCGAGATCCAGCTTGAGCTGCTCGAAGGGCCGCTCGACGAGGAAGGAGGCGAAGGTGTGCACGACCGGCCGCAGCCCGGTCAGCGCCAGCCCGGCCGCCGCCCCGACCAGGAGCTGTTCGCGGATGCCCACGTTGATCACCCGGTCCGGGTGCCGACGGAGAGCCTCCTCGAAGTCGGCCGCGCCGATCTCGGCGAGGACCACCGCGACCCGGGGGTTCTCGTCGAGGAGCCGGGCGGCGACGGGGGTGAAGCGGTCACGCATGGTGTCCATGGACGGGGGTTCCCTTCTCGGTGAACCGCCTGACGACTCAGGCGGACTTGGGCTCGACCCGGGCGACCACCACATGGGGGCGGCCCGGATGCGGGGTGGTGAACGCGGCGTACAGCGCCTCGTGGTCACGTCCGTCGACGGTCACCGACGACCAGCCGGCCGCCTCGAAGCGGGCGGCGATCCCGCCCGGCCGGGCATGACGGGCGGAGGAGTTGTCGACGACGACGGTGTCCAGCCGCTCCAGCCCGGCCGGCCCGGCGAAGGCGATCGCCTCGTGGTTGCTGCCCTCGTCCAGCTCCGCGTCCCCGACCAGCACCCACACCCGCGGCTCGGCCAGCCCCTGGGCGCGCAGCCCGAGGGCGGTCCCGACGGCGATCGGCAGCCCGTGCCCCAGCGAACCGCTGCCGATCTCGACGCCCGGCACCAGCGTCCGGTCGGGATGGTGGCCGAGCGGGGAGTCGTACGAGCCGAAGCCCGCCAGCCACTCCCGCGGCACGAACCCCTTCGCGGCCAGCACCGCGTAGTACGCCATCGGCCCGTGCCCCTTGCTGAGCAGGAACCGGTCCCGGGCCGGGTCGCCGACGCGCTCCGGCGTGATCCGCAGCACCCGGTCGTAGAGCACCCACAGCACGTCGAGCGTGGAGGTCGCGGCCGGGCCGTGCTTCTCGTCGCCGGTCATCAGGCTCATCAGGGCGGGCAGGTCCGCGTGGCCGAGCGGTTGTTCCTCGGTGATCGTCATGACGACGATCGTCCAACCTCAACCAAACTTCAGGTCAAGACGTCTTTCCGATCCGGACGAAACGCGTGCGCGACCACCGAGCCCGGTGCGGTATTGTTTCCTTGCGCGTTTCGACCGGGGAAACCCCAGGTCAAACGGCACCGGGACGTGGCGCAGCTTGGTAGCGCACTTGACTGGGGGTCAAGGGGTCGCAGGTTCAAATCCTGTCGTCCCGACGGTGCGAAGGGTCTTCGCAGGCGAGAGCCTGTGCGGGCCCTTTTCGCGTGGGTCGTTTCCGGTCTGCCGGCGGCCGCGCAGCTGGCACGGTTCCTGGGGGAGTACTCGCCTGATCCGGACGCGGACGCGGCGGCTGGGGATCCGGTGGAGGTCCGGGGCCCCTCCGGCGGCGCTCCGTCCGGCTCGCCGACTGCTGCTCCTGACCAGTCTGCTCACGCTCGCTCTCAACGTCACCGAACCCCTGCTCGCAGGTACGTGGGGGCGGGCGGCCTTCGACGCGGTCGGCCCCCTGCTCCTGATCGGCTGGGCCGAGGTCGGTCCCGGATCGCTGCAGGCCATCAGCGGGGAACCACCACCCAGTGTGCAGCCGGAGGAGATCGCAACTCTGCCTGACGGTGACGACGCACTCTTGGCACGGGCGCGAGCGGAGGATGCCCTGCACCGGCAGATTCACCGGCGGCCGATCTCGGCGGAGACCCTGCGTAGGCGGCTCCATGTCGGGGCCGCGCGATCCCGCGGGACAGGGCGACGCTGCCGAGGCGGAATCCGCCGCCGTGGAGGTAGACCAGCGCGCCGCGGGGTTCCGCGCCGCCCTGGGGTGTGCAGATCCGCACCGGTACGTCGGGCGCTCCTTCCCGCCCGGGAACGCTCAGTTCCCGTACGGCGACGGAGGTGGACGGGTCACGCGGCGGCATGGCGGCGAGCAACTCGCCCTGACGTTGCACCAGTTGCGGGCAACGGCCGAGTGGACGCGAGGATGTGCGGGGCGCAGGGGCACGCCCGCGACCGGGCCACCGTGGGACACCGACGTGGTCGTCGTACGGGACGGTCCCGGACGACCTGGTCCTTGCGGGGCGTGGAGTCCATGGGCGGTGGCTTCGCGTACGTGACCTGGGCCTAGAGTGTGTGCGTGTCCTCAGGAAACGCCGTGGTGGCGCGCAATGTGCGCCTTCTCAGAGAGCAGCGGGGTCTGTCCTTGGCCGAACTGGCCCGGCAGGCCGGGCTGGCGAAGCAGACCCTGTCCAATCTGGAGCAGGGAGCGGGCAACCCCACGGTGGACACCCTGTTCTCCGTCGCCGCCGCGCTCGGGGTGCCGGTCACCCGGCTGGTGGCCGAGCGGGAACAGGTGATGACCGTGCAGCGGGGCGACGAGGTCACCTGGCAGGAGCATGCGGGATACGCCTCCCGCGCACTGGACCACATCTACGGTTCCGGCGTCATCGAGAACTATCTGTTGCGTGTCGGCCACGACACGGAGGGTGTGGTGAAGCCGTCCGAGCCGCATCCCGTGGGCACGCTGGAGCATCTGTACGTGATCAGCGGACGGGTGCGGGTGGGGCCGGTCGACTCGCCGGTGGAGCTGTCGGCCGGGGACTTCGCGCGGTACCCGGGGGACCGTCCGCACATGTACGCATCGCTGGAGGGCGAGAGCCTCGTCCACGTGGTGGTGAGTGTTCCACGCGTGCAGCCGGGCACGGGTGGCACCAGCATCGGGCGCACGCACGGCAACAGCCGCCGCTGAACCGGGTCTCAGGCCGTGGCGTACGCGGTCTGCCGGGCCCGCGCCGCGCTGACCGCCCGGGAAGCCTCGTGGGCCACCCGGCGCAGGGCCGGGGCGAACCGGGCGCCGTCGAAGCGGGCTTCGGCGCCCGCGATGGAGAACGCGGCCACCGGCCGCCCGGCGGGCCCCATGATGGGCACGGCCACACAGCTGAGTCCCGGGGCGGCCTCCTGGCGGTCGTAGGCGATGCCGTCCTGGCGGATGCGCCGCAGCGTCGCGCGGAAGAGGGCGGGGTCCGAGAGCGTGTGTTCGGTGCGGGACGGGAGACCTTCCGCCACGGCGGCTTCCGCCGCGTCGTGGTCGAAGGCGAGCAGTGCCTTGCCGACGCCCGTGCAGTACGCGGGCAGCCGTGCGCCGACCTGGGAGGGGGAGCGGGCGGCGCGGTGGCCGTGCAGCTTGTTGACGTACACGATGTCGGTGCCGTGGAGGACGGCGAGGTGGACGGTCTCGTGCGTCAGCTCGTACAGGTCCGCGAGGTGCGGCATGAGGACATCCCGCAGCAACAGGGGGGTCGGACCGTAGGCGCGCGTGCCGATGTCCAGCATCTGGGCGCCCAGCCGGTAGTTGCTCCCGACGCGCTCGACCAGGTCGTTGCGCTGGAGGATGCCGAGCAGCCGGAAGGCGGTGGACTTGGTCAGCTGGGTACGCCGCGCCAGCTCGCTGACACCGATCTCGCCGTCCAGTTCCGCGAGCGACTTGAGCAGGACGAGGGCCTTGTCGACGGCGGTCTGCTGTTCGGGGAGGTCTGAGGTCACTGACATGGCAAGCTCCGCTGACGTTTCCGGGCGGCCATTTTGGTGGACGCGTGTCCAATGTAAATGACCGCTACGGCGATGTAAACGGAAACGAAGCCTGTGCGATGTGTTGCATGAAGCACGTTGCACAGACCTCGTCTCCCCGCCCTGCTGTCGGGCCCCGGACCCCGCGCCTACGGCTGGAGCAGATCCAGCGTGATGTCCACGATCATGTCCTCCTGGCCGCCGACCAGCCTGCGCTTCCCGACCTCCATGAGGATGCTGCGCACGTCGACCCCGTACTGCTGCGACGCCGCTTCGGCATGCCGCAGGAAGCTGGAGTAGACCCCGGCGTACCCGAGCGTGAGGGTCTCGCGGTCGACCTGGACCGGCCGGTCCTGCAGTGGTCGCACGAGATCGTCGGCGGCGTCCTGGAGGGCGAACAGGTCGCAGCCGTGCTTCCAGCCCTGGAGGTCGGCCACCGCGACGAACGGTTCGATCGGGCAGTTGCCCGCGCCCGCCCCATGGCCGGCGAGGGACGCGTCGACCCGGGTCACGCCCTCCTCGACCGCGACGACCGAGTTCGCCACGGCCAGGGAGAGGTTCTGGTGGGCGTGGATGCCGATCTGGGTGTCCGCGTCGAGGATGTCCCGGTAGGCGCGGACGCGTTCGCGTACCCCGTCCATGGTGAGCCGGCCGCCGGAGTCGGTGACGTACACGCAGTGGGCACCGTACGACTCCATCAACTTGGCCTGTTCGGCGAGCTTCTCGGCCGGGGCCATGTGGCTGAGCATCAGGAAGCCGGAGACGTCCATGCCCAACTCCCGCGCCGTGCTGATGTGCTGGGCGGCGACATCGGCTTCCGTGCAGTGCGTGGCGATGCGGATGGACCGTACGCCGAGCCTGTAGGCGTGCTTCAACTCCGCGATGGTGCCGATGCCGGGCAGCAGCAGCGTGGTGAGCGTGGCCCGTTCGAGGACGGACGCGGCGGCCTCGATCCACTCCCAGTCGGTGTGACTGCCGGGGCCGTAGTTCAGCGAGCCGCCCGCGAGCCCGTCGCCGTGCGCCACCTCGATGGCATCCACGCCGGCCGCGTCCAGCGCGGCGACGATCCGGGACACGTCCGCCGGCTCGATGCGGTGCCGCACGGCGTGCATGCCGTCCCGCAGGGTGACGTCCTGGATGTACAGGTCCGTGGTCATGCCGAGGCCCCCTGTCGTGCGTGCTGGGCGATGCGCTCGGCGGTGCGCAGGGCGGCCGAGGTCATGATGTCGAGGTTGCCGGCGTAGGCGGGCAGGTAGTGGGCGGCGCCCTCCACCTCAAGGAACACCGAGACCCTGGTGGTCACCTCCGGTGTGTCGGCGGGCAGCAGGGTGCGCACCGGCTCGTCCGGCTGTACGGCGGTGAACTGGACGTCCTGCTTGAGCCGGTAGCCGGGCACGTACTTGGCGACCTCCGCCACCATGTCGGTGATCGACGCACGGATCGCGTCGTGGTCGGCGTCGCCGATCAGGCAGAACACGGTGTCCCGCATGATGAGCGGGGGCTCGGCCGGATTGAGGACGATGATCGCCTTGCCGCGCGCCGCGCCGCCCACCTTCTCGATGGCCGACGAGGTGGTCTCCGTGAACTCGTCGATGTTCGCCCGGGTGCCCGGACCCGCCGACTTGGAGGCGATCGAGGCGACGATCTCCGCGTACGGCACGGGAGTCACCCGCGACACGGCGTGCACGATCGGGATCGTCGCCTGGCCCCCGCAGGTCACCATGTTGACGTTCGCGGCGCCGAGGTTGTCGTCCAGGTTGACCGGCGGCACGACGAACGGGCCGACCGCGGCCGGGGTCAGGTCGATGAGCGTCTTGCCGAAGGGCCCCAGCCGCTCGGCGTTGGCGAGGTGCGCCTTGGCCGAGGTGGCGTCGAAGACGATGTCGATGTCCTCGAAGCCCTCCAGGGCGATCAGGCCCTCCACGCCCTCGGGTGTCGCCGGGACGCCCATGCGGCGGGCGCGGGCCAGGCCGTCGGAGTCCGGGTCGATGCCGGCCATCGCCGCCATCTCAAGTGTCTCCGAGAGCCGGATGACCTTGATCATCAGGTCGGAGCCGATGTTGCCGGAGCCGATCACGGCCACCTTGGTCTTCTTCACCGCAGTCATGACGGGTCCTTCTCGCTGAACGTGGCGGAGACCGTGCCGAGGCCGGAGATCTCCGCGAGGACGGTGACGCCGGGAGTGACGCCGGCCATCGGGCCCAGCGCCCCGGAGAGGACGACCTGCCCGGCCCGCAGGGGCTCGCCGTACGCGCGGGCGGTACGGGCCAGCCACAGCAGGGCGTCGAGCGGATCGCCGAGGCAGGCGGCGCCGTCGCCCTCGGAGACCAGTACGTCGTCGACGTACATCCGCATGGTCGCCTCGCGCGGCTCGAACGCCTTGAGCGGCAGACGCGCCTCGCCGAGGACGTACAGCCCGCTGGAGGCGTTGTCGGCGACCGTGTCGGTGATGCTGATGTCCCAGTCGGCGACGCGGCTGTCCACTATCTCCAGCGCGGGGGTCGCGTAGGCGACCGCGGCCCGTACGTCGTCCTGTGTGATGTCGTCGCCGTCGAGATCGGCCGCGAGCACGAAGGCGATCTCCGCCTCGGCCTTGGGCTGGAGCAGCCGTGACATGGGCACCGCGGCCGCGGCGGACACGTCCATGTCGGCGAACAGCACGCCGAAGTCCGGCCGGTCCACGCCGAGTTGCCGCTGCACGGCGGGGGAGGTGAGGCCGATCTTGCGGCCCCTGACGACGGCGCCCTCGGCCAGCCGGAGCTCGGTCAGGCGGCGCTGGACCTGGTAGGCGCCGTCGACATCTGTCGTACCCAGCAGGTCCCGTACCGGGGCGCAGGGCTCCTGCTTGGCGGTGGCCACGAGCAGCCGCTCGGTGGCCGCCCGGATCGCTTCGTCGCGTTCGGTCATCGGTTCTGCTCCTGTTCGGCCGTGGCCACCGCGAACCCGGCGATCCACTCGGGGATCGGCGCGTAGAAGCGGGACGTCATCCGGTAGCCGCCGCTCGCCGCGAGCGACGCGAACGCCGCGATCCACGTACGCACCTCGTGGGCCGAGCCACCGCCCTCGGCGCCCATCCACTCCACGGTCCAGGAGTCCACGTCCGCCAGCCGGCCGCTCTCCAGGGTGTCCAGCACGTGGGTGTCCCAGGCCGGGTTGATCGGGATCATCCGCGTCGAGCCGGCCGCGTAGTCCCGCCCCGCCCGCACGACTCGCTCCTCGCCCCTGGCCCGCTGCTCGGGCGTCGGCGGACGCCCCTCGATCAGCGCGTCGGCGACCCGGGGCGGAGCGCCGTCCAGGACCGGCACCGGCGGGTCGTGGGAGAGCCCGCCGGAGCCCAGGAACAGCACCCGGCGGTCCAGGTCGGCGGCGGCCTCGCCGAGCGCGGTGCCGAGCGCGCGGATCCGGCCGACCGGGCCCAGGGGGGTCGCCACGCCGTTGACGAAGACCGGTACGACCGGGACCTTGTCGATGCCGCCGAAGAGGACTTCCAGGGGCTGGACGAAGCCGTGGTCCACGGTCATGCGCGCCGACACGGTCAGGTCGATCCCGCGGTCCAGCACGCCTCGGGCGAGGGCACCGGCCGCCTCCGTGTCGACGGACAGCGGACCCGCCGTCGACCCGAAGTCGCCCACCGCGTTGGCGCCGGTCGCCAGGCAGAACGGCGGCATCTCCTTGTAGAAGAAGCCGTTGTAATGGTCGGGCGCGTACAGGACGACCAGTTCGGGGTCGAAGGCGCGGACGAAGGAGCGGGCCCGCTCGACCGCCTCCTCGACCGCGAGCAGGACGTCCGGGGCCGGGTCGTTCTTCCCGATCAGGGGGGAGTGGGACAGTCCCACGGCGGCGGCGTTCACGATGTCTCTCCCTGGGGGCGGATGACGAGCTTCCCGGTGAGCCGCCCGTCGATCATGAGCTGGAAGCCCTTGTGGATCTCGTCCAGCGGCAGGACGCGGTCGATGACCGGGCGCAGGCCGGTGGCGTCCATGAGCTTGAGCAGGCCGACCAGTTCGCTGCGGGTGCAGCCGGTCGAGCCGAGGATGCGCTGCTGGAGGTAGAAGACCCGGCCGAGGTCCGCGGGCGGGTTGGTGCCGCTGGTGGCTCCGGCGATGACGATCGTGCCGCCGGGCCGCAGCGCCTTCAGCGAGTGCGACCAGGTCGCCTCACCGACGGTCTCGATCACCACGTCCACCCGCTCGGGCAGCCGTTCCCCGGTCGCCACGGCCTTGCGGGCCCCCCACGACTCGGCCTGTGCCCGCTTGTCCGCGCTGCGGCTGGTGGCGTAGACGACGGCCCCGGCGGCGACCGCGAGCTTGATCGCGGCGGAGGCGACCCCGCCGCCCGCGCCCTGCACCAGCACCCGGTCGCCCGCCCGGAGCTGCGCCTGGGTGAAGAGCATCCGGTAGGCGGTGCCCCAGGCGACGGGCAGGCAGGCCGCTTCGTCGAAGGTCAGCCAGGACGGCTTGGGGATCAGGTTCCGGGTGGGCACGGACAGGTACTCGGCGAAGGCGCCGTTGTGCTGCTCCGAGAGCAGGGCCCGGCCCGGGTCCAGGGTCTCGTCGCCGAGACCCCCGTCCGGATCGGCGATGACCGGGTGGACCAGCACCTCGTTGCCGTCCTCGTCGTACCCGGCCGCGTCGCAGCCGAGGACGATGGGCAGCCGCTCGGGCGGATGTCCCACCCCACGCAGGGTCCACAGGTCGTGCATGTTGAGCGAGGACGCGACGACACGGACCGTGGACCATCCGGGGCGCGGCTCGGGCTGGGGAACGTCTCCGAGGACGAGCCCGGACAGCGGGTCCGTCGCGCTCTGGGAGATCGCGGTTGCGGCAAGCATGCGGACACGTTCCCCCGGGTGCGGCAAGGTCCGACAGTCCGTGTGCCACATCGCGGCACGACGGATGGCGTACCCCCTCACCGGCCCTGTTGCCTGTGCGCATGACCTCGACGAACGAACCCCAGGGCGCGGCCACGGCGGCCCCGCGCGGCGCCCTGCGGCGCCCGGCGGACCTGGCACGGAACCTCGATGTCGCCGGGCTCGTGGACACCGAGGGCGGGCTGCTGGACCGCATGATCTTCACCGATCAGCAGCTGTACCGGCAGGAACTGCGCCGTGTCTTCGCGCCGAGCTGGCTGTTCCTCGCGCACACCGACCAGTTCCACAAGCCGGGCGACTTCTTCACCACGTACATGGGCGAGGACCCGGTCATCGTCACCCTCGACCGCGACCGCAGGATCCGCGCCTACCTCAACTCCTGCCGCCACCGCGGCGCCCGTGTCTGCCGCGCCGACGTCGGGCAGACCCGCAACTTCACCTGCACGTACCACGGTTGGTCCTACAACCTGGACGGCTCGCTGGTGAGCGTGCCCAACAAGGACGGCTACCCGGACGACTTCGACGAGAAGAACTGGGGCCTGGTCGAGGTGCCGCACGTGGAGACCTACCACGGCCTGGTCTTCGGCACCTGGAATCCCGCACCGGTCCCGCTGCGCGAGTCGCTCGGCGACATGGCCTGGTACATGGACGCCATGCTCGACCACGACGACCAGGGCACGGTCGTCGTCGGCGGGGTCCACAAGTGGGTGCTGGAGGGCAACTGGAAGCTGGCCGCGGAGCAGTTCGCCACCGACTGGTACCACGTCAACATGAGCCACGCCTCGGCGCTGATGGTTCTCGCGCCGGCCGGCAAGAAGCCCAAGGACGAGGTCGTGCACCGCACCGGCCGCCAGTACTCCGACGCGAACGGCCACGGAGCCGGTTTCCCGGTCCACCCCCGCAACCGCTTCGACGCGCAGACGGTCCACCGGTGGACGGACTACGACGCCCTGCGCGAGCGCCTCGGAGACGCCCGCGTGGAAGGCCCGTTGACCAACGGCCACGCCACCGTCTTCCCCAACTTCTCCTACCTCCCGGTCAACGGCTCCATCCGCGTCTGGCATCCCAAGGGCCCGGACAAGATGGAGGTCTGGGCCTGGACCGTCGTCGACAAGTCCATGCCCGAAGAGGTCCGCGAAGCCCAACGCCTCTACAACCTGCGGACGTTCGGCCCCAGCGGCATCTTCGAGCAGGACGACGGCGAGAACTGGAGCGAGGTGCAGGCCGTCTCGCACGGCTTCATCACCAACGGAGTCGCCCTCAACTACCAGATGGGCCTGGGCTCCGAGCGTGAGGACGGCCGCTACCCCGGCAGGACGAGCGAGCTGTACAGCGACGCGGCCGGCCGCGCCTTCTACGGGCGCTGGCGCGAACTGATGAACACCCCGGCCTGGCACGAGGAGAACCCGAAATGAGCAATGGCATCCGCGTCGCCGCGCTGGACGACATCCCCGAGGGCGAGGGCATCGCCATCGACAGGTCCGTCACGGGCACCGCCGACGACATCGCCCTCCTGCGCGACACCGACGACACGGTCTACGCCCTCGACGACACCTGCACCCACGAGACCGCCTCCCTCGCCGAGGGCTGGGTCGAGGACGGTTTCGTCGAATGCCCCCTGCACTCCAGCAGGTTCTGCCTGAAGAGCGGCGAGGTCCAGGGTCTGCCCGCGACGAAGAACGCCTGCCCGCACCGCGTCGAGGTCCGCGACGGCGAGGTCTACCTCTTCCCGGGAGAAGCGCCGTGACCGTCGAACGCATCGTGATCGCGGGCGGCGGCATCGCCGGCGTCAGCACGGCCGCAGCCCTGCGCAAGGGCGGCTTCGACGGCGAGCTGACCCTCGTCGACGCCGGTGAATTCCCGTACGACCGGCCGCCGTTGTCGAAGGACTTCCTGGCCGGCACCAAGGACATCAAGCAGATCGCCCTCCAGCCGTCCCAGTGGTACGACGACCAGGACGTCCGGCTGGTCAACCGGACCGTCGTCGCCGCGCTGCGCCCCGCCGAAGGCAGGGTCGAGCTCGCCGACGGCCGGCTGCTCCCCGCCGACCGCGTCGTCCTCGCGACCGGCGGCGGCGCGGCCCGCCCCCCGATCCCCGGCGCCGACAGCGACCGCGTGCACGTCCTGCGCACCGCCGACGACGCCGACCGGCTGCGCACCGCGCTCGCCCCAGGCGCCCGCGTCCTGGTCGTCGGCGCCGGTCTCATCGGGGCGGAGGTCGCCTCCACCGCCGTACGACTCGGCTGTCAGGTCGATCTGGTCGACCCCGTGGCCGTACCGCTGGCCGGAGCCCTCGGCCTGGACCTGGCCGCCTGGCTGCACGGTCTGCACACCCGGCACCGCGTCACCGCCCGCCAGTCCGTCGTGGAGTCCTTCACGGAGCGCCGCACCGGCATCGAGGTGCGGTTCACCTCGTCCGCCGTACCCGAGCTGTACGACGCCGTAGTGCTCGGCGTCGGCATGGTGCCGTGCACCGAACTCGCCCAGCTCGCCGGGCTCGACGTGGAGCGGGGAATCCTGGTGGACGCCGGGCAGGTCACCTCCAATCCGGCCGTTCTCGCGGTCGGCGACCCGGCCCGCACCCGGGGGCAGAACCGCACCGAGCACTGGGAGGCCGCCCAGCACGACGGAGCCCGGGCGGCCGCCACCCTCCTCGGCAGCGCGGCCCCGGAGCCCTCCGTGTCCTGGTTCTGGACGGACCGGCACGCACGGCACGTCGAGGCGGTCGGCCACATGGACGCGGCTTCCGACACGGTCCTGCGGGGGTCCTTCGACGGCCCGTCCTGCGCGGTCTTCGGCCTGCGCGACGGACATGTGGTCGCGGCGGCCTCCGTCGACGACCCGGCCGCCGTACGCGCCGCCCGCCGCATGATCGACCGCCGGATCCCGGCCGACGCGGCCCGGCTGGCCGACCCGTCCGTGAAGCTGCGTGACCTGCTGCGCGGCTGACGTGCCGGCTGGCGGCACAGTCCGTACCCCGCGGTGCGGAGAAGGGATCGAATGACACCGTGAGCACAGCCACCGAGCAGATCCGGTCACGCGCGGGCGAACGCGCCGACCGTGACACGCACTTCGAGGTCGAGCAGTTCTACTACGAGGAGGCCGCCCTCCTCGACGACGGCCGCTACGCCGACTGGCTCGACCTGCTGGCCGACGACCTCGACTACTGGATGCCGACGCGCACCAACCGGCTGCGCCGCCAGCAGGCCCTGTCGGTCGCGGCGCGCGGCGAGGCCGCCTTCTACGACGAGACCAAGGAGAGCCTCGCCTGGCGCATCCGCCGCTTCGACTCCGGCATGGCCTGGGCCGAGGACCCGCCCTCGCGCACCCGGCACCTGGTCACCAACGTCATGGTCCGGCACGCGGACCCGGACGAGCACGACGGGTTCACCGAGAACGACCTGTGGGTGCGCTCGGCGTTCCTGGTCTACCGCAACCGGCTGGAGCGCGAGGAGAACGTCTTCGCCGGCGGCCGCACCGACATCCTGCGCCGCACCGCCGAAGGCCGCCTCCAGGTCGCCCGGCGGACCATCCTGCTCGACCAGAACATCCTCCAGGCGAAGAACATCTCGACGTTCTTCTGACGGCTCTTCGTGATGGGAACACTCGTGACCGACCTCGATCTCAAGCAGCACCGCGTGCAGACCTCACTGGGTGAGATCGCCGTGGCCGAAACCGGCGAGGGGCCCGTGCTGGTCATGCTGCACGGCGGCGGACCGGGCGCCTCCGGCGTCGGCAACTACCTGCAGAATCTCCCCGCGCTCGCCCGCCACTTCCGGGTGATCCTGCCCGACCAGCCCGGCTTCGGCGGCAGTTACCGCCCCACCGAGGCCGACCTGGACGAGCGCTCCATCACCCGGATCACGGTGGACGCCCTCTACCAGGCCCTCGACGCCCTTGGCATCGACACCTTCCACCTGCTCGGCAACAGCCTCGGCGGCGCGGCGGCGATCGCGATGGCCCAGCAGCGGCCCGAACGCGTGACCCGGCTCGTCCTGATGGCACCTGGCGGCGGCTGGCTGCCCTTCGGGCCGACGCCCACCGAGGGTCAGAAGGAGATGTTCCGCTACTACAACGGCGGCGGACCGTCCGAGAAGAAGATGGCCGCGTTCATCCGCACCATGGTCTTCGACCACAAGCAGTTCGGCGAGGACGTGGTCCGCGCCCGCTACGAGTCCTCGCTCGACGAGAGCCACATCGCCTTCTACCACCTCTACAACGCGGCCTTCGCCCGGCGCGGCGGCATGGACCCGCTCTGGCGCGACCTGCACCTGATCAAGGCGCCGACTCTGCTGCTCTGGGGCCGCGACGACCGTACGATCACCCTCGACGGCGCCCAGCTCATGCTCAAGCAGATCAGGGACGTGCAGCTGCACGTGTTCGGTAAGTGCGGCCACTGGGTCCAGCTGGAGCGGCAGCGGGAGTTCGACCGGATGGTCACCGACTTCCTCGCACAGGACGCGTCATGAGCGGCGGATGGCTGGAGGGCTACGCGGCCCTGATCACCGGCGGCGGGTCCGGCATCGGCCGCGCGGTCGCCGAGCGTTACCTGGCCGAAGGCGCCTCGGTGACCATCATCGGCCGGGACAGGACACGGCTCGACGAGGTCGTGGACGCGGCCGCCGACCCCTCCCGGATCCACGCCGTCGCCGCCGACGTCCGCGACTCCGCCGCCCTGCACGCCGCCGTCGCCGAGACCGTCGACCGCTTCGGCAAGCTCGACACCCTCGTCACGAACGCCGGCCTGTGGGACTACCAGCGCCAGCTCACCCGGCTCGGCGCCGAGGAACTCGACTCCACCTTCGACGAGATCTTCTCCGTCAACGTCAAGGGATACGTCCTCGCGGCCGAAGCGGCCTGGCGGGAGCTGGTCAAGACCCGTGGCAGCATCATCATGACCCTGTCCAACGCGTCCTTCTACGTCAACGGCGGCGGCCCGCTCTACACCGCGAGCAAGCACGCCTGCCTCGGCCTGATGAAGGAACTGGCCTACGAACTCGCCCCCAAGGTCCGGGTCAACGGCGTCGCCTGCGGCGGTATGAACACCGACCTGCGCGGCCCCGAGTCGCTGGCGCTCTCCGACCGCTCGATCTCGGCGTCGTTCGCGAAGAAGGCACCGGACTCGCCTCCGCCGCCCATCCCGCTGCACGACTCCAGCACCGATCCGCGTGACTTCACCGGGCCGTACGTGCTGCTCGCCTCCCAAGCCCAGAGCGGCCCGATCACCGGGCACGCCATCAATGTCGACGGCGGTATCGGCGTACGCGGGTTCGCGACCGCCGCCGGCGGCGACCACCTCTGACCTTCGACCGACACTCGACCACGCCTGACCACGTTCGACGACATCGACGCCATCAGGGACCATCGACGCCATCGACGACTCGACGAGGAGCCGCTCGTGACCACGCTCTCCCCCACGATCCCGCACCCGGCCAACTCGGGTCTGCGGGTCGACCTCAATCCTGCCGTGGCGGTCGAACGCAACGCCCGCCACCACGCGGACACCGTCGTCGTCCGTTACGCCGGAGGCGACCTCACCTACGCCCAGCTCGACGACAAGTCCGCCCGGCTGGCAACCGTCCTGGCGGACGGCGGTGTCGTGGACGGGGACCGGGTCGCCTATCTCGGCCTCAACAGCAGCTCGTTCCTGGTGGCGATGCTCGCCGCGTTCCGGCTCGGCGCCGTGTTCGTACCGGTCAACTTCCGGCTGGCCGAGGCCGAGCTGGAGGCCGTGCTCAGCCGCAGTGGTGCCACCGCCCTGGTCTGCGAGGAAGGCCACCGGGAGGGCATCGACAAGGTGCGCGGCCGGACGAGCCTCGCCCGCTTCCTCCTCGTCGACGACGACACCGAGGCACCCACCGACGGCGCCCCGGGCTGGGAGACCTGGTCGCCGCTGCTCACCGCCGCCCTGCCCGCCACCGGCATGGCGGCCAAGAGCGCGGACGACCCCGCGGTCCTGATGTTCACCTCGGGCACCACCGGCACGCCCAAGGGCGTGGTGCTGACCCACGGCAACATCTGGTGGAACGCCGTGAACGTCGAGCTGCGCCTCGACACCCGCCGCGGCGACGTCACCTACGCGGCCGCCCCGCTCTTCCACGTCGGCGCCCTGAACAGCTTCGTCCTGCGCACCCTGGTGCGCGGCGGATCAGTGGTGATACGCCGGGCCTTCGACCCTCGGACGTGCCTCGACGACCTCGTCACCCACGGGGTCAACTCCATGTTCGGAGTGGCCCAGATGTTCGCCGCGCTCGCCCGGGTGCCCGGCGTCTTCGAGGCGGACCTGAGCGGGCTGCGGTCCGTGGTGGTCGCGGGAGCGCCCGTCCCGCCGTCGCTGATCGAGCTCTACGCCGGGCACGGAGTGCTGCTCCAGCAGGCCTGGGGACTCACCGAGACCGCCCCCTTCGCCACCCACCTGCCGGTGGAGCGCACCCTGGACAAGGTCGGCTCGGCCGGCATCCCGATGCCCTTCACCGAGGTCCGCGTCGTCGACACGGTGACCAACCGGCCCGTGACGGCGGGCGAGCCCGGGGAGATCGTCGTCCGCGGCCCGAACGTGACCGCCGGATACTGGAACAACCCGGAGGCGAACCTGGCGGCCTTCGACGAGGAAGGCTGGTTCCACTCCGGTGACATCGGCTACCTCGACGAGGACGGCTGCCTGTACATCGTCGACCGGCTCAAGGACATGATCATCAGCGGCGGTGAGAACGTCTACCCCGCCGAGGTCGAGCGCGTCCTGTCCGCCATGCCGGGAGTGATCGACGTCGCGGTCGTCGGGGTGCCCGACGACCAGTGGGGCGAGACCGTGGCGGCCGTGGTCAGCGTGGACGACACCTCGGCGCTCACCCTGGAGGACGTGCACACCTGGGCGGAGGGACGGCTGGCCCGCTACAAACTGCCCCGGCGCCTGACCGTCGTGCCCGCCGTGCCGAGGAACGCCTCCGGCAAACTGGACAAGGCCGTCGTCCGGCGCCTCGCCGACGAGGGGAACTGACATGTTCGCGGTGCCCGAGCTGCCCGCGGTGACCGTCGAGGGCGTGGGGGAGACGACCGTCGAGTCGTGGAACCGCCGCTGGGGCAGACTGCGCCTGCTCGACGGCGACCGCCGCACCCTGGTGCGCGTGGAGCGGTGCGCGGCGGGGCGGCTCCGGGACGCCTATCCGGCCGGCGCACACGACGTGGAAGTGGTGGTCGAGTCGGCCGGGCGCGGGGACCCGGCTCCCGCCCTGCTCCGGACCCTGGTGGATGCCGTCCGTGCCGCCGATCCGCGCTGCCGCCGGATCGTCTACGCGGCGGAGGAGGGCGACCGCACCGCCACGGAGTACGCGGAGGCGGCCGGCTTCCGGTATGTCGTCGACATCGACCTGAAGGACCGTCGGCTGAGTCTCATGGTCCACGAACCTGGCTGGGTCACCGGTACCGACATGGATCTGGATCACGTACCGGGTACGTGACCGGACATCCGACCGGACACACGACCGGATCTCATGTCCGGACTGCCGTCCGGCAGAGGCCGTGCCCAGCTGGGCACGGCCTCCGCGATGACGGACACCACTTCTTGTTTCAGCTCACCGGTGGTGCGGCGAGGTCAGGTAGTGCTGCCTCAGGAGCTCCTTCCCGTAGTCGTTGCCGTTGGGCGTGCGGATGATGGAGTGCACGTGCATCTGGGTGGGGACGCCCTCGGTGCCGCCGTACGCGCCGCGCAGCGGGCCGGGCGCCTGGCAGTCGACCTCGACCCAGACCACCGGGCTGTGCACCCGGACGTAGAAGGCGTCGTCGTCGCCGGTGCCGCCGGCCCACGTCACGTAGGTGTCGTCGAGATGCGAACGGACCTCGGCCATGCGCACCTTGGCCGCATCCTGCTTGGCCCGGCTGACGAAGGCCTCGACAATGCCGAGGAGCTTCTTCTTCTGGGCGGAGTTCAGCACGTTGCCGCGAATGCCCTCGTACGCCTGGACCGCGTTGTCGGAGAAGGCACCGGCCTTCATGGACTCGCTCGTCTTGGTCGCGGAGGCGATGGCGACGGACTGCTGGTCCGAGCCGAGGGAGTTGATGAAGGCGAGGCTCGCGAGGACTTCCTCGTGGCAGACGGTGACCGTCGCGCCGTCGATCTCCATGGAGGTCGGCTCGGAGCCCCAGAAGCAGGGGCTCATGACGACCTGGTCGCCGAGGACGAAGTAGTTGATGACGAGGTGATGGCCGTCGAACTGGAAGCCCCAGGGCTCGGTGTCGGACGGGGTGCCCATCAACGTCCAGTAGTAGGCGTCCTCGTTGAAGGAGGTGGTGTTGCCGATCGCCTCGCCGGCCGCCTGGTTGATCTTGCGGATCTTCTCCGTGGTCTCCAGGCCGTCCGCGCTCAGAGCGGCCTTCAACAGGGCGCTGCCCAAGTCCTTCTGGTCATCCGTCAGGTCGGCGAGGGAGACGCCCTGACGGGTGTAGGAGTCGATGTTGCTCCACAGCCGCCACTCCGTGGAGTGCACGGTGAACTGGGTCGCGGTCTTCTGGGTGTCGGTCAGACCGGCCAGGAAGGCGTTCGCGGCGGTGATGACGGGCGCGGTGGCGACCTTCGTGGAATGGATCGTGAACAGGTCGTCGATCCGCTTGCCGTCCGTCGTCAGGCCGAAGAACTCCTCCGTGATCGACTGGTTGCCGGGGCCGCCACCGCCAGGCGCGCCGCTCGGGGCCGCGCTCGCCGAGGCGTCGGCCGTGCCCGTGGCGTCGTCGGCCATCGCGGCCCAGGCGCCCGCGCCGCCCATGGTCGCGACCGCCGTGGCACCGGAGGCGAAGAAGACCTTCCGCATGAAGTTGCGGCGGCTCGCCAGGGCGTGGCGGCCGGTCTCCTGCTGCGGCTCCGCGGCCGCGGTCTCCCCGGCGTCGAGCTCGGTCATCGTCGCTGATCCCTTCGTCATGGGCACGCGCATCGTGCCCTCCGATCGCGGGCCACTGTGTCCGACCGAACTGAATCCGAACTGAATCGGACCGAGGTCCGGTGTGCGAAGGCAACGAGGCGAGGGCGTTCCGCGCTTCTGAACTGGCTTTCTGTGCAGGCCCTTAGAGTTCGCGAATGCCCGTGACCGCTCCGGACGCCGAGGTGCTCGCGGCGGGCAGCGTCACCGTGAACTCGGTGTCGCCGGGCTCGCTGCGCACCTCGATCCGGCCGCCGTGCGCCTGAGTTATGGCCGCGGCGATGGCGAGGCCGAGCCCTGTGCCGCCGTCCGCCTGTGCGGTGCGGGAGCGGGAGACGTCGCCGCGCGTGAAGCGTTCGAAGACCGACGGCAGGAGGGCGTGGGGAATGCCGGGGCCGTCGTCACGGACCCGGACCAGGCAGTGGGCGGCTGTGGTCTCCACGATCACGGTGATTTTCGTGCCGCGCGGTGTGTGCGTACGGGCGTTGGCGAGGAGGTTCGCGAGCACCTGGTGGAGGCGCCCCTGGTCGCCGATCACCGTCACGGGTGTGTCCAGGCGCAGGGCCACCTGCCAGTCATGGCCGCTTCCGGCGGCGCGCGCGTCCCACACCGCCTCCGCGACCAGGGTCGCCATGTTCACTTCTGCCGAGCGCAGCGGACGGCCCTCGTCCAGTCGGGCGAGCAGGAGCAGGTCCTCGACCAGTCCGGTCATACGGGCCGACTGGGCGGAGACGCGCCGCCAGGCCAGCTGCGGCGCCAGCGTCGAGGTACCTCGGTCCATGAGTTCGGCGTATCCGGCGATCGACGCCAGCGGAGTACGCAGTTCATGGCTGGCGTCGGCGAGGAAGCGGCGCATGCGCTCCTCGGTGCGCTGTCGCTCGGCGAGAGAGGCCTCGACGTGGTCGATCATACGGTTCAACGCGCTGCCGACCTGACCGACCTCGGTGGCGGGATCGGTGTCCGGGGGCGGGACCCGGCCGAGCACGATCACCTCGCCCCGGTTGAGGGGCGCGCGGGAGACCTCCACCGCTGTGGCGGCCACCCGCCCCAGCGGACGCAGCTGACGCCGCACGACCACCGTGCAGACACCGCCCGCCGCGCCGAGACCGACGAACGCGATCACGGCCTCCACCACGACCAGGCTGTCGATCATGTGCTGTACGTCGGCCATGGGCAGCCCGGCCAGGACCGGAACCCCGTCGCCGCCGAGGGCGGTGAGCCGGTAGGTGCCGAGGCCGGGAATGGTACGGGTGTGCAGGGAGCCGTCCGTCGCGATCCCGGCCAGGGCGGCTCGCTGCGCGGCGGTGAGAATGTCCTGGTGCCCGTCCTCGGTCACCATCTCGGCGGCCAGGACACGGCCGTCCGCGCCGAACCGCGCCGCGAGCGTGCCGACCGGCTGTCCTCGCTCGTTGAGGAAGCCCAGATCGGCGGCGCCGCCCGTGCGGCGCTGCAGGCCACCCTGGCTGCGTTCGGCGGCGTCCTTGACACGCTGGTCCAGGTCGCCGAGCAGGTAGACGCGCTGGACGAGCACGGTGGCCAGGGCCATGGCCGCGCAGACGACGACCAGGATCACGGACATGAAGAGCACCAGCCGTGCCCGCAGGGACCGGCCCCGCGGCCGGTGAGCCGGCGCCCCGGGGCCCTTGCGGTACGTCATGCGCCGTCGTTCGCTGCCCGGACGACGTAGCCGACCCCGCGCACGGTGTGGAGCATCGGCGCCCGACCCTTGTCGATCTTGGATCGGAGACTGTAGACGTAGACCTCGACCAGGTTGCCCTCCCCGTCGAACGAGCTGTTCCAGACGTGGTCGAGCAACTGGGCCTTGCTGAACACCTGTCGCGGATGGCTCACCAGGAACCACAGCAGGTCGAACTCCTTGGCCGTGAGGGTGACGGGCGTTCCGGCGCGCGCCACCTCGCGGGTCCGTTCCGACATCACCAGGTCGCCGAGCGTCCGTACGGAGTCGTCGTCCGCGTGGGCCCCGTCGCTGCCGACGCCGGACCGCCGCAACAGCCCGCGCAGCCGTAGCATGACCTCCTCCAGGGAGAAGGGCTTGGTGACGTAGTCGTCCGCGCCGGCCGTCAGCCCGTCGATGCGGTGGTCGAGGCCGTCCCGGGCGGTGAGCATCAGCACGGGCAACCGCTCGTTCTCGTAGCGAAGTCTGTGCAGAACCCGCAGTCCGTCCAGGTCGGGCAGCATCCAGTCGAGGACGACCGCGTGCGGGGCGCATCCGCGGGCGAGCCGCAGGGCGCTGTGTCCGTCCGCGGCCAGAATGGGCTGCCAGCCGGCCTCGGTCACGGCCATGGACAGCAGTCCGCTGAGCTCGGGTTCGTCATCGACGATCAGGACACGGACTGTGGCGCCAGATGGCGCCGGGTGGTTGGGCATGACTCCCAGCTTGCCTTTCGATGCTGTACATACGCTGTCCGGGGCTGGGCAGTGTCGGCCGTCGAGGTGTTGAAGACCGCCGGGGAGTTGAAGGGCACGTCGCGGCCGGCTGACCTGTCCGCGGCACGCCCGGACATCGCCGATCGGCGGCTACGGGCTGAGCCCTGCCCCTGAGCGGACACGCCTCGGACATGACGTCATCCGCCCGCGCGGCCCTGTCACAGCGAACCCGTCAGGACCTGGAGCACGAGGCTGGTTCCGGATACCACCACCCACAGAATGCCGCCCAGGAGGACTGGGCGGGAACCGGCGCGTCGCATGCTCGGAATGTCTGTGGAGAGTCCGATCGCGGACAACGCCACCGTGATGAGGAACGCGGAGGTCTCGCCGAACACCGGATGTGCCGCATCGGGAATCAGCCCGAGGGTGTTGGCCGTGGCGGTCAGCAGGAAGCCCACGAGGAACCACGGCACCAAGGACCACACGCGCACCCGCTTCGCGTCCTGGGCGACTGTGCCTTCGCGGCGGGCACGGCGTTGTTCGAGGGCGGCCAGGGTGAGGCAGACCGGGATGATGCACAGCGTGCGGGTGAGTTTGACGACGACCGCGTAGGACCCCGCCGCGTTCCCGTACGTCGTCGCAGCGGCGACTACCGATGACGTGTCGTTGACGGCCGTGCCGGCGAACAGACCGAAAGAGTGCTGGCTGAGGCCCAGCATGTGACCGACGACGGGAAAGACGATCACGGCGGCGATGTTGAAGACGAAGATGGTCGATACGGCATAGGCCACCTCCGCGCCCACCGCGCCGATGACCGGGGTGACGGCGGCGATGGCGGATGCGCCACAGATGCCTGTACCCACTCCGATGAGGGTCGTCAGACGGCCGGAGATCTTCAGCCGGCGCCCGAACGCGAAGGCGGCGGCGAGACACACGACGAGTGTGCCGAACAGGACGGGCAGCGACTCCGTCCCGGCCCGTGCGATCTGCCGCAGGGAGAGGTTGCAGCCCAGGACCACCACGGACATCTGAAGCACCGTCTTGCTCGCGCTGCCCATACCCGGGCGGAGCCGTCTCCCTGGCTTGACCACGACGGCCAGCAGGGCACCGATGACGATGCCCGGTATGGGGCTGCCCACGATGGGCACGAGTTTGCCGATGACCGTCGCAGCGACAGCGACGGCGAACGACATGGCCAGACCGGGAACGCGTGACGCGGCAGCGTCGGACGCTTCTGTCACAGGCGGGGTGTCCGGTGCGGCCAGAGGCGGCCGAAGAGGGGTTCTCTCGCTCATGTACGGACTGTGCTGCTCTGCTGACCTGGTCGGTAGCCCCCGACTGTCGATCACGTCATACCCAAGGGTTATGACGTGGAGCGTGGTCATACCCTAACGTTGGGACATGGCCCGAACACCGGATCTGGACTCCCTGGCGTTGCTCGTCATGGTGGGGAAACACGGCAGCCTGGGTGCCGCGGCGTCGCGGCTCGGCATCTCCCAGCCCGCCGCCAGCAAGCGGCTGTCGACCCTGGAGCGACGCCTGGGTCTCGTCCTTCTCGAACGATCACGCCGCGGATCGGAACTCACCGACGCCGGCCGGATGGTGGTGGGCTGGTCCCAGCGGGTCCTCGACGACCTGGACGAGCTGCTGTTGGCGGCCGAGGCGTTGCGTACGCGGCGCGACGCGGAGCTGCGCGTGGCCGCGAGCATGACCGTCGCGGAGTACCTGGCGCCCGGCTGGATCGGGCGCCTGCGCAGGCAGCGACCCGATCTGTATGTCGGGCTCCAGGTCACCAACAGCGAGAACGTCCCGGCACTGTTGGCCTCCGGTGCCGCGGACATCGGATTCATCGAGTCCCCGCGCGCACCGGCGGGGTTCGCCACCCGGCAGGTGGCCGGCGACCGGTTGGTAGTGGTGGTGGCGGCCGGACATCCATGGGCCCGCAAGCGGCGCCCGCTCTCCGTCAGCGAACTCGCGTCAACGCCTCTGGTGGTGAGGGAACGGGGTTCCGGAACGAGGGAGACGCTGGATGAGGCCCTGACCCGCGCCGGGGTCGGCGAGGCACAGCCGTTGTTGGAACTCGGCTCGGCCACCGCGGTGCGTAGCGCCGTCATCGCCGCCACCGGGCCGGCCGTGATCAGCGAACTCTCCGTGCGGACCGACATCGCCGACGGCAGGCTGGTCGCGGTACCGGTGGACGGCCTGGAGCTCAGCCGCGCGCTGCGGGCCGTCTGGTCCGCCGGCCGAAAACTCGTCGGGCCCGCCGCGGAACTGTTGGCGGTGGCCAGGAGCCGCTGAGGCCGGCCGCCGTCGACGTGCCGCCGCCGGCGCGGGGCACCTCGACAGCGCCCGGCCCGGGCGGTTCGCGTGCTATGCCTTGACGTCCCGGAAGGTGTCGGCGACCCAGTCGGCGACGAAGGCGCTGACGTGGGGAAGGTGGTCCAGGCCCACGTGCTCGCAGGCCCCCTCCTCCTCGGTGAAGATCCGCAGTTCTCGTTTGGCGCTGTTGACGGCCTGTTCGTACGAGCGGTGGGCGTACTCGACCGGAATCTGCCGGTCGTTCGCGCCGTGCACGACGAGGAAGGGCATGGTGATTCGTTCCACGACGCCGTCCAGGTGCACCGCGTCGGCGAAGTCGATGAAATGGTCGACGTCCTTGTGCCCCCACACCCACAGGACGTGCTCCCAGTAGTGGGGTACCGGGCGCTCGCCCTCGCGTTCGAGCCGTCGGCGCTGGACGGCTCCCCAGTCGTGGTTGGCTCCCCATGCCACGGTCAGGGCGAGGCGCTTCTCGAACGCGGCGGCACGCGGGGCGTAGTACCCGCCGAGCGACCAGCCGACCAGGCCGATCCGCGCCTGATCCACGTCGTCCCGGGTGAGCAGCCAGTCCACGCAGGCCGTGGCCCAGGCCTCGGTGTCGACCCGTGCCGTCAGCCCTTGCAGCCGAAGGGCCTCGCCGGAGCCCGGACAGTCGATCATCAGGCAGGAGATGCCGCGCGCGGCGAGTTCCTCCCAGTGACCCGACGCATACATGTGCTCCTTGGTGGAGTCCAGTCCGTTCCACATGACGACGACCGGCGCGGGGCCGTCGTCGGTGGCGGGCGCCTGGCTGAAGTAACCGGGCAGGGTCGTGCCCTCGTACGGGACCGCGACACGGGACAGCCGTGGATCCTTGAGGTCGAACGCCTTCTGCTGGAGGTCCAGGACCCGCCGGTAGGTGGGCAGGCGGCTCGGGTCGGAGCTGGAGAGCATGCGCTCGGCCTGGCACAGGTAGTTCGTGGCGCGTGCGTAGAGCTGTCCGGCGGTGCGGAGGTGGCCGGCCTGCTCGGCCTGGCGGGCCTGGCTGACGAGCTGGTCCGTCAGAGCGGTCCAGGCGCGCAGGAAGTCCGCCGTGCCGGCGTCCTCGCCATGGGCCGCAGCGTCACTGATCGGCCGGCATGCGCGGTCGACCTCGTCGATCAGGCCCCCGGAGTTCAGCGCGGCGACGACACCCAGGTTCCAGACGTAGTTGCCCGGGAAGTATTCGAACACGTTGGTCCTACCTTTCGATGTGCAGCGTGTGACGTCAGCAGGCGCCGGGCAGTACCGCGGACCAACCGCCGTCGACCACGAGGTTGGCGCCGGTGACGTAGGCGGCTTCGTCCGAGGCGAGGAAGAGCGCGCACCGGGCGACGTCCTCCGGAGTGCCGATCCGGCCGAGTGGGATGGCCCGGGCGATGGATCGCATCGGGTGGTCGGGCGCCAGCAGGTCGCCCTCGGTGGCGGGCGTCCGGATCATGCCGGGGCTGACGCAGTTGGCGCGGATGCCGTGGGCCGCGCCTTCGGCCGCGAGCTGGCGGGTCATCGCGACGACACCGCCCTTCGTCGCGGTGTGCGCGATGCGGGTGTTGGTGAGGGAGCCGGTGAGCCCCGCGGTCGAGCCGACCAGCAGCACACTGCCGCCGCCCCGGGCGATCAGGTGCGGCCAGGCCTGGCGGGTGACCAGGAAGACGATGTCCAGCTCGTTGCGGACGGTGAACGACCAGTCGGCATAACTGGTCTCGGCGATGGGGGAGAAACGGGTGGCGCCGGCGTTGTTGTAGACGATGTCGATGCCGCCGTGCGCGGCCGCGGCGGCGTCCACCCAGGCCGCCGCACCCGCTTCGTCGGACAGGTCGAGAGGGTGGGTGCTGTCCATCCGCCCGCCCGCGGCCCGGACGAGCTCGACGGTCTCCTTCGCCCCGTCGGCGTTGACGTCGGTACCGACGACGACGGCGCCCTCCGCGGCGAACAACAGCGCCGCGGCACGCCCCTGTCCGCCGGCGGTGCCGGTGATCAGCGCGACCTTGCCGGCCAGCCGGCCGCTCGGCGTCGGAGTCATGCGGGCTCCCGCAGTGCGTCGCTGATGGACTTGACACCTCCGTGGGCGGTCATGCCGCCGTCCACCGGGATCTCCGCGCCTGTGATGAATGAGGCCCCGTCGCCGAGCAGGAAGGCCACCAGTGGTGCGACCTCCTCCGCCGTGCCGGTGCGGCCAAGGGGGGTCTCGGCGATGTTGGCGTCGCGGAACGCGGCCGAGGCCGACGCTGTCATCGGTGTCTCGATGTAGCCGGGATGGACCGTGTTGACCCGGATACCGCGCGGCCCCAGCTCCAGGCAGGCCGTCTTCGCCAGCCCTCGCAGCGCCCACTTGCTGGCGGTGTACGCGGCCGGGTAGTGCGCGGTCACCGCGGCGACGGAACCGACGACCACGATGGAACCTCCGGCGGTCATCAGAGGTGACAGAGCCTGGATACCCAGCAGCGTGCCGGTGACGTTGACATCGACGACCCGTGCCAGGTCGCCGGGCGCGAGGTCCGGCAGCCGGGCGCGCCAAGTGACGCCGGCGTTGGCCACCAGCCCGTGGACCTGGACGAACCGTAAGCGCAGGTCGTCGGCGAGGGCCGTCCAGGCGGCTTGGTCCGTGACGTCCAACCGGCGGTATTCCACGCCCGATTCGTCCCATGGCAGCTGTGCGTCCAGATCACAGCCGATCACGGTGAAGCCCCTGGCCGCGAGCAGTCGGGCCTCGGCCGCACCCTGCCCTCGCGCCGCGCCGGTGATCACGACAACACGGTGGCCCTGAGCCGTGCTCTCCCCCGTCACCATGTCCGCTCCCGGTCGCGTGGGCGGCGTCGCGCCGGCCGGACCTTGGGCAGGTCGAGTCCCTGTACGACGCGGTTGCGGATGGTCCCGATGCCCTCGACGGTCATCTCGACCACGTCCCCGGGGTGCAGCGGCGGAGGAGTCAAGTGACCGCCCCGGCCCCAGAGTTCGGCGAGGCAGCCGCCGTTGCCACAGGTTCCTGAGCCGAGGACGTCTCCGGCACGGACCTCGGTGCCTCGCGAGGCGTAGGCGATCAGCTCCTCGAACGGCCAGCCCATGTTGGACAGCAGATCGCGGCCGACCTCCGTACCGTTGACCGTGACGCGCATGCCGAGGGCCAGGAAGCCGTATGCGTCGCGGTAGGGCTCCAACTCATCCGCGGTGACCAGCCACGGGCCCAGCGTGGTCGCCGAGTCCTTGCCCTTGGCCGGACCCAGGTTGACCCGCATCTCCCGGCTCTGGAGATCACGTGCCGACCAGTCGTTGAGCACCGTGTACCCGAATACGTGGTCGCGAGCCTCCTCCGGCGTGAGCGAGGCGCCGTCCCGCCCGACGACCACGGCCACCTCGCACTCGAAGTCGAACAGCTGAGAACCGGGCGGTATGCGCACGTCGTCGAACGCCCCGGTCAGCGCGTATGGGTTGGTGAAGTAGAAGGTGGGCGCCTCGTACCACTCCGGTACGACGGTGCCGCCGCCGGCCACGCTCTTCACCACGCCCTCGACGTGCTCCTCGAACGCGACGAAGTCGCGCACGGTGGGCGGGGCCAGCGGCGGCAGGAGGCGGACGCCGTCATCCCAGGACACGGCAGGCTCCTTGAGCGCGGACTCTCCGGCGTCGAGCGCCGCGGGCAGCCCCGCCCGGACCAGGTCGAGAACCGTCGTCCCGTCGGGCAAGGGGTGCAGCCCGGCGTCGCTGACGACACCGCACCGCACGCGGTCATCGGACTCCCAGGTGGCGAATCTCATCGGCTCACACCGGCGGGGCCACGAACAGGCCCTTGTCGGGGTCGTTGAACGAGCGGGAGGCGACGAACTCGTTCATGGCGTTGGCGGTGCCCCACTGGTCGCTGACCTCGGGCTGGGTGAAGTCGTACATCTGGGGGTGCCAGGTGTCCTCGTCGAGCACCTCCAACTCGGTGGTGTACTCGGCGGTGTTGCCGTGCGGGTCCAGGAAGTAGCTGAAGGTGTTGTTCCCGGCCAGATGGCGTCCGGGCCCCCAGATCTTCTCCACGCCCGCCCGCAGCAGCCGCCCGGTGCCGCGCATGTACTCGTCGATGCCGCGCAGTTCGAACGAGGCGTGGTGGAGCGAGGGGTGCGGGCCGCGGGCGATCGCCATGCTGTGATGCCACGAGTTGACCCGCATGAACCACATCATCTCGCCCATGCGGGGATGCATGAGGGTGTCGGACAGCGCGAACGCCAGATGCTTCTCGTAGAAGGCCCTCGTCTCCTCCGGCACCGCAGAGTTGATCACGACGTGCGAGAGGCGGACCGGGACTGACTCGCCCGGCTCGATCACCCGGTGTGCACGCACGGCGACGTCGGAGCTGATCTCCACCGCGCGGCCCTCGTTGTCGAAGAAGCGGAAACCGTAGCCGCCCCCCGGGGTCCGGAGCGCGTCCGGCTCGCTGATCAGCTGTACGCCGGCGCTGCCCAATCGCTCCGCGAGCGTGTCGACGGCCGCGGCGTCCGCGGCGCCGAAGGCGATCAGATCGATCCGCTTGTCCTCGGCCTGGCGCAGCCGTACGACGTACTGCTCCGGCGACCCCTCGGCGGCGAGGAAGGTGAGTCCGCTGTCGGAGTGCTCGGCCGTCAGGCCCCAGATGTCGGTGTAGAAGTCCAGCTGCTTGGCGTGGTCGGGCACGGCGAGGTCGACGTGCCTCAGGTGAGTGATGAGTCGCTCAGCCATGTGGATGGTCCTTGAGTGGTGAGGGGGAACGGGGTTGTCGAACCCCGTTACTTGAGGGCGAGGGGGTTCACTGGTGCGCCCACGGCTCCGGTCACGGGCAGGGGAGCCGCGGTGAGGAGGAACTCCCACACGCCGTCGGCCGCGCAGTCCTCGGCCAGCGCGTCGAGGTCCCACATCTCGCCGATGAACAGCCCGATGTGCGGGATCGCCACCTGGTGCAGGGGTTGGAACGCGGAGTCGAACTCGTTGGGCCGCACTTCGAAGCCCCAGGTGTCGATGGCGATACCGGCGATCTCCGTGCCGTGCAGCCAGTCCGCGGTGGTGAACGACAGACCGGGGGAGTCGCCTCCGGCGTACTCGCCCCAGCCCTCACGCCGGGCGCGGGTGAGCCTTCCGGTCCGCACGCACACCAGGTCACCGCGTCCGACGCGCGCGGACTCGCCCTGGGCGGTGATCGTCGCCTCCAGATGGTCGGCGGTGATCGCGAAACCGTCCGGCAGCTCCCCGTCGGAGCCGAGCACGTGTCCGACGTCGAGGAGGACACCGCGGCCGGCGATCGCCGAGGCGGCGGTCTCGATGCCGGTCACACCATCGCCCTCGGAGGTGACCACGTCGCCCGCGCGGCGGCCGTTCCAGGCCATTCCGTGATCGAAGATGTGGCCCAGGCCGTCCCACTGCGTGGACGCCTGGAGCGGCATGAACACGACGTCGTCGGCGCCGCCGAACCCGTGTGGGAACCCCTGGCCGCCCCGCTCGGCGTCGACGCCCGTGTCGAGCATGGTGTGCACCGGATTCGTCCGCCGCCGCCAGCCCTTCTGCGGTCCGTCCGAGCCGAAGGTCTGAGCCAGGGAGAAGCTGACGCCCCTGCGTACGAGGGCGGCGCCCTCCCGGCGCTTGCCGGCGTCCAGGAAATTCAGTGTGCCCAGGACGTCGTCGGAGCCCCAACGCGACCAGTTCGAGCAGCGTTTCGCCGCGGCCGCGATGGCACCCGCCGGATCGCCCGGATCAAGATCGGTGGATGGGGGGATCATGGCTACACGGTCGGTTACATTTTCATGTCGCAGCAAGACCTACTTGGATATATCAGTTATCCACCCCGCGAATATGCGCCGCACGGGATCGACGGAACAAGCTGTCGTAGAGTCCGCGGATGGACGTCCGAGGCCTGGATCTGAATCTGCTGATCGCGTTGCGTGCCCTGCTCGAAGAGCAGAACGTGACCAGGGCGGGCGAAAGGCTGCAATTGAGTCAGCCCGCCACCAGTGCCGCGCTGGCCAAGCTTCGGCGCCATTTCAACGACCCGCTCCTGGTGCGGCAGGGCCGGGTCATGGAACTGACGCCGGTGGCGCATTTCCTGCTCCCCCTCGTCATCGAGGCCCTGACCCAGGTCGACCGCGTGCTCGCCGTCCGCTCGGACTTCGACGCGGCGGCGAGTGACCGCCGGTTCCTGATCACCGCCTCCGAGTACGCCAGCGTGGTCATCAACGCGAGGCTGCAACGGATCCTCGGTGAGCGGGCGCCCGGCGTGAGTCTCGGCTTCACGCCTCCCCAGCCGGTGCCGGACATCCTGGGTGAACTCCTCAGGCACGACCTGCTCATCGCCCCCCTGGGCTACGGCTACCCGGGCATGCACCACGTCCTGTTCCGCGACCGTTTCGTGTGCATGCTGGACGCGGAGAACCCGGCGCTCACCAAGGACTGTTCCCCGCTGCGGCTGCTCAACGAACTGCCGCATGCCGTGGGGCAGTTCGGTGGCAACATCACCACGCCCGCCGATCAGTTGGTCGAACTGATCGGCGTACGACGTCAAGTCGCCGTTTCCCTCTACGGCCTCAGCGCTCTGCCCCTGATGGTCCTCGGCACAGAGATGATCACCCTCGTACCGGCCCGGTTGGCCCAGGCGCTTCCCGGCAGGGAGCGATGGGCGGTCGTGGAGATCCCCGGAGCGGCGGAGAGGCCCCTGGTCGAAGCGGTGTACTGGCATCCGAGCCGCAGGGCCGACCGAGCGCTGCAGTGGTTTCTTGGTGTGCTCTTCGAGGCCTGCTCGGGACTCGACGAGCAGCCCAGCCTCTGAGCCGGATCCAAGCCGAACGGCATCCATGCATTCGTCCTACGGATACCTCCTAGTTGCACCGCCTTCTTGCCGAGCCCGAGACGGCTGGCACAGTCTGAAAGCCGCCACCCCACCGGACCGGTTTCAGGCAGCCGGTCACTCGAATGAGGAGAGCGGGACTTCATGAAGGCTCTGCAATTGAGCGAGTACGGGGTGCCCGACGGTCTGCAGTTCACGGATATCGCGGAGCCGTCGCTCGGAGAGGGCGAAGTACTCGTAAGGCCGGCGGCGACTTCGGTCAATCCGCTGGATCTGAAACTGATGAGCGGGTCCATGCGCTCCTTCGTGGAACTGGACCTCCCCTGGACGCCCGGGCACGACGTGGCGGGCGTGGTCGAGGCCGTGGGGCCGGGTGTGACCGGGATCGAGGTGAGGGCGAGGGTGGCCGGTTTCTGCGGGCGCCGCGCCGGCGCGTTCGCGGAAAGGGTCGTACTGGGCCCGGACTCGACCGTCGCCTCCCTGCCGACCGCCGTCTCGTACGAGCAGGCCGCGGCCGTGACGATGGTGGGGCTGATGGCCTCGGCCGTACTGCGCGCAGCGGAGCGGATCACCGCAGGGAGCACGGTGCTCATCATCGGCGCGGCGGGCGGAGTCGGATCGGTGCTGTCGCAGCTGTGCGTGCGTGCCGGCGCCCAGGTCATCACTGCCGATCTGCCGGGGACCGCCCCATATCTCAGCGAACTCGGTGTCCACCGCGCGATCGAACTCGACGGCGCGTCGGCCGCGGCCTCGCTCCGGGAAAGTCGTGTTCACGACGTCGACACCGTGATCGACCTGGTGCACCATGGCTGGCAGCAGACCGAGCGGTTCACCGACGTCGCGAGTCTGGTGAAGCCGGGCGGTCAACTGCTGTCGACCCTGCACGGACCGCAGGTCCGTGAAGACATCACGCTGAGTTACGTCTCCGTGGACGCACACCGGCCGGGCGACCTGGAACAGGTGCTCGCCATGGTCGCGGCGGGCGAACTCCGTCAGCGCATCGACACCCGTCCCTTCGAGGACGCCATCGAGGCGATCACGGCCGTCGGGGCCGGGAAGACCACGGGGAAAATCGTCCTCACCAGGTAACCGACCGCGGCGAATTCCAACTGATCCGACCATTACCCGCGCCTGTACACGTTACGTATGACAAGGAGGTCGACGTGACCGCCATTCTCAGCGCCCAGAACGACGCCGGAGGGAATCCCGATCGCAATCTGATCGGGGGTGAACTGATAACCCTTGAGGGCCTGCGTCTGAAATATCGCTATTCGACGGGCCGCGAATACCTGCTGACCTTCGACGCCGACCGGGTCGTCTTCCAGATGCTGAACGGCGAGGATCTGACGGCCCGGTCCATCGGCTACCGCGCCCGCCGGCTGCGCGACGACCAGTACGTCATCGGCTGGGTCCGCGTCGGCGACCCCGAGGCCGGCCGCCCGACCTTCGCCGTGACCCTGGTCGTCGATTTCCAGGAGAACAAGCTCTACGCGTCCGCGCTGATGGACAGTGACTACGCCTTGTTCGACGAGGCGGAGCTGCTGGAGGTGACCCGGCCGTGACCCGGTACGACGTGGCGATCGTCGGGTGCGGTCCCGTCGGGCTCACCCTCAGCCACCTCCTCGGCAAGCAGGGTCTGAAGGTCGTGTGCCTCGAACGGGAGCCGGAGGCGGCTCACCTTCCCCGGGCCGGGCACGTGGACGCCGAGGCGCTGCGCGTGTGGCAGGCCGCGGGCGTGGAGAAGCCAGCTCTGACCGCCCTGTCGGAGAGCGTCGGTTTCGACATGCGCGACGAGGCCGGCGAGATCCTGGTGGAGTACAAGGTGCCGCCGGGCATCGGCCCGTACGGCTGGCCGCACGACTTCTCCCTGAAGCAGCCGACGCTGGAACACGCCCTGCGTGGCTGTCTGCCCGACACGGTCGACCTGCGGGTCGGCGTCGAGGTGACGGCCATCGACCAGGACGCGGACGGCGTGACGGTGACGTATGCCGGCGGTTCGCTCACGGCGGGTTACGTGGTCGGATGCGACGGCGGCTCGTCCTTCACCCGCAAGTCGATGGGTTCCGCCTTCGAGGTCCTGGGGCCCGACGACCCCTACCTCGTCATCGACGCCGAGCTCACGGACAGCTCCCTGCGGCTGGAGCCCGGCGGCCACCTCTACGCCACCCCCGCCCGCCCGCACTACCTGCGCGTGTCCGGGACGACACTGCGCTGGGAGTTCAAGGTGCTGCCCGGCGACGACACCGCAGAGCTCACCCGGCCGGAGACCGTGCACCGGATGCTGGAGCCCTGGGTCGGGCCGGACCAGATCGTCCTCGAACGGGCCGTCGTGTATGTCTTCCACTCCCTCCTCGCGGACCAGTGGCGCCGGGGACGGGTCCTGCTGGCCGGGGACGCCGCCCACTTGCAGCCGCCGTTCCACGGGCAGGGCCTCTGCTCCGGTATCCGCGACGTGGCCAACCTGTCCTGGAAGCTCGCCCAGGTCGTACGAGGCGAGGCCACGGACGCCCTGCTGGACACCTACCAGTCCGAGCGCGCCCCGCACGCCCGCGAATGGATCGTGGAAGCAACCGCCCTCGGCGCCCTCGTGCAGACCACCGATCCGGTCGTCGCACGGGAACGGGACGCGAAGCTGCGCGCCGGTGACCGGGGCGCCCTGCGGCCCATCCGCCCGGTCCTCGGACCAGGAGTCCGGCAGAACCCGGGTTCCGCGCATGACGGCACCCTGTCGATCCAGCCGTGGCTGGCCGGCGGCGCTCTCCTGGACGACGTGGTCGGCTTCCGCTACGCGGTGGCGGCCACCGAGGACACCCTGCGCGGTGTCGACACGGGCGACGCCGTGATCATCGACGAACCCGGGACGCTCCTCGACCACTACGGCACGCACGCCGTGGTGATCCGGCCGGACCGCTACGTCCTCGGGACCGCCGAGGACCCGGCCGGACTGCAAGCCCTTCTCGACGAGGCGGATCGCTTCTCGCACCGCTGAAAGCGTCGGCGAGTGCCGGACCCCCGGCACTCGCCACACCTTCCCGGGCCCACCGTGCCGCAAGGCCCGACGACCGATGACCGATGAGGCGGCTCGCCGCATCGCCATCCGTCACCCCGCACCAGCGCGGACCCAAGGGGCAAGCGTCCGCGCCGAGAAAAGGACGTCAACGGTGACAGTCACATCCTCCTCCAGCCTCACCTCCCCGCACGCCAAACGGAACCTGCGCGAGTTCTTCGCCATGGCCCTGGCCATCGCCGTGTTCGAGGGCTACGACCTCAGCGTCTACGGAGCCACGATTCCGGCGCTCCTCCACCGGGCGGACTGGCACATGTCCACCGCCGGCCTGGGCACCGTCGGCGCCCTCACGTCGATCGGCATGCTGCTGGGCGCGGCCGTGGTGGGAGCGGCAGGAGGCCGTGTCAGCCCCCGCACGCTGCTGCTGACCGGGCTGGTCGCCTACTCCCTGAGCACTCTCGGCTCGGCCGTCGCTCCGGCGCCGGGCTTCTTCGTCGGCACCCGGTTCTTCGCCGGGACGGGCCTCGGCGCCGTCATGCCCGTCCTGCAGGGCACTCTCGCGGAGTTGTCGCCCCCGACGCGGCGCAGCCGGAACATCACCTGCACCATGGCGGGCATCTGTCTCGGAGCCGTCGCCGCCCCCCTGCTGGGCTCGGTGCTGATGCCCGAGGTCTCCTACCACGTGATGTACCTGATCGGTGCCCTGCCGCTGGTCCTGATCGCGCCGTGGGGCCTGCTCAGGCTCCCCGACAGCCCCCTCCGGCTGATGCGCGCGGGCAGGCAGGACGAGGCCGTGGCGCTCGCCCGCCGCTACGGCCTGCCGGCCCCCGGGCTGCCCGCGCGGCAGGAGAAGCAGGGGCGTCTCGGACTCTCCGCGCTGATCACGCACCCGCACCGACGGATGACGCTGCCGTTCTGGATCATGTCCTTCTGCGCCCAGCTGGTGAGCTTCGGCCTGGGTACGTGGCTGCCCACCATCCTGAAGGGGAACGGCTACACGACCGGCACCGCGCTCGCCCTCACCAGCGTGGCCTGGATCGGGGCCGCCGGCGGTCTGATCCCCGGCGGCGTGTTCGCCGACCGGGCCGGCCCCAGGCGCATCGTGGTGACGGCGTTCCTCGCCGGTGCGGGCGGCCTGCTCGTGATCAGCGCCGGGCCGCCGGTCGGGCTCCTCTACGCGTGTCTCCTGGTCTGTGGTTTCGGTCTCCTGGGCGAACAGGGCTTCATCAGCGCGTACCTGGTGAACCGCATGCCGGCCGAGGTCCGCACCTCCGCCCTGGGCTGGGCACTGTCGATCGGCCGACTCGGAGCCGTCGCCGGGCCCGCGATCGGCGGATTCATCCTGTCCGCCGGCGGCGGGATGAGGTGGAACTTCTACGTCTTGGCCGCGGTGGCCGGCGTCGGGATGACCGCGGCGCTCGCTGTCCCCAGGCGGTCGCCCGACGAGTCACCACTGCGCGATGCGGCTCCGAGCATCGTCCTGGGCGAGCCCACGGTCGGCGGCTGACGAACAGCCGTCAAAGGATTGGCGAGAGGAGAACCTGGTGGACATCGGCTTGCTGATGGCGGTGCGGAACCATCCGGCCCACCCCCGTCCGCTGCCGGAGGTGTACGAGGAGTACATCACCGACGCCGTACGGGCGGAGGCCCTGGGATTCGACCATGTGTGGGTGGGGGAGCACCGTATGACGGAGGACCAGTGGACTCCGTCACCGATGCTGGTGCTGACGGCGATAGCCGCGCGGACCGGTCGCATCAGACTCGGGTCCTCCGTGATGTGCCTGCCCTTCCACCACCCCCTCCGTCTCGCGGAGGACCTCGTGGTCCTGGACAACATCTCCGGCGGCCGGGTCGACTTCGGGTTCGGCGTCGGATCGCAGTTCGAGGAGTTCCGTACCTTCGGCGTCCCGTCGGGGAAGCGGCTGGGCATCACCTACGAGGCGGCGCGGTTCATCGAACGCTGCTTCACCGAGGAGGGCACCTTCAGCCACCACGGGAAGTACTTCGACATCCCCGAGGTGACGTTCACGACGCGACCTGTGCAGGAACGGATCCCCTTCTACGCCGCCGCCATCGGACCGCAGAGCCTTGAGCTGGCGGCCCGCAACGGCTACCACCTCATCGCCCAGCGCCAGCCGCTCTACGACCGGACCCTGCGCGAGGATGGCCGCGAACCGGAGGCGCACCAGGCGATTCCGCTGCAGATGGTGTGCGTGGCGCCGACCCGTGAAGAGGCATTGGAGGCGAGCCTCGAAGGGCTGCACCACTTCGCGAACTTCTACCGCCTCCGGCGCAACATACAAGGGGAACTCCCAGACCCCTCGGTGGAGATACCCCCCGCACGGATCGCCGAGGGGGACCTCGGTCACCTGGGGCGTGCCGCGGTCGGCTCGCCCGACGAGGTGACCGAGACGTTGCTCGGCATCCTCAAGGAGAAGCCCGGCACCACCGGGTTCGCCCTCGCCTTCCGTCACGCAGGCATGCGCGCGCCGGAAGTGGCCCGCTCCATGGAGCTGTTCGCCCGCGAGGTCATGCCGCACCTTCCCGGGTAGCGGCTCGCCACCGGCCATGCCGCTCCCGCTCGTGCATCAGCAATGAAACGAGGCGACGTGAACGAAACCACGGCTGCGCGCTGCCCCGCGTCGGCGGCCACCCCCCACACACCACCCGACGAGCCGGGACTTCGGCCCGCGCACGTCGCGGACACCGCGGCGCCGGAGGCACCGGTCGTCGACTGGGTCGACCCGACGGCCCTGCAGCAGGACCCGTACCCGACCTACCGACGCCTGCGGGCCGAGGCTCCGGTCGCCTGGGTGCCTCGCCTGAACAGGTACCTGGTCACGAGTTACGCGGCGTGCAAGGCGATGGAGGACGACCCGGAATCGCCGCGTGCCGGTACGGAGAACATCACCCGGTCGCTCGGCGGCGTCCCGATGCTCGCCAAGACCGGCGCCGCGCACACCGCCGAGCGCGCCGCCCTTAATCCGGCCCTGCGCCCGAAGTGCATGCAGGACGTGTGGGAGCCGGTCTTCACCCGCAACGCCCACCGCTACCTTGACGTGTTGACCGGCATCGGCCCGGAGCGGGCCGACCTGCACCGGGACTACGCGGTCCCGCTGGCCGCGCGGAACCTGGCCGACCTCCTCGGCATGCGGGATGTGCCGGCCGAGCAACTGGCCCGCTGGTCACAGGCGTTCATCAGCGAGATGGCCAACGGCGGCAAGGACCCGGACGTGACCCGTCGCGCGGCCGAGGCCGGTGCCGAGGCTGACGCCGTCCTCGACGACCTGGTGCCCCGTCTGCGCAGCTGCCCCGACGACTCGGTCGTCTCCACCCTGGCCGCGGGAGGTATGGGCGTCCCCGAGATCCATCACAACGTGAAGCTGATCATCTCGGGCGGAGTGAACGAGCCGCAACACGCTCTCACCACCCTTTTCTGGGCCCTGGACGGCAACCCTGAACAGCGTGCCGAGATCCTGGCCGAACCACGCCTGTGGCGCACGGCGTTCGACGAGGCGATCCGCCTGGTCGCGCCCATCGGCATGATCCCGAAGACGCTGGAGCGCGACACCGTACTCGGCGGTGTCCGTCTCCTCGCGGGCCGTGACGTCGGGCTGATGATCTCCGCGGCGAACCGGGACCCGTCGCGGTTCCCCGACCCCGACTCCTTCGACCTGCACCGGCCCAAGGTGGCCCATCTGGCCTTCGGCGCCGGTGTCCACATGTGCGCGGGCCTGTGGGCCGCCCGGTGGTCGATAGGGCAGATCGCGGTGCCGCTCCTCTACGAACGCCACCCCGACGTCAGGATCGATCCGTCGCGGCGCACGCGCTGGGCGGGCTGGTTCTTCCGGGGAATGACCGAGTGCCCGATCGCCTGGACGGAGACCCGCTGACCATGCCTCACATCACCTACCACGACAGCTCGGGCTCCCCGCGGACCGTCACCGTCAAGGACGGTACGACCGTGATGCGGGCCGCGCTGAGCGACGGGGTCGACGGCATCGTGGGCGAATGCGGGGGACAGGCGATGTGCGCCACCTGCCATGTCTACGTCCGCGACGAGTTCGTCGACGCCCTGCCCCCGATGGGCGAGGACGAGCACGCGATGCTCGACTTCACCGCAGCCCCGCGGGACGCGCGGCGTTCACGGCTGGGCTGCCAGATAACGATGGGGGCGGAACTGCACGACCTTGAGGTCGATCTGCCGTCGGAGCAGGTATGAGCGTCTCATTGCCGATGATCGGCCCGGTCGTCGTCGTGGGCGGTGGTCATGCAGGATTCCAGACCGTGGCATCCCTGCGCGAGAACGGATTCACCGGACCGCTCAGCCTGATCTCCGAGGAGAACACGCTGCCGTACGAGCGCCCGCCCCTGTCGAAGAAGCTGCCGGCGGCCGCCGACGACCACACGGAGCTGCGACCGGCCTCGTTCTACGACAGCCACGGCGTGGAAGTGCGCGTGGGCGAACCCGCCGTCGCTGTCGACCGGCGGCTCCGTACCGTCGAGCTGGGGTCGGGCCGTCGGCTCGACTATGACCACCTCGTGCTGGCAGTCGGCGCCGAACCCGTGCCGTTGCCGACGCTGAACCGTCCGCTGGACGGCGTACTCACGCTCCGGACCGCTCTCGACGCCGCGCGGATCCGGGCGCGGCTGTCGTCTCGCTCCCGTATGGTCGTCGTCGGGGGAGGGTTCCTGGGGCTGGAGGTCGCCGCGAGCGCCGCACAGACCGGTGCGTCGGTCTGCGTGGTCGAAGCCGCCGACCGGGTGCTGGCGAGGGTGGTCAGCCCGTTGATCAGCCGTTTCCTCGAACAGGAGCACCTCAGCCACGGCGTCACGGTCTTGACCGAGACTTTGGTGGCGGGCCTGCTCGACGAAGACGGACACGTGACGGGGGTACGGCTCGCGGACGGCCGGGAACTCGGCGCGGACCTGGTGGTCGTGGCGATCGGAGTCCGCCCCCGTACCGGGCTGGCTCTGGCGGCCGGGCTGGCCGTCGCCGACGACTGCGGCGGCGGAATAGTCGTCGACCAGTACCTGCGTACAACCGACCCCGCCATCAGCGCGATCGGGGACTGCGCGAACTTCCCCGGCGCGCTCCCAGGGGGCGGCCGGACGCGACTCGAATCCGTGCAGAACGCCGTCGACCAGGGCCGCTTCGTCGCCGCACGGCTCATGGGCGTTCAGCCGGGCGCGTATGACGCGCTTCCGTGGTTCTGGACCCACCAGTTCGATGTCAAGATCCAGATCGCCGGACTGGCAGGGCCCGAAACCGAACTTCGGCTCCTGGGCGACCCGAGCGCGGGCCGGTTCTCCGTCGCCCGCCTCGTCGACGACCGGCTGGTGTCCGTCGAGTCGGTCAACTCGCCCGCCGATCACATCGCGGCTCGCAAGCTCCTCGGGACCGCGGCTGTTCCGTCAGGGGCAAGGGATCTCGCTCGCCCGGGATTCACTCTCCCGAGCCATGCGCGCGAGGCGGCCGAGGCGCGCCGAGCCACTGCCGGCCAGTGAGGTCAGGCCCTTGTCGGATGGGCATCAGAAGACGACCAGATCGCGTAGGGAGCCGCCCGCCTCCATCGCGGCGAACCCGTCGTTGATGCTGTCCAGGCCGATACGAGAACTCACCATCTCCTCAAGCATCAGGCGACCCGAGAGAAACAGGTCGACGTACTTCGGCATGGCGAGGCGGAAGTTTCGCGCGCCCATCATCGCGCCCTGAACGCGCCGGTCGTCGAGGAGGAGCCGCGCCTGCACGGGGAACGTACGACCGGCCGGGATCAGACCGACGATGGTGGCGGTACCGCCGACCGCCAGGGATTCCACGGCGGCCTCGGCGGTGGCGACCGAGCCGGCGGCCTCGAAGCAGTGGTCGACTCCACCGTCGGTCAGTTCGCGGATGGCCTCGGCGGTGTCGCACCGGTCCGCTCGCAGCACATCGGTCGCGCCCACCAGCGTGGCTGCGTCGAGCTTCTCCTGCTGCAGGTCGACGGCGATGATTCGGGACGCCCCGGCGATCCTGGCGCCTTGGACGACGCTCAGTCCGATGCCACCGCAGCCGAGTACGGCGACGGTTTCGCCCGGGCTGACGCGCGCCCTGTGGAAGACGGCTCCGAGGCCTGTGGTGACTCCGCAGCCGATCAGCGCGGCCAGGTCCAGGGGCATGTCCTTGGTGATACGTACCGCTGCGGTCTCATGGACCAGGAGCCGCTCGGCGAAGCTCGACACGTTGAGGAACTGGTGGACCTCGTCCCCGGACTGGTGCAGTCGTGGCCCCGCTCCCGGCGGGCGCACGCTGTGGGAGCCGGCGCACAGATAGGAACTCCCGCTCAGGCACCGCTCGCAGCGCCCGCAGAACGTCGACAGACAGGTGATGACATGGTCGCCCGCGACGAAGTCCACGACCTCGCTGCCGACTTCCACGACGATGCCGGCCGACTCGTGTCCCATGACGGAGGGGCGCGGGATGTCGAACACCCCGTGCAGGTGGTTGAGGTCGCTGTGGCACAGGCCGGCGGCCGAGGTCTGGACGAGGAGTTCGTGCGGTCCGACCCGGTCGACGTCGACGTCCTCGACGCGCAGGGTCTTCTCACCGTCACGCAGAACAGCGGCTTTCACGGAGCTCTCCATTGGCTCGGCCCGGATCAGGTCAGGGAGATGAAGACGTTCTTCGTCTCGGTGAACTCCCGTAGGGCGTCCGGTCCGAGTTCGCGTCCGATGCCGGACTGCTTGAAACCCCCGAAGGGCGTCTGGTGGCGTACGGCCGTGTTGTTGTTCACGGACAGGTTTCCGGCCTGCACGGCTCGGGCGGTGCGCAGGGCGCGGGCGACGTCCCGCGTCCAGATCGAGCCCGCCAGCCCGTAGACCGTGTCGTTCGCGATACGGATCGCGTCCTCCTCGTCGTCGAAGGGGATCAGCGTGACCACCGGTCCGAAGATCTCCTGCACCGAGGACCGCGATGTCCCGTCCTTCGACAGCAGGACCGTGGGGGCGAACCAGAATCCCGGGCCCTCGGGTGCCTTGCCCCGGATGAGGATGTCTTCCTCAGGGGTGAGGAACGACGCCACGCGGTCCCGGTGGCCCGCGCTGATCAGAGGGCCGACCTCGGTTGTCTCGTCCGCGGGGTCCCCGACGTTGACGCCCCGCACCGCGGGCCGGAGCAGGTCCACGAACTCGTCCAGCACCTCGCGCTGTACGAGCAGCCGCGAGCGCGCGCAGCAGTCCTGGCCGGCGTTGTAGAAGACGCCCATGGGGGCCGCCGCCGCGGCGGCGGGCAGGTCCGCGTCCTTGAAGACGATGTTCGCGCTCTTGCCGCCGAGTTCCAGCGTCACGCGCTTGAGGCTGTTCGCGGCGCTGCGCATGACGATGCGACCGACGTCCGTGGATCCGGTGAAGACCACCTTGGCCACCCTGGGGTGGTCCAGCAGTGCCTGCCCGGCCACGCTGCCCGTGCCGGTGACGACCTGGACGACGTCCGGCGGCAGGCCCGCCTCGACGGCCAGCCGGGCGAGCCGGATCGTGGTCAGCGGCGTCAGCTCGGACGGCTTGAGGATCACGGTGTTGCCCGCGGCCAGGGCCGGGGCCATGCCCCAGACGGCCAGCTGGAGCGGGAAGTTCCAGGGAGTGATCACGGCGACGACGCCGAGCGGCTCGTGGAAGGTGATGTCCACGCCGCCGTCGACCGGGATCTGCCGGCCGATGAGACGTTCGGGGGCGCCCGCGAAATACTCGATCACGTCGCGCGCCCGGGCGGCCGTGCCCCGTGCCTCGACGATCGGATGGCCCGCGTTCCGGCTCTCCAGCTGCGCGAGGTGTTCACCGTCGGCGTCGACGGCGTCGGCGAACCGCCGCAGGAGCCGGGCCCGCTCAGGCGCAGGCACCTTGCTCCATCGGTCGAAGGCACGCGCCGAACGCTCCACGAGCTCGTGGGTCCGCGGCTCGTCGAGGGCCTCGACGGAGGTGATCTCTTCCTCGGTGGCCGGGTTGACTATCTTCAGCATCATCGCGGCACTCAGATCCTCTCGAAGCCCTGCACGCGTTCCCAGTCGGTGACGGCCGACTCGAA
The DNA here is from genome assembly GCF_043201555.1 of Streptomyces sp. NPDC048288. Taxonomy (NCBI): domain Bacteria; kingdom Bacillati; phylum Actinomycetota; class Actinomycetes; order Kitasatosporales; family Streptomycetaceae; genus Streptomyces; species Streptomyces sp. NPDC048288. The sequence goes on from NZ_JBICZD010000007.1 coordinate 409,494, forward strand.
GGCGGTCGCCTGCTGGAACGCGGCGTTGGCGTAGTGGGTGACGACGTCCTTGCCGAAGGCGTCGCGGGCGACGGGGCTGTCCTCCCACAGGCGGGCCGCTTCGGCCAGCGAGGCCGGCATCCGCGCGCCGCTCTGTGCGTAGGCGTTTCCCACGGCCTCGGGCTCCAGCTCCAGTTCCTGCTCGATGCCGTACAGCCCGCCGGCGATGACGGCGGCGACCGCCAGGTAGGGATTGACATCGGCGCCCGGCGTCCGGTTCTCCAGGCGCAGGCTGCTGCCTTCTCCCACCACTCGGATCGCGCACGTGCGGTTGTCGCGTCCCCAGCGCAGTGCTGTCGGTGCGAAGGAGCCGGCCTGGTACCGCTTGTAGGAGTTGACGTTGGGCGCGGTCAGGATGCTGAAGTCCCGGGCGGTGGCGAGCTGTCCGGCGACGAAGTGCCGGAAGACGGGGGAGGGCTGGTGTCCGTCCGTGCCCACGAAGACGGGGGCGCCGTGCTCGTCGACGAGCGAGAGGTGGACATGGCACGAGTTGCCCTCACGCTCGTTGAACTTGGCCATGAAGGTGATCGAGACGTCGTTCTGGATCGCGATCTCCCGTGCCCCGGTCTTGTAGACGACATGGTTGTCGCAGGTGGCCAGGGCGTCGGTGTACTTGAAGCCGAGCTCGAACTGCCCGGGATTGCACTCGCCCTTGAGGGCCTCGACCTCCATCCCGGCGCCGCGCATGCTGCGGCGGATCTGCCGTAGCAGCGGCTCGGACTGCGAGGTGCCCAGGATCGAGTAGTCGATATTGAACGGGCTGGCGGGCTGCAGGCCGTGGTAGCGCTTGTCGTGAGCGGTCCGGTAGTCGTCCTCGAACAACAGGAACTCCAGCTCCGTCGCGACCAGCGCCGACCAGCCGCGCCGGGCCAGTCTGGCGAGCTGGTGCCGGAGGATCTCACGCGGAGACTGCGGCACGGGACGTCCGTCCGCCCAACGGGCGTCGGCGAGGACGAGCGCGGTTCCCGGCATCCACGGCACACGACGCAGCGTGCCGAGATCCGGGGCGAGCTCGAAGTTGTTGAGCCCGTTGGCCCAGCCGGAGATCTCGTAGCCGTCCACGACGTGCATGTCCACATCCACGGTGAGCAGATACGAGCAGGCCTCGGTGCCGGCGGTGAGGACGTCGTCGAGGAAATGGCGGGCGTCGAGCCGCTTGCCCTGGAGCCGTCCCTGCATGTCGGGCATGGCCAGTACAACGGTGTCGATGGTGTCGTCTGCGACCGCTTGACGCAGTTCGTCGACGGTCAGGGTTCCGCTCACGCGCATTCCTCTCATACGGACGGGCGGTGTCCACGGGCTTGGGGAGGGGCGTGCAGGCTCCGGAGAGCGCTAGACACATTGCTGGGAGCACAGATGGGCGAAGTGGTCCATCAGCGCGGTGGACTCGCCGGTCTCCGGATGCCACTGGACGGCGAGCACTCGGCCGGTGCCGTCCTCCAGGGCCTCGACGGTGCCGTCGTCGGCCCAGGCGACGGGAGCCAGGTCGGCCGCGACCGATTCCACCGCCTGATGGTGGTAGGTCGGCACGTCCGACACGGCACCGAGAATCCGGCGGATCCGGCTGCCGGGCGCCGTGCGCACCCGGTGCAGTGCGAACTCTCCGGGCACCGGGTTGTGCAGGTCCGTTCCGGTGCTGTCCGGTAGATGCTGAGTCAGCGTGCCGCCGAGAACGACGTTGAGCAGCTGCATGCCGCGGCAGATGCCCAGCACCGGCAGACCGCTGGAGAGAGCCGCGAGAAGCAGGGCGCTCTCCCACACGTCGCGTTCCTGGGCGAACGGCCCCGCGGACGGATGGGGGTCCTGTCGGTACAGACACGGGTGCACGTCCGCGCCTCCCGCCAGTATCAGGCCGTCCAACGACCCGACGACGCGAGCGGCGTCCTCGGCCGCACCTCCGACGGGCAGAAGGACGGGCACCGCGCCGGCCTGCCACACCCGGTCGGCGTAGGCGGCTGCCAGCAGGTACGCGGGCCCGGACCATACGCGCCACCGCGCTCGCTCGACGGCGACGGGGATGCCGATGAGCGGAGCCCCGCGGTCAGGCACAGAGTATTTGGACACACCAAAAAGTAAACATGCAGGCGCCTTGCTGGCAATGGAGTGAGCAAATAAAGTCGGTCCGAAGATCCGATCGAGACGGGAGAGCGCAGGTGGCGGACAGCGGATCCGACCCGGGTACAGGCAGGAATCCGTTCGAGGAAACGCTCGGGTACCTCGTCGCCCAGATCCGTTCGGGGCGACTGCCGGTGGGGACGCGGCTTCCTCCCGAGCGGGAACTGAGCGAGCAGCTCGGGATCAGCCGTACCACCGTGCGGGCGGTGATCCGGGCGCTGCAGCAGGCGGGGCTGGTCCGCACGCAGCGTGGTCGGTCGGGGGGCAGTTTCGTCGCCGAACAGCCCCACGGTGAGGTCTCCTCCGTGGATCGCCTGAGCGATCGGATGAAGGAACGCCTGCGCGACACCCTCAAGTTCCGCTCTGTCCTGGAGCCCGGCGCGGCGGCGCTGGCGGCCGAGACGGGGGTGAGTGAAGCGCAGCGGGAGGAACTGCGCACCCGTCTGGCCGCCGTGACGTCGGCCGGTCCGGCCTTCCGCCTGGCCGACGCCGACTTCCACGCCTATGTGGCCGAGCTGTCGGGCTGTCACGCCCTCACGGAGTCGATCGCCGATATCCAGCTCATCCTCAACGAGACGCTCCTGCGCGTCGTTCCCGTCATGGGGCCCGCCCTTGACCATTCCCATCAGCAGCACACGGAGATCGTGGAGGCCATCCTCGCCGGAGATCCCGACCGGGCGCGGCAGGTGATGAGTGACCACGTGGGCGCGACGGCCGGACTGATCCGCAGCTTTCTCGGATGAGGCACCCGGCGGCGCACTGTTCTGCGGCGGGACTGACGGGCTCGTCAAATGATGGTCCATTGAGTCGGACCGGCGCGTCGCCGATCTGAGAACACGCCGCACAGCGGCCCCTGGGCCGGCGAGGCCGCCGGCGGGCTCGGTGTGCACCGTCCGCTCCCGTCGCCGACCGGACGATGTGCACCGGCTCGGCGGCCACACCCACCTGGCCGGGTTCCCCGGCGACGACGGCATGGCGCCGCTGGAGCGTCGCCAGCGCCGCGCTCCCGTGTGAGCCGCATGGCAGTCGCGCGAACGCCGTCGGAGCCGGTTCGACCCCGGCAGCCGTCTGCGATGCCCGTCGCCCCGATCACCTGGCCGTTCGACGACGGCAATGAGCGCCCCGGCAGGCAGGTCGTCGGCCCCGCAGGTGCTTGACCGGTCCAGCGGGCCGCCGGCTCCCGGCCGGTGCGGACCGTGCGGGGGTGGGCGCCGGGACATGCCGTCGCCGGATGGCGGTCCGCGACCGGCGCGGGATGCCTCTGGACAATGTGCCGCCCCTTCTGTGGGACGGCCCACCGGGGCCGCACGGCCTGCGCCGCCGGTTTCACCGGACTCGGCGTCGGCGCCTCCCGGTTCGCGGCGGACGTCATGCTCGACCTGCTCTCGGGGCGGCCGGCCGAACGCGCCCGCCTGAGGATGGTGCGCAAACGCCCCCTGCCGTTCCCGCCCGAACCGCCGGCCCTGGACCGGCCGGGCCTCGGCTTCGGCTCCTGAGGCCCCCGGCGGCCTGAGTGGGACCCCTGCCCGGTCGCTCCCCGCAGTCGCGTCGAACGGCCCTGTAAATCCTGCGTGAACCCTGGCCTATTGAATAACGCACGCTATACAGTGACCGCTATGTAAAGCGCGCCTCGCTGTCCGAGGCGATCTCGGAGCGCCGCTCCGCGCACACCAAGGAGACCCTCATGTCCCTGGCCGTGACACCTTGTCGCCCTTGGCGCAAGACATCTCTCGTCGGCTTCGCGATCGCACTGACCGTCACGGCCAGCGCCTGCTCCGGAAAGTCCGACGACTCCTCGCGGAACACCGGCGAGGAAAAGCGTGAACTCGTTTCTACTTCCGGAACGGCCAAGGGCAAGGTCGACCAGGTGACCTGGAACCTCACCACGGGTGAGCCGGACACGCTGGACCCGCCGAACGCGGCCACCTACGGGGGCGGCCAGGTCGTGATGAACCTGTGCGACACGCTGGTCCGCTACGACGCCGACTACAACATGTCCCCGGGACTCGCGGACTACAAGCAGGTGTCGCCCACCAAGCTGGTCTACACCCTGCGCGGCAACGCCCATTTCTGGGACGGCAAGGCGGTGACCGCCGAGGACGTGGTCTACAGCCTGGAAAGAGCGAAGGCGAACTCCATCGTCAGCAGCTTTTTCGCCTCCGTGAAGTCCGTCAAGGCGACCGGCGGCAAGGAGGTCACGGTCACTTTCGCCACGCCGGACGAGAAGTTCAACACCGAGATGACGGATATCGCCGGTGTCATCGTGGAGAAGGCGTTCACGGAAAAGGCCGGCAAGGACTTCGGCACCGCCGCCGGCGGCCTGATGTGCAGCGGGCCGTTCAAGCTCGACAGCTGGAAGTCCGGAGACTCGATCACCATCTCGCGCAACGACAGCTACTGGGATTCCGAGCGTCTGCCGCTGGCCAAGAAGGTCAAGTTCACCTTCGTCTCCGACACCACGGCGCTGACGAAGGCGCTCGACGCGGGCGAGATCGACGGTGCCTACGAGCTCCCGCCGACCGCCATCCAGGCGCTGGAGAAGTCGAAGACCGGCAACCTCTACTTCGGTCCGTCGACGCAGAACGTCGTGCTGAACGTGGCGAACAAGGGTGTGCTGACCGAGCACCCGAAACTCGCCGAGGCCCTTCAGCGGGTGATCGACCGGGAGTCCCTGGCCAAGGCGGTCTACCGCGGGGCAGGACAGGCCCTGTACACCGTCATCACCCCACGCACCTGGCCGACGGACCAGACCGCCGCATACGAGAAGGCGTACAAGGAGTTCGAGAAGTCCAGGTCCTACGACCTCGCCGCGGCCAAGAAGCTGGTCGACGCGTCCGGCTACCAGGGCCAGGACCTGGTCCTCGCCTACCAGGCCGGTGACACCACCTCCAGCCGGATCGTGCAGCTCGTGCAGCAGCAGGCCAAGCAAGCGGACATCAACATCAAGCTCCAGAGCATGGGCGCCCTCGCCTTCCAGCAGGCGGGCTACGACGCGAGCAAGCGCAAGGGAATCGACTTGGTGTTCGGTGCCAACTTCAACTCCGTCGCCGACCCGCTGGAGCCCGCGCTCTTCAGCTACATACCGGGTTCGCCGTACAACTATGTGGACTACAGCGACGCGACGACCAGCAAGCTGCTGAGCGAGGCGCTGGCGACCTTCGACGGCGCCAAGCGGGCCCAGATTTTCATCGAGGCCCAGAAGCGCATGGAGGCCGCGAACACCACCATCCCGCTGGTCGCCGCCAACACCGTCACCTTCCTGAACAAGCGGCTGACCGGAGCGGTCACTTCGTTCGCCTACTGGTCGACGCCGAACATGGCGTTCATCGGCTCGCCGTCCTGACCCACCTCACCAGGGTGTCGTGCCCGCCTCCCCCGGGCACGGCACCCGCAACCCCTCGACGCCTCGCCGGTCCGACCGGAAACGCAAGGGCAAGAACATGACATCCACCTCAGTAACCAGCGACACCAGGCGCTGGGTCCCTCCCTGGCCCCGCCTGCCCGTGCTGCGCGTGATCGCGCGCAGTCTGCTCGGCGCGGCGGCGACCGTGCTGGCCGCGTCGTTCCTCGTCTACGCGGCGCTCTCGCTCACTCCGGGCGACCCCGTCGACCAGCTCGTCGGCCAGCGGGCCACCATGGCCCAGCGTGCGGCGGCCCGCGCCGAGCTCGGGCTCGACGACCCGCTGCCCGTGCGGTACGTCCACTGGGTGACCGACGCAGTCCAGGGCGACCTCGGCCGGTCGATCACCTACCGCCAGGACGTGACCGGGCTCATCGAGCCCCGGATCACGACCACCCTGACCCTGGTCGTGCTGGCCGCCGTCATCATCGTGGTCCTCGGCGTCGCCCTGGGCGCGTTCGGCGGCCTGAGCGACCGGTGGCGGCCCCTCGTCAGCGCGCTCATCGGCGTGGGGCTCTCCGTCCCCGCGTTCGTGTCGGCCAGCATCCTCATCGGCGTCTTCGCCGTGAAGCTCGGCTGGTTCCCGACCTTCGGAGCCGGCGACGGATTCGCCGACCGGCTGCACCACCTCCTGCTTCCGGCCATCGCCCTCTCCCTCGGCTGGACGGCCTACGTGGCCCAGATGACCACGGCCGCCGTGCGTGAACAGGCCGGGAAGGACCACGTGGCCACCGCCGTCGGCCGCGGTCTCGGCGGCGGGCTCGTCTTCCGGCGGCACATCCTGCGCAACGCCGCCCTCCCGGTCCTGACCGCCTCCGGACTCACGGTGGCCGGACTGGTCGCCGGGTCGGTCATCGTCGAGACCGCGTTCTCCGTCGACGGCATCGGGTCGCTGCTGATGAAGAGCGTGACCAACAAGGACTACCCGGTCGTCATGGCGATCTCGATGCTGATCGTCGTCATCTTCGTGGTGGTCACGACCCTGCTCGACCTGGCCCAGACGGTTCTCGACCCGCGCACCCGCACCGCAGGAGGCCGCAAGTGACCGCGCTCGCCGTCCCGGTCGGCCGCCTCGGCGGCTCCGTCCGCCGGGCCGACCCGATCCTCCTCGCGGCCGGTACCGTCTGCTCGCTCCTGGTCCTGCTGGCCGTCTTCGGCCCGCTGCTCTCGCCCTACCCGCCCAGTCAGGCGGACCTTCTCGCCGCGAGCCAGGGCCCGAGCGCCGACCATCTGTTCGGCACCGACTCCCTGGGCCGCGACATCCTCTCCCGCATCCTGCACGGTGCCCGCCTCAGCTTCATGGGCCCCGGCCTGATCGTCCTCCTGAGCCTCACCCTGGGCACCGGCCTCGGGATCCTCGCCGCCTGGCGGGGCGGCATCGTCGACTCGCTCCTGTCCAAGGTCTTCAACGTCGTCTTCGCACTGCCGGGAATCCTCGTGGCGATCGTCGCGGGCGCCGTCTTCGGCGGCGGGTTCTGGGCGCCGGTGCTCGGGCTGTCCCTCGTCTACACGCCGTACGTCGCCCGCGTGGTGCGCAGCGCGGCGGTGACCGAGCGGAACATGGCCTACGTCGAGGCCTGCGAGCTCGCCGCCATGTCGGCCTGGCGTATCTGCACCCACCACATCCTGCGCAACCTCCTCCCGATCGTGCTGGCCCAGGCCACCATCAGCTTCGGCTCCGCGCTCATGGACTTCGGCGCCGCCTCCTACCTGGGCGTCGGTATCCAGCCGCCACAGGCCGAGTGGGGCCTGATGGTCAGCGAGGGGCAGGCGGACCTGCTCGACGGGGCCATGGCCCAGAGCCTGTCGGCCGGCCTGATGATCCTGATCTCGGTGGTGGCGTTCAACACCCTGGGCGAACGCCTCGGATCACGCGCTGGAGGACGGCGATGACAAGCACCCTCCTGGACATCGAGCACCTCCGCATCGACCTGCCCGGCCGAGCCCGGAACGACGGCCGACGGCGCGTCATCCACGACGTCAGCCTGAGCGTGGCGCCCGGCGCCTCGGTCGGCCTGGTCGGGGAGTCGGGGTCGGGCAAGTCCATGACCACGAAGTCCGTGATGGGCCTGCTGCCGAAGGGCGCCAAGGTCTCCGGCGCGGTCCGGTTCCGCGGTGAGGACGTCTCGACCTACGACCGCCGGCGATGGGCCGCCTATCGCGGTCACGACGTCTCGATGATCCACCAGGATCCCCGGTCCTACACCAACCCCCTCGTCAGGATGGGCGACTTCCTCGTCGAGTCGGTCGTCGCCGGCAGGCGGATGACCCGCGACGAGGCCCGCGAGAAGGCGTGCGCGTTGCTGCGCGAGGTGGGCATCCCCGACGCGCCCCGCCGCATGGAGCAGTACCCGCACGAACTCTCCGGCGGGCTGCTCCAGCGCATGATGATCGTGATGGCGCTGATGTCCGACCCGTCGCTGATCCTGGCGGACGAGCCGACCACCGCGCTCGACCCGACCGTCCAGGCCGAGGTGGTGGCCATCCTCGCCGAGCAGATCCGCGAACGCTCCCTCGGCCTGCTCTTCATCACCCACGACCTGGACCTCGCGGCGGCCATCAACGACTCCCTGGCCGTGATGTACGCCGGGGTGATCGTAGAGAAGGGCCCCTCCTCGGCCCTGTCCACCCGCCCCCGCCACCCCTACACCGCCGGCCTGCTGCGCTCACGCCCCCGCCTGGACTCGGTGGAGGAGCTCCGGCCGATCCCCGGGCGCCCGCTGTCGGCCTTCGAGGCCGGGGAGGGCTGTGTGTTCGCGTCGCGCTGCGAGTTCGCGACGGACCGCTGCCGTCAGGAACGGCCGGTGCTGAGCACGACCGGCGCACTGAGCGTCGCCTGCCACCGCGTCGACGAACTGGCCGACGTCCTGGTGAAGGAGTCCGTATGACCGACAACATCCTTGAGGTCCGCGGACTGCGGAAGACCTTCGTCACCCGCGACGCGGCGGGCCGCGGCGAGCATGTCGCCGTCGACGACGTGTCCTTCGACGTGCCGCGCGGCTCGTGCCTCGCGATCGTGGGGGAGTCGGGGTCGGGCAAGACCACGACCGCCCGGATCGTCGCCGGCCTGGAGACCGCCGACACCGGCACGGTGGTCCTGGACGGCGAGACGACGGTCGTACGACGCCGGGGGCGGGCGGCGCGACCGGTCCAGATGGTGTTCCAGGACCCGTTCGGCTCCCTCGACCCGCGCCAGCGGGTGGGCGCGGCGATCGATGAACTCCTGCGCATCCACCACCAGTTGGGCAAGGCCGAGCGGCGCGCGCGGGTGCTGGAACTCCTCGGGCAGGTCGGGCTGGACGAGCGGCACGCGGGGGAGTTCCCCGGGAACCTCTCCGGGGGGCAGCGTCAGCGGGTCGCGATCGCCAGGGCCCTGTCGATGGAGCCGAAGCTGCTGATTCTGGACGAGGCTGTGTCGGCGCTCGACGTCAGCGTGCAGGCGCAGGTGCTCAATCTGCTCATCGACATCCGCAGGCAGACCGGGATCACCTACCTCTTCATCTCGCACGACCTCGCGGTCGTCCGGCAGATCAGTGACCACTGCGCGGTCATGCGGAACGGCCGCCTGGTGGAGGAGGGGGGGACGGCCGAGGTGCTGGGCAGTCCGCGCGAGGAGTACACCCGGACACTGATCGACGCGGTGCCGAGGCCGGGATGGGTCCCCGGCCGACGTACCGGCGAACTGACCCCGTCCTGGGAGTGACCGTGCCGCACCTCCCGGGACGGGGCCGTTGCCTCCGATTACCGTGCGGCGACGTCCGGTTCACTGGCCGGGTGGAGCAGGCCCAGGCCGCGCAGCCCGCGTTCGAGGACCCACTCGACGCGGTCCTGCGGCCACAGGTCCGGGTGCTCGACCGCCGACAGGGTGACGCCGTTGGTGAGTGCCCGCAGATAGCCGACCGACGGTTCGAGTTCGTCGTCCGAGACGAGGCCCTGGAGCCGTTCGCGCAGCAGGGAGCGCATGCGCTCCTCCATGGCGTCGAAGAAATGAGTGACCGAGTCGTGTTCGCCGCGATGGGGGACGAGCGCGATTCGGCCGGCCTCGGCGGTGACGTCGTCCGCCTCGGTCGGAGCCATCCAGCGGAGCAGGTTGAACAGCCGGTCGTAGCCGACCTCCCCGTGGTCGACTTCCTCCATCTGGGCCTCGTACGAACTGATCAGTTCGTCGGTGACCGCCACGAAGAGCTCGTCGCGGTTGGCGAAAAAGTGGGTCACGAGAGTGATGGAGCCGCCGAGTTCCTTGGCGAGGCTCTTCAGCGTCAGCGCCTGCGTTCCGCCTGTGGCAAGAATGCGGATGGCCGCGTTGGCGATCTCCAGGCGGCGTGCGTGGTGGTCGATCGGGCGAGGCACCCAGGCTCCCGGTCTTCGAGGTTTTCCGTGTCCGGACGAAACGCGGCTCTTTTAGTGTAACGAGCTTTATGCAGAAGGTGCTGTACAGGGAAGGAGATGGTGAGTGGATACGTCGGTTTCGCGGGCCCGGGTGCTTTCGGCGCCCTGGTCAGAAGTGCCTTCGCTCGCCGGAGGTGAGTTCGTCGGGAGCTGGTTCACGGCCTCGCCCGAACGCAACGAGGCCTTCGATGAGGTGACGTACGTGCTCGACAACAAGCACGTACTGGACGGCGGGCACTTTCCCGAAGGGCTGATGGAGGGCTTCTACCTCCTGGCCCTCCTCGACCACCTCGTCAACGAGGTGGTGTACGTCGAGGACCCGAAATGGAGCGGCTGGAACTACGGCCTCGACCGGGTGCGCTTCGTCTCCCCACTGACCACCGGGGACCGCTTCCGGGTGCGTGGAACCCTCCGTGAGGTGACACCGCGTCGGGACGGACATCTCGTACTCCTCGACTGTGCCTACGAGGTCGAGGGCCGTGACAAGCCGGCGATGGTCGCCGAGTGGCGCGTCCTGTGGACGCTTGAGAACTGAGGAACGAGACGGATATGAGCAACGAAGACATCGTCTGGATGTCCGGCCATGAGATGGCCGCCGCCATCCGCGGCAAGGAACTGTCCCCCACGGAGGCGGTCACCGCGGTCCTCGACCAGCAGGAGAAGGTGGAGCCGCACATCAACGCCTTCGTCACCCTCACCGGCGAACAGGCGCTGGAGCAGGCGAAGGCGGCGGAGGAGCGGATCGCGCGCGGCGAGGACGTCGGACCGCTGCACGGTGTCCCGATCACGGTCAAGGACCTCACCGCCACGGCCGGAGTGCGCACCACCTTCGGCGGCTCCGCCTTCCGCGACCACGTCCCGGAGCACGACGACATCGCCTGGGCGCGGCTCAAGGGCGCGGGCGCCATCCTGATCGGCAAGACCACGACCCCGCTCTTCGGCATGCTCGGCATCACGGACTCGGACCTGACCGGCAGGACCTCGACGCCGTGGGCCGCCCCCACCCACACCTCCGGCGGTTCGAGCGGCGGCGCGGCGGCCTCCGTCGCCTGCGGGGTCGCGCCCTTCGCCTGGGGTTCGGACGGCGGCGGCTCCATCCGGGTGCCGGCCGCGTGCTGTGGTGTCGTGGGGTTCAAGGCCACGCCGAACCTGATCCCCGGCGGCGAGTCGCCCTTCGAGACCTCCGCGGTCGTCGGCCCGCTCACCCGCAACGTCCGTGACGCGGCACTGCTCCTCGACGTCACCGCCGGACCGCATCCGACGCTGCCGCTCAGCGCCCCGCTGCCCGCCGAGAGCTTCGAGTCGGCCACGCTCGACGCCTCGGTGGCGGGCCTGCGCATCGCCTTCTCGCCCGACTTCGGCAGTGCCGAGATCGACCGGGAGGTCCTCGCCGTCGTCGAGGCCGCCGTGCGAGTCCTGGAGAGCGCCGGCGGCGCGCGGGTCGAACAGGTGGAGATGAGCGTCCCCGACCCGATCGAGTACTTCCACAACGTCTACGCCCCCGGCGTGGCGATGGCCATGGAGATGCCGACCCCGGCCGGCCGCCTCGGTGACCTGCCCCTGCATCCGGCCGTGCTGCGCATGGCCGAGAAGGGGCAGGGGATGTCGGCGATCGAGTACCACATGGTCCAGCAGATGACCCGGGGCGAGATCCTGCGCTCCTTCCTCACCGTCCTCGGCGAGTACGACCTGCTCGTCACCCCGACCATGCCGGTCACGGCGTTCCCGCACCCCGGTGAGGAGGCGGGCAACACCCACGTCAACGGCAAGCCGGTGGGCGATCCCATGCTCGACTTCCACCGGATGACCGAGTCACCGACCCACGCGATGCTGCCGGCGATCAGCGTCAACTGCGGCTTTACCAAGGAGGGGCTGCCCGTCGGCCTCCAGATCATCGGCCGGCTGCGCGAGGACTCCGCCGTGCTGGCCGCGGCAGCCGCCTTCGAGGGCCTCACCGACTGGTCGTCGCGGCGGCCACCGATCGCCTGACGGCTTGCCCCGGCGGCCGGCCGGGCGTGCCGGCGGCCCGTTGTCCGCCGGCACGCCCTGGATTTATAGTCATCGCTATATAGCGAATGCTTCATACGATGTCGTGGCAGGTCACTCCAGCCGAGCCGACTCGTGATCACCGCCCTCTCCTCTGAGCTCCCTTCCCGAGACCGAAAGGCAGTCGGCTCCTCATGGACATCCTGCGCGCCGAACCAGGCCCTCTTCCGGCACAAGCCCGTCAGGCCGGCGTCCCCACGCGTGACGGCGTCGAGCTGGCGACCGACGTCTACCTCCCGGCGGACGGCGGCCCGGCACCCGCGGTCCTGGTCCGGCTGCCGTACGACAAGAACGGCATCTACTGCTTCATGCCGGAGATCGCGGCCCACATCGTCGAACGCGGCTACGCGGCGGTCATTCAGGACGTGCGCGGCAAGTTCCGCTCCGGGGGCGCCACCGAGTTCGGTGTCCACGAGGTCGACGACGGCTACGACACCCTCGACTGGGTGTCCCGGCAGGAATGGTGCGACGGGTCGGTCGTCATGTGGGGCGACTCCTACTTCGGCCTGACCCAGCTCGCCGCGGCCGCCTCCGGTCACCCGGCACTGCGCGCCATCGCCCCGCGGCTCACCGGCACACAGCTCAGCCGCGCCCTGCCCGGAAGCGGCGACGCCCGGTCGGTGGACACGGTGTGGCGCCGCGAGTACTTCGCCCTCCACTACGTCACCCAGGACACCTACCTGTGGGAGGTCGACTGGTCGAAGCGCCCGCTCGCGGACCAGTTCGAGGAGTTCTTCAGCGAGATCGGACAGCGCTCCGCCAGCTACGACCAGGACCTGACGGAGCCCTCCTCGCTCCAGGCGCTCAGCGTCGAACAGCTCGTCGACGCCCGCCCCGTACCGACCCTGTTCACCGTCGGCTGGTACGACAACTGCGCGCCCTGGTCCTGGCACGACATCGAGCGGCTCCTCGCGAACCCGGGCTGGTCGGAACAGCTGTACCTGCGGCTCGAAGCCATCGACCACGAGAACTTCACCCTCACCGACGCGCCGGTCACCCCGGAGAACAACCACGCGGAGTCGGCTGAAGCGCGCGCCCGCATGATCGCCCGCATCCTTGACCCGGCCCTCGCCTTCTTCGACCACGAACTCGGTCGCGCACAGGGAGAGCAGCCGGCCCGGGTCACCTACGAGACCTGCCGGGCGGGTTGGGGTACGGCGGAGCAGTGGCCGCCCGCGTCGAGCCGCGGGCTCGTCCTGCACGCGGCCGCCGGCGACGACGAGCGGCACGCCCGCCTCTCGGCGGAGTCGGAGGAGGGCCCCGGTGACGGCCACGCCCTGCGCTGGACCTCGGACGGCACGGACCTGGTGCCGTCGATCGCGAAGGACCCGTTCGCCATGGTGTACGGGAAGCGTGACCTGGCCCCGGACACCGAGCGCGCCGATGTCGCCTCCGTCGACAGCGAGCCCTTCGCCGCCGGCCTCACCCTCGCCGGACCGGTCGACCTGTACGGCAGCCTCCGCGCCGACCAGCCCAGCGCCGACCTGCACGTACGGCTCCTCGACATCGCCCCGGACGGTACCGGATCGCTGATCGCGCGCGGGAACGTCCGCCTGTACGGCGCCGAGGCCGGCGTGCCCTTCCAGGTGAGCCTCCTGCACGCCGCCTACCGGGTGGCGCCGGGACACCGGCTCAGGCTCCACCTCGCGAGCAGCGACCACCCCGACTTCATGTTCAACCCGGGGGACGGATCGGACGCCTGGGACGTCCTGAAGGTCCCGGCATCCACCACGACTCTCGCCCTCGGCGGCCCCGACGGTCTGCGCATCTCCCTGACCGTGCTGCCGGACCAGGCCGGCTGAGCCGAGGACGGCCGTGGGCGGTGGTCCGCCGCCGCCCGCTCGAATTCCCGCTTCCCGCTTGTATCTCTGCGTTTCCACGACGACGTAAGTGAGTCCTGATGACCGACCGACTGCGGATCGACCTCGCCCCCCACCATCGCGGCTTCCTCGGTCTGACCATTCCCGAAGCGCTGGACCTCGCGGCCGACCGCTGGGGCGCCCAGCTCGCGATCAGGATGGTCGAGGGCGAGCCCGGCGAGCACACCTGGTCCGAACTGCGTGAACTCATCGCCCGGGTGCGCTCCGGACTGGAGGCGGCCGGTGTGGCGCCGGGCGACAAGATCGGCATCATGCTCGGCAACCAGATCGAGTTCCCCCTCAGTTGGCTGGCCGTCATCGAGGCGGGCGCGGTGGCGGTGCCGCTCAACCCCAAGTACACCGCGCGCGAGGTCGACTTCGTGCTCGGCGACGCCGGGGCGCGGTGGCTGATCGCCGGTTCCCGGTCGATCGGGCGGCTCCGCGAGGACGGCGCGGTGGGGCCGGTACCCACGCACCGGATCGTGGCCGTCGGCGACGACACCCAGGGCGCCGGGCTGGTCTTCGCCGACCTGCTGACGTCGGAGATCACTCCGCGGACCCACAAGGCCGACCCCTTGGACGTGGTCAACATCCAGTTCACCTCCGGTACCACCGGACTCCCGAAGGGCTGCCTGCTCACCCACGAGTACTGGGTCGAGTTCGGTGTCTACTCCAGCGCCCTCTTCGACGACCCGCAGCGGCTGCTGGCCGACCACCCCTTCTACTACATGCAGAACCAGGCCTACTTCATGATCGCCATGGCGGGCGGGGGCGCGCTCTGTGTCACCGCCGGTCTGAGCCGCCGTAAATTCATGGGCTGGCTTGTCGACCACCGGATCGACTTCGCCTGGCTCGACGACTTCCTGCTCGACGAGCCCGAGCGGGCCACCGACAGTCAACTCGCCATCAGGAAGTCGCCGATGTCGGAGGTGGCCGGCAGCGCCCACGCGGCCCTCGAAGCCCGCTTCGGCCTCCAGGCCCGCGACTGGTACGCGAGCACGGAGGCCGGTAACGGCACCTTCGTCCCCTGGGAGCGCACCGATCTGGTGGGCAGGTCGACGATCGGCCTGCTGTGGCCCACCCGGGAGGCGAAGATCATCGACGCCGACGGCAACGAGGTGGCACCCGGCGCCGCCGGTGAACTCTGCCTGCGCGGCAGCGGGATGATGCTGGGCTACCACAACCGCCCCGAAGCCAACGCCGAACTCCTCCTTCCCGGCGGCTGGTACCGCACGGGCGACCTGGTCCGCCGGGACTCCGAAGGGCTGTACTACTTCGAGGGCCGGATCAAGGACATGGTCAAGCGCAGCGGGGAGAACATCTCCTGCGCCGAGGTCGAGATGCGCCTCCTGGAGATGGCGGAGGTCGCCGAGGCGGGGGTGATACCGGTGCCCGATCCCGACCGGGGCGAGGAGGTCAAGGCCATCCTCGTCCTCAAGGAGGGGACGACCTTGCCGGCCGAGGCGGTCGCGGAGTGGTGCCGTCAGGAACTCGCCGCGTTCAAGGTGCCGCGCTATGTGGAGTTCCGGGCGGAACTGCCGCACACCTCCAGCGGAAAGGTGGCCAAGTCGGTGCTCCGAGCCGAGACCGAGCCCTTCGCCGGGGATGTGGTCGACCTGCGGGCCCCGGCGCGTGACAGGGCCGATCGCTGACCGTCCGCTACCCAGGAGACGCGCATGGATGCAGTACTCAGGAATGCCTTGATCTACACGTCGAATGAAGCGCAGCCCTGGGCCGACACGCTCGTCGTGCGGGGCGACCGGATCAAGTTCGTCGGGAAGGAGGACGAATGGGACCGAAGCGACGCGCTCGGTGAGATCGACATGGGCGGCAGGATGATCCTGCCAGGACTGATCGACTCCCACACGCATCCGGCGAGGGTCGCCATGAGCCAGTGGCACATACGCCTGCCCTGGACGCACGACGTGAACGAACTTCTCCGGTTCATCCGGGAGTTCGGTGAGAAGCACCCGGTCCGGGAGATGCCTTTCATCTATTTCGAGTACTACCCGAGTACGCTTTTCGGAGCGGGGCAGCCGACGAAGGAGCTGCTCGACGGCGCCATTTCCGACCGGCCGGTTCTCTGCCAGGACCACAGCGAGCACTCGCACTGGGTCAACTCGAAGATGCTCGAACTGATGGAGATCACTGCGGCGACTCCCGACCCCGTTGCCGGCCTTGAGATGTTCGTCCGCGATGAATCCGGCGAACCCACTGGGCTCGTGTTCGAGAACGCTCACGCGCATTTCCTGGAGAAGATGTACGAGAAGCTCGGGTGGCAGCCACCGGAGGAGATCACCGCCGAGAGCGTCCGGCCGGTCCTTCGTTTCCTGTCCGAGCACGGTGTGACATCACTGTTCGAGGCCCTGGTGGAGGACGAAGAGATCCTGAGGGCCCTCTCCCAGCTCGAAGCGAGCGGCGAGCTGCATTTCTACTACGAGGGTGCACCTCGATTTCGAACCCTCGAAGACCTGCCATCGGCAATAGCGAGGGCGACGGAGTACCAGAGAAGATACGGAAGCAGGAGGATTCGAATCGGAACCCTCAAGCTGTTTCTCGACGGCACGAACGAGAACGGAAACAGCGCGCTCCTCGACCCCTGCGTCAACGATCCCTCGGGCCTGAACCACGGCGAGATCCAGATGGACGCGGACGAGCTGACCGCGTGTCTCCTCATGTGCAACGCGTCCGGACTCGACCTGCATATCCACATGGTCGGGGATCGGGCGTTCCGTACAGCCTGCGACGCTGTCGAGGCGGCGCGGGCACAGACGTCCGACGCGAACGAGGAATGGCGGACACAGGTCACCTTCGCGCACTGCGAGCTCGTCGACCCGGAGGACATGAGGCGCCCGGCGGAACTGAACGTCATCGTCAACTGGACACCCCACTGGTCCGGTGGCTACTTCGGTGAGGAGTCGAAGACCTATCTGGGGGAGAGCCGCTGGAATCGCATGTATGAATTCAACTCAATCGCGGAACACGGTGCCCTCCTGACGTTCGCAAGCGACGTCGTGACCGATTACGAGCTGCACCGGGCAAACCCGTTCTTCGGCATGCAGGTGGCCAACTCCAGAGTCGATCCGGAGTTCCCACTCGATACCGGAAGGTATCCCGGCAGCGTTCGGCCGAGGCAGGCATCGAACCTCTCGCTCGAACGCATGATCAAGGGCTACACCATAAATGGGGCGCGACAGCTCAGAATCGACGACCGGGTGGGCTCGCTGGAACCCGGAAAGATCGCGAACTTCGTTGTGATACCTGAGAGTATATTCACTCTCGAACCCGACAGTATGAGGTCTCTTGTGCCCGTTGCCGTGGTTTTCGAGGGGGAGTTGATTTCAGGTTCCCTGTGATTCCGCAGAGGCATTTCCGGCCCGCATCCTCAAGGCAGGGGCGCGCCACCCCCAAGGTGCCGCGCCATGCGGAATTCCGGGACGCGCTGCCGAACACCTCCATGCGGATCCTCTTCGCCGGCGGGCACACCGGCATCCCCCGGCCGGGGACGGCTGGTGCCGCCATGACCAGCCGTGTTCGTGAGGCCAAGAGGCTGCCGCGGCGGCCCCGGGTGGAGATCGGTCGCACGGGCCACTGAGCGGGACGGGCGGCGCCCCTCGGCCGCGCGCTTTCGGCAGGCGGCACCGCCGAGGGGCGGATGTCCTCCGGTCGGAGCGGAGGCCGCGGGTCAGCGGGGTCCGTGCCCCGCACCGCCGTCGATGAAGAAGGGGTGCCCGGTGAGGTAGCCAGAGGCGTCGCTGGCCAGGAACAGAACGATCGGGCCGAGGTCCTTCAGCGGGTCGCCGACGTAGTGGACGGGGATCTGGGCCTCCATCGCGGCCTGCGCCCCGGGCGTGCTGTCGAGGTAGGACTTCAGCGACGCGGTGAGGATCGCGGGGTAGATCACGTTGACGGTGATGCCGTACTTGCCCCAGTCCGTGGCCGCGGCATAGGTCAGGGAGGAGATGGCGCCCTTGGCCATCGCGTAGTGCCCGAAGTTCTCGACACCGCCGCGGGAGGCCCCGGAGGAGGTGTTGATGATCCGGCCCCAGCCCTGCGCCTTCATGTACGGGAAGACGGCCTGCATGAACCGCCAGGAGGCCAGCGGCCCGGACTGGAAGGACTGGGTGACGAGTTCGTCGGTCAGCTCCTCCCAGGGCACCGGAGTGAGGCCGGTCTGGGCGTTGTTGACGAGGATGTCGATGCGGCCGAACTGCTCGGCGGTCTGCGCGACGACGTTGTCGATGTCCTCCTTCTTCGTCACGTCGCACACCAGCGCCAGGCTCTTGCTGCCGGCCTCGGCGACCTCGTCCTGGAGTGACCGCATCTCATCGTCGAGGACGATGTCGGAGACGACGACCGTGGCACCTGCCGATGCCAGCGTCAGCGCCTCGGCCCTGCCGATGCCGCGCCGGGCGCCGGTGATGATCGCGACTTTTCCTTCCAGCGGCTTCATAGCCCTGTCCTTCCTGTTCTTCCTGTTCGAGCCATGCGGGTCGCATGGCTCGACTATTTTAGTACCCGGTCACATAATAGAGGTCATGAGACCTGGACGACCCGTGACCGTCGACCGTTCAGCAGTGCGCGAGCATGCGCTGCGACTGTTCGAGGAGCGCGGCTTCGAGCAGACGACGATCGACGCCATCACGAAGGCGGCGGGCATCAGCCGGCAGACGCTGTTCCGGCTGTTCCCGTCGAAGACGGATCTGGTCTGGGACGAGTTGGACGCGAATCTTCTTGCCGCGTTCGAGGCGGCCGAGCAGGATCCGGAGCCCAGGACCCTGCGGGAGATCGTCCGGCAGGTGTTCCGGACGCCGGCCGAGTTGGCGGACCCGGCGTCGGTGGAGTCCGCGCGCCGCAGGCTCCGGCTGGTGGGAACCTCGCCGTCACTGCTGCGCCATCGCACGCACGAGACGCTTCAGGAACGGATGACGGTCGCGGTCGGGCGGGCGACGGACCTGACGGCGCCCGCCGAGCTGGTGGCGCGTGCGCTCGTCGCGCTCGGGCTCGCCGCGATGGTGTGGTGGGCGGACCATGACACCGCCGAGAGCGCGGGGGAGACCCTCGACCTCGCACTCCTGTCGCTGGCCAAAGCCGCGCCCGCTGAGCCGGGCACTCCGTCCCGCGACTGACGCGACCCGCGCGACCGCGGAGGGAACCGGCGCGCTCCGAGCCGGTCGCCTGCCGGCCGTCCTCCGTGGGTAGCCGGGAAAGTGCGGGTCCTCGACGGACAGGGCGGCGTCCGGGAGTCCGGCTCCCGGCACGCTTCAAAGGGGTGCGCAGGAACCACGCGACCGGCCACGACGGTGCGGCGGCCGAACGACCGCATGGCACGGCAACTCCAGGCCGAGCGCCTGGTGCGGTGTGTCGCCGCCGTCGATGCATGGCGTCGGCGCTGTCGCGGCGGCCATGAGGTCCGTGTGGATCGCACGCTCACGGGACGTGAGGTCCTGCTGTCTGCCGACGACCGGCATGGCGGCTCTGATGTGTCCGGCGGTGTCAGGGCACGGGTACGGCGTACTCGGTGACGCAGCGTTCGAAATCGCCGTGCGCGGCGGCGGCGCCGTGCAGCCGGTCGGGGATCGCCGGCGGCGGTGACTTCCCCGGGGGAGCGAGCCGCGTGCGGGCCGCCGACGCCGATCGGCTCGTGGCCGTCGAGCAGGGCGGTGATCTCCTCGGCGGTGCGGTCGAGGAGGAGTGAGCGGCAGGCGACGGTGCACCAGCACGGGGTGACGAGGCTCGCCACGCCCTGCGACTGGCGGAAGCCGGCCGCGGACTCGGCGCGCGGCAGCCGGACCTGGACGCCGTCGTGGACGGAGAGGCGCGCGCCCGCACCGTGCTTGACCGCGGGCCGGCGCAGGAGCGGGCGGCTACGGCCCAGCGGCCCCGGGTGCAGGGACGCGGCCGCGGCGAAGAAGACGCGGCCGGCCCGGAGCGTCGTTCTGGTCGGGTCAGCGGGAGACCGCGGATTCGGTCGGGACCGTACGTCCGTACTGGTACGGGGCGCCCAGGTGCTCGCGGAGGGTGGAACCCTCGTAGTCGTGGTGGAACAGGCCACGTCGCTGGAGGACCGGGACGACCTTGTCGACGAAGGCCGGCAACCCGTCGGCTGTCACGTCCGGAGCGATCACGAAGCCGTCGCAGGCCCGCGACTCGAACAGCAGCTGGAGCTGGTCGGCGATGTCCTCCGGCGAGCCGAGGACCGTGGTGAAGAAGTCGGTGACGCCGTGCAGAAGGACCTCGTAGGGAGTGCGTCCCTCCGTCAGCAGGCGTACGGACTTCTCGGCGTAGAGCTGGTGCGGGGCGGGCCGCAGAGCGGCGAGCTGCGCCGGGTCGAGGCGGTCGTGGATCCGGTCCATGGTGAGGGGCAGGCCGACGAGGGCGGACAGGTGCCGCAGCTTGTCCGGAAGTTCCGGCGCCGACAGCTGAAGCAGCTGGTGCCGGCGCTCCAGCGCCGCCTCCATGGTGTCGGCGACGGTCACGGCGGTGCCGAGGACCAGCTTGACGTCCTGAGGGGAGCGTCCGTACGCGGTGGTGACCTGGTCCAGTGCGTCGCGGTGGGCACGCGCCTCCTCGATGTCCCCCGCGACGGTGAACACCCCGGAGGCGTAGCTGGCGGCGAAGCCGAGCGCCTCGGCGCCGCCGCCCGCCTGGAAGAGGATCGGCTGTCCCTGCGGTGAGGGCGGGATGGGCAGCGGGCCGCGTGAGGCGACATGCCGGCCGCCGAGGTCGATGGGGCGGATCTCGGAGGCGTCGGCGAACACCCCGGTGTCCGTGTCGAGTTTGAGCGCGTCGGGCCCCCAGCTGCCCCACAGGGCCTGGACGAGCTGGACGAACTCGTGGGCCCGCTCGTACCGGGTGGTCCGGTCGGCGATCGGGGCACCGAAGTTCGCCGCGATGCGGGGGTCGTTGGTCGTCACGGCGTTCCAGCCGATCCGGCCGCCGCTGAGCAGGTCCAGGGCCTTGAGCTGACGGGCCACGGTGTAGGGGAAGCTGAAGGTCGTCGACTGCGTCAGTACGAATCCGATACGGCTGGTGGCCGTGATCAGACGGCTTGTCAGCACGATCGGGTCCATCGTGACCGTGGGCGGGAACCGTGTGAGATCCACCTGTACGGCGGGGTGGTCGGTGATGAAGACGAAGTGGAACTTGCCGCGCTCGGCCTCGCGCGCCGCCCGGATCATCGGCTCGACATCGAACGACATCCCGGGATCACCTCCAGGCCAGCGCCACGCCTGATCCGCCGACCCGTGCATGAGGCTCGTGGCTCCCAGCACCATGCGCCGACCGCCGGATCCGTCCTGTCCCGCCGTCTGACCGGCGCTCTCGTCCCTCTGCATACGAGCTCCTCTTCGGCGCAGTGCTCTCGCACTCGCCGTTTCTGCCGCGTCCCGAACCTCGGGGCAACGCTAAAACGCTACGGAAGAGTATCGAAACTAAATGGTAGCGGAACGCGCTCGTCTCGGGTTCTCGGGGGCCCGAACGGCACGGCCGATCCCGGTAACGGTCAGGCCCGACAGGGTTTTGCGGCCGCGCCCGAACCGGGGTCGCGCGGCACCGATCGCGCATACCGGCCGCACCGCGCCCGCGCCGGGCCCCCGCCGCAAGCGGTTCCCGCGGGCACGATCGGCGGGGTCCGCCCCCGTCCGTGCCGGCTCCGGGCCGCCCCATCGCCGAGCGGGGTAAGGTGTGTCGATGCGCAGCGCCCCGAGCGGGTCCACCCGGCAGAAGCCCGCCAGGGCCGTGGGCCGCGGGCGTGATGCCGCCCGCGACCGGATGATCCTTGACGCGGTGCTGAGCCTGCTCGGCGAGCGGAGTCCGGACGCGCTCAGCATGGAGGCCGTAGCCGTGCGCGCCGGTCTGAGCAAGTCCACGGTCTACCGGCGCTGGGCCTCCGTCGAGGACCTGGTCGCGGACGCGGTCGACACCCTGACCTTCCCTGTCGCGGAGATCGCCGCCGGCTCCGGGACGCTCCGGGAGGACCTGGTCGAGGGACTGATCGCCGCCTCCGGGTGCCTCGACGAACAACTCCAGCGCATCGTCGCGACGGTTCTGGGTTCGTCCTGCAGTCAGCCCGCCCTGGCGGAGAACCTTCGCTCCCAGTTCGTCCATGCGATCGAGTCCGCTCTCACGTACGCGCTCCAGCGGGCCGCCGAACGCGGGGAAACCGCCGTACAGCACAGAGACCTGCCGTTGAACGGGCACGACGCCATCGAGGTCGCCGTCGCCGTGGGACTCATCATCAACCTCCCCCAGACCACCGGCCGCCCCCTGGCCCGAGCCGACTTCGAGCGCATCGTCGACGAAGCTCTCCTCCCTCTGCTCACCGCCTGACTACGGCCGTGCCTCTTGTCGGAACCCCGGCCGGGTCGGGGCCGGGGCAGGACCACATCGCCGTTCGGCAGGTCGAAGCGGTGGCGCGCCCCGCGGCTGCGGAGGTGTTCGACCAGTGCGTCGAGGCCGGGGGTCGCCACCACGGTGGCGTGCGGGATCGCCGGGCACAGGGGCGGCTCGACCGCGCTCTCGATCAGCCTGGAGCGCGGTGGACCGGCGGCCGTCGCCGACCTCGGTGATCGCGACGTCGGTTCCGAACTCCGCGAAGGTGCTGATGTCCTCCTCGCCGGCGGCGGCGAAGCCGTACGCGGAGTGGAGGACGTCGAGCGTGTCGGGCACATGATTGGCCCAGACATCGGCATACGTCAGGGATTCGAAGAACGAGTCACTCGCTGCGAACTCCTGTTGACCGGGGACGGGCACCGGGAAGTGGCGGGACCCGCCGTTTGGAATTTCGGCAGAATGCGGAGGGTCCCGCCATTTATCGACCGGCAGGTCATTGGCTACGATCGCGAAGTGGCGGGTATCACCAGTTCCCCCCGGCCCAGCACCTCGGAGGCGGACTCATGGCAGGTCGGCGCGCAGACGCCAGGCGCAACTACGCGCACATCCTCGCCGTCGCGGAGAAGGAGGTCGCCGCTCATGGAGCAGACGCCTCCCTGGAACAGATCGCCCGGGTGGCGGGGGTCGGCTCCGCGACCGTCCGTCGGCACTTCCCCGGCCGCCGGGCGCTGTTGGAGGCCGTCTTCAGCGAGGAGACCGAGGTGCTGTGCGCCGACGCCCGCGAGCTGGTGGGGCACAGCGACCCGAGGGCGGCCCTGCTGGAGTGGCTCGATGCCCTCGCCGCCTACGTCGCCGCCTCGCGCGGACTGGCGACCCTCCTGCTTCCGGACGGCATCGCCGAGCACGACGACGACGGCACCTGCTCGCCCAGGCTCCACGCGGCGGCCGAGCCCCTGGTACGGCGTGCCGCGCAGGCCGGAGCGGTCGCACCCGGCACCACCGCCGCCGACCTGGTCACCCTGATCGTGGGGATCGTCCTGGCCACCGAGCAGCACCCGGCCCCCGCGACGGAGGCGGCCCGGCTGCTCGCACTCGCCGTCCAGGGGATCAGTCCGGGCAAGTGATCGGGCCCGGCTCCGCCGTGTCAGCTGCCCCCGGTGCGCGCGGGCGCCAGGGCGCGGCCGTACTGGTGCGGGGCGCCGAAGTGCCCGCGGAGCGTGGCGGATGCGTAGTCCTCGTGGAAGAGGCCACGGCGCTGCAGGACCGGGATCACCTTCTCCGCGAACGCGGGCAGGCCGTCGCTCACCACATCGGGGGCGATGACGAAACCGTCGCAGGCGCCGGCCTCGAAGAGCTCCTGCATCTCGTCGGCGATCTCCTCGGGACTGCCGAGGAAGGTCGTGTGGAAGTCGGTGACGCCCCGAAGGATGACCTCGAAGGGGGAGCGCCCCTCCTTCAGCAGGCGCACCGCCTTCTCGGAGTGCAACTGGTAGGGCGCGGGGCGCAGCGCCGCACGGTCCCCGGCGGGCAGTGGCTCGCGGAGCCCGCTCGCGGGGATGTCGAGACCCACGAGCGCGGAGAGGTGCCGCAGCTTCGCGGACACCGGGGTCGGGGACAGTCGCAGCAGTTCCTCACGGCGGGCCAGCGCCTCCTCGGTGCTGTCCGCGACGGTGGTGAAGGCGCCCATGAAGAGTCTGACGTCCTCGGGCCCGCGGCCCGCCCGCGTGGCCGCCTCGCCGAGGGCGAGGCGGTGTTCGCGTCCGGTCTCGATGTCGGTGGCCATGGAGTAGACGCCCGAGGCGTAGCTCCCGGCGAGAGTGAGCGCCTCGGCGCCGCCGCCCGCCTGGAAGAGGATCGGCTGTCCCTGCGGTGAGGGCGGGATGGGCAGCGGGCCGCGTGAGGCGACATGCCGGCCGCCGAGGTCGATGGGGCGGATCTCGGAGGCGTCGGCGAACACCCCGGTGTCCGTGTCGAGTTTGAGCGCGTCGGGCCCCCAGCTGCCCCACAGGGCCTGGACGAGCTGGACGAACTCGTGGGCCCGCTCGTACCGGGTGGTCCGGTCGGCGACGGGGACGCCGAAGTTCGCGGCGATGCCGGGTTCCTGGGTGGTGACGGCGTTCCAGCCGATCCGGCCGCCGCTGAGCAGGTCCAGGGCCTTGAGCTGACGGGCCACGGTGTAGGGGAAGTTGAACGTCGTCGACTGGGTCAGCACGACGCCGATGCGGCTGGTGCGGCCGATCACATGGCTGACGAGCACGATCGGGTCGATCGTGGCCGAGGGCTTGTGGTGGGTCAGGTCCTCGCGGACCGCGGGGTGGTCGGCGATGAACAGGAACTGGAACTTGCCGCGCTCGGCCGCGAGAGCCGTCTCGGCCCAGGTGTCCGGGTTCAGATAGGTCCGCGGATCGCTGCCGGGCCAGCGCCAGGCGGCCTCCGCGGACCCGTAGTTCATGACCTGGGCGCCGAGCATCATCGAGCGCCGTGGGGTGGTGGAGTTCATGTCGTGCCCTTTGCGTCGGGATGGGTCAATGGGTGCGCCGGATCCCGGCGCGGACCGTCACACGGGCGGCCAACTGGCCCGCGGCCCGGCCGATCCGCTCCGCCAGGCGGTCCTCGCCCTCGGGGCTCCAGTCCTCGGGGGCGGCGAACACCGCCGTGGGAACGGTGTCGGCGCGCAGGTGGGCGAAGAGCGGCCGCAGTGAGTGGTCGAGCGCCAGCTGATGCCTCGGCGAGCCTCCGGTCGCGCCCAGCAGCACGGGCCTGTCGACGAGGGATTCCTTGTCCAGGATGTCGACGAACGACTTGAACAGACCCGAATACGCCGCCGAGAACACGGGCGTCACGGCGATCAGGGCGTTCGCGCCGGTGACGGCCGCGACCGCCTCGGCGAGGGAGGCGCTGGTGCGGCCGGTCAGCAGGGCGTCGACGACGTCGTGGGCGTGGTCGCGCAGTTCGATCGTGTGTGTGCTGAACGACGCACCATCGGCGGAGAGTTGCGCGCCGGTGGCCGCGCTGAGGCGGTCGGCGAGCAGGCGCGTGGA
This sequence comes from Streptomyces sp. NPDC048288, assembly GCF_043201555.1. Classification (NCBI taxonomy): domain Bacteria; kingdom Bacillati; phylum Actinomycetota; class Actinomycetes; order Kitasatosporales; family Streptomycetaceae; genus Streptomyces; species Streptomyces sp. NPDC048288. The sequence continues at coordinate 434,717 of NZ_JBICZD010000007.1, forward strand.
CGACGGCTCGCGCAGCCCGGCCGTGACCGTGACGACGGAGTGCCGGACCTGGCCGGGGCACGCGGGCGCCGTCAGGTCCTCAAGGGAGCGCGCAGTCATCAGCGGGACGCCTTCGCGCCCGCGGCGACCTCGGCGATGATCTCGTAGCTCCGGCGGTGGTCGGCGGCGGAGTGCACGGTCGCGGTGACCATGAGTTCGTCGGCGCCGGTGGTTTCGAGCAGGTCCGTCAGCCCGGCCTCGACCGTCTTCGGGCCCCCGATGATCTGCCCCTGGAGGTAGGACTGGCCGACGGCCCGCTCCTGGTCGGTCCAGCGGTGCGCGTCCACCTCCTCCGGGCTCGGGATGTGATGCAGTCGCCCGGTGGTCGTGTGGACGAAGGCCAGCGCGCTGGAACCGGCCAGCCGCTCGGCCCGTATGTCGTCCTCGGCGGCGATCACCGCGGCCGAGGCGACGGCGTACGGCTGCTTCAGGGCCGGACTCGGCCGGAACCGCTCCCGGTAGTGCCGCACGGACGCTCCGGCGAGGTGGGGAGCGAGGTGCGCGGCGAACACGTAGCGCTCTCCCCGCGCCGCCGCGAGGGAGGCGCTCGCCATGCTGGACCCGAGCAGCCACAGGGTCGGCCGGCTCGGTCCCTGGGGCAGGGCCCGGATGCCCGCGTACCGGTGCCCGGCGGGCAGCGTCCCGTCCAGGAAGCCGGTCAGCTCGTCGATCTGGCTGCCGAAGTCGAGGGCGTCCGAGCGGCGCACGGCGTGTGCGGTGCGCAGGTCGCCGCCCGGGGCGCGGCCGAGCCCGAGGTCGATGCGGCCGGGGTGGAAGGCCTCAAGGGTGAGATAGCGCTCGGCGACCTGGAGCGGGGAGTGGTTGGGCAGCATCACGCCCCCGGCGCCGACCCGGATGGTCGAGGTGGCGTCCGCGACGCGCAGCGCCAGGAGGTCGGGCGAGCTGCTGGCCACCGACGGGATGCTGTGGTGCTCGGCGGTCCAGAACCGCCGGTATCCCAGCGCCTCCACATGCCGGGCGAGATCGACGGAGCGGTTGACGGCCTCGGCGTCGGTACTGCCGGAGCCGACGGTCGCCAGATCCAGGACGGACAGCGGGACGGAGCCCAGTCGGGACATGGGGGATCTCCTTCGGAGGTTCTTGTCGCACTCGAAACAGTACCGTATCGAGACGATAGAGTATCGAGTATGGAACCTGTGACACTGTCGCTGCTCGACCCCGTCGCCATGCCCGAGGACGCCGACGCGGGCGCCGCGATCGCCGTGGCGCTCGCCCGGACGCGCCTGGCCGAGGAACTCGGCTACCGGCGCGTCTGGTTCGGGGAGCACCACAACAACCCCTTCGGCGCGGGCCCGGTGCCGGAGCTGATGGCCCTGTACGCCGCCGACCGCACCACCCGGATCACCGTCGGTACCGGCGCCTACCTGCTCGGCAACAGCACCCCGCTGCGCGCGGCGGAGGCGATGTCCGTCCTGTGCTGGATGCATCCCGGCCGCACCGAGATGTCCTTCGGCCGGGCACCGGGCACCGACGGTGTCACCGCGCACGCCCTGCGCGGCGGCGCCGACAACGACTTCTCCCGGCAGCTCGCCGAACTGCTCGCCTTCACCGGCCACCAGGGGCACGAGTGGCCCGCGGACCACCCCTACGCGACCGTACGTCCCGAGCCGCTCCCGCCGACGCCGGTGCCGATGTGGCTCGCGGGCTCCAGCGGCGACACCGCGGCTCTGGCAGGGGAGTTGGGGCTCGGGTATGCCTTCGGGCACCACATCACACCCGATCCCGACCGGGCCGCCCGCGCGATCCGCTCCTATCGCGAGACGTTCAAGCCGTCGGAGGCATTCCCCGTCCCGCGCGCGATCCTGACCGTCCTCACCGTGATCGGCGAGGACGACGCCACGGCCGAACGGCTCTCCACCGGCTACCAGTTGGGCTACACCCGCCTGACGCAGGGGCTGAACTCCCCCTTCCTCTCGCCGGAGACGGCGGCCGCCCACCCCTGGACGGACGCGGAACGAGCCGTCGCCCGGCAGGCGCGTGCCGGAATGGTCGTCGGCGGTCCGGAGACGGTCGTGAACCGGATGCGCGCGCTCCTCGAAGCGACCCGCCCCGACGAGCTGATGGTCCTGCTCACGGCCCACAGTCCCGAGGCGCAGCTGTGGTCCCTGCGGGAACTCGCCGACAGCCTGCGGGCGGCGGGCCTGGTGACCCCGGTCGACGCCATGGCGGCAACCCGCTGAAGCCTTCGCCGGGCCGTGCTCAACCCCGCTGTCGCGGCCCCGCGATGAGCGGCATCAGCACCTGGTCCACGATCCGCCCGACGGCGGCCGTGTCCAACGGCCCTTCCTCGAAGAGCGGCTGATGCATGATCAGGGCTATCGCCGCCGTGATCTCCAGACGTCCGGGCGCCAGCAGCTCCTCGACCCGGCCGGCGTCGACGTCTCCGCGCGCCTCGGCCCGGCGCAGGCAGTCGGCGACGCCGGCCCGCTGGGCCGCGACGTAGCGCTTGCGCAGCGCGGAGGTCACCTCGGGATTGCTGCGCGTGGTGGCGAGGAGGACCGCGCCCAGCCGGGAGCCGCGCTCACCTGTGCACCCGGAGGTGCCGGTCAGGGTGTGCACCAGGTCGTCGCGCAGTCGCGTGGGCCGGAGTGAGCCGTCGTCCGGCAGTGTGTGGAAGTCCAGCGATTCGAGCGCGTCCGCGACCAGGTCCTCCCGGGACGCCCAGCGCCGGTACACCGTGGCCTTGCCGACCTCCGCCCGGACGGCGACCTCGCCCATCGTCAGCGCGGCATAGCCCTCCTCCGCGAGCAGGTCCAGGGTCGCCTCGATGATGCGGGCGTCCCGGGCGGCATCGCGCGCGGGCCCGTAGGTGGCGGCCGGGCGGCGGCGTCCTGTCGTGATCGGAGTCTCGGTCATATGAATACGGTAACGTATCGAGACGCGCGAGTATCGAGTTGATGGCCGGCCTGCACCGCCGTCACACCGCGGCGGACATCGCGAACTTCTCCGCCGGCTCCACGACCGGCGGCCGCACCTGTTCCAGGATGAAGTCCGAGGTCCCGTCCCCGGGCCGGTCCACCGCCGAGCCCGGACAGGTGGGCCCGCGCGCCAGCAGCAGGGCGGGCCACATCGCGAGATCCTCGTCGGCGCGCGGATCGGGCAGACAGAAGAAGGCGGCCGTCGCGAGGTCGAAGAGGTAGTAGCCGTCGCCGCTGTCGTCGAAGTCGATGACGGTCATCCGGCCGTCCCCGACCAACACGTTCTCGGGGGTGAAGTCGGCGTGGATCGCGCCGTAGCGGTCGGCGCCGGCGCCGTAGGCGCGCAGCGCGGCGTCCAGCCGGGGGAACGCGGAGGCCATGGTCGCCTTCCCGGGGGTGCCGGGCGTGAACGCCCGGCGCGGGTCGCCCCGGACCGCCCGGTCGCCCAGCATGCCGTCCGTGTCCCACGGCGGCCTGACGGACACCTTCGCGCGGGGCGGTTCCGCCGTACGACGGTGCAGTTCGGCCATCAGGGCGCCGAGGTCGGCGAAGGCGCCCGGCTCGATCACGGCCTCGCCGGTGACGGCCTCCCCCGCTGTCCACTCTTCGCCTGGCCGAACTCATCGAGCAGGCCGGAGTCCCGGCGGGCGTGGTCAGCGTCGTCACCGGCGGCGCGGAGACCGGCACGGCGCTGGCCGCCCATCCGCTGGTGAAGAGGATCGCCTTCACCGGTTCCACGGCCGTCGGCCGGGAGACCGGCGCGCAGTGCGGTCGTGCACTGAAGAAGGTGTCCCTGGAACTGGGCGGCAAGGCACCGAGCATCGCCGCCGTCGACGTCCACGGCGTCCTGGAGGGCAACCCGCTCGGCGGGCTGCTCAACTCCGGCCGGGCCAGCGCCGCTTACACCCGCTTCCACGTCGACGCCAAGCGCCACGACGAGTTCGCGGACAAGCTCGCGGGCGCCGCCGCGACCCTGCGCCTGGGCAACGGCCTCGACCCCGGCACCCACCTCGGCCCCCTCGTCTCGGCCGACCAGCTCCGCCAGGTCACCGACTACGTGGGCATGGGCAAGGCCGAAGGGGCCGCACTCCGCACCGGCGGCAGCCGCCCCGAGGAGGCGGACCTCGCCGACGGCTCTTCTTCCGGCCGACCGTCTTCGCGGGCGTCAGGCAGCACATGCGCGTGGCCCGCGAGGAGATCTCCGGCCCGGGCCTCACGGTCCTCCCGTACGACGACCCCGACGAACTCGCAGCCCTGGCCAACGACACCGACTACGGCCTCGCCGCCGCCATCTGGTCCCGTGACACCGGCACCGCGAACCGCCTGGCCCGGCAGGTCAAGGCCGGCACCGTGTGGATCAACATGATGCGGGGCCTCGACGCGGGCGCCACCTGGGGCGGCATGAAGTCCTCCGGCGTCGGCCGCGAGATGGGCTGGGCGGCCATCGAGTCCCACACCGAGGTCAAGAGCGTCCGGACCAGCCCGAACCGAGACCGGGCGCGCCCCCCGTCGGTGTGCCGGCCCCGCCACCCGGCGGGGTCCCGGCCACCGAGCGGCGGGGTGACGGCGGAAGCCCGGCGGATGGGGGACCGGTCCGGGACCGCTGATTCTGGAGACCCAACCGCTCCAGAACGGAGATCCCCATGACCGGAGTCCGACTCGGCAGGCGCTGGGTCGTCGGCGCGGCGCTGGCGGCGGGCGCCGGCGCCGCGGTGCCCTTAGGCGTCGTATCACTCGACGCGCACGGCGACGCCTCGACACCCCCGTCGTCCGCCGCCCGCTACGACACCATCGTCGTCGGCGCGGGAATGTCCGGCCTGGCCGCCGCCCGCGATCTCGCCGACCGGGGCAAGCGGGTCCTCGTCGTCGAGGCGAGGGACCGCATCGGCGGACGCATGTGGACCGACCGCGGCACGATGCCCGTCCCGATCGAGCGCGGCGCCGAGTTGGTGCACGGCGACGACGTCTCCACCTGGCCGCTGCTCCGCGAGTCCGGAGTGGCCACCCACCGCATGAGGATCACGCTCAACCGCGAGCGGCCCGGTGACCCCTGGGAGCGGACGGTCCAGCCGGTGGCCGGCTCCAACTTCCGGATCATCGGCGGCTACGACCAGATCCTGCGACCGCTGGCCGCCGGGCCCGCCATCCGGCTGGGCACGGTCGTCCGCACGGTCCGGTACACGCGGGCGGGCGTGGCCGTCCACGCGGAACAGGACGGGAAGCCGGTGACCTTCCGCGCCCGGACCTGCGTCGTGGCGCTGCCCGCCGGTGTCCTCCAGCACGGGGACGTACGGTTCGCACCGCCGCTGCCGGCCGCGAAGACCGAGGCGCTGAAGGCGGTGAAGTACCTGCCGGTGGCCAAGATCCTGCTGGAGTTCCCGAGGCCGGTCCTGCCGTATGCCGCGGACGAGATCTACGACCCCGACGGGTACTGGAACGCCTCGGCGGGCATACCCGGCTACGACGGTCAGGTGCTGGTCGTGTGGTACGAGGGCCCCACGGCACGGCGGTTGCTGACGCAGCCCGTGGCACGCCGTTACCGGGATGCCCTCGGCAGGATGCGCGCCGTCACCGGCCGACGGGACCTGATGTTCCGCAACGCGTTCATGTACGACTGGTCGCGCGATCCGTACGCCCGTGGCGCCTACCCCGACTTCGGCGTGGAGAACGAGCGGGAGATCTACAAGCCGGTGGACGGCGTCCTGTTCTGGGCCGGCATCGTGACGTTCCGGGTCGACCTGTCGTACAGCAGCGGCAAGGAGGCCGCGGTGAGGGTCCTGAGGCGCCTCGGCGCGGGGGCCGTGGCCCGGGAGGGGACACACGCATGAGTGAACGAAGCACGCTTCGGCGATGGGGCCTTGTCGCGTCGGTGTCATGCCTGACGGTCTCGGCGACCGTCCTGGCTCTCACCGATGAGCCGTCGGCCGCGGTCCGGGCCGACACCGTCTTCCTCCACGGGCAGGTGCTGCTCTATCCGGAGAGCGGGAATCTCATGTCGCACGAAGTCGACTGGGCAAGCGCCGTGGCGGTGAAGGACGGCCGCATCGCGTACGTCGGCGGCGACCACGACGCCCGCAGGCTGATCGGCCCCAGGACCCGGGTGATCGACCTGAACGGCAGGATCCTCATGCCGGGCCTGGGCGACGGCCACTTCCACAGCGGGGCGAGCGGCACCTGCGTGATGAACTACGAAGGCGGCACGGTCGAGGCGGTCCTGGCCAAGCTCAAGGCATGTCTGCTCCGTGACGACCAGGCCAAGTACCTCAAGACCGACTCCGTGCTGTCGGCGAGCCAGTTCAACGGCAACGGAATGCTGCCGCACGGCACCACGCTGACGCGCCACGAGCTCGACCGGCTCAGCAAGGACCCCTCGGAGGACGAGTTCGGGACGGGGACGACACGGCCGATCGTCATCGGTGACATGGGCGAACACCAGACCTTCACCAACACCAAGGCGATCCGCAACGCCGGCCTCGACGCCGACACCCCCGCTCCGCCCGGCGGCTTCATCGGCCGCGACGCCGACGGGTACCCGAACGGCCAGTTCGCCGACTACTCCGGCGACTGGGGACCGTACCCCGAGGACAGCGGGCCCGATGCCGGGGGCGGGGCGGCCAAGGACTACCGGAACGCGAACCGCGTCGGCATCACCTCCCTCCTGCACCCGGGCTTCGGCGTCTCCGACGAACTGAAGCAGCTGGCCAAGCAGGGCAAGCTCACCGTGCGGGTCAACCAGGCCCTCGCGGGCGACGCCTTCCGCGGCGAAACGGATCCGAAGGCCCTGGACCAGGCCGTCGCCGAACTGAACGCGGTCCGCGCCGAATACGACGGCTACCGGGATCCGGCGAGCCCCGGCGACATCACGGTCGACACCGTGAAGATCTTCTGCGACGGAGTGGCGGAGTACCCCGGACAGACGGCGGCGATGATCGACCCGTACCGGAAGAACATCGGCACCCGGGAGAAGCCCGAGTTCGTGCCGGGGGACCGGAGGGGCGAGGACCCGTCGTGCTCGGACTCGGCTGCCGGGTTCAAGAAGCTGGACGAGGCGCACTGGTCGATCCACGTGCACGCGATCGGGGACCGGGCGGTGCGGGAGGCGCTCGACAACTTCGCGGCGAACAAGGCGCACAACCCGTCGTGGGACCGCCGTGCGACGATCGCCCACGACGAGTTCGTCCGTGACAGCGACATCCCGCGGTTCGGGAAGCTCGGGGTCGTGGCGAGCATGTCGCCGGTGTGGTTCGAGCGCAACATGTGGACTGTCGACGCGACCGAGGGATATGTCGCGCCCAAGTCGATGGCCGAGATCTACCCGGCCGGCCGCCTGGTCAGGTCGGGCGCGGTCCTGGCCTTCGGCAACGACTGGCCCGCCACGCCTCCGTGGCGGCCGTGGACGGGGATCGAGGAGGCCACGACAAGGGAGGGACGACCCGATCCGAAGCGCGCGATCTACCCGGGCCGCCTCGGCGAGCACAACATGGTCACCTTCCCGCAGGCGGTGAAGGCGGCGACCATCGGAGTCGCCTACCAGATGCACCGTGACGACGAGGTGGGGTCGATCGCGAAGGGTAAGCTCGCCGACCTGATCGTCATCGATCGCGACCTGCGCAAACTGTTCGACGTGTCGCCGGCCCTGCGCAAAGGCGACCCGAAGGCCCGCACGGAGCACATGAAGCAGGTGTCCGACGCGAACGTCGCCGCGACGAAGACGCTGCTGACGATGGTAGGCGGCAAGGTCGTGTACAGCGACCCGAAGTTCAAAGGGGCCCTCGGCTGACGGATCTGATCCGCGAACCGACCGTCCCGCCCCGGAGCCTGCTTGGATGGCGACGAACGGCAACTCACACGGCAGGTGGCGCACATGGCGAGGCGGGACCCACGATGATCCGAGTGGTGGTCGTCGATGACGAGGCACTGGTCCGCTCCGGTTTCGAGCTGATCCTCAACGCCGCGGACGGCATCGAGGTCGTGGCCACCGCGGTCGGCGCGGACGCGGTGGCCGTGGTGCGCGACCGCCGGCCGGACGTCGTCCTCCTCGACATCCGGATGCCGGACGTGGACGGACTCACCGTCCTGCAGCGGCTCCGGGCGCTGCGGCCGCCGCCGACGGTGGCGATGCTGACCACGTTCGACACCGACGAGTACGTCCTCACCGCGCTGCACTCGGGAGCAGCCGGCTTCCTGCTCAAGGACACCGAACCCGGTCAACTGGCCCAGCTGGTGCGCAGCCTCGCGGCCGGCGGGGTGGTCATGTCCCCGAAGGCGTCCCGGACGCTGCTGACCGCCCGCCCCGGCGCCGGCTCCTCCGGCGAGGAGGCGGCCCGAGTGGAACGGCTCAGTGACCGGGAGCGGGATGTGCTCGTCCTGATCGCCGACGGCCTCTCCAACCCGGACATCGGAAACCGCCTGCACCTCAGCGCCGCCACGGTCAAGGATCACGTCAGCGCGATCCTGGCCAAGCTCCGGGTGGCCGGGAGAGTGCAGGCGGCGCTGCTCGCACAGCGGGCTGGACTTCTGGACGACGGCCAGGGCGGGCAGGGCCGTGCGCAAGGGAGCAGGCAGGGGAGTACGCAGGGGAGTAAGCAGGGGAGTGGCTCATGACTCCGTGGCGACGGAGGTGGGACCGAATCCCCCGGCCGGCGCTCGACGCGGTCGTCGTCGTACTCGCCGTGCTCGACATGTGGTTCAACGCATGGAGCTGGTCACCGCTTCTGGTGGCGTTGCTCATGCTCGCCTGCGTGGCTCTGGTCTTCCGCCGGCGTTCTCCGCTCACCGTGTTCCTGCTGACGCTGCCGGCCACCCTGCTCCTGGACATCGTCGTGGCCCCGCTGGTGGCTCTGTTCACCCTGGCCGCGCGGTCGCGTGATCGCCGTCTGCTCGCGGCGTGCGCCACGGTGTTCGCGGTGGTCACCGTCATCCCGTCACCGTTCGACGGTCACGGCTCGCTGGGCGGGACCTGGACCGTGTTCACCTTCGTCTACACCCTGGCGACGGCTACCGCTCCCGTCCTGCTCGGCCAGCTGGTCCAAGCCCAACGAGACCTGTCGCAACGGCTCGTGGAGATCCAGACGGCCAAGGAGTACGAACGGGAGCTGCACGCGCAGACCCTGCTGGCCCGCGAACGCGCCCAGCTCGCCCGGGAGATGCACGACGTCGTCTCCCACCAGGTCAGCCTGATCGCCGTCCAGGCCGGAGCCCTCCAGGTCGCGGCCCGCGACGCCCATGCCCAGGAGGCCGCCGGTGTCATCCGTTCCCTCGGCGTCGCCACGCTCGACGAACTCCGCACCATGGTCACCCTCCTGCGCGCCTCCGGCGGCGACAGCACCGAACTGACCCCGCAGCCCACCCTGGCCGACCTCCAGCGGCTCGTGGCGTCCAGCGGTATCGCCACGAAGCTGTCCGGTGACCTTCCGGCCCGGGTCGGCACCCCCACCCAGCGGGCGATCTACCGCACCGTGCAGGAAGCGCTGACCAACGTCCGCAAGCACGCCCCCGGAGCCACGGCGACCGTGGAGCTGTGGCAGGACGACCATCACGTCGGCGTCACCGTCACCAACACCCCGTCGACCCGGCCCTCCCTCCCGCTTCCCGGAGCCCACCACGGCCTGATCGGCCTCCAGGAACGCGCCGACATGCTGCGCGGCAGCTTCGTGGCGGGCCCCACCGCAGAGGGCGGCTACCGGGTGCGCGTCCGCCTTCCGGCCGAGCCGGGCTGAGCGCTGACCGCTGATCGCTGAGGGCTTCCGGCTCGGGTCAGAAGTTCTCGGCGGCGGCGAACGCCTCGGCCGCTACGGCGTCCAGGGTTCCGGCTCCCTCGGTACGGGCCCAGTACTCCAGCGCCGTGGTGGCCACGCTGATCAGCAGTCCCGCCTTGGCGGCAGCGGCGAGTTCGGACGCGCCGGGGCCCATCCGGGCGGCGACGACAGGAGTGAGCAGGTCCTGGGCCCGGCGTCCGGCCGCGAGCCAGCGGGCCTTGAGCGAGGGCTCGTCCAGCATGACGCGGGCAGTACGCCGGGTCTCGGCGCCGGACATCCGGCACGCCTGGAGCAGCGCAGTCCGCGCCGCCTCGGGCAGCGGCTCGGCTGCCGGGCGGCGTGCCAGCTCGGCGACCAGTTCGTTGACGCCCTCCACCAGCAACGGGGTCAGCGCCTCCTCCTTGACGGGGCAGTGCCGGTAGAAGGTACGCAGCGAGATGCCCGCGGTTTCCGCGATCTGCTCGACGGTGGTGTGGACGAAGCCCTGACGCTCGAAGAGGTCCATCGCGGTCAGCGCGATGTCCTGCTGCACGGACAGCTTGCGCCGTTCACGCAGCCCGGGCGGTGCCTTGCCTGCCGATCCCACGATGCCTCTCTCTCCCTCGCTCCGTCCATCTTGACATCAACAGAATCTGGCACGTTGTGCCAAGTAGGCATATCCTTTCAGCGGACCTCGGGTCTTCATGCACCAGCACAAGGAAGTGATCACCATGACCGGAATTTCATTCGAGGGACGCGTAGCGATCGTCACGGGTGCCGGAGGCGGGCTGGGCCGCGCCCACGCTCTCGATCTCGCGGCACGCGGCGCGAAGATCGTCGTCAACGACCTCGGGGGCGACATCGCCGGCACCGGCGGCGGAACCGCCATGGCCGACCAGGTCGTCAAGGAGATCACCGCCGCCGGTGGCGAAGCCGTCGCCAACTACGACTCGGTCGCCACCCCCGAAGGCGGCAAGGCCGTCGTGCGGGCCGCCCTCGACGCCTTCGGCACGGTGGACGTCCTGATCAACAACGCGGGCAACATCCGCAACGCCCCCTTCACCGAGCTGACGCCGGAGGCCATCGAGTCCCTCCTGGCCGTCCATGTGAAGGGCGCCTTCTACGTCACCCAGCCCGCGTTCGAGGTCATGCGGGACAAGGGGTACGGCCGCATCGTGTTCACCTCGTCCGCCGCGGGCATCTTCGGCAGCCCCGAGCAGGCCAACTACGCCGCCGCCAAGGGTGCGGTGCTGGGTCTCGCCAACGTCGTCGCCCTCGAAGGCGCCCCGCACGGCATCCGGGTCAACACCGTCCTCCCGGCCGCCGGCGGTCGCATGGCCGCGGACATGAACCCCGACACCCTGGTCGGGATGCCGACCACGCCCGCCCACTTCGAACCCGAGATGGTCACCGCCCTGGCCTCCTACCTCGCCAGCGAGGCCAACCCCTACAACCGCGAGGCGTTCTCCATCGCCCGCGGCCGCTATGCCCGCGTCTTCATCGGCGTCACCGAAGGACACCACGTCCCGTTCGACGCCCCGGTCGCCACCGCCGAGGACATCGCCGCGCACATCGACCGCATCCGCGACCAGGACGGCTACCACGTCCCCGGCTCCATGATCGAGGAGTTCGGCCTCATTCCCTGACGCCGAACCCACCGCAGCGGGAACCGGCCTCGTCGGTTCCCGCTGTGTCGTTCCTGGCCCCCGGTGCCCTTGACATGGATGCCCGCCCCTAACCACACTTTTAAATGAACGTTTATTAGATGCGTCGAAAGGTCGGGCTCCCTCATGCCTCAGGTCCGGGAATCACACGGTGTCGACGCGGTCGACGCGGTCATCGCCGAGCAGCAGGAAATCTTCTTGAAGCGCCAGCCGCGCAGCGCGGAGCTGGTCGCCGAAGCGAGCCGGTACCTCGCCGGTGGCGCCACGTCGAGCTGGCAGATCGCCAAGCCGCAGGCCGTGTGGATGAGCCACGGCGCCGGATCGAAGGTGTACGACGTCGACGGCAACGAGTACGTGGACATGCACGGCGGCTACGGCGCCTCGATCGCCGGTCACGCGCACCCCGCCATCGTCGCCGCGGTCTCCGACCGGGTCCGCCGCGGCACCCACTTCGCCCAGCCGACCGAGGACGCCATCTGGGTCGGCCGGGAGCTGTCCCGCAGGTTCGACCTGCCGCTGTGGCGCTTCGGCAACTCCGGCACCGAGTCCACCATGGACGCGATCCACCTCATGCGCACCGTGACCGGCCGCGACATGTACCTCAAGCTGGAGGGCGGATACCACGGCCACCACGACTCGGTGCAGGTGTCGGTGATGCCGGACGCCGACCTGATCGGCAGCCGGGAACGGCCGAACCGCGTGACCGCCAACGGCGGCATCCCGCGCGCGATCACCGACCTCGCCGTGATCGTCCCCTTCAACGACCTGGCCGCGATCGAGCGGGCGCTCGTCGAGCACCGGGGCCGCATCGCCGGCATGATCCTCGAACCGGTCATGATGAACGCGGGCATCATCCCGCCCGACCCCGGCTACCTCGACGGCCTGCGCACCCTCCTCCACGAGCACGGCGCACTGCTGACCTTCGACGAGGTCAAGACCGGTTTCACCACCGGCCCCGGCGGAGCGACCGCACGCTACGGCGTCGTACCGGACATCGTGTGCCTGGCCAAGGCGCTGGGCGGCGGCATCTCGGTGGCGGCCATCGGCGGCAGTGCCGAGGTCATGGGGGCGATCGTCGACGGCCGGTACGAGCAGGTCGGCACCTTCAACGGCAACCCCCTGGCCATGGCCGCCGCCCGTGCCACCCTCGCCGAGGTACTGACCGACGAGACCTACGCCCACCTCGACCGTCTCTCCGCCTCTCTCCAGCAGCAGATGGAGCAGACCGTCGCGGAGGCGGGCGTGCGGTGGAACGTCGTCAGCGTCGGCGCGAAGGGCTGCGTCACCTTCAAGCCGGAACAGGTCCGTGACTTCCGGGACTTCCTCGGCGTCGACGACCGCTACAGCCACGCCCACTGGCTGGTGCAGCACAACGGAGGGGCGTTCCTGCCGCCGTGGGGCAAGGTCGAGCAGTGGCTGCTGTCGGCGCAGCACGACCAGGCCGACATCGACCTGTTCGCGGAGAACTTCCGCGCCTTCGTGGCCGCGGTGACCCGCTAGTGACCAGCGAGCGGTCCGCTGTCCGGCCACTGGCCGGCGCCTCACGAGATGCGCCGCGTACCAATGGCCTGAGTGGCATCCTCACTCCCCGGTCGGTCGCCCTGGTCGGAGCTTCGCGCCGCAACCTCGAACTCGTCGCCAACGTCCGGCGGGGCACCGTCGACGCGGCGGGAGTCCATCCGAGCAACCCCGAAGTGGCGGGACTGCGGTGCGTCCCGTCCCTGTCCGCGCTGCCGGCCCCGCCGGAACTCGCCGTGCTCGCCGTCGGTCCGGCCACGATCGCGACGAGCATGCGGGACGCTCTCGCACTCGGCGTACGGTCGTTCGTGGTCCCCGGCCTCGGGGTCGAAGCCGGCCCCGAAGGACCGGCCGCCGTACGGGAGTTGCGTCAGCTCGCCGACGACTCCGGTGCGGCGGTGCTCGGCCCGAACTGCATGGGCTCCGCCCGCCCGGACTCGCCCTCGGCCTGGCTCGGCACCATCCCCGCGTCCTTCCTGCCGGGCTCGGTCGCGATCGTCAGTCAATCCGGGTCGATAGCCGACGCCTTCCTCGCCCTCGGCCCGCGCTACGGGTTCAGTGGCGTCGTCTCCTGCGGCGCGGAACTCAACCGCGACGCCGCCGACTGGGTCGCCCACTTCGCGGCCGATCCGGCGACCAGGGTGATCGGGCTGTTCCTGGAAACGGTGCGACGGCCCACAGCGTTCCGCGAGGCCTTGCGTCTCGCGGGCGAGGAGGGCAAGCCCGTGGTGTGCCTGAAGGTCGGACGCAGTGAACAGGCCCGCCGCGCCGCCCTCGCGCACACCGGTGCGATCGTCGGATCGCAGGCGGCCTTCTCCGCCGTACTGCGCTCCCACGGTGTCCTCCAGGTCGACGACCTGCCGGAGATGATCGAACTCCTCGGCGTGTTCTCGACCGCGCGCCGACCCACCGGGACCAGGATCGGCGCGGTCACCGAGTCCGGGGCCGAGGCCGCCCTGCTGGGCGACCACGCCGAGCCCAACGGGCTGACCTTTCCCGCCCTTCCCGAGCGGATACGGCAACGCCTGCGCGCCGGCCACCCGCTGCTGCCGACGAGCAACCCGCTCGACCCGTGGGCGATCGCCGAACCGGTGGCCGCGTTCTCGACCGCGATCGAGGCGCTGGCCGAAGCCGGTGTGTACGACCTGCTGATCGGGCAGGTCGACCTGTCCCGCCACCGGGGCGGGACCGAACAGACCTGGTGCGGGGCGGTCGTACGCGCCCTCGCCGACGCGGGACGTCGTGCGAACGTCTTCACCGCGGTGACCACGGTGCATCACACCGACCCGCCCGAGGACCTCGCCCGCTACGCCGCCGAGCACGACGTCTGCCTCCTCAAGGGCATCGGGCCCGGCCTGACGGCGATCGCCCGAGCGGCTGTCTGGTCCCCGCGAGTCACCGCGGCGGTTCCGCCCCCACGGGGTGCCGGCCTCGTCGAGGAACTGGCCGGGCTGCCGGCCGGCTCGCTCTCCGAGTTCGTGTCCTCCGCGCTGCTGGAACGCACCGGCGTCGCCTTCGCCCGGCGCGTCCTCGCCGAGTCGGCCGACGCCGCCGCAGCGGCGGCGAGGGAGATCGGTTTCCCGGTGGTCGTCAAGACGGACGGCCCGGCCCACAAGGCACGTGAGGGAGGCGTCCTGCTCGACCTCACCAGTCCCGACGCGGTGTCCGACGCCGCGACGCGACTCGCGGGCCGCGTGCTCGTCGCCGAACAGGTCGCCCCCGGCCTTGAGGTGTTCTGCGGCATGGTGCGCGATCCGGACTGGGGACCGGTCTACGCGCTGGGACGCGGCGGCACCCAGGTCGAGAGCACCACGCCGGTCACCTTTGCCGGCCCTCTCACCCCCGATTCACTGCGGCCCCTGATCGGACAAGCCGGCCTTGAGACCTGGCACGAGCCGCTGGTCGCCGCGCTGCTGGCCATGGACGCCCTGGCGCGCGGCGCGCCACGCGTCGGCGAGATCGACATCAACCCGATCATCTGCGCCGCGGACGGCGCCGCCCGAGCCGTGGACGCACTGATCGTGCTCACGACCGACATCCCTGACGAGGACCGACCATGACCGACATCAAGTCCCACTACATCAACGGCCGTTGGTGCCCGCCGACGACCGATGACCGAACGCCCGTCACCGACCCGGCCACCAACCTGGTCGTGGGCTCCGCTCCGGCCGGCGGCACCGCCGACGTCGACGCGGCCGTCGCCGCCGCCCGCGCGGCCTTCGCGGACTGGGCGGCCACGTCACGCGCCGAGCGAGCCCGGCTGCTCGGTTCCCTCAACCAGCGACTACGACTGCACGCCGAGGAGTTGGCCCGGCTGATCGAGACGGAGATGGGCGCACCGGGGGAGTTCGCGCTGAGCGAGCACGTCGGTACGCCGATCGCCATCATCGACGACTGTGTGGCCCAACTCGCCCACGAACCCGACGAGGAGCGCATCGGCAACTCGCTCATCACCCGCGAGCCGATCGGCGTGGTCGCCGCGATCCTGCCGTGGAACTACCCGCTGTACCAGCTCGTCGCCAAGGTCGTCCCGGCGCTGGCCGCGGGCTGCACGGTCGTGGCCAAACCGGCCGAGCTGACGCCGCTCGCGACCCACCGGTTCGCCGAACTCCTCGACGAAGTCGGCTTTCCCGCAGGCGTGTTCAACCTGGTCTTCGGCACCGGTCCCCTCGTCGGTGACGCCATGAGCCGCCATCCCGATGTCGACATGGTGTCCTTCACCGGATCGACGCGCGCGGGCAGCCTGGTCAGCCAGGCCGCCGCCCCGACCATCAAGCGCGTCGCGCTGGAACTCGGCGGCAAGTCGGCCAGCCTGGTCACCCCCGACGCGGACCTGGAGCAGGCGGTCACCGCGACCGTGCGGTACTGCATGACCAACTCCGGGCAGTGCTGCAACGCCTGGACCCGGCTCATCGCCCCGCGCTCCGCGAGGGACGAGGTCACCCGGATCGCCGCCCGCGTCGCCGCCGAGATCGAGCCCGAGCTGGGCCCGTTGGTCTCTCGTGACCAGTACGCGCGCGTGCAGTCCTATGTCGCGGCCGGACTCGACGCCGGAGCCACGCTGATCACCGGCGGCCCCGGACATCCGGACGGCCGACCGGAGAACGGCAACCACGCGAAGGCGACCGTCTTCGGCGACGTGCGCCCGGACATGGCCATCGCCCAGGAGGAGATCTTCGGCCCGGTCCTGGTGATCCTCTCCTACGACACCCTCGACGAGGCGATCGCCCTCGCCAACGACAGCCGCTACGGGCTGCACGGCGGCGTCTGGGCCGCGACCACGGAAGCCGGCCTGGCGATCGCCCGGCGACTGCGCACCGGCCAAGTCGACGTCAACGGAGCCGAGTTCAACATCGCCGCGCCCTTCGGCGGCTACAAGCAGTCCGGAAACGGCCGTGAACTCGGCCGCTACGGCCTCGAAGAGTTCCTTGAGACCAAGGCCATCCAGCTCGTTTGAGTTCACCAGAGAGGCAGCACATGAGCACCACCGACGCCGACCGGCGTTCCGTTTCCACCCCCACCCTCTCCTCCGTCGACCTCGGCAGCCTTCCGCCGCTGGGCGAGGTGCCGACGCACATGCACGCACAGGTCGTACGCCCCGAGCGCTACGGTGACCCGGCCACGGCGTTCCGGCCCGAACTCGTGCCCACCCCGGCCATCGGACCGGACGAGGTGCTCGTCGCCGTCATGGCCGCCGGCGTCAACTACAACAACGTCTGGGCGGCCCGCGGTTACCCGGTCGACCAGGTCGGCACCCGCCAGAAGCGCGGTGAGAGCGAGGACTTCCACGTCGGGGGCTCCGACGCCGCCGGCATCGTCTACGCCGTCGGCGACCACGTCACCGGTATCGGCGTCGGCGACCACGTGGTCGTCCACCCGGGCTGGTGGGACGCGGACGACCCCTGGATCGCCCAGGGCCGCGATCAGATGATCGCGCCGAGCGCCCGTATCTGGGGCTACGACACCAACTACGGGTCGTTCGGCCAGTTCGCCCGCGTCCAGGCCCACCAGGTCCTCCCCAAGGCCGACCACCTGACCTGGGAGGAGGCCGCCGCCCCCACCCTCGTCGGCACCACCGCCTACCGCATGCTGCACGGCTGGGCCGGAAACACCGTCCAGGAAGGCGACGTCGTGCTCGTCTGGGGCGGCTCGGGAGGTCTCGGGACCCAGGCCTGCCAGCTGGCCCGGCTGGCCGGAGCCACGCCGGTGGCCGTCGTCTCGGACGAGGAACGCGGCAAGTACAGCGAGCGTTACGGCGCCGCGGGCTGGATCAACCGCAAGGAGTTCACGCACTGGGGCATCCCGCCGCTCGTCGACGACACGGCCGGACAGAAGGAGTGGACGGCCGAGGCACGGCGCTTCGGCAAGCGGCTCTGGGAGATCGTCGGGGAACGGAAGGACCCGGCCATCGTCTTCGAGCACCCGGGCGCGGCCACGATCCCCACCAGTATCTTCGCCTGCCAGCCGGGTGGCATGGTCGTCATCTGCGCGGGAACCGCCGGATACGACGCCGTCGTCGACCTGCGCTACCACTGGACGCGGCAGAAGCGTCTGCAGGGCTCCCACGGCACCAACGACGCCCAGGCCGTCGCCTACAACGACCTCGTCCGCGCCGGGAAGATCGACCCCTGTCTCGGACGCACCGTCGCCTTCACCGAACTCCCCGAAGCACACGCGGCGATGGGGCGTGGCGAGGACGTCTTCGGCAACGTCGTCGCCCTGGTCGGCGCCGCCGGTCCCGGCACAGGCGCCGTCTGACGGGAATCAGCGGCAGCGCACGCGACTCACCATCCCAGGGCGGCCTTCGCATAGGACATGGCCAGCTCGCAAGCGAACCCGGGCGTCATGCTCGGGTCGTGGAGAGCCACCTGGATGGTGAGTCCGTCCATGAAGGCGCCGAACCCCACGGAGAAGCGCTCGACATCCCCCGGTTCCAGCGGCAGCTCGCGGACGATGTCGGCGATCATGGCCCGCCAGCGTTCGTCCTGTTGCGCACGGGTGGCCGCGACCTCTTCATGGCGTGCGGCGTGTGACCAGGTCTCCAGCCACAGGGCCCACAGCTGGGGGTTGTTGTGCTCCGGGGAGAAGACCCACTCCACCAGGCGCCGCAGGCGTACCTCGGGCATCTCGCCGCCGGTGACCACCTGTTCGGCCGAGGCGTAGAAGACGTCCTCGGCGTGCCTGAGAGCCTCCACCAGCAAGCGGTCCAGAGTGCCGAAGTGGTAGATGATGGTGGCGCCGCTGACGCCGACCCGATCGGCGATCTGCGCGATGCGGGTGTCGGCGAAGCCTCGCTCGCAGATGACGTCGGCGGCAGCCTGCAGGATCAGATTCCGTTTTTCCTCGGTCCCGGACGCGGCGCGTCTGCCGTGTGCGCCGCCGACCTGTTCCGCTGCGAATCTGCCTCGTGGCACCGTCGTCCTCCCGCTGGACGGGTCCATCGGACCCCTTCACCAGGCAGCCTACCGCCCCTAAACATTCATTTGAACGTTTATTAGAGGCGGCAGGCGTGCGTTGCCTCCCGTCTCGGCCGTCAGGGCGCCGCGTAGACCGCGGCGCCCTCCACGTACGTGGCCGCGACCTCGGTCGAGGCGATCTCCTCGGGTGGCGCGGCGAACGGGTCGCGGTCCAGGACGACCAGGTCGGCGAGGTGTCCGACGGCTATGGAACCGGTGTCGTCGAGGTGGTTCACCCAGGCCGTGCCGGACGTGTAGGCGGCGAGCGCGGTGTCGAGGGCGATCCGCTGTTCCGGCAGGAACGGCTCGGTCGTCGCGTGGGGCAGGATCCGGTTGACCGCCACATGGATGCCACTGATGGGATCGGGGCTGGTCACCGGCCAGTCGCTGCCGGCGGCCAGCCTCGCGCCGGCGTCCCGGAGCGCGGCGAAGGGGTACTGCCGACGGGCGCGTTCGGGTCCGATCACCGGAATGGTGAACTCGTCCATCTGGGGTTCGTGTGCGGCCCACAGCGGCTGGATGTTCGCGACGGCGTCCAGCGCCCGGAACCGGGGGATGTCATCGGGGTGGACGATCTGGAGATGGGCCAGGTGGTGCCGGTTTCCGTTACGGCCGTTGGCGGCCAGCGCGGCCTCGACCGCGTCCAGCGCCTCGCGTACCGCACGGTCCCCGAGGGCGTGGAAGTGCACCTGGAAGCCGAGCCGGTCCAGGGCGGTGACATGGGAGCGCAGGCTGACGGGGTCCACGAAGCTCAGCCCGGCGCTCTCGTGGGAGTGGGCGGAACGGGTGGAGTGGCCGCAGTGGTCGTGATACGGGGCGAGCAGACCGGCCGTCCGGTTCTCGACCACCCCGTCCTGCATGATCTTGACGGAGCCTGCCGAGAAGCGGCCGGCACTGCCGTACTCGCGGCGCGCGCTCAGCTCCTCGATCTGCTCGGCGCCGCGGGCCCGGTCCCACCACAGCGCGCCCCTCACCCGTGCGGTGAGGACGCCGGCCGAGGCGGCCTCCCGGTAGGTCCCGAGCACGTCCGGACCCCCGAGACCCGCCCCGACCAGCGCGTCCTGCCACGCGGTGAGCCCGAGGGAGTGGAGCATGCGCTGCGAGCGCAGGAGCGCGTCGAGGAGTTCGGCGTCGGTGGGTGGCGGCACGAGCTTGCCGACCAGATTGGCGGCACCCTCCTGCAGCATTCCGGTGGGTGAGCCGTCGCCGGCGCGCTCGATCCGCCCGTCGGCCGGATCGGGGGTGGCCGCGGTGATCCCGGCCAGGGCGAGCGCCCGGGAGTTGACCCAGGCGCCGTGATGGTCGCGGTTGGGGAGGAAGACCGGCCGGTCCGGTACGACCTTGTCCAGCAGCTCGGCCGTGGGCTGCCCGCCGGGAAACGCCTCCAGCGACCAGCCGCCGCCGGTGATCCACTCGGCGGAGGGGTGCGCCTCGGCGTAGGCGCCGATCCGCCGCAGGTACTCGGCCACGTCGGTCGAGCCGGTCAGGTCGCACTTCGCCAGCTCCAGACCCCCGTGCACGGCGTGGATGTGCGCGTCCTGGAAGCCCGGGACGAGGACGCCGCCGGCGAGGTCGACCACGTCGGTACGGGCGTCGGTCAGTTCGTCGGCGTCGGCACGGCCGAGACCGACGATCCGGCCGCCTCGGACCGCCACGGCGTCCGTGCGGGGGAGAGCCGGATCCATGGTGTGGACGGTCCCGTTGACGAAGACGAGGTCGGCGGAGATGGTCATCGTGCTCCTGACGTGGAGGGGATACGGGTGCGGGTGCCGGTGCGGGATCAGCCGGCTTCGACGGGCGCGGCCGCCGGCTCTCCGGACCGGGCCGGGTCGGCCGGCTGTTCCCCGATGACCCCGCGGAAGTAGTCGGCGCGACGGCCCCACTTCGCCCAGGCGGAGAAGCACAGGCCGGCCGCGAGGATCGCCACCGGCACCGTGGCCAGGAACCGGCCGTTGGTGGCGTCGAGGGCGAACGACGGACTGGTGGTCCAGTTGTGGTAGGTCAGATAGCCGCCGAGTGTGAGCAGCACCGCCGCGGACAGGGCCGGGATCACGACGTCCCGCAGTGCCGGGAGCAGCCCCGCGCGCAGCCGGTCGGCGAAGCGGACCGCGCAGGCGAGTCCGACGAGGGCGTAGTAGAGGGAGACCAGCGTGCCGATGGAGGTGGCGGCGGCGGACACCACCTGGTTGAGGGTGCCGATGCCGATGGCCAGGCTCGCGATGGTGGCGGCGATGCCGGTCAGCAGGAGCGTGCCGATGGCCGGGGTGGCGTACTTCGGGTGCAGGCGGGTCCAGACCCGGCCCAGCGTCTGGTCGCGGCCCATGGCGAGGGTGTTGCGGGCGACCGGCAGGACGCCGGCCTGGAGCGAGGCCACCGAGGAGCACAGCAGCGCGAGCAGGGGGAGCGCGGCCAGCGGTTCGGAGGCCAGCCGTTGGCCGAGGTACGGCAGCAGCTGCGGGGCGTGCTGGGCCATTTCCGGAACGGTGAACATGCGGCCGAAGCTGACGGCGGCGAGCAGGAACATGCCGAGCATCAGGAACAGGGAGGCGTATCCGGCCCGGGCGGCGTCCCGTGGGTCCCGCGTCTCCTCGGTGACCGAGAACGCGCTGTCCCAGCCCCAGAAGATGTAGACCGACACGACCAGCCCGGCGGCGAGCACGCTCACGGAGTCGAATCCGAAGGGGTTGAACCAACCGAGGCTGAAGGCCTGGTGACCGGCGAAGAGGCCGTAGCCGCAGAAGCCGATCAGCACGGCGTACTCGAAGACGATCAGATACGTCTGGAACCTGGCGGCGACGTCCGCTCCGCGGATCGCCGCGTAACTGACCGCGAGCAGGACGAGTACGCCCAGCACGGTCGACAGCGAGATGGACAGCGGGTCGAGTTCCAGCCCGAGCACCGAGTGCAGACGGGCCTCGCCCGCGAACTGCAGCAGCATGGATCCGCAGACCTGGCTGCCGTACGCCAGATACAGGGTGGAGCCGACGATCTGGATCCAGCCGACCTGGAAGCCGAGGAAGGGGCTGAGGGCCCGGCCCACCCACACGTACCCGTTGCCGAGGTTGCGCTCGATCCGGTTGAGCCGGGCGTAGGCGGAGGCGATGCCGAGGACCGGCAGGAAGGCCAGCAGGACGATCGCCGGCGTACGGCCGTTCACGATGGTGGCGATGACGCCCATCCCGATGCCGATGCTCATGGTGGGAGCGGTGTTGGACATGGCGATGACCGCCCCGTCCACCGGACCGAGAACCTGACGGAGTTTCGTGGTGGAGGCCGACGGCGGTGCGTCGGCGGACATCTCTGGCACGGATGCCTCCAGCTGAGGGCTGCGGAGAGGGTCGCCGAGACGGCGAGGTGCCCCCATGAAAGCCCCGGCGAGTTATTGCGTCAACGATGTTGACGCAACATCCTTGTAAACCGGCATGATGAAATGGCCCGATGGTGAGCGAGAACCCGATGGCGAGCGAGAAGGCGACGACTTCCCCGGACCGGCTCATCGGACGGCGAAAGCGCAGCACCACGACCCGCGCCGGGGTCGCGTTGTCCGCGGAGGTGATCGTCGACGCGGCACTGCGTCTCATCGATGCCCGGGGGCCGCAGGCGCTGAGCGTGCGCAACCTGGGAGCCGAACTCAAGGCCGACCCGACGGCGATCTACCGCTACTTCCGCAACGTCGACGACCTCCTCCTCGCCGTCGCCGAGCGTCTGATCGGCGACGCCCTGACCGAGATCGACCCGGCCGCGGACTGGCTCACCAGACTCCGCGACCTGGCCGTCCGCGGCCACCGCGCCTACCTCGCCCACCCCAAGGTCGCCCTGCTCGTGGCCGCCCGCACCACCGGACGCGGCCACGAGCTGAAGATGGTCGACACGATCCTGGCCGCCTTCGCGTCGGCCGGGTTCACGGTCGCCGCCGCCGTCCGCCACTACCGGGCCTACGCCGACTTCGTGCTCGCCTTCTCCGCGTTCGACGCGGCGTCGGCGGCCCTGAGCCCGCAGACGCAGGAGCGCGACCGGTCGGCGTGGTCGCAGACGTACGCCCAGGTCGACGCGGACGTCTGTCCCGCCATCGCCGAGGCCGGTCCCGAACTGGTCGCCCAGGCCGGCCTGAGCACCTTCGAAACCACGCTCGACCTGCTGCTGGCCTCGTTCGCCGCACAGGCGCCGCCATCCGCGAAGGGCTGACCGGGGCCCGGTCGGCTCACGCCGTCAGCACGTCCGCGAGCCGCCGCCACCCCTCCCGCACCCGGTCCTCCAGTGGCTGTCCCTCGGTCAGGTACCGAACGCCGTTGGGACGGTCGGTGACGATCTGGATGGCGACATGGTCGGCGCCCGCCGCGAAGTATTCGTCCAGCCGTCCCTTGATGCGCTCCTCGTCCCCCCAGGCGATGATCGCGTCGACGAGGCGGTCGCTGCCGCCGTTCGCCAGGTCGTCCTCGGTGAACCCGGACCTCAGCAGGTTGTTGGCGTAGTTCTCCATGCGGGTGGTGATGTTCATGCGGCCGACGGCGCGGGCGCGGTCCGGGTCGGTCTCCAGCAGGACCCGCACCTCGGGGGCGAGAAGGGGGCCGTCGCCCAGCGATTCGCGTGCCATGGCGGTGTGCTGGACGGTGGAGAGGTAGGGCAGCGTGCCGGCCGAGCGGTCGCGGGCGAGCTTCAGCATCTTCGGTCCGAGGGCCGCCAGGGCCCGGCGTTCCGCGGGATGGCCCGCCGCGTCGAGGGCGTCGAGGTACTCGACCATGGTCGAGTACGGCCGCTGGTAGCGGTCGACGAGCTTGGAGTGGCTCACACCGAGGCCGAGTACGAACCTGCCGGGATGGGTCCGGTCGAGCGCTGTCACCTGCTGGGCCACGTCAGCCGCCTTGTGGTCCCAGATGGTCGTGATGCTGGTGCCGACCGTGACCCGCGAGGTCTGCTCGATGATCGCCGCGGCCTGCTGGACGGAGGGGCTGCCGCCGATCCAGAGGGCCCCGTAGCCCAGCTCTTCCGCCTCCTGTGCCGCCTCGCCGAGCTCGGCGCGCTGACCCGGGTTCATCACCCGTAGGGCCATGCTCCAGATGCCGTAGCGCCCGATGGACTGTTTCAGGCTCGTGTCCTGCATGTGTGCTTGCTCCTTTGTGCGGAGGGCTTGACGAGCATCATAGAGAGTGGTCACTCTCTTCACTAGAGAGCGGACACTCTCTTGGTGTGATGTGAGCCGTGAAAAGGACGTCACCATGACCGCGACAGAAACAGAGCCGCAGCAGGCGCAGACGCAGACGCAGACGCAGACGTACGACGAACCCGAACGACCCCCCTTCTCCCCGGACACCCCGGTCCGTGAGGACTTCGTCCCGAAGGGCGACTACATCGACCCGGCGCGTGCGCGGCTGGAGAAGGAGCGCCTCTGGCCGGACGTCTGGCAGGTGGCCTGCCGGGAGGAGGAGATCCCGGACACCGGCAACTTCGTCACCTTCGACGTCGTCGACGAGTCGATCATCGTGATCCGGCTGGCCGACGGGTCGATCAAGGCGTACTACAACGCCTGCCAGCACCGGGGCCGCCGGCTGACCCAGGGGTGCGGCACCGCGCACCACTTCTTCTGCCAGTACCACGGCTGGCGCTGGAACCTCGACGGCACGGTCCGTGAGGTCGTCGACCGCGAGGACTGGGGCGACCGGATCGACGACGGGTCCCTGCGGCTCAAGGAGCCCCGGGTGGACACCTGGGGCGGGTTCGTCTTCATCACCATGAACCCGGACGCCGAACCGCTGCGGGACTACCTCGCCCCGCTGCCCGAGGTGTTCGACCCCTTCGAGTTCGAGAAGTTCCGCTACCGCTGGTACAAGACGGTCGTCCTGCCCGCCAACTGGAAGACGGCGCTGGAGGCGTTCAACGAGGGGTACCACGTCCAGACCACCCACCCCCAACTGCTGCGCGCTTTCGACGACTTGACGAGCAGCAGTCGCTTCGGCCGGCACTCCACCTTCACCGGAGCCGAGGACAACTGGCCGCTGGGCGCGCCCTCGCGCCGGCTCGGGCAGCCCTTCCCCAAGGATCTGCGTGCCGGTGTCATCACCTTCATCGAGCTGATGGAGGAGCAGCTGAAGGCGATCTGGACGCCCCGGGACCTCAAGGCCGCGTACCGGCTGACCGGCGAACTGGACGAAACGGAGGGGGCGGATCCGGCCAGGGTGCTGGGCGCGCTGATGGAGTTCGCCGCCCAGGAAGCCGACAAGGACGGCTCCGGCTGGCCGAAACTGACCGCCGAGAACCTGATCCGGGCGGGGCAGGACTGGCACATCTTCCCCAACCTGGTCTTCCTGCCCTACCCCGACGGCGCCCTGTGGTACCGGGCCCGGCCGAACGGCGACGACCCCGACAGCTGCGTCTTCGACATCTGGTCGCTGGCCCGCTACGCGCCGGGCGCGGAGCCCGAGTTGAAGCGCGAGTACTACACCGACTGGCGCGAGCACGACGGCTGGGGCCGGATCCTCGAACAGGATTTCGAGAACCTCGACGCGGTCCAGCAGGGCATGAAGTCCCGCGGCTTCGGCGGTGCCCGGCCCAGCCCGCGCCAGGAGATGGCGATCAGCAACTTCCACCGGGTGCTGCACGAGGAGTACTACCGGGTGGGTACGAAAGCACCGAAAGAGGAAACATCATGACGAAGGAGCCCGAGCCGGGCTGGGACACCGTCGCCGACCTGGTCGTCGTAGGCAGCGGAGGCGGCTCCATGGCCGCCGCGCTGGCCGCCAGGCAGGGCGGCCTCGAACCCCTGATCCTGGAGAAGACCGACTACGTCGGCGGCTCCACCGCGATGTCCGGCGGGGTGCTGTGGCTGCCGAACAACCAGGTCTCCAAGCGGGCCGGGGCCGAGGACAGCCCCGAGGACGCGCGCCGATACTTCGCGGCCTCGGTCGGCAACGTCGGCCCCTCCACCTCGACCGAGCGGGTCGAGGCGTTCCTGAACGCCGTCGAGCCGATGACCCGGTTCCTGCTGGACCAGGGAGTGCCGTTCCGGCACTGCGAGGGTTACTCGGACTACTACGACGAGCTGCCCGGCGGCAAGGCGCGCGGCCGTTCGCTGGAGACGGAGATACTCGACCTGCGGCGGCTGGGCCCCTGGCGTGAGAAGTTCCGCGCCCGTGCCGACCTTCCCCCGGTGCCGCTGACCACCAGTGACGTCTCTCCGCTGTCACTCGCGCCCCACACCTGGCGCTCGGTGACCACGGTGGCGAAGGTCGGCGCCCGCATGGCCAAAGCCAAACTGACCCGCCGTGAGCTGCGCGGGACCGGTTCGGCGCTGCAGGGCTGGATGCTGCTGGCCACGCTCCGCGCCGAGGTGCCGATCTGGACGGGCACCCGGGTCGTGGACCTGGTCGTCGAGGACGGCCGGGTGCTGGGCGTGGTGGCCGAGCGGGAGGGCCGGACGGTCCGGGTGCGCGCGCGATCCGGCGTCCTGCTCAACTCGGGCGGCTTCGCCCACAACCAGGCCATGCGCGAGAAGTTCGGTCCCGCGCCCGCCTCCACCGCCTGGACCTCCGCCAACGAGGGCGACACCGGCGAGGTGATCGAGGCCGCCATGCGGCACGGAGCCGCGGTGGACCTGATGGAGGAGGCGTGGTGGATCCCGTCCACCGTGCTGCCGGACGGGAAACCCCTGTTCGCGGTGTACGAGCGTTCCAAGCCGTACTCCATGCTGGTCGACGCGAGCGGCGCACGCTATGTCAACGAAGCCGCCTCCTACATGGAGGTCGGTCAGGCGATGTACGCCCGGCACCGCGAGACCACCGCCGTACCCAGCTGGTTCATCATGGATGCCCGCTTCCGGCGACGCTACCTGTGGGGAACCGTGCCCGGCGGAATCACCCCGCGCGAGTGGATCACCTCCGGCTACCTGAAGAAGTCCGACACCGTCGAGGGCCTGGCCGAACAGTGCGGGATCGACCCGGCCGGGCTGCGGGACACGGTGGACCGCTACAACACCTCGGCCGAGCACGGCAAGGACCCGGAGTTCCACAAGGGCGAGCGGGCGTACGACCGTTACTACGGCGACCCCACGGTCCGGCCCAACCCGTGCGTGGCCCCCGTGTCCAAGGCCCCCTTCTACGCCGTCGCCATGTACCCCGGCGATGTCGGCACCTCGGGCGGCCTGCTGACGGACGAGCACGGCCAGGTGGTCCGGGAGAACGGCGAGACCATGCCGGGCCTGTACGCCACGGGCAACTGCACCGCGTCCGTCATGGGACGCACCTACCCGGCCGCCGGCGCCAGCATCGCGGCGTCCTTCGTCTTCGGCTGGCTGGCCGCCCACCACATGATCGAGAACACCCGGAGGAGCGATTCCGTTGCCTGAGCCGACCCCTGTCGCGGACCATCCCCTGGTCCGTGTCTACCGCACCGCCGCCCTGGTCCACCGCGCGGACGAACGGCTGCGCGGCCTGCTCACCTCCGGTGAACTCGCCGCCGCCTACTACTCGCCGCGCGGTCAGGAGATCGTCGCCGCGGCCATGGCGCACAGCACGCTGCGCACCGACGACTACCTCGTCACCACCTACCGCGGCATCCACGACCAGATCGCCAAGGGCATGCCGCTGGACCTGCTGTTCGCGGAGATCTTCGGCAAGGCCACCGGCACCTGCAAGGGCAAGGGCGGCTCCATGCACGTCACCCACCCGGACACGGGCGTCATGGTGACCACCGGCATCGTCGGCAGCGGCCTGCCGATCGCCGTGGGCCTCGCCACCGCCTCGCACATCCGCAAGGAGGACCGGGTCACCGTCGTCTGCTTCGGCGACGGCGCCAGCAACATCGGCGCCTTCCACGAGGCCCTCAACCTGGCCTCGCTGTGGAAGCTGCCCGTGGTCTTCCTCTGCCAGAACAACCGGTACGCCGAGTCCACGGCCTACGCCAACGGCACCACCGCCGAGCACATCGCCGACCGCGCGGCCGGCTACGGCATGCCCGGCGTGACCGTCGACGGCAACGACCCGGAGGCGGCCCTGGGCGCGCTCACCCAGGCGGTGCTGCGGGCCCGCGCGGGCGAGGGCCCCACCCTGGTGGAGGCCGACACCTACCGCTTCATGGGCCATTACTTCGGTGACCCTGGCGCCTACATGGACAAGGACGAGTACGACGCGGCCCTCGCCGTCGACCCCGTCCCCGCCCTGCGCGCCACGCTCCTGGAGCGCGGCCTGGCCGACGAGGACCAACTCCTCGCCCTGGAGGCCGAGATCGCCGACGAGGTCGAGCGCGCGGTCGCCTTCGCCATCGAGAGCCCCTACCCCGGCGCGGCGGAACTGCGCCTCGACGTCTACCGCGAGGAGGTGCCCGCATGAGCCCGACCGAGCGCCGCAAGCGGGACGGGAAGATCACGTTCCAGCAGGGCTGCACCATGGCCCTGGACGAGGCGATGGCCGCCGACGACTCCGTGTTCCTGCTCGGTGAGGACGTCGCCGACCGGGAAGGCGGCGGCACCTTCAAGGTGACGGCGGGCCTCGCCACCAAGTACGGCACGGACCGCGTCCGTTCCACCCCGATCTCCGAGCAGGCCATCGTCGGCACCGCCGTCGGGGCGGCCGTGGCCGGGCTGCGCCCGGTCGCGGAGATCATGCTGATGAACTTCATCACCCTCGGCCTCGACCAGCTCGTCAACCACGCGGCGAAACTCCGCTTCATGTCCGGCGGAGTCACCGGCGTCCCCCTCACCGTCCGCACCGCGACCGGCGCGGGCGGCGGCACCGGCGGCCAGCACTCCGACATGCTGGAGGCCTGGCTCGCCCACGTACCCGGCCTCAAGGTGGTCGTCCCCTCCTCGCCGGCCGAGGCCAAGGGCCTGCTGCTGTCATGCGTCCAGGACGACGACCCCTGCGTCTTCGTCGAACACACCCAGCTCTACTGGACGAAGGGCGCACCGCCGGAGCCGGGCCTCAGGATTCCCCTGGGCAGGGCGAACATCGCGCGCCCCGGCACGGACGTCTCCGTGATCACCTACGGCCGTCCCGTCGGCCAGTGTCTGGAGCTGGCCGACCGACTGGCCGGCGACGGGATCGAGGTGGAGGTCGTGGACCTGCGTACCGTCTCGCCGCTGGACGAGCGGACCGTCCTGGAGTCGGTCGCGAAGACCCGCCGGGCCGTCGTCGTCCACGAGGCGGTCGGCCAGTTCGGGGTGGGCGCCGAGGTCTCCGCCCGGATCAGCGAGGAACTGCACGGCCAACTCGCCGCGCCCGTCGTCCGGGTGACGTCGGCGAACACACCGGTGCCGTTCTCCCGGCCGCTGGAACAGGAGTACCTCTACAAGATCTCCGACGTGGAGAGCGCGATCAGGAAGTCGGTGGCATGAGCGAGGTCGTCGTCATCAAGCTCCCCAAGCTCGGGCTCACGATGGAGGAGGGCGAGCTGCTGGAGTGGCTGGTGGAGGACGGGGACACCGTCGAGGAGGGGCAGCCGATCTACATCCTGGCCACCGACAAGGTGGAGAACGAGATCGAGTCGCCCGCGACGGGCACCATCAGCCTGATCGGCGAGATCGAGACCACCTACAAGGTGGGGGACGTCCTCGCGGAGATCACGCCCTCGTGACCCCCTTACCGCCGCCGCGGCCCTGCCCTGTCCTGCCCAGCCGGGCCGCGGCGGCTACCATGAAGGGATCATGACCCAGGACAGCGCGACCGGTACCCGTTCTCCGGGCCGGAGCCGGACTCGACGCAGTACGGAAGCCGTGCGCGCGGATCTGCTGCGGGCCGCCCGGGAGGTCTTCGGCGAGCGTGGCTACGAGGGCGCGCGCACCCGGGAGATCGCGGAGCGTGCCCAGGCCACCGAGCAGACGATGTACCGCCACTTCCGGACGAAGGAGGAACTCTTCGAGCAGTCGGTGTTCCAGCCCTTCTCCCAGCTGGTGGCCGAGTTCGTCGAGGAGTTCCAGCAGCGCACCGAACGGGGTCTGAGCGACGAGCAGTTGACCCGGGACTACGTGACCATGCTGTTCCGCTTCCTGCGGGCGAACAGGCGCGAGCTGCTGAGTCTGGTGACGTTGTACTCGCACAGTCCGGCGCTGGTGCCGCAGAGCCCCCTCGATCAGCTGTTCCTCGCTCTGGAGCAGACGGTGGTCACGGGGCTGACCGAGCACGGCCAGGACCCGGCCGGCTTCCGCCGCTACGTGCGCCTCACCTTCGGCATGGTGTTCTCGGCCGCGGTGCTGGACGAGCGTTTCCTCGGACTGGACGCCGACCGTGACGAAGGCCCGCTCCTGGACGAACTGACCGCTTATGTCCTGGCGGGCTTCCTAGGACAGGGGGCTCAGGGGACCCGCCCCTGAGCCCCGGGGCCGCTCCCTCAGCGGCCCGCGAAGGGATCGGGCCAGCTCTTCGCGAACGACGCCTCGCGCTTCTCCGCGAACGCACGCGGCCCTTCGAGGAAGTCGCCGGAGAGGAGGACCCGGTGCGTCACCGCCTCGTACACGCGCTGCTGCTCGGCCAGTTGCAGATCGCGCCAGTACTTCAGAACCTGCTTCGTGCCCCGGACGGCCGACTGCGAATGCGAGGCGATCACCGCAGCCTTGGCGAGCGCCGCGTCCAGGAGCTCTTCGGGTTCGACGACCTTCTGCACCAGGCCCAGCCGGTGGGCGTCCTCGGCGGGCAGCCGCTCGCCGGACAGCATGAGGTCCATCGCGGCACCGTAGGGGATGAGCCTTGGCAGGACACTGACGGCCACCCCGGCCAGCAGTCCGCGCGACACCTCGAAGACCCCGAACCACGCCGAACGCGCGGCGATCCGGATGTCGGCACAGAGGGCGAGCTCGAATCCTCCCGCCACCGCCAGGCCGTTGACCGCGGCGATCACCGGCTTCTCGCTGGCCGCGACGCCCGCGATGTCCGGCTGCCGGGACATCGGCAGGGCCGTCGCGGCGGCCCCGTCCGAGGCCATCTCCTTGAGGTCGGCACCGGCGCTGAACGCCCGTGTGCCCGCCCCGGTGACGACCGCGACCCGCTGGTCGTCGTCGGCGTCGAACTCCCGCAGCCCTTCCGCCAGTTCGGCCAGCAGCGCATGGCTGAGCGCGTTCATCGCGTCGGGGCGGTTGAGGGTGAACACGGTCGTGTGTCCGTCGCGTTCCACGAGGAGGTCGCTCATGGTGCTCCTTCATCCCAAGATGCTTCGAATAATGTGAAAGTATCTTCCGGATCTGGCGGTGTCCAGGGGTGGAACCTCTTGACTCGCCGGGATTTTCCTTAGATGGTTCTAGAAACATCTAAGGAGTGTGGAGGGTGCAAGTACTCAGGGATGCCGACCTCGACGGATTCCGCGAGGAGGCACGCACCTGGCTGGAGGAGAACGTCCCGGACGAACCCCGGCCGATCACCCACGGCCCGGAGGTCCGGGACTACGACGTCACCTGGCAGCGGCGCCAGTACGAGGCCGGCTGGGCCGGGATCGACTGGGAGCCCGAGTACGGCGGCCGCGGGCTGACACTACGTCAGCAGGTCATCTGGTACGAGGAGCTGGTGCGGGCCGGAGCGCCCCGCGACAGCATCTTCGACGTCGCCTTCGGACATGCCGGCCCGACGCTGATCATGCGCGGCAGCGAGGAGCAGAAGCGGTTCCATCTGCCGCGGATCCTGCGCGGCGAGGCGCCGTGGTGCCAGGGGTTCTCCGAGCCGGACGCGGGTTCGGACCTGGCGAGTCTGCGGACCCGCGGGGTGGTCGACGGCGACGAGATCGTCATCACGGGGCAGAAGACCTGGACGTCCTACGCGGAGTTCTGCGACTACGGCGAACTCCTGGTGCGCACCGACCCCGAGGCGTCCAGGCACCGCGGGCTCACCTGGCTGATCGTGGACATGCGGCTGCCGGGCATCGACATCCGGCCCATCACCAGCATCGACGGTCGCCCGCACAACTGCGAGGTGTTCTACGACGAGGTGCGGGTCCCGGTCGCCAACGTCGTCGACCGGGTCAACAACGGCTGGAGCGTGGCGATGTCGACGCTGTCCGCGGAGCGCGGCCCCGGGTTCCTCAACCACCGTCTGGAACAGGTCCGTTTCGTGGACGAGCTCATCGCCCACGCCCGGGAGACGGGACAGCTGCGCGACGAGGGCCTCGCCGACCGGCTGGCGGTGGCCCGCGCCAACGCGGCGGCCGTACGGTCCATGGCGTACCTCCAGATCGGATCGGCGAAGAAGGGCGAGCAGCCGGGCCCCGAGACGACCGCCATCCGCACCTTCGCCGTGCAGGCGACCCAGGAACAGGCCTGGCTGGCCCTCGACATCCTCGGCCCGCGCGCCCTGGAGTGGGCCCCCTGGACCAGGCACTGGCTCGCCGAGTTCGGCGTCACCATCGCCGGCGGAACCATCGACATCCAGCGCAACATCATCGGCGAACGCGTGTTGGGAATCCCGCGATGATCGATCTGACCGTCTCCGAGGAGCAGCAGGAGATCGGGACCTCCGTACGGGACGTCCTGTCCAAGGCGATGCCCATCGAGGTCGTACGCAGGCTCGCGGCCGACCAGGAGAGTCCGGCCGTGGACGACGCGTTGTGGTCGCGTCTGGCCGAACTCGGCTGGCTGGGCCTGGGCGTGCCCGAGCACCTCGGGGGCGTCGGCCTGGGACTGCCCGAAGAGGCCACTGTCCTGGTCGAGATGGGCAGGGCGCTCGCGGCCGGGCCCTTCCGGTCCGGCGCGCTCGGCGCGTACGTCGCCGCCGGGGCCGGGGACGAGGAACTCGTGCAGGGCATCATCGGCGGAGAGCGCCGGGTGGGGCTCGTGTCGGGACGCCTCGCCGTCGACGCGCACGCCGGGGACCTGGCCCTGACCGTCGGACCGGACGGCGCCGAACTCGTCGAGGTGCTCGGCCGCGAACCGGTCGAGGGCGTCGACCCGGGATGCCGGTACGGAGTGCCGTCGTACGGTGCCACGGTCGCCCGGCTGCCCGGCCCCGGCACACTGACCCGGGCGCGTGTGCTCGCGGCGGCCGAACTCCTCGGCGTGGTCGAGGCGTTGCGGGACATGAGCGCCGCCCACGCGCAGAGCCGCACCCAGTTCGGCAAGCCCATCGGCACCTTCCAGGCCGTCAAGCACCGGTGCGCGGACATGGCGGTGGCCGCCTACGCCATCCGGTCGCAGACGTTCTTCGCGGCGGTGTCCGCCGAAGGTGCCGCTCCCGACGCGGACTTCCACGCGGCCGGCGCGTTCCTCCTCGCCACGCGCGGCGCCCGGCAGACCGCCGCCGACGCCATCCAGGTCCACGGCGGCATCGGCTTCACCTGGGAGCACGACGCGCACCTGTACCTCAAGCGCGCCCTGCTGCTGGAACGCCTCTACGGCGAGCGGCGCGGACACCTGAGCGACGTGCTCGCCCCGCGGCGGCACGAGTTCCGCTGACGCGCACCCGGTCCGCGCTCACCTCACCCTTCTCCTCACTTCAGTACGTCAAGGGAGCCCCTCTTGTCCGAAGTACCCTTCGTCGAGTCGCTCTTCATCGGCGGAACCTGGCGCCCCGCCCGCGACGGGGCCGCGTTCGCCGTGACCGACCCCTCCAACGGACGCGAGATAGCCACCGTCGCGGCCGGCGCCGTGGACGAGGTCCGCGAGGCGATCGACGCGGCCCACGACGCCCTGGAGGCGTGGAGCGCCCGTACCGCCTACGAACGCTCCGAGATCCTCTACCGCGCACACCGGCTCATGCTCGAACGGGCCGAGGAACTCGCCACGTTGATGACCACCGAGCAGGGCAAGCCGCTGCGCGCCGCCCGCACCGAGGTGCGGTACGCGGCGGACTTCCTCGTCTGGTTCGCCGAGGAGGCCAAGCGCGTCTACGGCCGTACGATCCCCTCCGCGCGGGCCGACCAGCGGTTCATCGTCCAGCACCAACCCGTGGGCGTCGTGGGCGCGGTGACCCCCTGGAACTACCCGATCTCGATGATCACCCGGAAGGTCGGGCCCGCCCTGGCCGCCGGATGCACCGTCGTGCTCAAGCCGGCCGAGACCACACCGCTGTGCGCGGTGGAGGTCTTCCGGATCCTTGAGGAGGCCGGCGTCCCGCCGGGCGTGGTCAACCTGGTGACGGTGGCCGATCCGGCGCCGGTCGGCACCGAGTTCACCACCAATCCCAAGGTCGCCAAAGTGACCTTCACCGGATCCACCGCCGTGGGCCGCATGCTCGCCGAGGGCGCCGGCCGCTCGCTCAAGCGGATCTCCCTCGAACTCGGCGGCCACGCACCCTTCATCGTGTTCGACGACGCAGACCCCGTGCACGCCGCGAAGGGCGCCGCCGCGATCAAGCTGCTCAACACCGGCCAGGCCTGCATCGTGCCGAACCGGTACTTCGTGCACGCCTCACTGGCCACCGAGTTCCTCGACGTGTTCACCGCCCGGATCGGCCGGATGCGCGCGGGCAACGGCCATCAGGAAGGCGTGACCGTCGGGCCCCTCATCGACGCGGCCTCCGTCGACCGGATGGAACGCCAGGTCGGCGACGCCGTCCAGCGTGGCGCCAAGGTCCTGGTCGGCGGAGAGCGCCTGACCGACGGCGAGTTCGCCGACGGGCACTTCTACGCGCCGACCGTGCTGTCCGAGGTGACACCGGACATGACGATCTACCGCGAGGAGACCTTCGGCCCGGTCGCCCCGGTCATCGTCTTCGGCGATGACGACGACGTCATCGCCATGGCCAACGACACCTCCTACGGCCTCGCGTCGTACATCTACACCACCGACATCGGCCGCGCCCTGCGGACCTGCGAGCGGCTGAGGTTCGGGATGGTCGGCGTCAACGACATCAACCCGACCTCGGCAGCCGCGCCCTTCGGCGGGGTCAAGGACAGCGGGATCGGCCGCGAAGGCGCGCAGGAAGGCATCCACGAGTACCTGGAGACCCGGCTGGTGGGCCTCAGCGTGTGAGGGCGCGGCGGGGCACGAGGTGAGGCGAGGGAAGGACGAGGTGGCGTGGACGACGTGGTGACGGCCGCCGGGGAACTGTCGGCCGGGCTCGGCGAACAGGGTTATGTGACGGACGAGGACACGGCGCTGACCGTCGCCCTGGCCGACCTGCTGGGCCGACCGCTGCTGGTGGAGGGCCCGCCGGGCACCGGCAAGACCGAACTGGCCCGCGCGGTCGCGGCGGTACGGGGGCTGGAGCTGGTCCGCCTCCAGTGCTACGAGGGGCTGGACGAGGGCAAGGCCCTGTACGACTGGGACTACCGCAAGCAGCTCCTGCGCATCCAGGCCGAGCGCGGTGACGACACCGGGCGGGCCTGGAAACAGGTGGAGACCGACGTCTTCGGCGCCGACTTCCTGCTGCCCCGGCCGCTGCTGCGGGCCATCACCTCACCCGAGCGCGTGGTCCTGCTCATCGACGAGGTGGACCGCCTGGAGCCCGAGGCGGAGGCGCTGCTGCTGGAGGTGCTGTCCGACTTCCAGGTGTCGATCCCCGAACTGGGCACCGTCCGCGCCACCACGACCCCGCTGGTCCTCCTCACGAGCAACGGCAGCCGGGAGCTGTCCGAGGCGCTCAAACGCCGCTGCCTCTACCTCCACCTCGGCCATCCCGACGAGGCACGCGAACGCCGGATCATCTCCACCCGCCTGCCCGGGATCGACGAGCGGCTCGCCGGGCAGGTCGCGCGGGCCCTGCGCTTCCTGCGCGACCTGGACCTGCGCAAGGCGCCCTCCATCGCGGAGGGCATCGACTGGGCCCGCGCCCTCCTGGCGATGGGCGTCGACGAGCTGGACGACGCGTTGCTGCTGCGCACCTCCAACATCCTGCTCAAGAACAAGTCCGACATCGACGCCCTCGCCGCCGAACTCGCCGCCCGCGACGCCGGCTCCCGGGGCGACGAGCACATGGCCGTCACCGGGTGAGGAAGTCCAGCACATGCCCCATCACCGCGGGATCCCCCGGCGCACCGAAGTGATCCACCCCCGGTACGCTCGCGAACCTCGCCCCGCCGACGGCCGCCACCAGGGAGTCCGGGATGCCCGCCGGATCACGCGAGCCGGTGAGGAACAGCGCCTCGGCCCGGATCTGCCCGAGATCGGTGCCGGACAGGTCGGTGAGGCCGGAGCGGGTGAACGCCCGCAGCCCGTCGGGGGAGTTGTGCCCGGCGGCCACCAGGCGGTGCCAGGACGACCGGCCCGCGCCGGGTGCGTCCTCCCGGGCGCCGGTCCCCTCGCCCCGGGTGCCGGACACCTCGTCCAGCGCCCGCTCGATCGCCCGCGTCTGCTCCGCCGCCCCGGCCAGCATCGCGTCACCGACCCCGATCAGCACGATCCGGCGGAACAGCCCCGGGGCGTGCGCGGCCAGCCGCAGCAGCACGAGCGCGCCGGCGGAGAAACCGACCGCGTCGACCTCGCCGTGCGGTGCGAGCCGGGCCGCCGTCCCCGTGAGGAATCCGGCGGCGTCGCCCACCGGTTCACCCACTCGCGCACCGTGCCCCGGCAGCTCCACCGCCACCGCCTCGGCACCCTCGTCGCCGAGCAGCTCGACCCAGCCGTACCTGACCCAGCCGTGCGCGAACGAACTGGCGAAACCGTGGAGGAGAACCGTGGGACGAGTCGTCATGGTGGGCGGCAGCCTACCCGGCGCCCAGGGACGGTGAGCCCGGTGCCCGGCACCCTGCGGGACCGCACCCACGCACTGGTCACCGCCCTCGGCACGGCCGGGGTCCGGATCAGCGCGGGCGAACACGCCGACGCCCTGGCCGCGCTGTCCCGGTGCGACCTGCGGGCGCTCCCGACGGTCCGCACGGCCCTGCGGGCCACGCTGATCAAGGACGCGGGCCATCTCGCCCTGTTCGACACGCTGTTCCCCCTCTTCATGGCGGCCCCCGAACCGTCGGCCCCGGCCCCCGGCGGACCCCTCGCGGCCATGACCGACAACGCGCTGACCGAGTCCATCGCCGCGGAACTGCGCACACCGGACCGACTGCGCCGCCGGCTCCTCGCCGGGGAAGCGGTCCGCCGCTGGGCCGGCGTCGAACCCGGACGCCCGGTGGGCGGCGAGTACTACGTGACGCGAACCCTCCGCCGGATCGGCCTCACCAGGCCCACCGAGGCGGACGGCGCACAGGGGAGGGCGGCACGGGAGATCGCCGTACGCGATCTGCGCCAGGCCGTAGAGTCCGAGGTCAGACGGCTGCTCGCCGCCGACCAGGGCCCGGCGGCCCTGGCCCGCCGGATCCGTACGACGCTCCCCGCCGACACCGACCTCATGGCGGCCTCGGACGGTGAACTCGCCGCCCTGCAAGGGGTCGTCGAGCGGCTGGCCCGCGTGGCGGTGGCCCGTCGCCGCCACCGGCGCCGTCCCGGGCGGATCGACCAGCGCCGGACACTCCGCCGGGCACAGCGCCACGGCGGGGTCCCCGTCGACCTCGTCCGCAGGCCCCGACGCCCGCCCCGTCACCGGCTCGTCGTGCTGGCGGACGTGTCCGGATCCGCGTCGGCGTTCGCCGGATTCGCGCTGAGCTTTCTGCAGGCGGTCACCGGAGCCGACGGGGCGGCCCGGTGCTTCGTGTTCGTCGAGGGCGTCGCGGAGATCACCGGCCTGCTGCGGCACACCCCGACCATCCGGGCCGTGCGCGAGCACGTCCGGGAACTGCCCGAACTGACCAGGATCGACGGCCATTCCGACTACGGCCATGTCCTCGCGTCGTTCCGCTCGCGCCACGGCGGCACGCTCGACCACCGCACCACCCTCGTCGTCCTCGGCGACGCGCGCACCAACTACCACGCACCCGGCACCGAGGACCTGGCCGCGCTCGCCCGCCGCGCCGGCCAGGTGTGGTGGCTCAACCCGGAACCCCGCTCCGACTGGGACACCGGCGACTCGGCCATGTCCGCCTACCGGGCCTGCTGCGACCTGGTCGCGGAGTGCCGTACCGCCCGGCAGCTCAGCCAGTACCTCACGAGCGCGACGGCGATGCCGTGACGCCACCGGAGCGTCTCGGTCCCCCTGCCGTCCCCCAGACCGAAAGGCCCAGGCCCCGTCATGTCGTCACCGACCTCGTCCTCACCAGCCCCCACGCCCCCGACCGCCCCCACAGCCCTGCATCGCACGCTGAAGCCCCGCTCCGTCGCCTACGTCGGCGTCTCCGAGGCCTCGCCGTACGCCCACAGCGTGCGGCGGACGCTGAGCGGCAGCACCGAGACGCTCTTCGTCCACCCCAAGTTCGACACGCTGTTCGGCCGGCCGTCGGTGCCGGACCTCACCGAGCTGGCCCAGCCCGTGGACGTCGTGTTCAGCGCGGTGTCCGCCGCCCGCACGGTGACCGTCGTGGAGCAGGCCGCGGCGATCGGTGCCGGGGGAGTGGTCACGATCGCCGGCGGCTTCGCGGAGAGCGGCGAGGAGGGGACGCTGCTCCAGGCACGGATGGCGGACATCGCCCGCGCCGCGGGCCTGCCGGTGGTCGGGCCGAACGGCGTCGGTGTGATCAACGTGCCCGACGAGGTCAACATGACGATGCTCGCGCCGTTCGAGCGCCGGCCGGGCGGGCTGTCGGCCGTCACCCACAGCGGCGCGATGATCGAGGCCATCGGCGCCGCCGGCCACCGCCCCGGCGGAGTCGGGCTCAACCTGCTGATCTCGGCCGGGAACGAGGCCGTCACGGATCTCGCCGACTATCTGGACTTCCTCGTCGACGACGACCGCACCACGGTCA
This sequence comes from Streptomyces sp. NPDC048288, assembly GCF_043201555.1. Classification (NCBI taxonomy): domain Bacteria; kingdom Bacillati; phylum Actinomycetota; class Actinomycetes; order Kitasatosporales; family Streptomycetaceae; genus Streptomyces; species Streptomyces sp. NPDC048288. The sequence continues at coordinate 472,702 of NZ_JBICZD010000007.1, forward strand.
TCGCGCTGGCCCTGGAGAAGATCCGCCGGCCCGAGGCGTTCTTCGCCGCCGCCGCACGGGCGCTCGCGGCCGGCAAGCCGATCGTCGCCGTCAAGATGGGACGGTCGGCGCGGGCCCGGAAGATGGCGGCCTCGCACACCGGAAGCCTGGTGGGCGACGCCTGGGTCTACGAGACCGCCCTGCGCCAGGCCGGGATCCAACTCGCCAACGACATAGAGGAGTTGGTGGACCGGGTGCAGTTCCTCGAACAACTCCCGCGGCAGCGCTGGACCGAGGTGCGCGGGCTCGCCGTCCTCACCGCCACCGGCGGCTTCGCCCAGCTCGCCAGCGATCTCGCCGAGGACATCGGCGTCGACATACCCGCCTTGGAGCAACTCCAGCCGCTCGCCGACACCGTGCCCGGCCGGCCGCTGCCCAACCCCCTGGACGCCACCGGGTTCGCCGACTCGATCCCCGGCCTGTGGGAGTCGATCGTCGACGGCTATGCGGCCGAACCCGCGGTGGACGCCCTGCTGTTCACCAGCCAGCACGCCGACTGGGACATCATGAACCGCCGCATGGCCGACGTCTTCGCCGCCGCCGGGTCCCGCCTGCCCGGCAAGCCGTTCGTCGTCGCCCCCCTGGCCGGCACCGCCGGCACCTGGCTGGAGGACCACCGCGCCTGCGAAGTCGCGGTCGGCAACGGCCTGTTGGGCTGTCTGCGCGGGCTGCACACGATGGGCCGCTTCGTCCGGGCACACCGGCGCGGGCAACAAGTCCGGCCGGCGGCCACGGTCCCCGCCCTGCCCGTGCCCGAGGGCGCCGTGCACGACATCCCCGAGGGCCGGATGCTGTCGTTCGCCGCCACCATGCGGTTGCTCGCCGACTCCGGTGTCCCGGTCGCCCGCTGGGCGGTGTTCGACGGCGCGGTCGCCCACCCGGGCTTCCCGGGCCCGTACGTCGTGAAGCTCGCCGACGTCGCGCACCGCACCGAGCACTCGGCGGTGCGGCTGAACGTGCCGGACGACGGCCTCGCCGACGCGACGGCCGAACTCCGGGAGATCGCCCGCCGGGACGGCCTGCCCGCCACCGTGGCCGTCCAGGAGATGGTCGCCGGGCACGGCGAGGCGTTCATCGGCGTGCAGGGGGCGTCGGAGCTGGGCCCGCTCACCGCGTTCGGTCTCGGCGGGGTGTTCGTGGAACTGCTCAAGCAGGTCGGCGGACGGCTGGCCCCCTTCGACGAGACCACAGCACGGGAGCTGATCGGCGAGTTCGACGCCACCGGGGTGCTGGACGGCTTCCGCGGCGCCCCGGCCTGGGACCGCGCCCGCCTCGCCGACGTGCTGCGCGCGGCCGGGGACCTGGCCGCGGGCGGCCGGGACTGGATCGACTCGCTCGACATCAACCCGCTGGTCATCACCGCCGACGGGCCGGTCGCCGTGGACGGGCTGTGCCTGCTGAGGACCGCGTGATGAGTGCGCTGAGCGCCGACTCCCTGACCACTCTGGAACGCTTCGACCTCGACCTCGCCTCCTCCGACCCGCTCCATTTCCCGGGCTACGCCGAGCAGTTGGACCGGGTGGGCGCCGAGTCCGTGGACACCCGGCTGGTGGACCTCGGCGGCACCAAGGCCGTCCTCGTCGAGTGCCGCTTCGACCGGCACGGCGGCACCATGGGCACGGTCGCCGGTGAACGGATCGTACGCGCCTACCATCGGGCGACCGACCTGCGCACCCCGGTGATCACCCTGATCGCGACCGGCGGCGCCCGGCTGCAGGAGGGCATGCTCAGCCTGGTCCAGATGGCGCGCACGACCGACGCCGCCGCCGCGCACGCCCGCGCCGGTCTGCTCTCCGTCGGGGTGCTCCGCTCACCGACCACCGGAGGCGTACTCGCCTCCTGGGGCTCCCAGCCGGACCTGCGGGCCGCTCGCCGGGGAGCCACCATCGGCTTCGGCGGCCCCCTCGTCGTCGAGCGGGTGACCGGCCAACTGCCGCCCCCCAACTCCCATACGGCCGAGGCGGCCTACGCGCACGGCCTGGTCGACGCCCTGCTGGACGAGCCGGACGAGGAACCCTGGATCTCCGCGGCGCTCGGCCACACCGACACCCCGCTACGGCTGCGCCGTGCCGGGCCCGACTCCTACGAGCCGTTCGGGGCCGCCGTACCGCGGGACGCCTGGGAGGCTCTGCGGCGGGTGCGGCGGTCCGACCGGCCGTCGGGGCTGGAGTGGGCGGCTGCCCTGACCGGCTCATGGGTCGAACTGCACGGCACCGACCCGGCGATCCGGGCCGGGCTCGCCCGCCTGGACGGCGTGCGCCTCGTCGTGGTCGCGATGGACCGGCACGCCAGGTCCGACGGCGCGGCCCGGCCCGGTCCGGCCGCCTACCGCACGGCCCGGCGCGCGGTCGCCCTGGCCGGGAGACTGGGGCTGCCGCTGCTCACCCTGATCGACACCCCGGGCGCCGAGCCCGGACCGGACGCCGAGGCCGACGACATCGGCGGCGAGATCGCCCGCACCCTGCGGGCGATGTCCGAGCTGCCGTCCGTGTCCGTCGCGGTCTGCGTGGGCGAGGGCGGCAGCGGCGGAGCCATGGCCCTCGCCCACGCGGACCGGCTCTTCCTGCTGGACGACGCGGTGTTCTCGGTGATCGGCCCGGAGGCCGCCGCGGTCATCCTCGGCGGCGACGCCGCCCGCGCCCCGGACCTGGCCCGCTCCCTGGGCATCCGCGCCGAGGACCTGCGCCGCCTGGGCCTCGTCGACGCCCTGGCCGACGTGCGGCCGCCGGGGCGGGCCGGGCACCTGCGCGCCCGGATCGCGGACGCCCTGGCCACCGCGGCCGTGGGCGACCGTGCCCGCAGGCTCGACGCGGCGACCGCCGGGCGCCTGCGCGGCATCTGAACTCCCGTGAACCCTCTGGCCCTTGTGCCTCTCGTGGAAGGAACGAACACGTGATCAAGCTCAGTCGCCGCGCGGTGATCGCAGGAGTGCACCTCACCGAGCAGGGTGATCTCTCCGGCCGAAGCCAGCCGCAGGTGTGGTGGGAGGCGGTGGCGGGCGCGTGCGCCGACGCCGGACTCGCGGTGGCCGAGATCGACGGGCTGGTGGGCGAGCACCCCGAGGGCGCGGGCATCCGGTCCAACCTGCCCGGGGCGGCGCTCGGCTACGACACCCTCGGCAAGCCACTCCGGTTCCACGCCGCCACCTCGCTGGGCGCCTCGGCCGCCGCGGCCGGAGTGCACCTCGCCGCGTACGCCGTCTCGGCGGGCCTGGCCGAGACCGTCGTCATCGCCACCGCCGCCGCCGGACAGGCGGCCGGCTACACCAGCGCGAACCGCGACGACGCCGTCAAGGCGATGGCCAAGCTCAGCGGCCCCTACGAGTACGTCTTCGGAACGACCCGGGTGTCCGACTACGCGGTGCTCGCCATGCGGCACATGTACGAGTACGGCACCACACCCGGGCAACTCGCCGAAGTGGCCGTCGCCCAGCGGATGGGCGCCGTACGCCATCCGCTGTCGGTGCACGGGCACCGCGGGGAGCTCACCGTCGACGACGTCCTGAACTCACGGATGATCGCCGACCCCCTGCACCTGCTCGACTGCTGTGCGATCAACCAGGGCGCCGGCGCGGTCGTGGTCACCACCCTCGACCGGGCCCGGGACCTGAGGCACACCCCGGTGGAGGTCCTCGGCTACGGCGAGGGCCACAGCCACATCGACCCGAACGCCGCCCCGGACCTGGCCACGTTCCCGGCGGCGCGGCTGGCCGCCGACACCGCGTTCGGCACGGCCGGGGTCGAGCGCTCCGACATCGACGTGGCCGGAATCGCCGACCACTTCACCGTCAACGTCCTGTTCGGGCTGGAGTCGGCCGGGTTCTGCGCGGTCGGCGAGTCGGGGCCGTTCGTGGAGTCGGGCGCGCTGCGGCCGGGCGGGGTCCTGCCCACCAACACGGCGGGCGGCTTCCTCTCCTTCAGCCACGCCGCTTCCTGCGGACTGTTCACGCTGGTCGAACTCGTGGAGCAACTACGCGGCGACGCGGGCGACCGGCAGGTGCCGGACGCGGAGCTGGCCTATCTCAACGGCGTCGGCGGCGCCATGCAGAACAACTTCTCGGCGATCCTCGGAAAGGCGTGACATGACCGGCTACGAACTGTTCCTGCCGGAGGACATCCCGGCCTGGCAGGCCCCGTTCTGGGAGTCCCTGAAGGCGCACGACGTCAGGGTGCAGCGGTGCGACGCGTGCGGGGTCCACCGCTATGTCCCCAAGGAGATCTGCCCGTCGTGCCAGGCCACGGCCGCGACCTGGGCACCGGTGAGCGGGGACGGGCACATCTACACGTACTCCGTGGTGCGGCGCGGGCCGACGAAGGCCTACCAGGCCACGGCTCCGTACGTGATCGCGCACGTCACGATGGCCGAGGGCTTCCGGATGGTCGGCGGTCTGCTCGACGTCGACCCGGAGAAGGTCGCGATCGGCGATCCGGTGCGGGTGCGGTATGTGGACGCGACCGACGACTGGACACTGCTCGCGTTCGGCCCCGCGTGACCGTGCGGAACGGCTCACCAGGTGGTGAGCTGCACCTGGCCGGGACCGTCCCCGGAGGGCTCCTCCGGGGACGGCCGCGGAGTGGCCGCCACCCCACGGAGGCACTCGGCCAGATCGTGGAGCACCTGTTGGCACAGGCTGTAGTACGAGTTCCGGCTCTCTTTGCGGGACTCGACGATCCCCGCCTGGACCAGGATCTTCATGTGGTAGGAGATCGTCGGCTTCGATACCGTCAACGTGTCCTCCAGGACGCTCGCCGGCAGCACCCCGGCCTCCGCGATCTGGTGCAGGATGTCCCAGCGGACGGGGTCCGCGAGTGCTTTGAACAGCACCGGGGCGCTCGCCTCGGTCGCGGCCGTGTGAGCGGGCATCGGCAGGCCTTCCGGGAGGACGGGGGACTGTTCGCCGCAGCGACGTCGAGGAAAATTGTACAACTATCGAAGCATCGGGCTCCGGCTTCTCCCGCGTCACCCCTACCGGTCCCGGAAACGGGGCGGCCGGTGCTCCCGCTGCGCCTGCACCCCCTCATGGATGTCCTGGGTGGTCAGCGACACCGGCTGGGCGAGCGCCTCCCACTCCAGGGACGCGTTGAAGCCGTAACGGCCCTGCTCCAGCCCGCGCTTGAGCAGCCTGGTCGCGATCGGGGCGGCCTCGGCGAGCCGGGTGGCCACGCCGACCGCCTCGGCCACCACGTCCTGGGCGACCTCCGAGACCAGCCCCCAGCCGTGTGCCTCCTGCGCGGTCACCGACCGGCCGGTGTAGAGCATCTCCCGGGCCCGGGTCGCACCGATCGCCTCGGGGAGCAGGGCGGTCATCGCCATGCCGGTGTGGGTGCCGAGGTGGATGAAGGGTGCGGCGAAGGCGGCCGTCGGCGCCGCGTAGCGCAGGTCGCAGGAGAGCGCGAGGGCGAGACCGGCCCCGATCGCCGGGCCGTTGACGGCGGCGATCACCGGGACGGGGAGATCGCGTGCGGCCAGCCAGGTCCGGTAGAAGGGCAGCATCCGGCGGCGGATGCGGTCGGGGGTGGCGTCGTTCTCGGACGCCTGGTCGAGCCAGGACAGATCGGCGCCGGCGCAGAACGACGGGCCCGCCCCGGTGACCACGAGCACCCGCACCCGCTCGTCCTCGCGCACCCGCTCGATGTGCTCGTGCCAACCCGCGGTGAGGTCCTCGGTCATGGCGTTGCGGACATCGGGGCGGTTCAGGGTGAGCAGGGCGACCGAGGGCGTCGGCCAGGTCAGCGTGACGGCGTCGGTGGAGCCGGTCATCGGACGGCCGTGCGCTGCGGCGGAGGGGAGGTGTGCATGGACCGAACCCTAGAACACCGCTGCCCCGCACCTGATCGAGATCGACGAGAGTACATGCCCCGGGGAACCCTGGTGGTGACGAGCGGACCAGTGAGCGAGGAAGCCGAACCGGCCTACGACGAGTGGTACGACACCGCCCATGTCCCGCAGGTGCCCGCCCCGCCGGGTCCCGTGTCGGCGCGACGTCCGCGCCTCGCCGGCACGAGTGTCTTCGGCCCGCCCGCCCAGGACGGCGGTACCCGGCGGTATCTGACCCTGTACGAGATCGAGGCGGCCGACGTCGCGCACGCCGCCGAGACGTCGGCGGCGGCGCTGCCCGGCATGACCATGACCCAGGTCATGGCTCCCGGCCGTACGACCGTGCCGCCGGCTGAGGAGATACCGCGTACCTGAGCGGGCTCGACCGCGGGCGTCGCGACCGGTTCTGCGGCTGGTGTCGCGGTGTTCAGGAACTGAAGTCGAGCACCAGCCGCCCCCGCACACCACGGGCCTCGAACCTGCGATGCGCATCGGCGACCCGCTCCACCGGCAGCACGTCCGCCACGCGCGGCGTGACCGCGCCCTGCTCGGCCAGCCGGCGCAGGCGGTCGAGTCGCCCGGGGTTCTTGAACTCCTCATGGACGCGCACCTGGCGGATGGCGATGCCGCGCTCCGCCTCCCAGGGCCACGGGCTGGGGATCACGATCTGTCCCTCGTCCCGCACCGCTCCCTCGACCGCCTGGCCCAGCAGCGCCCCGTCGGCGAGGGCGTCCACGCCGTCCGGCGCCACGGCTCGCGTCCCGCCGACGAAGCCGTCGCCGCGGCGTACGACCTCGTCGGCACCCAGTTTCCGGATCAGGGTCTCGTCGTCGGCGGACGCGTCGCCGACCACCCTGAGGCCGTCGACCTTCGCCAGCTGGATCACATATCCGCCGAACGCCCCCGCCGAGCCGGTCACGGCCAGTGTCTGCCCCGCGGACAGTCCGAGCCGATCGAGCGCGAGCATGGCGGTGAGTCCGTTCATGGGCAGAGTGCACGCCTGGACGAAATCGGTGTCGCGCGGGATGCGGGCGACGGACTCGGCCGGCACCACGACCTCGTCCGCGTAGGCCCCGCCGTGCGGACCGAAGGGCACGACGACGGCCATCACCTCGTCACCCACCTGCCACGGCACCCCCTCGCCGACCTCACTGATCACGCCTGCCGCGTCCATACCGAGGATGTACGGCGGGCCCCAGGTACCGAAGCGGTGGCCACGGCTGCGCAGACCGATGTCCGCCGGGTTCACGGCCGCCGCGTGCACCCGGATCCGCACCTCGCCAGGTCCGGGGTGCGGCTCGGGCAGGTCGGCGATGCGCAGCTGCTCAGGGCCGCCGAACTCCGTCACTACTACTGCTCGCATGCTGTCTTTCCTTTGCGTGTGGGGGGCCGTCCGAGACGGCGGGAGAGACACGTTCGGGCAGGACACGGTGTGCCACAGGGGAAACGGAGAGCGCCTCCGATTCCTCCGGAACGATACGGAGGCCCCCGCCGGTAAGCAAACCCGGAGGCGGACGCGCGTTGCTTGTGGTGCTCGCCTGTCAGTCGTAAGGTGACGACTGTCAGGTCATTCGGTGACTCCACGGACGACCTGGAACGCGCTCTCGGGAAAGGCAGTCAGATGAAGATCACCGTCGATGAAGAGAAATGCTGCGCCGCAGGTCAGTGCGTGCTGGTCGCACCGGAGGTGTTCGACCAGCGGGACGAGGACGGCATCGTCGTCCTGCTCGATCCGGCGCCGGGGACGGACCAGGAGGCCGCCGCGCGGGAAGCGGCCCAGGTGTGTCCGGCCGCCGCGATCCTGATCGAGGAGGGCTGACATGACGGCCGCCCCGCAGCCACGGCGGCTCGTCGTGGTCGGTGCGTCGGCCGCGGGCCTCGCCGTGGTGGAGGAGGTGCGCCGCCGCGGGTTCACGGGCGAGGTGGTCCTGATCGGCGACGAACCGGGTCTGCCGTACGACCGCCCGCCTCTGTCGAAGCAGTTGCTGGCCGGCGAGTGGGACACGGAGCGGCTCCTGCTGCGCCCGAGCGAGCAGTGGGAGGCCCTCGACGTCACCCACCTGCCCGGCACGGCGGCGGTCCGGCTCGATACCGGTTCGCGCCGGGTGCACCTGACCGACCGCACCTGGCAGCAGTACGACGCGCTGGTGATCGCCACCGGCGCCCGCGCGGTGCATCCCGCGTCCCTCGGCGCCGGACTCGCCGGCGTCCAGGTGCTGCGCGACCTCCCGGACGCGCTCCGGCTGCGCGGGGCGCTCGCCCAGGGCGGGCGGCTCGTCGTCGTGGGCGCAGGCTTCGTCGGGGCCGAGGCGGCGGCCGTGGCCCGCGGGTTGGGCGTGCCGGTGACGATGGTCGACCCGCTGCCGCTGCCCATGGTCGGCGTGCTCGGCGAGGAGATGGCGCGGTTGCTCGCCCGGCGCCACGAGGACGCCGGCGTGGACCTGCGCTGCGGCGTCGGCGTCACCGAGGTACTCGCCGACGGCGGCCGGGCCACCGGGGTGGCGCTCACCGAGGGCGGTGTCGTCGACGCGGCCACCGTCCTGGTCGCCGTCGGCGCCCGGCCGGCCGTGTCCTGGCTCGCCGACTCCGGCGTACCGCTCGGCGAGCGGGAACGTGACGGCGTCGAGGGCGTGCTGTGCGACGAGCACGGCCAGGCCGCCGACGGGATCTGGGCAGCCGGAGACGTGGCCGCCTGGCGCGACCCGGTGTCCGGACGCCACCGGCGCAGCGAACACCGGCTGGCCGCCGCCGAGGAGGGCCGGGCGGTCGCGGCAGCCCTGCTGGGCGCCGAGCCCACGCTCCCCGCACTGCCGTACTTCTGGTCCGACCAGTACGACCTGAAGCTCCAGTCCTACGGCACCACCGGCCGGGACATGGCCTTCACGGTCGTGGAGGGCTCACTCCCCGAAGGCAGGTTCATCGGCCTCTACGGCCATCGCGGCCCCGACGGCCTGCCGCGCACCGTCGACGGCGTCCTGGGCAACGGCATGGCTCGCGCGCTGCGCACCTGGCGACAGGCCGTCGTCGACCGGGCGCCCTGGCCCGACGAGACCCCCGCCGCCGCGCCGGCGGACCGCGTATCGGCAACTCCCCTGTAGGACAAAGGCGTTCGAAGGAAAGGCAAGACGACATGACCACTTCAGCACCCCCCACCCCGGCACCCGCCGAGGACGCACCCTTCTTCCCGGCCGCGCGCACCTGTCCCTTCAGCGCGCCGCCGAAGTACACGGAGTTCCGTGAGACCGGCGGTCTGCACAAGGTCACCATCTGGGACGGTTCGCAGCACTGGCTGGCCACCCGCCACGAGGACGTGCGTGCCGTGCTGGGCAGCCAGGCGTTCAGCGCCGACGTGCGCCACCCCAAGTACCCGCTCGACTGGTCCACCCAGCGCGAGGAGCAGGGCGGTCTCTTCCTGCGGCTGGACGACCCCGAGCACGTGCGGCTGCGCCAGATGCTGACCCGGGAGTTCAGCGTCAAGCGCACCCGGGCCATGCGCGACGAACTCCTGCGGATCACCGATGAACTGATCGACGAGATACTCGCCAAGGGCGGGCCCGTCGACTTCGTCAAGGAGTTCGCGCTGGGGCTGCCGTCCCGGGCCATCTGCGTCATCCTGGGCGTCCCCTACGAGGACCGCGAGGTCTTCCAGAAGCACGCGGACCTCGGCACCGACCTGACCGCCACGCACGAGGAGCGCGTCGAGGGGCAGAAGGAGGCGATCGCCTATTACACGGACCTCATCGAGCGTAAGCGCCGTGCCCCTGGGGACGACATGATCAGCCGGCTGCTCGCGGACCACTCCGGGCCGGACGGCTTCCCGCCCGAGACCATGCCCGGCCTGGTCGCGCTGCTGACCGGGGCCGGCCACGAGACCACCGCCAACATGCTGGGCCTGGGGCTGACCGCCCTGCTGGTCAATCCCGACCAGCGCGAACGGCTGCGCGAGCACCCGGAGTTGGCCGCCAGCACGGTGGAGGAGATGCTGCGCTACTGGAGCATCGTCGCCATCAACCCGCGCCGGGTCGCCCTCGAAGACGTCGAGATCGGCGGGCAGCTGGTCCGCGAGGGCGAGGGCGTCATCGTCTCGCTCGTCGCCGGCAACCACGACCCGGACGCCTTCAAGACGGACGAGTGCCCGGTCGACCAGGTGGACATCGCCCGCAACCCGCGCAACCACGTCGCCTTCGGCTTCGGCACCCACCAGTGCCTGGGCCAGAACCTGGCCCGGGTGGAGATGGAGGTGGCCTGGCCGCGCCTGTTCGAGCGGATCCCCGGGCTGCGCCTGGCCGTCGCCCAGGACGAACTGGACTTCAAGAGCGAGACCGCCGTCTACGGCCTCAAGTCCCTGCCGGTGACCTGGTGAGCGCCGGGACACACGCCGTCGGCGGCTACGTCGACGGTCACGGTACGCGCATGCAGGGGCTGGCCGGGCTGGTCACCGGCGCCGGCAGCAGTGGCGACTTCCTCGGCACGGGAGCCGCGACCGCGCTTCTCCTCGCGGCTCAGGGGGCCACGGTCGGACTCCTCGACGTCAGCGAGGAGCGTGCCGACCACACCCGAACCCTCGTCGAGGACGCCGGCGGCAAGGCGGTCACCCTGGTCGCCGACCTCACCGACGAGGACGCCGTCCGCGACGCCGTGGACGCCTTCGCCCTCACCGCCGGCCGGCTGGACGCGGTGGTCAACAACGCGGGCGTCACCCCCAACGGCGACATCATGACGGCCACCCGTGCCGACTGGGACCGTGTCTTCGCCGTCAACGCGACCGCCCCCATGCTGGTGTCCCGCGCTGCCCACCCGCACCTGGTGCGCAGCGGTGGGGGAGCGATCGTCAACGTCTCCTCCATCGCGGGCCTGCGCGGCTTCGGCACGGGTGCCTACGGCGCCAGCAAGGGCGCCCTGCAGTCCATGACCGTCGACCTGGCCTACAGCTGGGGACCGGACAACATCCGGGTCAACTGCCTGGTCCCCGGGCACCTCTACACCCCCATGGGCGACCAGGGCGGGGCAGGGGGCAGGGAACTGCGACGCAAGGCCAACTACCTCGGCCGGGAGGGCAACGCCTGGGACCTGGCCTGGGCCGCGCTGTTCATGACGAGCCCCGAGTCACGGTGGATCACCGGCACGGTGATCCCGGTGGACGCCGGCACCACCGCCTCGACCGGCCTGGGCATGCTGGCCCGTCTGAGCGCACCCGCACCCGCACCCGAGAACGGAGAACAGGCATGAGCAAGACCGGGGCCGTCGACGCGGACCGTACGGCTGCTGAGCGGCAGGCGGCGGGCGAAGGCGTCGTGGCGGAGATGCTGGGCGAGGAGTTCCTGGCCGCGAACATGAAGGCCATGCAGGCGGGAGAAGGCGCCGCGGCCGGCATGGGCCGACTGGCGCTGGAGCATGTCTTCGGCGACATATGGACCCGTCCGGGGCTCGCCCGGCGCGACCGCAGCCTGATCACCCTCGGCGTGCTGATGGCCCAGGGGCACCAGACGGAGATCGGCAACCACGTCCGGGCCGGCCGGGCCAACGGGCTCACCCCGGACGAGATCCTGGAGGCCGTCCTGCACACGGTCCCGTACATCGGCTATCCCGCCGCGGGCCAGGCGATGGCCACGGCCACACGTGTCCTCGGGCAGGCGTAGCCGGTGCGGAACGGGGCGGGCGGTCCGACCGGGCCGTTCGCCCCGGCCGGTCGTGCACCACAATGAGAAAGGTGAATGACCAGCCAACCACCGCCGTCCGCAGACGCAACCCGCGAGGGCAGGGCGACCGGCTCCGCCAGGACATCCTGGAAGCCGTCGCCCGACTGCTCGACGAGAAGGTGGCCACCGACGCCCTCCCCGTCTCCCTCCGTGAGGTGGCCCGGGAGGTCGGCATCGCCGCCCAGAGCATGTACCTGCACTTCGCCGACAAGGACGAGCTCGCCCGCGCGGTGACCGAGGACGGCTACGAGCGCCTCGTCACCGCGATGCGCGACGCCGACTCCGCGGCGTCCGCCGGCGGAGCCGACGCCCGCGAGCGGCTGCGGGCCCAGTCCGACGCCTTCTGCACCTTCGCCCGCACCCAGCGGGGCGTCTACCGCCTGATGTTCGGCTACGACGCCACTGCCTTCGGGTTCCCGCGCGAGTCCCACCCCTCGCTCGATCTGTGGCAGCAGTGGCTCGATGCCCTGCGCGTCTGCGAGGACGAAGGCATGCGCTGGCCCGACGGCACCGAGAACGCCGCCATCACGCTCTGGTCGGCCCTCTTCGGCCGGTTCGCCCTGTGGAGCTCCACCTTCGGACGCCAGGACCCGGAGGAACTCACCGCCTTCGCCCATCGCACGGTCGACACCATCCTCCGCGACGCCGGCAGATGAGACACGACACCACGCATCTCCTCTTCGCAGCCGCCCGTCATCCGTCGGGGATGTTCCGCTGTCCGGCGGCTCGCTCTTCCGCTCGCCGGGCCGAAGACCGTCATGCGACCCACCGGCATGTCGGGTCGACCAGTGTGAGGGGCAACTCATCTCCTGGATCCCGCCCCCGTTCGACGCCGAGCTCGACGCGACTCCGGCGGTGGTGGCCGAGCAGCTCCCGCCGGTGTTCACTCTCGATGCCGTCATCGCCATGCGGCAGGGGGAGGCCGCGGCGCGGCCGAGCGACGAGCAGCTGAGCTGCCGCGGCTTCTTCCAGGTCACGGACCGGGCGGTGCCGGGTCCGGCGGGAGCTCCCGACATCTCGCTGCTCGTCCGCCGTCCGGCCGCCGAGCGAGCGGCCGGCCCCGGGCCGTCGTCTGCTGCACCCACGGCGGCGGCATGCTCATCGGCAACAACAGGATCGGTGTCGATCTCGTCCTGGACTGGGCGCGGACACCGGACGCTGTCGTGGTGCCGGTCGAATACCGGCGAGCTCCGGAGCATCCGTACCCGGCGCCGGTGGAGGACGTCTGCGCGAGCCTCCTGCGGACGGTGGAGCACGCGGAGGAACTCGGCGGCGACCCCGACCGGGTCATCGGCGCGGGCACCAGCGCCGGCGGCGGGCTGACAGCGGCCATGACCCTGCTCGCGCGTGACCGCAAGGGACCGCAGCCGACACTCCGTCCGCACTCCGGATGGAAGGCCACGGGGTAGGGGACCGCGCCTCGGACGAAGTCGGCCGGACCCCTGCTGGGTGAGCGGCGCGGTGGCCCGGACGTCCCCGCGTACGCGGCGCCCGCCCGCGCCGACGACCTGTCCGGGCTGCCGCCGGCCTTCATCGACGGGGGTTTTGCCGAGACGATGGCGAAGAGCGGTAGCCACCCGGCCGTTGTGGCAAAGCCATGTCTCCGGCGAGGCACGCGTTCGTCGACGCGCCGGTCCGTACGGAGCGGGACCGGGCGCTGATCGTCCACGACGGACGCCATGGGCGAGCCACTTCGCTGAACGACGCACGGAAGCTTCGTGGGCCACTTGTGTGCCGTGCGGACTGCCTGCCGCCCGCCACCCCCGGTGATGGTGCTTATTCGGAGCGCAGCGTGATGACGGCCTTGATCGTTGTCACAGCGGGTTCTCCAACACCTCCCGTTCATTTTCGTTCCGTTCGGCCTTCGCTCAGCTGTGTTCACAGAACCTCCACAGCCGAAGACTCTCGGGTGCGGCTGCACCAAGGGGATTTTTTCGGTCAGTGGCGAAATAACCACATAGGGGAGGGGGTGGTCTCCATGGTCCGCCCACGCTTTTTGTACGTACCGATCGAAGACCTTGGCATGGACCTGCCTGTAGATCCACAAGGGCAACGAAGACCGGACGGAGGGCGCAGACCGGTCGGGTGGCGTCTGGTCAGCGCCAACAACCGTGAACTCGGGCGCTGCGCACGGTCGTTCGAGGACCTTGCCGCGTGTCGGGCCACGGTGGTCCGGCTCCGGGAACGGGTGACGGAGGCGCGGGCGCTGCTCGTCATGGCCGACGCGCCGGGCGCCTGGACCTGGCGGATCGAGCTCGACGGGCGGGATGTCGCCACGGCCGGACGGTCGTATCAGCGGCAGCGGGAGTGCCAGTACAACGTGAACCTGTTCCTCGCCGCGGTGCCGGTGGCCCAGATGGCTGAGGGGCTGGTCAGCCGGCCGCGGCTGCGCGGGCTGCACCTGCCGGGACTGGCGCGGTCCGCCCGGCCGGAGGCCGAGGCAGAGGAACCTCCCCTGGCCCCCGCCGGGGTGCGAGCCGGGGCGGGTGAGCCGTGAGCGCCGCCGTCTCCGGGCTCACGCAGCCGGGTCCGGAGCACCTGGACATGCCCCGTGACCTGCGGACCAGGGTCGAACCGGCGGACCGCCTCTTCCGCGGCGCGGCACGCGGCAGCGGCGCCGTGGTGCTGGCGATCATGCTGCTGGTCGGCGTCTTCCTCGGCTATCGCGCGGCGAAGGCGCTCCGGGCGGCCGGGTGGTCCTTCCTGACCACCTCGGCCTGGGAGCCGGACTCCCATCACTTCGGCATCGCCGCCGTGCTCACCGGCACCGTGCTGATCGGCCTGGTGGCGATCACCTTCGCCGTGCCGCTGGCGCTGGGCACCGCCCTGTACATCTCGGAGTACGCGCCCCGGCGGCTGCGACGGACGCTGATCAGCCTCGTGGACCTGATGGCGGCGGTGCCGAGCGTGGTGTACGGGCTGTGGGGGGCCTTCTTCCTGCAGGGACAGGTGGTCGGACTGTCCCGGTGGATCGCCACGTACTTCGGCTGGATCCCCCTCTTCGCGGTCGACGGGGCCGACCCGGGCGACCCGCTGGCCACCACGACGGTCTACACCTCGTCCACCTTCATCGCCGGGATGGTCGTCGCCCTGATGGTGACGCCGATCGCCTGCTCGGTCATGCGCGAGGCGTTCTCCCAGGCACCGGTGGGCGAGCGGGAGGGGGCGCTGGCGCTCGGCGGGACCAAGTGGGGCATGATCCGCGCGGTCGTCCTGCCCTTCGGTCTGGGCGGGGTGATCGGCGGGACCATGCTGGGCCTCGGCCGCGCCCTGGGCGAGACCATCGCCGTGTACATGATCATCTCGCCGGTCTTCGCCGTCCAGCCGCACCTCCTGCAGAACGGCGCCAACTCCGTCTCCGCGCTGATCGCCCTGCGCTACGGCTCCGCCAGCGACTTCGGCATGTCGGCCCTCATGGCCGCCGGACTCGCCCTCTTCCTCATGACCCTCGTCGTCAACTTCATCGCCTCCTCGATCGTGGCGCGCAGCCGCTCGGGCGTCGGGGCGGAGGCCTGACATGAGCGACCTCATCGACAGCGACCTTCTCGACAAGGAACAGGCGCCACCGGCCTACGGGTCCGACGACGGCCCCGAGACCCGCCGCAACACCTCCGCCGTCCGCGTCACCGACCTGCTCGCGCTGGCCGCCGCCGGGGCAGGGGCCGTCGCCCTGACGATCCTGCTGTTCGCCAGAATCGCGCCGTTCGACTCGGTGCTGGGCTTCGTGGTCGTCACCTACGTGCTCTTCGTCGCCCTCTACGCGGTGCTGGTCTCCTTCGACGAGAACGGCGCCGCGGTACGGGACCGGGTCGCCGCGGTGCTCTGGCACAGCCTCGCCGCGCTGCTCCTCGCCGCCCTGGTCTTCGTGATCGCCTTCACCCTGTGGCGCGGTCACCGGGCTCTGGTCCACCTCAACTTCTTCACCCAGGACATGTCGCGGACCGGCCCGCTGCAGCCGCTCACCGACGGCGGCGTGGTGCACGCGATCGTCGGCACGCTGGAGCAGATCACCATCTCGCTGGCCGTCACCATCCCGCTCGGGCTCGCCTGCGCGGTGTTCCTCAACGAAGTGCCCGGACGCTACGCGCGTTTCGTACGCACGATCGTCGAGGCGATGACGGCACTGCCGTCGATCGTGGCCGGCCTGTTCATCTATGCCACGGTCATCCTCATCCTCGGTCTCGGCAAGTCCGGCTTCGCCGCCGCGCTGGCGCTCAGCGTGATGATGCTGCCCATCGTCATCCGGGCCGCCGACGTGGTCATCCGGCTGGTGCCGAGCTCGCTGCGCGAGGCGTCGTACGCCCTGGGTGCGAGCCAGTGGCGCACGGTGTGGACGGTGGTGCTGCCCACGGCCCGCTCCGGCCTCACCACCGCGGTGATCCTGGGCACCGCCCGCGGGATCGGCGAGACCTCGCCGGTGCTGCTCACCTCCGGGGTCAACGCCGGGCTGAACGCCGACCCGGTGCACGATCCGCAGATCTCGCTGCCGCTGGCCACCTTCGACCTGGTGCGCTCGCCGCAACCCTCCTACATCGCCCGGGGGTTCGGCTCCGCCGCCCTGCTGATGGCCCTCGTCCTGCTGCTCTTCCTGCTGGCCCGCGTGATCGGCGGCCGCGGGCCCGGCGACCTGACCCGGGGCCAGCTGCACCGCAGGGTGCTGGCCTCCCGCCGGGACGCCGAGCGCATGACGACCCGCCGCGCCGGGCCGGACCCCGCCCCGTCCGACGCCCGGCCACCCGCCGGGCACCGCTGACCACCCCGACCCGGGAAACCCGACCGAGGAGCCAGGAGCCAACCCGCCATGTCCGGATCACGCCCGGCAGCCCCCGCACGCGCCCGAGCCAGGACCGTCAGGACCGCCAGGACCGCCCGAGCCAGGACCCTGACCGCCCTTGTGATCGCCTTCCTCTACTGCACCCTCGTGCCCGCCGCCGCCGAGACCTACGTCCCGATCTCCGGCGCCGGCTCCACCTGGAGCCAGAACGCCCTGGACCAGTGGCGAGCCAACGTCAAGCAGTACGGCATGACGGTGAACTACAACGGCACCGGCTCCTCCGACGGCCGCAACCAGTTCCGCAACGGCACCGTCGACTACGCGGTGTCGGAAATCCCGTACGGCATCAAGGACTCGGGCGTCGTGGACCCGCCGCCGTCCCGCAAGTACGCGTACATGCCGATCGTGGCCGGTGGTACGTCCTTCATGTACAACCTCACGATCGCGGGCCGCCGGGTGACCAACCTCCGGCTCTCCGGGGACGTCATCGCCAAGATGTTCACCGGCGCCATCACGATGTGGAACGACCCGGCGATCAAGGCCGACAACCCGGCCCTGGCCGCGGCGCTGCCCGCCCGCCGGGTGGTGCCGGTGGTGCGCTCGGACGGCTCGGGCACGACCGCGCAGTTCACGACCTGGATGAGCAAGCGGTACGGGTCCGTGTGGGACGCCTACTGCCGCCGGGCCGGACGCAGCACGCCCTGCGGGACCACCTCCAACTACCCGCTCGTAGCGGGCAGCGGCTTCGTCGCCCAGTCGGGTTCGAACGGGGTCTCCGGCTATGTCGCCCAGGGCGGCAACGTCGGCACGATCACCTACGTCGAGTACTCGTACGCCGTGTACACCACCGGGTTCCCGGTCGCCAAGGTGCTCAACCAGGCCGGGTACTACGTGGAGCCGAAGGCCAGCAACGTCGCCGTCGCCCTGCTCAAGGCGCGGATCAACGAGGACAGTTCCTCGCCGGGCTATCTCACGCAGATCCTCGACGACGTCTACACCGACCCGGACGCGCGGGCCTATCCGCTGTCGAGCTACAGCTACATGATCCTGCCGACCAAGCTGGAGTCGAACTTCAACACCCAGAAGGGCAAGACGCTCGGCGCCTTCTCGTACTACTTCCTCTGCCAGGGGCAGCAGCACGTGGACGACCTCGGATACTCCCCGCTGCCGATCAACCTGGTGCAGGCCGGCCTCAACCAGGTGCGCAAGATCCCCGGGGTCGACGTCGAGTCGATCAACATCAAGAACTGCCACAACCCCACCTTCTCCAGCGACGGCGGCAACACCCTCGCCAAGACCGCCGCCTACCCGCCCGCCTGTGACAAGAAGGGCACGACCCAGTGCTCCACCGGCACGGGCGGCGCCAAGGACCCGACCGTGGTGGGCGGCGGATCCGGCGGCGCGGGTGGCACCGGCGGGTCAGGCGGGTCAGGGGGCGCCGGTACGTCCGGTGGGACGAGCGGGTCGACCGGGGGCGGCGGATCGGGAGGGTCCGCCTCCGGCGGGGGATCGGGCGGTGGTACGACCGCGGGTGGCGGGTCCGGCGGCAGCGCGAGCCCGTCCACCGACCCGGACACCGGCCAGGTGATCGGCACGGACGGCGGTTCCACGTCGAGCGGCGGAGGCGGCGCGTACGCCGTGCCGGTCTCCACGTCCAGGAGCATCGGAAGCGGCATGCAGGCCGTGCTGATGGCGCTGGCGGGCGTGCTGCTGCTGGCCCTCACCGTCGGGCCGCCCCTGATCAACTCCCGGCTCCGGGCGAAGCGGGGCGGCTCATGAGCGCCGTCCGCCGGTCGCTCGCCGGACTGCTCGTCGCCCTCGCCCTCGCGCTCGCGACGACCGGCGCGGCCACCTCGTCCGCCACCACCTCCGCCACCACCGAGGGATCCGCGGTCACCGTGTCGGGCACCGGCGCCTACGCGAACCTGAAGGTCACGGTGAGCCAGACCGCCCACCTGGTCAACCAGGTGATCAAGATCTCCTGGAAGGGCGCCACGCCGACCGTCTCCGACACCGACTACGCGGCCGACTACCTCCAGATCATGCAGTGCTGGGGGGACGGTGCGAGCGGTCCCGACCCGGAGCAGTGCCAGTTCGGCGGCTCCTCCGCGCTCGGCGCCGGCGCGGGCAGCCAGGGCGCCGGCGCGTACACCAACACCCGGCAGCTCACCTACGGCGGCCTGAAGGACCCGGCCCAGCAGCTCCCGCCGCCGACCCCGACCGGCATCTCGTACATGCCCTTCCACTCGGTGACCGGTGATGTCATCACCAAGGGCAACTGGAACGAGTTCTACGACTCGAACAGCACCAACGAAGTGCCCTACGCCCGCACCGGTTCCGACGGCACCGGCGAGGTGTACTTCGAGGCCCAGACCTCCCTGGAGGCACCGGGCCTCGGCTGCGGCGCGGTGCCGGCCGGGGCGAGCGACCCGGCCACCGGCCGCAAGTGCTGGCTGGTCGTCGTACCGCGCGGCGAGAAAGAAGTCGACGGCGGCGGGTACCGGTCCCAGCCGAACGGGCTGCTGCAGTCGTCGCCGCTGACCGCCACCAACTGGCAGCAGCGCATCGTCGTACCGCTGTCGTTCGAGCCGATCGGCAACTTCTGCCCGATCGGCGCCGACGAGCGCAGCACCCTGGGCGACGAGCCGGTCGCCGAGGCGATCCTGCGCTGGCAGCCCGCGCTGTGCCAGACCGGGGACAAGGCCATCTACGGCTATGCCCAGGTCACCGACGACACCGCCCGCGCCAAGCTGGTCTCCGGCAAGCCCGGCATGGTCTTCCTCAACCGCCCGGTCACCGGCGACCAGCTGCCCGCGGACCAGCACCCCGTCTACGCGCCGGTGACCCTCTCCGGGCTGACGTTCGGCTTCTTCATCGAGAGCCGGGCCGGCTTCAACGCCCCCGCCGCCGTCAAGGCACGCGACGGCACCCGGCTCACCTCGCTGAACCTGACCCCGAGGCTGGTCGCCAAGCTGCTCACCGAGTCCTATCAGGACGGCAACTCCCGCTTCGCGCCCAGTACTCAGAACAACCCGTTCAACCTGGCCCGCGACCCGGAGTTCCGCAAGTACAACCCCGGCTACGCGGACCTGGACTTCGGCGGCAACCTCGGCGACGCCCTGGTGCCCGAGGCGCTGTCCGACGCGGCCTGGCAGCTGTGGAACTGGGTCGGCCAGGACCCGGCCGCCCGCGAGTTCCTCGACGGGACCGCCGACAACCAGGGCCGCTACGGCGACGCCTCCTTCTCCGGGATGACGGTCAACCCGGCGTACAAGGGCATCCAGTTGCCCGTCACCGACTACCCGAAGAGCGACCCGTTCTGCCAGCAGTTCACGGACCACCCGGACAACCCGCTGTGCGTGCAGGACAAGCACCCGTACGCCACCGACATGCACGCCGCCGCCCGCGCGGTCGCCCGCGGTGACACGCTGGCCCGCACCACCTGGGACAACACCGCCATCCCGCCCGCCTACAAGAAGAACCCCGCGCAGCCGGCCGGCCAGCGGGCCGTGCTCGCCGTGACCGACACGGCGACGGCGAACCGCTACGGGCTGGTGACGGCCAAACTGCAGAACGCGGCGGGGAAGTTCGTGGCCCCGACCTCGACCGCCCTGCTGGCGGGCGAGGCGGCGATGAAGCCCAGCGGCGTCACGGGCGTGCTGCGGACCGACCCGAGGTCGACGGCCGCGGGCGCCTATCCGCTGACGCTGCTCACCTATGCCGCGACCGTCCCGGAGAAGCTGACCAAGCAGGAGGGCCGGGACTTCGCCGCGCTGCTGAGGTTCGCCGTGGGCAGCGGGCAGACACCCGGCGTGTCCGCGGGGACCCTGCCGGGCGGGTACGCGCCGCTGCCGAAGAGCCTGCGCGGACAGACCGGTGCCGCGGCCGACGCCATCGCGTCCAGGGCGGGTTCCGGCACCGGGGGCTCCTCCGGCGGCACGAGCGGCGGCTCGGGCGGTGCGGGGGGCGGATCCGGGTCCTCGTCCGGCGGCGGCGGTACGGCGAGCGGCGGTGCCGGCGCCGGAGGGGCGGCGGGCACGGGCGGCGCCGGGGGCACGTCGGCGTCCCCCTCGTCCTCCCCGTCGCCGTCCGCCCGGCCGTCCGGGTCGCCGTCCGCCACGGCCCCCGCCGCGAGCGGCAGTTCGACCCCGCTCACTCCGCCCTGGGTGCTCGGCGCCGTGCGCTACACCCTCCTGATCGCCCTCGTCGTCGGCCTCGCGGCGACCGCCGGCGGCCCCCTCCTGCCGAGGGTGGCACCGCAGCTGGCGGCCGGTATCGCGGCCCGGCGGGCGAGGGGCCGGACACCCCGCGGCCGGGGGAGGTGATGCCCGCACCCGAAAGATCGACAGGTCCGCGCCAACGAACTGTCTGAAACCGGCGCCGGGCATCACCCGGCGCAAGCCTAGCCGAGGGGTATACCCACGTGAACACAAGGAAGATAGCCATCGCCGCCGTCGGTCTCGCCGGCCTCCTCACCGGTACCGTCAGCGCCGGCATGGCCGTCGCCGACCCGTCCGGCACTCCGACCTACCGCCAGCTGTCCGGTGTGGGCTCCGACACCACGCAGGGCGTGATGAACGGCCTCGCCAACACGATCACCATCAACGGCCAGAAGGTCATCGGTTCGTACGACGCCGTCGGCTCGGCGAACATCACCACCAAGGACCCCGCCACCACGCCCGGCTGCACCATGGCCCGGCCGAACGGCTCGGGTGCCGGCCGGACCGCCCTGTCGAACTCGCTCGCGGCGGGCAACGGCTGCCTGGACTTCTCCCGTTCCTCCAGCCTGAACCTGGCGGCGGCGAGCCCGGGCCTGACCTACGTCCCGTTCGCCGTGGACGCGGTCAGCTACGCGATCACCCCGACCAGCCAGATCCCGCGCAAGCTCGCCCTGACCGACCTCAAGGCGATCTACCACTGCGACCCCAACTACGTGGGGACCGGCCCGAACTACGACATCACGGTCTACCTGCCGCAGGCGGGCTCCGGTACGCGCTCCTTCTGGGAGTCGACGATGGGCATCACCGACGCCGACGTGGTCGCGGGCGTCTACCCCTGCATCAAGGACACCAAGAACGGCTCGCCGGTCGAGGAGCACGACGGCCGCGTCCTCGACGACAAGTCGATCGCCCCGTTCTCCATCGCCCAGTACAACGCGCAGAGTTCGCAGACCATCGCGGACGTCCGCGGCCGGGCCATCCTCGGCACCATCGACGACGTGGCGCCCAACACGCTGAACAGCAGCTTCGGCGTGAAGCGCGACGTCTACAACGTGATCCCGACCTCCAAGATCGGCACGGCGCCCTGGAGCACCGTGTTCGTCGGGTCCAACTCGCTCGTCTGCCAGCAGCCCAACCTCATCAACGAGTACGGCTTCGCCACCAACGCGAACTGCGGCGACACCAGCAAGCAGACCCCGTGACCGGGTGGGGCGACCCCGAATCAGCCGCGTCCTCCCAGCAATCCTCCCAGCAATCCTCCAAGCAATCCTCCAAGAGGGAGAGCACAACCGTGTGGAAGCTCAGACTCTCGCGGGTCACGGCGGGTGGTCTCGCGGGCCTGGTGGCTCTGCTGACGGTCGGCCTCGTGGCCCCGTCGGCGTCCGCCGCCGAGATCGGCACCGCGACCGTCACCCCGGCGACCGGCACTGACACGTCCAGCATGAACGTCACCACGTCGGGTGCCTGCCCGGCGAACGCCACCAACGTGATCGTGTCGGTGACGGGCTCCGGGTTCCCGGCCGCCGGCCAGAACGTCGTCGGCAACTCGCCGATCAGCTCGTACGGCACGGACACCAACGGCGGACTGATCATCCCGCTCACGCAGACCATGCGGGACTACGCCAACACGGCCGGCTTCACCACCCTGACGGGCAAGTACACCTTCCTCGTCACCTGCCGTACGGCGTTCAACGGCACCAGCCTCGGTGACTTCCCGGCGTCGGTCTGGTTCACGTCCAACACGACGTACCAGAACACCGACCCGTCCGTGAAGACGCCCACCACCACGTCCCTCGCCGTCTCCCCGGCGAGCCCCGTGACCGCGGGCACCAATGTCACGCTGACCGCGACCGTGGCCCCGGCCGCCGCCGCGGGCACCGTGCAGTTCCGCGACAACGGCACCGCGCTGGGCGGCCCCGTCACCGTGAACAACGGCACCGCCACCTTCAGCACCGCCAACCTGGCCGCGGGCTCGCACTCGCTGACCGCGGACTTCACGCCGACCGGCACCAGCTACGACGTGTCCTCCTCCAGTGCGGTCGCCTACACGGTCAACACGGCCCCCGCGCAGCAGACCACCACCGCGCTCGCCGTCTCCCCGGCCGGTACGACGGCCCAGTTCAGCCCGGTCGGCTTCACGGCCACCGTCACGCCGAACGGCGCCGCCGGTTCCGTGAAGTTCCAGGACACCGTGGGCGCCACCACGACCACCCTGGCCACCGTGCCGGTCTCGGGCGGTCAGGCCACGTACAGCACCTCCGGCCTGGCCACCGGTGACCACACCTTCTCCGCCACCTTCGTCCCGGCCGACACCACCAAGTACCTCGGTTCGGACTCGGCCCAGGTCGCCTACACGATCGGTGCGTTCGCCGGCGTCACCGCCTCGGAGAACATCACCACGACCGTCAACCCGGGTGCGCTGGTCATCAGCGTCGACGCCCCGAACGTCACCCTGCCGTCGCCCGTGCTCAACACCAACGGCGACCTGCTGACCACCGCCGGCAAGATCAACCCGGTCACGCTGACCGACACCCGGGCCGGCAACCCCGGCTGGTCGGTGAGCGGCCAGGTGTCGGACTTCTCGGACGGCGGCACGCACAAGATCAACGGCCAGAACCTCGGCTGGACCCCGAACGTCGTCGACAAGTCGCCGGCCCAGACCGTCACGGCCGGCGGCACCGTCGCCGCCGCCAACGGTGTCGCGCCGGCCGACGCGGGCAACGCCGGTCTGAAGTCGTCCCGTTCGCTGGCCACCGGCACGGGTCTCGGCACCGCGCACCTCGGCGCCGACCTCGCGCTCAACGTGCCGACCTCGACCGTCGCCGGCACCTACACCGCAAC
Organism: Streptomyces sp. NPDC048288; assembly: GCF_043201555.1. Lineage (NCBI taxonomy): Bacteria > Bacillati > Actinomycetota > Actinomycetes > Kitasatosporales > Streptomycetaceae > Streptomyces > Streptomyces sp. NPDC048288. The sequence continues at coordinate 496,092 of NZ_JBICZD010000007.1, forward strand.
GCTCACCCTGACGGCCATCTGACATCCCCGGATGGCCAGGGGTGACGCCGATCCCTACCCCCGGCGTCACCCCGGGTCCGGGGCGGGCGGGCCCCTCCGCCCGCCCCGGACGCACCCCGGCTTCCCCGTGCGGGTCGTCCGCCCCGACTGCCTTTCGGGGCGGGCGGCCGTACCTCCGCACCACCCCGCCGTACCTCCGTCCCAGCCCGCGCTCGCGCCCGATCGGACGACCGACATGATCACCGCCACTGCCCGCCGTCTTGCCGCCCTCCTGCTCGCCGTCTGCGTCCTCGCCGGGCTCCCGGCCGCCGGGTGGGCCGCCCCCTCGTCAACACCGGCCGCCCCGCACGGGCGTACCACCTTCGGCATCCAGCCGTCGGGTGCGAAGAAGCCCGACCGGCGGCCGAACCTCTCGTACAGCGTGACCCCGGGCGCGGCCCTGCGGGACCACGTAGCCGTGTGGAACTACGGCACCAGGCCGATCACCCTGCGGTTGTACGGCGGCGACGCCTTCATCACCGCCGACGGCGGCTTCGACGTGCTCGCGGCGAACAAGAAGTCGACCGCCGTGGGCTCCTGGGTGAGGCTCGGCAAGGGGCGGGTGACGGTCCCCGGCCGGTCCCATGTCATCGTCCCCTTCACCCTGGCCGTGCCGCGGAACGTGACTCCCGGCGACCACGCGGGCGGCATCGTCGCCTCGCTCGCCGCCACCCGCACGGACGCCAAGGGCAACAAGGTCGAGGTCGACCAGCGCGTGGGCGCGCGCATCTACCTCCGCGTCGCGGGCAAGCTCGAGGCGCGGCTCTCCGTGGACGGCCCGCACACCACCTACCACGGCACGTTCAACCCCTTCGGGACCGGCACCGCCACGGTCACCTACACCGTGCGCAACACGGGCAACGTCCGGCTGGGCGCGCGCCAGACGGTGCGGGTGAGCGATCTGTTCGGCGGCGACGCGACGGTCCGCAGGCCCCGGGACATCCCCGAACTCCTGCCCGGCTCCGCCCTGACCGTCACGGCCTCGGCCACGGGCGTCCTGCCCACGCTGCGGGACACGGCCACCGTCTCCGTCGACCCGGTCCCGGTACGCGGCGACGTCCCGCCGCCGGTGCACCCCCGGGTCACCGCGTCGGCCGGCTTCTGGGCCGTGCCCTGGACCGCGCTCGGCCTGATCCTGCTGGCGGTCGCGGCCGTGGTGGTGTTCTTCGTACGACGCCGGCTGCGCCGCCGGGGCACGGGCGCCGCGAGCCGCCGTCCCGTGGAAGGTGCGAGGCGCCGGGCCACGGCCGGGCAGGCGGCGGCGATGACGCCGGCCGCGGCGGTGCTGGCGATCGGCACGATGGCGACGGTGCTCGCCGGTGCGCCCTCCGCGCGGGCCGCCGACGCCGGGCAGCTCACCGTCTCCCCCCGGCACGGCAGCGACACCCAGCCCCTCACCCTCACCATGGCCGAGCCCTGCCCGTCGGGCACGACGAACGTCATCGCGCGCGTCGCCGGTGCCGGATTCCCCCGCGCCGGCCAGATCGTCGTGGGCAACGCGCCCCTCGCCACGTACCAGAAGACGCCCGGGGGCGGTGCGTCGATCCCGCTCATCTACACGATGCGGGACTACGCCACCACCGCCGGATTCCACACCCTGCGCGGTACGTACACCTTCACGCTCAGCTGCCTCAAGGGGGCGTTCTCGCAGTCGAGCGTGCGCGACTTCAGCGGGTCGCTGCGGTTCTCGTCCAACACCGCGTACCGGGACGGGACGAAGGCCAAGGCGCCGGCGGGCGCGGGCGCAGGGGCTGGCGCGTCGTCGTCGCCGTCGTCGCCGTCCTCCGCGTCGGGGCAGGCGGGCGGGTCGGCCTCGCCCGGGGGCAGCGGCACGGGGTCCGGAGGATCGTCGCCCGCGGTGCCGAACGGCGGCCCCGCCGCACCCACCGGCGCGGCCGCCGGCGGCGTGCAGAAGGCCGCCGCGCCCACGGCCCAGCACTCGAACGCCACGCTCATCGCGTTGTCGACGTCCGGATTCGTCGTCGCCCTCCTGGCCCTGCTCGTGGGCGCCCTCTTCTGGGTGCGAGGGCGCCGGGCCCGCGCGGCCGTCACATCCGGATCGAGCGACTGAACACCCACACCCGATCACACGAGCCAGAGGAGACATCACCGTGTCGTCGAAACGTCTGTCCCGTCCGGCCGCCGCCGGCCTCGGAGCGCTGCTGCTGACCTGCGGCACCGCGGGTCTGCTGGCCGCGCCCGGCGCGCACGCGGCCGCCGCCGGCCAGCTGGAGGTGGCTCCGGCCACGGGCAAGGACACCGAGACCATGACCCTGACCTCGGCGGGCGCGTGCCCGTCGAACGCCACCAACCTGATCATGACCGTGACCGGCTCCGGCTTCCCGTCGGGCGGCAAGGTCGTGGTCGGCAACTCGCCGCTCACCACGTACGGGACGACGCCCGCCGGCGGCTATGTCGTGCCGCTCACGGAGACCATGCGGGACTACGCGAACGAGGCCGGCTTCCAGACCCTGCAGGGCCGCTACGACTTCACGCTCACCTGCCGTACCGCCTTCAACGGCACCAGCCTGGCCGACTTCACCGCGCCGATCTGGTTCACCTCGAACACCGACTACCAGGACACCGACCCCAGCGGCGGCGCCACGACCAGCCCGCCCGCCTCCTCGTCGCCGCCCGCCACCTCGACCCCGTCGGACTCGGCCACGCCGACCGAGACCGAGAGTTCCACGGACACGGCGACCCCCACCGACACGGCGACCCCGACGGACACCGCGTCGCCGACCGACACCGCCAGTCCCACGGACACGGCCGGTACGGGCGGTTCGGACGGCGGCAGCACCTCCGGCGGCTCGGAGGGCATAGGCACCGACGTCACCGGCGGTTCCAGCGGCGGCAACGGCTCCCTCGCCTCCACCGGCACCGGCGCGGCCCTGCTGGCCTCCGTCGCCGCAGGCCTCGTCCTGCTGGGCACCCTCTTCGTCCAGTCGGTCCGCCGACGCCGCCTGCTGGACTTCCCCGGCACCCCGCACACCGCGCACCACGACACCGACCGCTCGCAGGACTGAGAGCAGGAGAGGACACCGCCATGATGCTCACCTCAGTACGCCGTTCCGTGCCGGCCGGTCTCGCCGCCGTGCTCGTAGCCGGGGCGCTAGGCCTCGGCGCGACCGGGGCCGAGGCGGCTTCGCTCGGCACCCTGGAGGTCACCCCGCCCACGGGCACCGACACCAGTGGAATGACCGTCACCACGTCCGGCGCGTGCCCCGGCCCGGCGACGAACCTCATCGTCTCGGTCACCGGATCCGGCTTCCCGTCGGACGGCAAGGTCGTGGTCAGCAACTCGCCGATCGGCACGTACCAGACGTCACCGGCCGGCGGGATCGTCGTACCGCTGACGGAGACGATGCGGGACTACGCGAACGAGGCCGGCTTTCAGACCCTGCAGGGCCGCTACGACTTCACGCTCACCTGCCGGGGCGCCTTCGGCTCGGCGACGTACGGCGACTTCGGCGCCCCGATCTGGTTCACCTCCAACACCGCCTACCAGAACACCGACCCGGTCCCGTCCGTGACCGCGACGACGACCACGCTCGCGGCCACCCCGGCGAGCCCGGTCGTGGCGGGCACGTCCGTCAAGCTCACCGCGACGGTGGCGCCCGGCACGGCCGCCGGCACGGTCCAGTTCAAGGACGGCACCCAGGCGCTCGGCAGCCCGGTCGCCGTGTCCGCCGGTACGGCGGCGCTGACCACGTCCGCGCTGGCCGCGGGCAGCCACTCCCTGACCGCCGAGTTCACTCCGTCCGACGCCGCCGTGTACGCGCCCTCCGCCTCGACCGCGCTGCCCTACACCGTCAAGGTCAAGCCCCCGACGGTCGTCACCGCGCCGAAGGTGACGGGCACGGTCCGGGTCGGCTCCACCGTGACGTGCAGCGCCACCTTCGACGGCGCGACCTCCTCCACGTACGCCTGGCTGCGTGACGGCAGCGCGATCAGCGGGGCGACCGCCCGCACCCGCACCCTGGTCGCCGCCGACTACCCGCACAAGCTCGCCTGCCGGGTCACCGCCACCAACAGCGGCGGCAGCACGAGTGCGACCAGCCCCGCCGTGACCGTGGCCCGCGGCCCGGCCCTGAAGAACACCACGCGCCCGTCGGTCACCGGGACGGCGAAGACCGGCAAGCGGCTCACCGCCAAGCCCGGCAGCTGGAAGCCCGCGGCGACGTCGTACGGCTACGTCTGGAAGCGCGACGGGCACGCGATCCGCGGCGGGACGCACTCCACGTACGTCCTCACCCGCACGGACAAGGGCCACCTGATCACGGTGACCATCACCGCGAAGCGGTCCGGCTACGCCAACGGGACGGCCACGTCGAAGTCAGTGAGGGTGGGATGACCGCACCCGGCGCCGTGGTGCGGGCTCCGTCCGGCGGCGGGGCGCCCGGCCCGTCCCGGGCGGAGCCCGCCCCGGCACGGCAGACCCGCCCGGCCGGCCCCGGGATCCGGGTCCTCGGCGTCGCGCTGAGCATCCTCGGCGCGCTGCTGCTCGGATTCGTCCTGGACGCCGGCCCGTTGGGCGACCTCCGCCATGTCCGCGACCGGCAGGTCGACTACGCCGCCCTCCGGGGCGCCCTGGCCAACGGGGTGGCTCCGGTGGGCGGTACGGTTCCGCCCGGCACACCGGTGGCACTCCTCAGCATCCCTGCCCTGCACCTGCGTGAGGTCGTCCGGGAGGGCACCACGGCCGACGACCTGTCCCGCGGCCCGGGCCACCGCAGGGACACGCCCCTGCCGGGCCAGGCCGGGGTCAGCGTCGTCATGGGCCGGCAGACGACGTTCGGCGGCCCCTTCCTGCACCTGCGGGAGCTGCGGCCGGGGGTGGAGTTCACCGTGACGACCGGCCAGGGCAGGCACACCTACCGGGTGCTCGGTCTGCGCCGCGCCGGTGATCCGCAGCCGGCCGCACCGGCCGCGGGCCACGGCCGGCTGACCCTGGTCACGGCCGACGGCACGCCCTTCATGCCCCGGGGCATCCTGCGCGTGGACGCGGACCTGGTCTCCCGGGTCCAGGCCACCCCGACCCCGGGCGTCGCCCCCGGCGCCCTCCCGGAGGACGAGACACCGATGGCCGCCCAGCCCTCGGCCTGGCTGCCCCTGGTGCTCTGGGGACAGGCACTCGTGCTCGTGGCCGCGGCCGTCGCGTGGAGCCACGCCCGCTGGGGCCGCCGCCACACCTGGGTGTTCGGCGTCCCCCTGCTGGGAGTCCTCGGTCTGGCCGTCGCCGACCAGGCGACCGCGCTCCTGCCCAACCTGATGTGACCGCCGACCGAGGACGTGCAGTGACCGAACAGACCACCGGCGACACGGACACCACCGTTCCCCTGCCCGCCCATCCGGACACGGCGGCCGGCGCCACCCTCGACACCCGCCGGATCTCGGCCTGGTTCGGCGACCACAAAGTCCTGGACCGCGTGTCGCTGTCGATGCCGTCCGGCCTGGTGACGGCCCTCATCGGCCCCTCCGGCTGCGGCAAGTCCACCTTCCTCCGCATCCTCAACCGCATGCACGAGCTTATCCCGGCCGCCACCCTCGCCGGCGAGGTCCTCCTGGACGGCGAGGACGTCTACGCTCCCAGCCGCCGTCTCACCGAGACCCGCCGCGAGATCGGCATGGTCTTCCAGAAACCGAACCCCTTCCCCGCGATGTCCCTCTACGACAACGTCACCTCGGGTCTCAAACTCACCGGTACGCACCTGAGCGGCGCGGCCCGCGACGAGCTGGTCGAGGAGTGCCTCACCAAGGCGGGCCTGTGGCAGGAGGTGCGCACCCGCCTCCGCCAGCCCGGCGGTGCCCTCTCCGGCGGTCAGCAGCAACGCCTGTGCATAGCCCGCTCCCTCGCGGTCCGCCCCAAGGTCCTCCTCATGGACGAGCCCTGCTCCGCCCTGGACCCCACCTCGACCCTGCGCATCGAGCAGACGATCCGCGAACTGGCCCACGAGGTCACCATCGTCATCGTCACCCACAACATGCAGCAGGCGGCCCGCATCTCCGACCGGTGCGCCTTCTTCCTCGCCGCCCAGGGCACCCCCGGCACCATCGTCGAACACGGCCCCACCGCCACCCTGTTCTCCACCCCCTCCGACCCCCGTACGGCGGACTACGTGCAGGGCCGCTTCGGCTGACGACAGGTTCCCGCGGGTTTGCCGACATCGGCGGGCCCGCTGGTTGCGTCTGTGCCTGCCGGGCGGTCAGTCCACGTGGGCGGTCGGGGGTCTCCGGTCGGCGATGGCCTTGCGGAGGCGGTCCTGTGCGTCGGCGGGGGCGTCCGCGGTCACCAGGGCCTGCGCCACCGCGCCCGCGACCGGGGCCACGTCGAGGACCACGGGACGCGCCAGCGGTGCCTCGGCGGCGAGGCGGGAGCCGATGTGGTCCCGCAGCAGCAGCCGGTCGTTCTGCAGGGTGCCGCCGCCCAGGACCACCGGGGTCGCGGTGCGCAGCAGCCGGAGCCGGCGCAGCAGGGCGGTCACCATGGCGACGATCTCGTCCCCGAGGCGTTCCACGATGCCCCGTGCCACGGCGTCACCGCCCTCCGCGGCCGCGAAGACCACGGGCGACAGGCCGTGCAGAGCGGTCACCGGGATCTCACCGGCGCTCACGGCCAGCGCGACGGCCTCCACGCTGTCCAGGCCGAAGCAGACCGGCAGTTCCTGGCGCAGCCGGGTGGCCGGACCCCGTCCGTCGCCCGCGCGCACCGCGGCGCCCAGGCCGGCCCGGGCCACCGCGAGCCCGCCGCCCCAGTCCCCGGTGATGTCGCCGAGCGAGAGGAACCGGGCCGAGCGGCCGCCCGGATGGACGGCGGCCGCGTTGATACCGGCACCGGACACCACCGCCACCCCCCAGCCGTCCGGCGCGCCGGCCCGCAGGACGGCCAGGGTGTCGTTGCGCACGAGGATGCGTTCCGCCACCTCCAGCCCGGTCAACTGGCGCAGCGCCAGCCGCTCCTGGGCCCGGCGGTCCACGTTCGCGAGGAAGTACGCGCCGACGGAAAGGGGGGTCGCCTCGGGCAGGCCCGCCTGTGCGAGCGCGTGCCGGCCGAGGCGGGCGAGCCGTTCGGTGGTGGTCTCCATGCCCTCGGTGTGCGGGCGGGTGCCCGCGCCGCGCACCCAGGACAGCAGCCGGCCCTCGGTGTCCGCGAGCACGAGGTCGGTCTTGGAGTTCCCGCCGTCGACGCCCACCACCAGCTCAGGCATCGGCGGCCTCGCTCGCGGAGAACCGGGGCAGATGGCGGCGGTTGGCCTCCAGCAGGGCGTCGAGGACTTCGGCCGCGAGCCCCCATTCGCGGACGAGCGGATTGGCCACCAGCGCTCTGCGGGCCACCGTACGGTCCCCGGTCAGGGCGGCCTCGACGGCGAGCGTCTCGTACGCGGTGACCGCCTGGACCAGTCCGAGCATCTCGGGCGGCAGCGGCGGCACCGGCACCGGGTGCGGTCCGGCGGTGTCGACGTCGGCGGCCACCTCGACCACGGCCTCGTCGGGCAGTCCGGCCAGCAGGCCGTCGTTGCGGACGTTGACGTAGTGGTGGGCGCCGTCGCCGGTGAGCAGGCTGGTGACCAGGGCGGCCGCGGCCTCGCTGTAGTAGGCGCCGCCGCGCTGCTCCAGCAGGTCGGGCTTGTGGTCCAGGGCCGGGTCGGCGTAGAGGGCGAGCAGCTCCTTCTCGATGGCGAGGACCTTTTCGGCCCGGTGGCCGCCCGCCCGCTGGGCACGGACCTCCTGTTCCGTGCAGTAGAAGTAGTGGAGGTAGTAGGAGGGGATGGCGCCGAGGTCGCGCAGGGCCCCGGCGGGGACGCGGAGTTCCGCGGCGAGCTGGTCGAGGGCGGGCCCGGTCAGCAGTTCCGGCAGCCGGTCCACGCCGTCGACGGTGACCGAGCGGATCCAGGACAGGTGGTTGAGGCCCGCGTGGCCGAGCCGCACCCGGCCGGGGTCGGTGCCGAGGCGGGCGGCCAGCTGCCGCTGGAACTTGATCGCCACGTTGCACAGGCCGACCGCGCGGTGCCCGGCGTCCAGCAGGGCGCGGGTGACGATGCCGACCGGGTTGGTGAAGTCGACGATCCAGGCGCCGGGGCGGGCCCGGCGTCGTACCTCCTCCGCGATGTCGAGCACCACCGGCACCGTGCGCAGCGCCTTGGCGAAGCCGCCGGGTCCTGTGGTCTCCTGGCCGAGCAGGCCGAACCGGTTCGGGAGGGTCTCGTCGACCAGCCGGGCCGCCTGCCCGCCCACCCGCAGCTGGATCAGGACCGCGGCGGCTCCGTCGACCGCCTCGGTGAGGTCGGTCGTGGTGGTCAGCCGGCCGGGGAAACCCCGGCGGGCGAGGATACGGCGGGCCAGGCCGCCGATGACGGCGAGGCGTTCGGCGTCGATGTCGTGCAGGACGAGCTCGTCGACCGGCAGTACGTCGGCGCGCCGGGCGAAGCCCTCGATCAGTTCGGGCGTGTAGGTACTGCCACCGCCGACAACGGTGATCTTCACTCGTGCTCCCATGAGAGATGCGGGGGCGGCTCGGCCCCGGAAGGGTTCAGCCCTTGACGCCGGTCAGCGCGATGCCTTCCACGAAGACCTTCTGCGCCAGGAAGAACAGCACCAGGACCGGCAGCAGGAACATCAGCGAGGCCGCCATCTGCAGCTGGTAGGCGTTCTGGTGCCCGTTCTTGGCGAGCTGGCTGAGGGCCACCGCGAGGGTCTGGCCGGTGTCGCTGTTGCCCGTGTAGAGCAGCGGGTTGTAGAAGTCGTTCCAGGCGTAGAGGAAGGCGAACAGGCCGACCGCGGCGATCGCCGGACGGGCCATCGGGATCAGCACCCGCCACAGGATGCGCAGTTCGCCGGCGCCGTCCACCCGGGCCGCCTCGGTGAACTCGTCCGGAATGGTGAGGAAGAACTGGCGCAGCAGGAAGATGCTGAACGCGTCGCCGAAGAACGACGGCACGATGAGCGGCTTGAGCGTGCCGATCCAGCCGGCGTGCGCGTACATGACGTACAGCGGCAGGCTGGTGACCTGGGCCGGGATCATCATCGCGGCGAGCACGACGAGGAAGACCGCCTCCCGGCCGCGCCACTTCAGCCGGGCCAGCGCGTAGGCCACCGGCACCGAGGAGACGACGACACCGACGGTGGACAGCCCGGCGTACAGCATGGTGTTGAGCAGGTCGCGGCCGAACGGCATGGCCTTGAAGACCTCGCCGAAGTTGCCGAACTCCCAGGGCGAGGGCCACAGCGAGCCGGTGCCCGCCTGGTGCTGCGTCATGAACGCGGTGAGCACGCCGATGGTCAGCGGGAGGAGGAAGCAGAGCGCGACGGCGACGGCGGGCGCGTGCTCGGCCAGCAGGTACAGCGCGCGGCGCCCGGCACGGGGCCTGGTCAGGGGAACAGTGCTCATCGGCCACCGCCCGAGTAGTGCACGAAACGGCGCGAGGCGCGGATGAAGACCACGGTCGCCGCGAAGATGACGAGGAACAGCAGCCAGGCCATCGCCGAGGCGTAGCCGGTCTTGAAGTACGCGAAGCCCTGCCGGTACAGCTCGGTGGAGTAGAACAGCAGCGAGTTGGCGGGGTAGCCGATCAGGTCGTTGCTGGAGGAGGTGGCGTTCGCGGAGCTGGAGGCGACGAACGCCTCGGTGAAGTACTGGAAGGTGTAGATCATCCCGGTGAGCAGGGCGAAGAAGATCACCGGGGAGATCGCCGGGAGGGTGACGCTGCGGAACTTCTGCAAGGTGCCCGCGCCGTCGAGTTCGGCGGCCTCGTACAGCTCGCGCGGTACGTCGAGCATGGCGGCGGAGAAGATCACCATCACGTTGCCGCTGGCCCACAGCGCCATCAGGACGAGGCTGGGCTTGGACCAGGCCGGGTCCGAGAACCAGCCCGGACCGTCGACGCCGACCCAGCCCAGCATCCGGTTGAGCGGGCCGACCGGGTTCAGCAGCACGATGAACGACAGGGCGGCGGCCACCACGGGCACCATCGACGGCAGGAAGAACAGCGTGCGGTACACCGCCCGGCCGCGCTTGACGCGGATGATCACCCAGGCGGTGAACATGGCCCAGGCGGTGCGCAGCGGCACCATGACGACGACCATCCACAGGGTGTTGCGCACGGCCACCCAGAAGGTGTCGGACTGGCTGAACAGGGCGCGGTAGTTGCGCAGTCCGACGAACTGGACCGGGCGGTAGGAGCCGGCCTGGAAGTCGGTGAGCGAGTAGTAGAGCGTGGCGGCCACCGGGTAGAGCACGAAGACGCAGAACCCGATGACGAACGGGGACAGGAAGGCCAGTACGACCCACCAGCGGGCCCCGCTCGCGCGCCGCCGCCCGCCCCGGGCGGCGCGCGTGCGCGCGGCGCCCGGGGCCTCGCCGACGGGGGCGAGAGTGGTCGTCATCTCTACTGTCCGCTCTCGGAGTTGAGGTCGTCGATCTTCTTCCCGACCCCGGCGAGGCCGCTCGCGGCGCTGCTCACCTTGCCCTGCTCGTAGTCGAGGAGGAACGCCCGCCAGGTGTCCATGTCCTCGATGCCGGCCGGGGTGAGCGTCTTGTAGGTGGAGTTCTTGTTCTCGAAGACGTCGACGAACGGCTTCCAGTGCGGGTCGTTCCGCTTGTCCCAGGCCTTGAGCGCGGCGAACGTGGTCGGGATGTTGTAGACCGTGTCCGCGAGGGTGTTCAGGAACGTCGTGTCGGTGGTGAGCTGCTGGAGCGCGAAGAACGCCTCCTGCTTGTGCCGGGAGCCCGCCGACAGGTAGGCGACCGTGCCGAGCGTGCTGCCCGCGCCGTACGTGCCCGACGAGTTGTCCAGCACCGGCATCGGCACCACGCCGTAGTCGAAGTCCTTCTTCTCCGAGGCGATCTCGCCGACGTGCCACTCGCCGTCGTACTCCATGGCCGCGGCCCCGGTCAGCAGCGGGTTGCCGGCGTCGTCGGCGTGCGGCTGGTAACGGCCCACGAACTTCTGGACGTTGGCCTCGCCGTAGTAGCCGATGAGGTCCTGGTCCCACTTCAGCAGCTGCTGCCACTTGGCGTCGGAGGCGAAGGTGGTTTTGCCGTCCTTGCCGTAGAACTCGGTGCCGCTGTGCGCGCCGGTGAACAGGTAGCGGTTGACGTCGTAGTCGGAGCGGGGCACGAAGCCGTAGGTCTTGATCGAGCCGTCCGCGTTCTTGACGGTCAGCTTCTTGGCGTCGGCGGTGAGTTCGGCGAGGGTGGTGGGCGGCTCGGTGATACCGGCCGCCTTGAACATCTGCTTGTTGTAGTAGAGCGCGAAGGCGTCGGTCAGCAGCGGCAGCGCGCACTGCTTGCCCTGGTAGCGGGTGTAGGCCAGGGTGGCGGCCGGGAAGGTCTTCGCCGTGTCGATCTTGGCCGAGGTGAGGTAGGGGCCGAGGTCGGCGACCGTGCCGTTGTAGCAGAACTTGGCCACGTTGTCGGGCGCCGAGCTGATGAAGACGTCGGGCGGGTCACCCGCGGCGACCGCCTTGGCGTAGGCGGCGTCGTCCTTGTTGGGGACGAACTTCACGGTCAGCCACGGGTACTTGGTGTGCAGCCGGCCGAGGGTCGCCTTGAAGGCGGCCACCTCGTTGGGCAGGTGGTTGAAGGTCCAGACGGTGACGGTGGTGGCCTGGTGCGAGGCGCCCGCGGAGATGGCGGTGTCGGGTTCTGACGACGAGGCCCCGGTGGACGTGCAGCCGGCCAGCAGCAGCACTCCGGCGGCCGTGACGGACACGACCCCGGTGACAGGCCCGGTGATAGGTTTGAACACTGATCGTCCTTCCTCGGAGACGGGATTCCCTGGGTGACGGATCGGTCGTCGGTCACCCGGGCACGGCAATGCCCGGTGACCTGAAGCGGCGGCGCTGTCCGGCAAGACGGCGTCGCCGCGGTGTTTCTCAGGACAGAGCCGAGGGCTCGGCCTGGGGGACAGGGGTGGTGGCGGCGGCGAAGGCGGCCTCGCGGGCCAGCTTCGCCGACATGGTGGTCGCTCCGGTGAGCACGGCGTCCTGGCCGAGCCCGGAGGCGACGACGGTCGGCCGGAACGTACTGAAATCGGCCAGGTGGCGGGCGACCGGTTCGAGCAGCAGATCGCCGTTGGCGCCGATGGCGCCGCCCAGCACGATCAGCGCCGGGTCGATCAGGGGTACGACACAGGCCACCACGTAGGCGACACTGCGGGCGGTGTCGTCCACGATCTCCAGCGCGCCGGGGTCGCCGGCGCGGGCGAGCGCGAAGACGGTGAGCGGGCTGCCGTCGCCCGGCAGTCCGAGCCGCCGGGCCTCGGTGCTGATGTAGCGGGCGCCCAGGTGCTCCTGCACCAGGTCCCGGCGCTGCCCGGCCGGCGCGATCATGCGGTCGCTGGGCAGGTAGCCGGCCTCACCCGCGACCCCGGTGGCGCCCCGCCGGACCTTGCCGTCCACCACCAGCCCGAGCCCGAGTCCGACGCCCAGGCTGACCAGGACGAAGTCGTCGGTCTCGGTGCCCAGACCGTGGGTGCGCTCGGCCAGCGCCGCGAGGTTCACGTCGTTCTCCAGCACCAGGGGCACCGGGACCGCCCGCCCGAGCGCCTCGCCGAGCCCGCTCCCGGCGTCGGGCAGTCCGGTGGTGTACGACAGCTGCCGGCCGTCCGGGCCGACCGCGGCCGGCAGTCCGGCGACGACCTGGGCGATCTCCGGGAGCTCCTTTCCGACCTGTCCGGCCAGGTCCACGCACATGTCCAGGATCTGCCCGACGAACGCGTCGGCGCCCCGTTCCCCGTGCTGCTCGGTCTCGGCCCGCCCGCGGATCCGTCCCGTGACGTCGGCGACCGCGGCGCGGATCCTGCGGTGCCCGACGTCCACGCCGATCCCGAAGGCGCAGTCGGCGTTCACTCCGTACTGCGCCGGCGCCGGGCCCTTGCGGCCGGTCGCCGGGCCCACCTCGGTGATGACACCGCGCTCCAGCAGCAGCCCGACCGCGGCGGCGACCGTGGGCCGGGAGAGCGGGATCCGGCCCGCCAGATCCGTGGTGGTGACGGGACCCGCCTCGTCGATCGCCTCCAGAACGGCACGGCCGTTGAGCGAACGCAGCAACCGCTGCGGGCCTGCTGGATAACGGCGGGTCACGGTGCCCTCATCTCGCCATCAGGAGTCTGTAAGAAAGAAAGTTGCTTATTTATACGCTCGGGGGTGGCCGGATTCAACCCTTCCGGCCGGAGTACTCTGATCAGTGAGAGTTTGAAGTCTCAAACATTCGCTCATCGGAGAACGTCATGCGCGTCGCGATCACCGGTTCCACCGGACTCATCGGTTCCGCCCTCACCCGCTCCCTCCTCGCCGACGGCCACCGCGTACTGCGTCTGACCCGCGCCCGGACCGCGCCACAGCGGGCGGACGGGACCGAATCCGCGGTCTGGGAGCCCGGCGCCCGACTGGACCCGGCCGTCCTGGACGGCGTCGACGCCGTGGTGCACCTGGCCGGCGCCGGGGTCGGCGACCGGCGCTGGACCCAGACGTACAAGCAGGAGATCCGGCTCAGCCGCCTCCAGGGGACCCGGACCGTCGCCGAGGCGTGCGCCGAGGCCGCCCGGCCGCCCCGGGTGCTGGTCTCGGCCTCGGCCGTCGGCTACTACGGCGACACCGGCGACCGTGTCGTCACGGAGTCCGACCCGGCCGGAGCCGACTTCCTGGCCTCCGTCTGCGTCGGCTGGGAGGCCGCCGCCGCGCCCGCCGAGCGGGCCGGCGTCCGGGTCGTCCACCCGCGCACCGGTCTCGTGGTCTCCGCCGACGGCGGCGCCTGGGGCAGGCTGTTCCCGCTCTTCCGGTTCGGCCTCGGCGGCCGGCTCGGCTCCGGCGACCAGTTCTGGCCCTTCATCTCGCTGCCCGACCACATCGCCGCCCTGCGCCACGCGATCGACCGTGACGACATCGCCGGACCCCTCAACCTCACCGCCCCCGAACCGCTGACGAACCGTGAGATCACCCGGGCGACGGGCCGCGTCCTGCACCGGCCCACCCTCGCCGCCGTCCCCGGCTTCGCGCTGAGGATCGCCCTCGGCGAGTTCGCCGAGGGCATCACCGGCAGCTGCCGGGCCGTCCCCGCGGGCCTGCTGAAGACGGGCTTCACCTTCCGGCAGCCCGGCATCGAGGAAGCCCTGCGCGCCGCCCTGTCCCGGAGCTAGCCGATCGGGTCCGTCGCCCCCGAGGCCGCCAGGACCGCCGCCAGCGAGGAGCCCGGCTCGATCCGGTGGTCGTCGCCCGTCACCATCCGGTGCGCCGTCAGGATGTGGTCGCGGGTGGCGGCCGCGGCGGCCTCCGGGTCCCGGCGCTCGCACGCGTCGAGGATCGCCGCGTGGTGGTGCCCGGCCGGGCTGTGCCGCAGGTCGAAGTGCATCCGGATGCGCTCGGCCTGACCGGCCAGGCTCTCGATCTCGCGCAGCAGCACCGCGGACCCGGCGCGCTGGTAGAGCGCCATGTGGAAGCGGCGGTTGAGCTCGTTGAAGTCCCGCTGCGCATGCGCGCCGGACAGCGCGGCGTCCAGCCGCTCGTGCGCGTCCCGCATCGCCGCGAGGTCCTCGTCCCGCAGCCTCGGCACGGCGATGCGGGCGGCCAGCGTCTCCAGGTGGATCCGCAGCGCGGCCACCTCCTCGGCGAGCCCCAGATCCACCTCGGCCACCACCACACCCCGGTACGGCAGCCGTCGTACCAGACCGGCGCTGTCCAGCTGGAGGATGGCCTCGCGGACCGGGGTGCGGCTCAGCCCCAGGCTCGCGGCGATCTCCGTCGGGTCGAGCCGGTCCCCGGGGGCCAGCTCGCCGGACACGATGCGCTCCTGCAGGTGCTCGAACACCAGGTCAGCGGCGCGCCGCTGGATGCTGGGCATATCCACCCGCTCCTTCGTTCTTCCCTCTACCGACTGCGGACAACTTAGCGGCACGGCCTTGTCTGTACAGAATATCCAATGTTCAATGTCCAGCACATTGGACGCTCGCACCTTGGGTGTTCTGCCCGACCGCACCTCCCCGACGGAGTGCCCGTGACGATCTTTCTCACCGACGCCGACGTCCGAGCCGCCTTCGGCTGGCCCGAGGCCGTCGCCGCCCTGCGCGCCGCCTACTCGACGCCGCCGGACGAGGCCCGCTTCCCGCCCCGCACGATGGCCCGCGGCGAGGGCCTGTGGCTGCGCACCCTCAGCGGGGTGCCCGGCGACGGCGCCCCCATGGGCGCCAAGCTGATCGCCGCCTCCCCGCGCGGCCGGCGCGCCTCCTATCTGATCCCGCTCTTCGACCAGGACACCGTCGAACTGCTCGCCCTCCTCGACGGCAACGCGATCACCGGCTTCCGTACGGCGGCCACCTCGGCGCTCGCCGCCGACGCGCTCGCGCCCGCCGGCCCCCTGAAGGTCGGCGTGATCGGCTCCGGCTTCGAGGCCCAGCACCACGTCCGCGCGCTCGCCGCGATCCGCCCGCTCTCCTCGGTCACCGTCTTCAGCCCCGACCCCGCCAGCCGCACCCGCAGCACGCACCGCCTCGCCGACCTGGACGTCCCGTTGCACACGGCGGACAGCGCCGAAGCCGCCGTCGAGGACGCCGCCCTGGTGCTCTGCGCGGCCCGCTCCCGCGACGAACGGCCGACCCTGCGGCAGGTGCCGGCGGGCGCCACCGTCGTCTCGATCGGCTCCACGCTGCCCGAACAGCGGGAGCTGGGCGCGGAGGCGATCGGGCGGGCGGACCTGATCGTCGCCGACCAGGTCCACGAGGTGGCCCACGAGACCGGTGACCTGATCGCCGCGAAGGAGGCGGGCGTCGACTTCGCCGGGAAGCTGGTCCCGCTCGCCGACGTCATATCCGGCCGGACCCCGGGGCGTTCGGACCCGGACGCGACCGTCGTCTACAAGTCCGTCGGCTCCGCCGTCCAGGACCTCGCGGTCGCCGCGATGTGCGTCCGCCGCGCCGCCGAACTCTCCCTCGGCACCGAACTGCCGGTCACCGTCACCCCGGTCGCGAAGTGAGGACCCCCGTGCCGCGCGGCGAACTCGACGACCCGACCCTGCTGAAGAACGCCGCCTACGTCGACGGCACGTGGCTGACCTCCCCGGACACCTTCGCCGTGCTCGACCCGGCCACCGGTGAGGTGCTGGCCCGGGTACCCCTCCTGGACCGCGCCCGGACCGCCGCGGCGATCGACGCGGCGCACCGGGCCCTGCCCGCCTGGCGCGCCCTGGCCGCCAAGGAGCGGTCGCGGATCCTGCGCCGCTGGTACGACCTGGTCACCGCGCACGCCGACGACCTCGCCCGGCTGATCGTGCTGGAGGAGGGCAAGCCCTTCGCGGAGGCGCTCGGCGAGGTCGCCTACGCCGCCTCCTTCCTGGAGTGGTTCGCCGAGGAGGCCAAGCGGGTGCGCGGGGACGTGATGGCCGCGCCCGAGGCCTCGCGGCGGATCGTCGTCCTCAAGGAGCCGGTCGGCGTCTGCGCGGCGATCACGCCCTGGAACTTCCCGGCCGCGATGATCACCCGCAAGGCGGGCCCGGCGCTCGCCGCCGGCTGCACCATGGTCCTCAAGCCCGCCGAGCAGACCCCGCTGACCGCCCTCGCCCTCGCCGAACTCGCCGAGCGCGCGGGCGTTCCGGCCGGTGTCCTCAACGTGCTCACCGGCGACCCGCGCGAGATCGGCCCCGAGCTGACCGCCAACCCCCTCGTCCGGAAGATCACGTTCACCGGCTCCACCGAGGTCGGCCGGCTGCTGCTCGCCCAGTCGGCGGCGACCGTCAAGCGGACCTCCATGGAACTGGGCGGCAACGCGCCCGTCCTGGTCTTCGACGACGCCGACCTCGACCTGGCGGTGGCGGGTGTGCTCGCGGCCAAGTACCGCAACACCGGGCAGGCCTGCATCAGCGCCAACCGGGTCTACGTCCAGGACGGCGTGTACGACGCGTTCGCCGCGCAGCTGGCCGGGAAGGTCGCCGGACTCGTCGTCGGGGACGGCTTCGAGGACGGCGTGCAACAGGGGCCGCTGATCGACGAGGACGCCGTCGCCAAGGTCGAGGCCCATGTCGCCGACGCGGTCGCCAAGGGCGCCGAGGTGCTGCACGGCGGCCGACGGCACGCGCGCGGCGGGCTGTTCTACGAGCCGACCGTCCTCACCGGCGTCACCTCCGCCATGGCCGTGACCCGGGAGGAGACCTTCGGCCCGCTCACCCCGCTGATCCGGTTCACCGGCGAACAGGACGCGGTCCGCGCCGCCAACGACACCGAATTCGGCCTCGCCGCCTACCTGTTCGCCCGCGACGCCGAGCGCGTCTGGCGGGTCGGCGCCGCCCTGGAGGCGGGCATGGTCGGCATCAACACCGGCCTGATCTCGAACGAGATCGCCCCCTTCGGCGGCGTCAAGCAGTCCGGGACCGGCCGCGAGGGCTCCGTCTACGGCATCGAGGAATTCCTGGAACTCAAGTACCTCGCCTGGGAAGGCGCCGGCACCCCGAAGATCTGAAAGGACCGCACGGACATGGCCCGTTACACCCGCGCCGAAGCCCGCGAATGGGCGCGCGAGAACCTCGTCGGCGTCGTCAACTGCACCATCCCGTCGTTCACGGGCGACCTGAGGCACATCAACGAGCAGGCGATCCGCCACGACACCCGGCTCGCGATCGAGCACGGCTTCATGGGCACCCTGGGTGTCTCGGAAGTCTCCATCCAGCTCCCCGAGTACCTGGACTTCCTGAGGATCGTCAAGGACGAGGCCGGCGAGTCGTTCCTCCTCGTCCACCACGGCAGTTGGAGCACGCTGCAGCAGAACATCGAGGCGGTGAAGGGGGCGGAGGAGGCCGGCGCCGAGCTGGTGCTGCTGTCCTACCCGCCGAACTTCTACCCGGAGACCGAGCAGGACGTCTACGACTACACCAAGGCCGTCTGCGACGCGACCAACCTCGCCGTCATGCTCTTCCCCATGTTCCTGTGGGGGTTCAGCCCCCGCATCCACCCCTCCGACATCCCCGTCCGCCTGCTGAGGCGGCTCATCGACGACTGCCCCAACATCGCCGCGATCAAGGCCGAGGGCGGGTTCCCCGGCATCCAGTCCGTCATCGAGTGCCACCGGCACTTCGGCGACGAGGTGGTCATCTCCCTGCCCATCGAGGGCGAGCTGATCCCGCTCTCCCAGATCATGCCGCTCCGGTTCTCGGCCACCAGCGACCACGAGTACTACGGCCCGATGATCCCGCGCGTCCTCCACCTGCTCCGGGAGGGCAAGTACGACGAGGCAGCCGAGATCTACTGGCAGCTGCACCCCGCCCGCAAGACCAAGTCCGGGCTGGCCCCCGCCCTGCACGGCGGCGCCTTCCTCAACCGGCAGGCCTGGAAGTTCCAGGGCTGGCTCCAGGGCTACAACGGCGGCCCGCTGCGCCAGCCCACCCAGCGCATCCACGACGCCCAGATGACCGCCCTGCGCAAGGGCCTCATCGACGCCGGCCTGGAACCGAGCATGGACCCGTTCCGCGAGTTCTTCATCGGCCGCAACCCCGCCTAGCTCCCCGGTGGTCGCCCCGATCTCCCGCGTTAACCTGTGGTTATGTGCCCGAACCGCCTGGAAGGGGCCGCATCCGACCCGTCCCCGGCCGCGGGGACGGGGGCGCCGGTGCTGGCGCTTCGGCAGGCGGTGGCGAGTGTCGGGGGCCGGGGCGCGATGCTGCACCGGTGGGATCCCGGCGCGGGCAGGCTGAGCCTGGTCGCGGTGGACGGGGTCGGAGCAGAGGAAGCGGGGGCCTGGGCGGAGCTGGGGGAGGAGCAGGACGTGCCGCCGTCCCGGGCGCTGCGGCGGGGCGTGCCGGTGCGGACGGCCGGGGACGACCTCGGGACGGGGGCGGCCGGCACGGTGGCGGTGCCGCTCATCGGTGCCGAGGGGCCGGTCGGCACGCTCTCGGTGCTGCTGGCCGAGGGCGCCGGGCCGGACGACCTGCAGCTGTCGTTCCTGCACGCGGTGGCGGCCTGGGCCGCCGAGCACCTGGAACGCCCCGCCGGGCTCCCACCGCGCCGGGAGCCCGGGCCCGAGCAGGTGCGGACGGCCAAGGCGGTGGAGCTGACCGCGGCCCTCGCCGAGGCGGTGACCGTCCAGGACGTCGTACGGGCCGTGGCCCACCACGTCCTGTCGCCGTTCGGCGCCGACGGGCTGATCGTCGCCGTGTTCGAGGACGGCCGGCTGACCAGGGTCGGCGAGGTCGGATACCCGCTGGACTACCTCAAGCGCTTCGAGGGCCCACTGGTCACGGGCATGCCCGTCACCGACGTGCTGCGGACGCGGCGGCCGCAGTTCCTGGAGTCGCCGCAGCAGATCTACGCACGCTATCCGGGCGTCACGGACAAGATCCTGATGGGCACCTCGCCGAAGATGGCGTGGGCGTTCCTGCCGCTGATCGCCTCCGGACGCGTCGTCGGCGTCTCGGTCCTCTCGTACAACCAGCCGCGCGCCTTCAGCGACGAGGACCGTGCCCTGCTGACCACGCTCAGCGCCCTGGTCGGCCAGGCGCTGGAACGGGCCCGGCTGTACGACCTGGAGCACGCCCGCGCCCAGGAACTGCAGAGCGCCCTGCTGCCCCGGACACTGCCCCGGCTGCCCGCCGCCGTCGCCGCCGCGCGCTACCTGCCGGCGGGCCGGGGCGAACAGGTCGGCGGCGACTGGTTCGACGTGATCCCGCTCTCCGCCGACCGGGTCGCCCTGGTGGTCGGCGACGTGATGGGCCACGGCATCGCCGAGGCGGCCACCATGGGCCGGCTGCGCACCGCCGTACGCACCCTCGCCGACCTGGACATGGCCCCGGACGAACTGCTGGGCCACCTCAACGACCTGGTCAGCGACCTGGGCGAGGACTTCTACGCGACCTGCCTCTACGCCGTCTACGACCCGGTCGGCCGCAGCTGCTGCTACTCCCTGGCCGGCCATCCGCCGCCGGTCTTCGTGTGCGCCGACGGCACCGTGCACAGCCCCGTCCTGAGCCCCGACCCGCCGCTCGGCGCGGCCACCCCGCCGTTCACCGCGCACGAGCTGCCGCTGCCCGACGGGAGCCTGGTCGTGCTCTGCACCGACGGGCTCATCGAGTCCCCGGGCCAGGACGCCGACCAGGGGCTGGCCCGGCTGGTACGGCTGCTGTCCGGGGCCGCCGTGCGCCCGGCCCGCTTCGACGAGGGAGTGCGTGGTCTGGAGGAGCTGTGCGACTCGGTCGTGGCGGCCCTGCTTCCCGATCGGGGCGAGACGAACGACGACGCGGCCCTGCTCATCGCCCGCACCCGGGCCCTGCCCACCGCGGACATCGCCTCTTTCGACCTGCCCGACGACCCCCGCGCGGCCGGCCAGGCCCGCGAACACGTTCGAGACCAGCTTGCGCGCTGGGGCCTTGACGACCTCGCGATGACCACCGAACTCCTGGTGAGCGAGCTGGTCGGCAACGTGATCCGGCACGCCAAGGGCCCCATGCGGCTACGGCTGCTGCGCAGCCGCATCCTGACCTGCGAGGTCTACGACGGCAGCCTCAGCACCCCGCGCATCCGCCAGGCCACCTACACCGACGAGGGCGGCCGCGGCCTCCAGCTGGTCGCCGCCCTCTCCCGGCGCTGGGGCGCCCGCTACCTCCGCGACGCCAAGTGCATCTGGACCGAGCAGGACATCCCGGACGGCACCGGGGACCGGGCCGGTGCCGCGCCCTGCCCCTAGGCCACGACGCCCACATGGGCCAGGGCCTGCTTCAGCAGCACGCCGTGACCGCCGGGCATCTCGCCCTGCACGGCCATGGACACCGCCTCCTGGGGGCTGAACCACACCAGGTCCAGGGCGTCCTGCCGGGGCCGGCAGTCACCGGTCACCGGCACGATGTAGGCCAGCGACACCGCGTGCTGACGCGGGTCGTGGTACGGCGTGACACCCAGCGTAGGGAAGTACTCGGCCACCGTGAACGGCTGCAGGGAGGCGGGCACCCGGGGCAGCGCGACCGGCCCGAGGTCCTTCTCCAGGTGGCGCAGCAGGGCGTCGCGGACCCGCTCGTGGTGCAGGACGCGGCCGGAGACGAGGGTCCGGCTGACCGTGCCGTCCGGGCCGATGCGGAGCAGCAGCCCGATGCTGGTGACTTCGCCGCTGTCGTCGACGCGCACGGGCACGGCCTCCACGTACAGGATCGGCATACGGGCGCGAGCCATCTCCAGCTCGTCGGAGGAGAGCCAACCGGGCGTGGTTTCGGTCATGTCAGACATTGCTTGATCATACTTTCCGGGTGGGGCGCGCGCTCAGTCGCGGCCGGGGTCCGATACGGGAAGTCCGTAGAGGCGACGGGCGTTGTCGCGTCCTGTCCAGGCGGCGATCCTCACGGCGTCGGTCGGGCTCATCTCGTCGGCGTCCACCCGGTCCTGGAGCAGACCGGCCAGCCCCTGCCGGAAGGACAGCGCGCCGAGATGATGGAACTCGGCCACACCATAGGCGTCCGAGCTGTACAGCAGTTTGCGGAACGGGGTGATCTCCATCGCCTCCGCCAGGACGGCGGCCGCCCGGGCCGGTCCCACATGGTGCAGGGTGAGCCCGACGTCGAGGTGCACATGCTCGAACACCGCGGCCAGATAGGCGGCTTGGCGGTGGAAGGGCCAGCAGTGCAGCAGGAGCACCGGGATGGTGCCGACGGTCAGCCGCAGCCAGTCGGTGAGCAGGGCCGGGTCCGCGCGGTGCAGCCGCAGGTCCGAGTCGCCGAAACCGGCGTGGAGTTGGAGCGGCAGCCCGAGGCCGACGGCGGTCCACAGCAGGTGGCGCATGAGCACCGGGTCGGTGAGCCGGCCGCCGCGGGCGCCCCACAGCGCGGCCGCCCGGGTCACCTCGGAGTACGTCGGCCGGGCCGGGTCCAGGTCGAAGCCGGTGCGGTAGGCGGCCACCGACTTGACCGCGACCACCCCCGGCCGCCGTACCGCCTCCTCGGCCGCCGCCCGGAAGGCGCCCGCGTACTCGTCCGCCTCGATGCCCCGCGCGGCCACCGCCTCGGCGACGCTCTCCAGCCGTACCACCTCGTACGCGGTGGCGTCGGCCGCCGCCGCGAGTTCGGCGGGGGAGGTGACCGGCTGCGGGGTGTAACCGGTGTCCACGCAGAACGTCTCCGTGTGCGCGGCTCTCAGGAACCGGCGGTTGACCTCCTGCCAGCCCAGTTCGGCGCGGCGCGCCAGGTAGTCGGCGGCGGGGGCGTGCCGGGGCAGGTCGAGGAGGGGTGCGCAGTGCCGTCGTACGGCCAGGCCGACCGGGCTGTCGAACGGCGACACGCCCGGCCAGGCCTCGCCCTCGGTCAGCAGCGACTCGAAGGCCGCCGGGTCGAGGTCGGCGGTGACCGCGCCGTGGCAGTGGTGGTCGACGAGGGGGAGCGCGTCGAGGGTGTCCAGGACCGGTCCCGTCATCAGTACTTCCAGCGGTAGGCCGCCGCCACCCCGGCGTCGTCGAGATCGGCCACCGCCGCCGTCTCGCCCTCGCGGACGGCGACCACCGCGTCGGCGAGGACCGGGCCGAGCGCGGTGCGCAGCACCTCGTCCTCGCGGAACGCGTCGACGGCGTGCGAGAGCGAGGTCGGCAGCCGTCGTACGCCCCGGGCCACCGCCTCGTCCGGGATCAGCCGGGCCGGGTCGTCGACGACCTCCTCGGGCAGCGGCGCGGCCGAGGCGATCCCGTCGAGTCCGGCGGCGATGACGCAGCCCAGGGCCAGATACGGGTTGGCGGCCAGGTCGACCGGCTTGACCTCCAGGTTGGCGTCCTGGCTCTGGTGGCCACTGGTGCCGGTGACGATCCGGATCGCGGTCTCGCGGGTCTCCCGGCCCCAGGCGGTGAACACCCCCGCCCACTGGGAGGGTTTGAGCCGCAGATAGCTGGCCGGGCTCGGCGCGGTCACCGCCGTCAGCGCGGGCAGCCGCGTCAGCAGCCCGGCCACGAACGACTCGGCCTCGCCCGTCATGCCGTACCGGCCCTCGCCCCCGGAGTGCAGGTTGACGCCGTGGCGCCAGACGGAGAGGTGGAGATGGCCGCCGTTGCCGACGCCGCGCTCGGTGACCGCCGGGGAGAAGGAGGGCCGCAGTCCGTACTTGTGCGAGACCGCGCGGATGGTCTGCCGCACCAGCACGCTCTGGTCGGCCGCCGCCACCGGGTCCAGGGCGCCGGTGGAGAGCTCGAACTGGCCGGGGGCGTACTCGGGATGCAGCTGCGCGACCGGCACCTCCTGCTTCTCGAAGGCCGCGAGCAGGTCGGCGGTGTAGTCGCTCAGCTCGATCTGCCGGGTGGCGCCGTACGCCGGAGCCGTGGTAGCCGGGGCGAACTCGTCGTTGGGTGCCGCGGCCCGGCCCAGCGACCACTCGATCTCGACGCCCGCCTTGAAGGTGAGGCCGTGCCGTGCCTCGGCGTCGGCGACGGTCCGGCGCAGGAAGGTGCGGCTGCACCCGGGGTGCCGGTCGCCCTCCTGGGTGATCCGGTCGACCGGCGCCCACGCCCAGCCGGGCTGCGCGGCCAGCACCACCAGCCGGTCCAGGTCCGGGTAGAGGCGCAGATCGCCGTCGGGGGAGCCGAGCACGTCGGTGCGCACGATCGTGTCGTTGGCCAGGAAGGTGTCGAACACCGGGGACATCCCGACGCCCCACGCCACCGCCGACTGGAGCCGCTGCCAGGGAACGGTCTTCACCCGGCAGATCCCGGCGGTGTCCACATAGGCCAGCACGATCCCGCGCACACCCTGTGCGGACAGTTCGTGGGCGAGGGCATGGGCCCGGGCGTGATCGCCGGTGCGCCCACCGGGCACGGGGTCGACCAGGGGTGGCATACGACGTCCTCCTCGACGGGCTCGGATGCACGCGTCCCGGTCAGGGTTTCACGGCGACCGCGCCGAACTGCGGCACCGGCGCCGGGGAGTCGGCCCCGGCGCGCCACCGCGAGCACGGCACCGGCCCCGGCTCCAGCACACCCGAGCGTTGTGCGCCACGGACGCCGTCAGTTCCGCCGACCCGCTGTCCCCCACGCCCGCCGCCCTTCCTCGGGTCCCCACGCCGTTGGCCGGCATGGTGCTGTCGGACGATCGTGTTGTCGCAGGGTTCGCATGGGTTGATTCAGGGCCCCTCGGCCGTATGAGGGACACTGGTGTACGAATGCCGTCCCCGACCGGAAGCAGGACATGTCCGCCTCGCCCGCGTCCCTCCTCGCCACGCCCGACCTCCCCTCCGGCCCCGCCGACATCCGGCTCGTCGTCACCGACATGGACGGCACCCTCCTCGACGACGAGAAGCGCATCCCCGGGGGACTCTGGCCGATGCTGGCCGAACTGCGCCGCCGCGGGGTGCTGTTCAGCCCCGCCAGCGGCCGTCAGTACGCCACCCTGGCCCGGCAGTTCGCCGAGGTCGCCGAGGGCATGGTCTTCATCGCGGAGAACGGCACCTACGTGGTGCGCGACGGCGTCGAACTCAGCTCGGACGTCCTGGCCCCGGCCGTCGCCGCCGGCCTCGCCCGGACCGTACGGCACCTGGCCGCGGACGGGGTGGACGTGGGGGCGGTGGTCTGCGGGAAGCGGGGGGCCTATGTGGAGCGGCGGGACGAGGCGTTCCTGGCGGAGGTGCGGCAGTACTATGTCACACACCACATCGTCGACGACCTCACCGCCGTCGACGACGACGTCATCAAGATCGCCCTCTTCGACTTCGGCCCCGCCGCCCGCACCACCGCCCCCGCGCTGGCCGCCTACGCCGACACCCACCAGGTCGTCGTCTCCGGCGAGCACTGGGTCGACGTGATGAACCGCACCGCCAACAAGGGCACCGCCCTGCGCGGCCTCCAGCGCGAGCTGGGCATCACCCCCGCCCAGACCATGGTCTTCGGCGACTACCTCAACGACCTGGAGATGCTCGACGCCGCCGACTGGTCCTTCGCCATGGCCAACGCCCACCCGGACGTCATCGCCCGCGCCCGCCACCTCGCCCCGTCCAACAACGACAACGGGGTGCTCCGCACCATCGCCCGGGTGCTCGGCATCTGATTCCTCGTGCCCCTGCTGAACGCCGTTCCACCCCGCCCCGGGCGGGGCGCGTCGGCCCTGGTGGGTGGTCGCGGTCATGGCCGCCGGGTGGCCCGGTGCACGAAGGCGGGCGGGAGGTTCGCCCACACCGTCCTCGAGCGTTCCAACCGGTCGAAACGGCAGGCCAGTTCGGCGGTGAGGTGACGGGCGGGCGGAGTCCAGGCCGCGTGCAGGTAGGCGAAGGTGGTGAACCGGCCGCCGGGCGTGAGGACTTCGGCCACGGCGTCCAGGATGTGCCCGCGCCGGTCCTGCGGCATGACCGTCCAGGGCAGTCCGGAGACCACCGCGTCGACCGGTTCGCCCACCGCTGCGGCCAGTTCGGCGGCCGAGCCCTGGACCACGGTCAGCCGTGTGTCGCGCCGGGCGGCCGACAGCCGGGCGGCGAGGACCGGATTGAGTTCGATGGCGACGAGCCGTGCGCCGGGCGCGAGCCGGGCCAGGATCGCGTCGGTGAACACCCCGGTCCCCGGGCCGAGTTCGGCGACGGTCCGGGCCCGTTCCAGGCCGATGCCCTCGGTCATCGCGTGCGCCAGCCGCCGTGAACTGGCCGCCACGGCACCGGTCGTGAGGGGCCGTCTGAGGAACTCGGTGGTGATCGACATGCGGCCATGGTGGAAACGCCCCGGGTGGCCGCACGTCGTATCCCCGGCCGGTGTCCGTACGACTGCGGGAGGACCCGGTGACGCCCGTCAGGACGATGCCGGGGCGCGGTCCCCGGCCGTAGCGTGAGGCGGTGCGACGGCTGATCGAGACCCTTCCCCGGCTGCGGCGCGGACATCCGTGGCTGACGGACCTGCTGCTGGTCGTGCTGGTTGCCGTGCCCCCGGTGATCCGCCCGCAGCCGGGCTGGCGGCCGGTCTGGGTACAGGCGGTCGTGTACGCCGCCCTGGTGCTGCCCCTGCTGTGGCGTCGCCGCCGGCCGGTGCTCGTCGCGGCCCTGGTGACGGTCGGGTTCTGGGCTCAGTTCCTCGGACAGGTGTGGGGACAGGAACCGGGACGCGGCGCCGTCGCCCTGGCCGCGGTCCTGGCCACCCTCACCGTACGCGGCCTGCGCCGGGCCGCTGCGGCGACGGTGCTCTGTACCGCCGGCTGCGTGCTGCTGTGGATTCCCGCCTGGCAGCGGGACTACGGGGACCCGGGTGCCCGCGGTGCCTGGCTCACCCCGCTCGCGGTGGGGCTTCTGCTGGCCGGGGCCTGGGTGTTCGGCGAGTACGTCCGGGCCCGGCGCGCCTATGTCGCCGAGTTCGAGCGGCGGGCCGCGCTGGCCGAGTCGGAGCGCCTGGCCCTGGCCCGGGTCGCGGTCGCCGAGGAGCGGGCGCGCATCGCCCGCGAGATCCACGACGTCCTCGCGCACAGCGTGAGCGTCATGGTGCTGAACGCCGAGGGCGGCAGGCTGATGCGGCACACCGACCCCACGGTCGTCGACCGCACTCTCGGCGTCATCAGCGCGACCGGCCGCGACGCCCTGGACGAACTGCGCCGCCTGCTGGAGGTGCTGCGCACCCCCGACGCGGACGCCGCAGCCGGTGACCCGGGCCCCGGCCCCGGCAACGGTGGGGCCGGCGAGTCCCTCTGGGCCGATCTGCGACGGCTGGTCGGGCGCCTCAATACGCACGGCACGCGCGCCCGGCTGGACCTGCGGGGAGAGCCAGGCGGCCTTCCGGCGGATCTCACCGTGCACACGTACCGCATCGTGCAGGAGGCGCTCACCAACGTCGTCAAGCACGCGCCGCCGGACGCCGCGATCCGCGTACGGGTCGACACCGGTACCGAGGGGCCCGGGCGGCTGGTCCGCGTCCGGGTGGAGAACTCGGCCGGAGGACGGGCCGTCCCGGAGCACCCCGCCCGACTGCCCTCCCGCGGTCACGGCGTCGCCGGCATGCGCGAACGCACCGCCCTGTACGGCGGGAGCGTCGACGCCGGGCCCACACCCGACGGGGGCTACCGGGTCACCGCCTCCCTGCGGCCCACCAAGCCCGAGCCCACCACGACGACCCCATGACCGGCCCGACCCCCACCCCGTCCTCGTCCCGGGTGCTGATCTGCGACGACCAGGAACTGATCCGGATGGGCCTGCGCATGGTCGTCGACAGCCAGCCCGATCTCACCGTCGTGGGCGAGGCCGCCGACGGCGACGCGGCGATCACGGGCGTGGCCGCCCTGAAGCCCGACCTCGTCCTGATGGACGTACGCATGCCCGGCCTGGACGGGCTCGCCGCGACCGAACACCTCTGCGCGCGGCCCCACGCGCCGAAGATCCTCGTCGTCACCACCTTCGACCTCGACGAGTACGCCTACGCCGCCCTGCGCGCCGGCGCGAACGGCTTCCTGGTCAAGGACGCCCCCGCCGAGGAGATCCTGGTGACCGTCCGGGCGGTGCTGCGGGGCGAGGTCATGGTGGCGCCCTCACTCACCCGGCGCCTGGTCGAACGCTTCGTCCTGCAGCCCCCCGGGCCCGTGCCCGCCCAGCGCGGCCGGCTGGCCGCGCTCACCGAGCGGGAACGGGAAGTCCTCGCCCTGGTCGCCCGGGGGCTGGCCAACGGCGAGATCGCCGAGCGCCTCTTCGTCGGGGAGACGACCGTCAAGACCCACCTCGGCCGCGTCCTGACCAAACTCGGCCTCCGCGACCGTATCCACGCGGTGATCTTCGCCTACGAGAGCGGGCTGATCCGGGCCGGGGACTGAACGGCGCCGGGGTCCAGCAGTCGGCGGATGCGCTCGTACTCGGCGGCCATCTGCGGTGTGGCGAGGAAGTCCCCGAGATCCGCGGACACCTCGTGGTCGACGTCCTCGATGGAACGGATGGCGAGTTCGTAGAGCTCGCCGCGCCGGTTCTGCTCCAAGTAGCTGTGCCAGTGCGCCAACGCGCTGATGACGGTGAGGACCCCGGCGTCCAGATCGTCCTCGACCAGGATGCCGTCGTAGATCGCCGCGAGCGCGTCGTGCAGCTCGGCGGCGCTGATCGTCAGAACGTTCGCGCAGGCGGTCGTCAGTGCCGCCCGGGCGTCGTCGGTGAGTTCGTCCTCGGCGGCACCCTGGAGCAGTTCCGGCCGCACCAGGCGCGTGACCGTCTCCTCCCCGAAGGCACGCACGTCCCTCTCGGAGGCCGCGACGATCAACCCGAGAATCTCCGCCTCGACTTCGCTGTAATCCACGCCCGCAGTCTAGGCGGGGCTTGACCGAGAGCCGCGTCCAAAGACGCCTGCTCAGGGCTTGACCAGCCGGTCCTGTTCGACCAGGGGCGTGCCGTCGTGCCAGGGCAGCGGCTTGCCGAAGCGGACCAGTTCACCGTAGAGGGCGGGGTCCACGCCGTCGGCGAAGACCAGGTCGAGGACGGCGCGGGCGGCGTCGGCGGGGGACTGGGCCTGGCTGAAGTCGCTGAACCAGGGGCGGGAGGTGGCGGTGTCGACCATGCCCGGGCAGACGGAGGCGATCAGGGTGCCGGCCGCCAGGTCCTGTTCCCGGCGTTCGGCGGCGACCGCGCGGACCGCGGCGACCTGGGCCACCTTCGAGGGCACGTTCAGCCAGACCGGCCAGCCGGCCTCGGCGGCGGTGCGCTGGTGGATCGCGCTGCGCCAGGACTCCACGGCGTACTCGACCTGGTCGAGGCTCGCGCCGTCGAACAGGTGGTGCAGCCGGGGGTCGAGATGGCCGAGGGTGCCGAGCGAGCTGGCCACGACCAGGAGACGGCCGCCGGGGCGCAGCACGGGACCTAAGGAGCGCAGGATCGCGTGGGTGGCGGTGTTGGAGACGTCGATGAACTCGTCGGCCCGCTCGGACTGCGACTCGTCGGGCAGCACCCGGGCGACCGCGTTGGACAGGACGACGTCCACCCCGCCGTGCCGGGTGCGGAGCTCGTCGGCGAGCCGGGCGACGGCGTCGGTGTCGGTGACGTCCAGGACGTGGCCCTCGACCCGGGCACGGGTGCCGGACAGCCGGGACACCTCGGCGGCGGCGTCCGTCACCCGCCGCTGGTCGCGGCCGGTCAGCAGGACCAGGTCGGCCGGGTCCAGCCGGGCGGCGAGGCCCTCCACGAGCGCGCGGCCGAGGCCCTGGTTGGCGCCGGTCACGAGGGCGATGCGGGCAGTGCGGGCGGTGTGGGAAGTCTTCATGCCCACAACGCTAGGAACCCCGTATCCATGAGTCCAACGAAAGTTCGGCACATCTGGTATGCGTAAACGTCATGGACTTCAACGACGTGTCCCTCACCGCGCTGCGGGTCTTCCGCGCGGTGGCCGAACAGGGCACCTTCACGGCGGCCGCCGCCGCGCTGGGCTACACCCAGTCGGCGGTGTCCCGGCAGATCGCGGCGATCGAGCGGGCCGCGGGCGCCGAGCTGCTGGAGCGGCGGCGGGACGGGGTACGGCTCACGGCCGCCGGACGCGTGGTCCTGCGGCGGGCGACGGTGGTGCTCGACGCGATCGAGGCGACGGCGCGGGAGCTGTCCGGGCTGCCCGCCGAGGGCGGGACGGTCCGGCTGGGCTGGTTCCCCACCGCCGGTGTCGTCCTGGTGCCCCGGGCCCTGACCGCGCTGCGCCGGACGGACCCCGGACTCCAGGTCATCGGCCGCGAGGGCACCACCCCCGCACTGGTCCGCGCCCTGCGCGCCGGCAGCCTCGACCTGGCCCTGCTCGCCTCGGCTCCGCCGTTCCGGCCGCCCGACGCCGAATCGCCGCCGCTGGTGCTGCAGACCCTCGTCGAACGCGCCCTGTGCCTCGCCCTGCCGGCCGCCCACCCCCTGGCCCGCGGCGACTTCGTGGACGTGGCCGATCTGCGCGGGCAGCGCTGGATCGTCGGCTCCGCCTCCGGGGAGGACCGGCTGATGGGCGTGTGGCCCGGTCTGGACGAGCGGCCGGAGATCGCGCACATCGCCCGGGACTGGCTGGCCAAGCTCCATCTCGTCGCCGCCGGCTGCGGCCTGACCACCGTGCCCCCCGCGCTCGCCGCCGCCGCGCCGCCGGGCGTCCGGATCCTGCCCGTCCGGGGCGGGCCCCAGGAACAGCGGCGCCAGCTCCTGGCCCGGCTGCCGCACCCGCCGGCCGAGGCGGTCGTCCGGGTGGCCGCCGCCCTGCGCACGGCGGCGCTCGCCACGGACGTACCGGACCAGTCCAAGTGACACTCCGGGGCGGAGAGTTGCCCCGGAGGCTCCGCCGCTCTTCTGAAATGCGGGCAAATTCACACAAAGTTCGCTCGTCGTGTCCCGTGTGCGCGGGCCAACCAGCGAGACGGTACTTACCGCCTCGGCTTGTCCGGACATAGCATCGGTCCCCGCATGAACACGATGACGCTCTGGCACATATCCGGCTGGGAGTTCGCCGCCCTGGCACTCGCCGCGCTGCTCGTCGGCTTCTCGAAGACCGCCGTCAGCGGGGCCAACACCGTCAGCCTCGCGGTCTTCGCCGCGATCCTCCCGGCCCGCGCCTCCACCGGCGTGCTGCTCCCGCTGCTCATCGCGGGCGACGTGCTGGCCGTCGCGACCTACCGCAGGCACGCCCACTGGCCCACGCTGTGGCGGCTGTTCCCGGCGGTCGCGGCCGGAGTGGTGATCGGCACGGTGTTCCTGGTCTGGGCCGACGACGCGGTCGTACGGACCTCGATCGGCGCGATCCTGCTGCTGATGGCCGGGGTCACCCTCTGGCGGCGGCGCGGGGCCGAGCGCCCCGACGACCCGGACGCGGTCACCACCCGGGCGGGCCGGGCGAAGGCCGGTTCCTACGGCGTCCTCGGCGGCTTCACCACGATGGTCGCCAACGCGGGCGGCCCCGTGATGTCGATGTACCTGCTGTCCGCGGGCTTCCGGAAGCTCGGCTTCCTGGGCACCTCGGCGTTCTTCTTCCTCATCGTGAACGTCTCCAAGGTCCCCTTCAGCGCCGGGCTCGGCCTGATCGACGGCAACTCGCTGCTGCTCGACGCCGCGCTCGTGGTGTTCGTCGTCCCCGGCGCCGTCCTCGGCAAGTGGGCGGTGACCCGGATCAACCAGCGGCTGTTCGAGCAGCTGGTCATCGCCGCGACGATCGTGGGCGGGCTCCAGCTACTCCTGCGCTAGCCGGTCCAGCAGCCCGGGGAGTCCCGCGAACGAGTCCAGCACATGGTCCGGGGCGCCGCTCGCCCGCTCCAGGGTGTCCGGCCGGAACTTCCCCGTCCGGACCAGCACGCCCGTGATACCGAGGCGCTGGGCCGCGAGCACGTCCGACTCGACGTCGTCCCCGATCATCAGCGCCTCGGCGGCAGCCACCCCGAGGCGCCCCAGCGCCGCCTCGAAGAAGGCCCGCGCCGGCTTCCCGGTGACCTCGGCCTCGACTCCGGCGGCGGCCTCCAGCCCCGCCAGGAACGCGCCCGCGTCCAGCTGCAGCCCCGCCTCGGTGCGCCAGTACAGGTTCCGGTGCATGGCGACGAGCCGGGCACCCCGCTGCAGCTGCCCGAACGCCCGGTTCAGCGCCGGGTAGCCGAATTCCGGCCCGGCACCCCCGAGCAGGACGACATCCGGTACGACCGTGTCGTCGTCCGCCGCCACCAGAGTCACCCCGGCCAGGTCCTCTCGTACGTCCCCGCTGTTGAGCAGCGCGCACCGGGCCCCGGCCAGGTGGACGGCGGTCGCGGCGGGCGCGGTGAGGATGTCCTCGGCGGTCACCGGGAAGCCCGCCGCCACCAGCGTGTCCGCGATCGAGGCGCGGGTCCGGGAGGTCGTGTTGGTCACCAGCGCGACACCGAGACCGGCCTCGCGGATTGTTCGCAGAGCCTCGACCGTGCCGGGCAGCGGGCGCCAGGACACGGTGAGCACCCCGTCGATGTCGATGAGCACCCCACGCACGGAAGCCATGCCAGGACCCTAGCCGCGCGGGGCCCGCGGACCCGGGAATGCGACGGCGGGGGGCGTTGTTGGACCGGTCGTGATTGACATGCTCGGCTCAGTAAGTCCGGGTGTGGGTGAAGGGAGAACCTCATGGCACGCAGCACCGCGCGTCCCGTCGTCAGGCTGAAGTCGACGGCCGGGACCGGCGTCACCTATGTGACCCGCAAGAACCGCCGGAACGACCCCGACCGGCTGGTCCTGCGCAAGTACGACCCGGTGGCCGGCACGCACGTCGACTTCCGCGAGGAGCGCTGAGGCGCGGAGCGTCCCAGCACGGCGCGTCGAAGCGAAGCGCACCACCGCCCCAGGAAGGAAATCCCATGAAGCCCCGCATCCACCCCGACTCCCGGCTCGTGGTCTTCCGCGACCGCGCCGCGGACACCACGTTCCTGACCCGCTCCACCCTCGACTCGTCCCGGACGATCGTGTGGGAGGACGGCACCACCTACCCCCTGGTCGACGTCGAGATCTCGTCGGCGTCGCACCCCTTCTACACCGGGAAGGCGCGGGTCCTGGACAGCGCCGGCCGGGTGGAGCTTTTCGAGCGCCGCTACGGCCGTACCGCCGCCGCCCGCGGCTGACCGTCCCCGCGGCCGACACGAGGAGAACAGCACCATGAAGGTACGCAAGTCCCTGCGTTCACTGAAGGCCAAGCCCGGCGCCCAGGTGGTCCGCCGACGCGGCGTGGTCTACGTGATCAACAAGAAGGACCCCCGCTTCAAGGCCCGCCAGGGCTGACGGAGCTCCCGCTCCACGACGGCCGCCCGGCACCCCCCCCCGCCGGGGGGGCCCGCCGCCGCCCCGGCCCGGGGGGGCCCCCCCCACGTGGCGGGGGGCCCCGCCCCCACCCCCCCCCGAGCCCGCCCCCACCCACCCACCCCCGCGCCCCCCCCCGC
>NZ_JBICZD010000007.1:528901-595224 GCF_043201555.1 Streptomyces sp. NPDC048288
AATTCAACAAACACACCCCCCCCCCCTTCACCCCCCGCCCGGGCTGCCGCCCCCCCCCCCCCCCCCGGCCCCCCCCCCCCCCCCCCCCGGGGGGCGCCCGTCCCGCGTCCGGGCCCGGGGACGTCCCCCGCATCGTGCCGGCGTCCCACGCGGCGACCGCACCGCTTCCCGGCCGCAACCACCCACGCGCCGAGCCCGCCGAGGCCGCGCGAGCGCGGGACATCGCCTCCTGGCCCCTGGGCGGCACCCCGTACGCTCGCCCCATGTCCCCGCACGTCCTGATCCTCGGTGGCACCGCCGAGGCCCGCGAACTGGCCGCCGCGCTCGCCCCGCGTCCCGGTGTGCGCGTCACGACCTCCCTGGCGGGGCGGGTCTCCCGGCCCGGCGCGCTGCCGGGCGAGGTGCGCGTCGGAGGCTTCGGCGGGGCGGCCGGACTGGCGGGCTGGCTGCGTGAGCGGCGGGTGGACGCCCTCGTCGACGCCACCCACCCCTTCGCCGAGACGATCACCGCGAACGCGGCCCGGGCCGCGGCGGAGACCGGCGTCCCGGCCGTGGTGCTGCGCCGCCCCGGCTGGCGGCCCGGCCCCGGGGACCGCTGGCACCCGGTCGAGTCGCTGGCCGCGGCGGCGGACCTGCTGCCGCGCTTCGGCCCCCGGGTCCTGCTGACGACCGGCCGCCTCGGCCTGTCCGCCTTCGCCCACCTGACCGACCGCCACTTCGTCGTACGGTCCGTGGAGCCCCCCGAGCCCCCCTTGCCGCCGCACACCGAGGTGCTGCTGGCCCGTGGGCCGTTCACCGTCGCCGACGAGACCGCGCTGCTCCGCGAGAACCTGATCGACGTCCTGGTCACCAAGGACAGCGGGGGAGCGGCGACGGCCGCCAAGCTCACGGCCGCCCGCGAGTCGGGGCTGCCCGTGGTCGTCGTACGGCGCCCGCCGCTGCCGGGCGGAGTCACCGCGGTCCCCGACGTGGCGGGCGTACTGGAGCGGCTGGGGCTCGGCCCCGCCTGATCACCGGACGGCGAGGCGCGCGCGTTCAGGCCGCCTCGGCGGCCGGCTCCCATTCCCCGGCCCGTTCGGGCAGACCGTCGGTCAGGTCCTCGACCAGCAGCCGCTTGGCGATGGTGTCGACGGCGGCCCGCAGGTCGGCGCCCGACGGACGGCCGAGGTCCTCCTGCACCCGGTCCTTCAGCCAGCTGCCCCAGGCCTGGCCGAGGACCCGGGCCTCGTGGTCGCCGGCCTCGGTGAGCGACAGATAGGGGCCGGTACGGGTCAGGTAGCCCTCGTCCACCGTGCGGTCGAAGACGGGCAGCAGCACCTCCGGCGGCAGCCGGCGGCGGGCGGCGATCAGGCCGAGGTGGCCGTGCCCGACCAGCCGGGTGTGCAGTTCGACCTGCATCACCGCCCAGGCCTCGGCGATGTCCAGCCGGGTGCCGGAGTCACGGATGATCCGGCGCGCGGTGTCCAGGTCGGCCCTGCCGATGATCTTCGCCACGGCCGCCTCCAGCACCCGCTGCGAGTCCGGCCCGTGCGGCGAGGCGAACCCCTCGCCCATGTCGGTGGAGCCGAGCCGCGCGCTGTCCCGGAGCTGGACCTGCTTGAGGAACAGGGCGACCACGAACCCGACGCCCGCGACCGGCACCGTCCACAGGAACACGGTGTGGATGGTGTCGGCGTACGCCTGGACGATCGGCTCGGCGGCGGCAGCGGGCAGCCGGTGCAGGCCCTCCGGGCTGGTGGCCGCCTTGGCGACGACCGCCGGGTCCAGGGCGCTCGCCCCGGTGGCAGCGGTGATGCCGTCCGCGAGGTTCGGCTTCAGCGCGTTGGTGTAGATGGTGCCGAAGACGGCCGTACCGAACGAACTGCCCAGCGTACGGAAGAAGGTGACGCCGGAGGTCGCGGTGCCCAGGTCGGCGTAGTCGACGGTGTTCTGCACGGCGATCGTCAGCACCTGCATGCTCAGGCCGATGCCGGTGCCCAGCACGAACATGTACAGGGACTCCAGCCAGACCCCGGTGCCCGGCCCCATCAACGACATCAGGTACAGGCCGGCGCCCATGACCAGCGAGCCGACGATCGGGAAGATCCGGTACCGGCCGGTCCTGCTCACCACGTTGCCGCTGAAGATCGACGCGATGAGCAGACCGATCACCATCGGGAGGGTGCGGACCCCCGAGATCGTCGCCGAGTTGCCGTCGACGTACTGGAGGTAGCTCGGCAGATACGTCATGGCGCCGAGCATCGCGAAGCCGACGATGAAGCTGAGGATCGAGCAGACCGTGAAGACCGGGTTGCCGAACAGCCGCATCGGCAGCATCGGTTCCTTCGCCCGGGTCTCCACCAGGCAGAACGCGGCGAGCGCCGCCGCACCGCCCGCGAACAGGCCGATGATGGTGCCCGAACCCCACGCGTACTCGTTGCCGCCCCAGCTCGTCGCCAGGATCAGGGCGCTCGCGCCGACCGCGACCAGCGCGATGCCGAGATAGTCGATCACCGGCCGGGACGCCGATTTCACCACCGGGATGGTGCGGGCGGCGGCCACCACCACCAGGATCGCGATGGGCACGTTGACGTAGAACGCCCAGCGCCACGACAGATGGTCGGTGAACAGCCCGCCGAGCAGCGGCCCGATGACCGTGGCCACGCCGAACACCGCGCCGATCGCGCCCTGGTACTTGCCGCGCTCCCGCAGCGGGATGACGTCCGCGATCAGCGCCATCGCGGTGACCATCAGCCCGCCCGCGCCGATGCCCTGCATCGCCCGCCAGGCGATCAGCAGCGACATGTTCGTGGCCAGACCGCACAGGAACGAGCCGGTGATGAACACGATCGCCGAGACCTGGAAGACCGCCTTGCGGCCGAACAGGTCGCCGAACTTGCCCACCAGGACGGTCGACACGGTCTCCGCGAGGAGGTACGCGGTGACCACCCACGACATGTGCGCGGCACCGCCCAGGTCCGACACGATCGTCGGCAGGGCCGTGCCCACGATCGTCTGGTCCAGGGCCGCGAGCAGGATGCCCAGCACGATCGTCACGAAGACGACGTTGCGCCGACGGGCGTCCAGCACGGGCGGCTGCGCGGCGTCGGGCAGTGCGGATTCCTCGGTGGACGTCACGAGGTCACTGTCACACCGCCGGCCTACCCCCGCATACCCTGCGAAACCGTCTGAGTGACGGTCAGCTCTCCTTCGGCCCTCCGGGGTGGCGGCGCAGCAGATAGGTGTCCATGATCCAGCCCTTGCGCTCCCGTGCCTCGGCCCGCAGCCGCTCGATCCGGGGAGCCGCCTCGGCGATCGGGCCCGCGACCAGGATCTCGTCCGGAGTGCCGAGGTAGGCGCCCCAGTAGATGTCGATGTCCTGGTCCGCGTACCGCCGGAAGGTCTGGTGCGCGTCCAGCATCACCACCACGTCGTCCACCCCGTCCGGGAGCCCCTCGGCGAGCCGCCGCCCGGTGGTGATCTGCACCGGCCGGGCCACCCGGTTCAGCCCCGTGCGGTGCCGGGCCACCAGTGAGGACACACTGCTGATCCCGGGCACCACGTCGTACGCGAAGACCACCGCGCCCCGCTCCAGCACCTCCTCCAGGATCGCCAGCGTGCTGTCGTACAGCGACGGATCGCCCCACACCAGGAAGGCGCCGGTCTGCTCCTCGCCGAGTTCCTCGCGGATCAGCCGTTCGTAGATGTCGGCGCGGGCGCTGCGCCAGTCCCCGACGGCCGGGGAGTACGCGCCGCCGCTCGCCGCCCGGTCCCGCTCCGGGTCCCGCGCCTCGACCAGCCGGTAACCGCCGTCCGGTATGTGCGTGTCGAGCATGTCCCGGCGCAGCTGGGTCAGGTCGCTCTTGACCTCGCCCTTGTCGAGGAGGAAGAACACGTCCGTGTCCCGCAGCGCCCGGACCGCCTGGAGGGTGAGCTGGTCGGGGTCGCCCGCGCCGATACCGATGACATGAATCTTTCGCACACCCCCGAGTCTGCCGCATGCCACTGACAGCGGGTCACCCCGGTGCTACGCGGTACCGCGCAGCCGGGGCGCCTCGGCGCCGGCGTCGACGCTCCCGCCCCCGCTCTCCACCCGCCCGGCCAGCTCCCGCGCCCACCGGGCGAGCCCCTCGACATCCATCCCGTGCGGCCGCCGCACCCCGCTGCCGGCCGCCCACTCCTCGACCGCGCCCGCGCCGCGCCGCAGCAGCCGCGCCCCGCCGGTCACGTTCCCCCGGGCCGCGTGCGTGAGCCCCACCGCCAGCTGGGCCAGCCCCCGCCACAGCGTCCGCTCCTCCTCGGGACCGGACTTCCAGGCGTCCTCGAACACCTCGTGCGCGTGGAACGGCTTCCCCGCGTCCAGCAGCGCCTGGGCCTCGCCGACCGTCTCCCGCGGAGCCCGCACCACCCCCTCGGGCTGCCGCTCGACGCCGCGCGCACCGTAGGGCAGCGGGCGCCCCAGCCCGTCGCGCGGCCGGGCACTGCGCGCCCGCCCCTCGGCGTCCCGGTCCCGTGCCCCTGTCCCCGCGTCTGTCCCCGCGTCTTCCATACGACCGATTGTCCCCCGTCCTCCCGCCCGCTTTCGGCCCGCCCAGCTACGTGCGGTAGGGTGCTGTTCGCGCGATCACGCGGGTCACCGCGAGTGAGCGCACCGGGACGTGGCGCAGCTTGGTAGCGCACTTGACTGGGGGTCAAGGGGTCGCAGGTTCAAATCCTGTCGTCCCGACGGTGTACGAAGGGCCCGCTGGTCTGGCATTTGGCCAGGCCGGCGGGCCCTTCGCCTTGTCGGCAACAGTTTCCATGTGACGCGGCGTCAGAGTCCTGGGGGCCACCTGGGGACCACGGTCGCGGAAAACCCGCAGGTCGGCGTCATTTCGCCAGGGACCGAGATCGTCCCCACCGCGTGTGGAGTTGTCCGGTTCCTACAGTCTCCGCAGGGTCGCGGACATACCGGCGGAGGGCGGCGGGCGGCCGGGAGCGGCGGTCAGGTGATTGCTGAGGGTGCGACCGGCGCGGACCGCGGACTGCAGGTCGGGGTGGAGGTGGCGCTGGGTGGTCTGCAGGGAGCTGTGGCCGGCGATCAATCGCGGGACGTGCAGGGGGACTCCGGCATCCGCCATCCAGGTCAGGCCGGTGTGGCGCAGGTGCTCGTAGCCGAGGGACTGGACGACGTCGTCCCAGTGGGTGGCGTCGCGCAGGACGGCGGTGGTGATCCGCCCGCCGCGGGGGCCGGTGAACAGGCGGGCATCGGGCCTGTTGCCGAGGGGGAGTATACGCTGGGCGATCATGGGGCGCACTTCGTCGATGAGCGGGACGCGGCGGGCGACCTTGCCCTTGGTGTTCTTGACCCGCCGTGGTGCGAAGGGCACTGGACCAGTTGCCACGATCGGATCGCGAGGTGTTGGTCCTGTGCGTGTGGTCCGGGCTGGACTACGTCGCGACCGCCGAGGCGCTGGGCAATCCGGTGGGCACCGTGCGCTCGCGGCTGTCCCGCGCACGTCAACGGGACGGAGACGTGTGAGGACTGCGCCGACTGCTGGCTGTGCCGGCCGAGCGGGACTTCCCCGACGGCCGACGGATCCCGCGGGAGGAACACCTGATGCGCGGTTGGCGGACGATGAAGGAACCACGCGCGGGCGCCGGACGGGGAAGCGGATCGCGTTCGGGCTCGCGATCGCAGCGATTGCCGCAGGCGTGACCGTGGCAGTGCCGGAGGCGAAGCCGAAGCCGGAACGGCAACAGGGGGAACGGTGCCTCAGGCCTGTGCGGTGGAGAAGAAACCGAATGGCACGCTGAACATCTACCTGGCTTCACAGCGGTCATCGAGAAGGGCTCCCCGGAAGAGACGTGCCGGCAGGACCGAGTGAAGAATCCTGAAGCCGCAGAAGGCCGGTGACGGTGATTGGGACCACAGGTACGTCATCACGCATGAGGACACATGTCTGGTCATGGAGATGGTGCCCTTCGCCAAGGGCACCGGCACGAGGGCCACCTTCTTCAACGACATGTTCATCAAGGGCCCGGGCAAGCCATGCCACCCGTCATGACCTGGGCCGAAGTTGCCATGACGGCACCCTGACACGGCCGCACCGGGCCACAACCTCATGTCGACCGCGTCTCCAGAGTGTCGCGGAAGACCGAGATGATCTTTCGGGGTCTGTCCCGAGCATCCGCGGGAGCGGGGCCGGGGCCAGTCGACGGTGGTGTTGTCGGGCCGGACGCGCCCCGAGGCAGGTGCCGTGGCCGGTCATGCTCTGGGGGCCCGCTTCCGCTGGGGATCGTCAGCTCCGATCGGGAGACTGCGCAGTGTCAACGAAGTCGGCGGAGGCAACGGCTCGTTGGCCGTGTCGGCGCGGAACGACTGGAGCAGGTAGGCCACCAGGCGCCGGGAGGCCGCGCCGTCTCCCGGTAGGGCGGTCACCAGACCGCAGTGTGCCAACAGGACCACGGCGAGGTCGGAAGGGTGGAAGTCGGCTCGGAGACCCCCCGCCGCCTGAGCCCTGCGAACCAGGGTGGTGAAGTCCCGCTCGGCTCGTTGCCGGGAGTGCGCGTGTTCCGACGCGCTTCCCGGGAAGGCCGCGACGAACGCGGCCGGGAACCCGCGTTCCTCCCGTTGCAGGGCGCAGACCGTCTCGATCAGTCGCTGGAATCCCCGCCACGGGTCAGGGTCGGCCAGAGCCTCGCTGAGCGCCCGCACGCAGGTGTCCATCTGCTGCGCGAACGCGTCCCGCACCAGGTCGTCGCGGGTCGGGAAGTGCCGGTACAGCGTCGCCACGCCAACCCCGGCTCGGCGGGCCACGGTCGCCATCGGGGCGTCGATCCCCTGCTCGGCGAAGACCTCACGGGCAGCGGTGAGGACACGCTCCCGGTTGCGCCGGGCGTCGGCCCGCAGCCCGTCGTGGGCTGCGATCCGAGAGGATTCCACCATCACTGCCTCTCGCTTCGGGTCCAAACGGACGATCGCGTCCGTTTATGAGCCTACCGTCGGTGTCGGTTCCTTGTACGACCACCGGCGGGAGAGGCGGAACGATGGACGACGGCATGATGAAGGCGGTGCTCTACGACCGCTATGGCGGCCCCGATGTGCTGTACCTGGGGCGCGTGCCACGCCCGGCTCCGGCCGTCGGTGAAGTGCTGGTCAAGGTGCACGCCTTCAGCGTCAACGGGGGTGAACTGGCCGCTCGGGCCGGCCGCCTCCGGCTGGTGACCGGCCGGAGATTCCCCAAGCGTGTCGGCCTGGACTTCACCGGAGAGGTCGCCGTGCTGGGTGCCGGAGTCACCCGGCTCGCGGTCGGTGACCGCGTGTGGGGGGTGTTGGGCCGCACCGCCGGTTTCGGCAGTGCCGCCCAGTACGTGACCGTGCCTGCCGAGCGGACGGGCCGGGTTCCCGACGGACTGGATCTGGTGGACGCCGCCGCGCTGCCGGTAGCCACCACGGCCATCACCACTCTGCGGGACAAAGCCGCACTGCGCCCCGGCGAACGACTCGTCGTCCGGGGCGCGGCAGGCGGCGTCGGCAACGCCGCCGTCCAACTCGGCCACGCGTACGGCGCCGAGGTCACGGCCCTCGCCCGGGCGGCCAACCTCGACTTCGTCCGCGGACTCGGCGCGCACGAGGCCGTCGATCACCGGAGCGTCCGGCCGGCGGAACTGGGCGGCTTCGACGTGGTCCTGGACACCGCGGGGTCTGGCCTTGAGGCCTTCCGGCGCCTGCTGAATCCAGGCGGGCGCATGGTCACCATCGCCTTCGACCTGAAACGCCCGGCGGCGTCGCTCGGCTACCTCGCGGCCAGCGCGGTCCACGGACACGGCCGGGTACGCCTCTTCAGCGGCAACCCCACGCGGGCCGACTTCGACGACCTCGCCCGCCATGTGGTCGAGGGCAAGCTGCGCCCTGCGGTGGACACCGTCTTCCCCCTGGAGAAGACG
Source organism: Streptomyces sp. NPDC048288 (assembly GCF_043201555.1). Classification (NCBI taxonomy): domain Bacteria; kingdom Bacillati; phylum Actinomycetota; class Actinomycetes; order Kitasatosporales; family Streptomycetaceae; genus Streptomyces; species Streptomyces sp. NPDC048288. The sequence goes on from NZ_JBICZD010000007.1 coordinate 536,810, forward strand.
GCGGAGGCCCACCGGGCGCTGGAAGCCGGCGGTGTTCGGGGCAAGTACGTGGTCAGGGTCGTGTAGCACCCCCTGTAGAGGTGCTGATGCGCACACCGCGTCCCGACAGCGGAAGGGCGTCCGCTCCAGCGGACGCCCTCCTCACGGCTTGCGGCCGGCCGGGAAGTCTGGTTTCAGCTGCCGGAACGCGCTGCCGTGACGTCCTGGCGCAGGGCGGGGAGGTCGCCGTAGAACGTGGTGCCGGGGCACTCGGTGGCCAGCCAGTCGCGGTGGCCGCTGATCATCTGGACGTCCCGGGTGACGCCGTTGACGGGGTTGACGAAGGTGACGGCGGCCTCGGGGTCGAGGTCGTGGTAGTCGGCCAGCGCCGCGAGCAGCTTGGTCAGCGACGCACGGGCCGCGGCGGTCGGTGCCTGGCTCTCGAAGCTGCCGAGTACGGCGATGCCGAGGTTGCCGGAGTTGAAGCCGGAGGTGTGGAAGGCGGTCACCATCTTCCCGTCGGCGCTGTGGGCCGGGATGCCGTCCGTGCCCGAGTAGCGGCCCTCGTAGACGAGACCGGCCTCGTCGACGAGGAAGTGGTAGCCGATGTCCCCCCAGTCGTTGGTGATCGCGTGCAGGTAGTAGTACGCGCGGATGGTGGCGGCCGGGTCCAGGTCGCCGTTGGCGCCTGCGGTGTGATGCACCGTCAGCGTCTGGGTCGGGTAGTAGGTCTGCGGCGAGTTCTCGGTGCCGTCCGCCTTGAAACGGAGGGACTCGTCGGCGCCCCAGCCGGCCCGGGTGATGAACTCGACGCCCCTGAACGACGCCGTCTCGGTGGCCACGGAGACGTTGACGGTGGGGCCGTTGACCGTGTCGATGGCGGTGGAGCGTATGCCGGTCGCCCCGTCCGGCATCTTCAGCTCGTAACCCGCGGCCCCGCCGGCGGGCACCAGCACGCTCACGCTCTTCGCCGGTTCACCGGTGTCCGCGTCGGACCCGGCGGCGCAGACCGGCGTCAGCGCCTGCCACGCGCCCGGCTTGCCGGCCTGGTCGAGCAGCCTGATCGCGGCACCGCGCCGGGCGCCGGTCCAGGCGACTCCGACGTATTCGACGGGGAAGCCCGGCTTCGCGGACCCGGCTGCCGCGCCCGTGAACGTCTTCGCCCGGGTGCGGGGAACCGGCTTCTGCCGCGTCGCGGTGCCGGAGGGCGCGGCCGAGGCGATCACCGGGATCGCGGCGGCCGCGCCTGCCGCGAGACCGGCTGCTCCGAGGAGGGTACGACGGGTCATGGCGCGCTTCTTGTGACGCAAGGACTGATCCTTTCGGGTCGTTCCGACGTGGCAGACAATGTGCTGACTCCTCGTCATCTCCCGTGATCTCAGGATTAGTTGAGAACATCTGCCACTCGTCTCTCACTTCTTAATACGTTTCACACCGGGATCCGGTGGCGTGAGCTGCGGCACAGTCCGGTCCCGTCCGGCCCGACGCGCTGTCCGGCGACTGTTAGGTTATCGGTCGACCACTAACCTAGGAGCGCCCATGACAGCCCAGGAAGACGACCCGCGCCGCCGGGCCGCTGCTCAGCACGCCGTGACCGAGCACCTGCGCCTTACCGCGGCAGGACGCACCGACGAATGGGTGAAGCTGTTCGCTCCCGACGGGGTGCTCGAGTTCCCGTACGCGCCGGCCGGTGTGCCGCGACGGCTGACCGGGCGAGACGCCCTGCTCGCGCACATGCGTACCTTTCCTGAGACCTTCGACGTGGACTTCGTCGGCCTGGTGTTCCACCAGGCCGTCGATCCGGGACTCGTGATCGCCGAATTCCGCGCGACGGGCACCGCCCGGCCGACCGGCAAGCCGTACGAGCAGACATGCGTCTCCGTGGTCCGGACCGATGCCGACGGGCTGATCACCCACTACTCGGACTACTGGAACCCGCTGGTGGCGGTCGAGGCACTCACACCCGACGAAACGCCCGCGGACCCCGACGACGGCGGTGCTTTTGATGGCTGAGGGCGGCCGTGTTTAACTGACGCGTATGCCCACGGCCGGTACCAGCACGAAGAGCGACGAACGACGCCGGGCCATCATGGCCGCCGCGATCGACTGCTTCGCGCGGAAGGGCTTCTACGGTACGACCACGCACGAGGTGGCCGCGCGAGTCGGCATCTCCCAGCCGTATCTCTACCGTCTCTACCCGAACAAGGAAGCACTGTTCGCCGCGGCGGTCGACCGCGTGTCCGTCGTCATGGCCGAGACTCTGGTCGCGCACTCGCCGGCGCCCGGTGGAGCCGCGCCGGAGGCCGAGGAGGCGTTGGACGCGGCGCGCGCTGCCTACGCCGCGCTCGTCGCCGACCGGACCATCCTGCGTTTCCTGATGCACGCGAACTGTGCCGTCGACGAGCCGCTGGTGGCGGAGGCCGTACGCCGTTGCTACGCCAAGCAGGTGGACATCGTCGGGCGGTTGCTGGGCGACGACGAGGCGGTGCGGCGCTGGTTCGGCGCCGGGATGCTGGACAACGTGGCCGCGGTGCTGGGTCTGGCCGGCGTCGACGAGCCGTGGGCGCGTGTCCTGACCGCTCGATGAGGTGACGGCAAGGGGTGTGCCGGTGGTGACCACGGTGCTTGCTCGCACTGTGGCTGACCGGACGTCACGACGGGATGTCCACCAGTACTTTGCCGACGGCTCCGCGCTCCACCGCCAGGTGTGCGTCGGTGGTGCGGTCGAGCGGGAAGCGGATCAGCGGCAGGCCGTGTTCCTCGCCGACCGGCAGGGCGCCGTCGCGGACCGCGGCGGCTACGTCCTCGACGGCGGCGGCACGTGCCTGGGGCCCGGCCGTGTAGAGCACCAGGAACTGGAAGCGTGTGTTGAGGACCATGGTGCGCAGCACGTCCAGTTCGACCGGCCGGCCGCCGTCGTTGGCGTAGGTCGCGATCGTGCCGCGGGTCCGCAGCACGGCCAGGTCGAGTGCGAGGTTCGCGCCGAGGGCCACCTCGGCGATGATGTCGACGCCGTCCGGGGCGATCTCGCGGATCGCGGCGGCGGGGTCGCCCTCGCGGTAGTTGATCACGTGGTGGGCCCCTGCGGCGGTGGCCAGCCGGGACTTCTGCGGGCCGCTGACCGTGCTGATCACGGTGGCGCCGGCCCACCGGGCGAGCTGGATCACCGCGTGCCCGACCGCCCCGGCTCCGCCCGCGGCGAGCACCACCGTGCCGTCGAGTGCTCCGGGTGCGAGGCGGCGCGGCCCGTCCTCCGCGACGGTGAGCGCGCGGTGCGCGGTGAGCGCGGGCACGCCGAGCGAGGCGCCGACGTCGAAGCCGGCCTCGTCCGGCAGCGGCACGGCCTGTTCGGCGGGTACGAGGGTGAACTCGGCCGCGGTACCGGTGGGCCGGCCCGCAGCGGCCATGAACAGCCAGACCCGCTGGCCGACCCGGCTCGGGTCGACCCCCTCGCCGACGGCGTCGACGGTGCCCGCGCCGTCGAGATGCGGGGTGACCTCGGGGAAGAGCTTGGGGTGGCCGGCGCCGGAACGGGCCTGCCAGTCTGTGGGGTTGACCCCGGACACGGCGACCCGGACGCGTACCTCGCCGGGTCCGGGCGCGGGCAGGTCGTGGTCGACGAGCCGGAGAACGTCGGCGGCGCCGTTGTCACGGTAGATGATGGCCTTCATGATCCGTCCTGGGGGTCTGGCGGCGTGATCTTCAGGCACGGTCCGGCAGCGCGTCGGAGTCTCCCGGCGTGCGGTGCGGTCGCGCCTCGTTCGTGTGGGTCCGGGTCAGCCGAGGGAGACATCGCCGGAGCGCGACTCGATGGCGTCCGGAGCGGTGAGGGCCGCGGTGTCCGGCGCCATCTCACCGACAGCCATGTCGGCTTCCGGACGAAAGACGTCGGCGGTGCCGGGAATGAGCAGCACGTTCGGGGCCCGGTGCAGCGGCCGGGCGAGGCAGACCTGGAAGGGCGTGACACCCAGGGACTCGGCGGCGGCGTGCACCGCAGGCTCGGTAACCGGTGCGTAAGGCGGTGCGGCCGGCGGACGTAGCGGTGGGAGTGATCATGATGCTGTCTCCTCGGTCGGTGACCGCAAGGCGTGGTAGAGGAGTTCGGCCTGGTAGAGCGCCATCACCCGGTGGGCGATCGGTGCCGCGTTCTCCCGGGCCTCGTCCGGCTCGTGGTGCTCGACCTTGACCAGCCATGCCGAGACGCAGTCGCGGACCATCGCACGCATCCGGTCGGTCATGTCGACGACGATGTCGCGGACGGCCGGGTTGGTGGTCGCCTCGCCCCAGGTCTGCACGCCGACCCGCGCCTCGGCCGGGTCGATCGCGGCGATCAGACGGGCGAGCAGTTCGTCGGGGCCGGGCGGGGTGTCGCTCGCGGCCAGCGCGCCGAGAACCTCGGCGCGTTCGGCCAGCACGTCACGGGCGGCGGCCTGGACCAGGTCGGCCTTGTTGCGGTAGTGGGCGTAGATCGAGCCCGCCGAAAGGCCCGACTCGGCGATGATGTCGGCGATCGAGGTCCGGTCCAGCCCGTTGCGGCCGAAGCAGCGTACGGCGGCCTCGGCGATCTGGGCGCGCCGGAGTTCCTTGCGCGCGTCAGTGAGTCGCGGCATCACGCCTCCCCACAAAAGGAATGCCGGTTCTGCTTGTGAACTCAGGCTAACAGAGCGGCCGTTCTCCTTGGCCGGTCGTAAGCGACCGGCGGCAGCGGCACAGCGAGGCGGATCTGTTCGCCGCGCTGAACGCCTCTCGGTAGGGCGACCGGCAAGACGTCCGCACGGTATCCGGCGGGGGAGGCCGGGAAGCCGAACGGACCTGGTGCGGAGGCCGCGTGCGCTCGATCGACGGGGGTCGAAGACCGAGGCCTCCGGCCGCAAGCCCACGCCCGGCTGCCGAACGTGACCCCGGCCGCGGCTGACGGAGTGTCCGTCGGGCGTGGCCGCCGGCGCCCGACAGTGGTGGGCGCTCAGCGCAGCTGGTCGGCCACGGCGCTCCAGACCTCCCCGGCGCCGGCGATGAACCCCTCCCAGTACGGGTCTCGCGGCCTGATGGGCGGGATGTGGTTGACCTTCTCGTTCTTCTTGTCGGACATGAACGGGAACAAGCTGCGAAGCGGGTTGCCGCCATGTCCGGGCTCGTAGGAGGCCATGTAGCTCAGCTCGGCCGCTGTGGCGTAGTCACTGGCCCAGGCGATGCCGTCGGCGTGGCCTTCCGCGCGCCTCTCGCGATCGCTCCTGTGCTTCTCGTGGTCCTTGGAGTCGATCGTGCCACGCAGGCGTTCGACCACGGCGGCGATGTTGCTCATCACGCTTTCCTTCGCTCGCTCCTGTTCCACCGCCTCCAGCAGAGCCGACTGGCATATCGCCGAAATCGGCAGGCCGCGGGCGCGGACCTGTTCGGCGAGGCCGTCGGGAACCGAGATGTTCATGCGCACACCAGACTCCTTCGGCGTCATACAAAGCCAACACATCGACCATACACACGAGTTGTGTAAGCCCGTAGCGGGGCGCCGAGAGGCACGGCGGCGTAAACACGACAGGGGCGCCCGGCCGCGCGCCATGCCCTCCATCCATCCGAACGGGCTTCCAGCCGGGCACCGAATACCGGTCTCCGCCTTGCTGGGTCGCGATCGTCGGCCGTCCTCCAGAGCCACCGCCACCTCGACGTGACGAGGCGGCCTAAGATCGCCATCAGCGTGCATCCGAACTTTCCGCGGCGACCACCAGGTGCCGGTTGCTCCCTGGGGCCCCGCCTCTGGGTCGTGGAAAGATCCTTCGACTGGCTCCTGCGCAGTCGGCGCCTGGTCCGTGATCCCGCGTCCGGGGCAGCGGCAATCAACCTGGTAGTCCGCCAAGAGGTCCCCGACACCGTCCGCGTCCTCCCGGTGAGGCACCCGCACGTAGTGGCCCGACCGGATTCCTCCGCGACCAGTGCCTCCAGATTCTGCTCCAGACCGATCACCCGGCGTCTGGAGGACCTCTTCTGCATCTGCCAAGTCCGCCCGCAGCCGCGCCAGTTCGGCTTCGAGCTCCTCCGCCCGCACCACCGCGGCCTTCCGCCGCGCTTCCAGAACAGCCCGCATCGACGGCATCCGCACCCCCCACAACATCCCGACCGGCAACGAGTCGAGACTTCCGTGACAGCTCCAATCCCGTGCCTGAACAGGGGAATCCGCGCACGGAGTTCGGAAAGAGAACGACCTCTCAGCCTGTGGAGTGCGCTTTGACCCGTACGATCTGCGCCAGGCGTGGGTACGGACGAGTGCCGAATGACCGTCGACGTGCCTGACCTGCCCGCACGGCACCCTCGCAGTAACCACCCGCTGCTGCAGCGGGCCCGTGCGATCGGCTGGCAGATCGACGCCGACGGCCTGGACACCTGGACGCGGCTGCACCTCCGCGGGCGGCTCGGCGGGCGGGCGCGTTTTGTCGACGGCTGTGGGGGATGGGGCACGTCCCGGTTGTCTATCGGCTGCCGGGGTGTTGGGCCTTTGTAGGGGCGGGTTCGGCCGCGCCGTTCGAGTCCTGCGGTGCCGCCCCTGTGCCAGTAGCCGTGCTCGCCGCGGGCTGTGCGCCGCCCGGGGGGTTCCCGTCCTGCGGTGCGGCTGTGGTCGGGCTGGGCGCCGCAGGGCGAGTTACGGCCGGGATGAGCGGCTGCGGGCCGTGTCTGGTGTCTGCCCGCGGCAGGATGGTGGCTACGGTGACCGTGCAGGCCACGACCGCGAGCGTGCTTACTGCGGCGAGCACCAGGCGACGGCGCCGGATGCGGCGGCCACCGGTCACGGCCGCGTCGACGACGCTGGGCAGGGGCGGTTCCGGCCGTGCGCCGAGGAATTCCTGGAAGGCGGCGTGCAGGGCGTCGTCGTCGCGCTCGTCCATGTCCAGCCTCACCTGGCCGTCCCTTCACTGTTCATCTTCTCGACGATGGCACGCAGTTTGGCGAGCCCCCGGGCGCTCTGGCTCTTCACCGTCCCCGGAGTCACCTGTAGCGCGTGTGCAGTCTGCTCGACGGTCCAGTCCTCCCAGAATCGCAGAACCAGCACGGCCCGGTAACGGGGCGGCAGCTCCATGAGCGCCTCTCGCATCACCATCTGCAACTCCGGTGCGACCGGCACGCCTGCGGGCAGATCGGGCGGCTCGCTCACCGGCTCCTCGCGCCAGCCTCCCTTGCGCTGCTGGTCGATGAAGGTCCGGGTGAGGATGGTGCGTGCGTAGGCGTCCACGTTGCCGTCCCGGCTGACCCGTCCCCAGGCCACGTAGAGCTTCATCAAAGCGGTCTGGGTCAGGTCCTGCGCCTGGTACCAGTCCCCGCACAACAGGTAGGCGCTGCGTCGGAGCTGCGCCTGCCGGCTCTCGGCGAATTCCCGGAACTCCCGTTCCCGGACTGCTTCCCTCACCCTTGCTGACCTCCGCTTGCGCATCATCCCACCGGTCCTACATACGGGGATCGGGCCCGCAGGGTTGCATGGCGCGGCAGGGTGATTCTTTCTGCCGCCGCGTGCAACCCGTTTTCGCCCGGGCCCGTACTTCTGTCACACGAGGGCTTCCGCGCTGTGATGCGGCGGTCCGCGATCCAGAGACCTGACACCCGAACAGAGGAAGACCGTTGAAGCACCGCAAGATCTCGCAGAAGCAGCGCCGGCTGTACAGCATCGCCGCCGGAACCGTCCTGGCCGCCGCGGGCACGGCCGGCATCGCCTCGGCGGCAACGGCCCACGACGCTGTCGCCGCGACCCCCGCTTCCCACTCCGCCTCGTCCGCCCACTCCGCCTCGTCCGCGGACCGCGCCGACACCGCCACCCCAGCCGGTAACGGCGCGCAGGAAGCCGCCCCCTCGGGTGGCGGTGCGGCGGAGCCGGCGCACTCCAATGCGAAGGACAGCCGCCCCTACTGGGAGTTGACCCCGCAGGAGCGGGCGAACGCGGTGGGCTGATCGGCTGAGGGTCGCGCACTCCTCTCGGGGCCGGGCATGTGCCCGGCCCCGACAGGGGCACTCGCTCAGCCCTCATGCGCGGTGAGGGTTGGCCTGGCGTGCGTCAACCGCTCGACGAGGCCGCGCAGTTGGGCGGCGTGACGAGCGTCGCATTGTCGGCGGGCCCCGGACGTACAGTGTTCAGCAGCGCGACCCAGGCGGTGTGACCCGACTCCAGTGCGGCAACGAAGCAGTACGTTCAGCCCGGCACGAACTGGTCCGTCCTGCAGTCGCCACGCCCGTAGACGTGGCAGAACAGCCGGTCATTGCTGGTCGGGGCATCGCACTGGAGCCAGTTGCTCCAGTGGGCGTGCGCATAGCGTTTTTGCAGTATGCGAGTTTTCTCCATGTCCCACTTTGGGCTGTGCTGCCGACTCGCGTCTCTTCGCACTGGGCCTGTAGAAGGTGCGTCGCGCGGCGCGAGTAGTCCTCATCGCGTTGCCGCCCTTGGCCGCCGCGGCTTTCGCGGTGTCCTCGCGCAGCGTTTCGGGCTTTATCACCACGCCCTTGCCGTCCACCGACACGATCAGCGGCGTGGCGTCGGTGCGGGGAGCCGGCGCGAGGGCGTCGTAGAACACGTCGATGTCCGCTGCGGCGCCGGCAGCGAGTTTCTGGACCTGCCGGTGCCCGGCGCCGGTGCCGGTGCCGGCGTTGATCCGCTCGTAGGCGTCTGCGAAGCTGCTGCGGGCGGACTCGATCGCAGCGAGCCTGGCCGGCCCGTGCGAGTGCATCCCCTCCGGCAGGTTCAGCACCGCATCGGCCGGGTGCGGATGCGCCACCCTGGTGCCGCGGTAGGCGATCCGGGCCATCGTGGCCAGGGTGCGATGCCGGCCCCGCTCGATCCGGGTGCGTTCGCAGCCTTCGGCGTCCACGACCTCCTGCCGACGTGCCTCGTTGCCGGCCCGCAGGGTCAGGTGGTCCTGGAACAACTGCCGGGTGACCTCACGCATCCGCACTCCCAGCAGGTCCTCCGACCGCGCGCGTCATCACCGCCGCCCGAGGGGCCGCCAGCTCCGCACACGCCGCGGCGAACAGACAAGGATCCCGCGCTCCACGAGCCGCTTCAGCTCCGAGTGTGTCCCCTCGATATGCCGCGGCTCAGCGCCTGGACCCAGGTGCCGGCAGACCTCTTTGCGGCGCATCGCCGCCCCCGGGGTCGCCAACAGAGCGATGATCTCCCGGTACTCCGGCGACGTCACCGTCACATCCAGCTCTGCCTCGGCCTGCGGCAGCGCCGCAGCAAGCCCGTCGGCGCCCCGCCCGGGGCGTTCATGCACGACACCGGAGAAGACGGTGCGTACAGCACCTCCTCAACCGTCTCCCGCGCAATCTGCGACCGCGACAGCCACTCCTCTGCCCGCGACAACTCCTCGGACAAACCGGCGATCTGCTCACGCAGCCGTTCGACCTGGCCCAGCACCTCAGCTCGCGTGGCCTCCAACGCCTCCAACGCCTCCGTCAACGACGGCACACCCCACCCACCCTCGCTCAGCACCCGCACGCCTCCGGCCACACCCCGAACCTCTACGAATCACCCCCAACGAGGCACCCCCGGAAGATCTACACCCATCGAGGATTGCGACAACGCCTCGGTCCCACCGCTACTGACCCGCGCAAGGTGGTGGTAGTGGTGGTAGTCGTCTTCCGGGACGGCAGAGGTCGCAACGAAAGGGTTGGTGGAGCATGATCAACGGCTATTTGCGCGGCGCTCGCCCACCGGGGCGGCCGAGAATCGCAACAAATGGATAATGGATAGGCGGCGGGATCGCGGCCGTTCAGCTGGTGGGGCGACCGGCGTTTGCGGCATCGTCTTTCAGGTGGGCGGCCCGCCGATCATCTTGTGGAGGCCGACCTCCGTGACGGCCGAGGGGCGCAACAGGGTGCGCGAAGTGAGTACGACCGCCTCTATGGTGATTCTCGGTCGCCCTTCGGGGCGACCGAGGTGTTCATCAGCGGGTCTGTCGGCGACGGCAGGCCCGCTGGTGTGTTTGCGGGGCACGCGTACGGGGCGACGGTGATGCTGTCGATCAGCGGTGCGTGGCGGGAGCGGAGCGGTACGTCGGGGAAGGTGTCCGACGCGTAGCCGGCGCCGTCGAAGTTCGGCGGCTCCTCGGCGCGGAAGGTGATCGTGTTGGGTCCCTTCTCCAGCCGGACCGCGACGGTCAGTTCCCAGAAGTTGTTGCGGTGGAAGGTGTGCGGGAAGGCGACGCGTCGTGTCCCGCCGCCGTTGACGGTGATGTCGGCGTGGCGGGCGAGCGGGTCCGGGTTGTAGTGGGTGGCCTCGGCCTGTTCGGGGTTGGCGTAGCGGACGCGCAGCGCGTGCAGGCCGGTCCGGTCCGCGGCGACGGTGAAGGCCGCGGTGTTGTCGTTCCCGGGGGCGCCGCCGATGCCGGTGATCGCGGTGCCGCCGGTGGCCAGGGAGAGGGGGGTGAGGGCGGCCGAGCCGGCGAGTTCGGCGGTCCGCGCCTCGTAGGTACGGGCCGGGAGCGTGCCCCGTGAGGGCGTGACCGTGACGCGGTCGACGAGGGTGGTGGACGAACCTCCGGTCAGTGTCACCTTGTTGATGCCGCCGGAGAGGGAGACCGCGACCGCGCCGGTGCCCTCGCCCAGCCGCAGGACGTCGTGCCCGTTGACGGAGAGCCGGGCCCCCGAGCCGCCGAGGGTGTCGACCCGCACGGTGGCCTCGCGGTCGGCCGGCGCATGGACCCAGAAGGTGGCCGTCTGGTCCTTCGCGAGCCGCGCCGCGCCCGAGCCGGTGGCGGGGGACGCGGCGGCCTGCCTCGGCAGGTCGTAGACGGGCCGGGCGCCGCCGCCCAGCCAGGCCAGCTCCCCCTCGTACACCCGGGTGGCCGCCGAGGCCTCCGGCAGGGAGAGGGTGAGGCGGTCGACGACGGCGTCGCCCCTGGTGGCGCGCGTGCCGTCCAGGCTCCGTGCGGCGAGCGTCAGGGTGTGGCGGCCCTCGGTGAGACGGACCTCGGTGTCGGTGTGGTCCCAGACCGCCCACTTGTGGCCGAGCGGCAGATACAGCTCCTGTTCGCCGTCCGCGGCGCCGTCCACCCGCAGGAAGACATTGGTCGGGCCCTGTTCCGCCACCCGGTCGCAGGTGTTGAGGGAGTTGGCGAAGACGCTCAGGCCGTAGGTGCCGTCCTCCGGTACGTCCACGGTGAAGTCGAGGACGACGTCCGAGCCGGTGCGCAGGCCGCCGACGTGGTGGCCGCCGGAGGTGTAGAACCTCGACACGTCCTGCGGCGAGCCCTCCGGACCGTTCCTGGAGTACCCCGCCCCGGTGTGCGCGGCGTCCTCCGCCTCGTACGACGCCTGCCAGCGCACCGGCGGCGACTGGGTGCCCCGCGCCCCGCCCGCCGGGCTGAGGACGATCTCGTACGCGGAGGACTCCCTCAGTTCGGGCAGCGCTCCGCCGTCGCCGAAGCCGAAGGCCACCGTGCCGTCGTCACCGACCTCCAGGTCCGTCTCCGTGAGCAGCCCGGGGCCCGCGGAGTCGCCCAGCTGCCCGCTCCACTCGATCTCGCGCACCCAGGCGTGCACACGGTCCCCGAAGACCTCCTTCGGTACGTCCGTGAAGGCGATGCGGGCCGCTCCGGCGGAACCGCCGAAGAGCAGCCGGGCCTGTCGCTTCCGCTCGTCCAGCGTGGCCACGCCCCGCAGGGTGTAGTTCTCGCCGGGGAACGGCGGGCTCACCCGTACCGTGTGCCCGCTCATCGAGGCGTAGCAGTGCAGCAGCCACCACTGGCCGTTGCCGCGGTTCGCCTGCACCGCGGAGTCGGAGAGGTTGCCGGCGATGTTCCAGTACGCGATGTCGGCGTCCACCTTGGACTCCTCTATGGCGGACACCCACTGGATCATCTGGCCGGGGACCGAGGTGTGGTAGTTGAAGGCGTACTCGTTGATGTTGACGGGGAGCCGCGTGCCCTCGCGGTCGGTGCCCCGGAACAGCTCCCGCTCCCACGCCCGGTACCTGGCGACGCTCTCGCGCACCGACTCCGGGTGGCTCAGCTCGTGCCAGGTGACGACGTCGGGGAGGGTTCCGGCGGCCAGCGTGTGCGTGAGGAAGCCCTTCACCTGGTCGTACAGGACACTGGTGTTGGGTCCGGCGATGCGGGCGCCGGGCATCCTGCCCCTGACGAACCGGTGGACGTCGTCCCAGGCGGCGAAGTAGCCGGCCGGATCGTCGAGCCAGCCGACCCCGTCGTAACTCCACTCGCCGGTGCCGAACATGTTGCCCTCGGGCTCGTTGAACGGGACGAGGACGATGTGGTGCCGGTACCGCTCGGGCAGCCGCAGGATCTGGTCCACCTGCGCGGCGATCCGCTTCTTGTAGAGCCCGAGCTTCTCCTCGGGGGTGCTGCCGGGCCACCGGTACGGGAAGCCGCGGTGGATGTCGGTCAGGTAGACGTACACGTCACCGCCGGTCGAGTCGGCCAGCGGCCCGACCACCTCCAGCGCGTCGGCGCCGGGGTGCTGCGGGCCGTCCTGGGCCTTGGTGGAGACGGTGCGCAGGCCCATGCCCTCGATGAGGTTGCCGGTGGGGACGCCCGGCCCGTACAGGCCGTAGAGGGTGCCGGAGGCCCCGCCGTGGAAGGCGCCGGTGTCCGAGCGGAGACCGACGGTGAGGTGTCCCTCGTGGACCGCGGTGGGGGGTGCCTGGGCAGCGGAGGGCATGGATCGCGTCCTCAATCCGTGAGTAGGGGCTCTTCGGTGTCGAACCGGTTCGATCCGGGGCGCTGCCGCGGTCCGGTGCGGGGTGTGGAGGGGGCTGGAATCTGCGGGATTCTGCGGGGCCGGTTCTGGTTCTCCGTGAAGGCGGCTTCGTCGAACCGGTTCGCCGAAGCTAGCACCGGCCCATCCGGTCAGCAATCCCTCCGGCAAGAGGAACCGGTGGTCGTCACGGTGTCGTGGGAAGTGCGGCCCGAGGTGTTGACAGCGGTGCGGGCTCTTCCTACCTTCACTTCACGCGAACCGGTTCGAACGCCGGGGCGCCGCTCCTCGCATTCCCCTCCCGCTCTCCCAACCGGCCCGGACCCTCCCGTGAGGTGTCGAACCGGTTCGAACCTCGAACCAGGAGTCGCCGTGAACATCGGTGAGATCGCCCGGCGGGCCGGTGTCTCGCGCAGCACCGTGTCCTACGCGCTGAGCGGCAAGCGCCCGGTGTCGGACGACACCCGCCGCAGGATCCAGCAGGTCGTCGACGAACTGGGCTACCGGCCCAGCGCCAGCGCCCGCGCCCTGGCCAACGGACGGACCAGCACCATCGGTCTGGTCTTTCCGCCGGCCGGGAACCACTACACGGGGATGCAGCTGGACTTCATCGGCAGCGTGGTGGAGGCCGCCGCGGCCCACGACCACGACGTGCTGCTGTCGCCCAGCGGCGTGGACAGTGACCGGTCCTTCCAGCGGCTGCTGGGGGAGCGGCGGGTCGACGGGGCGATCCTGATGGAGATCCGGCTGGAGGACGACCGGGTGGACCATCTGACCGCCCTGGACTTCCCCTTCGTCGCCATCGGCCGGACCGCCCGGCCCGACAGCGGCTGGTGGGTGGGGCTCGACCACACCGCGCTGGTGGAGGCGTGCGTCCACCATCTGGCGGACCTCGGCCACCGCCGGGTCGCCTTCGTCAACCGTCCCGAGCAGCTGCTGCGCAGCGGCTACGAGTCGGCGCACCGGGGTCTGGACGGCTTCACCAAGGCCGCGGCCGAGCGCGGGCTGACGGTCCGCGCGTACTGCTGCGGGGACGACCCGGCCGCCGGCCAGACCTGTCTGGAACAGATCCTGCACGACGACCCCGGCACCACGGCCCTCGTCACCATGAACGAGGCCGCGCTGGGCGGCCTCTACCGGGGCCTGGCCCAGGCCGGCCGCCATGTGCCGCGCGACTTCTCCGTCACCGGGGTCGTGGCCGGCCGCTGGGCGGAGACGGTGACCCCGCCGCTCACCGCGGCGGACGTACCGGCCGAGGAGATGGGCCGGCGCGCCGTCGAACTGCTGGTGGAGCGGCTCGACAACCCCGCCGCGCCGCCCCGGCACCATCTCCTCGTACCGCCCGTCTCACTGCGGGCCAGCACCGGGCCCGGCACGGCCGGCTGACCGCCGCCCACGCGCCGCCCGCCACTTCCGGCCACTTCACGTCACCTCGGCTCACCTCGCCTCACTTCACTTCACTTCACCTGACTTCACCTCACGGGACGCTCCGCCCGCCAAGGCCGTTCGGCGTGCCCGCGCTCACCTCACCTGACCTCACCCGATCTCACCGTCACGGCCGACGGCATCCGCATGCCCGGATCGTCGGCAGCACCCGCATGCCCGCGACGCCGGGCACCCGCGTCGAGAACAGAGGACCTCCGATGAACAGCACCTCCACCAGACGCCTGACCGTCGCGGCCCTGACCGCCCTGGCCGTCGTCGGCACCGCCACCGCCTGCGGCTCCGGCTCGGGCAGCGGCGGGACGAAGGCGGCGGACAGCGGCACGTACACCGTCTGGGACCCGTATCCGCAGTTCGCCCGGGGCTCCGCCTGGGTGAAGCTGCTCGACGCCTGCGGCACCGCGGCCGGGGTGAAGATCAAGCGGACCGGCTTCGACACCAGCGACCTGCCGAACAAGGCGCTGCTCGCCGCGCAGCAGGACAACTCGCCGGACGTCCTCGTCGTCGACAACCCCGTGGTGTCGACCCTGGCCGAGGCGGGCGTGCTCACCACCACCGCCGACACCAAGCTCGACACCTCCGCCGTGGACCCCAACCTGCTCGCGGCCGGCCAGTCGGGCGGCAAGACCTACGGCACCCCGATCGGCGCCAACACCCTTGCCCTGTACTACAACAAGAAGGTCCTGAAGGCCGCCGGGGTGGACATCGCCTCGGTCAGGGACTGGCCGTCGCTGACGGCGGCCCTGGAGAAGGTGAAGAAGGCCGGCAAGAAGGGCATCACGTTCTCCGCGATCGGCACCGAGGAGGGCAGCTTCCAGTTCCTGCCGTGGTTCTGGGGCGCGGGCGCGCACCTCACCGCCCTCGACTCCACCCAGGCCGTCTCCGCGCTCTCGCTGTGGAAGGGCTGGCTGGACCAGGGCTACGCCCCCAACTCCGTGCTCAACAACACCCAGACCACCAGCTGGCAGGAGTTCGCGACCGGCGACTACGCGTTCAGCGAGAACGGCACCTGGCAGCTCGCCAACGCGAAGAAGGCCGGACTCGACTACGGCGTCCTGCCGATCCCCGGCGCCGCCTCGGGCACCGCCCCCGCCCCGACCGGCGGCGAGTTCGTCACCATCCCGGTCCAGGGCGACACCGGCCGCTACGCCACCGCGCGCAAGCTCGCCACCTGCCTGACCAGCACCCAGAACCTGTACGACACCGACACCACCCTCTCCTACGTGGCCCCCACCGCCGAGGTGCGGCAGAAGCAGGTGGCGGCCGATCCGGGCCTCAAGCCCTGGGTCGACGCGGTCAAGGCAGCCAAGGGGCGAACCAGCGACGACCTGGGCACCAAGTACCCCAAGATCTCCGAGCAGTTGTGGAAGGCCGTCCAGTCCGCCCTCAGCGGCTCGAAGTCTCCGAAGGACGCGCTCGACGCCGCCCAGTCCGCAGTCAAGTAGCCGCACTCCGGAGCCCGTTGATGAGCCAGACGACGCAAGTGGCGCGCCGCCGACCGGTGTCCGCCCCCAGTGGTGCGGCCCCGCCCCCGGCCCGGCGCCGCCCCGCCTCCCCGCAGTGGGCCGCCTGGGCCTTCCTCACCCCGGTGACCCTCTACCTCGCCCTCTTCTACGCCTATCCGCTCTACCGCAATCTCGACCTCAGCCTGCGCGACTACACCGTCCGCTCCTTCGTCCAGGGCAACGCGCCCTTCACCGGACTGCGCAACTACCGGACCGTCCTCGACGACCCGGCCTTCGCCCCGGCCCTGCTGCACACCGTGGTGTTCACCGTCGTGTGCCTCGCCTTCCAGTACGCCATCGGCCTGGCCCTCGCGGTCTTCTTCCACCAGCACTTCCGGCTCTCGGCCACCCTGCGCGCCCTGTTCCTGGTGCCCTGGCTGCTGCCCCTGATCGTGTCCGCCTCCACCTGGTCGTGGATGCTCAACAGCGACTCCGGTGTCGTCAACGCAGCCCTGCACACCGTGGGCGTCGGCCCGGTGAACTGGCTGACCTCGCCGTCCTGGTCGCTGGCCTCGGTGATCATCGCGAACATCTGGATCGGCGTCCCGTTCAACCTGGTCGTGCTCCACAGCGGCCTGCAGTCCATCCCGGCCGGCCTGTACGAGGCCGCCGCCCTCGACGGCGCGGGCGCCTGGCGGCGCTTCTGGAGCATCACCCTGCCGCTGCTGCGTCCGGTGTCCGCGATCACCCTGCTCCTGGGGCTGGTCTACACGCTCAAGGTCTTCGACATCATCTGGATCATGACCAAGGGCGGCCCGGCGGAGTCGTCCACCACCTTCGCCACCTGGTCCTACCAGCTCGGCTTCGGCAACCTGCTGCCCGCCTTCGGCCCGGGCGCGGCCGTCGGCAACCTGCTCGTGGCCGCCGCCCTGGTCTTCGGCCTGGTCCACCTCCGGGTCCAGCGCAGGCAGGAGGCGTCATGAACCGGCACGGCCCACGGACTTGGGGGAAGACCGCCGTCGGCCTCCTGCTGACCGGGATCATGCTCTTCCCCGTCTACTGGATGCTGAACGTCTCCTTCACCCGCGACCAGGACATGCGCAAGAGCCCGCCCGACCTCCTGCCGCTGCATGGCACCCTGGCCGGCTACCGCGCCGTCCTCGCCGAGCAGTTGCCCTACCTCGGCACCAGTCTCGTCATCGGCCTGGGCACCGTGGTCCTGACCGTCGCGCTGTCCGCTCCCGCCGGATACGCCCTCGCCAAGCTGCGCCCGCACGGCGGCGGGGTCCTGAGCTTCCTCCTGCTGGCCGCCCAGATGATCCCCGGCATCATCATGGCGATGGGCTTCTACGCCGTCTACCTCCAGCTGGGCCTGCTCCAGTCCGTGCCCGGCCTGATCGTCGCCGACTCCACCTTGGCCGTGCCGTTCGCCGTCCTCGTCCTCACCGCGTTCATGTCCGGCATCCCCGGCGAACTGCTCCAGGCGGCACGGACGGACGGGGCCGGGCCGCTGCGCACCTTCTGGTCGATCGTGCTGCCGATCAGCCGCAATGCCGTCGTCACCGTGTCCCTGTTCGCGTTCCTGTGGTCGTGGTCCGACTTCGTCTTCGCCTCCACCCTGGTCAACGGCGGCGCCCACGAGCCGATCACGCTCGGCATCTACCACTACATCGGCAACAACAACCAGGAGTGGAACGCCATCATGGCGACCGCCGTCGTGGCCTCGCTGCCCGCCGCGGTCATCCTCGTCCTCGCCCAGCGCTACGTCGCGGCCGGCGTGACCGCCGGTGCGGTCAAGGACTGAACCGCTTCCCCCTCGACGCCCCAGCACCGCCGGCCCGTCCGTCACCGCTGTCCACCGGCCGGCCGGCCGCTGCCCCCTGCCGCAGAATCGAGTCGCCCTTCATGACCGCCGTCCGACCCGGCCCGGCCTTCTCCGTCCACGACATCCCGTTCAGCACGTACGGATCATGGTTCGGCATCTCCCCCGTGGTGGCCGAGAAGACGTACGCCGACGATCTCCACCTCGTCTCGCACCAGAACGGCATGCACGCCGTTCTGCGCCTGACTCCCCTGGACCCCGCCACCAGCGACCGGGCGGAGACCCGTGTCGAGGCGACCCCGGCGCTGCTCAGCTGGGTCGGCACGGGCGGCCGTATCGACCTGGCCTACGCGACACCGGACACCGTGCGCCTGCGGGGGAGCGGCCTGGGCGTCAGGGTCGCCGCGGCCGCCCCCGCCCTGACGCCGTTCAGCGGCACGTACTTCTTCCGCGATCCGGCGGCGGACGCGCACGTGTTCACGTCGTACGAGACCGGCCGCCGCCACCGTGTCACCGTGGTGTCCGGCACCCTCGCCGGGACGACGGGTGCCGAGGCCCTCGGCAGCGCCGACCGGGGTCTCGCGCTGACCGCGGGGCCGGGCGGTGTCTGGGAGATCGCGATCGAGGAACTCGACACCGCCCGCCCGCCGTTCGCGGCCTCGGCGGGCTTCGACGAGGTGGTCGAGGCCGCGCGGATCTCCTTCGCGGACTTCGTCGACCGGGTCGCCCCATGGCGTTCGTCCGCGACCCCGGCCGCCGAACTCGCCGCCTACGTCCTGTGGTCGGCGACCGTGCGCCCCACGGGATTGGTCACCCGGCCCGCCGTACTGATGTCCAAGCACTGGATGGACAAGGTCTGGAGCTGGGACCACTGCTTCAACGCCCTTGCTCTGGCCCCTGGTTGCCCCGAGCTGGCCATGGACCAGTTCGCCCTGCCCTTCGACCACCAGGACGCGAGCGGCGCCCTGCCCGACTCGGTCACCCACTCCGAGGTGCTCCACAACTTCGTCAAACCGCCCGTCCACGGCTGGGTCTTCGGCCTGCTGCGTCGCCGACTGCCCACACCGCCGGACGAGGCCGAACTCGCCAGGACCTACGGGCGGCTGGCGCGCTGGACCACCTTCTGGCTCACCGCACGGCGCGCCCCCGGATCCGAACTGGCCCACTACCAGCACGGCAACGACAGCGGCTGGGACAACGCCACCCCCTTCGACCCCGAGCGCGTCGTCGAGACCGCCGACCTGGCCGCCTTCCTCGTCCTGCAGCTCAACGAACTCGCCGATCTGGCAGCGGAGTTGCAGCGGCCTGAGGAGAGCAGGCACTGGCAGCGGACCGCCACGGAGATCCGGACGGCGCTCCTCGCGGAGCTGTGGGACGGAGACCGATTCGTCACCCGGTCGGTCGCCACCGGGGACACCTGGAGCAGCGCGAGCCTCCTCGACCTGATGCCCGTCGTGCTGGGCGAGCACCTGCCCGGCGAGGTGAGCAGCGCGCTGGCCGACCGGATCAAGGCCCACCTGACCCCGTACGGCCTCGCCACCGAACTGACCGCCTCACCGCACTATCTCGCCGACGGCTACTGGCGCGGCCCGGTCTGGGCGCCCGCGACCGTCCTCGTCGAGGACGGCCTGCGCCGGGCCGGCCATCACCGGCTGGCGGACGAGATCAGCGCCTGCTTCCGCGCCCTGTGCGAGACCCACGGCTTCGCCGAGAACTTCGACGCCGTCACCGGAACGGGTCTGCGCGACCGCGCCTACACCTGGACCGCCGCCGGCTACCTGCTGCTGGCCGAGGCCCACGCACACCGAGAGGGCCGCCGCTGAGCGGCCGTCTCCCGCCCCGCTCCGGGGCCGACCGGGCCCCGGTTCATCCCCCCCGAGGAGCCGCACGATGACCTCGCCTGCTTTTCTCCCCAGACCCACCACCCGCCTGCGGCGCCGGGCAACCGCCTCCGTCGCCGTCCTCCTGACCGCCCTCGCCGCCACCCTGCTGCCCGCCGGCCCCTCGCGGGCCGCGGACACCAGCGTCACCGTCGACTTCGCCACCGCCGGAGGCGCCCCCACCTACCACGCCTCCGGAACGATCTACGGCATGACGCCGGACGGCTCACTTCCGCAGGACCACTTCTTCACCGACATCAAGTGGCACTTCATGCGGGCCGGCGGAGCCCAGCTCAACAGCGGCGGCTACGCCACCAGCCTCGCCGACTACCAGACCCGCTGGGCCTCCACCCTCGCCCAGTACCAGCGGACCGCCGCCCTGGGCGGCACCTTCGTCCTGCTGCCGCACGACCTGTGGGGCGCCGACGGCACCACGAGCCAGGGCTGGCCCGGCGACAACGGCGACTGGACGCAGTTCGACGCCTTCGTCACCCAGCTGATCAGCGACGTCAAGGCCAACGGCATGACCGTCCAATGGGACCTGTGGAACGAACCGGACGGCAGCGGGTTCTGGGGCGCCTCGCAGACGCAGTACCTGCAGATGTGGTCGCGCTTCTACGCCAAGGTCCGGGCCGCGTTCCCGAGCCAGCTCATCGTCGGCCCCAGCATCGCGGGCCAGCCCAACGCCTCCAACACCTGGTGGACCACGTACCTGTCGTACGTCAAGGCCAACAACGTCGCGCCCGACGTCTACAGCTGGCACGACGAGCCCGGCGACCCGGTCACCGACGTCGGCCGCGCCAACTCGACGCTCGCCGCGGCCGGTCTGACCAACACCCGTGCCTACCAGATCAACGAGTACGCCACCTTGTCCATGCAGTCCCCGGGCGGCGGCGCCTGGTTCATCGGCCGCCTGGAGCGGGCCGGCGCGGACGGCCTGCGCGGCAACTGGGCCTCGGGCACGAACCTGCACGACTACGAGGCCAACCTGCTCACCAAGAACAGCGCGGGACAGTACCTGCCGCTGGGGGAGTGGTTCATGTACCGCTACTACGGCTCGCAGAGCGGCAACATCGTCAACCTCGTCCCCGGCACCAACACCGACGGCCTGGCCACCAAGGACAACACCGCGAAGAACGCGAAGATCCTGCTCGGCAGCAACGGCAACACCGGGACCGTCACCGTCAACCTCACCGGCCTGAACACGACGTCGGTGGTGGAGAGCGGCAAGGTCCGCGCGGTCGTCCAGCGCGTCCCGTACAACAGCGGCGCCGCCGTGACCGGTCCGGAGACCGTCGCCGACACCACCCTGACCGTCAGCGGCAACGCGGCGTCCCTCGCCATCCCCTGGACGACGGCGCAGGACGGCTACACCGTCACCCTGCTCCCGCCGTCGAACACCACCGTCTCCACCGTGGCGGTGAGCCAGAACAGCGGCCAGTGCCTGGACGACACCGGTCTCAGCACCGCCGACGGCACCCAGTACCAGCAGTACTCCTGCGAGGGCGGCTACCAGCAGATGCTCGACCTGAAGCCGGTGAGCGGCACCACCAACACCTACACCGTGGTCGACGAGCTCAGCGGGAAGTGCCTCGACGTCTCCGGGGCGTCCACCGCCGACGGCGCCGCCGTCATCCAGTACACCTGCAACGGCGCCACCAACCAGCAGTTCACCCTGAACCCCGTCACCGCGCTCGGCAACGGCCACGACTACCAGCTGGTCGCCGTGCACAGCGGCAAGTGCGTGGACGTCTCCGGCGTGTCCACCGCGCCCCGCGCCCTGGTCCACCAGTGGACCTGCGACGCCGCGAGCGCCCTGACCACGAAGAAGAACCAGATCTGGCGCCTGCTCGGAAAGGCCTGACACGGAGCACCCCCTGGCAAAGGGGGAGGCGAAGGGCGTGGGAGGGGCCGCGGACGGGGCTGCTGCCCGGTCCGCGGCCCGCCGGGGCGTCAGGGCTGTACGGGCATGCTCCAGCAGTTGGAGGAGGCCGCCTTGCCGGCGAAGCGGTCGGTGAGCCAGTCGATGGCGGAGCCCTGGTCGGTGAGCAGCGGGGCGAAGTGGTTGAGGAGGGCGCTGCCGACGCTGGGGAGTACGACGGGTGTGTAGGTGACGTCGCCTCCCTTGCGGCACCAGTCGACGGCGAGCTGGCGGGCCTGGGCGTGGGGGACGAGGTTGTCGCTGACGCCTGTGGTCAGGCGGATGGGGCCGGACGGCTTGAGGGTGCCGATGCGCTGGCTGTCGAGGAAGGCCTGGAGCGCGGGGGTGGTGGCGATGATGTCGCTGATGGACCGGCCGTCGGTGGTCCACTTGGTGCTTTTCGCGTAGGCGTAGCCGAGGAGCGCGTCGCCGACGCACATGGTCGACAGGTCGCTGAGGGCGGCCTTTCCGGCGTCGTTGAGGTGTGCCTCGGCGATGGGCTTGAGCGAGGGGTCGGACTGGAGGAAGCCGTTGAGGGACCAGCCGAGCGCACCGGCCAGTTCGCTGCCGTCGATGGCCTTGGTGACGGCGGTCAGGTCGGCGGGCGGTGCGCCCGCGTAGGTGCCGGAGAGGGTGACGTCGGGGGCGTAGGAGGCCTGGAGTTCGGCCGCGGCGGCGGTCGCTCCGCCGCCCTGGCTGTAGCCGTAGAGCCCGACGGGGGAGGCGTCGGTGACGGAGGCGCCGTCGACCGCGCGGGCGGCGCGGACCGCGTCCAGGACCGCGTGTCCCTCGTCGACGCGGTTGACGTAGGTGTGCAGCCGGTCGGTGGCGCCGAGGCCGACGTAGTCCGTGACGACCACGGCGACGCCCTTCGCCAGGAGGCGGTAGATGGCGAGGTCCTCGTAACCGACGGACAGCGTCTGGCTGTTGACGGTCAGCGGGTGTTCGAGGCCGAGGGAGGCGGCGCACTGGTCGCCCTGGCCCATGGTGCCGGGGGCGAGGGCCACCAGCGGGCGTGGTCCGTCTCCCTGCCAGGCGGCGCTCGGTTCGATGTAGGCGCCGGTCACGGCGACCGGATCGCCGTTGGAGTCCGTGGACTTGTACATCAGCCGGGTCGCGGTGCCGGGGAGCGGACCGTCGAGGCCGGGCAGGCTGAGGGCGAGCGGGAGGGGCTCGCTGCGGATCAGGGTGCCGTTCGCCGAGGGGAGTTCGGCGGGCGGGTTGTAGAACGCGGGGATGGTGACACCCCGGGAGACCACCTCGTCCGCCGCCGTGGCGGCGGTGCTGGCGAGGGCCTGGGCGCCGAGGCAGGCGGCAGCGGTCACCGCTGCTGCCAAAAGCTTCCTGCGTGCGGGCATGGCGAACCTCCTGTGATGCGGCCGGCAGTGAGGAACACAGGTGAATGCGGCGGGGAGAGCAGGCCGTCCCGGGCCGGCTCACACCGCGGTGAAGTGGTTCGCCAGGACATTACGCGCGAGTAAGTTACTCGTGGTACTACCGCGTAGGTTACGGTTCGGTAATTTGACGCGGTGTCTAACTACGTCAAGGGCTGCCTGGTCGGACCCCCGAAGCCGGGAACGGCCCTCGCCGCGCGTTACGCTCGGGGACTGTGAGTGACGTGCGGCCGAAGCGAGCGGCAGAGCCTCCCGGGCCACCGCCGACGGAACCGGGGACCGCGCTGCGCGTCGCCGTCGTGCTGCTGGTGGCGGCCTCCGGGGCGGTGGAGACCATCTCCTTCACCGCCCTGGACCATGTCTTCGCCGGGGTCATGACGAGCAACCTGGCCCTGCTCGGGATGGCGGTCGGCCGGGCCGAGGCGACGGGGGTGACCGCGGCGGTGCTGGCACTGGCGGGTTTCGGCGCGGGCGCGGCCGCCATCGCGTGGTTCACCCGCCGGCCCCGGGGCGAGGCCACCCGCTGGTCGCCGCCGGTGCTGTGGTCCCTCGCCGCAGAGGCGCTGCTGCTGGCCGCGGGCGCGGTGGCCTGGGCCGCCCTGGACGGAGCGCCGGGGCCGGTCGCCCGGGACGTGCTGCAGTGCGGTGCCGCGCTCACCATGGGCATCCAGTCGGGCGCCATGGTCGCGGCCGGGAGCGCGGCGGCGCCGACCACCTATCTGACCGGCACCCTGGCCACATTCATCGTCAAGGGCGTGCGGGCGGGCCGCCTGAACCGCTGGGTGTCCGCCCGGCTGGCCGCCCTGATGGTGGGCGCGGCGGTCTCCATGGCGGTGCTGCGGACGGCACCGCCCTGGGCCGGGGTGCTCCCGCCCGTGCTCGTGGTGTGCGCCCTCCTTGCGGCGGGCTCGTGCCGGGCCGGGGCCGCCCGGACCGCCCGGGCCGCCCAGTGAGGTACGGCGTCACCGGGCGGTGGACCGGGGGACGTTGTAGCCCTCGACCCGCACGCTCGGCCGGGTGACCGCCACGTCGGCCGGCCAGGTCGCGGTGACGGTCCGTGACTCGCCCGGGAGCAGCCACAGGTAGTTGTCGCTGTAGAGCGTCGGCAGCACGCGGTCTCCCGAGCGGTCGTCGAGGAGGGAGACCCGGAGCATGGCCGCGACGGCGGAGCCCCGGTTGGTCACCCTCGTGGTCACCGTGTGGCGGTCGGTGCGGACGAGGTCGGCCAAGACCCGGGTCCGCCCCAGCTGGTTGAGGGCGTTCATGGCCTCGGGGGTGCGATACCGCCAGTACGTGTTCTCCGAGAGCAGCGTGCCCCGCGCGTCCGTGAGGCGCAGGCGCAGCAGATGGAGGTCCGGCAGGTCGTCCTGGACCGGGGCGGTGAACGCCGTCGTGGTCGCGGACGGCGCCACGTCGACGGTCGCGCGCCGCTCGGGGGCCACCTGGCGGCCGGTCAGGTCGTACCACCGGGCCACCACGACCGCGCCGTCGATCGCCCGCGGGGTGTGGTTGACGGCGATCACCCGGCCGTCGACGGGACCGGCCTGTACATGGACGGGCTCGGCGGCCTTGCGGGCGCCGTAGTAGGCGCCGTTGACGTCGAAGTCGTAGTCGTAGGTCTGCCAGACCGTGCTGTACCAGGCGGGGTGCGACATCCACAGCATCAGGCCGCTCGCGTCGTCCCAGAGCCGGGCGTTCCAGGCCTCGAACATGGCGCGGACGTTCTCGTAGTTGACGAACTGCGCCTTGCGGCAGAAGTCGTCCAGGCCGGTCGCCGGGCCCAGCCGTGCCTCGATCGCCGCCCGGTAGTTCTGCGGTGCCTGGTTGCCCCTGGTGCTCCAGTCGTGGTGGTACCAGGCGGTGCCGACGGGCCACTCGGGTTCGTCGGCGACGAGCCGGCGCATCGTCTCGGCGGTCGGCACCACCGGCATGCCGATCTCCGTGTGGAAGCCGAAGGTCCCGCCGCCGTAGGTCGACGGCGAGGAGTAGCGCTCGGGCTCCACCCAGCCGTAGGGGCCGCCGCCGGAGACGATCCCGCCGGCCGAGTTGTTCTGGTAGAGGATTCCGGGCGCCTCGGCCCGGACCGCGGAGCGCATGCCGTCGTCCACCGGGCCGGGCGGATCGCCCTCGTTGGCGCCGCACCACACGACCACGCTCGGGTGGATCCGGTAGCGCCGTACGGTGTCGCGGGCCAGGTCGAGGAAGGCCTGGTGGTCCGGCGGGTCCATGGCCCAGGCGCCTGGGAAGTCGTTCCACACGAGCAGGCCGTGCTCGTCGCAACTGGCGTAGAACTCCTCGCGGTTGCTGCTGCCCACCCAGTTGCGGATCATGGTGAAGTTCATGTCGCGGTGCATCCGCACGGCCGTGTCCATGCGCGTGGCGGGCATCCGCCGCAGCAGTTCGTCCCAGCCCCAGTTGCCGCCGCGGCAGAACACCCGGACGCCGTTGACGCTGATCTTCAGCGGCACGGTGGAGTTGTCGACGGACTGCACGTCGGTCCAGTCGGTGCCGTCGTCGGAGACCTGGACGGTGAACGTCCGCGCGTACGCGGTCTCCCAGGTGATGACGACCCGGTCGAACGACACCGTGCTCCCCAGGTCGACCCGGATCCACTGGTCGTCCTCGAAGGCGGACGACCACCGGGTGCCCGGGTCGCCGTCGACGGCGTTGCCCGGCTGGTGCGCGGTGTCGTCGACCGAGGACGCGGTGGCCGCCTGGCGCAGGGCCAGATCGGTGTCCGGCGCCGCGCTGTCCAGCACCGCCAGGCTCCACATCGACGCGCCCCAGCCGGTGGCGCGGGTGCGGCACAGGACGCGCAGGTACCGCGCCCGCCGCGATGCGAAGTCCACGGTCTGCGCGACCGCGTTGCCGCCCGGCGGGAAGGTCAGCGGGACCTCGTACTCGTAGCCGAACTGGCGTATCCCGAAGCGGGACGTGCGCCGGTCGCTCTCCACGCCGGACACGGTGGCGGTGAGCGTCAGGTCGTGCAGGGCCGGGTCGCCGTAGCCGTTGGGCCACCACAACCGAGGTTCGTGGAGGCGGAGTTCGGGGTGGTCGGCGGGGGTGAGGACGACGTCGGTGGCACCGCCCCCGGGCACGGTGACCGTCTCGGACACCCGTACCGGCCCGAAGGCGGCGGTGACGGTGACGCGTCGGGGTCCGGTGTCGGCGTTGCGCACCGGGATCACCAGGGTCAGCTCGGCCGTGCCGGTGTCGGGCAGGTCCGGCAGCAGGGTGTCCACCCGGGGGTCGCCGAGCACCGCCGCGCCGGTCGAGCGGAGCCGGACGTGGTTCCAGATGCCCGCCGCCCGGTCCCGTACCGCCGGCATCCAGTCCCAGCCAGAAGCGGCCAGGTACGTGGGGGAGTTGCGGTTCATCATGTTGGCGCCCGCGTCCACGAAGGCCAGCCCGGCCGGGCCCTTGTCCCCGGGGCTGCCGGGGAAGGGGACGGGGGTGATCCGGACGGCGAGGGCCTGCGCCGAACCGTCCGCGAGCAGGCGGGTCACGTCGAGGGCGGCGCGGGCGAAGGGGAAGGTCAGCTCGCCCGCCCGGTTGCCGTTGAGCCAGACCTCGGCCCTGTGGTTGATCCCGTCGAACTCCAGCCAGACATGGCGTCCGGCGCCGGTGCGCAGGCCCTCGGGGAGGCGGAACTCGCGCCGGTACCACCAGGAGTGCCGGGACAGCGCCTCCGGGATCCGCAGGTTGTGCAGGCCGGACACCGGGTCGGGCAGCTTCCCCTGGTCCACCAGCGAGGTCAGGACGGTCCCGGGCACGGTGGCCGGCAGCCAACGGCCGGTGTCCACGCCGGGTTTGGACAGCGCGGGCCCGTCGCCGTCCGCCCGGTCGTCCAGGGTGAGGTCCCAGCCGGACTCCAGCGGGACCGTGCCGTCCGCCGCGAGGCGCAGCGGCTCGGGGGTGCGGTGCTGGGTGCCCCAGTTCGTCCAGCCGGTGGCCTCGGGGCGCGGGGCGTGGCAGGTGCCGTACACCTGGAAGCCGTTGAGGCCGAGCGGGTTGGCGTTGGAGCGCTTGTGCACGGTCAGCCGCACCCAGCGTGCGGTGACCGGTTCGGGGAGGGCGATCTCCAGGGCGCCGCCCGTGCCGGAGTCGGTGCGGTACACCGTGGTCCAGGACGTGTGGTCGCGCGAGGTCTCGACGACGAAGTCGACCGCGCAGCTCGACAGGATCTCCTGGCCCGTCGTGTCGTTGCGCGGGCTGCCGTTCGGCGAGTCGGTGAACGGCGGGTCGGCCGCGGTCGCCTCGAAGACCAGGCACAGCGACTCCACCCGGCACGGCGCCTGGAGGTCCACGGAGATCCACTGCGGATCACCGGCCGCGGCCCGCCATCCGGTGCCCCGGACGCCGACCTGGCCGAGACCGTCCACGGCGAACTCCGCGGGCGTGGGCGCGTAGTCGGTGGAGGACACCGACACCGGCCGGTGGGCGGCGAGTTCGCCCCGGGAACCGCGCGGCCCCGGCTGTCCGGAATCCGCCGCGGCGGCACCGGCGAACGGGCCCGCGCCGAGCCCGAATCCGGCCAGCAGGGTGGTTCCGGCGGAGAGAACGGCACGGCGGGACGGCGGAGTTGACTGATCCGACATGAACGGGGGCTCCGATCAGGGGAGTTCGAGCCGGGCACCAGGATGTTGACAACGTTGCCATGACGACTGACAACGTTGCCGAACATGACTGCCCGAAGGTGGAGCTGTCAAGAGTCTGTGCATGCCTCCGCGCTGCTTCTATTAAATTAGTAATTAATCTTGACGTGGTTTCGGCCTCGGGTCACAGTCTTCGCCGAGACGTTCCCATCCCCCGGGAGACGCACGTGACCCTGCACCCGCCCGCACCCAGACCCCGGCACCACCGGTTCACCCGGCCCGTCCTCGCGGCGGCGACCGCGGTGGTCCTGGCCGCCACCGTGACCCCCGACGCCCTCGCCGGGACGGCCGTCGACCAGGGCGCACCCGCCGCCTACGACAGCGGCCTCGCGCCGACGCCCTACATGGGCTGGAACACCTACTACGGACTCGGCGCGCCCACCGAGAAGGAGGTGCGCTCCGTCGCTGACAAGCTGGTCGGCAGCGGTCTGCGCGACAGCGGCTACGACATCGTGTGGCTGGACGGCGGCTGGCAGGCCGACAACCCCCGTGACGCACAAGGGCGGTTGACGGCCAACCCGGAACGCTTCCCGTCCGGCATCCCGGCGCTCGTGTCCTACCTGCACCGGCGCGGCCTGCGGGCCGGCATCTACACCGACGCCGGCGCCTACGACGGCGGCAGGAGCTGCGGTCTCGGCAGCCGTGGGTACTACGACCAGGACGCACGGCAGTTCGCGAGCTGGAAGATCGACGCCATCAAGGTCGACTTCCTGTGCGGGATCGGCGCCGGGCTCGACCCGGGGCCCGCGTTCAAGGAGTTCAGCGACGCGGTCGCCAAGTCCGGCCGCCGGATGCTGCTCAACCTCTGCAACCCGCTCACCGACGACTGGGGCCTGCCGCACACCCCCGAGCAGGACGCCCACAACACCTACGTCTACGCCCCGGCGATCGCCGACTCCTGGCGCACCGGCACCGACATCGCCTGGGGCACCCCGAGCCCCGGCCAGTGGCTCAACGTGCTCCGTACCATGGACGCCAACGCCTGGCACCCCGAGGCGCAGGGCCCCGGCCACTACAACGACCCCGACTACCTCATCCCCATGCGGAGGATGACCGACGGGTCGTACGAGCTGACCCAGGAGGAGTCCACCACCCAGTTCGTGATGTGGGCCGAGATGGGCTCCCCGCTGGTGCTCGGTTCCGACCCCCGCACGCTGTCCGACTCGATGCTCAGCACCCTCCGCAACCCGGAGATCATCGCCGTCGACCAGGACCCCCTCGCGATCCAGGGGGTACGGGTGGCGACCGACCAGGTCGGCGACGTCTACAGCAAGGTGCTGCGGGGCAGCGGGCAGCGGGCGGTCGTCCTGCTCAACCGCTCCGACCGGCCGGCCGAGCGCACCGTGCGGTTCGCCGACACCGGCCTCGGCGGCCCGGTACGCGTCCGTGACCTGCGGGCCCGCGCCGACCGGGGCACGCACACCGGGTCGTACACCGTGGCGGTTCCCGCGCACGGCACCGCGTTCCTGAAGCTGACCGGCGCCGACGCCCTGCCCGGGACGGACCTGGGCGTGACGGCCACCGCGAGCCCGGCCGTGACGGGCGACGGCACCGTCTTCCTCCGGGGACCGCACGGCTCGCTCGTCGAGCAGGCCGGCGGCAGGACGAGGGACCTCGGCGGCCCCGCGCGGGGCCGGATCCTCGGCCAGCCCGCCGCCCACGCCTCGGCCGGCGGCCGGATCGACGTCTTCGTGCGCGGCGCCGACTCCCGGGCCTACCGGCGGGTCCACGCCGACGGCCGCTGGGGCCGATGGCAGTCCCTGGGCGGCGAGTTGACCGACGCGCCGTCCGTGGCCTTCACCGACCCCGTCCACTGGACGCTGTTCGCCCGCGGGGCCGACGGCACGGTCGTGCAGCGCGGTCCGGCCACCGCCTGGTCCTCGCTCGGCGCGCCCGGCGACCGGACGACCTACGGCCGCCCGTCCGCCGTTGTCGACGCGCAGGGGCGCGTCCAGGTCGCCGTCCGCACCGCCGCCGACGACGTGTGGACGCGGTCGCGCGACACGTCGGGGGAGTGGTCCGCGTGGACCCCGCTCGGCGGGACCGTCAGCGGCAGCCCGACGCTGGTCGCCGCCGGGGACGCGGTGCTGCTCTACGCGCGCGCCGCCGACTACACGCTCTGGCAGCAGCGGTACGCGGACGGCGCCTGGCAGGGCTGGAGCAAGCGGCAGGAGTTCCCGAGCGCCGCGTTCGACGGCTCGCTCGGCGCGGTCGCCGGCCCGGACGGAGCCGTGGACGCGGTCTTCCGCGGGGTCGACGGCCACGTGTACCGGACCACATTCAAGTAACCGAGGGATCCATCATGGCCAACCATCAGCCCAGCCGCCGCCGGTTCCTCGCCGGACTCGGCGGAGCCGGGACCGCGGCACTGCTCAGCGGCTGTGTCACCTCGACCTCCTCCGCGAAGAGCTCCTCGAAGGGCGCGGTGACCCTCCAGTCCAACCTCTCCGCCCCGCAGGCCAAGACCGCGATGGAGGACCTCGTCGCGGCGTACGCCAAGAAGGGGTCCGGCAGGGCGAGCCTCAACACGGTCGCCGCCGAGACCTTCCGCACCCAGCTGCCGACCTACCTCACCTCGGCCAACCCGCCGGACGTGCTCACCTGGTACCCCGGCTCGGTGGCGGACGCCTACGCCAGGAAGAACCTGCTGCTCGACCTCGACGAGGTGTGGAGCTCCTCACCCGACCTCCAGAAGTACAGCAAGGCGCTGAACTCGCTCTGCACCTCCAGCGCCGGCAAGAAGGTCTTCGTGCCCGCCACCTACTACTGGTGGGGCATGTTCTACCGGAAGTCGAACTTCGCCAAGTGGGGCGTGACCGAACTCCCCAAGAGCTGGGACGACTTCCTCGGCCTGTGCGAGAAGCTGAAGAGCAAGGGCGTCGCCCCGATCGGGCTCGGCGCCGGCGGCAACACCCCGTGGGTGGCCTCCGCCTGGTTCGACTACCTCGACATCCGGATCAACGGCGCCCGGTACCACCGTGAACTCCTCGCCGGGAAGCACCGGTTCGACGACCCCGAGGTGCGCAAGGTCTTCGACCGCTGGCAGGAGGCGCTGCCGTACTTCGACCCGAACGGCGTCGCCCTCCCCTTCCAGGACGCCACCACGGCCCTTCTCAGCGGCAAGACCGGCATGATGCTCATCGGCACCTTCTTCGCCGACGCGGCCCCCAGGAGCGCCCTGGACGACATCGACTTCTTCCGCTTCCCGGTCGTCGACGCCAAGGTCCCGCTCGCCGAAGAGGCCCCCGTGGACGGCTACTTCGCCAGCGCCCGCACCGGCCGCACCGACCAGGTCCACGACCTGCTGAGCTACCTCGCCACCGCCGAGGCCCAGGAGATCTACATCAAGGGCTCCTCGGGCACCGTCCTGCCCTGCAACCCGGACGCCCAGGACGCCGGGACCCCGCTGGTGAAGAAGGGCCGCGCACACATCGCCGCGGCGGCCGAGATCACCCAGTTCTTCAACCGCGACTCCAGCGACGCCCTCCAGCCCACCGCGGACACCGCGCTCACCAAGTTCCTGGCCAGGCCCAAGGAGATCGGCGGCATCCTCACCGACTGGCAGCGCGACGCCCAGAAGATCTGGAACGCCTGACGTGGCCGTGCTGACCGCCCCCGAACGGAAGTCCCCGGCCCGCCCGCCCGCGAGCCGCGGACGGGCCCGGGGCTCCCGGCGCACCCCGCCGCTGGTCCTCGCCTTCGTCCTGGTTCCGCTGCTCGTCGAGGCGTTGTGGGTGTTCTGGCCCGCGCTGCAGGGCTTCTACCTCGCCCTGACCAGGTGGGACGGCGTCTCCCCGCCGCGGTTCATCGGGCTCGGCAACTTCCGGGAGATGGCCCACGACGACGTCTTCCGCGGCGCGGCCGGCCACACCGTGCTCTGGCTGGTCCTCTTCGGCGGACTCTCCGCCGTACTGGGCCTGGCCACCGCGCTGCTGCTCCAGCAGGAGCGGCGCGGGGTCGGCTTCTACCGGGCCGCGCTCTTCCTGCCGGTCGTCTTCTCGCTGGTCGCCACCGCCCTCGTCTGGCAGGCGATCTACCAGCCCGACGGCGTCCTGAACCGGCTGCTGCAGAGCGTGGGCCTCGGCAGCCTCCAGCACGCCTGGCTCGCCGACCAGGACACCGCCCTGTACGCGGTGATCGTGCCCGCGCTGTGGCGCCAGATCGGCTACGTCATGGTGCTCTACCTGGCCGGCCTCAAGGGCATCGACCCCGCGCTGTACGAAGCCGCCAAGGTCGACGGCGCGAGCGCCTGGCAGCGCTTCCGCCATGTCACCCTGCCCCAGCTGCGCAGCGTCAACGCGGTCGTCCTGTCGGTCATCGTCATCGACTCGCTGCGCTCCTTCGACGTCGTCTGGTCCCTGACCCGCGGCGGCCCCTACCACTCCTCCGAACTGCTGAGCACGTACATGTACTCGACCGCCTTCCAGTCCCTGCGCCTCGGCTACGGCTCCGCCCTCGCCGTCGTCATCTTCGTGCTGGCCTTCGGGGTCATCGCCTCCTATCTCGTCCGCGCGTTCCGGGAGGCCGACTGATGTCCGCCCCGTCCACGGCGGTGCGCCGCAAGCGGGCCGCGACCGCCGGATTCCACCTCGGCGCCGGTGCCCTGGCCGTCCTGTGGCTGCTGCCCATCGCCCTGGTCCTGGTGACCAGCCTGCGCACCTTCGACGACATCGCCGCCCACGGCCTGGGCAGCCGGCCGCACTCCTTCACGCTGTCCAACTTCGGCCAGGCCTGGAGCGACGGCGGCCAGCAGCAGGCCATGATCAACAGCCTGCTGGTCACCGTGCCCTGCGTCCTGGTCACCCTCGCCCTCGCCGCGATGGCCGCGTTCGCCCTCAGCCGCTACGAACTCCCCTTCCGGCGCGCCCTGTTGCTCCTCATGCTCGGCGGCAACCTGCTCCCTCCCCAGATCCTGCTCATCCCGGTCTCCAAGCTCAGCGAGCTGATGGGCGTCTACGACACCCTGCCCGCCCTCATCGGGGTGCAGATCGGCTTCGGCGTGGGCTTCTACGTCTTCGTCCTGCACGGGTTCATGCGGTCGATCCCGGTGGAGATCCAGCAGGCGGCCGTCGTGGACGGCGCCGGACCCTGGCAGATCTTCCGGCGGATCATCCTCCCGCTGACGCGTCCCGCCCTGGCCGCGCTCAGCGCGCTCTCCTTCACCTGGATCTTCAACGACCTGCTCTGGGCGATCACCGTCCTGCGCAGCGACTCCAGGATGCCGGTCACGGCCGCCCTCATCGGACTCCAGGGCCAGTACGTGTCGATGTGGAACGTGATCGCGGCCGGGTCGGTCATCGCCGCCGCGCCCACGGTCGCCGTCTTCCTCAGATTCCAGCGGCACTTCGTGGCCGGCCTCAACCTGGGAGCGGTCAAGTGAGCGGTCAAGTGACGGACCAGCGCTGGACCCTGCGGACGGCGAACACCTGCTACACCGTCCGGCTCTCCCCGGACGGGCCGTGGGCCGAGCTCGCCGCCTGGGGCCCGCCCGGCGTCGAGGACGGCCCCTCCGCCCTGGACCGGTCCCACCGCACGCACTTCATCACGCCCGCCGACGTGGCCCCGGCCGAGTATCTGCCGTACGGGCTGCGGCCGTTCACCGGGTCCGAGGTGGTGGCCTCGCGCCCGGACGGCGAAGAGCGGGGCATGTGGTGGGAGTTCGAGGGCGCGGAGGCTGCCGACGGATCCCTGCGTCTGGCCTTCACGGACGACGTGATCGGACTGCGGACGGTCCTCGGTTACGAGACCGTGCCGGGCACCGATGTGATCCTCCGCTGGGCCGAGTTCACGGCCCGCGACGACGAACTCCGCCTGGAGCGGCTCGACTCGGCCGCCGTGACCGTCCCGGTCACCGGCGCGGCCCGGCTGACGTATCTCTGCGGACAGTGGTCCCAGGAGTTCCAGCACACCCGACTCGACCTCACCAGAGGCACGTTCACCATCGGCAGCCTCCAGGGCGTGCCCGGTCACGCGTACGCGCCCTGGCTCGCCGTGCAGGACGGGGACGCCCCGGCCGCCTACGGCGTCGCCCTCGCCTGGCCGGGCAACTGGCACATCACGGCGGAGGCCGAGCCCGGCGGCGCCGTACGGGTCCGCGCCGGACGCGTCCCGCACGAGGGCGCCGTCCGCCTCGGCCCCGGCGAGACGCTGGTGACCCCCCGCCTCGCCTGCGCGTTCAGCCCGGACGGCCTCGACGGCCTGTCCCGGGTCTGGCACCGCTACGAGCGGCACCTCGCCGGGGAGCGGCTGCACCGCCCCCGCAAGGTGCTCTACAACTCCTGGGAGGCCACCGGATTCGACGTCGACGCGGCCGGCCAGCTGGAGCTGGCGAAGGCCGCCGCGGACCTCGGGGCCGAACTCTTCGTCGTCGACGACGGCTGGTTCACGGGCCGCGCCGACGACACCGGAGGACTGGGCGACTGGCACCCGGACCCGGAGGCCTTCCCGGACGGCTTCGGCCGCTTCGTCGAGGACGTCCGGGCCCTCGGACTCGACTTCGGACTCTGGGTCGAGCCGGAGGCGGTCAGCCCCGGCAGCCGGCTGCAAACCGACCACCCCGAATGGGTCTACCGCGTCGACGGCCGCCCGGCCCGGCTCGTCCGCAACCAGCTGCTCCTCGACCTCGGCCGGACCGACGTCCAGGACTTCGTCGTCGGCACCCTCGACCGGCTGCTCACCGCGCACCCGATCGGCTACCTGAAGTGGGACATGAACCGGCCGCCCACCGAACGCGGGCGCCCCGGCACCGGCCCGGCCGACCTGGACGCCGAGCACGTCGCCGGCTACCTGCGCGTCCTCGACCACCTGCGCACCGCCCACCCCGACGTCACCGTCGAGGGCTGCGCCGGCGGCGGCGGACGCGTCGACCTCGCCACCCTCGCCCGCACCGACGTCGTCTGGCCCAGCGACAACACCGCGCCCCTGGACCGGCTGCGCGTCCAGCACGGCTTCCTGCACGCCCACGCCCCGCACGTCATGAGCTCCTGGGTCACCGACGCCCCCGGCATCCTCGACCCGCGCCCGCGCAGCCTCGCCTTCCGCTTCGTCAACGCCCTGTGCGGAGTCCTGGGCATCGGCGCCGACCTCCGTGCCTGGACCCCGGAACAGCGGGCGGAGGCCGCCCGGTGGATCGCCCGGTACAAGGAGGTACGGGACGTCGTCCACCACGGCGAGGTCCGGCTGCTCGGCACACCGGACGACCCCACCTGCGGTGTGCAGTACGACGCCGGTGACCGGACCGTCGTCGCCGCGCTCTCCACCGGCCGCCTCGACGGTGCCCCGCTGCTCCCCGGCCGCCCCGACCGGCTCCGGCTGCGCGGCCTGGAGCCGACGGCACGCTACCGGGAGACGGCGAGCGGAACCTCGTACAGCGGAGCCCATCTGCTCCACTACGGCCTGCCGTTCGCCTGGAATGCCGGGTACGACGCCGACCTGGTGGTACTGACCCGCCTGTAGGACGCATATGTTTCCAGCAGCTCACCCTCTAAGGAGCCCGATGGACCAGTCCGTACGACGGTACGGTGCCCGTTTCACCGGCCGGACCGCCGTGGTGACCGGAGCCGCCTCCGGCATCGGAGCCGCCACCGCCGAACGGCTCGCCCGGGAGGGGGCCGCCGTCGTGCTCGCCGACCTCGCGGACGAGCGCGGCCAGGCCGTCGTGGACGGGATCGAGCGGGACGGCGGCCGGGCCCGGTACGTGCACGCGGACGTCGCCGACGAGACCGACTGGACGCGGATCGCCACCGCCGCCCATGACTTCGGCCCGGTCGACGTGCTCGTCGGCAACGCCTACACCGTCGACGTCCGGCCCGCCCACGAGCTGTCCCTGGAATCCTGGCAGCGGCAGCTCGCCGTCAACCTCACCGCCGGCTTCCTCGGCGTCAAGGCGGTCCTGGCCGACCTGCGCGCCCGGCGCGGCGCCGTGGTCCTCACCTCCTCCGTGCACGCGCACGCGGGCATCCCCGGTCACCCGGCCTACGCCGCCGCCAAGGGCGGCCTGCTGTCCCTGTGCGGACAGCTCGCCGTCGAGTACGGACCCGAGGTACGCGTCAACGCGGTGCTGCCCGGGCCGATCCTCACCGGCGCCTGGAACCGGGTCCCGCCCGAGGAACGGGACCGCAGCATCGCCCAGACGGCCGCCCGCCGGTTCGGCACCCCCGAGGAGGCGGCCGCCGCGATCGCCTTCCTCTGCGCCGACGAGGCCTCCTACGTCACCGGGGCCAGTCTCGTCGTGGACGGTGGCTGGAGTGTCGTGAAGGCCTCCGCATGACGCCCTGTGAACAGAAAGGCTGTACGACATGACGCCCTACGCCCGCCGCGGTGTGCACGGACAGACCGTGGAGGCCCTGGCGCGCCGCATCCTGGGCGGCGAGATCCCGGAAGGGGCCACGCTCGACCTGGTGGCGCTGCAGAGCGAACTCGACGTCAGCCTCACCGCCCTGCGCGAGTCCCTGAAGGTGCTCGCCGCCAAGGGCATGGTCGACGCCCGCCAGAAACGCGGCACCTTCGTGCGGGCCCGCGCCGACTGGAACCTGCTCGACGCCGACGTACTGCGCTGGCAGTTCGAGGGCGGCCGCACCACCGACGCCGACCGGTCGCTGCTGCACAACCTCGCCGAGGTCCGGGCGATCATCGAACCGGCCGCCGTCCGGCTGGCCGCCGAGCGCCGCACCGAGGCCGACCTGGTGGCCCTGGAGGTCGCCCTGGCGGCGATGGGACGGAAGGAGGCCGACCCGGGCGACGCCGTCGACGCGGACCTCGCCTTCCACCGCGCCCTGCTCGCCGCCACCCACAACGAACTGCTCGAACGCATGGAGATGGTGCTGGAGTCGGGCCTGGCCCACCGCGACCGCATCGTGCACAGCGCCCCGCACAGCGAGGACCCCGTCCCCGCCCACCGCGCCGTCCTGGACGCCGTGCGCGACGGCGACCCGGCGGCGGCCGAGACCGCCATGCGCGCCCTGCTCGACCAGGCCGGCCGCGACCTGGCCCGGCTGCACGGACCCGACGCGACGGCCGGATCGGACGCGGCGGCCGGTTCCGACGACGACACGAAAGGCGGCGGCGGTCAGTGAAGATCGACCGAATAGAGACCTTCCTCGTCCCGCCGCGCTGGCTGTTCTGCCGCGTCGAGACCGACGACGGGGTGGTCGGCTGGGGCGAACCCGTCGTCGAGGGGCGGGCCGAGGTCGTCCGGGCGGCCGTCGACGTCCTCGCCGAGTACCTGATGGGTCAGGACCCGCTGCGCATCCAGGACCACTGGCAGGTGCTCACCAAGGGCGGCTTCTACCGGGGCGGCCCGGTGCTGTCGAGCGCCGTCGCGGGACTCGACCAGGCCCTGTGGGACATCGCCGGCAAGACCTACGGCGCGCCCGTGCACGCCCTGCTGGGCGGACCGGTGCGGGACCGGGTGCGGGTCTACGCCTGGGTCGGCGGCGACGAACCCGCCGAGCTCGCCGAGCAGATCGCGGCCCAGGTGGCGGCGGGCTTCACCGCCGTGAAGATGAACGCCGCCGGCGCCACCTCGCCGATCACCACACCGGCCGAGACCGCGGCCGTCGTCGCCCGGGTGGGCGCCGCCCGGGACGCCCTCGGCCCGGACCGCGATGTCGCCGTCGACTTCCACGGCCGGTTCACCGCCGCGAGCGCCCGCCGCGTGCTGGCCGAACTCGCCCCGCTGCACCCGCTGTTCGTGGAGGAACCCGTCCTCCCCGAACAGGGCCACCTGCTGCCCGGCCTGGTCACCGCGAGCCCGGTGCCGCTGGCCACGGGCGAACGCCTCTACTCACGCGCCGAGTTCCTGCCCGCCCTCGCCGCCGGCATCGCGGTCGCCCAGCCGGACCTGTCCCACGCGGGCGGCATCTCCGAGGTGCACCGCATCGCCTCGCTCGCCGAGACCTACGGCGCCCAGCTCGCCCCGCACTGCCCGCTCGGCCCCATCTCGCTCGCCGCCGCCCTCCAAGTCGCCTTCGCCACCCCGAACTTCCTCATCCAGGAGCAGAGCCGGGGCATCCACTACAACAAGGACGCCGACCTGCTCTCCTACCTCGTCGACCCCGAGCCCTTCCGCTTCGTGGACGGGCACGCGCGGCGCGGCGACACCCCCGGACTCGGCATCACCCTCGACGAGGGCGCCGTCCGCGCGGCCGACCGGACCGGGCACAGCTGGCGCAACCCGGTGTGGCGGCACCCCGACGGCTCCTTCGCGGAGTGGTGATGGAGGCGGTCACCGACCTCGCGCACGGCGGCCGTTGGACCTCCTTGCGGCACGGCGGCCGCGAATGGCTGTGGCATCGCGAGGACCCGGCACGCGACGGGGTGGCGCCCGACGGCGTGGCACGCGACGGCGTGGCGCCGGGCGACGCGTTCGTCGACGCGGGCGGACTGGAGGAGTGCGTCCCCACCGTGCGCGGCGCCCCGGACCACGGCGACGCCTGGTCCCGCGCCTGGACCCGGGACGGGCGGACCGACCGCGTCCGCTGCGAACGCTTCACCCTCACCCGCGAGTTGAGCGCCACCGCCGACGGCGTCGAAGCCGCCTACGCCCTGACCGCCGAGCCCGGCTTCCTGTTCCTGTGGGCCGCGCACGCCCTGCTGGACCTCGCCGAGGACGCCGTCGTACGGACCCGGTACGGAGCGCCCACCCGGCTGTTCCCGGAGGCGGCGCCCCTGCTGGACCGCCCCTGGCCGGCCGGCACACCCTGGCTGGAGGGCGGTTGGCCCGCACCGCTCGGGCTGCGGCTCGACCGCTTCGGACCGGACGACGGCACGGCGGTCGGGGCCGTGGTGGCCGGCGGCCGCTGCTGTGTCCACGACGGCGCGGACCGGCTCGCCCTGGCCGTCGAGGCCGAGGGACAGCCGCTGTCCGTCGCCCTCTGGCGCAACCTGGGCGGCTTCCCGGCCGGCCGGCCCTATCGCAGTACGGGCGTCGAGCCCATGCTCGGCCGCGTCTTCGACCTCGCCGACGCGGGCCCGGACGACGCGGCCCGCGTCCCCGCCTCGGGCGAGGTCCGCTGGCGGCTCGCCCTGAGCGCCGCCTGCCACTGCCCCCACTGACCGAGGAAGGAGATGTGCTCGTGGATCTGCGAGCCGCCCTCACCGCCCGTCGTCTGATCGCCATCGTGCGCGGCGGCGACCCGGACGCCGCCCTGCGCACCGTGCTGACCCTGGCCGAGGAGGGCATCGAACTGATCGAGGTGTCACTGAGCGGCGCCGACGCGCTCACCGTCCTCGCCCGGGCCCGCGAGGAACTGGGCCCCGGCCGTCCCCTGGGCGTCGGCACGGTGCTGACCGCCGCCGACGCGCACGCCGCCCACCGCGCGGGCGCCACCTTCGCCGTCACCCCCGGCCTCGGCGCCGGCGTGGACACCGCGCAGCACCTCGGCATGCCGGTCCTGGCGGGTGTGCTCACCCCCACCGACGTCATCGCCGCACAGGCCCGGGGCGCGAGCGCCCTGAAGCTCTTCCCGGCCGCGGAAGCCGGGGGAGCGGCCTATCTGAAGGCGTTGCGGGGCCCGTTCCCCGACGCGGCCTTCGTCCCCGTGGGCGGTGTCGACGTGGCCGCCGCCCGGGCCCATCTGGCCGCCGGGGCGACCGCCGTCGGCGTCGGCTCACCCCTCGTCGGCGACGCGGCGGACGGCGGCGACCTCGGTGCCCTGCGCGACCGGGCCCGCGCCTTCCGGGCCGCCGTGGAGGAACGGCCGTGACGGCGCCCTGGCCTCCGCTGCCGGGCCCGGTCGTCTGCGTCGGCGAGACCATGGCGGCCCTGGCCCCCGACCCGCCCCGGCCGCTGGCGGACGCCGAGCAGCTGCGGCTGTCCCTCGCGGGAGCGGAGTCGAACGTGGCGATGTACCTCGCGGACCACGGCGTGCCCGCCGTCTGGCTCTCGGCCCTCGGCGACGATCCGCTGGGCCGCCGCGTCCGCGCCGCGGTCGCCGCCGCCGGGGTCGACGTCACCCATGTGCGCACCGACCCGGGCCGGCCCACCGGCCTCCTCGTCAAGAACCCCGGCCCCACCGGAACGACCGTCCACTACTACCGCACCGGCTCGGCGGCCTCGGCCCTGGACCCCGGCCTGCTCGACGGCGAACCGCTGCGCTCGGCCGCCCTCCTGCACCTCACCGGCATCACCCCCGCCCTGTCCCCGTCCTGCCGCGCCCTGGTGTCCCGCGCCCTCGACGTCCCGGCCGCGCAACGGCCGTACGCCATCAGCTTCGACGTCAACCACCGGGCCGCCCTCTGGCCGGACGGCACCGCGCCGGGCGTGCTGCGCGCGCTCGCCGACCGGGCCGACATCGTTTTCACGGGCCTCGACGAGGCACAGGAGCTGTGGGGCGCGGACCTGACCGTCACCGGGCTGCGGGGCCTGCTGCCCGGCCCCCGGATCCTCGTCGTCAAGGACGGCGCCCGCGCCGCGTCGGCCGTCACCGCGGACGGCGTGTGCACGGTGCCCGCGCTGCGCACCGCGGTGGTCGAACCCGTCGGCGCGGGCGACGCGTTCGCGGCGGGCTTCCTCGCCGGTCTGCTGCGCGGCGGCACGACGACCCGCGCCCTCCGGCTCGGCCACATCACGGCCGTCTCCGCCCTCCGCGTCACGGGCGACCACGGCCCGCTGCCCGCGGCGGCGGACATCGACCGGCTGCTCGACCTTACTGTCCCGGACTACGAGCGGTACGACGATCGACCGGCGGACGGATCGACGCGGGCGGAGCGGCGATGACCGTGCCACGGACAGGGAGTACACCTCAGGGCGCGGCGACTCACGAGGGCTTGGGCAGCCGCACGCTGCGGATGACCTTGTCCTCACCCGCGCTCGCGAGGAAGCGGCCGTCCGGGTAGAACGCCAGGGCGTTCACCGAACGGTGGTGCTTGTCGGCGAGCAGCGACTGGCCTGTGTCGGCCTGCCACAGGCATACGGCACCGTCTTCGCTGCCTGTGGCGAGCACGGAGCTGTCGGGGCTGAACACGACCGCCCGCAGCCCGCCGTTGTGCTGCACCTGGAACAGTTCGGTCCAGGTCCCCGCCTCCCTGACTTGAGCGGTGCGGTCCTGGCTGCACGTGGCGATCTTCTGCCCGTCGGGTGAGACGGCGACATCGAGTACGAAGTCGTGGTGCGGGAACCGGGCCCGCTGCTGACCGGTGTCCGCGTCCCAGACGTATGCGTTCTTGTCCTCGGACGCCGTGAGCAGCCAGCGGCCGTTCGGGCTGAACCGGACGGCCTTGACCGCGCGGGCATGACGCAGGGACAGCAGACGGGTCCCGGTGCTGAGGTCCCACACACAGGCCGTCGCGTCCGCGCTGCCGGTGGCCAGGTACCTGCCGGTGGCGTCGAAGTCCACCGTGTTGACGAAATGGCGGTGGGTCAGCTCCAGGACCACGGACCGGCTCGCCATCTCCCAGACGCGAGCGATGTTGTCGGTGCTGCCGGTCGCCAGCCGGCTGCCGTCGGGGCTGAACGCGATGGCATTGACCATCGTGCTCCACCCGCCGAGCCGTCGCTCCCACGTCGAGTGCCCGTTGACCACGTCCCAGACACGCACCAGCTTTCGGGACCCGGTGGCGAGCAGCCTCCCCTCCGGATGAACGGCCATGCTGACCACCCAGTGCCCGGTCGCGATCGCCGGACGTGGTGTGACACCGGGCGGTGGCGTCGAAGGGGCAGAGGCGGATGGCCCGGGCTCCGGCTTCGCCTCCCCCTCCTCGATCTCATCCATCTGCCCGACCACGGTCTCCGGGGCGTTTGACGGGAGGGACGTGGTGAGGTCGAAGAGCCGGGCGTCGCCGCTGCGCTGGTAGAGGACTGGGGTGAAGCATTCGAGGCTGTCGTCCTTGTCGGCCCGCAGCGCGACACGGCCCGTGCGCACCGCCTCGTCGACCGGCCGGTTCGCCGCCAGAGCCTGGTAGAAGGCTTGGGAGAAGAGCACGGCCGCCTTGTCGGTGACTGGAAACTGCATGGCAACCGCCGCCGGCACGGTGAACTCCAGCCTGGCTGCCGTACTGGAGAAAAGATCCTGCGCGTGGGAGGTCCCCGTCTCACAGCTGTTGAGTACGACGAGACGCGGGGCGGGGTCGGCGATGCTGAGGAGCGCGCCGAGCGCGTCGGCGTGCAGGGGATCCTCCCGACCCTGCTCGTCGGCGAAGACGATCATCCCCTGGCGCCGGCGGTCGTCGAACTTTCCGTGGCCGATGAAGTGAAAGATGTGACAGCCGCGCAACAGCGATTGGAGGAGATCCGACTTGGTCTCTCCGCGCACCCAGTCGAGTTGAACCATCCCCTCGTCCATGAGTGGTGTGAGTGCGGTGCTCAGGCTCTCCTTCTCGGCCTCCGCGTTCAGCCTGCCGAGGGAGCCGGGGAGCGACACCATGCCGAGGATGCGCAACGGGGGGTCCACGTGGAGCGGCGAGACCGGTTCCAGCATCTCCACGTAACGGATGATCGGGTGATGCAGGCACAGATAGCCGCCGAGCTTCTCGTCGTACAGAAGCTCCCAGGGCAGCGCGGCGAGTTCCGGAGAAAGCATGCGGAGAACCATGCGCAGCCGTCGCCCGTGATCCTGCGCCTTCTGCCTGCTGGAGAGGTACAGCGCTTTGATCGCGTTCTGCAACACGGCGTCGCACAGCGTGCCGCCGACCTGACGGGCAGGTGCCTCCAGGCCGGTCCCGGCGCCGCGGGAACGCGCGGCGGATCCCAATACAGCCGCTTCCAGAGAGGGTAGCCGGTCCAGCAGTTCACGGGCGTCGATATCGACGATGAAGCGGTCCTCACCGCACGGCGAAGACACCTCGACGGAATAGCCGTGGGGTGCCTCGCTCATTTTGAGCACAAAATCAAATTCCGCCGCCATTGTGCCCATCCCTCGGGACCGGATCAGGACTCGGGTGTGACGGTGTGCGAGGGTGTCGGTGGCGTGGTTTCCTCATTCCCGACAGGTGTGGGCTGTGAAGTATTGTTGACCCATTTCTGGAATTCGGCAAAACGCTGCGGGTCATCGGTCTGGGCCCAGACCACGATGTTGAATCGCCGGTCCGTGTACATGGCCACCGTGGTCTTGCCGCTCACGTAACAGGCCTGATCGCCGACAGTGGTGGAGTCGCCAGTGAAGTGGTACGTCACCTTGCTCCCCTTCTCGTAGTCCTGCATGGTGCTGCAGTCCGATCCGGCGAGGTCCGACGGGCCTGCCTGGTTGATCCAGTAGTCCTGCATGGAGTTCACGTCGGGGAACATGACGTACCAGGCTTGATACGGGACGCTGTCCGCGCTGCAGGACATTTCCACCGCTCCCTTGGGGGATTCGCTTGCGTCCTTGCACGTCAGCCCGGATTGCACGTCGGGTGGGATGTGGGCTCGGAGGGTGGCCAGGGTGGGTCCGTGTTTCTCGGTCCGGGTCGTCACCCCCCACATCCCTCCGACCAGCAGCAGCGCGCCCAAAAGGGCGAGTATGATACGCGGTGCCCGATGCATCTTCGGAATGGTCATGAGGCGCCTGGAAATTCCGCTGCCGATCAGCGCCGCTGCCAGGAGGAGAATGCCGATGACGATGAGGACGATCTCAAGGGTGAGTGACATCGCTCACCTCCCTTCACGGAGGGGCGCGTCCAGAAATTGGAAGAGCCGTCAACTATCTGGCGGTACTCGTCATTTCGTGTTAATCAAGAGTTTATGGCAATCATGGAATTCTCGCTAGGCGAGGGTGGCGGCGTGCTCGTGAGGGTCTGCGACGAGCAGGGCGCGGCCGGGATGGTCACCCGGGGCGCTGCGACATCCACGGTCATCAAGAAGGCGGAGGGCACGTTCGAGTCCGTCATGCAATCCGTGCGGGCGGTGGCGCGAAGCGTCTCGGCGCAGGTGGAGGACTTCGGTCAGCGTCCGGATGCGCTGGTCGTACAGTTCGGCGTCGAGTTGAGCGCCCAGGCGGGGGCGATCATCACGGCGGCCGGAGCCTCGGCGCAGTTGACCGTGAGTCTCACGTGGAACCGGACGAAATGACCGCGTTCGGACGGCGGTGCCCGCGCACCCAGCCGTCGACCGTGTGTTCGCTCCGTAGTCGTCGGCGGAAAAATGCGTGGACCGCCGGACCCCCGTCGCGGGACACTTTCCTTTCCTGACCAGCCGATTCCAGGCCGCCGCGGACCATGTGGCGGCCGACTCGGCATGCCGTGCGACGACTACACAGGGTTGAGATGACATCCTCTGTCGATTTACCGGCGACGGGACCGCGCAAGGGCGCGGTGCTGCTCGCGCTTCGTTACTACGGACGGGAGTTGGCCCGGCTCAAGTGGCTCACGCTGCCCGCGATGCTGCTGCCGGCGCTCGGCAACATCGGAATCAACTACCTGGCCCCGCTGGTCGTGGCCAAGCTGGTCGGCCGGATCGCCGACGGCCACGGCCTGGGCCTCGGCACCACACTGCCGTACGTCCTCGGCTTCGCCGGTGTCCTGCTGCTGGCGGAGACGCTCTGGCGGATCGGTCTGCACTGCCTGAACCGCCTGGACGCCCTCGGCATCGAGCAGCTGTACGTCATCGGCATGGACGAACTGTTCGCCAAGGACGCCGCGTTCTTCCACGACAACTTCGCGGGGTCGCTCACCAAGCGGGTGCTGAGCTTCGCCACCCGGTTCGAGGAGTTCGGCGACACCCTGACCTTCAACATCGTGGGCAGCTTCGTGCCGCTGGCCTTCGGGTCCGTGGTGCTGTGGCGCTACGAACCGCTGCTCGTCATCGCGCTCCTCACGATGATCGCGGTCACGGCGGTGTGCGTGTTCCCGCTGATCCGCCGCCGCCAGCGGCTGGTCGACCAGCGTGAGGAGGCGATCGCCCGGGTGTCGGGGCATGTCGCCGACAGCCTGATGAACATGGACACCGTCCGGGCGTTCGCCGCCGAGGAGCGGGAGGCCGCCGAACACCGCTCCCGGGTCGCCGAGTCCCGGCGGCGCACCCTGCGCTCCTGGGACTACGGCAACCTGCGCATCGACACCTTCGTCGCCCCGATGTCCGTGGCGACCAACGCGGTGGGCCTGCTGCTCGCGGTGATACTGGCGGGCGGCGGGCACAGTGTGGAGGCGGTCGTGGTCGCCTTCACCTACTACTCCAACGCGACCCGGATCATGTTCGAGTTCAACCAGATCT
Source organism: Streptomyces sp. NPDC048288 (assembly GCF_043201555.1). Classification (NCBI taxonomy): domain Bacteria; kingdom Bacillati; phylum Actinomycetota; class Actinomycetes; order Kitasatosporales; family Streptomycetaceae; genus Streptomyces; species Streptomyces sp. NPDC048288. The sequence goes on from NZ_JBICZD010000007.1 coordinate 581,158, forward strand.
ACCGGCGCATCGAGAGCTCCATGACGGAGGCGGCCCAGTTCACCGAACTGCTCCTGCAACCGCCGTCCGTGGTCGACCCGGAGGTTCCGGAACCGCTCGCACCGCGCGCCGCCGGCGTCCGCTTCGAGAAGGTCTCCTTCACCCACGCGGGTGCCAAACCCCTGTTCGAGGGGCTGGAGCTGGATGTGCCCAGCGGGTCGAAGTTCGGGTTCGTCGGCCGGTCGGGCGGCGGCAAGACCACGCTCACCCGGCTGCTGCTGCGGATGACCGACATCGACGGCGGCCGGATCACCATCGGCGGCCAGGACATCAGCCGGCTGCGCCAGGCCGACCTGCGCGGCCAGATCGCCTACGTCCCGCAGGACCCGGCGATGTTCCACCGCACCCTGCGGGACAACATCTCCTTCGCCCGGCCCGGCGCCACCGACGCCGAGATCCGGATCGCCGCCGAGGCCGCGCACGTCACGGAGTTCGCCGACGCCCTGCCGGACGGCTTCGAGACGATGGTGGGGGAGCGCGGGGTGAAGCTCTCCGGCGGCCAGCGGCAGCGGGTCGCGCTCGCCCGCGCGATCCTCCGGGACGCCCCGATCCTGCTCCTGGACGAGGCGACCAGCGCCCTCGACTCCGAGAGCGAGCTGCTCGTCCAGGAGGCGCTGTGGCGGCTCATGGAGGGCCGCACGGCACTGGTGGTGGCGCACCGCCTGAGCACGGTCGCCTCGATGGACCGGCTGGTGGTCCTGGACCGCGGCCGGATCGTCGAGCAGGGCACGCACCACGAACTGCTCGACGCCCAGGGCGCCTACGCCAAGCTGTGGCAGCACCAGTCGGGCGGCTTCCTCGACGAGGGCCCCGCGCGGGAAGCAGTGCACTAGGTCATATCGGCCCGGCCGGCCGGGTGGTAGACAGGTGATCATGAGCCACCTGAACGTCTCCGCTCGCCCGGCCGGTACCCGATGACCGCCGGGGCCGACACCCCCGACCGCCGGGGCCGCACCGGACTCGACCGCACCGGCCTGGACCTGACCGGCAACCCGCGCGTGAAGGTCCGGGAGGTGCAACTGCTCTCCAGCCACTGGTACGTTGAACGGGCCACCACCTTCGACCTCCAGCACGCCGACGGCACCTGGCACACCGAGCAGCGCGAGACCCACGACCGCGGCAACGGCGCCACGCTCCTCCTCTACGACGCCGACCGCGAAACCGTCCTCCTCACCCGCCAGTTCCGCTTCCCCGCGTACGTCAACGGCCACCCCGACGGCATGCTGGTCGAGACCCCGGCAGGCCTCCTCGACGAGGAGGACGAGCACCCGGAGCACGCGGTCCGCCGCGAGGTCGTCGAGGAGACCGGCCACACGGTCGGCGACGTCCAGCACGTCTTCGACGTCTACATGAGCCCCGGCTCGGTCACCGAGCGGATCTCCTTCTACGCGGCCGCCTACGGCCCCTCCACCCGAACCCACGAGGGCGGCGGCCTCGACGAGGAGGGCGAGGACATCCAGACCCTCGAACTCCCCTTCCGCCAAGCCCTCCAGATGATCCGCACCGGCGAGATCGCCGACGCCAAAACCATCATGCTCCTGCAATGGGCAGCCCTGGAGGGCCCGTTCGCTTCAGACTGAGGCCCAGCCCCGCGCCCCGTAGGGGCGCGGGGCTGTATCGATGTGCGGCTCCGCCGCGTGGGCGCGACCAGCCACGACGGCGCCGCAGCCGCCGAACAGCCCTTCCGCTCCTGGGCGCTACGCGTCCAGCCGAGACTCCCGCACGACGGCGATCTCGCCGGGCGCCACGACGACAGTCCCGTCCGCAGGCTTTCCGGACAGCAACTCCACCGCCCCGTCCGACACCGGAACCTCGGCCCCTTCCCCGGCATGGTCGATCACGAACACAAAGTCCGCGTCCGCACCCCGCCGCACAACCACCTCCACACCGGCCGGAACTTCCCGCCCCGACGCCACCCCCGCCTCCGCACGGATCCGGTCCAGCAGCCCCGCCAGCGTGTCCGCGTCCGGCAGCGTCGCCACGTACCACGCGGCACCCGAGCCGACAGTGCGCCGGGTCACCGCCGGCCCCCCGGCCAGCGGACCGTCGGCGTACGACGCGACCGCGGCCGCCCCCTCCAGCCGCACCCGCTCCGTCCACAGCGACCCCGTCCCGCCCCCGTCGAGCGCCACGCGCTCCTCCGGCAGCAGCGGGAACAGCTCGTCGGTGAACACGCCGAGCAGCTCCCGGAAGGCCCCGGGGTAACCACCCAGCCGCACATGGCAGTTCTCGTCCACCGCACCGCTGTGGAAGCCGACGGCGAGGCTGCCCCCGGCCTCCGCGAACGACGCGAGGTTCGCCGCGCCGGTGTCGTCGACCAGGTACAGGCTCGGCGCCAGCACCGCCTTGTACGCCGACAGGTCCGCGTCCGGCCGTACGAAGTCCACCGCCACGCCGGCCCGCCACAGCGGCTCGTACCAGGCGCGGACGACGTCCAGGTAGCGCAGCTCCCCGCTCGGCTGGGACGGCAGCTCGACGGCCCACCGGGCGTCCCAGTCCCAGACGACGGCGACGTCGGCCGTACCCGTGCTGCCGCGGACCTCGGCCAGCGCCCGCAGGTCCGCGCCCAGCCGGACCACGTCCCGCCAGATCTGGCTGTCGGTCCCGGCGTGCGGCAGCATCGCCGAGTGCCACTGCTCGGCACCCGCCTTCGCCGCCCGCCACTGGAAGTAGGCGATACCGTCCGCGCCGTGCGCCACATGGGCGAGCGCGTTGCGGCGCAACTCGCCCGCCGTCTTGGCCCGGTTGACGGGCTGCCAGTTGACCGCGCCGGTCGAGTGCTCCATCAGCAGCCAGGGCCCGCCCGCCAGCGACCGCATCAGATCGCCGCTCAGCGCGATGTCGATCTGCGACTCGGGGTCGGCGGACATCAGGTAGTGGTCGTTGGCGACCACGTCCAACTCCGGTGCCCAGCGCCAGTAGTCGAGGGCGTCGAAGTTGTACATCACCATGAAGTTGGTGGTCGCGGGGATGGCGGGGGCCGCCTCCCGCAGGACGTCCCGCTCCGCCTTGTACAGCGACAGCAGCTCGTCCGAGCAGAACCGCCGCCAGTCCAGCTGGTGCGTCGGGTTGGGCACGGCACCGGTCGCGCGGGGCGGCAGGATCTCGTCCCAGTCGTAGTACCACTGGCTCCAGAAGGTGGTGCCCCAGGCGTGGTTGAGGGCGGCCAGGTCGTCGCCGTACCGGGCCCGCAGCCAGCGGCGGAAGGACTCCGCGCTGGTGTCGCAGTAGCAGGCCGCGTTGTGGCAGCCGTACTCGTTGTGGACGTGCCACATCTGCACGGCCGGGTGGCTCGCGTACCGTTCGGCGATCGCGCCCGTGATCCGCAGCGCGGCCTCGCGGTAGGCGGGGCTGCTCGGGCAGAACGTCTGGCGGCTGCCGTACGACAGGGTGCGGCCGTCGTGGTCCACCGGGAGTGCCTCGGGGTGGGCGCGGAAGAACCAGGCCGGCGGGGCGGCCGTGGGGGTGGCGAGGTCGGCGGCGATGCCGTTCTCGTGCAGCAGGCCGAGGATCCGGTCCATGCGGGAGAAGTCGTGGACGCCCTCGGACGGCTCCATGAGCGCCCACGAGAAGATGCCGACGCTCACCATGTTCACGCCCGCCTCGCGCATCAGGCGGACGTCCTCCTCCCACACCTCCTCGGGCCACTGCTCGGGGTTGTAGTCGCCGCCGTAGGCGATACCGGGAACGGAAAGGGTGCGGTCGCTCATCGGTCAGCTCCGGTCAGCAGGCGGCGGGTCGTCTCCACGCCCCACGGGTCGAGGGAGAGCAGGCGGTCACTGGAGGCGACCAGGCCGCCGACGGCCTCCACATGGGCGGCCCAGCGGGCGCGGGTCTCCACGGCGGGCCGGGCCATCAGGCAGTCGGGGTCGTTGACCCAGAGGCGGCCGTGCTGCCACTGGCGGCCGACGCCGGTGAACTCGGCCGGGTCCTGGCCGGGCTGGCTGTAGTCGTCGGCCTCGGGGCGGCGGTGCGGGGCCGTGTCGGGGCTGACCCGCATCGCGTCGAACAGGCCGAGCGAGGGGAGGATCGGCGCACCGCAGCCGAGCAGGTAGGCGTCCGCGCCGATCGCCTCGCGGATCAGGGCGATGCCGAGCCGGTAGGCGGTCAGCGCGTCCGCGCCGGAGTGCCGTACGCCGTCCATGGCGCCCGCGTAGAGGAAGTCGGTCTTGAAGTAGTCGTAGCCCTCGGCGCGCAGCGTCGCGAAGACGTCGGTGAGGTAGGCCGCGGCGGCCGGGTGGGTGGTGTCCAGGACGTACAGGTCGTGGCCCCAGTTGCGGCCCGCGTGCAGCGGGTTGCCGTCGGGGTCGCGGACCAGCCAGTCCGGGTACGTCTCGGCCAGCGCGCTCGCCGGGTCGACCAGGAAGGGCGCCGTCCAGATGCCCGCCCGGCGGCCGCGGCCGCGGATCGCGTCCGCGATGCCCCGCCGGGAGCGGAACCGGCCGGAGAGGTTCAGCCAGTCGCCGAGCGCGCTCTGGTAGCCGTCGTCGATCTGCACCACGTCGATCGGCAGGTCGAGGGTGTCCATCGCCCGCAGGTTCTCGTGGATGTCGTCCTCGGTGACGGCCGTGAAGTACTCGTACCAGGAGCACCACACGGTGGGCGCCGGGCGCGGCGCCGGCAGGGCCAGGGCGTCGGCCCAGCCGGCCAGCACGGACTGGAGGCCCGTACCGCTCCACTCCTTGACCGCGCCGTCGGCCGTCACCTCCGCGACCCCGTCCGCCACGGTCAGCCGGATCGACGGCACCTCATGAGTGGGGTCCGTCGCCGCCCAGAGCCGGACCGGGGAGCCGTCCCCCGGGTCGAGCGCCAGCAGGCCCTCGCCCTGGAAGGCGCCGGCGGGCACGCTGCGGCCGGGGCGGTAGCACACGGTCGCCCAGTTGGCGTTGGCCGGGCGGTACGGGGCGGCGCCGAGGGCGTAGCCGCCGCTCGGCGACCAGGACTGCCAGCCCTCCTCGTGGACACGGGCGGTGCGCGTGTCCACGGGTACGGAGGCGACCGGGGTGAACGGGTTGTGCACGGTGGTTCTCTTTCGGACGGGGCCGGATCAGCCCTTGGCGGAGCCCAGGGTCAGACCGCTGACGAACTGCTTCTGCAGCGCGAAGTAGACGAGCAGCGTCGGGATCGCGGTCAGCAGGGAACCGGCGGCGACCAGGTTCGGGTCGGTGAAGTACTGGCCGGAGAGGTTGTTCAGCGCCGAGGTGATCGGCATGTTCTCACCGGTCGAGATCAGCACCAGCGCCCAGAAGAAGTCGTTGTAGATCCAGATCGACAACAGGGTCGCCAGGGCCGCCATCGCCGGCCGGCACAGCGGCAGCGTGATCTGCCAGTACAGCCGCCACACCGACGCGCCGTCCACCAGCGCCGCCTCGGTCAGCTCGTGCGGCAGCGAGCGCATGTAGTTCGACAGCACGAACGCGCAGAACCCGGACTGGAACGCCACGTGGATCAGGACCAGGCCGAGCGCCGAGTCGTACAGCTTGCCGCTCGCGGTGATGCCCGGCAGGTTCGTCAGCAGGTACATCCGGTACAGCGGGGTGATGATGACCTGCTGCGGCAGCAGGTTGCCGGCGGTGAAGACCAGCAGCAGGAACAGGTTGACCCTGAAGTCGAACCGGGCGACGTAGAACGCGACCATCGACGACAGGAACAGTGTGAGCAGCACGGCCGGGACCGCGATGACCAGCGTGTTCATGAAGTAGTGGGTCATGTCCGACTGCTCGAACGCGTTCTTGAAGTTGTCGAAGTTCAGCGTGTGCGGCCAGGACACGTAGCCGCGGTTGCTGGTCTCGCTGTACGGGCGCATGGCCGAGAAGATCGCCCACAGCAGGGGGGCGAGCCAGGCCAGCGCCGTACCGCCCAGGAACACGTGCAGCAGCACGCGGGCCGGGCGGATCGGGTTGCGCTGCTTGGGCAGCGCGTTGCTCACGGTGCTCATGCGCGGCGCTCCTTCCGGAAGGTCGCGATCAGGTAGGGAATGATCACGATCAGGGAGATGAACAGCAGCACCACCGCGATCGCCGAGCCGTAACCGATGCGGCTGGACTCGCCGATGATGTTGTTGGTCACCAGGATGGAGAGCAACTCGGTGCCCTGGGCGCCCTTGTTGAAGACGAAGACCAGGTCGAAGGCGCGCAGCGCCTCGATGATGGTCACGACCAGGACGATGGTGTTGGTCGGGCGCAGCGTCGGGAAGATGACGTTCTTGAACGTCTGCCACTCGTTGGCGCCGTCGAGGGCCGAGGCCTCCCGCAGCGACGGGTCGACGCTCTTCAGGCCGGCCAGGTACAGGATCATCATGTAGCCGGTGTGCCGCCAGGACGCGGCGACCAGGACCGCCCACAGGTTGAGGTTCGGGTCACCGATCCAGTCGATGTAGTGGCCCGGCTTGTTGGCGCCGATGAGGCTGTTGATCAGGCCCGTGTCCGGGTTGTAGATCAGCTGCCAGACGAACCCGATGCAGGCCAGCGAGATGACGACCGGGAGGAAGAAGGCCGTCTGGTAGACCCGGCTGAACCGGATCTTCTTGTCCAGCTGCACGGCCAGGAAGAGCCCGAACGGGGTCGGGATCAGGATGAGCACCACGAACCAGATGACGTTGTGCTCGACGGCCGGCCAGAACTGCGGGTTGTCGGTGAAGAGTTGATGGAAGTTGTCGAGCCCGACCCACTTGATGGAGTCGAAGCCGATGCCGTCCCAGGAGGTGAAGGCCAGGAGGATCGAGGCCAGGGCGGTCACCCAGACCAGGAGGACATGGAGGATCGTCGGCACGCCCGCCATGAAGGCGAGCGTGATCCGGTCGCGGCGGGTCAGCAGGCGCCTGTGCCCCTGCTGGACCCGCTTGTTCTTGGACGCGCGCCCAGGAGGCGGCACGGCGGCCGCCTCCTGGGACTTCGTGGGGGATTCAGTCGTCATTCAGGATGCTCACTCGGACGCGAAGATGGTCTTCTTCTGGCGCTCGATCGACGAGAGCAGACTGTCGACGCCCTTGGGGTTCTGCAGGAACTTCTGCAGACCGGGCTGCATCACCGTGGAGGTGAAGTCCGGCCGCGAGTCGCGGTCCATGAACTGGGTGAGGCTCTTGGCGGCGCCGATCATGTCGAACGCCTTCTTCTGCAGGGTCGAGTACGACGCGGTGCTGGCCTTGCTGGAGGCGGCCACCACGCTCGGGTCGCCCTTGAGGTAGAGCTCCTCGGCGGCCGGGGTGCCCAGGTACTCCAGGAGCTTGACGACACCGTCGTGGTTCTTCGGGGACTTGGAGACCATGAAGCCGTCGGTGGGCGCCTCCACGGTGTCCTGGCCGTACGCGGAGTTGATCTCCGGGAACGGGAAGAAGTCGAGGTCCTCCAGGTCCGAGGCGTTGGTGAACTGCTGGGCCACGAAGGTGCCCAGGAGGTACATGCCGGCCTTCTTCGACACCAGGGTCTGGGCGGCGTCCTGCCAGGTGCGGCCCATGAAGCCGTCCTGGTGGTAGGGGAGCAGCTCGGCCCAGTGGTCGAAGACGTCCTTGACCTTGGAGTCGGTCCACTCCGCCTTGCCCGCCATCAGCTCGACGTGGAAGTCGTAGCCGTTGAGGCGGAAGTTGATCTGGTCGAAGGTGCCCATCGCCGGCCAGGCGTCCTTGTCACCGAAGGCGATCGGGACCAGGCCGTCCTTCTTCATCTGCTTGCACAGCGCCACCAGCTGGTCCCACGTGGTCGGGACCTCGTAGCCCTTCGCCTGGAAGACGCTCTTGCGGTAGAAGACCGCCCAGGGGTACGTGGTCATCGGCACGAAGTAGTACTTGCCGTCCGCGCCCTTGCTGAGCTTCTTCATCGCGTCGGGGAAGTTGTCCCCGATCTTCGCCCACACGTCGTCGATCGAGGAGGCGAGGCCCTTGGACGCGAAGAACTGCATCCGGTAGCCCGCGAACCACTTGAACACGTCGTCCGGGGTGCCCTGCAGATACGAGTTGATCTGCTCCTGGAAGGTGTTGTGGTCCTTCGTGTTCACCTTGACGGTGAGGCCGGACTGCTTCTGGAAGGCCGAGTACACGGACGCGTACGCCTTCTTCGGCACGGCGTCCGAGTCGTTGGAGCCGACACTGACGGTCTTGGGGTCCGACGAGCTGCCGCTGCCGCCACAGGCGGACAGCAGGGGTATGCCGGCGCCGGCGAGAAGGGCGGCCGAACCGGCACCGCGCAGGACGTTACGGCGGCTCGGACCCGGCACGTGAAGACCGGACGGGGAGATGCGCATGGCGGCTCCTGAGTAACAGGGTTCGGCAAGGGGAAGAGTTGATCTTCGAAAGGTCCCGAAACCGATCAGAAACCAACTCGGCCGAACATCGTGGGCGCAATAACAGCCGCTTGTCCGCTCATGCGTCAATAGCCTGCGTCTCTCTCGCCCGTCTCTTGCCCGAAACGTAATCGACATGGTCGCCTGCCGGTTTGTTGAACAAAGCGGTACGACGGAGCCCCCATGGGACAAACTTCATGGGGGCTCGTGTGCGGGCATGTTGGTTTCGTGGGGCGGGACCAGCGGTTAAGCCCACTGCAACCGGCCCGGCACGGGGCGTTCTACGGCCGTACGAGCAGCTGGAAGTCGAAGGCGTACCGGGACGCCCGGTAGACATGGCTGCCGTACTCCACCGGCCGCCCGGTGTCGTCGTAGGCCGTGCGCTGCATGGTGAGCAGGGCGGTGCCCTCCTTCTCGTCGAGGCGGGCGGCCTCCTCGGCGGTGGCGCTGCGGGCGCCCACGGTCTGCCGGGCGCTGTGCAGGGTGATGCCGGCCGTGCGCATCATCCGGTACAGGCCGGTCGACTCCAGCCGTTCCGTGTCGAGTTCGAGCAGGGCTGCGGGCAGGTAGTTGCACAGGAACGCCACCGGCTGGCCGTGCGTGGAGCGCAGCCGTTCCAGGACGACCACCTCCGCGCCCTCGGCGATCCCGAGCGCGGCGGCCACCTCGGCGGTCGCCGGGATCCGCTCGTTGCGCAGCACCCGGGTGGTCGGGCCCTGCCCGGCCGACTCCAGGTCGTCGTAGAGACTGCTCAGCTCCAGCGGCCGCTTGACCTGGCTGTGCACCACCTGGGTGCCGACGCCCCGGCGGCGCACCAACAGCCCCTTGTCGACGAGGGACTGGATGGCCTGGCGGACCGTGGGCCGGGAGAGGCCGAGCCGCACCGACAGGTCGATCTCGTTGCCCAGGAGGTTGCCCGGGGCGAGTACCCCGTGCTCGATGGCCTCCTCCAGCTGCCGGGCGAGCTGGTAGTAGAGCGGTACCGGACTGCCGCGGTCCAGGGCGAAGTCCAGGGTGTCGAGCGCCGAGGCGGTCGCGGCGCGGGCGGAATCACCGGTTCGGGCCACCGGGACACCTCCTTCCAGAGCGCGGGTCGGGGTTCACAGCTGGCGGCGGCGGCCGGCGACCTGGCGGTCGTAGTCCGCGCGGGCGTGCACGGCGGCCTCCCGGGAGGCGGTCTCGGCGACCGGCACGTCCCACCAGGCCTCCGCGCCGGGAGCGGTCGGCGTCGGGTCCGTCTCGACGTACACACAGGTCGGCCGGTCGCTCGCGCGGGCCGCGGCGAGCGCCTCGCGCAGCTCCCGCACGGTCTTGGCGCGCAGCACCTCCATGCCGAGGCTGGCCGCGTTGGCGGCCAGGTCGACCGGCAGCGGCGCGCCGGAGAAGGTGCCGTCGGCGGCGCGGAAGCGGTAGGCGGTGCCGAACCGCTCGCCGCCGACCGACTCGGAGAGGCCGCCGATGGAGGCGTACCCGTGGTTCTGGATCAGGACCAGGTTGACCGGCAGGCCCTCCTGGACGGCGGTGACGATCTCGGTCGGCATCATCAGATAGGTGCCGTCGCCGACCAGCGACCAGACGACGGTCTCCGGGGCCGCCTGCTGGACACCGATGCCGGCCGGGATCTCGTAGCCCATGCAGGAGTAGCCGTACTCCAGGTGGTACTGGCGCGGGGAGCGGGCCCGCCACAGCTTGTGCAGGTCGCCCGGGAGCGAGCCGGCCGCGTTGATGACAACGTCGTCATCGCCGACGACCGCGTCCAGCGCGCCGAGCACCTGGGTCTGGGTCGGGACGGCGTCCTCGTCGTCCGCGCGGTAGGCGGCCTCGACGACGGCTTCCCAGCGCTCCTTGCCGGCCCGGTACTCGTCCTCGTAGGCCGCGTCGACGCGGTGCCCGGCCAGGGCCTCGGTGAGCGCCGCGAGGCCGGTACGCGCGTCACAGACCAGCGGGAGGGCGGACTGCTTGTGGGCGTCGAAGCCGGTGATGTTCAGGTTGAGGAAACGGACGCCGGGGTTCTGGAAGAGGGTGCCGGAGGCCGTGGTGAAGTCCGTGTACCGGGTGCCGGCGCCGATGACCAGGTCGGCGGTGCGGGCCAGGTCGTCGGCGACGGCGGTCCCGGTGTGGCCGATCCCGCCCAGGTCGGCCGGGTGGTCGTGGCGCAGCGAGCCCTTGCCCGCCTGTGTCGAGGCCACGGGGATGCCGGTGGCCTCCACGAGCGCCTTCAGGGCGTCCTCCGCGCGGCTGTGGTGGACCCCGCCGCCCGCCACGAGCAACGGCCGCCGGGCGGCCCGCACAGCGGCCACCGCGTCCGCCAGCTCGACCTGGTCGGGGGCGGGCCGCCGGACCCGCCAGACGCGCTCGGCGAAGAACTCCTCGGGCCAGTCGTACGCCTCCGCCTGCACGTCCTGCGGGAGGGCGAGGGTGACCGCGCCGGTCTCGGCCGGGTCGGCGAGGACCCGCATGGCGTTGAGCGCGGACGGGATCAGCGCCTCGGTGCGGGTGATCCGGTCGAAGTAGCGGGAGACCGGGCGCAGGGTGTCGTTGACCGAGACGTCGAACTCGGTCGGGTGCTCCAGCTGCTGCAGCAGCGGGTCGGGGGCGTGGCTCGCGAAGTAGTCGCCGGGCAGCAGCAGCACCGGCAGCCGGTTGATGGTCGCGAGGGCCGCGCCGGTCACCAGGTTGGTGGCGCCCGGGCCGATGGAGGTGGTCACCGCCTGCGCGGAGAGCCGGTCCAGCTGGCGGGCGTGGCCGACCGCCGCGTGGACCATCGCCTGCTCGTTGCGGCCCTGGTGGTACGGCATCACGTCGCCGTACTCCAGGAGCGCCTGGCCGATTCCGGCCACGTTGCCGTGGCCGAAGATGCCCCAGGTGCCGGCGATCAGCCGGTGCCGGACACCGTCGCGCTCGGTGTACTGGGCGGACAGGAACCGCACCAGCGCCTGGGCCACGGTCAGGCGGGTGGTCGGCTGGCTCATGGGGGACCTCATTCGGACGGGGTGGCGTACCTGGGCAGGGGTACGCCCGGCAGGAGCGGGTAGATCGCCTTCGGAACGGCCCCCTCAGGTGTAGATCGGGGCAGGTCGCGCTGTCAATGGTTTGTACTTACATTCGGACCTGAGTGTGAAATGATGTCTTAACAAAGTATTGACAGCGGGCCTCACAGGGACTTGTATCCCGTCCCAACGCACAGCCCTTCCCCGTCGCACAGTGAGGTGCAGGAGAGATGGACCGCTCATCCCATTCCCGTTCGCGCAGACTGGCCCCCATCGTGGCCGTGGCCGCGGCGGCAGCCCTGACCCTCGCCGGCTGCTCCAGCAGCTCCGGAGGAAAGAAGTCCGAGGAGGGCGGCTCCTCCGCCAACGCGGGCAAGGCAAGCACCCCCCGCATGACGGTCGCGCTGGTCACGCACCAGTCGCCGGGCGACACCTTCTGGGACATCGTCCGCAAGGGTGCCGAGGCCGCGGCCGCCAAGGACAACATCAAGCTGATCTACTCGGCGGACCCGAACGCGGGCAACCAGGCCAACCTGGTGCAGAACGCGATCGACCAGAAGGTCGACGGGATCGCGGTCACCCTCGCCAAGCCCGACGCCATGAAGGACGTCATCACCAAGGCGACCTCGGCGAACATCCCCGTCGTCGGTCTCAACTCCGGTGTGAGCGACTGGAAGAAGCTCGGGCTCATGGAGTTCTTCGGCCAGGACGAGACGGTGGCCGGCGAGGCGCTCGGCAACCGGCTGAACACGGAGGGCGCGAAGAAGGTCGTCTGTGTCATCCAGGAGCAGGGCAACGTCGGCCTCACCCAGCGCTGCGACGGCGTGAAGAAGACGTTCTCGGGCACCACGGAGACCCTGTACGTCGACGGCACCTCCCCGACCTCGGTCAAGTCCACGATCACCGCCAAGCTGAAGCAGGACACCGCCATCGACCACGTGGTCACGCTCGGCGCCCCCATCGCGCTGATCGCCGTGCAGTCGGTGTCCGACGCGGGCAGCAAGGCGAAGATCGCCACCTTCGACCTGAACAAGGACCTGACCGGCGCCATCAGCAAGGGCACCATCGAGTTCGCCGTCGACCAGCAGCCCTACCTGCAGGGCTACCTGGCGGTCGACTCGCTGTGGCTCTACAAGAACAACGGCAACTACATGGGCGGCGGTGAGCAGCCCGTGCTGACCGGCCCGGCGTTCGTCGACAAGTCCAACGTCGACAAGGTCGCCGAGTTCGCCGCGAAGGGCACCCGGTGATCGGTATGAGTCAGCAGGCACAGCCGGCGGTGGCCACACCGCCGGCCCCCGGCCCCAAGGAGAAGGACGGCCGGACCGCGCAACGGCCCCTGGCGCTGCGGCTCCTGGCCCGCCCTGAGGTCGGCGTCTTCCTCGGTGCCGTGGCGGTCTACGTCTTCTTCCTGGTCACCGCACCGCCGGTGCGCGAGGCCAGCTCGATGGCGAACATCCTGTACCAGTCGTCCACCATCGGCATCATGGCCATCCCGGTCGCCCTGCTGATGATCGGCGGCGAGTTCGACCTCTCGGCCGGTGTCGCCGTGGTCACCTCGGCGCTCACCGCGAGCATGCTGGCCTACCAGCTGTCCATGAACGTCTGGGTGGGCGTGATCGCCGCGCTCGTCGTCTCGCTCGCCATCGGGTTCCTCAACGGCTGGCTGGTGGTCCGCACCGGACTTCCCAGCTTCCTGATCACCCTGGGCAGCTTCCTGATCCTGCAAGGTGTGAACCTCGCGGTCACCAAGCTGGTCACCGGGAACGTCGCCACCGACGACATCAGCAACATGGACGGCTTCGGCCAGGTCAAGGCGGTCTTCGCGTCGTCCTTCGACATCGGCGGCGTCCAGGTGAAGATCACCATCATCTGGTGGCTGGTCTTCGCGGCCATCGCCACCTGGGTGCTGCTGCGCACCAAGTACGGCAACTGGATCTTCGCCGTCGGCGGCAACAAGGAGAGCGCCCGCGCGGTCGGCGTCCCGGTGAACTTCACCAAGATCTCGCTGTTCATGCTGGTCGGTCTCGGCGCCTGGTTCGTCGGCATGCACCAGCTGTTCTCCTTCAACACCGTGCAGTCCGGCGAGGGCGTCGGCCAGGAGCTGATCTACATCTCCGCGGCCGTCATCGGCGGCTGCCTCCTGACCGGTGGCGCCGGCTCGGCGATCGGCCCGGTCTTCGGCGCCTTCATGTTCGGCATGGTGCAGCAGGGCATCGTCTACGCGGGCTGGAACCCCGACTGGTTCAAGGCCTTCCTCGGCGTGATGCTGCTCGGCGCCGTGATGATCAATCTGTGGGTCCAGCGGACCGCGACCAGGAGGTGACCCGATGACAGACAACACCACCGGAACCCACGGGGCCGTCCTCCAGGACGAGGCGCCCACCGACGGCGGCCCGATCGTCGAACTGCGCGGCACGGGCAAGTCGTACGGCAACATCCGCGCCCTGCACGGCGTCGACCTCAAGGTCTTCCCCAACCAGGTGACCTGCGTGCTCGGCGACAACGGCGCCGGCAAGTCCACCCTGATCAAGATCATCTCGGGGCTGCACCAGCACACCGAGGGCGACTTCCTCGTCGACGGCGAGCCGGTCCGCTTCTCCACCCCGCGCGAGGCCCTCGACAAGGGCATCGCCACCGTCTACCAGGACCTCGCCACGGTCCCGCTGATGCCGGTGTGGCGGAACTTCTTCCTCGGCTCCGAGATGACCAAGGGCCCCTGGCCGGTCCGCCGTCTCGACATCGCGAGGATGAAGGAGAC